>CP058414.1:1102500-2366892 GCA_013391845.1 Pseudoalteromonas shioyasakiensis
TGCAAACTCCGAATACCGTAAAGTACTATCCGGGAGACACACGGCGGGTGCTAACGTCCGTCGTGAAGAGGGAAACAACCCAGACCGCCAGCTAAGGTCCCAAAGTCATAGTTAAGTGGGAAACGATGTGGAAAGGCCCAGACAGCCAGGAGGTTGGCTTAGAAGCAGCCATCCTTTAAAGAAAGCGTAATAGCTCACTGGTCGAGTCGGTCTGCGCGGAAGATGTAACGGGGCTAAACTATGCACCGAAGCTGCGGATTCAAACTTTGTTTGAGTGGTAGGGGAGCGTTCTGTAAGCCGTTGAAGGTGTACCGGGAGGTATGCTGGAGGTATCAGAAGTGCGAATGCTGACATGAGTAACGATAATGCGGGTGAAAAACCCGCACGCCGGAAGACCAAGGGTTCCTATCCCATGTTAATCAGGGTAGGGTAAGTCGACCCCTAAGGCGAGGCCGAAAGGCGTAGTCGATGGGAAACGGGTTAATATTCCCGTACTTGGTATAATTGCGATGGGGGGACGGAGCAGGCTAAACAAGCATGGCGTTGGTTGTCCATGTGAAAGTGAGTAGGTTGAGAGTTTAGGAAAATCCGGACTCTTAAGACTGAGACACGAGACGAGCACCCAAGGGTGTGAAGTTGTTGATGCCATACTTCCAGGAAAAGCCTCTAAGCTTCAGATTATACCGAATCGTACCCCAAACCGACACAGGTGGTCAGGTAGAGAATACTAAGGCGCTTGAGAGAACTCGGGTGAAGGAACTAGGCAAAATCGTACCGTAACTTCGGGAGAAGGTACGCTCCTATCTGTGATGAGACTTGCTCTCTAAGCGGACGGGAGCCGCAGTGACCAGGTGGCTGGGACTGTTTATTAAAAACACAGCACTGTGCAAAATCGCAAGATGACGTATACGGTGTGACACCTGCCCGGTGCCGGAAGGTTAATTGATGGGGTTAGTTTTCGGACGAAGCTCTTGATCGAAGCCCCGGTAAACGGCGGCCGTAACTATAACGGTCCTAAGGTAGCGAAATTCCTTGTCGGGTAAGTTCCGACCTGCACGAATGGTGTAACCATGGCCACGCTGTCTCCACCCGAGACTCAGTGAAATTGAAATCGCAGTGAAGATGCTGTGTACCCGCGGCTAGACGGAAAGACCCCGTGAACCTTTACTACAGCTTGGCACTGAACATTGAACCTACATGTGTAGGATAGGTGGGAGGCTTTGAAGCAGAGACGCTAGTCTTTGTGGAGCCGTCCTTGAAATACCACCCTTGTAGTTTTGATGTTCTAACGTTGGCCCCTAATCGGGGTTACGGACAGTGCCTGGTGGGTAGTTTGACTGGGGCGGTCTCCTCCCAAAGAGTAACGGAGGAGCACGAAGGTTGGCTAAGTACGGTCGGACATCGTACGGTTAGTGTAATGGTAGAAGCCAGCTTAACTGCGAGACAGACACGTCGAGCAGGTACGAAAGTAGGTCATAGTGATCCGGTGGTTCTGAATGGAAGGGCCATCGCTCAACGGATAAAAGGTACTCCGGGGATAACAGGCTGATACCGCCCAAGAGTTCATATCGACGGCGGTGTTTGGCACCTCGATGTCGGCTCATCACATCCTGGGGCTGAAGTCGGTCCCAAGGGTATGGCTGTTCGCCATTTAAAGTGGTACGCGAGCTGGGTTTAGAACGTCGTGAGACAGTTCGGTCCCTATCTGCCGTGGGCGTTTGAGAATTGAGAGGGGTTGCTCCTAGTACGAGAGGACCGGAGTGAACGAACCGCTGGTGTTCGGGTTGTCATGCCAATGGCACTGCCCGGTAGCTACGTTCGGAACTGATAAGCGCTGAAAGCATCTAAGCGCGAAGCAGGCCTCGAGATGAGTTCTCACTAGACTTTTAAAGTCTCTGAAGGGCCGTTGAAGACTACAACGTTGATAGGCAGGATGTGGAAGTGGTGCGAGCCATTAAGCTAACCTGTACTAATTACCCGTGAGGCTTAACCATACAACGCCAAACGCGTTTTGTGACAGCGTAACAGACAGAAGTTAAGAAACTAAAGTAGACATTTACTTGATATCAGAATTCCAGATTTATTAATTTGCTCAAAAGAGCGAATTAAAACCAAATTTGCTTGGTGACAATAGCGTTTTGGACCCACCTGACCCCATGCCGAACTCAGTAGTGAAACGAAACAGCGCCGATGATAGTGTGGCATTTGCCATGTGAAAGTAGGACATTGCCAGGCTCCAAATTAAAGAAAGCCCGATTCGAAAGAGTCGGGCTTTTTTGCGTTTGGAGCTGTCAGCTTTCAGCTTTCAGACGTCAGCTGAAACACAGAGACATCAGACGTTAGATATTAGATGTCAGCTGAGCGGTAGGGTTGTTTACTGAAGAGACTCCTTCAGCAACAAAACGAGTAGGAGGCACGTCAGTGCCGAATCTAGACCTTAACAAACACATTCATGGCTAAAGCCATTCCTACAACTACACTCTTCCTAGAACCTAGAACCTAGAACCTTTATGACTTACTCTTTCTAACTCGCAAATCGTGTTTTGTTCAGCTTACTCCCCTTGTCTTTGTTCAGCCTTGGCTAATTGAATGTATTTGGTTTCTACTAGCTGTGAGAGTGGAACAAGTTCGAAGCCTTGCTGTTGTAGTTTTGGGAGTGCTTGCTGTAGAAATGCAACGGTTTCTGGGTAGGGGTGTGCAATAGCGATTGCATAGTTGAAGTGCTCAGCTTTGGTCTTTAGTTCTTCAAGTTGATGTTGTAGCTGGCTTTGGGTGACATTGTTATCAAGGAATACATGACGAGATACGTTTGCGACACCATAAAGGTTGGCAACATTTTGCGCTTCACTTTGGCTAGTTGTTCGACTATCTAAGAAGTACAAACCACGCTTTTTTAGGACTTCCATGGTCCATTTCATAGGCTCAGTAAGCTGTGTTAGCTCAGACCCCATATGATTATTGACACCTTTTACTTGTGGCAATGAGGCTAACGCATGGCCGAGAGTAGTTTGTAACTCGGACTTAGTCATGGTATCTGTTAGGGCTCCTGGACCAAGCGCTTTGCTTTTATCAAGCGCTTGCATTGGAACATGTAAAAGCAATTCTTTATGAGTTTTACTGGCACGCTCTGCAAAAATTTGCGAATAGGGGGTATGGGGCAAGATTGAGAATGTCACTTGCCCTGGTAATTTTAATATTTCAAGATCGCGCTGATGATTACCTATATCATCGATTACTATGGCTATTTGCTTTGCTTGGCAGAATAGCGGTAGGCAACATACGGCGAGTAATAAGCCTGTTCGTAGATTCACTTTTTGTAATTATTATATCCATTGTGAGCATTTACTTACTGCATAATAACTAGCTGCTTTGCTGTAAGTTGCTTTTTGTCTTGTCTATCTAGAAGTGAGCTAAAAAGCGCCAATTCTTGAATGTTTTTTATTATAACGTCTTGGTCAATTTCTGAAAGCATTGTTTGATTAATACTCACATCTGGGGGAATCCCTTTACCATCGATTGATTGACCTGCAGGTGTGTAATAGCGTGCTGTGGTCAATTTTAATGCCGTATTACCGTTACCTAATGGAATAAGCGACTGCACAGAGCCTTTACCAAATGAGGTTTCGCCAATTAGCACTGCTCGTTGATTATCTCTTAATGCTGCAGCGAGTATTTCAGCCGCAGATGCTGAGTTCTCGTTAATAAGTAGGGCGATAGGGGCACCATTGAGTATGTCACCCTTATGCGCTTGATACTTTTGATTGGCTTCGTTGAAGCGACCTCTGGTTGAAACAATAGTGCCGTTATCTAAAAACAGATCAGCGACTTCAATGGCCCCTTGTAATGTACCACCAGGATTGTCACGTAAATCAATTATTAGCCCAGAAAGTGGAAAGCTATTGGTGACTTGCATTTTTGCAAGTTCTCGAGCAACATCGTGCAGTGTGTGATTGTTAAATGCATTGATACTGATTAGTGCAACGCCTGTATCTGCTAAATAGCCACTAACGCTCTGCAAATTAATTTGTTGGCGTTTAATCGAGAAGTTGAGCTCAGCTTCTTTCTCCCTTTTAACTGCTACATCGACAGCGCTTTGCCCGCTTTCACGAATTAATTTCGCTACTTCTTCAATGCTTTTATCTATAATTGGCTGTTGATTTATACCAATAACTTCATCATTTACTTGTAAACCAGCAACTGCTGCAGGTGATTTATCAATGATGTTGACTATAAATACTCGACCATCTTCTACTTTGACTTCGATACCTAGTCCTGTGTATCGACCATTAGTGCTACTGAAGATGGCATCGAGCTCATTCTCATCCAGATACTTTGAGTAAGGGTCAAGGCGTTCGAACAATTCTTCGACTTGTAAATTATCTGGCTGGTTAACAAATGAATTTTGTAGTTTAAGATCATCTACATAATACGTATGAATATTAAAAAGGATTTCGTTTAATTCATGATGCTGAAGAGACTGTAACGAGGGCTTAGAATGAGCCTGAAACGATTGCAGCATCAGGCAGAGAAAGGTTATAAGCATCACTAAAGACAGCTGAGTGAAAAACTTAGCTGGGGAAAAGTGTGCTTTGCAAGAATGTTTAGTTTTTAGCATCAGCTGCTCCTCATAGAGTGCAGCTATTTAATCAATTAAATGCGTCTGCACCATTTTACAGGATTTACTGCGCGTCCTTTGTGGCGTATTTCGAAGTATAGACCAGGATCCGGTTGTCCGCCGCTTTGACCTACTAAAGCAATTGTCTCCCCTTCTCTAACAAGGTCGCCAACATCGCGAAGTAGAGTTTGTGCGTGGCCATACAAGCTCATGAAACCATCGCCATGATCAATAGCGATAACCCAACCAAAGCCATTTAGCCAGTCAGCGTAAACAACTTGGCCGTTCTGTACGCTTTTTACATTACTGCCTTCTTTAGCGCTGATAAGTACGCCTTTCCAATCTATGTTGCCGTGCTTACGTTGCCCAAAGCGATGGCGTAATGACCCTTTAGTTGGCCAGTCAAGTTTGCCTTTACTACTTTGTAAGCCTAGTAGTTCTACTTTTTGGTTTCGTTCTTGTTCTAGCTCTTCTATTGCGGTTATTAGGGTTTGCTCGTTTTCTTTTAAATAATCAATTGAGCTCTTTGTTTCTTTTAATGCTGATTGTAGTTTATTGAGGTTAGTTTTACGTTCTTGCTGTGCATTGACTAAGGCTTGCTGACGTCTTTTTTGTTCGTCATATAAAGCAACTAGGCGTTGTTTAGTTTTTTCAAGTTCAGCTTGGTTGTCTGCAATTTCTTGCTGCAGTGCTTTGAGCTCTTCAATTTGTTCGATGCGTGCTTTATTTAAGTAATTATAATAACTTAGTGTACGTTCAATTTTGGCAGTGTCTTGCTGGTTAAGCAGCATTTTTGAGTAGTCATGGCTACCAGCCATGTAAGCACTTTTTAACTGTGCAGCTAATAAGGTTTGTCGCTGTGCTTGTTGGGCTTTCAGCTTTTGTGCCTTTGCTTGCTGTTCACGCTGTTGTTGCTCGTTTTCTTTAACTGATTGGGCTGCAAGATTTAATGCTTTTGCATTTTTAGCAATGTCGAGTTCATGGGCGCGGAGATCTTTGCGCATTTGGGCAATTGACTTGCGTTGACCTTTAAGTTCAGCCTCTGTTTTTTGTAAAGCTGATTGAATATCTGATAGGTCTTTTTTGGTTTGATCTTCATTAGCAACAACCGAAGTTGCTACTAATGAAGTCAGTATTAAACCAATTTTAAGGAAGTGGTTAATACATTTACTCATAGCTTATTTCAGCGTCATGATTGGTTTACCAGTCATTTCACTTGGCTGCTCTAAGCCGAGTAGGTGGAGCATGGTTGGTGCCACGTCACTTAATGTCTTACCATCATGCGGTGTTGCATCACGGCCAACATAGATAAATGGCACAGGCTCACTTGTATGTGCAGTATGTGCTTGCCCCGTTGCTGGGTTAGCCATTTGTTCAGCATTGCCATGATCGGCTGTGATCAGAGCTTCACCGCCATGTTCTTCAAGTGCTGCAACCACACGACCAATACAGTGATCAACTGCTTCACAAGCTTTAACTGCAGCTTCAAATACACCTGAGTGACCTACCATGTCTCCGTTAGGGTAGTTACAGATGATAGCATCGTATTTACCGCTAGCGATTGCTTCAACAAGTTTATCGGTCAGCATTTCAGAGTTCATTTCTGGTTGCAGATCATAGGTTGCTACTTGAGGTGATGGGATCAGTTCGCGAGTCTCACCAACAAACTCATCTTCACGGCCACCGCTGAAGAAGAAGGTAACGTGTGCGTATTTTTCTGTTTCAGAAATACGTAGCTGTGTTTTACCTTGTTTCTCTAACCATTCGCCCAATACGTTTGTTAAGGGTTCCGGTGCAAATGCAATCGGCGCTTTGATGTCTGCTGCATACTCAGTCATCATTACAAAAGCGCTTAACTTAGGTGATTTTTTCTTATCAAAACCACTGAAGTCAGCATCAACAAAGGCACGAGTCATTTCTCGTGCTCGGTCAGCTCTGAAGTTAGCAAAAATAACTGTATCACCGTCATTAATTTCAGCAGCTGATTGGCCCTCTGGCACAACAGTTGTTGCAGCAACAAATTCATCGTTTTCGTCACGTGCATAAGCGGCTTCAAGTGCGGTAACGCCATCTGTATAGCTGTATTCAGCAATGCCACTAACCATAACGTCATAAGCAAGCTCGACACGGTTCCAACGGTTATCACGATCCATTGCATAGTAACGACCAACAAGCGTAGCTAAACGGCCGCAGCCAAGTTCTGTAAATACGGCTTCGATTCGTTCAATTGATGCTTTTGCACTGCGTGGCGGCGTGTCACGGCCGTCTAAGAAACCGTGAAAGTAAACTTCTTTTGCACCGCGCTTGGCAGCAAGTTCAATCGTTGCGACAATGTGATCTTCATGACTATGAACACCACCTGGGCTTAAAAGACCCATAATATGAACGGCTTTGCCAGCCTTTACAGCTTTGTCAATATTATCAACAAGTGCTGGGTTGCTATCGAACTCACCATCATCAATCGCTTTAGTAATGCGAGTGAAATCTTGGTAAACAATACGGCCAGCACCTAAATTTACGTGGCCTACTTCAGAGTTACCCATTTGTCCTGCAGGTAAACCAACATCAAGTCCCGAACCTGAAATTAATGTATGTGGGCGGGTTGCCCAAAGGTTATCGAGTACTGGGGTATTAGCAGCAAGAATAGCGTTACTTTCTGTGTCTTCACGGTATCCCCAACCGTCTAAGATCATTAATACCAATGGTTTTTTATGCTCTGTCATTATAGCTCCTGAAGATTGGCACTTATATATCACTAGCATACCGTGTTTTATGGTTTTGATCAGCTATCAATATGTCATATTAAAATATTTCACGCCCTAGCATTTTCAATTCAAGCACGTATACTTGCGTGGCAAATTTTAATTAACCCATGGCTATGCGCTGTGGCACCTAAATTTCTTAGTGGAAAACGCATGGATCAATATATTGAATTTATCTCAAATCATCCGGTTTTGAGCATTATCTGGTTGGCATTAGTCGCAATGCTGATCAGCAGTTGGTTTAAAAGTAAATTTTCGGCTATTCGTCAAATCAATCCACAGCAACTTACTTTGCTAATTAACCGTGATGATGGTCAAGTCGTTGATATACGTTCACAAAAAGAGTTTAACTCTGGCCGTATTGCAGGCGCAACTCACTTAAATCCAGAAAAAGCAAAGCAATCTGATTTTTCAAGCCTTGAAAAGTTTAAGACTAAACCCATTATACTAGTATGTACCACGGGCATGACTGCCTCAGGTATCGGAACTGCAATGCATAAAGCAGGTTTTGAGCGTGTTTATGTATTAGCGGGCGGTATGGGCGCTTGGCAATCAGCTAGCTTACCAACAACGACCGGTCGTTAAACAAAGCAGCTAACAGCCCGATAGAGGAATTATTATGAGTAAAGTTGTTCTTTACACCAAAGCATACTGTCCATTCTGCCAACGCGCTTTGGCGTTATTAGAGAGCAAAGGTGTAAACTACACGAATATCGATATTGGTGTTCACCCTGAGCGTCGTGATGAAATGATCGACAAAGCTAATGGTGGTTACACGGTTCCGCAAATTTTCATTAATGATGAACATATCGGCGGTTGTGACGACATGATGGCAATTGAAGCGCAAGGCCTTTTAGACGCAAAGCTTAACGCTTAATAAATTTTAAATATAAAAACGAATACAAGTTAGGAATTACAATGAACGAAGAAAATCAAAACGCAGCAGCAGAACAACAAGCAGGCGCTCAATTCTCAATTCAACGCATTTATACTAAAGATGTTTCTTTTGAGACACCTAATTCACCTGCTATTTTCCAAAAAGAGTGGACCCCTGAAGTTAAGCTAGACTTAGATACTCGTTCTAACAAATTAGAAGAAGGCGTGTTTGAAGTTGTTCTTGCTTTAACTGTGACGGCTTCAATCGGTGAAGAAACAGCATTCCTTTGTGAAATCCAACAAGCGGGTATTTTCACTATCGGTGAAGTTGAAGAAGTTCAGCTTGCGCACATGTTAGGTGCTTTCTGCCCGAACGTACTTTTCCCTTACGCTCGTGAAGCAGTATCAAACCTAGTTAACCGTGGTACTTTCCCACAATTAAACTTAGCGCCAGTTAACTTTGACGCACTATTTGCTCAATACATGCAACAACGTGCTGCTCAAGACCAACAGGCAACTGCAGACGCATAAGCTATGAGTACAGCACAATCAGCTGTTACAGTATTAGGGGCGGGGTCTTATGGCACCGCCCTTGCTATTTGCTTTGCCAGAAATGGTCACCCAGTTACCTTGTGGGGCCGCAATAGCGATGACGTTGCTACGCTTGCAGCTGAGCGGAAGAATCAACGTTATGTTCCTGATGTTAGCTTTCCTGAAACGCTTCAACTAGAAGCTAATTTAGAAACGGCAGTTAAAGCAAGCAAGATCATTCTTGTTGTTGTGCCAAGTCATGCGTTTGCAGGTACGCTTCAAAAAATTAAACCTTGGTTGTCAGAAGGTGCCGAAGTTGCATGGGCTACTAAAGGCTTAGAACCTAATACTGGCCGTTTATTGCAAGAAGTAGCAGTGCAAGAGCTTGGGGATGATATCCCATTGGCTGTGCTTTCTGGGCCTACTTTTGCTAAAGAAATGGCAATGGGCTTACCAACGGCTATTTCGGTATCGTCGACTTCTAAAGATTTTGCAAAGCAGCTGGCAGACCTTTTACACTGTGGACGTTCATTTAGGGTGTATAACAATGATGATTTCATTGGTATACAACTTGGCGGCGCGGTTAAAAATGTGATTGCAATTGGCGCAGGTATGTCTGACGGCTTTGGTTTTGGTGCTAATGCACGAACAGCCTTGATCACTCGTGGTTTAGCTGAGCTTTGTCGTTTAGGTTGTGCATTAGGTGCTCGTTCAGATACCTTTATGGGGATGGCTGGCCTTGGTGACTTAATCTTAACCTGTACAGATAACCAATCTCGTAACCGTCGTTTTGGTCTTGCGCTTGGTAAAGGTGAAGGGGTTGAAGCTGCGATTGAATCAATAGGTCAGGTCGTAGAAGGCTATAGAAATACCAAAGAAGTGTACCTACTTGCTGAGCGTACAGGCATAGAAATGCCAATTACGGAGCAAATTTACAAAGTGCTTTATGAAAATAAAGATGTAAAAGAAGCTGCGATGGCGTTGCTTGGCCGTGAGCAAAAATCCGAATAAACAATCTTAAAAATTCAGATTGTGCACTGTAAAATAAAAAACGCGATTCATGAATCGCGTTTTTTATTTGCAATTTTAACTGCTAGCTAGATTGCTGGTTCTCTAACGTGTCATTAATAAATTCGCTGACTTGCTCGGCTTTTAATGGTTTACAGTAATAATAACCTTGCTGGAAATGACAACCCATAATATGCAGCATATAGGCCTGCTCCTCAGTTTCCACTCCTTCAGCAACCACATTTATATCCAAATATTTAGCTAGTCGCACTATGGTGGCAGTGATATTGCGATCTTGTTCATTCTTATCGATGTCTTTTACGAATGACTTGTCGATTTTGAGCGTATCTATTGGAAAACGCTTTAGGTAACTTAGCGATGAATGGCCAGTGCCAAAGTCATCAAGCGCGATATGTACACCAATTGATTTAATCCGTTTCATTTGCTGTTCTGCAAACTCAGGGTTATCCATCATGGCGCTTTCAGTGATTTCAAGTTCTAAGCAATGTGCAGGCACGTCAAATTTAGCCAAGTTGTCGATTAGCGTTTCGATAAGGCTGCTTTGTTGAAAGTGTAAGGCTGAAATATTAATAGCTACATTACCAAATGAAATGCTTTGCTTTCGCCACTGAGCCAGCTGATTAAGAAGTTGCTCCATCAGTAATTGGGTGAGCGGAATAATTGCCCCATTTTGTTCTGCGAGAGGAATAAACTCATCAGGAATAATGATGCTGCCATCCTCTTGTGGCCAACGAACTAAAGCCTCAAAACCGTACAATTGGTTGTGCTGAGCATCAAACTTAGGTTGAAAGTAAAGCTCAAACTCATTGTTGGTAATCGCTCTAAATAAAGCGCTTTCTTTGGTTAATTCGGTTGGGTCGAGCGTGTGGCGGTCTTTATCAAAAAACTGATAAGTATTACGGCCCATTTTCTTAGCATGATTTAGGGCACTATTTGCGCTGCGCATTAAGTTTTCACAGTTGTATGCATTGTCTGGGTAGATAGCAAGGCCACAACACGCTGTTAGCGAGGTTTCAAAACCATCTAACATAAAAGGGGTCTTAAATTGTTGTAGTACGATGTCTGCGGTCTTTTTGGCGAAGAACACCGTTTTGCCAGAGTATAGGTAGGGCGGCACCAGTACCGCGAATTCATCAGCACCAATTCTTGCAATAGTAAAGCCTGAATTTAGGGAGTCGGTTAAACGACAGGCGACTTCTTTTAACAGAACATCGCCAATCGTGTGGCCCAGTGAGTCATTAATTTTTTTGAAATTGTCTATGTCGATAAAGATGATCAACAGGCTTGGGTAAGTGTCATTACAGGCTTTAATTGCTTTTTCAAGTGATTCTATAAAAATGGCGCGGTTTGATAAGCCTGTTATGCTGTCTTTGGTAGTGAGCTTGAGCATAGCTCGCTCGTTATTCTTACGAGCAGTCACATCAGAAAACATACCAACGTATCTTACAGAGCTTTTCGCAAAGCGTGGTGTGGTCACTTTTGTTATACACAAATCAATGGCGTAGGGTTGCCCATCTCTACGTAAATTCCAAATTTCGCCAGACCAATAACCGTCATTACTTAACTCCTGTTGTATGATTTCTTCGAGTTGCTTATCGCGACCAGCTTGCGTTAATGCTTTGAATTTTTTGCCAAGTACATCGTTTTTTTTATAACCCGATATTTCACTAAATGCGTTATTGATTTCTATGATCCGAAACTGCTCATCGCTGACCCAAATTCCATCTTTAGACTGAGAGAGTAGGGCATCCAATAGCGTCATCTTTTGATTTCTTTGATAATAGATGACCGCTCCAACAAGGATGACAATAGCTAAAAGAATCAGCAGTAAAAGGGGCGCTATGTTTGGGGCTTGCGAGATAGTGGGATTTGAAACAGCAGTAGAAGCAGCACTAGAAAAGTGCTGCATCAGTAAAATGATACTGCCTACTTGGGCGAAAAAGCGCATTAAAATCCATCTTTAGGGAACAAACTAACCTATTTAGGTTAGTCCATAAAAAATGGTCGTGCTAAACAATTAGTAAATATTTATTACGAGCGTTTTTTCAATAAGTTATTGACCGTTCACAAACCCCAGTTGACGCCAAGACTCATAAACAAATACAGCCACAGAGTTAGATAAGTTCATGCTACGGCTATCTTTTTGCATCGGAATGCGAACTCGCTGCTCTTTAGGTAATGATTGAATGAGCTCATCAGGTAGGCCGCGGGTTTCTGGACCAAACACTAAACAATCGCCTGGTTGGTATTGCGCTTGGTGGTGAAATTGGCTGCCTTTAGTGGTACACGCATAGACTTTTTTCGGCTGGCACTTTTCAAGATATGCTTCAAACGACGCATGGCGCTGTACATGGCTAAATTCATGATAATCAAGACCAGCACGTTTGACCCGTTTATCATCCCACTCAAAACCAAGTGGTTCAATTAGGTGCAGCGCATAACCCGTGTTCGCGCATAAGCGAATGATATTACCCGTGTTCGGTGGAATTTCTGGTTGGTACAACACAATATCAAGCATTTGAATCTCATTTAAAAAGGATTAGATCTGCTGCTGAGTATACACGAACTAGAATGAAAAGATGATATACTCAGTCTAGTTACTCTCTGAAGGTAAGTTGTTGTGCAGCATCGTAGTTATGAGTTTTGGGTTAGAACAGCCAGTCTAGTCACCATTGTAATGGTGAGTTTGATGATCGCGGCAAAAAGCTGGGCTTGGCTTGCATCAGGCTCAGCCTCGATGCTCGGTTCATTGACTGATTCGTTAATGGATATCACTGCATCACTGATGAGCTTTTTAGTCCTAGGTTATGCATTACGTCCTGCTGATGATGATCATCGCTTTGGTCACGGTAAAGCTGAAGCGTTAGCTGGGCTTGCACAAGCCGCTTTTATTGCCGGCTCGGGTTGTTTCTTAGCTTTTCATGCTGTTGAGCGCTTATTTAACCCTGTTATTTTAAAGCACTCTGATCTCGGTATTTGGGTTAGTATTTTTGCTATCGTTTGTACGCTTGTGGTGGTATTTGTTCAAACAAAAGTGATTAATCACACTGAGTCAATTGCGATAAAAGCAGACTCTATTCATTATAAAGGCGATTTAATCTTAAACTTGGCTGTATTACTGGCAATCGTATTAGCTAAGTACGGTGTCGCTTATGCCGATCCATTGTTTGCTATTGGTGTGGCTGTTTATTTGCTTTATAACAGCTGGGATATTGCTCGCGAAAGTGCTGACCACTTAATGGATAAAGAGCTTCCTGATGAAGAGAAACAACAAATATTGGAGATTGTGAATAGTCATCAAGACGTGTTTGGCGCCCATGATATCCGTACTCGCCAAGGTGGTAAAATTAAGTTTATTCAGATGCATTTAGAGCTTGAAGATTCATTATCATTGATCAGGGCGCATCAAGTCGCAGATGAAGTAGAGGCCTTAATTCAAACACATTTTGATTGTGAAATGGATATTCTCATGCACCTAGACCCGCTTTCAGTGGTTAATAAAACACGTCAAAGTGCAGCACAAAACTGATAAAAATCACTGAGTACAGCCTGCCTTATCTCGTCGCGTTCACATAACAGTTCGTGGCGTGCACCAGCATAGCTTTTTAGTTGTGCCTGTTTTTGTTTATGTGTAAGTGCAAACTGAGCGGCGTTATCGACCACTGTATCTTGCTCAGCACTGGCGATAAACAAAGGAATATCGACTTTTTTATCGACTAAAGAGGCGATAAAATCAAACGATGCATTGAGCCAACCATAGGTTACCCCACCTAACTGTAAATCATTTTCTGCAGCATACAGCTCTCTGAACAGTTTATAGCGAATTTCACTACTGGTTAGCTCATTGGCTGCAAAGTCGACCGGTAAGTAGTCGCTTTGGCCAAATGCATAACTGTGGCTAAGACCAATTAAAGATGCAATTTTAGCAGCCAGTTTTGCTACAGGCTTTGGTGTCCCTTTGGTATAAATATCAAACATGGGCGCTGACAAAAATGCCCCCGAAAATTGATGTTGATATCGTGACAGGTAATCATAGGCAATGGCGCTCCCCATTGAGTGTCCGAGCAGTACTTGTTTTCCTTGCCAGTGTTGCTTCACTACTTTATCTATAAACATAGCAAAGTCATCAGCATAATCAGTAAAGCGGTTTACATAGCCTTTATGTGTGTTTTCTAAATGGCGATAAGAGCGGCCTTGTCCTTGGTGATCAACACTAAAAACAGCAAAGCCATTTTGATATAGCTCCCATAGCAACTCTTTGTATTTAACCAAAGACTCTATTCGACCACTACTAATAACAACAGCGGTTTTTGCTTGGCGAGGAATAGCATAACCGTAATAAAGCTTACCATGAGCTGTACTCAGAAAGTCTTGCTGTAATTGCTCAGAAAAGAACTTATTAATATTAGGTATGTTACTGACAAGGCTTGCTTCGCTGCTATAAAACATTTACTCACTCTTAAAAGGAAGGCGGATGTTTACACAAAGTCCACCGTGTTCTTGGTTTTCAAGTGTTAGTGTACCATCATGTACTGAGATAGCATTCTTTGCAATTGCAAGACCTAAACCGGTACCACCTGTACTCCTATCGCGGGAATGCTCTTGACGAAAGAAAGGCTCACAAAGTCTTGCAAGGTTACTTTCTTCAACCCCTTTACCGTCATCACAAATAGTGATGTAGATAGCATCTGATTCAATTAAACCTATTGAAATAGAGTGCTCAGCGTATTTAATCGCATTACGTAGAACATTCTCGAGGGCGCTGGCAATTAAGGTTTCGTCACATTTGATGTCGGCTGTTAGTGCCCCATTGACAATGAGCTCTTTATTATTTTGCTTGGCTTCAAATTTAGCATCGTTTAGTACGTGATCAACAATCACTTGCAGAGATTGTTTACTTAACGCCAGTGTTTGGCTTTTAGCCTCTAAGCGAGATACTTGGAGGACATCAGCAATCATTTTATCGAGCTGATTTGCCTCTTTTTCAATGCGTTCTAAATAAGCGTTTTGTGCGTCATCGGCTTGCATTTGCGCAAGTCCCGTGGCCATTTTTAAACGCGTTAATGGTGAGCGTAGTTCATGGGAAATATCTGCGAGTAATCGCTTTTGGGCGCTTATAAGCTGCTCAAGTTGCACTGCCATGGTATTAAAGTCTCGGCCAAGTACACCTAGCTCATCTTGACGAGTAGGGGATACATCGGCACGGGCAGTTAAATCACCATGAGCCAGTTTTTTTGCGGTTTCTTTTAGACTATTAATAGGGGCAATTAAATTACGGCTAAAGAAGAAACTAAGCATTAATGAAGCAATTAAAGCAATGAGTAGTTTTAGCCAAATTGGCATCAGCCATAAGCTGACAAAAAACGGTTTTTTGCGTTTTTCATCAATCTCGTAGAGATAAAATTTACCTTCAGGTACATTCAATACTACAGGCCCATAGGCTTGATATTCATCGGTAAAAATAATTTGCGGACGCATATATTTGGTAAAGTTAAGCAAGCTCAAATCAATGTCTTTGGATACCGGTTCGCTGAGCATCTCAACACCATGCACCTCACCATTTAAGTACAATAATTTATGTTTGGATAAGCGCGGATGAGATAGTACCTCTTGAGTAGATTTACCGTGTTTAGCAACTATGCGTTCAATACTTTTAGCGGTGTACTCAAGATTTTTAAGCATGGGTCCACGCAGGTCATCATTGCCTACATTGCTCGTTAACTGGCTTAAAAACACCAATATAGTGATAGTGGCTATGACAGTAACCCAAAACCAGGCAAAGATTTTTAAAAATAAATAGTGGCGGGGATGCTTTAGCCAGCTCGGTGTTTGCATATTATTCGCCTTGTATTAGTACATAACCACTGCCACGCATGGTTTTGATCCGTTCATTACTCACGTGTTCTGCAATCTTTTTACGAATGTTACTTACATGCATATCGATTGAGCGGTCAAAAGGGGCGAGGCGTCTACCCAGGACTTGCTCACTTATTTGTTCTTTACTTATCACTTCACCTGCATGCTGTACGAGCATAGTAAGAATTTCATATTCAGTGCCTGTTAGGCTCAGTACGATGTCGTTTACCGAAGCCTCTCGCGTTGCGAAATTGATATTGATACTGTTTACACTCAATGAGCTGGCATGTTGACTCGATAAGCTATTGATATGCTCTATACGACGGGTTATTGCTTTAACGCGGGCTAGCAGCTCTCTGTGGTTAAATGGCTTAGGAATATAATCATCTGCGCCCAGTTCTAAACCAAAGATGCGATCAAAGTCTTCGCCTTTCGCGGTTAGCATGATCACTGGGGTAAGCTTATGCTGTCTTAATTGTTTTAACACCTCAAAGCCATCCATAGATGGCAACATAACATCAAGCAATATGAGCTCATAGCTATGCTTAATAGCTTGTTTTAGGCCCTCAGCACCATCATGAACACACTCTACTGTAAAACCTTGTGCTGATAAGTACTCGCTGAGTAATTCACACAATCCTGTATCGTCGTCGATCATCAATAGTTTCATTTTGACACCTAGCTATTTACTTCTTTAAGGCTATTTTACTCACTAAATTGTGTAAAGGTGAATCTTTACACAACCTTTACACTGGTTTGCGTTCATTTGCATTGAGTTAGATATAGTTATCACATTGGTCGGAAACGACAGTAAAGCACAACCCAACAAAAGGTAATGATTATGACTATTTCAAAAAAGCTTTCTAAATTCGTACTTGTTTGTGGTTTAGCAGCAGCCAGTGTAGGTGCTACTTCAGCAATGGCGAAAGGTGACTTTAACCGTGGTATGAACCCGCAGGCTCGTTTTTTACTTTCTGAGCGCGGCATTGATAAGTTACAACTTAGCGAAGATCAGCAAACGCAACTAAAAGCGATTTTTGCTGAGCAAAAATCGCAATTTGCAGCACTTCGCGGTGATAAAGATGCAATGAAAGCCTCTCGTGCAGCACACAAAGAGAAAATGGATGCGTTATTAGCAACGAAAGCATTTGACGAAAATGCCGCATTGGAGCTGATTAAAGCTCGCCAAGAAAAAGGCCAGCAGTTTGCAATGCTGAAAATGAAATCTGACCATGCAATTTGGCAAGTTTTGAATGCAGAGCAGCGCGAAAGTTATCAAAAAATCAAACAGCACCTTCGTAAAAAAGGTCACAAAAAGGGCCATTATGGCCTGAATAAAGGCGAGCGTTCAGAAGGTTAAAAGTAAATGTATATGAAAATGCGGCAAATGCCGCATTTTTTGTATTACACTGCAATCAGACTTTATTCTTTAAAGAATGCATCATCATTTTTAGCCAGCATCGCTTCGATGTCTTCAATCATATCTTGGCTTAGCTCATTGGCATTGTTGATAGGACTAGAAATTTTATTATTTTCAAACGACCACTCGCCTAAATCAATTAGCTGGCAGCGTTTTGAACAAAATGGGCGATGCGGACTCTGCTCCGACCATTCGACTTTTGATTTACATGTTGGGCAGTTTACAACTGTTGGCATGGAATAACTCTTAAATAAGCACTTTAGTCAGATCTTACTGAACAGTTAGCTGATAATCCAGTAACGAATTTGTTTTAAAAACTCGTTACTCGGTTTATTTCTTTCAATGAGGTAACTCCATCGGCAGCTTTTTTAAGACCAGATAAACGCAGATTATTAAAGCCTGAACGAAGCGCTACTTCAGCAATTTCTAGCGAATTACCACCACGCATAATGATTTGCGCGATTTCAGGGGTAATTTGCATTACCTCGTAAACACCAACTCGACCCTTATAGCCATCTGTACAACTATCACAACCATTTGGTGCAAATAACTGGACTTCACTGAGCTTATCTTTATCAAAACCTTGGCGAATCAGCTCTTCTTCAGGAAGTGTTTCTGGCGTTTTACACTTAGGGCAAAGACGTCTCGCTAGACGCTGAGCAATAATAAGGCTGATTGAGCTAGCTACGTTGTAAGCTGGTACACCCATGTTCAAAAGACGGGTGAGGGTTTCAGGTGCTGAGTTTGTATGCAGGGTAGATAATACCAAGTGACCTGTTTGTGCCGCTTTAATAGCAATTTCAGCTGTTTCAAGGTCACGGATCTCACCAACCATCACCACATCAGGATCTTGTCGTAAAAAGGCTTTTAATGCATTGGCAAAGGTCATATCTGCTTTCGGATTGATCTGTACTTGGTTAATCCCTTCAAGGTTTATCTCAACAGGATCTTCGGCTGTACTGATGTTACGTTCTGGCTGGTTGAGAATATTCAAACCTGTATACAATGATACTGTTTTACCAGAACCAGTAGGACCCGTTACTAAGATCATGCCTTGTGGTTGATCAAGTGCATCCATATACAGCTTTTTCTGCTCTGGTTCATAACCAAGAACATCGATACCCAGCATAGCACTTGATGAGTCGAGAATACGCATAACGATTTTCTCGCCCCAAAGGGTCGGTAATGTACTGACACGGAAATCGATACTTTTTCGTTCAGTAATTTTAAGCTTAATACGGCCGTCTTGAGGTTTACGTTTTTCTGCGATATCAAGTCGTGACATTACCTTGATCCGCGCCGATAAACGGCTGGCTAAGCTATTGGGTGGGCTTGCCATTTCATGCAAAATACCATCGATACGGAAACGCACACGGTAGCGGTGTTCATAAGGTTCAAAATGCAGATCCGAGGCACCTTTTTTAATCGCATCCATCAAAATCTTATTGATGTAAACAATAATAGGGGCATCGTCTTTGTCTTCATCTTTAGGTGCTAAGTTTTGTGGGCTCTCTGATTCTAAATCCCCAAGCTCTTTGAATTCGCTTTCACTTAGATGCAAGCTTCCTGCAGCATCAAGTAATTGCTCAATTTTGTTTTCAAGTTGAAGATAATCAACAACGACCACTTCGCATGAAAGACCGGTACTAAATTCAAAGTTTTCAAATGCACCGTAGTCGGTCGGATCTGAGGCGGCAATATAGAGCTTACGGCCTTTTTTTACTAACGGCAGAATATGGTGTTCACGAATGAGTTTGTCTTTAATAAGCTCTTCAGAAATATACGCTACATCAAAATCTCTAATATCAAAATAAGGCACACGAAATAGGTCTGTACATTGCTCCGCAAGTTCATGCCCATCCATTCCACATGTTTTAGAAATAAGCTCGGCAGTAGAGCTGTATTCGCGCTGCTTTGATTTTACGGTCTCTGCATCAATACGACCGAGTGTAATAAATTTTCTAAGTAGCGGTGAGTTTATATTCATTGAACACCTAGTTTGATCCTTTATTTGCCACAATCTAACAGAAAAAGTAAGGCTATTACATCAGTCTTGTCTGATTTAGGAAAAATTGCAAAATAATTTCACCATAAACTCAGTCATTTAGAATGCTTGTTGGTACTTTTGTATTGGTTTTGGGTAGGCTTTGTTTAATGAAAATCTATAAACAAAATCAATAGCCTAGTTCGAGTGTGTCAGGTACTTTTTATGTAGCTTTAGCACATCAATTTTTACCTCTTCAAGAGGGCGGTTGTTATCTAATATATCCGTTGCTTTTTTTTGCTTGTCAGCTCTCGACATTTGTGAGGCTATGATTTGCTTAGCTAATTCAGTAGATACATTATCACGAGCTGTAGTTCTTGTTATTTGCACTTCAACCGGAACATCAATTAGTAAGGTGTGATCGCAGTATTTTTCTAGGCCATTTTCAAAAAGTAAGGGAGCAACTAAGATGACATACTGGCTGGTGGCTTGCTTTAATTGCGTGATCATTGACTCCCTAATAAGTGGGTGTAATAAGCTGTTTAGCCATTGCTTTTCTGATTCATTTGCAAAGATAATCGTTCTTAGTTTTGCACGATCAAGCGTGCCTTCGCTAGTAAGTATTTCATTACCAAAATGTTCAGTAATTTTTTTGAGGCCAATAGAGCCTGGCTCGACGACTTCTCTGGCTACGACATCGGCATCAACAACTTGAATACCAAGCTCTTCAAACATGGCGCTTACTGCACTTTTGCCAGAACCAATACCACCGGTTAACCCTAAAACCCAGTTTGCCATAATTAGTAACCTAAATAGTTAAAGTAATAGCTTTGAATTTGCTGACCCCAAAGCAAAGTTACCCAACCTGCTATGGCAAGGTAGGGTCCAAAAGGGATTGGCGTGGTTTTGTCCTTACCTTGAATAAAGATTTGCGCAATGCCGATGATAGCACCGACGACACTTGATAATAGCACTATGGTTAATATATCTTGCCAACCTAGTAGCGCACCGAACACGGCTAATAGTTTAAAGTCACCATAACCCATGCCTTCCTTACCTGTGGCAAGCTTAAATAACCAGTAGACACTCCATAAGCTTAAATAACCAACCGCGGCACCTATTATGGCATCGGTTGGAGCAATGGTAATACCCGTAGTGGCGGCAATCAGCGCTAGCCAAACCAATGGGAGGGTTAGCTGGTCAGGCAGCAACATGTGATCTATATCGATAAAGGTTAAAGCGACTAAAACCCAAGTAATCACTATATAAAGAAGAGCAAGCTTCGTTGGGCCAAAAACAGCAGCAACAATTAAACTTAAAACTGCTGTAAGCATTTCAACAATAGGGTAACGAACAGATATAACGGTTTTACAATTTGCACAGCGACCCTTTAATAATAACCAACTTAGCACAGGGATATTTTGCCAAGCTTTGATCGGTGCTTTGCATTTAGGGCAGGTCGAATTTGGCTTTACCAGATTAAATGGCGCTTGTTCTGTCTGTTGTTTTGAATTGAGCTCACCGGCCAATAAGACACGGCATTCAGTTTGCCATTCTCTTTTCATCATCAGTGGTAAACGATAAATCACCACATTTAAAAAGCTACCAATACATAGGCTAACTAAGCCGACGGTCAAAAAATAAAACCACTGCTGAGTTTGCATCGCAGTGGTTATATCAAGAAAAAAGTTTTCCATTAAAATACCTAACTTCTGGCCATTTGCAGGCCGATTTTACTTCGCTGTGTTGAACCGTTTTTATTATTTATTTTATGTAGTAAGTTATCAACTAGCGTTTACAGTTTACAGCTTACAGCTTACAGCTATGTGTTAAATCACAGAACCTAATTGGAATATAGGTAAGTACATAGCAACAATTAAACCACCGACAAGAACACCTAAAACCGCCATAATAAGTGGCTCAAGTAAGCTCGATAAACCATCAACGGCATCATCCACTTCCTGCTCATAAATGGTGGCCACTTTGGCAAGCATACCATCGAGTGAACCTGACTCTTCACCTATGGCAACCATTTGTACGACCATATCGGGGAATATTTTTGAGTTTCGCATTGCCCAGTTCATTTGATTACCTGAGCTTACTTCGGCTTTAATTTCTAAAATTGCATATCGATAAACCGCATTACCGGAAGCGCCCGCTGCAGAATCAAGTGCATCAACCAGCGGCACACCTGCTGCGAAGGTAGTAGAAAGTGTACGGGCATAGCGAGCAACTGCTGCTTTATTCAAGATCATACCGATAACGGGCAGTTTTAATATCGCTCTGTCATTGGCATCTCTGAGTTTTTTACTTTTCAGCAGAGCTTCTTTATAGATAAAGCCAGTAGCGATAATAGCAATGAGTATTATCCACCAATATTCCTGCATAAATTCAGATATACTAATCACGATCAAAGTAAATGCTGGTAATTCAGCACCAAAACCACTAAAAATATCTTGGAATTGTGGTACCACAAATATAAGGAGGATAGATGTTACTATTAAAGCGACCACTAACACTGCAATAGGATAAAACATAGCTTTTTTAATTTTTGATTTTAAAGCTTCAGCCTTTTCTTTATAAAGGGCTACGCGGTCAAAAATTTTATCAAGGGCGCCTGATTGCTCACCTGAGGCAACTAGGTCACAGTAAAGGTCATCAAAATAGCGTGGATGCTTACGTAGACTTTGTGAAAGAGGTACGCCAGCTCTTACATCGTCTCCGATACTTTCCATCAATTTTGTAATGCTTTTATTTTGTGCACCTGAACCTATCATTTCAATAGATTGGATAAGGGGGACCCCTGCCATGAGCATGGTCGCTATTTGTCGAGTGATAAGAGCAATATCTTTAGGTGTAATTTTCTGAATTCGAGTTCCGAACAGTGGCTTTGCTTTACGTTTTACTTTAGAAGGGGTTATACCCTGTTTACGTAGTTGAGCTTTGACTAGAGCTATACTTTGTCCTGTTAATTCACCTTCCAGTTTTTTTCCTCTGGAATTGACTCCAACCCATTGAAAAACCGAACTATCAACTGTTGTGTTTTTTTTTGTCATTTTGTTATAGCTCAAATGGAGAGGGCCTAAGCCCTCTCCAAAGTGTTAAACACCAGGGCAGGTAGAAGTTGAAAGCTTCTCTGCAACAGTTGTTGCACAACTCCAAACTCCTGCAGCAGTTCTTGAAAGGGTTACCGTTGCTCCATTTACAGTGCCTGAACCTTTCATTGTGCATTGAATTGCAGTAGCTTGTGCACCACTTGCAGCTGGTGCATTTATGGTGAATGAACTACAACGCTCAGTACTAGCAGCTAGCCCTAAATTTGCAGTTGTGTAGAAGGCATCAGGGCGAGACTCAGAAAAAGCAACATCATAAGCACTTCTTGCAGCTGATATTTCCGCGATAGAACCTGAAACTTGAGCTTTTTGTGTGTAATCCTGATAAGCAGGCAGTGCTATCGCTGCCAAAATACCGATGATTGCAACTACAATCATTAATTCAATTAGGGTGAAACCCTGTTGCTTTTGTTGTGTCATTTTGTTCCTCTCCTAAAGGATATGTTTATTGTAAGTTTAGCTGTAACTTCAGCGTTGTAAAACCAAGGCTCAATTTACAGGATAAATCTTACAGTTTTACTTAAAGTCAGTTTGAGTAAAGCTTGATGATTAACAAAGTTTTACTAGAACATCCTATGTTCAGAGTTCATAAAATTTACTTTAGCATTATTAAGCGTTTTTGGAAGCCATTTTCCTGTTCAATAAGCAGTTTTTCAGAACTTTCCTACCTTTGTTTGATGTAAAATAAGCTTAGATCTAGTTCTTTGTACTATTTATAAACACCGCATCTCTTTAGGAACTTATTGAATTGATTGCAATCTTGTGTAGGTTCAGGACATGGGTATCCAAAATAATTAAAAACGCTGAGTGAATGTTGGTTTTTTGTTACTATCTCAGGCTTTTTACGTATTTAATGCTTTTTTAATTTCTTGTCAATGAATTAGGTAAAGCATTAAATACGTAAAGGAGAGTTTTAGCCGTTAAATCGCATTGAAAGATCGATTGATTGTAAATTTTTTGTAAGTGCGCCACTTGAAATAAAGTCTACACCTGCCTGTGAATAGGTTTTTAAGGTTTCAAGTGTCATATTGCCAGATACCTCAAGCTTTGCTCGCTTGTCTGTAAGCACTACAGCTTGTTGAATTTGTTCTACGGTAAAGTTATCAAGCATGATGATATCAGCCCCTGCGTTAATCGCTTGTTCAAGCTCATCAAGTGATTCCACTTCCACTTCAACTGGCTTTGTGGGGTGGTTGATTTTAGCCTGTGCGACTGCTTTATCAATTCCACCACAGGCAGCAATGTGGTTTTCCTTAATTAGGAAAGCATCAAACAAGCCAATGCGATGATTCGCGCCGCCACCACACTTTACAGCATATTTTTGTAGGGCACGTAAGCCTGGAATGGTTTTGCGCGTATCGAGTAGTTGCGTGGTCGTGCCTTCAAGTTCTTTTACATAATGAGCGGTTGTTGTTGCTGTACCACAGAGGGTTTGTACAAAGTTAAGGGCAGTTCGCTCTGCAGTTAAAATAGCCCGAGCTGAGCCAGATGCAGTGAAGAGCGTAGAATTTGCTGTGACTCTGTCGCCGTCATTTACGAGTACCTCAACTTTTACTGAAGGGTCGACTTGGTTAAATACTTCTAAAATAATGTCTTTACCACAAAATACACAGTCTTCACGGGTAATTACCTTGGCATTGGCTAGCTCGTTTTCTGGAATTAGTTGCGCGGTAATATCACCGTCATTTGCGCTTTGGTAATCTAAATCTTCATCAAGGGCAAGTTTTACCAGTTGGCTAATTAAAGTGTGAGGGACTGACATGTCTAAAGCTCATTGTTTATTAATAAATTGGCGAAATTTTACTATGTTTAACTTCTTAATAGAAGACAAAGATTGCCCACATTTATGTAACCTTAGCCTCACTTTAAGCGAGTAAATTAAAGCAACTAGACCCTGAGTTTTTAACCCTTTACACTATTTAACTTTATTGTCATCGTTAGTTTTTAATATGCATATAAATGAATTAGGGCAATTAAACAATGTGTTACAAAGGCCTTGTACACATTTTGATGAGCGCCCTGAAAACGAAGTATCATTACTTGTTATTCATAATATCTCATTGCCAGCGGGGCAGTTTGCAACGCCCTATGTTGATGATTTATTTATGGGGGTAATTGATTGTACGGCACATGAAACCTTTGTTGATTTAAAAGGGTTAAGAGTGTCTGCGCATTGCTTTATTCGTCGCACGGGTGAAATTATTCAGTACGTGCCTTTTGAGAAGCGAGCTTGGCATGCGGGTATCTCAATGTTTGAAGGCAGAGAGCAGTGTAATGACTTTAGTGTGGGCATTGAGCTTGAAGGCACAGATACGCAAGCGTATACCCAAGCACAATATAATGCATTACACTTAGTGACTAAGGCGTTAATGGATAAGTATCCTGCAATAAACCGTTCACGCATTGTTGGCCATTGTGATATTGCTCCCGGCAGAAAAACTGATCCTGGTAGTAGTTTTGATTGGCAGTACTATTTTGATTTAGTGTTTTAGTTGAAAGGATATAGGTAAAAGCATGATCTTAATTTCAATAATTATTGCTTTGGTGATTGAGCGTTTAGGAGCTCGAGCTGATTACTGGCAAATCGGTTTTTATGCCAATACCTATTTAAAGCATTCGCAAAAGCAACTGTCAGAAAAGGGGTTGTTTAATTCGCCAATTGGTTTTTTGATATGGTTAATGTTACCTGTACTTGCCGCGGGGTTAGTTTATCAACTCTCTGATTTTATTATCTGGCAGTTGGCTGTGAATGTTGCTGTGCTGCTGGTTTGTTTTGGCTGTGCTAAGCAACGTGCTTTGTATAAGTCTTACTTAAATGCCTTAACACGAAACGATCAAGAAGCGGCTACCTTATATGCATTACAAATGGGCCAAAAGAAAACAGAAGATGAGCCGCTTGGTGAGACCTTTGGCCAAACTTTAGCTTGGTTAAATTTTCGCTTTTATTGTGCCGTTATTTTTTGGTTTGTGGTTTTAGGTGTACCTGGTGCGGTTCTTTATGCGCTGGTTCGTACTTTTGCTGACAAAGTAAGAGATGATCACCATGTTCCCTACGCTAAGCGTTTTAAACTAATCCATAGTTTATTATTCTGGCTTGACTGGTTACCAGCACGGGTTGCGAGCTTTGGTTATTTAGTGATTGGTAACTTTAATAAAGGTACTAGTTGTTGGCTGAAGTATGTGCTCGACTTTTCAGTGAGTAACCGAAAAGTTGTTACGCAAACCGCTCTTGCCGCTGAGCAAATCGAGCAACAACATTTTGGCTGTACTTATGAAGCCACTTGCATGATGAAGCTTGTAAAAAGAAATGTCTTGTTCTTTTTAGTGATTATCGCTGCATTAACCCTGTTTGGTGGCTTGGCGTAGGCGCGATTTTATATTGCGTTTTGATTTATAGGTGTGTACGAGTTTTGTCGCGGGGTAAACCCGCTGCTACAAAGCTACTCAATTCAACTAACATCTAAAACCTGACCTCTACCCGCTGCTACAAAGCTACTCAATTCAACTAACATCTAAAACCTGACCTCTAAAAGCTCAGTTGCCCAATCTGGTCTGACCATTTATTTTTTATTGTTTTTTCCTTTAGAAAAAGCCACTTTAATCCATACTGTTTAATCTTTAGACGAATTGCGTTAGGGTGTAACCGGGCGCTGAGTGTAGTGAAATTGACAGAAATTCGGGTTTTTGATAACGTATGCGATAAATTTGGTATGACCAATTTACCTTTTTGGTCAAAGCACAAGGCTAAGTACCCGATATTTATGGGGTTAGCGCATAATAATGCGGACGTTAATAAATGTCTTTAAAGATTAAAGCAGCAAAGTTATCTGATGTAATTTTACAACAACTTGAGAATATGATTCTTGAGGGGTCGTTAGCGCCAGGCGAAAAGCTGCCTCCTGAACGTGAATTAGCGAAACAATTTGAAGTATCGCGACCATCATTACGAGAGGCAATTCAAAAGCTTGAAGCCAAGGGATTAGTAACGCGTCGCCAAGGCGGTGGAACGTTTGTAAAAAATCAGCTTGAAGAGGGGCTCACTGATCCGCTTTTTGATTTGATTAGTAAGCATCCAGAGTCACAATTTGATTTACTAGAATTTCGTCATGCCCTTGAAGGAATTGCTGCATACTATGCGGCTATGCGCGGTACGACAAATGACTTTAAAAAAGTAAAACAAAGCTTTGACAATATTGCGCTCGTTAATGACGACCTTGTGCAAAAAGCAAAAGCAATTAACGCATTTCATTTTAGTGTGGCAGAAGCATCTCATAACGTTGTGTTACTACATTTAGTACGTGGCATGCAGGCATTGCTTGAGCAAAATGTATTACAGAATTTAACTGTACTGTTAAAAAAACCACAGATCAGCCAACAGCTCGCAGAACATAGACGACTGTTGATGGATGCGGTTATTGAAGGAAACCCAGAGCAAGCTCGTCTTGCTAGTAATGCTCACTTAGCCTTTATCGAAGAAGCCTTACTTGAGGCTGGCAAAGAGCATTCGCGGATTGAACGTAGTTTAAGACGCACCAAACAACATTAAGCAAGTGATTAGCTAAGTTTAGTTAACAACTTAATTTTAAGATTTATTAAAATAATTAGTATTTTAAACATAAGGAAACCTCCATATGTCTGAAGTCAATAAAATTGACGTAGACGCGCTAGAAACACAAGAGTGGTTACAAGCCCTTGAGTCTGTTGTGCGTGAAGAAGGTGTTGAACGTGCTCAATTCTTACTTGAGCAAGTGTTAGAGCAAGCCCGTTTAGACGGTGTTGATATGCCTACTGGCACAACCACTAACTACGTTAATACCATTCCGGTAGATCAAGAACCTGCTTACCCAGGTGACGTAAACATTGAACGTCGTATTCGTTCAATTATCCGTTGGAATGCGATCATGATCGTATTACGTGCGTCGAAAAAAGATCTAGACTTAGGCGGCCATATGGCTTCTTACCAGTCTTCAGCTGCATTCTATGAAGTATGTTTTAACCACTTCTTTAAAGCACCAAACGATGTAGATGGCGGTGACTTAGTTTATTACCAAGGCCACATCTCTCCTGGTATTTATGCTCGTGCATTCGTTGAAGGTCGTTTAACAGCTGAGCAGCTTGATAACTTCCGTCAAGAAGTTGATGGTAACGGTCTTCCTTCATACCCACACCCTAAATTAATGCCTGAGTTTTGGCAGTTCCCTACAGTATCGATGGGTCTTGGTCCAATTGCATCAATCTACCAAGCTCGTTTCTTAAAATATTTAGATGGTCGTGGCTTAAAAGATACTAAAAACCAACGTGTATACGCTTTCTTAGGCGATGGTGAGATGGATGAGCCAGAATCTCGCGGTGCAATCTCATTCGCAGCTCGTGAGAAATTAGATAATCTATGTTACCTAATCAACTGTAACTTACAGCGTTTAGATGGCCCAGTAATGGGTAACGGTAAGATCATTCAAGAGCTTGAAGGCCTATTCAAAGGTGCTGGCTGGAACGTAATTAAAGTTGTATGGGGTAGCGGTTGGGATATCTTACTAGCTAAAGATACAACAGGTAAATTGCTTCAGTTAATGAACGAAACCATTGACGGTGATTACCAAACATATAAAGCAAAAGATGGTGCGTACGTACGTGAGCACTTCTTTGGTCGTTACCCTGAAACAGCAGCGCTTGTTGCTGATATGACTGATGAAGAGATCTTCGCGCTTAAGCGTGGCGGCCATGAGCCATCAAAACTTTACGCTGCATTCAAAAAAGCGGAAGAAACCAAAGATCGTCCAACAGTAATCCTAGCGAAAACTGTAAAAGGTTACGGCATGGGTGACGCTGCTGAAGGTAAAAACATCGCACACCAAGTTAAGAAAATGGATATGACCCATGTTGAACACTTACGTTCACGTTTAGGTCTACAAGACTTAGTTTCAGACGAAGAAATTAAAGACTTACCATACTTAACTCTTGAAGAAGGCTCTGAAGAGTATAAGTACCTTCATGCACGCCGTGAAGCGCTACAAGGTTACACGCCTAAGCGTATTCCAAAGTTTTCTGAAAGCCTAACATTGCCAGAAGTTGACGCGTTCAAGCCGCTACTTGAAGAGCAAAAACGTGACATCTCTACAACAATGGGCTTTGTACGTGCACTTAACGTGTTACTAAAAGATAAAGGCATTGGTAAAAACATCGTTCCTATTATCGCCGATGAAGCACGTACCTTTGGTATGGAAGGTTTATTCCGTCAAATTGGTATTTATAACCCGCATGGCCAAAACTACACACCTCAAGACCGTGATATCGTTTCTTACTATAAAGAAGCTACATCAGGTCAAGTACTACAAGAAGGTATCAACGAGTTAGGTGCAATGTCATCATGGGTTGCTGCTGCAACATCATACAGCACTAACGATTTACCAATGATCCCATTCTACATCTACTACTCAATGTTTGGTTTCCAACGTGTAGGTGATATGGCGTGGATGGCTGGTGACCAACAAGCGCGTGGTTTCTTACTAGGTGCTACTGCAGGTCGTACAACGCTAAACGGTGAAGGTTTACAGCACGAAGATGGTCACAGCCACATTCTTGCTAACACGGTTCCTAACTGTATTTCTTATGACCCGACATTCGCATACGAAGTAGCGGTAATCATGCAAGACGGTATCCGTCGCATGTACGGTGAAGACCAAGAAAACGTGTTCTATTACCTAACGCTAATGAACGAAAACTACCATCAACCAGCTATGCCTGAAGGCGCTGAAGAAGGTATTCGTAAAGGTATCTACAAACTTGAAACTGTGGCTGGCGATAAAGCAAAAGTACAGTTACTAGGTTCAGGTACTATCATGATGGAAGTGCGTAAAGCAGCACAAATCCTGAGCGAAGAGTATGGTATTGGTTCTGATGTATTCTCTGTAACTTCATTCAATGAGTTAACACGTGACGGTCAAGATGCTGAGCGTTTCAACATGCTTAACCCTGAAGCAGAACAGAAGACTGCTTACATCACCAACGCATTAACAGATGCCGTGACTGTAGCTGCAACAGACTATATGAAGAACTATGCTGAGCAAGTTCGTTCATTTGTACCAAGCAGCAACTATAAAGTGTTGGGTACTGATGGTTACGGTCGTTCTGATAGCCGTGAAAACTTGCGTCGTCACTTCGAAGTGAATGCTGGTTATGTTGTGGTTGCAACACTATCTGAGCTTGCTAAACGTGGTGAAGTTGAGAAGTCAGTGGTTGTTGAAGCAATCAAGAAATTTGACATCGACACAAACAAAGTTAACCCGCTATACGCATAAGAGGTTCCAATGAGTATTGAAATTAATGTACCAGATATCGGTGGCGATGAAGTTGAAGTAACCGAAATCCTTGTTAGCGTTGGCGATAAGGTTGAGGTTGACCAATCGTTACTAACGGTTGAAGGCGACAAAGCATCAATGGAAGTACCTGCTGCACAAGCAGGTACGGTTAAAGAAATTAAAGTAGCTGAAGGTGATACAGTAACCACAGGTTCACTTATCATGCTCTTCGAAGGTGAAGAGCAAGCTTCTGCACCTTCTGAAACAAAAGAAGCAGCTAAAGCAGAACCTGCTCAGCAATCTTCAGGTTCAGCTACACAAGAAGTCGCTGTACCAGATATCGGCGATGATGAAGTTGAAGTAACTGAAATCATGGTTTCGGTAGGTGACACGGTTGAAGAAGAGCAATCTTTATTAAGCGTTGAAGGCGATAAAGCGTCAATGGAAGTACCAGCGCCAATCGCAGGGACTGTTAAAGAGATCAAAATCGCGACTGGCGATAAAGTAAAAACGGGCTCTTTAATCTTTGTGTTTGAAACTGCATCAAGTGGCTCAGAATCACCAGCTGCAGAATCACCAGCTGCAGAATCAGCTCCAGCTGAATCAAGCACTAAAGAAGTAAATGTGCCTGATATTGGTGGTGATGAAGTTGAAGTAACCGAAGTGATGGTTGCTGTTGGCGATAAGGTTGAAGAAGATCAATCAATCTTAAATGTTGAAGGCGATAAAGCATCAATGGAAGTACCTGCACCATTTGCCGGTACAGTTAAAGAAATCAAAGTAGCAGCAGGCGATAAAGTATCAACTGGCTCACTTATCTTTGTATTTGAGGTAGCGGGTAGTGCACCCGCAGCAGCGGCACCTGCTCCTGCAAAAACTGAAGCAGCTCCTGCACCTGCAGCAAAAGCTGCACCGGCCGAGAAGCCTGCATCAGCACCGGCAAGCAACGAAGGTTTTGCAGATAACAAAGCCTATGCGCATGCATCGCCAGTTGTACGTCGTTTAGCGCGTGAGTTTGGTATTAACTTAGCAAACGTAAAAGGCACGGGTCGTAAGAATCGTGTTGTGAAAGAAGACGTACAAAACTACGTGAAAGACCTTGTGAAGAAAGTTGAATCAGGTCAGCTTTCTGCAGGTAAAGGTAATGCTGGTGGCGGTGAGTTAGGTCTTATTCCTTGGCCGAAAGTAGACTTTGCTAAGTTTGGTGAGATCGAAGAGAAGAAACTTTCTCGTATTCAGAAGCTATCTGGTGCTAACTTGCACCGCAATTGGGTACAAATCCCACATGTTACACAGTTTGATGAAGCGGATATCACAAGCCTAGAAGCATTCCGTAAAGAGCAAAATGCCCTTGCAGAGAAGAAAAAGCTAGGTGTTAAAATCACGCCGCTTGTGTTCGTAATGAAAGCTGCTGCGAAAGCACTTGCTGAATTCCCAACGTTTAACTCTTCTCTATCTGAAGACGGCGAAAGCTTAATCTTGAAGAAGTACATCAACATTGGTGTTGCAGTTGATACGCCAAATGGCTTAGTTGTTCCTGTTTTCAAAGATGTTGATAAGAAAGGCATCATTGAGCTTTCTCGCGAATTGATGGATATTTCTAAGAAAGCACGTGAAGGCAAATTAACTTCATCTGATATGCAAGGCGGTTGTTTCACAATCTCAAGCCTCGGTGGTATCGGTGGTACAGCGTTCACACCAATTGTGAATGCGCCAGAAGTTGCTATCTTAGGTGTATCTAAATCAGAAATGAAGCCTAAGTGGAATGGCAAAGAGTTTGAGCCTAAATTAATGGTTCCATTATCAATGTCATACGACCATAGGGTTATTGACGGTGCACTAGCGGCACGCTTTACTGTGACACTAGCAAGCTATATGAGCGATATCCGTCAATTGGTGATGTAATCGTTTCATAATTTATAAGAATCAAATCCCAGCAAGTTGTTTTTTGCTGGGATTTTTACCATTGGCAATGATACAATCTTTGCCATAGAACAATCTTGGTATAGATATCTGCTCTCCCTTTCTGCCTTGCAGAAACATGGCAGTTAAACTTAAGGGCAGTGTCCCGTTCAAACATTTAAGGTAATAGCATGAGCAACGAATTAAAAACTCAAGTTGTTGTACTAGGCGGTGGTCCTGGTGGTTATTCTGCGGCTTTCCGTGCTGCTGACTTGGGCTTAGAAGTTACATTAGTAGAATCTCGCAACACGTTAGGCGGTGTATGTCTAAATGTGGGTTGTATTCCTTCAAAAGCACTTTTACACGTAGCTAAAGTGATTGATGACGCAGCTGAAATGTCATCTCACGGCGTTACTTTTGGTAAGCCTGAAATCGACCTAGACAAAATCCGTGATTGGAAAGAGTCTGTAATCGGCCAATTAACTGGCGGCCTAGACGGCATGGCTAAAATGCGTAAAGTGAAAGTAGTTAGCGGCTACGGTAAATTCACTGGTAGCAACACCCTTGCTGTTGAAGGTGAAGACGGTACAACAACGATCACTTTTGATAATGCTATTATTGCCGCAGGTTCTCAACCTGTTAACTTACCTTTCATCCCTGAAGATGACCGTGTAATTGATTCAACGGGTGCTTTAGAGCTTAAAGACGTTCCTGAGAAACTACTTGTTTTAGGTGGTGGTATCATCGGTCTTGAGATGGGTACTGTATACCGTGCGCTAGGTTCTGAAATCGACGTAGTTGAGTTTGCTGATCAATTAGTACCAGCAGCTGATAAAGACGTTATTAAGATTTACCAAAAATACGTTAAGAACAAGTTCAACGTAATGCTTTCTACTAAAGTTGTTGGTGTTGAAGCGAAAGAAGACGGTCTATACGTTTCATTCGAAGGTAAAAACGCACCGGCTGACGCAGTACGTTACGATAAAGTACTTGTTGCTGTGGGTCGTACACCTAACGGTAAATTACTTGACGCAGACAAAGCGGGCGTTAACGTTGATGAGCGTGGTTTCATTAATGTTGATAAACAGCTTAAAACAAACGTTGATCACATCTTCGCTATCGGTGATATCGTTGGTCAACCAATGCTTGCGCACAAAGCGGTTCATGAAGCTCACGTTGCTGCAGAAGTTATCTCTGGCCAGAAACATTTCTTCGATCCTAAGTGCATTCCTTCAATCGCATACACAGATCCTGAAATTGCATGGGTTGGTGTAACTGAGAAAGAAGCTAAAGAGCAAGGTTTAAGCATCGAAACTGCAGTATTCCCTTGGGCTGCTTCTGGTCGTGCGATTGCTTCTGCACGTACTGAAGGTCAAACTAAGCTAATCTTCGATAAAGACTCAGGTCGTGTTATCGGTGGTGCTATGGTTGGTATCAACGCAGGTGAAATGTTAGGCGAAATCGGCCTAGCAGTTGAAATGGGCGCAGACGGTGAAGACCTAGCGTTAACTATTCACGCTCACCCAACGTTAAACGAATCAATCGGTCTAGCTGCTGAAATCTTCGAAGGTTCAATCACTGACCTTCCAAATAAAAAAGCAGTTAAAAAGAAGTAAGTTCTTTTGACGAATAGCTTAAAAACCCAGCTTCTGCTGGGTTTTTTGTTTTAGTTTAGAGCTAAAACAAACCACTCAGATTAATATCTATTCCCCTTATTTTTAGCTACAATACGCGCCGTTCAATTTTCTGGTAAATACAGTGGCTACTATCTCAAATAACTCCGTGTTAGTACTTCGTGCTTTACAAATGGCTGAGTCTCGTCGTGAATTTAAAGCGCGAGGAGCTAAATTAACGCGTTGTGAGCGCTGTTTATTAGCTGAGCATTATTGTATCTGCGAAGGGGTAGAGCAGGCTGAGTGTGAATCGGCGGTCTGCTTACTTATGTATCACAATGAGAGTTTTAAGCCATCAAATACTGGGCGTTTAATTGCTGAGATCGTTCCAGATAACCACGCTTTTAAATGGGATAGAACGAACCCAGATGATGCTTTGTTAAGCTTGTTGGCAGATCCACAGTATCAGCCCATGGTTATTTTTCCTGCTAGTGATGTTGAAGATGAAACCCGTGTGATCACTGAAGTAGTGCCTGAGGACGGTAAACGTCCATTGTTTATCTTTTTAGACGGTACATGGCGCGAAGCAAAGAAAATGATCCGTAAAAGCCCTTATCTAGATAACTTACCTGTGCTTTCTATTACGCCTGAAAAGCTCTCAGATTATCGATTGCGTGTTGCCCCACATGAGCATCAATTAGGCACCGCTGAGGTTGCTATTATGGTGCTTGCGCTAGCTGGTGAAATGGATGCTACGAAAAAGCTAGAGGAACATTTTTTTAAGTTCAGAGATGCATACTTGCTTGGTAAGAGAAATAAAGGGCGTCCAGAGTAGTTCCTTTTGGATAAAAGAAAAGCGCGAACTATCTCTAGTCGCGCTTGCGGAATCTTCTTAATTTTTTGCATCCTGCAATTGAATCTAATCAACTCCCTAAACTTTGCCACTCCATGCGATTACACTTTACTTATTGGTTCTGTGTAATATAAGGCAATCCCGCCTTGTTTCCTTGTAAGTCCATTACATCCTTGCTGGTAATTACTTTACCCTTCCCTTACGTGTCATCCAGACACTATCCCTTTATTTGCAAATCCGTTGCGATGCCCTAACGGCCTGTCCTTTGTTCCACTTTTTTAACTTCCTGTATAACAACATCCTGCTGTTATTCCATTCCACATCATCCTGATGCTGTCCGTAGGTTGTCACTCCTTTGCGTTACTCTTCCTGAGCCTGTCCTTAATTCCTTATTCTCCAAATGAACCTTATTCCGCGGTTTTATGAGTAATGCTTCCTTATCCATCTACTCATTAAGCTTCTTGCTTAGTTGATGTAAGTAATTATAGAGAAATGGTCAAAGCTGAGTAGGTCAAAATCCTACTTAATCTATTGGTTATTTTATTGTCATTTAATATATATTATTAAATTTCAATTGGTTATGTGTTTTTGGGCAGTGTTTTCTGGTGCTTTTTACTCAATTGCTGCCATATAGGTGAGACATCTCTTACATGTAAATTCCTAAATGGCAGCTAGGTTGATTGAAATATGAGTTTAAACGGGTGCACTTTGCGCTAACTCTAGGTAAAATATTTTGATAATTGTTATTATTTAGGTGCTATAAAATGAAGAAAACAGCCTTAGTATTAGTTAGCGCATTATTGAGCGTGCCGGCATTTGCTGCAGACGTAGTAAATATTTACTCGTTTCGCCAGCCATTCTTAATTCAGCCTATTTTGGATGATTTCACTAAGCAAACTGGCATTAAAACTAATGTGGTATTTGCGAAAAAAGGTCTGATTGAGCGTGTAAAGCGTGAAGGCAAGCACAGTAAAGCTGATTTAGTATTAACCTCAAATTTTAGTGCACTTATTCAATTAGAAGATTTAGGTTTAACACAATCAATTAATAGTGATGTGGTAAATGCGAATGTGCCAAGCACCTTTCGCGATGCAGATGGTCAGTGGATAGCGCTTACTAAACGTGTACGTAATGTATACTCTGCAAAAGAGCGTATTGGTGCTCTTTCTGAGTTAACATATGAAGATTTAGCCGATCCAAAGTACAAAGGCAAAATTTGCACGCGCTCAGGCAAACACCCATACAATTTAGGTTTAGTTGCTTCGATGGTTGCTCACCATGGCGAAGTAAAAACTAAGCAATGGTTAGAAGGTGTTAAAGCTAATTTAGCGCGTAAGCCGCAAGGTAATGACAGAGCGCAAGTAAAAGCTGTAAAAGAAGGCTTATGTGATTTGGCGTTAGGCAACAGCTACTATTTCGGTAAAATGCTGCAAGATGAGCAGCAAAAGTCTTGGGCAGAAGCTGTTTATATTAACTTCCCTAATCAAACTAACCGTGGTTCTCATATTAACGTATCGGGCGTTGTTATGACCCGTTACGCTAAAAACCCTGAAAATGCCTTGAAACTGATTGAGTATATGACCGACAATAAGGCGCAAAATATGTATGCTTCAGTTAATATGGAATACCCAGTAAAGCAAGGGGTTGCATTATCTGAGATGGTTGCATCATGGGGGGAATTTAAAGAAGACAGTCTTCCTCTTGATGAGATCAGCAAATATCGCCCTGTGGCACTGAAGCTAATTGACGAAGTAAAATTTGATTTATAACGAGAACACACCTCGTTTTATAAAAGCTGTTTTTTAACAGCTTTTATTTTATCTGGTATTAATCCACTTATGCATGTGAAGTTTTCGCTGTCGCGTTGGCAGCTTATAGCCTGGCTTATTGGCCTGTTGCTTGTTACGCCATTAGGCTTTTTGTTATTTGAATCTCTGCAAGGGGATTCAGACGTATTTCAGCACCTATTTGACACGGTGCTTTGGGATTATACCCGTAATACGCTATTACTCATTGTCGGAGTGGGACTATTAAGCTGCGTTATTGCTTTACCGTTAGCTTGGTTAACTGCATATTGTGATTTTCCGGGACGTAAGCAGTTTGAGTGGGCTTTAATGCTGCCATTAGCAATGCCAACGTACCTCATAGCTTATGTGTATACTGACTTACTTGATTATGCTGGGCCAATTCAAATAGCGCTAAGAGAGTGGTTTGGTTGGCAATCACCAGATGATTATTGGTTTTTTGATATTCGTACGTTAACCGGGGCCATTATTATGATTGCTCTGGTACTCTATCCATACTTATTCCTTATTTTTAAAACAGCGCTTAGAGAGCAGTCTTTTAAATTAGTACAAGCTAGTCAGTTGATGGGGTTATCGCCATTTAAAAGTTTCTTAAGAGTTAGTTTGCCCCTTGGTCGAGGGGCTATTGTGGCAGGAATAACATTAATCAGCATGGAAGCAATGGCTGACTTTGCCACCGTTAATTATTTTGCGGTGAGTACATTAACGACTGCTGTTTACGATACTTGGCTTGGCTATTACTCATTGACGGCTGCAGCGAAAATCTCTGGCATTATGCTACTCATTTTGTTTTTAACCATCATGGTGGAGCGCTTTAGCCGACGTAATCAAGCTGTATATGAACGTCAGTCAAGTATCAACAGCGCAACATTATATCGCTTAAAAGGCTGGGCTGCATGGGCTGCAAGCTTAGCTTGCATGTTAGTTCTGTTACTTGCTTTTATACTGCCTGTAGGGGTGTTAATTAAGTACGCCATTGCGTATTCCGATGAAGCATGGAATGGGGCATTTTTTAATTACGCTTGGCAGAGTTTTAAAGTCGCTGTTGTGGTGAGTATTGCAACCATCCTATTGAGCTTGTTGGTATTGTTTTATCAGCGAATTGCTAAACAAGCTTACTCTTTACTTCCTGGACGTTTAGCTAGTACAGGTTATGCCTTGCCAGGTACAGTGTTGGCCATTGCCGTATTACTCCCATTAACTCAGCTAGATGATGCATTAAATAACTGGCTTGAGCCTTTTGGTTTATCGCCTGGGTTACTTTTGAGTGGCACTTTATTTGCCATGATCTTTGCTTATGTTGTGCGTTTTTATGCAATTGCGCATGGTGCGCTTGAAAGTAGCTTTCTGCGTATTAGTCCATCGCTAGATATGGCTAGTCAATCAATGGGCAAAGGACCATTACAAACCTTATGGCGGGTACATTTACCGTTGTTAAAACGAGGGATTCTTACTGCTGGTTTGTTAGTATTTATTGAGTGCATGAAAGAGTTGCCAGCAGCTTTATTACTTAGGCCTTTTAATTTTGAAACGCTTGCGACCCATGTTTTTCAGTATGTTAGTGATGAGCAGTTAGAGCTTGCGTCTATTTCAGCTTTGTTTATCGTGTTAGTTGGGTTAATTCCTTTGTATTTCGTTAATCGTTCGATGGAGCAAAATCACTCATGAGTCATTTGATAATTCAAGACCTAGCTTATCAGTATAATGGCACTAAGGTGTTGAGTGAACTCAATCTTAATGTTGAGCAAGATGAAATTGTTTGTTTGCTTGGCGCAAGTGGCTGTGGCAAAACCACCACCTTAAAGGCAATCGCGGGGATTTTACAGCCCGAGCAAGGCTATATGAGCATAGATTCAAATGTGGTCAATGATAGCGGACTATTTGTTGCACCTGAAAAACGTAATATCGGCATGATGTTTCAAGACTATGCGTTATTCCCTCATCTAACGGTTAGTGACAACATTGCGTTTGGCCTCAGTAATATGAGCAAAGCACAAAAGCGTGAGCGCGTGGACGAAATGCTCAGCCTTGTTAAATTAGATGGTTGTGCTGGACGTTACCCTCATCAACTTTCAGGTGGTCAGCAGCAACGAGTCGCGATTGCTCGTGCTCTTGCTTATAAGCCAAGCTTATTATTACTTGATGAGCCATTTTCGAATATTGACACACAAGTACGCTTTGAGCTTATTGCAGATATACGTCGCATTATTAAAGATCAGCAGGTATCTGCGGTATTTGTTACCCACTCGAAGGAAGAAGCTTTCGCCTTTGCCGACACGCTTGCGGTTATGCATGGTGGAAAAATCGCCCAACAGGGCTCCGCGGAGCAGTTATTTAGCCAACCTAACTCAAAGGTGGTTGCAGAGTTTCTTGGTACGGGCATATACTTAACGGCGAAAGTATTAACGCCAACTGAATACGAAACGGCGTTTGGTGTGGTTCACTCATTGACGGCGAACAATGTAGATTGTCAGCAAGGTCAAGTGTACATAAGACCGCACTATATTCAGTTGTGCGAAGCTGCTCACAGTGACGCAAACAGTTTAACAATCTTGCAAAGACGCTTTATCGGTACGCGTTATGTGTATCGTATCAATATTGCAGGGCAAGAGTGTGAAGTTGCCGCAGAGCAAGATCGCGTGTTAGCTGTTGAGCAGCCTGTAAAAATAAAAATAATGCCGCACACAGTCAATTTTTTTCATGATTAATCAATCTTGAATCCTTGGCTAGGTGCAAATAACGAGAAGCTAAGGATTCACTATGGCGCAAGCGCAATCTGGGATTTGTGCTGAAGCAAACTTACATGGTTTGCACCTGTTTTTTAATGTTTACGATGGCCATGATGAGTCATTACGTAAAAAACTAAAACGCGTCAGCGTTATTCAAGATGAGTTTGCAGATCAGTTCTCTGAAGCCATGCTGTCGTGCGTGGTTGCCCTTGGTGCTCAGTATTGGCCGCATATCCTGCCCGAATTTATTCCAAGTCAATTACAAAGCTTTCCTAATGTGACTCATAGTGAGCATGTGATCAGTGCACAGCCTTTTGACTTGTTTGTACAAATTCGCTCAGACCGCGAAGATGTAAACCATCTATTTGCTCTGCAAATTCTAAAGTTATTAACACCGGATGTAGAGCTGGTGGAGCAGGTACGTAATTTTCGGTTTTTAGATGGGCGTGATTTTAATGGCTTTATTTATGCTGGTGATACCCCTCATGGTCGTCAAAAGCGTAGCACGGCTCTTATCAACAAACCGGGGCACTTTGAAGACCAAGGCAGCTATATTCATGTGCAGCGTTTTGTGCATGACTTGAGTGTCTGGCAGCATTTGTCGTTGTTCGAGCAAGAACAAATCATGGGGCGTACGCGTCTTGATAATACCTTGATTGTGCCTGCTGTAGAAACTAGTCATGCGGTTCGCAGTGAACTAAAAGATGAGCACGGTCAGCCACTATTACTTAATCAAAGCATGCCATTTGGTGATGTGCATAAACAGGGGATTTTGATGGTTTCGTGTGCGGCGCAAGGGGATGCGTTTGAGCAGGTATTAAAGAGCCGGTTAGGGCAGGGCGATTGCTATGATCATTGGCTCGATTTTACTCAAGCCGATATGGGATCTGCGTTTTTCGCCCCGTCAGTAAACTTTTTAAAGCAGCTTTAAACTGTATCGAATAAAGTGCGCACGCGATCAAGCGTGACATCGATTTCTGAAATCTTCGCAGGGGCGATAAAAATAGTGTCGTCGCCTGCAATAGTGCCTAGTACACCATCCGCCTTACCTAGAGAATCAAGTAATCGAGCAATTAATTGAGCTGCGCCTGGGCTAGTACGAATAATGATCATCATTTCGTTATGCATAATATCGATAACAAGCTGACGCAGCGGGCTTTTCGCTGTTGGTACACCCATTTCAGCCGGTAAACAATAAACCATTTCTTGCTTTGCATTACGGGTACGTACAGCACCGAACTTGCTTAACATGCGAGAGACTTTACTTTGGCTAATATTATCAAAGCCTTGCTCTTTCAATGCTTCGACAATCTCACCTTGTGAGCCGAAGTTTTCTTCTTTTAATAGCGCTTTAAACGCTTTGATTAGTGCTTCTTGTTTGTCTTGTGGTTGCATGTTGCCGTTTCTTTATTCATAAAATGTGGAGTAATTCTACACAACTCTGCATATTTATGCAGTATTAGTTTACAAAGTCGTCCAAAATGCTGTGTCTTTACAGCTAAGTTTACAACTATGGTCGAAATTATACGCGAAATAAGCAGGATAAATTTGTTTTTAGTCGCTAATTTCATTATCTTTAGGGCCACAAATATTTCCTACCTCAAATTACGGAGAATTCCAATGAAAGTTGCTGTTTTAGGCGCAGCTGGCGGTATCGGCCAAGCATTGTCTTTATTATTAAAAACAAGTTTACCTGCAGGTTCTGAATTATCGTTATATGATGTTGCCCCTGTTGTTCCTGGTGTAGCGGTTGATCTTTCTCACATCCCAACAGACGTTAAAGTTGAAGGCTTTGGTGCTGACAACTTAGACGCAGCATTAGCTGGTTGTGATATCGTTCTTATCCCAGCGGGTATGCCACGTAAGCCTGGCATGGACCGTGCGGACCTTTTCAACGTAAACGCAGGTATCATCAAAACATTAGCTGAAGGCATCGTTAAAAACTGTCCTAAAGCGTTAGTAGGTATTATCACTAACCCAGTAAACGGCACTGTGCCAATCGTTGCTGAAGTATTCAAAAAAGCGGGTACTTACGATGCTAACCGTGTATTCGGTATCACAACGCTTGACGTGATCCGTTCAGAAGCTTTTGTAGCTGAACTTAAAGGTTTAAGCGCAACTGAAGTTAAAGTTCCAGTGATCGGTGGTCACTCAGGTACTACAATCCTTCCTCTTCTTTCTCAAGTTGAAGGTGTTACTTTCACTGATGAAGAAGTTGCAGCATTAACACCACGTATCCAAAACGCAGGTACTGAAGTTGTTAACGCTAAAGCCGGTGGCGGTTCAGCAACTCTTTCAATGGGTGCAGCAGCAGCGCGCTTCTGTATGTCTTTAGTGAAAGGCCTACAAGGTGAAGAAGTTGTTGATTATGCATACGTTGCAGTTGAAAACGGTGACGCAGCATACTTCGCACACCCAGTACGTCTAGGTAAAAACGGCGTTGAAGAAATCCTTTCTTACGGTGAGTTAAGTGCATTCGAAGAGCAAGCTAAAAACGACATGCTAGCTACACTTAACAAAGACATCCAAGAAGGTGTTGATTTCATCAACGGTTAATTCCGCCGGATGATAGGCGCTTTGCTTATTCGTTAACTTAGTAAAAGCGCTGAAAACAAAAAAGCCTGCAAATGCAGGCTTTTTTAATGGCTCGAATAAATAGAGTTTAATGATCGCGGGCAACGGCGATGCGGGCCAAACTCTCTAATGCTTGTTTGTAAGGTGTGTCTGGTAAGAAAGCAATACAAGCAATCGCTTTGTTAGCTTCTTGTTCTGCTTTTTGCATCGCAAACTCAAGCGCTTTAGTGTCAGCTAGTGCTGCTAGAATGCTCTCTAAGTGATCCATACCATTACCAAGCTCAATAGCTTCTCGTACCAGCTTAACTTGCTCGGGAGTGCCTTTTTGCATTGCGTAGATAAGCGGTAGGGTAGGTTTACCTTCAGCTAAATCATCGCCAATGTTTTTACCAAGTTGCTCGGCATCGGCGTTGTAATCAAGGACATCATCTACTAGTTGGAATGCAGTCCCAAGATGCATTCCGTATAAGTTTAATGCTTCAAGTGTTTGTTCATCTTGCTCAGTAATAATTGCGGCAAGGCCTGTTGCAGCTTCGAACAATTTGGCTGTTTTGCTGTAAATAACCTGCATGTAGCTTTGTTCTGTGGTGTCAGGGTCGTTACAGTTCATTAGCTGTAATACTTCACCTTCAGCGATGACATTCGTTGCATCAGCCAAAATTTGCATAATTGGCATTTTTCCAAGGCCAACCATTAGCTGAAACGAACGTGTATAGATAAAATCACCCACCAATACGCTTGCTGCATTACCGAACTCAGCATTTGCTGTAGGTGTGCCGCGGCGCAAATGTGACTCGTCGACAACGTCGTCATGCAATAAAGTAGCGGTATGAATAAATTCGATGATAGTGGCAAGCGTAATGTGGTCTTTACCCTCATAACCGAGTGCTTTTGCCGCTAAAATGGCCAACATAGGACGAACGCGTTTACCGCCGCTGTTTACTATGTATAAACCGAGTTGGTTAACCAATGCGACATCTGAACGCATTTGGGCATGTATAAGTTGATTGACGTCATCCATTTCATTTTCGATTAACGTCTGGATAGCTTTTATATCCATTGATCTCCGAGCCAATATTTATGGGTATACGGGGCTGATTGTACAACAAAAAAAGCACTTGCTCGATATTTTGTGATGATTCATTAAAAAAACACTGTAAAGTTTTTTATTTGAGATCAATTTTGCCAAGATAAATTTATAACCTTGATTAATAAGTGATCAGCTTTTTGAATTTTCAAGGTGCGTATTATTAGCGTAATTTAATTGTCATGAGATCGTAAAAACCGCTTGGCATGTGGTGTTTTTAAGATAGAATAGAGAAAAATATTGAATTGCTCTCAATGCAGCTATTTTTTATTCATTTTATCGAAAAAGAGGCTTGCTAGTTTTTGCACATTAGCGTAAACTTCGCGCCCTATTGAAGAATATTTTAGTTGCGTCGATTTGAGGGCGCACAGACGGAGTTAATTATGTACGCGGTTTTCCAAAGTGGTGGTAAACAGCACCGTGTGACTGAAGGTCAAACAATTCGTCTTGAGAAATTAGACGTTGAAACTGGTGCAGCAGTTGAATTTGATTCAGTACTTTTAGTTGCTGATGGTGAGAAAATCGAGATCGGTGTACCGTTCGTAAACGGTGGTAAAGTAACAGCTGAGGTTGTTTCACACGGTCGCGGTGAGAAAGTTAAGATTGTTAAATTTAGACGTCGTAAGCATTCTCGTAAGCAAATGGGCCATCGTCAATGGTTCACTGAAGTTAAAATCACTGGCATTAGCGCTTAATTAGAGGTACTGAGAAATGGCACATAAAAAAGCAGCTGGTAGTACTCGTAACGGTCGCGATTCAGAAAGCAAACGCCTAGGTGTTAAGCGTTTTGGTGGCGAATCAGTTCTAGCGGGTAGCATCATTGTTCGTCAACGTGGTACTCGTTTCCACGCTGGCGCAAACGTAGGTATCGGTAAAGACCACACTATCTTCGCAAAAGCAGATGGTAAAGTTCAATTCGAACAGAAAGGTCCTTTAAACCGTAAATACGTAAATATCGTAGCTGAGTAATCAACTCGATATTTGAAAAACCCCGCCTTTGCGGGGTTTTTTGTTTTAAGGCACATAATAGTGCGTATAAATATATACCTAAGCACCTTGGCATTGGGTGCTGAATAGGGCACTTAGGTATATAATAGAGTTATTAACAAGCCAATCTTAAAGTGAGTAATCATGAAGTTTGTAGATGAAGTAGAAATTCGTTGTGACGCGGGTGATGGCGGCAGCGGTGTCGTATCTTTCCGACGTGAAAAATATGTACCAGATGGCGGTCCTGATGGCGGCGACGGCGGCGATGGCGGCAGCGTGTATCTACAAGCCGATGAAAACTTAAATACGTTAATTGATTACCAATTTGAGCGTTTTCATAAAGCAGAGCGCGGCACAAATGGTCAAAGCCGTAACATGACTGGTAAAAAAGGCGCTGATTTAACGCTTAAAGTACCTGTGGGTACACGTATCATTGATGTTGATACTGAAGAGTCATTAGGTGATTTGACCAAGCATGGTCAAAAGGTTGTTGTTGCAAAAGGTGGTTTCCATGGCTTGGGGAATGCACGTTTTAAATCAAGTACAAACCGTGCGCCTCGTCAAAAAACATTAGGTACACCTGGTGAAGTTCGCAGCTTACGCCTAGAGCTAATGCTACTTGCGGATGTTGGCTTACTTGGTTTACCAAATGCCGGCAAATCAACGTTTATCCGCAGTGTTTCTGCAGCTAAACCAAAAGTGGCTGATTACCCGTTTACGACGCTTATTCCTAATCTTGGTGTAGTACGCCCAGACGCTAATAAGTCATTTGTAATTGCTGATATCCCTGGTCTAATCGAAGGCGCTTCAGATGGTGCTGGCCTGGGTATTCGCTTCTTAAAGCACTTAGAGCGTTGTCGTGTATTACTGCATATCATTGATGTTATGCCTGTTGATGGCACAAATCCGGTTGATAATGCCTTTGCGATTATTAATGAGCTGCACCAATACAGCCCTAAACTTGCTGAAAAGCCGCGCTGGTTAGTGTTTAACAAAATTGACCTATTACCAGAAGGTGAAGCTGAAGCCCTGTGTAATGAAATTGCCGAAGAGCTAGGTGAAGAGGCTAATGTTTACCGTATCTCTGCTGCGAATAAACAAAATACTCAAGCACTTTGTCATGACATTATGGCGCTACTTGATAGTATGCCGAAAGAGAAATTCGCTGAAGAAGAGAAAGAAGAAGTTGAATTTAAGTGGGATACTTATCATCAGAAAGCGACCTCTCAAGACGATGATGATTGGGATGACGACTGGGATGATGATGACTACGATGTAGAAGTTATCTACCAACGATAAAATTTAAAACTGAAAAGGAGCCATGCGCTCCTTTTTTATTAATAAGAAAAAAGTATTAAGGTTTAGTGTGAAAATTTCAATGATTGCTGCTATGGCAAATAACCGAGTAATTGGTCAAGACAACCAAATGCCATGGCATTTACCTGCCGATCTGCAACACTTTAAAAAAGTAACCATGGCAAAGCCTGTGATCATGGGCCGTAAAACGTTTGAATCAATAGGCCGCCCTTTGCCAGGCCGTCAAAATATTATTATCACGCGTAATGCTGATTATACCGCAGAGGGTATTGAGGTGGTTACTTCACCTGAGGCTGCGCTGGAATTGGTTGCTGATGTTGAAGAAGTTATGATTATTGGAGGTGGAAATATATACGAACAATTTCTATCTCAAGCAGATCGTCTATACTTAACATTCATCGACCTTGAAGTGGCCGGTGATACGCAGTTTCCAGATTACGAAAGTGTTGCTAATTGGACAGTTGTAGAGCAAGAACAGCATCAGCCTGATAACAAAAACTCTTACTCGTATACCTTTGTAACGCTGTATAAAAATTCGTAACATTATTGCGGTAAAAATAATTAGTTGGTACAATATTACACAATCTTGGTAAGAAGAAAGTATTACATAAGGGCAAAATATGATGAAGTTACCAAATATGTTACTTGCAGCGGCTGTTGTTTCAGCGTCAGTTGCGTATACAGCACCAGCAAAAGCTGATGATCAATTAGCGGTTTCTATCTGTGAGTACATCGCAGCTGATGATAAAAACCGTTTACGTAGTAAGCTGAAAAGCTCACGTGTGAAAATTCGTAACATCTTTGATGCTGTAAAATGTAATGGCAAAAATATGCTTCGTCATGCAATTGAAAGCGGCGCTGCGGATGCTGGTGAATACATCGTTAAGAACTTATCTAAAAGCTCTTTAGAAGACGGTGCAGACATCGCATGGGCTGAATCAAACGGTCACGGTGGTTCACCACTGATCGCTGTTATTAAAGACCGCGCTGGCCTTTAATTTAAACGCCAATAGAATTTAAGAAACCGCACTCGTTGCGGTTTTTTTGTGCCTGAATAACACCTTATAAAGTGAATACATATAAAAAAGCCGTGTTTGCTTTCACAAACACGGCTTCTATCTTTGTTAGATCGTAGCTCGTTTACAGCTTCTTAAACTTTAAACGCGTCTACCGATAAACGTAGTTCTTCGGCTAACTTAGCAACTTCTGAACTTGAAATATTGGTTTGGTTTGCGCCCTCAGCTGTTTGCTCTGCGATTGCAACAATCGACTCTAAGCGTTCGCTAATTTCTTGCGATACTTGCTGTTGCTCATGAGCAGCTGTTGAGATCTCCTCACTTACGTTATGAGCTTGCGCAACGGCTGCGGTGATTGAGTCAAGAGCTGTGTTGGCAAGGTCTGATTGCTCAACACACGACTCAGCCTGTTGCTTACCTTTCGACATTGCCGATACAGCAGCCTCTGCACCAACCTGAAGCGATTCAATCATAGCTTGGATCTCTTGCGTCGATTCTTGAGTCTTACTCGCTAGAGAGCGTACTTCGTCAGCTACAACAGCGAAGCCTCGACCTTGTTCGCCAGCACGTGCAGCTTCAATTGCAGCATTCAGTGCAAGTAGGTTAGTTTGCTCTGCAATGCCACGAATAACATCTAAGATGCCACCAATTGATGCGCTATCTTTGTGTAGCTTATTGATAACTTGTGATGCATCATCAACTTCACGAGCAAGTTGTTCAATAGTCGCTTTGTTTTGCGAAGAAATACCTTTAACACGGTCAGCTTCTTTATCTGCGTTCTTGATTTCACTTAGTGCTTGTTGAGCGCTACTGCTTACTGCTTGTGATGTGCTGCTCATTTCAGTGGTTGCTGTCGCAGCTTGTTCAACTTGCGCTTGTTGATTACGAATAGCTTGGCTAGATTCTTCAGTGATTGCTGAAGTCTCTTCAGAGGCTGCAGCAAGCTGTGTAGAGCGAGAGATAATACCTTGAATAAGCGTACGTAAACTTTCGATTAGCGTATTACAACTGCGTGATAGCTCACCGAACTCGTCTTTAGCAGAGTCGTCTAGGCGTTGAGTCATATCGCCGCTAGCAACAATATCAAGAATACGGTTTACTTCAGAAAGTGGTTTAGTAATACGGCTAACAGTAATTGCTGCAACAGCAATAGCAATTAAAGTGGCGATAACCATGGCAATCCAAGTCCAAATCGTTGCAGTAGATACGTTACCACTTACATCTTGTTGTAAGTCAAAGGCAAGAACCGTAGCTTGGTCAACAAGCTCTTTAAGTTGCTTTAGAGCTTCAGTGGTTGATTTTTCTGCATTAGCCAGCTCAGATTGAGTTTGTGCAATTGCATCAATGAGACGTTTTTTATTTGCTGATAAACTGTTGTTGCCGCGAACGTTGTCAGCAAGACTTTCAAAATAACCATTTAGGTCATTATATAAATCCGCATTATTATCAATGATAGCTGGACGGATAAGGCCAAGGCTTCGTTCAACTTCTTCTAGGTAATAAGTTTGTTCGTTTTTGATGATATCTAAGGTATTAAGCGTTTTAACCGTTAGCATGTCTGTGCTATTAGTTACTACTGATTGGAAGTTATTTTCCATGTTATTGGCAGCTTGATAAGCACGCGAGTGGTTTTCTTCAAGACCATCAATATCAATAATATCAAGTACAACAGAGTTAGCATCTTCAGCACTTATCTCGATGTTTTCAAGCTGGGTGCGCAGTGTTTTGTTGAGCTCAAGTTGAGTTTGTTTGTCTTCAAAAAGGTTATCGACAGATTTAGCAAAGCGTTTATAAGTTTGTTCAACTTCTTGGCTGCTTTGTTTCAGTTTCGGATCGTTACTAACTACCTGTTGTAAATCTTGGTAGGAGTTATCGTAACGCTTTTTCTGTTCGTTAAAGTTTTTTCTAAGTGCAGCTAATTCATCTTGTGATGTAGTGTAAAAGCTCGCTTGCGCTGACTTACTCATCAAAATGAATTCAACTTGCAACTCATAACTTTTGTCGAGAGCCGGTAATGACAGCTGATTAACTCGCTGTGTCGATTGATCAATGTTGGTAATTCTGATCAACGAGTTACCACCAATAAATAGCAGGAGTAACGTAATAACAATAAAGCCACCCCAAATTCGCTGTCTAACGGTCAAGTTCATATGTAATTCCAGAAAATAGTACTAATCAATACTTATCGGCAAGGTTGCCAATTAGTTAAGTAATTAAATTTAATTAGCTTTAAATTAAATCAACTTTAATTTATATAAATCTAACAGATGTTCAGCTATTTTTCAGTTTATTTAGATAAAAGAGTGGGATTTTTCGACAAAACAGTCTTTTTTGCTGAGTTCCATGAGTGTCATTGCGCCTCCCCATACACAGCCAGTGTCGAGGGCATGAATATTTTCGGCGTTTACTTTACCTTCTAAAGCGGCCCAGTGACCAAATGTGATCTGTTGATTGAGTTCAGAAATATTCGGATGCTCAAACCAAGGTAGTATTGAGCTATCTTCACTAACGTTGGTTTTATTGCTGAAATCTAGCTCACCGAGTAAATTTACAAAACGCATACGAGTGAAGTAATTAACAATATAACGAAACTTGGCTTCATTACTCATCGTTGATTGCCATTCTAATGGATGGGAGTCATACATATTGGCAAAGTAATGATTGGCATCGCTACCTTGATAGCAACTTTCTGCAAAGCGAGCGCGCTTTAATGCTTTTTTAATCGACCAATTTGGATTTAAGCCGGCATGGCTTATTAGCATGTCGTAGCGTTCAAGCCACAAGGCTAAAGGCTGTTGTTGCAAAAAATGAATATATTCAGAGCGTTTTGGACTAGAAAAAACAGCATCAAGCTTATCTTTAGGATTTGCTGGTTTATTTAAATAATGACAGGCAATAAGGTGTAAGTCATGATTACCAAGGGTAATGGTTACACTGCCTTGCATTTTATAAAGACGCTCGAGGCAGGCGAGTGAGTCAGGGCCTCGAGCGACAATATCGCCAACTAAGTAAAGGTGATCTTGGCTTGGGTTGAAGTTGACACGTTTGAGTAACGTATCAAATTCACAGTAACAGCCTTGTAAGTCACCAATTGCGTAATCAGCCATTGTTACCTAGTGCAAAATGTTTGGACAGGCTAAACGAAAAACGTCGATTGGCGCTTCAAACTCAGTACCAAACTCGTTACGCATGGTGTAATGACCTTGCATTGTGCCAACCGGGGTATCAAGTACAGCACCACTGGTGTATTTATAGCTTTCGCCAGGAGCAATAGTGGGTGTTTCACCAACAACACCTTCGCCTTGTACCTCAACTTCTTTACCATTGGCATCGGTAATTAACCAATAACGACTTAAAAGCTTAGCGCTACATAAGCTGTGGTTTTTAATGGTGATTGAGTAAGCAAAAACGTATTTATCTTGTTCAGGCTCTGATTGACCTTCTACATAGAAGGTTTCAACCGAAACCTTAATTGGAGAACCTAAATTACTGCTTGTTGTCATAAATCCAATTAGCTATATCAATAAATTGTTGTAAAGATAGGCTTTCTGCACGAAGAGTGATATCAATACCTATACCTGTTAGTTCTTCAGCTGTAAGTAAGTTAGATAAGCTATTACGCAGTGTCTTACGACGTTGGTTAAAAGCTTCTAAACAAACGGTGTTTAATAACTTAGTACTTTTAGCTGAACGTTGTTCTGGCTTTTTAGGGATCAAGCGGATAACCGCTGAATCTACCTTAGGTGCAGGCTTAAAGCATTCAGGTGGCACATCAATCACTGGCATTGCGTGGCAGTAATACTGTGTCATCACACTTAAACGACCAAAGGCTTTACTGCCAGGGCCTGCAACCATACGTTTGACAACTTCTTTTTGCAGCATAAAGTGCATGTGCTCAACATTATCTGCGAACTCAAATAAATGGAATAGCAGCGGGGTCGAAACGTTGTAAGGTAAGTTACCAAAAATCTTTAACTTTTCGTCAGACTTGATCAGAGAGCTGAAATCGAACTTCATTGCATCGCCTTGATGCACTGTTAATTTAGGCCCTAAAAATGGGTGGCTCGTTAAACGTTCTGCTAAGTCTTTATCTAGCTCAACAACAGTTAGATGGCCACTTAATTCAGCTACAGGCTCAGTGATTGCACCAAGGCCTGGGCCGATTTCTACTAAATTGTCTTCAGGTTTAGGATCAATAGCCGTGACGATTTTGTCGATGATCATGTCATCGTTTAAAAAGTTTTGACCAAAACGCTTACGAGCGCGGTGTCCTAAATGTACTTTATCTGTCATTGATTCTGTGCTTTTTCATGGGCGAGCTTAATTGCTTCGCGGATCGCTAATTCAAAACTACCTACATCAGCAGTACCAGTGCCAGCTAAATCTAGTGCCGTACCATGGTCTACTGAGGTGCGAATAAATGGCAGGCCAAGGGTAATGTTGACCGAATTGCCGAAACCTTTGTATTTTAGCACAGGTAATCCCTGATCGTGATACATTGCAAGCACAGCATCTGCTTGTGATAGATATTTATCTTGAAACAGGGTGTCAGCTGGTAATGGGCCAATTAAGTTCATACCTTGGTTATTCAGATGTTCTAAAGTTGGCGTTATGGTGTCAATTTCTTCAGTGCCTAAATGGCCATCTTCACCCGCATGCGGGTTGAGTCCACACACTAATATACGCGGCTTTTCAATACCAAACTTAGTTTGTAAGTCATGGTTTAAAATCGTAGCCACTTTACTTAAACGTTCAACAGTAATCGCACGAGACACATAAGCAAGTGGTATATGTGTTGTTACGAGTGCCACGCGTAAGCCTTCTGTTGCTAGCAACATAACTACATCGGCAGTATTTGATTGCTGTGCGAAATACTCAGTATGACCACTAAACGAGATACCCGCTTTGTTGATAATTCCTTTATGGACAGGTCCTGTGACAACAGCTGCAAATGTACCATCCATGTTTTTTTCGCTGGCGATACGTAGCGTATCCAACACGTATTGACCGTTAGCGTCATTAAGTACGCCGACTTCAACGTCAGTGCCTAAATCCACTTGATGTAAGTAAACACTGCCAGCAGGTGCAAGGCTTGGCGCTTTGCTATCATCAAACTCAATTAAGTTGATATCTAAGCCAAGTAATTTGGCGCGCTGTTTTAAAAGCGCACCATCAGCAATCACCACCAGTTGGGCATCCCACTGGTGCTGCGCTAACTTGATAAGTAAATCAGGGCCAATACCGGCTGGCTCACCTGGGGTAATTGCGATTCTAATGGTCATAATTTTTATTCTGTTGGGAAAATATCAACGTGCGCTTGCTCACGCATTTCTTGCTGCCAGTTGAAACTTTCTTCTTTAAATTTACGATTAAACAGTAGCTGATGTGCGCGGTTGCGCTTAGCTTGTTCAGTTTTATCTGCTACACGCTTGTCAAGAAGCTGTACAATGTGCCAACCGAATTGAGTTTCTGAATGGCTCACTGATTTCATTTTTATCTAGAGAAAGCAAAGTATTTTTGAATTCTGGTACATAAGTACTTGGATCAGTCCAATCATATTCACCACCTTTCAATGCTGAACCTGGATCTTCAGAGTATTCTTTAGCAAGTTCGCCAAAATCTGCTTTGCCTTCACGTAGATCTTTTGCAAAGCCTTTTAGCATGTCACGGGCTTTTTCTTCACTTAAAATTATTGATGGTTTAATTAGAATATGGCGTGAACGAACTTCAGTCGTTTCAACTACTTGGCGGCCACGAACATCTTGCACTTTGATAATGTGGAAACCTGCACCTGAACGTAGAGGGCCAACGATATCGTCTTTTTTATGGCCTTTTACCGCTTCAGCAAACAGCGATGGCATTTCGTTGATACCCATCCAACCTAGCTGACCACCTTCAAGTGCTTTTGAGCCACTTGAAGATGAAATAGCGATACGCTTAAACTCTTTGCCTTCTTTTAAAAACTCGATAACCTTTTCTGCTCGAGTTTTAGCACTCGCGATTTCATCTGCTGACGCATCACTAGGAATATCAATCAAGATGTGACCGATATCGTATTCTTCGGCACTTTTGCCTTGGGTTTCCATGATTTTTAGAAGGTTATCGATTTCTTGCGGGCTGATATAAATACGACGGTCAACGTTCGCACGCATGACTTGTTGCGTGGTGATTTCTTTACGAATTTCTTCACGGTAAGCTGTATAGCTTTCACCTGCTGCTTCGATAGTACGGCGTAAATCCGCAATTGTACCGCCTTGCTCACGAGCCATGTTTTCTAGTGTTTGGTCTAACTGAGAGTCAGAGATCTCTAAACCCATTCGCTCAGCAAGTTGCATCATCAGAGTTTGGTTTACTAAACGCTCAATAGCTTGAATTCGAAGCGTGTCATCAGACGGTAACTCTTGACCTTGCTCTGCTGCTTGAGTTTTTACACGGTTGATAATGGTGTCGACTTCACTTTGTAGAATAACACCTTGGTTAACAACACCAACGACTTTGTCAATTTCGACAGGTGTTGCGAAAACGCTTTGGCATAGGCCAACTGTTAATAATGCAGATGCTAATAATTTTTTTAAATTCATACTTTTTCTAATACTCTTGCTAATAGTACTGCGGTACTAGTTATTAAGAAAATACGGTCTACGATAGCCAAAAATACCTTGTTGTAATAATTTTTGTGCATCATAACGGCTTTTACTTCCAAGCCCTTTTAATACGATATTGAAGCCAATACTGGTATCAAAAGTTGCTTGTTCTTGACCAATCGCCTGGTTCAAATCTGTTTCGATTTGACGACGGCCTGTGATTTGAAACGCCCAACAGCAGGATTCATACTGAAGACCGCTGAAAACTTCAATACTACGACCGCTTTCTAAATCGCGGTGGTAGCTACCAACAAACTGCCAATCTTGCGATAGCGGAATGCTTGTAAATAAACCAATTTGCTCGATTGTATTGCCTGAGACATCATTTGCATAGCGATGGTTCAATTGCACGAGCTGTTTATCGTCACCTTTATAATCTAAGGTGATATTTGATTGAATAATATCTTTGCCGTCAGTGTCGTACTGAATCCCACCTGATAAATACCAGCGACGGTGCCAATGTAACATGGTTTGCGCTGCGAACAAGGCATTGTAGTTAGTATCAACATTAATGCCTTGTGTTGTAGGTTTTGCGTCATTACTTAAATAAAAGATTTGTCCGGCACTAAAGTTAAATACTTCTTCGTTTTCATTGCTAAATAAGCGGGTTGTCGCACCTAACGTAAATTGGTTTCGCAGTGGCAATACGGTCGATGCTTGAGAATCGACGGTCTCTAAATAAACCAAAAAAGTCGTCTTGTAATTTTGTTGTATCGTAAAGGCCAATGTTTGATTGGTCTTTATTAGGGGTGTACAAATACTGAATTTGTGGTTCAAGTGTTTGAATACCATCTTTAAAGAAAAATCCAGTATCACGTTCAAAATTTAATTGGCTGTATAAACGCACTTTTGGCAGGGTACGCGTGACCTTTTCGTCGTAGTCGGTTCCTGTTAAATCACCATGCTGGTTATATTCTGTATGCAGTAAACTGAATTCAGATAAAAATGACCATGCATATTCTTGGTAACCAAAGCTTGCTTTCGGTTCGATATGAACACGACTTGCTTCATCAATGACTGCGTTATCATTAGTGAAATAGCTAAGCTCACCATCAAGGGTTAAATCAACGCCATAAAAATCATACGCATCAGTTTGCGAAAAGCTAATTTGTGGCAGTGCCGCGTATGACTCGCGGTGATCACCAAGTACTTCAAAACTTTGCAACTTGATATTGGTACGCCAAGTGTCACCTAAATGAGTTAGTGAACCTGTGCGGTATAACTGAGTATCTGTGCGAGTCGCATAACCAGAATTTAAATCAGTTAAGTAGTTATCATCACTAACGTTAGTAATATCTATATTACCGCGCCAGTTTTCACCAAAGTAGCTTTGCTGCTGCCAATGGAATAGATAACGCGAGTCAACATTTGGTTCTTCATCATCTTTATCTAAGTATTCAACAGCAATAAGACCGTTGTTTTGCTTCGTTAAATAACGAAATTCACTAATAATCTGTAAACCGCGCTTTGACATATAGCGAGGCGTAATGGTGGCGTCGTAATTAGGTGCAATATTCCAGTAATACGGTGTGTTGGTTTCAATACCGTAGCGGCCTGAACTTGAGAAGTTAGGTGTTAATAAGCCTGATTTACGGCGGTCATCTAATGGAAACGTAAAATAGGGAATATAAAGAACCGGCGTATCAAATACCCGTAATACGGTATTGCGGGTTTCGCCCCAACCATCTTCACTGGATAGATCAATTTCGTCAGCTTCAATTGCCCACACCGGTGTTTCGCCCGGGCAGGTAGTAAAGCTTGCGTTCATCAGGTTTAAGCCAGACTCGTTTACTGTTAGTTTTTCTGCGCCACCATGACCAAGTTGGTCGGTGAGCTTATAATCAGCACCAAGCAAGCTTAATTCAGAATTATTTAAATCCGCATTGAGCCCAGAACTATTAATTTGGCTTACTTTATCGCGATAAACGATAGGGCCGGTTGCATTAAGTAACCCACGTTGTTTGTCAATCAGTGCACTTTGTGCGGACAAATTCATCGTTAGGGTGTTAATATCTACATTACCGGTAAATTCTGCGCTTTGGGTACCCAATAGTTCAATATCATCTGATTTGATATCGATCATATTAAGTTCAAGGCCAGGGAGCGGTTGCCAAGCTCTGGTTTGCATTGAAGTGCCACAAAGGTTGTGTGTCAGTTCAGTTTCGGCGAACGATGGTGCGCTAAGTACGCTTAGCATCATTATGCCCCAGGTTTTGCTCATTTAATGACCTTAATGCTCTTTGGTTGGATATAAGCTAGACATAATAAAGGAAAACAATGGCAAATACAGTAATTGACTTAGTGAAAAATAGATATCTTACTAAATGAATCGTTATAAAAGTTTACAGCAGTTTTTAAATCCTCATTTTAAAGAGGATGAATATCAATTAGCCGCCATCACTGGGGATGCGAGCTTTCGCCGTTATTTCCGCGTAAATACAAGTGAACAGAGCTATATCGTCATGGACTCAGACCCCAATAAATTAGATAACACGCCTTATATAGAACTCAATAAAGTGTTTTCTCAACATGGCTTTAAATTACCAAAAATTCTTCAAGCAGATGAAAAGCAAGGCTTCTTCTTATTGAGTGATTTAGGCAATACTCATTTGGCCGATTTACTGGGCGACGAAGACCGCACTTTACACTACAAACATTTAATAAAGTTAAGTGCACAATGGGCGCAAATCCCACCTGCCCAAAATATGAAAGTATTTGATGGTGAGTTTTTACAGTTTGAACTGAGCATTTTTAGAGATTGGTTAGTTGATAACTTTATTGGTGAGCAACTTTCTGTTGATGAACAGCAAATGTGGCAACAGGCTTGTGAGCTATTAGTTAATAATGCCCTTGAACAACCGATTGTTACGGTTCACCGAGACTTCCATAGCCGCAATATTATGCGCACAGGACAGCAATGGGCGATCATTGATTATCAAGATGCCGTACAAGGGCCAGTGTGTTATGACCTTGTTTCGTTATTAAGAGATTGCTATTTTAAGTTGCCAGAGCAAGAGCTCGATTACCTTTTACATTACGCTTATGACGAATTTTGCGAGCAAAAGCTTTTGCAAGACATCTCATTTACGATGTTTAAACGTTGGTTTGATTTAACTGGCGTGCAGCGTCATTTAAAAGCGGCAGGTATATTTTGCCGTTTGAAATTGCGTGACGGTAAGTCTGGCTATTTGAGTAATGTACTGCCAACCCTTACATACATCAGTAATGTCAGTAAAGAATACCCAGAGTTAACAGCCCTTGGCCAGTGGATAGAGCAGATAATTATTCCACAGACTAAGCAGCGTTTAACAAAAGAGATGAAATGAAAGCAATGATCCTAGCGGCAGGGCGCGGTAAGCGCATGATGCCGCTAACAGAAACGATGCCAAAGCCGATGCTAAAGATTAACGGCAAGCCATTATTAGAGCATCATATTAATAACTTACGCCAAGCAGGCATTACCGATATTGTCATTAACCTTGCTTGGCAAGGTGACAAAATAACAGAGTATTTTGCTGATGGTTCGAAGTTTGGTGTATCGATCACTTACAGCCAAGAGCAGGCTGGGGGTCTTGAAACCGCCGGTGGTATTATTCAAGCATTGCCGTTATTGGGTGAGCAATTTATAGTCATCAATGGTGATGTGTTTACTGATTACGATGTTACTTCGTTGATGCAGCTTCATCTGCAAGTAGGTGAGGCGCATATTGTCCTTGTTGAAAATCCTGCTCATAATCCTGATGGTGATTTTGCTCTAAGTCATCTAAGCCCAGATAGTCAAAAGTATACTTTTTCGGGTATAAGCCGCTATCATGTTGATTTTTTTGAAGGTCTCAGCGCAGGTATTCGTCCACTTGGGCCCATTTTGAGAGAAAAACTCACAGAGCATCAAGTTTCGACTGAGCTTTATTTAGGTCAGTGGGATGACATTGGCACGCCTGCCAGACTCGATGAAATAAATCAGCGTTTCACTTTGTAATAACAATAGAGGTTTGCCAAATTATGTGGGGAAAAGTACTCGGTTTTTGTTTTGGCTTTATGTTTGGCAAGTTTATTGGTGCCCTACTAGGTTTATACCTAGGCCATATGTTCGATCGCAGTTTAAAACAAGACTTTGATAAAGCAGGTGGTTTTTCTGGTTTGTTTAAAGGCGATGACATTAACGAACGCCAAGCTCTTTTCTTTTCAAGCTGTTTTGCGGTAATGGGGCATATTGCCAAATCGAATGGTCGCGTTAGTGAAACTCATATTCGTGCTGCAAGTTTGTTTATGGACGAAATGGGCCTATCGGGCCATGAGCGCCGTGAAGCTCAAGATGCCTTTCGTAGCGGTAAAGAAACGGACTTTTCATTAAAAGAAACCGTTCATGACTTTAAGGAGCGCTTTGCCCGACGTCATGATTTATTGCAATTATTCCTCGAAATACAAATTCAAATGGCCTTTTCTGATGGCCACCTTGCAGAGCAAGAAAAGCAGCTCTTGCAAGAGGTGAGTAAGCAGCTTGGTATTTCGCGCACTCAGTTCGGATTTTTATTAAAGCGCTACCAAGCCGAATTTGCGTTTCGCCAGCAACAACAGCGCTTTTATGAGCAGCAACGTCAACAAAGCCAGCAAAATCGCAGCAGTCATAGTGAACAAAGAGGGCACAGTGTGCCACCCAATAATGGTATGAATCGCGCGCAAGCTTTGGCTCTTTTAGGCTTAAACAATGATGCTTCTGCGCGAGATATTAAAGTAGCCTATCGCAAACTCATGGCTCAGCATCACCCCGATAAGCTGGTATCGCAAGGTTTACCAAAACATATGATGGAAGTGGCAGTAAAGAAAAGCCAAGATATTCAAGCAGCCTATGAGTATTTAAAAAAGGCGGCGTAGGAAGCCATCAACTTCTTTGAGCAGCCTCTCGTGCTGCTCAGGCTCAGAAGGAACACCAAATAACTCTCTTTGTCGATAGTCATATTTTGCGTGTTTTCTTACCCAGCGTTTCCTGTCTTTTACGCTTTGCAGCGTGTCAGGGTTACCCTCACTATAGAAAATATCTAATAACGGTGGGCTGATGGTCGATAGCGTAGCATTGAGATGCTGGTTACGAATACTGTTGGGTAAATAACTCCCTAAGCTAATAAAGGCGTTTAGTTCGTTATTTGGAAAGCTAGCATAGTGCTCAATTAATAGCCCCGCACTGGCACCTTGAGCCACAACAATTATGTTGCCGCCCTCATCCATTGCACTGTTATACAAGGCATTGAACCTGGCTATTAACTTTAACTTGTAATCATCAAGCACAGCTTCACTAATATTGGGTGCACCTGTAACAAAATGAGGCGCTTGTTGTGCTTGGGCTGGCGTGGCAGGAGCAGTTTGTTCATCGCTTTGCGTAGTTGACTCTTCAGCGTCTTCAGAGCTCTCAGGCATTGCCATGTCAGCAGGGTGCCAATCAATGTCTGGCATGGTCATGGCAAGAGTTGCATAGCCAATTTCATTTAACTCTTTACGTAAAAAGTTAATGCCAGCATTGTTTGTTGGTAAGTGCTGCCAATCGGGAATAATGAGCACAATTCCACGTTGACTTGCAGCCATCGATTGACGATATAAGCTGATAAACTCATCTTCACCAGCAAGCAGGGGACGCACTTCATCAGTTGGTAAAAAACGTTGAATATCATTTGTGACCAAGCTTGACCAAGGCGTCGGTTTGATAAAGTCGGCTGCATTCACGCTGCTAATCAACGCAAAACAGGCTGCGTAAACTAAGCGATGTGAGGGTTTTAAATTCATGCCGATATTACCTGAGTCATTAATTAAATCAGTGATTAACTAGGTTATCGGCAGTGTTTATTAAATATTTAGCGAATTGTCTTAAAACTCAGGAGCAGCTTCAAAAATCAGTGTTTCACCGCTGGCTGGGTGAGCTAAGGTTAGCATTTCGGCATGCAGTTGTAAGCGAGGAGCCATGGCGAATGCCTCGGGGTGAGCATACAACTTATCGCCTAAAATAGGGTGACCTAATGACAGCATATGCACACGCAGTTGGTGAGAACGCCCTGTAATTGGGGTCAGCTCAACACGAGTTGCATTACCTTCATATTCAAGCACTTTAAAATGGGTTAATGACGGTTTGCCATTGTCGTGATCAACCATTTGCTTTGGTCGGTTCGGCCAATCACAAATAAGTGGTAAATCTACCGATCCAGTTTCTTGCTCAAGCTTACCAAATACACGAGCAATGTAGCGTTTCGCGGTTTTTCTATCTTGAAACTGAATGCTTAAATTACGATGCGCTTCTTTGTGCATAGCTAAACAAATAATGCCAGAGGTAGCCATATCAAGGCGGTGAACAATTTTCGCCGTTGGAAAAACGCGATTAATGCGAGCAATAAGGCAGTCAGCGTGTTTTGGGTCTTTTCCCGGCACAGTAAGTAAACCACTTGGTTTATTCACAATAAGTAAGTCATCATCTTGATAAACAATACTTAAATAAGGTGTCATTGGGGGATTATAATTGAGTAACACAGCCAGCCTCGATGATATGCAAGGGCGCTATTTTAAAGGAGTATGAGCGCATACACAATGCCAGTGCTGGTTTTTGAGTAGTAGCTAAGATACAGTAAATTAAGGTATGGAGTTTAAAGAAAAGGACAAATGAATGTTTCGCCTTGGTTTAATTCGCTGTAAGCCTTGTACACGTTGTGGCTTAGAAGTAAATGACCGTGAGCCAGAGTGTCCGCATTGTAAAGGCTCTTCAGACCTACAAGCAGTATATTTGAAGCAAGCTTACAAAGACGATTTAATACAAAGAAATAAAAGCTTAGCTAAGTTATTTTGTAAGCTAGCGGCAGTGGCCGTAATTATTACCCTTGTGGTGTTTTTTGTATAAAAAAACGCGATGTGAAAGCACATCGCGTTTGTAGTTTTGAGTTTAGCTATTTAACGTTAGTGTGAAACGACAATTAAACGAATTGCATCCAGTTTAACTTGGGCTTTTTCGATGTAAGTCGTGAGTTCGCTACGCTGTTTATCAAAGAAGCTAAGCTCTTCATCACGAATATTCGGGTTGATCTGTTTAAGTGCCGTTAAACGAGCTTGCTCTTCACCCAGTGCAGTTTGCATTTTCTCTAGTGATTCAGCACGCAGTGCTTCTAGCTTGGTTTGTGCCATGCCTTGTGCGCTGGTGATCATTGGGTGAATGGCACTTTGTAGCGCGCTGGCTAATTTACTTGCAGTTTGGCGACCAACCGCAGACAACTGCTGATTGAAAGCGTCAAAAGCAACATTATCAGCCAGATTGTTACTGCCCTTATCTAATAAGATACGGATAGGCGTTGGTGGCAAGAAGCGGCCAACCTGAAGTGCTTTAGGCGCCATCGCCTCAGCAATGAAAATGAGCTCTACAAAGAAGGTACCAGCAGGTAGCTTTTTGTTTTTCAGTAACGCCACAGAGGCAGTACCAAAGTCATCATCACAAATCATGTCTAAGCTGCCTTGCACCATTGGGTGGTCCCAGCTGATGAAATGGGCGTCTTCTTGCGAAAGCGAGGTGCTGCGATCAAACGTTACTGTGATGCCATCATCTTTTAAACATGGGAAAGATGGATTTAGCATGTGCTCAGTTGGTTTTAAGATAATGGTATTTTCACCTTTATCTTCTTGGCTTACACCAAAGGTGTCGAACACATTGATCATATAACTTGGTAGCGTGAATTGATCGTCTAATTCTTCGATATCAGCAACAAGACTTTCGGCTCGGCCTTGGCCACTTGAATGCAGCTCTAGTAAGCGGTCACGACCACTTTCCATTTGCTTACGAAGCTTGGCATTTTGACCTGCCACTTGTTCTAGCAGTGGGTCTAGTTCTTCTTCGTCGCAATTGTGTGCACCAATAAACTCAAGTAGTTCTTCGCCATACTCTTTATACAGCATTTGCCCTGTTGTCGATGTCGTTTCAAACGCATCTAAGCCTTCGTTGTACCAACGTAATAACACTTCCTGTGCGGTGTTTTCAAAATACGGCACATGAATGTTTACGTCTTGAGTTTGACCAATACGGTCAAGACGACCAATGCGTTGCTCAAGTAAGTCAGGGTTGAGCGGTAAATCAAACAATACTAAGTGATGCGAGAATTGGAAGTTACGACCTTCAGAGCCAATTTCAGAGCAAAGTAGAATTTGTGCGCTGTCGTACTCGTCGGCAAAGTAAGCGGCTGCACGGTCACGTTCAACAATCGACATACCTTCGTGGAAAACAGAGGCTTTAATCGCTTCACGCTCACGTAGAATCTGTTCTAGGCTAAGTGCGGTTTCGGCTTTAGCACAGATAAGCAGTACTTTTTCGTGTTTAAGGGTTTTTAACGTTTCGATTAACCAATCAACACGTGGGTCAAATGCGCCCCAGCTAGCATTTTCACCTTCAAACTCTTGGAAGATCTTTTCAGGAAATAAAGCTCGAAGGGCTGTTAGCTCAGCATTTTGAATGCCGCCCATGTTACCCAGTACCGACATCGCCGTTTTATATTGTTTAGGCATTGCCATAGGGTATGCATGAAGCTTACGGCTTGGGTACCCATCAATACCGCTACGGCTATTTCTAAATAAAATGCGACCCGTACCATGGCGGTCTAACAACATTGATAAAATTTCGTTGCGCGCCGTTTCATCACCTTTCTCTGCTTCGGCTAAAAGATCAGTGATATCGGTTTCTTTTAATAGCTCTTTTAATGTTGCACGAGACGCATCATCAAGGCCTTTTTCACCGAGTAATTGGTTGGCTGCTTCGGCAACCTCTTTGTAGTTACTTTCTTCTTCAACAAACGCATCGTAGTCGTAGAAACGATCTGGGTCGAGTAATTGCAGGCGTGCGAAGTGGCTGCGATGGCCTAGTTGATCTGGCGTTGCAGTTAATAAGATAAGGCCTGGAATGTCTTGGCTTAACTCCGCTATACGTTGGTATTCAGTGCTTGGTTTACCATTATTGATACTTAAATGGTGTGCTTCATCAACAACCAGTAAATCCCAATCAGCCAGAGTTGCTTGCTCAAACCAGCGTTTTTTCTTACTTAAAAATTCAAGGCTAGTAAGTACTAACTGTTCTGTTTCAAATACGTTTGGTGAGTCAGCAAAGGCTTCATCGCAACGCTCTTCATCAAAAATAGAAAAATGTAAGTTAAAGCGGCGTAGCATTTCTACTAACCACTGATGTTGAAGGTTTTCAGGCACAACAATCAGTACGCGACTAGCGCGGCCACTGATGATTTGTTGATGTAAAATCATACCAGCTTCAATGGTTTTACCTAAACCCACTTCATCAGAAAGTAATACGCGTGGCGCAAAACGTTTACCGACTTCTTGTGCGATATAAAGCTGATGCGGAATAAGGTTTGCTCGCTGACCAATTAAACCTTTTAAAGGTGATTGTTGGCGCTCAAACTGATGCTGCCAAGTTTGGTAACGTAGAGTGTAGCGGTCAAAGCGGTCCACTTGGCCTGCAAATAAACGGTCTTGTGGTTTATTGAATTTGATAAAGTGATCTAAAAAAGTTTCTTTTAACTGTGCTTTTTCACCGTTATCAACGCGTGTGCCATGATAGCATAGTAACTCGCCTTGCTCTTCAACTGACTCAACTTCTAATTCCCACTCTTCAACGCTGCGAATAACATCACCTGGATTAAATGCGACACGAGTAACAGGTGCTTCTGTTAAAGAATAAACTCTGTTTTCTCCACTGGCTGGAAATAAAATGCTGACCTGGCGGCCTTCAAGGGCAACTACGGTGCCTAATCCTAAATCTGACTCAGTATCACTGATCCAACGCTGACCTAAGGAAAAATTCATGTATGTCTCGTCTATGAAGAAAAAAGGCGGCTATGTTACCTGTAACGCCATGCTACTTCAAGGCAGTAAACTCGCCGCACACAATTAAATTTAGTCAACCTTTTTAAGTCATTATTAAAGGTAAAAATTGTATGTATTCTAACCGGTTAAATAATTATATATTTGTTTGTCATAAAAAGGACTTTTGTCGTAAATAGACTAAACTGAGTATATACCTGACGAATAAACCATAGCTTCATCCGCCGCTTGTTTAGTTTATTGGGTATAGCATAAAAATCATAAAACGTAAGGAAAGTGCTATGGAAAAAGCTTCGAACCTTGATAGTAAAATGTATGTGCTTGATACCAATGTGTTACTCCACGAACCCCTCGCTTATTTATCTTTCCAAGAACACGATGTTGTTATCCCCATGACAGTATTAGAAGAGCTCGACCACATTAAAGATAGAAAACATGACGTTAGCCGTGACGCCCGTGTTGCTATTCGTGGTTTAGATGAAGTGCTAAAGGACGCTTCGCCAGAGCAAATGTTGCAGGGTGTCGCGCTCCCTAGTAACAAAAAGGCTAAAACAGATTCTCGTGGCCGCTTAATTATCGTTAATGACCATTTATTTGCAGACAGTATTTCAGGTTTACCAGGCAACGAAAATGACCACCGAATTATCAATTGTGCTGTGCATTTACAAAAGCAACATAGCGACAGCAAAGTGGTGCTTGTAACTAAAGACATCAATATGCGCCTCAAAGCGAAAGGGGCCGGGCTTAAATTTGTTGAAGATTACAGAACTGACCAATTAATTGATGACATAGCGTTGCTTACTAGTGGCTATAAAAAAATTGAAGGCGACTTTTGGCAACATGTTGGTGAGTGCGAAACAGAACAACAAGGCCGAGATACCTATCACCATGTTGCAAAAAGCACGATTAGCGATGTGTTCTGTAATGAATATATTTTAGATGAAAGCGACCACTTTGCGGCTCGAGTAACAAGCTACGATGATAAACAAATTACTTTAAAAGATATCAGTGTTGAACGTTTGATGAGTCATACTGCTTGGGGCGTTAAACCAAAGAATGTGTATCAAGGAATGGCACTTGATGCATTGCTTGACCCAAGTATTGAACTAGTGATCTTAACCGGCCCCGCTGGTTGTGGTAAAACCTTACTCGCGCTTGCCAGCGCCCTTGAAATGATTATAGAAAAAGGCATTTACGATAAAGTTATTGTTACCCGTAATACTCCTGAAATTGCTGAATCAATCGGCTTTTTACCTGGCACGGAAGAAGAGAAAATGGCGCCTTGGTTGGCTGCGATCACCGATACCTTAGAGGTACTACATAAAGGCGATGAAAACCCAATTTCGAGTCGCAATTACATTATGGAAAAAGCCAACGTACAGTTTAAATCAGTAAACTTTATGCGTGGTCGCAGCATTCAAAATGCCGTTGTTATTTTACAACCCCGAATTGGAAAGATTTTAAAGTTTTTACCCCCTTGTTTTTATTGGCCTGTAGAAAAAGTAAAAAGAATTTCTCTAAACATGGATTTTTGTAACGACTTTAAGCATTCCCACAATAGCCAATCTTTACAGAGTATTTGTTATTTGGGATGTAAGTACAACACGCATTCTAGCAACGATGCAAACTTTTGGAGGGCTGCGTCATGAAAAGCTCTGTTGAAAACCGAAACCCTCGTGTTCTTGACACGTCTGCGTTGGTTCATGATCCAAAAAGTATCCTGTCATATCAAGATGATATTTACATCTGTCTAACAGTTCTAGAAGAATTAGATAACTTAAAAGAAAGAACTAACAAATCGGTTAGTGCTGATGCTCGTGTATGTATTCGTATGCTTGAAGATATAATAAATGGGCACAGTGCAGAAGAGATGGAAGCTGGTATTCCACTGCCTTCTACTGAAACAGCTAAACGAGGAAAACTGTTTATTGGAATTGATACCCAGCTCGATATGGCTAAAGAGTTAAAGCACGGTATTGGAAGTGACGCTGACAATAGAATAATTAACTATGCACTGTATCTTCAGAAGGACTTAGATAAAGACGTAGTAATTGTTAGCCGTGACATTAATATGCGCTTGAAAGCTCGAACCGTAGGGGTCATGGCAGAAGACGTTGCCGTAGATAATCAAATATCAGATATTGATCTTTTATACACAGGGGTACAAGCCTTTAAAGGAGATCTTTTTGATCGAATTAAATCAGACAAAGACTTCAAGGTTTCAGGAGAAGTTTATACTTTCCCAATAAGTCTATTTAATGATGAAGTTCAGCCAAACATGTATTGGTACGATGAAGCTGGACACATTGGGCGAATTTCAGAAGTAACAGATACTGAGGTATTCACAAAGTTATTGCCTCGTAAACAAGAAAAAGTATGGGGCATTTTGCCTAAAAATCAGCGTCAGGCAGTAGCTTTAAGCCAATTAACAGATCCATATTATGACTTAAATATCATCCTTGGCCCTGCTGGCTCCGGAAAAACTTTTTTAGCAGTTGCTTCGGCGCTGCATCAAGTATTGGAGTTAAAAAAGTACAAAAAAATCGTTGTGGTGCGCTCCAGAGACTTTATGGACGATGATCCGGGGTTTTTACCCGGTGACCTGACAGAGAAATCAATGCCGTTATTAGCAGGTATAACAGATGCGCTTATATCAATGCATTCAGGTGATAACAATGAAGGTAATATTAGTGCAACTGTTGAGCATGTGATCGAAAAAGCCAATATAGAATTTACTAGTATGGCTTACTTCCGAGGTCGTTCAATAGACGATGCTGTTTTAATCATTGATGAAGCTCAAAACATGACTAGAGCGCAAATTAAGGGCATGTTAAGCCGTGGTGGCAAAAATTGTCGCACAATCGTGTTGGGCAACTTAGCCCAGATTGATGATAAGTTTGTCACACCCGCATCTTCAGGTGCTAGCGCGGCTGTTAACGTGTATAGAAACTATGAAAAAGGCTCAGTATTGATATTTGATGAAGTAGAGCGTAGTAGCTTGGCTGAATTCACTGAAAAGAACATGTAGGCATCAAACTACAATTCACATTTCCTTATAATATTGCGACAATAGCCACTGCTTTTTGCAGTGGCTTTTCAGAGAAGCCCGTTCCCACGAAAACAGGACGAAATGGATTTACTCTGAACTAAAAGATTAAATATTCACAAAAACTGAGTGACATAGGTGCGTGGCCTAGCGTTGCCGTTTTTTGGTGTATTGATGTCTTTTAATAAAGAAGACCTGCTAGTAAATATAAAAAGGCAGGCAAAACGATTATCTAAATTATTAACTATTCCCCTTGGACAAGCCCAAGAAGCCCTAGCTATTTGTCTGTATGACTGTAACAGTTACAGCGATTTACTAGTAAAAATAAAAGCTGAATCCTTTGACAACCCATTGATAGCACTGTCTGCTCTCTCACCAAACTCGGAAATATTTTTAGTAAAAATATTAGCTAGCCACCTAGATAGCATCATTGGAAATTTTGAAAAAAAATTTCCCGGTTCCAATATAAATGAAGAATTAGTCATATCCCTTTTCGGACTTAGCTTTGATGAGTTCAAAGCCAAAATTTCTGACTGATTTTGTACAAATCCGTAAGTTGCCATTTAAAAATTTAGCGATATTATGAGTGAAAGGTTGTGCGGACAGCCTACGCCTACACATGTTTTTCGCCTTGAAAAACGTGAACAGTGAAGCGGAGCATCCGTAAAAATTTGGTTATTTGAACAATAAATAAAGCAATGTGTTGGTAGGCCATTGTTTATTGGAAAGTTGTTTGGAGAACTAAGTGATCTCACTTTATCAATTAAAGAATAAGCTCAATAAACAAGCAAAAGAGTTTGCTGAGTTATTAGAGTTTCCTGATCTTTACGCCCAAGGCCTGTGGGCTAGAGGTGTTTATAACTGCCCTCATTTTTCTGATACCCATAAATATCTCTCTGAAGTATTTGAAAAGAAAAAGCTGGACTCAATTCTAAAGCACGATTCCCTGAAATATTTAATGATCAACGAATACGATGATCAAGAAATTATTGAATCGCTTCATAAAGAAATTGAGTCAATGGCAAACCGTATTGAAAGCCTGATGCTGGTAGATATCGAAACATTAGAGTTAGTTTCAGTGATATACCAAGTTTTAGGGTTGCCTGAAAATGCCAAGTTTATTGTAAATACAGGTGCAGACTTCCGCTTAGAGTGGCGACCATACTTTGATGCCTTTGATGATCCGTTGATAGTTCAATATGCAGATTTAAAAGTTCATGGTTGTTATTTCAGGCTAATCGCTTGCAAGTTTCCGTTTGAAAAGCTTTCCTTGGATGACATTAGAAAATACATGTACATCAATCATGTAAACCATAATGGTGAGTTTGAAGGCTGTATTTCTGAAGGAAATACATTTTCTAAGCATGTGCACTGGCTGGTGTTGACACTTGAATTATTCAGTAGCGGCAAAGTAAATAAGGCTCAGTTCAATCCAACAACCTTCAAAATCGAAGGTATGCGCTATTTGGTATATGGCTTCCCATTGATTCCTTCCTTTGTATCTGATTGGCACAAACCTGATTTATGTCTACGAGTCAAAAATCTAGATGGCGATCAGAAGTTCATTGTTCGTATCGAACAGCAAGATCTTGTTTTTTATGCGAGGCGCGTTGATACCAACTTTTTTAACACAATCGATTATGAAAAATACATTTCGTTGTATCAATCTAGTGTTCTGTCACATTTTGATGCTGACAACAATTTGCTTAAAGTTGATGGGGTTAAATATCTAAGTTTTTTTCGTCCTTTTTCTGTAGAAGATATGAAAGGAGTTCAAGCATGAGACCTAGAGTAAAACTAACCAACGCAAAACTTATCTCAATTCAATCTGATACAGAGGAAAAAGTTGAACGGGTGCTTTACGGCACATTTGCTGACGAAAATGAAAATGGTAAAGAAGGAGATGCTTTATTCACGATAAAGGTTTTGGAAATCAATGGTCTAGAAAGTAAGTGCTTTGGTGTTGACTTTTATATCTTAGATGCTGAATCTAAAGAGTTTGATGTAAATGCATTTGAGTTTAATTTAATGCATGAGTGTATGTATTCTCCTAATGAGTTATTAGAGCTGCGAGATATGCTCCCGGCTAGTTATTAGTAAGGGAATACGTTGGATAGAATATATTTAAAGGATGCCTACATAGTATCTGTTTACGACTATAAAGAATTTGAAAAAATATTTCTTGGCGAGTTTTTATCAGGGGGGGTTATTGAAGATGAAACATTCAGGTTTCGGCCATTTCAGCAAATCGTGACTTCAAAGATTGTTAGCAAATCTGCTGATGAGGATAAGTTAGAAATATACACACATAGTGGGAGTTGTTATGTGATTGATGCTGACCATAAGTTAATTGATATTTCATTTGTTGAACTGGTTGTTATGAGAGCAGGAGCTTATTCGGCAGATCGAGTTTTAGAAATGAGAGAGCAACTTAAGTCTCAAAATAAAAGCCATTGAATAGCGAAGATAAGAAGTCTGATGAGATTATTATTTGTCACTTACCTCTTTGAAAAATTTGACGATAATCAAATATTCATAAATGTTTATACAGCATCAATTGACTTAGTCAAAAATTTGCATTAGTATTAGAGATGTATATTTGTAAGAGAATTTTATGTCTAAAGCATTTTCAAAAGTCTTAGTAATGACGCTTATGCTGGTTGCCTTTGTAGGGCAAGCATTTGCGTATTCTGCTATGCCTTGCGAAATGTCATCAGGTTCTCACGAATCACACATGAACATGAACATGAACATGAACATGGATCATGGTGATATGAATAAAAGCAGTAATGGTCAATCAGAAGATTGTTGTGACGTTGAATGTATTTGTCCTGCAAATGCTTGCTCATCTACGACAGTCCTAAATTCCAGTATTGATTCGACAGATATTCAAATATTCAGTGAATCTGTAGCTGCTCTGCAATCTAAACAACCTCATTCAATTTCCACTTCCCTTTATCGTCCACCAATTTTTGCCTAATACAGGATTAGTGCGTCCAAATTTCTCGCACATGTAATTAATTTTTCTGTTAGTCAATATAGCGTCGTAGCGCTATAGATATTTTCCAGCGATGTCTGGGGGCAAAAATGATCAATAAGTATTTAAAAATAGCAGTAGTAATGCTGCTTTCACCTGCGTTTGCAAACGCCAACGAACATAACCATGCACACAATAACGACGTAACACCTTTGGAGTTAATCGTTTATAAAACCCCTACTTGTGGGTGTTGTAAAAAATGGATAACTCATATTGAAGACAAAGGGATCGTTGCGCATTCCAAAGATTTCCGAAACATCGGCAACATCAAAACTAAGTATGGTATCAAACCTAATTACCGTTCATGCCACACGGCAGTGAGTAGAAATGGATTTGCCTTTGAAGGTCATATACCTGCTAAATTTATTCAGCAGTTCTTATCAGAAGAACATCCCAATGCGATTGGGCTTTCAGTTCCAGCAATGCCAGTTGGCTCTCCCGGTATGGAAGTCGATGACCGCTTTATGCCATACAACGTGTTAATTCTATTTAAAGATGGAACGAGCAAAGTCTATGCAAAAGTTAAGACATACGAGGAGCAATTCTAATGAAATTGAACTCTTCAAACCTTACTTCACTTTCAACTGCATTAATACTCGGCTTATCTGTATTCTCAGCTCAAGCTGAGAAAGTAGTGTCGCTTGAACAAGCTATCACCTTAGCTCAGCAAAATGATCCTTGGCTTCATGGTAGCCGATTGAAACAAAGTGCAGTTGAAAATAGAAGTATTGCTTCAGGTACTTTGCCTGATCCGAAAGTATCGCTAGGGATAATGAATTTACCAACAGATACTTGGGATTTAGATCAGGAAGGAATGACTCAGCTAAAGGTTGGCGTCTCTCAAATGTTTCCGAGAGGCGACAGTCTAGAGATCAAGAAAGACCAGTTACAAATTGAGTCCACGAAATTTCCACTGTTACGAGAGGATCGTAAAGCTAAGTTGAAAAGCCAAGTGTCACAACTTTGGTTAGATGCTTACTTAGCCCAACAAACTATTAAATTGATTGAAGATGATTGGTCTCTCTTTGAGCAGATGGCGGAAGTGGCTAAAGCTAGCTATTCAAACGTTGTTGGTAAAACTAGACAGCAAGATGTTATTCGTGCTCAGTTGGAAATCGTGCAGTTAGATGACAGATTAACTTCGCAAAAGCAGAAACTAGAAACGACAATCGCTCGTCTCAATGAGTGGCTTCATATTTACGATGCGGATCGTTTGAATGAATCATTCAACTTTGACGCGCAACCATTAGAGTTTAGCGTCTCAAAAGAATTGCCTTCGATTCAATTGAATAATCCAACAGTCCTAAAAGCATCTAATTACTCAAGAAATCTATTGGCTCAGGAGCTTTCGAATCACCCAGCCATACTTGCGATTGATATAAAACGCAAAGCTTCAGAAAAAGGAATTGAGTTAGCCAAACAGCAATATGAGCCGCAATGGGGTGTTAATGCTAGTTATGCCTATCGCGACAATATGCCCTCTGGTGATAGCCGAGCTGATTTATTTTCTGTTGGGGTAACGTTTGATTTACCCTTGTTTACCGAGAACAGACAAGATAAGCAAGTTGCAGCTTCTATTGCAGATTCAGAGACTATTAAAACCGAGAAACTATTACTGACAAAGCAAATGATCAGTGTTTTAGAAAAAGAACTAAGACAGCTTAAACGCTTATCAGATAGACAATCTATCTATCAAGAACAACTCCTTAAACAAACTCATGACCAAGCAGAAGCGTCATTGACAGCCTACACAAATGATGATGGCGATTTTGCCGAAGTTGTTCGAGCAAGAATTGCCGAATTAAATACCAGAATATCAGCTTTAAGAATTGATGTTGACGCACTTAAAACAGTTGCTCGTATCAACTATTTCTTTGCGCATTCTCAATCTAACTCAAATGCTGAACATAAGTCGATGCAAACTTCACACAAAACTAATCAGCACTTATCCAGTCAGCAATTTGGAGAAAAATAATGTCAACGAATACAAAAACAATTATTGCCATCATCATTGGGGCAGCACTTGGTGCTGGAGCATTGAGTTTATATCAAGGTACTGGCTCAAACAGTAATAGTAATGAAGCAACATCAGGAGAAAAAAAGCCTCTGTATTGGGTTGCACCGATGGATTCTAATTACCGCCGGGACAAGCCCGGTAAGTCGCCTATGGGGATGGATCTAATTCCAGTGTATGAGGAAGGATCATCTGGTGATGACTTTGGCCCCGGAGCAGTAAAAATTGCGCCTCATGTAGTGAATAACCTTGGGGTTCGCACTGCACCTGTTGAACTGAAAAATATGCATACTGAAATCTCAACGGTAGGTTATGTTCAATATGATGAAGATAAGCTAATTCATATCCACCCACGGGTTGATGGCTGGATTGATAAACTTTACATCAAAGCAGCAGGTAACCCTGTAGAGAAAGGGCAGCCTCTTTATACACTATATTCTCCTCAGTTAGTTAATGCTCAGGAAGAGCTGTTAATAGCGTTAAAGCGCAACAATAGTTCTTTAATTTCAGCAGCCAAAGATCGCCTAAAAGCGTTACAGCTTTCAGCAGACTTTGTTCAAAAGCTAGAAAAGACACGAAAGGTTCAGCAAACAATTACCTTTTATTCACCACAAGCAGGTGTTGTCGATGGTTTGAAGGTTAGAGAAGGTTTTTATGTAAAGCCGGGAAACACCTTATTAAGCATTGGCCAGCTAGATCAAGTTTGGGTTGAAGCAGAAGTGTTTGAACGTGACGCAGCCTTAATTAAAAAAGGACTTCCTGTATCAATGACACTGGATTATTTACCCGGTGAGGACTGGGCTGGTGTCGTTGATTATGTTTATCCAACATTGAACAGTAAAACACGCACACTCCGAGTGAGATTGAAATTTGATAACACAGACTATCAATTAAAACCAAATATGTTTGCACAAGTCTCTATTCACGCTAATCAAGCTGATAGCACCATCCTCGTGCCTAAAGAAGCCGTTATTAGAACAGGTAAACAGGACAGAGTAGTACTTGCGTTAGGTGATGGGCAATTTAAATCTATTGAAGTGACTATTGGCCGGGTTGATATCGACAGCATCGAAATATTAGACGGCTTAAATGAAGATGACGTTGTGGTGACATCTGCCCAATTCTTGATTGATTCTGAATCAAGTAAAAGCTCTGACTTTAAACGAATGACTCATGATGAAGTGCCTAACTCTGTTTGGATGCAAGGGGATGTTAATAGTGTTATGGCAGGGCACCGCATGGTTAATATTTCACATGGCCCTGCTGAAGCTTGGGATTGGCCTGAAATGGTTATGGATTTTACTGTGGCTGAAAAAGTCGATATTGACTCATTAAAGTCAGGTCAATCTTTGCACTTTGAAGTGAGCAAAACCGAAGACGGTGGATATGAAATTACTGGAATTCATATCATGAGTGAGCCTGAAGTATCATCAGCAACAGTATCTGGTTTGATTAATGCGATTGATATTGATACACGGATTCTAAATATTAGCAGAGGCCCAATAGAGAAATGGGATAGACCTGCTGCGACGATGGATTTTATCGTCGCGGACAATATAGAAATGGTTGATTTCAATGTCGGTGATAATGTCACTTTCACTTTTGAGGTTAGAGATGACTTAGTTATCACTGACATTTCTCTTGAATCAGATGAACAACACGGCAAGGAAAATAAAGCTGCTGTTGATCATTCTAATCATTAAGTGGGAGAAAAATAATGATTGAATCAATTATTAGATGGTCTATCGGCAATCGTTTCTTTGTTTTGTTGATTACCTTAATTATCGCGTTTGGTGGTTTGTATTCATTACAAAAAACACCAGTAGATGCACTCCCCGATCTTTCTGATGTGCAGGTGATAATTAAGACGAGCTATCCGGGACAGGCACCACAAGTAGTGCAGGATCAAGTGACATTTCCTCTTACTACAGCGATGTTATCAGTGCCGGGGGCGCAAACTGTTCGTGGTTACTCATTTTTTGGTGATTCCTACGTCTACATTATTTTTGATGACGATACTGATTTGTATTGGGCTAGAAGCAGAGTACTTGAATACTTAAGCCAAGTAGCATCAAGCCTGCCTGATTCGGCAAAACCTCAATTAGGACCTGATGCAACAGGTGTGGGTTGGGTATACATTTACGCTTTAACAGATAAGTCTGGAAACCATGATCTAAGCCAATTAAGAAGCATTCAAGACTGGTTCTTAAAGTATGAACTACAAACTGTTCCGGGCGTGTCCGAAGTTGCCGCCGTTGGTGGTATGGTTAAGCAGTATCAAGTGCAAGTAGATCCTGATAAATTGAGAGCTTACGATATTCCTCTAAGTTTAATACAAATAGCCTTACAAAAAGGGAACAAAGAAACTGGCGCATCCGTTGTGGAAATGGCTGAAGCTGAATATATGGTTACCGCAACGGGGTATATTCAATCAGTTAGTGATATAGAGAAAATCCCACTTGGTATTAACGAACAAGGCACGCCATTGCGTATTGGTGATGTTGCTACCGTTAATTTAGGGCCTCAAATGCGCCGTGGTATCGCAGAGCTTAATGGTGAAGGCGAAGTTGTTGGTGGTGTTGTCGTTATGCGCTTTGGTGAAAACGCTCAACAAACCATAAACGGGGTAAAAGAAAAACTTGAATCGCTTAAATCTTCTCTACCAGAGGGGGTGGAGATTGTCCCTGTTTATGACAGATCGAAGTTAATAGATCGTGCTGTTGATAATCTTTGGAGCAAGTTGCTAGAGGAGCTTGCAGTCGTTGCTATTGTCTGTGTGGCTTTCCTATTTCATCTTCGCTCATCTATTGTGGCAGTTGTTACTCTGCCATTAGGTATCTTGGTGTCGTTCATTATCATGTATATGCAAGGCATCAATGCCAACATTATGTCTTTAGGCGGTATCGCTATTGCGATTGGTGCGATGACTGATGGTGCAATAGTGATGATTGAAAATATGCACAAGCATATGGAGAAAACACCACTAACAGATGAAAATCGCTGGCAAATTGTTGCTAAGGCTGCGAGTGAAGTAGGCCCTGCACTATTTTTTAGCTTACTGATCATTACAGTCTCATTCTTACCTGTATTTATCTTGGAAGCGCAAGAAGGAAGAATGTTCTCTCCGCTCGCCTATACAAAAACCTATGCAATGGCGGCATCAGCAGGTTTGGCGATCACATTGGTGCCTGTTTTGATGGGCTACTTTATTCGAGGCAAAGTTGTTTCTGAAAAGAAAAACCCGTTAAACCGATTATTGATTGCTATCTACATGCCTGTTTTAAAGCAAGTCATGAAGTTTCCAAAATCGACAATAGTAGCAGCAATATTAGTGACTATCGTTGGCTTTTGGCCTGTCGATAAAATTGGTAGTGAATTCATTCCGCCATTGGATGAAGGCGATCTCATGTATATGCCTACTACCTATCCCGGTATTTCAATTGGTAAAGCAAGGGAGTTATTGCAGCAAACAGACAAGCTTATTCGCACTGTGCCAGAAGTTGAAACTGTATTTGGTAAAGTAGGAAGAGCTGAAACTGCAACCGATCCTGCACCTTTAACCATGATTGAAACCTTTATTCAATTGAAGCCACGAGAGCAGTGGCGAGAGGGTGTGACTACTGAATCGTTAAAAGCTGAGTTTGATAAATTGGTTAAGTTTCCGGGCTTAACGAATGCTTGGGTTATGCCAATCAAGACCCGAATCGACATGTTAGCAACAGGCATAAAAACGCCTGTGGGTATTAAAGTCGCCGGACCAGAGCTTGATGTGATTCAGGAAATCGGCCAACAAATAGAGCAAATTTTACCCGAAGTTACAGGCACAGCATCAGTTTACTCAGAGCGAGTTGCAGGTGGACGATATATCAAGGTTGATATTTCACGCGATAAGGCAAGTCGCTTTGGGTTAAACATCGAAGATGTTCAACAAGTGGTTTCTACAGCTATTGGTGGTATGAACGTTACCCAAACGGTAGAAGGTCAAGAGCGTTACCCTGTTAACTTACGCTATCCGCAAGACTATCGAGACTCTCCTGAGCAGCTATCACGATTACCTGTTGTAACACCAAGTGGTCAACGCATTGCACTAGGTGATGTCGCAGATATTCGAGTTGAGAACGGTCCGCCGGGAATTAAGAGTGAAAATGCTCGTTTAAATGGCTGGACGTTTATCGATATAGACGGTGTTGACGTAGGTACTTATGTTGAAAGTGCAAAAATACACTTGGCTAATAATCTAAAACTACCAGCAGGTTATTCAATTACTTGGGCTGGGCAATACGAATATATGGAAAGAGCGAAAGAAAAGCTCACCTATGTATTGCCTTTAACACTCGCCATTATTGTTATTCTACTTTACTTAAACTTCAGAGCGTTTAGTGAGGTGGCTATCATTATCGTTACCTTGCCGATGGCGATGATTGGTGGCTTATGGTTGATGTATCTGGAAGGGTTTAACTTCTCTGTGGCTGTTGGCGTGGGCTTTATTGCTCTAGCTGGGGTAGCGGTTGAGATTGGTGTGATAATGTTGGTCTATCTCAATCAGGCACTTGCTGAGCTTAAGGAAAAAGCTGAAGAGCGAGCTGAACCTATCTCTGATGATGCATATCAAGATGCATTATTGCACGGTGCAGGCTTACGAGTTCGTCCAGTAATGATGACAGTTGCAACAATCATTATCGGCTTGATGCCCATTTTATATGGTACAGGAACAGGTTCGGAGATTATGAGTCGTATTGCTGCACCTATGGTAGGCGGAATGACAAGTGCTGTGCTACTCACTCTTATTGTGCTCCCAGTAATTTACTCAATCGTTAAAAAGCCAGAATTAAACGCCTTTAACAAGGAGCTTTCTAAGGCGGAGCTAAAAAGTAATGCTTAGCACGGCTAGAAAATATCACAAATGGCTAATGGCATTTGTCGGAATACAATTCCTCTTCTGGTCTATTACAGGCGTGTATATGGTGACTATGGATATTCACTATATACACGGCGAAACCTTGGCTAAGAGTGAGGAAGCCAAAATAGATTTAGCAAGTATGGATTACTCCATTGTAAAGCTAGCTGCGGATTATCCTAAAGCTAGCCAAGTTACACTTACTCAAAGTATGGGCCGTCCTTTGTATTCTTTTATTAATGGAGAAAATGGAAAAGTAGCAATAGATGCTAAAACTGGAGCTGTTCAGGCACTTGTAGATGAAATCAAGGCTAAAGAAATCGCACAATACCATTATGCGCTGAATCATCAAATCGACAGCGTAAGGTTGATTAAGTCAGCGACAAACTTGCCTGCTGAGTTGTCCCCAAGGCATTTACCTGTTTGGAGAGTGACGTTTGAGCAATTCTCCACACCGACATTTTATATAAGTCAACAAACAGGATCACTTGTTGCCAAGCGTCATGATTACTGGCGATTGTTTGATTGGATGTGGCGGTTCCACATTATGGATTACTATGATGGAGAAAACGTATCTAACTGGTTTTTGTTCTTGGTCGCAACTCTAGGTCTAATGGGAGCAATTACTGGCGCAGTATTGACTTATTACCGAGTGCTTTCCCCAAATAAAAAGGGAGTCATTTGATGCGACTATTTAAGTTAAATACAACGATACACAAGTGGCTTTCTTTATTTGTTGGTTTACAACTGCTTATTTGGTTGGGAACGGGCCTTTACTTCAATTTGATGGATCACAGTAAAGCCAGTGGTAATGAACTTAGAGTTCATTCTCATCATGAAGGTAGCATTACAGGCTTTGACCTATTCCCTATTAAAGACATTACTAGTAATGCTCCGCAGGAAGTAAACCTTATATGGGTTTTACATCAGCCTTACTATCATTTTGTGTTCGATAAGGGGCAGCATAGCTATCAAGAACGCCACTCAAAGCTATTTGATGCTGTAACAGGAAAGCCATTTAATTTGTCTGAAGAACAAGTACTAACTTTGGCAAAAAACTCCTACTCAGGACAGGGTAAGTTAACTACTCCAGTGTTATCTCAACCTCCGTTTTCTGATCACGTAAGGCAGCAAAATCCTATGTGGCAAGTTGCCGTTGAGGATGAGAACAATACAACTATTTATTTAGATAGTATTACAGGTCAAGTACTTCGCCATGCCAATGATGATTTCAGATTGAAAGATCTGATGATGAAGCTTCACTTTATGGACTATGGCAATTCTGGAGGATTTAACCATTGGTTGATCATTGCATTTGCTTTTGCAACGCTATTCCTTTCAATTACTGGTGTTACTTGGCTGATACAACAGTATCGAAGTGGTTTACTGAAGCTAGGTTGGGGCACTAACAGGCAAAAAGTGGCAGTGACGTTTTCCAATGAAAATACTATTACTGACATCTCAGCAGTTGGTCGCTCAACTGTACTAGAAGGGCTAGCTAGTTCACATGTATACCTTCCTTCAGGTTGCGGTGGTGGCGGTACTTGTGGCAAATGCGTGTTCTTAAGTTCAACTAAATTACCTATCACACTATCTGAACAGGAACATTTATCTCAGGAGCAACTTAAGGAAGGTTATCGGCTTGGATGTCAGCATAGGTTCTCTGAAATTAGTTCGATTGAAGTTAATACTGATCGCAATATTGAAAATCATGAGCTAGTTGTGGTTGCGACTAATTTCATTACTCCTTTTATCAAGGAAGTGAAATTTAAGCTGAAATCAGGCAAACAGTTGGCATTTAAAGCTGGTGCATATATGCAATTTGATGTGCCAGCAGGGATGAATAGCTTACGTCCAGATGATATGCCAGAGTGCTATGAAAAATACTGGGATAGCTACTATCATGGAAAATTTTCTCATAACGGTGTAACTCGCCACTACTCATTAGTTAACTTTGACGAGGAGTCTGATGAGTTAATGTTTAATATCCGTTGGCAGACCGCAAAGAATGGTTTTAAAGCAGGAATAGGTTCAAGTTATTTAGGTTCACTCCAAGTAGGTGAAACGATAACTGCAAAAGGCCCTTTTTCTGATTTTTATGCCACTTCAAATAAAAAAGTTAGTCGCGTGTTTATTGGTGCGGGTTCAGGACTTGCACCACTGAGGTCTATTATTTTTGAACAGTTGAAAAAGCATAAAGATAAAAGTGGTTTGACTCTTATCTATGGTGCGCGAACTGAAGATGACTTGCTATACCATAATGAATTGAAGTCACTGAGTGAGAAGCATAAAAACTTCTCTTATATTCCTACTCTTTCTAATCCTTCAGAAGAATGGCAAGGGCACTCAGGCTATGTTCAAAAAGTACTTCTGCCGTATATGAACCAAAAATCAGAACTGCTTTTGGCTGAGTTTTACTTGTGCGGTCCAGAAGCAATGATGAGTGAAGTGGAAAAAATAATTACAGATGCTGGGATTCCAAGTAATAAAATTTTCAAAGATAAATTTAGTCGTTAATCCATTAAATAAATAGAGGTATATATGAAAACATTAATTAAATTTTTAACCGTAATCAGTGTCGTTTTTAGTAGTGCGGTATTTGCGCATGTGCATCTTGAAAAAAGTGTGCCTGCTGATAATGCAATGCTAATGAATCCTCCAGAAGAGTTAACTTTGGTGTTCACCAAAGAGGTACGGGTTGTAAAAGTTTCATTGGCCAATAAACAAGGCGAAGAATTTAAATTTGGATTCGAGCCTTCTAAAGTCGCTACTAGCAAATTTACATGGAAACTACCTAAATTAGCTCCTGCAAACTATGCTGTGGATGTAACCTTCTTAGGTAACGATGGTCATAAAATGAAACATAGCTTCGGCTTTATGGTTCACTAAAATAGGCGGTGTGATTGATATGGAAATGTATATCTGGAATACAGTCATTGTACTGTCAAAAATTGTATTTTACGTCGGCTTTGCCTGTATTGCTGGTTATACATTTTTCAGGCAAATATTTGAGAATAATGAATCTCATACTAATGCTGTAATAGCGAATTTAACGTGGACAAGAACTTATATAGTTATGGCTTTGATCGCTAATATTACTTGGTTCTTTGCCAGTACTGGTGCAATGGCAGAAGAGGGAATTCAGGGGGCGATAGACGCTGATATATTGGCTATTATGTGGGACTCCTCTGTCGGCACTGGAGCTTTGCTTCGAGCGCTTGGGCTAGTTACCGCAATAATCGCTTTAGCTTTAAGGTTCAAACTCGCTGTGAACTCGTACTTAAAACAAAGCGCTTTAATGTTGAGTTTATTAATCCTTGCATACTCATTCACGTTACTGGGTCATATTTCTGAGTTAGGCACAATTGAAAAAGGCTTGCTTATTTTGCATGTGCTCGTTATGGCATGGTGGTTTGGGGCGTTATTGCCACTAAAACAGGCTTGCCATCAGCTAAGTTATGCAGAACTTCATTTGCTGATGGAAAGCTTTGGCAAACAAGCAAGTTTTACATTGAGCCTATTGTTGGTAGCAGGCCTCTGGCTCGTGATTCAATTGGTCGGAAGTCTTGATGCACTAATAAGCTCAAGTTACGGACAAACACTGTTGTTTAAATTGGCCCTTGTAGTGTCTATTTTGGCACTTGCTGCTAAACATAAACTAATACTCGTTCCACAACTTAAAAATAGTCAAGGCAGAGAGGCTTTATCTAAATCTATCTCGATAGAAATGGTAGTAGCTTTTGCCATTTTATCTGTAACGGCTGGGCTTACTAGTGTTGTTGGCCCTGCAAATTAAAACCTAAAAGAGAAAATGAAAATGAAAACAATAAATATCCTACTCGTTTTATTAATGACGTTTAGTTTCGCAGCAAACGCTCATGGTGATAAGAATAAAGACAAAGGATTGTTTAAAGGTGTAGATACACCAGCCGCAAAAGTTGTTTTGGCATTTCATCAAGCACTTGAAACTGGCAATCAAAAACAGGCTAGAGCGCAGTTAGCGGATGATGTCACCATTTTCGAGGGAGGCCGCGTTGAAAGGAGCGCTGATGAATATGCTCATCATCATATGTTGTCGGATATGAAGTATTTAGCAGCGATGAAGAGCGACACACTTGAACATCAAGTGACGATACTTGGAAATACAGCTATCTCTGCCTCGCGTAGTCAAACTAAAGGTACTTACAATGGTGAAGAACGTGATTATCAAGGGATGGAAACAATGGTTCTCGAAAAGCAAAACGGTGAATGGAAAATTAAGCACATTCATTGGTCACACTAATTTATTGGTCAAACCTCGGAGAGTAAAATGAGAATTAAAGATCCATTACATCAAATTTCTACACCGCGTAGACGCTTTGTACAAGGTTTAGCTGCTGGCGGTATATTAGCTGCTTTTCCAAGCATTCTTCATGCTGCTTCATCTTTAGTGGCTGGAACAATAACAGGTACTGTGCCCGAACTAAGTGGAGAAATAATAGATCTGGTGATAGATGAGTCACCCGTAAACTTCACAGGTGTTGTAAGAATGGCTACAACAATCAATGGCTCAATACCAGCTCCTACCTTGCGCCTCAGAGAAGGTGATGACGTTACTATCAGGGTAACTAATAAATTATCAGTGCCGAGTTCAATTCATTGGCATGGGATCATTCTTCCGTATCAAATGGATGGCGTACCGGGTATTAGCTTTAAAGGTATAATGCCGGGTGAAACCTTTGTTTATAAATTTAAGCTGCAACAAAGCGGCACATATTGGTATCACTCACACAGTGGCTTTCAAGAAATGACAGGTATGTACGGCGCATTAATTATTGAGCCAAGAGAAAAGGATATTATTAGTGCTGACAATGAGCATGTTATCCAATTGTCTGATTGGACTGATGATGACCCAATGGATTTGTTCCGCAAGTTAAAAGTACAGAGCGATGTATTTAACTTTAATCAACCTACTGTTCCAGAGTTTTTTGATGACATTTCAAATAGCAGCGTTTCAAATGCGCTACAACGCCGGGAAATGTGGAATAAAATGAGAATGAACCCTACAGATCTTGCAGACTTATCAGCATCTGCAATGACTTTTTTAATGAATGGTTGTGCGCCTTTGACAAACTGGCGTGGAATGTTTAAAGCTGGCGAAAAGGTTAGGCTTAGATTTATTAACGGTTCTAGCAATACGTTTTTTGATGTAAGAATACCTGAGCTGAAGTTAACAGTTGTACAAGCTGATGGACAAAATGTTGAACCTGTGACAGTAGATGAATTTAGATTTGGTCCCGGTGAAACTTATGATGTACTTGTCGAGCCAAAAAATGATGCATATACGATTTTTGCACAAAGCATGGATCGCTCAGGTTATGCTAAAGGTACTTTATCAATGGCACCTAATATTGATGCACCAGTACCTGCTCTAGATCCCGTTGAATGGTTAACGATGACAGATATGATGGGGAATATGGCCCAAGGTGGTGAGCATTCCGCGATGGCAGGTATGGCAGACATGTCGGGCATGAATTCTAATAAAATGGATCATAGTGCAATGGGTCATGGAGCGATGGCAATGGATCATAGTAAACATGGAATGACTAAAAACCCATTAGCTGTTGCTAGCACTAAAGTGCGTCATGCAAAAACAGAGTATGGAGCTTCTGTTGATATGCGTGTTGATATGCCTAGAACAAACCTTGATGATCCCGGTATAGGTTTACGTAAAAATGGACGCCGTGTTTTAACACTTGCAGATTTACATTCTCTTGAGGGAATTACAAACCAGCAAGAGCCAGAGGCTGAAATTGAATTACATTTAACTGGAAACATGGAGCGTTATAGCTGGTCATTTGATGGCTTGGAATTTGGAAAAAGCACGCCAGTTCACATGAAGCATAATCAACGTTTAAGAGTTATTTTACAAAACGATACAATGATGACACATCCCATGCACCTGCATGGTATGTGGAGCGATTTGGAGAATGAAAAAGGTGATGTACAGGTTCGTCGCCATACTATCCCTGTACAACCAGCGCAAAGAATTAGTTTTTTAACAACACCTCATGACGTAGGTCGCTGGGCATGGCATTGCCATTTATTATTCCACATGGATGCAGGTATGTTTAGAGAGGTAGTTGTATCATGAAAAAATTAATACTAACCAATACGTTAAGACTATTATTAATAGGTTTGCCCCTTATAAGTGTATCTGTATCTGCAAAAGATGAGATGACTGAGATGGGTGATTCTAAAATGCAAGCACAAGGTGGAGATGCACCTAAAGATGCTAGAGACCCCCATGCTTATGCAGCAGGTACAACTTTGACTGAAGGTCCTTATGCACTCAGTAGCGACAAACGACTGACTTTGGCAGATGAGCATTCATTTTACGCGCTACTAGGGGATCGTCTTGAATATAATGAGCAAACAAACGCAGGTGTTTTTGACTTTCAGGCATGGTATGGCACTACTTTTGATAGATTAGTCATCAAAACTGAAGGAGATTTTAGCGAAGGTAATTTAGAGGAGAACCAAACAGATTTTCTATGGGGCCACGCAATATCTGCTTATTGGGATACACAAGTCGGTATTCGACTTGATTACAATAACGAAGGTGAAAACCGCAAATGGCTAGCTTTTGGTTTACAAGGTCTAGCCCCCTACTGGTTTGAAATTGATATGACTGCGTATTTAGGAGAGCAAGGTAATAGTGCATTTTCGATCGAAGCTGAGTATGAGCTATTACTTACTCAAAAGTTAATTGTTCAACCACGAGCAGAGTTGACGCTTTACGGTAAGGATGACGTCCAAAATAACCTTGGTAGTGGCTTGTCTAGCAGTGCTATTGGTTTTCGGGTTCGTTATGAGTTTACCCGCCAGTTTGCTCCCTATGTTGGCGTTGAGTGGACAAATAAATTTGGTAATACAGCCGACTTTGCGAAGTTAAATGGGCAAAGTACTCGTGATACTGCTTTTGTTGCAGGTATCAAGTTCTGGCTCTGATATGAAGAAATACTATATTGACTTGATGAGAGCTACCGCAACTATATTGATGGTAGCTTTCGTTTTTTGGGATTTAAACCATTTTAGTTATGTTAGGAAAGGCCTAGCTAATAGTTTTTTTGGAAAGAACTAAGAGCAGTAATAGTAAGCTACTTCTTGTTTTCAATCGGTGCCAGTCTGGTGTATACCTATCAAGGTGGAATATCAGCTAAGAAGTAAAGTTGGCGAATGGTTAAGGTTAAAGAGTCAAGGCAAAAAACATCGCCATTGAAAGACGTACAATAGGCCATTTTATCACTTTTGATGAACGGGAATTGGATGTGCCCGGGATAGAACCGATTGTTGCAAAGTACTGCGCTTAAAGCTGAACAATTGGAAAAATGATCCATTACTCAATACCTAGTTATGAGCGTAGGGTTTTTATTTCTTTTAATGGTGCTCATGCTTGGCTTCAATCTCATGAGTATAAATTAGACACCCCTTTTATACTTGTGAAGTTAAAGCTGTTTAAAAAAGTAAAAAGTAAAAAGTAAAAAGTAAAAAGTTTAGGTTTTAGTTCAAAGGTTGATCAAGATCATAAAATTATTTTTATAAAGTGGCTAATATTGTAGGTGATAAATAAGGAATTAAAATGTTTGGACTTTTCAAGTGGTTTAAAATAGTGGTAATTACTCTGTTGCTTACGCAGCATGGCTTTGCTATTGCTAAACCAATGAATTGTGAAGAACATCAAAATGGATCTTCCGACACGCATATTATACAACCAAGCAAAAATATGCATCATCAATCAATGAATGACAATAGTCACTATCACACTGAAAATTCGCAAGATTCTAAAAACCGTCATGGTGATGAAGACTGTGAAAAATGTAAAGCTGGTGATTGTGTTTGTTGTGAAGGCGGTTTTTGTACAAGCTTTCATTTAAATGCCTATCTTGTGGAAGCGCAAGACGAAGGTATTTGCAATATTCATTCTGAGCTAATTCTACAGCGTATACCCCTACCAAAATCTGGTATCCATCTCTTACTTTATCGTCCACCAATTATTGGCTAATCACGGGATCAGTGCGCCTTTTTTTCGCCAGTCCCATCAAAAATAAAACGATTTACTGATTGGTTTAAATTACCAACCGTTTTGAACAATTAGCACAATATTTTTTGGAGGCATGATGAACATGCTCAAACTATTGCTATTTACAGTACTTAATGCTGTCGATTTTGACCGAGATTTCTCTTTTACCAAAAAATTAGTTTTTAGCTTATTCACTAGAATTAGTACTTGACCTGTGTCTTAGACACAGGTCTAAGCTGAAGATGAGAGTACAAACTTAGCTAAAAAACTGAGGAGTGAATATGAAAGTTGCGGAGCTGGCAAAAAGCCTTGGAACGACTGCTGATACGGTGCGCTATTACACCAGATTAGGATTGTTAAAACCTGCTAAGTCAGTGAACGGCTACAAGTCATACTCGAATAAAGAAGTATCGAGACTTAAATTCATTTTAAGTGCCAGAAACCTTGGTTTTTCCGTTGCAGATATCAAGGAAATTATTAATGAATCTGAAGATGGTAAAAGTGCGTGCCCATTAGTCAGAAGCCTGATCAAAGAGCGGCTTGAAGAAACAGAAAAGCAGTTTCAAGCAATGTTGGCACTTCGAGGAAAAATGTCTTCTGCGCTTTCTCGATGGGAAGAAATGGAAGACAAAGCACCGACTGCAAACATGGTTTGTCATCTCATCGAAAACTTTGAGCAAATTAAAAAAGCATAGGAGGAAAAAGGGTGGCTACTAACACAAATATAAAAACTGAATCAGGCTGTTGCTGTCAGGCAAAAGCTCAATCCTCTTCGTGTAAAAGTAAGGAGAATACGTTGGAGAAAGTATCACATAACCAACAGCTTATCATTGAAGGTGCTGGGTGTGCTAGCTGTGTAGGCAAAATTGAAGGGGCGTTGAAGGCAACTCTTGGAGTCGTCAGTGCGGAAATGAATTTTGCTGATAGGACAGTAACAGTTTATGGGACAGCTAAAACAAAAGAGTTGATCAAAGCTGTTGAGTCAGTGGGGTATAACGCGAAGCCAATTGATGATAGCTCAGCAACAGATGCGCTTGATGAGAAAGAGGCTGCGGATTTTGCATATTACAAAAAGCTAATGCGCGATACGTTTATTGCCCTTTCACTCGGCGTTCCTTTGATGATCTACAGCATTGTAGTTGGAGAAATGACGGTTGAAACAAACCTTGAACGAATTTCTTGGTTGGTTGTAGGCATTTTAACTTTTGGTGTTATGTATTTTTCAGGCAAGCATTTCTATGTAGGAGCATGGAAGAGCTTCAAAAATCATTCAGCCAATATGGACACCCTAATTGCTTTAGGAACAGGCACGGCTTGGTTGTATTCGATGGTTGTCGTGTTTGCACCTGACGCTGTTCCATTGATGGCACGGCATGTTTATTTTGAAGCTACCGCCATGATCATTGGCTTAATTGATTTAGGTTTAGCATTAGAAATCAAAGCCAGAGGTAAAACCTCTGAGGCCATTAAACGTCTTATCGGCTTGCAAGCCAAAACAGCAACCGTGGTTCGTGACAACAAAGAAGTTCAGATAGGTATTGAGCAGGTTTTATTTAACGATATTGTGAAGGTAAAACCGGGTGAAAAAATTCCCGTCGATGGCGTGGTATTGGAAGGACACACCTCTATTGATGAGTCCATGCTGACAGGCGAACCTATGCCTGCTGAAAAAGCTGAAGAAGATGAGGTTGTCGCAGGTACTTTGAACAAATCAGGCATGATTTTATTTAGAGCCACACGCGTTGGTAAAGACACGGCGCTTGCACAGATCATCAATATGGTGAAACGAGCACAAAATTCGAAACCGCCGATTGGCCGTTTGGCCGATGTTATTTCAGCTTTTTTCGTACCTGTCGTGATGATCACCTCTGTGTTAAGTGCGCTAGCATGGCTTAACTTTGGACCTGAGCCAGCCATTGCTTTTGCCATCGTTTCAGCAACTACTGTGCTTATTATTGCCTGCCCGTGTGCTTTAGGCTTGGCAACACCCATGTCTGTCATGGTGGGAGTAGGAAAAGCAGCAGAAGCCGGAGTGCTTATTCGCAACGGTGAGGCACTGCAAACCGCCTCTAAAATCACTGCCATGATTTTAGATAAAACGGGCACTATTACTGAAGGGGCACCTAAGGTAACCGATATTATTTTAGCAAAAGCTACTGACGAAAAAGACGTACTACAGCTTGCAGCAAGTTTAGAAAGCGGCTCAGAGCATCCTTTAGCGCAAGCGATTGTTGAAAGTGCGTTAGATCAGGATATTGAGTTACTAAAAATTGAAGCCTTTAACGCCATTACGGGTTTTGGTGTAGAAGCAAGCTGCAACAACAAAGCCCTGCTTTTCGGAAACGATAAACTAATGAAGTTAAAAGGCATAGACCTCACAGGCTTTGTTGAACAAGCACAGTCTTTAGCCAAAGAAGCCAAAACACCTATGTACTTTGCTGTAGATGGTGAACTTGCAGCAATCATTGCTGTTGCAGATCCTATCAAGTCAGACTCAATCTCTGCTATCAAACGGCTTCAGGCTAATGGTATACGCGTCATCATGTTAACGGGTGATAACAAGGAAACCGCTGCCGCCGTAGCTAAAAAAGTGGGTATTAGTGAGTTTCTTGCTGAAGTGCTGCCAGAAGATAAAGCCAACAAGGTGAAAGAGCTACAAGAAGGCGGCGAAATTGTTGGTATGACAGGAGATGGCATCAACGATGCTCCTGCGCTAGCGTTAGCCGATGTTGGCTTCGCCATAGGCACAGGGACTGATGTAGCTATCGAAAGTGCTGACATTACCCTAATGCGTGGTTCACTTCATGGCCTTGCTGATGCCATAGCGGTAAGCAAAGCTACTTTACGAAATATCAAACAAAACTTGTTTGGCGCGTTTGTCTATAACGTAGCCGGGATTCCTTTTGCTGCGGGGGTTCTATATCCCTTCTTTGGCATTCTGCTTAGCCCTGTAATTGCAGGTGCTGCAATGGCGTTTTCGTCATTGACTGTAGTGTCAAATGCAAATCGACTTCGCTTTTTTAAAGCAAAAGAGCATTAAGGAGAATCACAATGATGGTTATTAACTTATTAGGCTTAATGTTAATCGCGCTGATTGTTTGGTGGTTTTGGCTATATAAACCCAATAAAACAATCGTTCAAGGTAATGAAGTACTCATTGAAGTGAGGGATGGTGTGTATTCCCCATCCTCAATTCAGGTGTCTGCTAGCCAACCTGTCACTCTGAAGTTTATGCGCAAAGATCAATCCCCCTGCGCTGAAACAATGCTTATTCCTTCATTGGATATAAGCGAACAGCTTAAATTAAATGAAATTACTCAAATTACCCTATTGAACTTATCACCGGGAGAGCATGAGTTTCACTGTCAGATGCAAATGTATCGCGGTGTCTTAAAAGTCGTTTAGGAGGGCAATATGAAAAATCAACACCCTAATTTTTGGTCAACACCTACAGGCTGGGCTGCACTGGCACTTATTGCCGCAGTGACCTACTTCTTAGTGCTTGAGCATGGTCAACATATGCTGCAATTTCTTCCCTACTTGATTTTATTGCTATGCCCCTTGATGCACGTATTTATGCATGGCAGTCATGGTAAACATGGTCACGATCATTCACATGCGCCTGATGAAAAAAAGGAAGAGAGCTTTCAAGAACTCACGGATAAAAATGCAGCCTATCGCGATGGCTACATACAAGGGTTAGAAAAGGCACGTAAGGAATCACATAAAAAGGAGAGCAGTGATGAATGAAACATATGATTATGACTTATGGTCAATGGTGATACTGAACTCAGCAATTTTTATCTTTTTTGCCTTTAGTTTTGTCAAACCAAAAACATCAACTGATTGGAGAAGTCTAAGCGCGTTCTCTGCCTTTATTGTTGCCCTATTTACTGAAATGTATGGCTTTCCTTTAACTATCTATTTTCTGTCGGGGTGGCTGACGGAGACCTATCCAGAAGTAAATTTCTTTGCGCATGAAAATGGGCATCTATTACATACTTTCTTTGGATTTCAAGGTGATGCCCATTGGGACCCATTTCATATAGTGAGTATGGTGTTAATTGTTGCAGGTTTCTTTATGTTGTCTTCAGCATGGAATGTATTGCATCACGCGCAAAAACATCATCAATTGGCTACAACTGGATGGTATGCAAGGTGTCGCCACCCACAGTATGTAGCTTTCATTCTAATCATGTTCGGCTTTTTATTGCAGTGGCCGACAATCCCAACACTTGCGATGTTTCCGATCTTAGTCGTTGTTTACGTCAAGCTAGCGAAACGCGAAGAAGCACAAGCGATTGCTGAGTTTGGTTCGGAGTACCACAGGTATATGGAATCGACACCAAGTTGGATCCCAAATTTTAATAAAAGTGTAGAAGGTAAAAATCATGAAAACGTTAACTAAATCAATTTTATTTATTAGTTCACTACTTATAACCACTAGCTCATTTGCCCAAAACAATGAGCATAAGCATGAAGGTGCGAACAAAGCTGATATGCATCAAGGCATGGCAATACCACATGAGAACATGGGAGAAATGCACAAAAAGATGATGGAAATGAAAAAGGAAGTCCATGCCATTAAAACTGAAAAAGATCCTGAAAAGCAACAGCAGATGATGGTTGAACATCACCGTTCAATGATGAAGATGATGCAATCCATGCACAAAAACATGGAAGAAATGCCAATGCATCAACAAATCAAGATGGCTGAACATCATTTAGAAATGATGGGGAACATGATGCCGCAGATGAACCGTAAAATGGAAGAAATGAAAGATAGCAATCAACAGCATTCACACAAACATTAGGAGAAAAATTATGAGCGATTTAAATCATAGAGTTGGCGTTAAAGAGCAAAATTTAGTTGTTCGAAACCTAAAGCTTAGCAATGTCACAGAAGAAAGCTGTGACGAGTTAGTAAAAGAAATAGATCAGCTTTTTGGTATAGATGAAGTTAGTTACAACATCAAAGAAGGTGAAATACACCTTGCCTATGATGCCGCAAACGTAAGCCTTGATGGGATTGAGGAGGTAATCCGTAAGTATGGCGCAGATGTTCATGATGATTGGTGGACACATACTAAAGAAAGTTACTATAAATTTGTTGATCAGAACATCAAAGATAACTCTGTTCATAAGCCTTGGAGTTGTCATCAAGCACCTTCGGGGGCTGGCCGGAAAAACAAATGAATTCATAAAAAAGTGTATAGATAATTAGTTAGTCAAATGAGGTAACAGTGATGAAAACACCCTATATAAAAGCTCTTTTATTGCTTACATTCGGTTTATATTTAGTGGGTTGTTCCAATACCACTTTTTATCATAAATACATGATGAGAGGTCAGGTAGTAGAAAGTTCTGATAATCGAACTCTAATCTGTATTGGTGCTAAGCATGGCGCAGAGGTTGGGCAAAAATACAGTGTTATTAGATTCCATGAAAGAATAGTATTGAGTGAAGGTGAAGATCCCTACACTATCGAAAAGGTAGGAACGGTACAAATTACTAAAATTGTGAATGATCATTTCGCAACTGTAAAGCTAGTGTCTGGTGACATTGCAGCGAAAGATATGGTGGAACTTGAAAACTAATAAAGTGGTGGCGAAAGCCACCACAAGAGCATAACAATAAAACTTAATGAAAAAACTTTAGTGTTATTTTGTACAACCTTTGAGATTGTTTGCTCAGTTCTGGTTATCTTGATGCCAGTACGACAGAAAAAATGTTACATATGAATTAGAAAGGTGTGGGCTGGCATCCTAGGTCTAATCTTAACAGTTAAGGGGCCGCCGAATAGAGCTATACCTTTACATCAGCAGCATAATCAATGCTCCCGCGATCATAAATAAGTTTTCAGATAGCGATACAAATCCAAGTGGCACACTGCTATCGCCGCCTACACAGGCACACTTTAACTGGCGTTTGTCGATGTAAACGGCTTTGAAAACTGAAATTGCTCCAACTGTGCCGATAAACAATGAAAATGGTGCCACTGCGAGAGGCTGTAGTTGGGCAACCATACCAATACCTGCATATGCTTCAATGAAGGGATAAATATAACCATATCTTATCCATCTCATCGCTAGTAAATCATAAGTAATAAACGAATTTGTGAAACTGTATAGGTCTTTCAGTTTTTGCACCGCTAAGAGCGTCATTGAAAAAGCTATAAATAGCATCAGTGTTCTGATGGAGATAAATGAGCCGGAAGCAAAATGTTGAGACGCGACAGCAAGAAGTGCAGCTATCGAGAAAATGGCTACAACGGGCGTGTAGGTTGTGCCAGTTTGACCTGCTTCATCTTTACCAAAATACTCTCTTAAGTCATCGTATCCTCCGACACGCTTTCCTTCAATAAAGGTTTGTGGCGTAGTTTTGACATCATGCTTAGCTTTGAAGTCATCAGCTTGTTGTCTTGACGTGAGCTTATGATCTTCTACATCATACCCTTGCCTCTCCAGCAAATCTTTCGACCTTAAACCATAGGGGCAGATATGTTCGTCAGTGACCATTCTGTACAGGGTAGCTGTCTTAGTCATCTTAGTCTCCTTTGTTCAGTGTGCCTTCAAACTTTGGGAGCGGTCGTTGCTCAGCCTGAGCTTGTGAGCTGACCTTTCCATTTTCAGAAATATCTTTAATCAGCCATTCCATTTCTTTTATTTCTTTTCGTTGGGCTTTAATAATACCATTTGCCAATTCACGCACGCGTACATCCTCCAAAGTTGAATGCTCACTAGTAAGAATAGCAATGGAGTGATGAGGAATCATCGCTTTCATGTAAGCAGTGTCAGAAATTGTGCTTTGAGAGCGAACAAGATAAAGACATATGGCAAACAGTATTGTCGCCAATAGAAAAATAGCCATGTTGAGCTTCTTGTTACTGTACATGCCAAGCATAAAGGCCAGCATGATCATTGCCATACCTGCTCCCATATACAACGCCATATAGATACGCGTTTCACTAAACCATATATGTGATACTGCGTAAGTGTTGAGATACATCATGACAAACATAGCAATGGTTGAGGTGATGATCATTGCAGCAAATCTTGAGTATTTCATAAGTAATCCTTACATTGATAGTGTAAATATTTCCCACTGTTAGCCTATTATTCTCTACATGTGGTCATGTTCTCGAAAAAGTGCAAGTAATGAGCCAGTATCAATAAGAGTATTTGTAATACGATTGACTCAATTTCAGCTTATATCTAAAGTTTAAGTTTTGAACTTATGATAGACACAGGCTAAATTGGCTTTAGTTAACAATCTAATGGGAGAACTCAAAGCACTACAAGCTGAGCTTCAACAAATGGCAAGCTCGTGTACAAGTGAAGCGTGTGAAATAATTAAGTCACTTTATAGTTAGAATTGTCATTCATTTTCTATCCGTAGTGTACGAATTTCTATTTTTTATTACGTTCATGTACGAAATTTATTTAATATACTTTCGTTCATTTAATTGTTAAGGTGTGCGAAAGTTACAGGTTTCGTATATATGAAAGTTGGTTTTGCAAGAGTTTCAACTAAAGAACAAGATTTAAATGTTCAACTGTCCAAGTTGGACGCTCAGGGCTGTGAAAAAATATTCCAAGGCAAACAGTCTGGTGCTTCGATTCGAAATGAAGAAAAGCTTTAGGAACTCATCGACTTTATCAGGGAAGGTGATGAAGTTATTGTTACTCGCCTCGACCGTTTGGGACGGTCGTTAAAATCTATTCTTGAGGCAATTGAAAGCATCCATAAGAAAGGTGCTTGTTTGAATATTATCGACGGCTCTCTCAATACCAAAAATGATAATCCGTTTGCCACTGCCATGATCAACCTATGTGGAGTATTTGTGACTGTGCATAATGATTGAGATTGATCTCATTTTAGACTGAAAGGTTTTAAAGGGATGCCGCCAATCTCTCTTTTTATGAAAGTATGATTTTTTAATCATAATATCTGAGACTCAATCAGTTATATTACGATAATTTGATGCTATTTGCTAACGGCAGCTCCTCCGACATTGCGAACATTAGCATCAATGAATACCTTATGACTTCACTTAGCCAAAAGCGGAAGTTAGCTTTTGAGTTATTAACGAAAATTCAGAGTGTAAAGCAGACGTTGAAGAGTCAATAATAAACTTCAATTTAAACACTCTAGTGCATTAACGGCTGCAACTAATTTTGTCGTTCTAGAATTGGCGGAATTTTGCTGTTCCATATGAGAAGTAAACACACCAGTCACCATTCAATAGTTTGGCAAAACCTTGTGTGACTCATACTTGTGATACCGCTGACATGAATTTGTCAGCATTTCTTCCGTTTTTATCTGTCCACATTTAGGACATGCAATAGTCGATTAATGTTCTATATTCTGCCCGTATGCCTCTAACAGAGTTAACTATCTAGTGACTTAATGATCCCGCATGCTTCAATAGTATTGTTCGAACCACAAGCACTAGCCATCTGTTGTAATTCAGCTTTAAGCGCCCTTAATTCTTTCATGCGTTTATTCACTAGTGCAAGTTGCTGATCAATTAATGCATTAACGCTAGAGCAGCTTTCTTCTGGCTTATTTTTTAATTCGATAAGACGTTTAATATCATTGAGTGATATATCTAGGCTGCGACAATGTTTTACGAACTCCAATTGTTTAAGTGCTTTACTATCATACAGCCTGAAATTACCTTCTGAACGGTTTGGATTTAACAGTAATCCTTCTCTTTCATAATATCTAATTGTTTGTATAGAACAGCCCGATTTTTTAGACAATTCGCCTATTTTCATCAATTTCCCCCAGACATTTGATTCTATAGTTACTATAGAGTCTGTAGTATAAGTATGCAACGAAAAGGATATATAAAAAATGACCGAGAAATATTTAAACAATACGAATATCGTTAATTTTGAACACAAAGATATCCAATCCCTGATCGATCAGCGAGGATGGCAAAGCTTAGACGATTTCAACAAAATTGGAGCAGCATACCAATTTGTGAAAGATGAAATAATGTTTGGCTATAACAAGAGTGATGATATAGCAGCAAGCGATGTACTAGCAGATGGTTATGGGCAATGTAATACTAAGGGTAATCTGTTAATGGCGCTATTGCGTGGACTAGGTATCCAGTGTCGTTTCCATGGTTTTACCATTGATCAGCAATTACAAAAAGGGGCTATACCTAGCTATGTATTTTGGTTAGCACCTAAATACATCATTCATAGTTGGGTAGAAGTTTATTTCGATGGACGCTGGATAAACTTAGAGGGCTTTATATTGGATGAGCAATACTTAAGCTCACTACAGCAGAAATTTAGCCAAGCAAAAGATGACTTTTGTGTCTATGGTGTTGCAACAAAGTGTTTCTCTTCACCAAACACAAATTGGTGCGGCCAAGATACCTATATTCAAAAAGAAGGTATTCATGACGACTTTGGGCTTTATGATTCCCCTGATGAGTTTTATCTTGAAAAGGGTACTAATTTGTCGGGAGTAAAACGTTGGATGTATCAAGGTGTGATTCGCCATTTGATTAATATGAATGTATCAAAAATTAGAAATACAAAAGCACTGGAGGTACAAAATGCACAACCATAGTCACAGTCATCAGCATTCTAAAGATGATCGTATTGGTTGGGCATTTTTTCTGAATGTGACATTTACTATTATCGAATTTATAGGTGGTTGGCTCACTAACAGTACTGCGATAATGGCAGATGCAGTTCACGATCTTGGTGATAGTCTTTCAATAGGTTTTGCGTGGATTTTAAGTCGTTTTTCAGATAAAGAAGCATCAGATAAGTTTAGTTATGGTTATCGTAGACTTACTCTCTTTGGCGCATTGATAAACAGTATTGTTTTAATCATTGGCTCAATTTGGATTTTATTTGAAGCAATTCCAAGGCTGTCCAATCCTGAAATGCCTGTAGTCGAGGGGATGTTAGGGCTAGCGATACTCGGCGTTGCCGTTAACGGATATGCGGTATTAAAATTAAAAGCGGGTGAAACATTAAATGAGAAAGTGCTGACATGGCACCTTCTTGAAGATGTACTTGGATGGGTTGCCGTTCTTATAGTCTCTATCGTACTGTTGTTCGCTGAACTGCCGATATTAGATCCCCTTTTATCAATAGGGTTCACGCTGTTCATCTTGTTTAATGTTTTCAAAAACCTGAAATCAACACTCGTTTTATTTCTTCAAGCTGCACCCGATAAAGAGACTCAAAAGCGTATTAAACTATCACTAATGGAATTTCCTGAAGTTAATGGTATCCACCACATGCACTTTTGGTCACTAGATGGTGAAAGTCACGTTTTAACAGCGCACCTTGAGCTGAGTGACAACTTTGACGTTAAAGAATTAATTAGGCTTAAACAAGAAGTTGCAGCTAAATTATCTTCCTATCATTTATCGCATACAACGATAGAGTTTGAGTTTTTAAATGAAAATTGTCGGGATGAAGCGCAGTAAGCTTTATCAATAAAATGTTGGGCATACAATATAAAAAGCAGCTTAATTAGGCATAACCTATTAATTAAGCTGCTTTTTGGGCTTTAAATTTCGTCAGATTACTGTTTGTTACTCTCAGAGCCATGCGCCCATTGATATAAAACAGGTAATACAAACAAAGTTAAAATGGTAGAAGATACAATACCGCCGATAACGACTGTTGCTAGTGGTCGTTGTACTTCTGCACCAATTCCAGTGTTTAGCGCCATTGGAATAAAACCTAAACTAGCAACCAGTGCCGTCATTAAAATAGGTCTTAAACGAATGATGGCACCTTCAATGATCGCTACGTAAAGGTCGCCTTTTTCATGCCAAAGATCTCGAATAAAAGCCAACATAACCAAGCCATTTAATACGGCGACACCTGACAATGCTATGAAGCCGACACCTGCCGAAATTGATAAGGGCATGTCTCTTAAATAAAGTGAAAATACGCCCCCAGTTAATGCTAAAGGCACGCCACTGAAAATGATTAATGCATCTTTTAATGAACCAAATGCGATAACCAAAATACCTAAGATTACAACTAATGTGATCGGTACAACTAAGCTTAATCTTTTACTCGCTGACTCTAGTTGTTCAAACGTTCCACCATAATCAAGCCAGTATCCTGCTGGGATTTCTCCTTCCTGATTAATTTTAGCTTTCACTTCTTTTACAAAGCCGCCTAAATCTCTGCCACGAACATTGACGGTAACCACAACTCTTCTTTTTCCGTTCTCACGGCTAATTTGAGCAGGTAAAGACTCTGATTTAAGCTCTGCAACTTCTTCAAGTGGCACATAGTTACCACCCTCAAGTGGAAGCGGCAGGTGCTTCAAGCCATTGATATCTGTTCTTGTTTGCTCTGGTAGGCGAACAACTAACTCAAATCGTCTGTCACCTTCATAAATGATCCCCGCAGATTCTCCACCAATTGCAGTAGCAACCCAGTCTTGCAGTTCTGAAACGCTCAAACCGTATCGACCAAGCGCTTCTCGTTTAGGAATTACTGATAAAGATGGAACACCTGTGACCTGTTCCATTCGGGCATCAGCAGCACCGTCCACGGTTTTCACAATATTTAGAATATCTTTTGCGGTAAGTAATAATCGATCTAAGTCATCGCCAAATACTTTGATGCCCACATCAGCTCTAACGCCAGAAATCAATTCATTGAAACGCATTTGAATAGGCTGAGTGAATTCATAGTTGTTGCCCGGAATGTTTTTCAGTACTTCTTCCATTTCTTCAACTAATTCACTCTTTGGCTTTGAAGGTTCGGCCCATTCTTTACGTGGTTTTAAAATAACAAAGATATCAGCAATACTCGGTGGCATTGGATCAGTTGCTACTTCTGGTGTGCCGATGCGCGAGAATACTTTATCAACTTCAGGAAACGCTTTAATACGTTGCTCAAGTACTTCTTGCATTTCTACTGATTGCTCTAGGCCGGTAGAAGGTATTCTTAGCGCTTGGACTGTTATATCCCCTTCATTTAGCTGTGGAACAAATTCACTACCCAGCGTTGTTGCTAACCAAAGGCTATACCCCATTAAGAGCGTCGAAAATGAAACGATAACCCAACGAAATTTCAACGCCATTTTTAGCAATGGTTCATAAATAGACTTGGTTGAACGAATAACAACACTTTCTTTTTCGCTGATTTTACCTTTCATAAAAACAGCTACAGCAGCAGGAACCAGTGTAACTGAAAGGATCATTGCGGAAATTAACGCCATAACGACAGTTGCCGCCATAGGGTGGAACATTTTCCCTTCAACGCCAGTTAGCGTGAAAATGGGGATGTAAACAACAGTGATAATTGCCACACCAAACAAGCTTGGACGTATCACTTCTGAAGTGGCTTCAAAAACGGTATTTAGGCGTTCTCTTAAGTCTTGCCTATGACCGTTGTGTTGGGCCTGTGCTAACCTACGGACAGAGTTTTCAACGATGATGACAGCCCCGTCCACTATCAAGCCAAAGTCCAATGCGCCGAGACTCATTAAATTGGCAGATACTCCTGCTTGCACCATACCTGTGATTGTCATTAACATGGAAATAGGGATAACAGCAGCGGTAATGAGAGCTGCACGTAAATTTCCAAGTAGAATAAATAACACAACAATAACTAAAAGCGCACCTTCAACGAGGTTTTTGGTAACGGTTGCAATCGCTTTATCTACTAACGTTGTTCTGTCGTAAACAGGCTCTGCGGTAATGCCCTTTGGCAGAGATTTTTGTATTTCGCTGAGCTTATGTTCCACTTCTAAAGCAACGGTGCGAGAATTCTCACCAATCAGCATCATGGTTGTACCAAGCACTGTCTCAATGCCATTACGAGTAGCAGCCCCTGTTCTAAGTTCTTTGCCTATAGCAACATTGGCAACATCACTTATTTTTACAGGAATACCATCGTTCTTTTTGATGATGACATTGAGGATCTCATCTATTGTCGCTAGTTGCCCAATGGAGCGTACTAAAACTTGCTGTCCGTTTTGCTCGATATAACCCGCGCCACGGTTATCATTATTTTTACGTAATGCATCAGATATTTCTTCAAAGCTCACACGATAAAAAAGTAATTTTTCAGGTTTCGGTGTTATGTGATATTGCTTGTTGTAGCCGCCGATACTGTTGACCTCAATGACGCCTTTAACTTGAGCCAATTGCGGTTTAATGATCCAGTCTTGTATTTCTCTTAAGGCAATAGCGGTATAAGGCTCTCCATTAGGCATTTTAGCATCAGGAGAAGCTTGTACGGTATACATAAATATTTCGCCAAGCCCTGTCGAAATAGGACCCATTTCTGGCTCTAAGCCAGAGGGAATAACGCCTTTTATCGCAGCTAATCTTGCATTGATTAAGTTGCGAGCAAAATAAATATCGGTTCCCTCTTCAAAGATAACGGTTACTTGAGATAATCCATATCTTGACAGGGAGCGGGTGTGAGACAGCTTTGGCAATCCGGCTAAGGCTGTTTCTACAGGAAAGGTCACCCTTTGTTCCGCTTCCAAAGGTGAATAACCGGGGGCAGAAGTGTTTATTTGTACCTGCACGTTTGTTATATCTGGAACAGCATCAATGGGAAGTTTTTGATAACTCCACATACCAACGCCGATGATTACCATCAGCAAGCTTAATACTAAGTAGCGCCTATTTATTGCAAGACGCAAAATTGATTCAATCATATTGCGTCTCCTAATCGTCGTCTTCTACTTCAGATTTCAATATATCTGCTTTTATCAGATAACTGTTTTTGTTTACATATTCAGTGTCTTTACTGAGGCCACCAATAACCTCGATATAGTTCTTATCTGAACGTCCTAATACAAGCGGTGCAAATTCGTACTCTTCATCTTCTTTAACAAATACACCTAATTGTCCCCCCAGTTCTTGGATAGCAACTTTCTCAACGGCTAAATCCACCTTGAATTGATTTATTTTGACGTTGCCTTTTAATAATTGACCTGACGTTAGCTTTAACTCAGTGTTGTTTAAACGTACACGTGCTAAAACATAAGACTGATCTTTAGCTGGAATTATATTGGTGATGGTTGAGTTGAATGCCTGTTCACCATGCTCAATATCAACAGGTTGACCGACTTTAATTTGATTATATTGGCTGGTAAACACCTTAAATTCAGCCCACAAGGTGTCAAAATTGACGATTTCAAACAAGCTAGTGTTTTGCGTGATACCGCCAATATTTCCATTTCGCTGTAAAACAGTCCCAGAAACAGGCGATGTTATTTTATAAGTATTTAAGCTCTCATTAGATTCAATAACGGCTAATAGATCGCCTTTTTTTACCGTATCACCAACAGTGGAGTTTATTATCTTTATAACGCCGTTATATCTAGCGCCAACTTGAAATAATTGTTCAGCGCCTATCGTCGTAGAGCCGTATACAGGGATAGTTTGGTTCAACGTTTTTGAAGCTAAATAGGCTGTTTCAACACCAACCTTTTTTGCCATGTTATTGTCGATTTTGCTTATGCCTTCTTCGCCTTCATGTTCATCTTCACTAGCGAAAACACTTTGAATGGGTGACAAATACCCAATAAAAATCAATAGTGCGAGTAAATAGTTTTTCATTTTTAATTCCTAAACGATTCAGTTAATAACTGAATCAATAAATTGTTATTAAGCTTAAAGTGATGCTTTTTTTAGAGTGACAGCGCTTCGTTTGTTAGTTTTTCTATCTCTGCGCCATAAATTAGGGCAGCAGATGCCGCATCAATGAGGGTTCGCCGAGCATTTAACAGCTCTTGTCTAGCCGATACATAATCAAGATATCCATATCGACCTTTTTGATAGGCGTCTTGAGTATCTTCCAGTGCATCTTCAAGCATTGGGATAACCGACTGCTTTAATGAATTAGCTGTTAATATGGCTTGTTTTCTATTGGAGTATGCTCGTAGTAAGTGATTTCTAAACCTCAACTTAGTCGCCTCTTTCTCTATGGCAACTTGGTCACGCTCTGCTAGCGCACTAGCGATTGCACCAGAATTTCGCTTTTCAGCAAACAAAGGTAAGCTAAAGCCAGCGACCAGTGCCGTATCATTGGCTTCTTGAGAGCGCCTAACACCAACAGACCATTTGATATTGGCCGTTGACTCTGTTTTAGCTAACTGTATTTCAGCCTCTTTTAGTCGCTGTTCACTTGCATAGATTTGAATAGCAGGGTTCTTCTCTAACTTCGCAAAAAGGCTGTTAAAGTCACTATCATTGCCAAACTGAAAAAGATCCCCTTGTACTTCAGAGAAGGTTACAGAGTTTTCCCCCCAGTAGGCTGCTAATGAGAGCTTCAAATATTCCAAGCGCTTTTGTTCAGATTGAAGGGTGAGGTTAGCCTGAGCAATAACTGCTTTTGAGCGTTTCACTTCAGCCTCAGGAGTAGCACCTGCGCGGTTACGCTGAGATACAATCTCTAACGTTTCTTGTGCTAAGCTCAAAGCATTTTCTGCCAATATAACTCTTTGTTGGGCTGCAAGTACTTCCACGTACTTCTCAGTGACTTGAGCCATTAAATTAAGCGCAGAGACTTCTTTCTCAGCATTGAGTAGTGCTCTTGATTTTGAAACAAGTCCAATCCGCGCTGAGCGTTTATCTCCCATTTCGATAACCGAAGATAGAGCGACTGTTAATTCAGCACTGTCGAATGCATTAAATTCACCTGAGCCTGCAAAGTTCTCAGCTTCAACTTCTAGTTCATAAGCAGGATTTAAACTTGCTGTTTGTTCTTGTCCTGTTAATGCGGTTTGTTTGAAATCAAATATTTTGAGTTCAGGATTTTGTTTAAGCGTCCACTGAATTGCCTCTTGAAGATTTAACTGCTTTTCAAAGGCATAAACATTAAATGTAAAAAGTGACAACGCGAGAAACGCGATATATTTAAGCCGAGGTGTTACACACCTCAAAATTGCTATCTTGCGATGCACACAGGTATTAAGTGCCATGTATACTTTCCTATAAATTTATATGTTTTTTTCGGTCATTAACATTTGACCTTTCATAATTTTCTATAAAATTTAGGCGTATTTAGGTGGGCGGAATGGCACCGAGATATAGCCTTTTAGCTCAGGAGAAACTAAGGCGTAGGTAAGGAAATATTCTATTGCTTGGAAAATGTTACAGGAAGAATCAGCATTTAAAAATAAGTGACAACAGCAACAAAAATTACAATTATCAATTGAAGAGTTGCTATTATTCACCTCAAGCATATTGGAGTCTTCTGGAGCTTTTAGCGGGGTAATAGACTTAGTTAGTGATGAACTAAAAGAACTTTCACTTAAGTTTATTTCAAGCTCTTCTAGCGAAAAAAACACAGACTGCACCGCGATTAAAATCATTATCACGTATGATATATTTGATTTGATATACGATGAGTGCATTATTTTCATTTCTCTGCTTAATACTTTAGCTGTAAGATGCGGCGAGCACCGTTTAAAACGACAAGAGCAATTATCAAACCAATCACTAAATCTGGATAACGACTGCTTGTTGCTGTAACTAATAAGCCAGCTAAAATTACACCAACGTTTGCGATAACGTCATTTGCGGAAAAAATCCAACTCGCTTTCATATGAGCGCCGTCTTCTTTGTTGCCAAATATCAAAAACAGACAAGCAACGTTAGCGATTAGTGCTATTCCACCAAATATCATCATTAAAGAAGAGATCGGTTCACTACCGTAAACAAAGCGTCTTACGACTTCGCTCAAAGCACCTAGCGCTAGAATAACTTGAAGCACACCAGATATATGTGCTGCTCTAAGTTTCATGCTAATACTTTTACCTACGGCATAAATAGCTAAACCATACACAGCAGCATCAGCAAACATATCTAATGAGTCTGCAATTAGGCCAGCAGACTGTGCAATAATCCCAGCAATTACTTCTATAAAAAACATGACTCCATTAATGGCTAACAACCATTTTAGGGTTGATGCTTCTTTCATCTCATTTTTTTGGGCTAAGTCTTTTGCTTTTGCAGCTTCTGTACTGCAACTTTGTTTAGTTGACTCTAACTCTGCACCGAGTTTAAGTTGTTGTAACTTTTTTGTTATCTCATCTAAATTTTCATCATGAAAAACTTTGACTAAGCGATTAGGAATATCAAACTGCAATCCAACTGAAGGCTGAATTGAGTCAAGTGCTAATCTGATCAATCTCTCTTCTGAAGGACAGTCCATTTGAGGCACTTTATATGTACTGACAAACGCGCCACTATAGTTATCTAATTGTGTATCAATTTTTACGTCTTCGTTGGTAGGAGATGATTGACACTGACCACTACATTTTTCTGACATATTTAACATTCCGAAACAATATTAAAATAAGTATAAAATCTATAGTGGCTATAGAGTCAAATAAAAAGTTATTTAATTTGAAAAGATTGGGAAGTAACTCAAATAGCTATTCCAAGAAAATAATTGTTGGGGGGTAGTGACAGCAAACACTGCTAACATTATTTGGACTGCCCGTTTTATACCGATGTTTATCAAAGATAAAAAATAGAAGAGCTATCTAGATAGAATAAATTAACCGATGATCCTAATTCCACATTAAAGTCGCGTTGGTGTGTTACTAATTGTACAGAGGATCTAAAACAAGATTTAAATTTAAAAGTAAGAGCAACGACTATATTGTTGGAACACTTGTCATGAGATACGCTAAGCCTAATGTCCGGTTTCGTATCAAAGTGAATTTTAGCTGAAGTAATTTTGTACCATCGTTTACGACTGCTTCAGGCTCAAATCTGACGAAGATTTCCTAGTACTCACCCAATCTGGCTTGATGAGAAATAATCTCAAACATTATGCGTAGCCACATATTCGCTCAACTTGAGCGGGATCTTATAAAAGCCAGAACCACAGAAGGTCGTGAAGAGGCTAAAGCTAAAGGCAAACACATGGGCAGATTGCCTGCTTTATCAGACAAACAAGCGAAAGAATTATATAAAGATAAATTAAATGGTGAATCGATCTCTGCATTAGCGAAGAAATATTCTGTTAGCCGCCCCACGGTTCACCGAATTATTGAAAGAATGGAACAAAAGAAATAATAAATAAAAGGAGACGTTATGTGGTCTGATAAAGAATCAAAAATTGATTTCTTAAATTTTAATGAAACGGCTGAGTCAATAAAAGATCTTATAACAGAAAAGGAGTTAATGCCTATTAGTATAGGCGTTTTTGGTGATTGGGGCGCTGGAAAATCGACGATTCTTGAACTTACTAAGGCTTCTCTGGAAAGTGATGAACAAGAATATATCCAAGTACATTTCGATGCATGGACTTTCCAAGGGTATGATGACGCTAAAGCGGCGTTACTAGAAACAATTGCATCTACTTTAGTTAAAAAAGCAGCAGACGATAAAAATCTCAGTGCAAAAGCAAAAGAGTTTGCTGGACGAATAGATAAGATCAGACTGATGGGATTGCTAATGGATGGTGGTGCAGCATTAGCTGGTATACCAACTATGGGTGGTATACAGAAGATCATGGGACTATTCAGTGGTGGTGACGATGGTGAACTGGATGTTGATGATGTAAAAGGTGCTGTCGATGGCGCTAAGGATGTCGCGAAGAAAAACAAAGGTTTGATCAAAGATAATAAATCATTTTCACCTCCTAAAGAAATTAAAGAATTCCGAAAAGCATATTCTGATCTGTTAAAGGAGTTTGATAAGCCACTTATTGTCTATGTCGATAATTTAGATCGCTGCTCTCCATTTAATGCTATTTCGACCCTTGAGGCGATCAGGTTATTTCTATTTTTACCCAATACTGCATTTGTTATTGCCGCCGATGAGGACATGATCCGCTTGGCAGTGCCTGAGTATCACAAAGGTGCATCTCAACGACATCAAACTGATTATTTAGACAAGCTTATTCAAATTCCTGTGCATGTACCAAGACCCGGCGTTCTGGAGATAAGGGCATATTTAATGATGCTTACTGCTCAAGATCACGGCGTTACCGATGCGCAATTAGAAACGATAAGATGTGCCCTTGAAGAGTCATTAAGGCTGTCGTGGAAACAACCACAAATTACCGTTGACGAGCTACTTCAAGATCACGAGATTGAAAAGCATTCCGAACTCAGAAGTAAATTTGTGGTTGCTGAACAGTTAGCTCCACTATTAGCTGAATCCACAAACATTAACGGCAACCCTCGCATAGTTAAGCGATTACTCAATCAGGTTAAGATGAGAAAGAAAACCGCTCATCGCAGAGGAATGCAGCTTGATGAAAAAACTATCACTAAGCTGGTAATTTTTGAGAGGTGCTTAGGCACTCAGGCTACCAACAAGCTTTATGAATTAATTGATAAGGAAAACGGATATCCAAAAGTATTAGCGGATCTTGAAAATTCAGAAGTCGAATTTGACGAAATTAATTTACCTGAAGAGTGGAAACTCGACCTAGCTTTTATTGATAAATGGTCGAAATTACCTCCCATGTTCACTGAAATGGATTTGACACCAGCGGCATATCTGAGCAGAGAAAGCATTCCAATGGGGGCTGTTAATTCGGTAATGTCTGGAGCCGCTCAAAAACTCGTAGAAGAATTAATGAAGCAAAAGGTAAGGGTCAGTGGCGTTAACTCTACTGCGATTACCACAACTCCGAAGGAAGAATACATGTCAGTCATGGATGGTTTGATTGAAAACTTTAAGTTGATTGGTGATTGGACCGAAAGACCAACAGGCATTTATGGGGCTGTGTTACTTGCCAAGCAGGATGATAAATGTAGCTTAAGTCTTCTTACATTTTTAAAAAGCTTGCCCCGCCAAAGATGGCTTAATCCAATTTTAAAAGAACTAGAGGGAACTAAGTAATATGGGTACGTCCGCATCGTCAACAGGACCAAATAATAAGAGTCCACTTATTCCATCTTGGGCAGAGCAAGGAGATCCTGTCACAATAGAACCTGCATCAGGTACTGATGGGGATGAGCAAGCTGGCTCTGATAATAATCAAGCTGATGATCAGAATGACAATAGCAATGATATTGACAATGACAAGGTTCAACAAGAAATCGGTGGTTCACCTACAGCAACACCGCCTCCAAATAGGTTTGCCAGTGCCAGAAGAGCATTTGGTAAATATGCGCAAACAGGTGGCTCAACCTCAGATCTAAGGCGTTCATTAAAAAGTTACTCTAGAAAAGGCTCTGGCGGAGGTAAAAGCACAAGCAGGAGACTATCAAGCGGCATAACTGCTGGTTCTGGATTGCTTGGTGTCATGCGTGGCGACACCGTAACGGTTAATAATCAAAGCTTATCATTAGGTGATCTAACTGGGCTATCGACTGATCAAGCAATCGACAAAATTGCTAGCCATTTAGCGCCTGATAATGCCGATTCGGATGCTGTAAGAGTTGCGTTGGATTACGCACTAGAAGAAGCACTCCCCGATACAGAAGAATTTGACCCAAACAGTTTTACTGACGAAGTTATCCAAGAAGCCATAGGCTGTTATTTAACAGACCTTATTTTTCAGGATGTGGTTGAAGGCATGGGCAGAGCTTGGTTTCATGTTGAGCCAGCAAGCAAGCATCATCAAATGGAAGTTGAATTAAGGGAACTAATAAAAGTGATTACACAAGAGCAGTTAGACAAAGTAACTAATGGCAACCCCAGTACTATTAGCAAAGAAAATATTACTAAAATTCAAGCCGATGCTATTGCTATGACGGTTGATGAATGGGAGAGCTTTAATGACTAATTTTTACTTTAACCATGACCCTGCTAACTTGCCTGACTTTTCTGATGATTGTCATCCTGTCCAAATGTTTCATACGCATCAAAATGACATCACTAAGCACAGCTTGGTGTCAAAACAACTACTACAAACAGTTCGTGATTTAGGATTGAATGTAGATGCTGATTCAATAGATCTGATAACAATTGCTACCGCCGTTACCGCTGCTGATACATTTGAATTAAGGGATAATGCAGAAAATGCATGGGCTAGAAAAATGCATTTGCATGTTCCTGTAACTGATGAGGATATGTGGAATTTTGTAGAACCTGAACTGAGTTCTTTGCTCAACTTTCTTACAGGCGATCAATGGCTGTTTACTTTTGAAAAAACAACTATGCCGATGCCGACTCCTAAAACAAGTGAGCAAGCGAAAGCAAAAGCAAAATCATTAATTGGACTCAACTCTGTTTGCCTTTTTTCTGGTGGTCTTGATAGCGCAGTTGGTGCAATTGATATTTTGAACGGAGAATCAGATTTAAAGCCTCTCTTGGTTAGTCACGCTTATCGTGGTGATGGCGCTAAGCAAGAAGACATTAAGCAATTATTATCCCCGCCATTCGGCGAATTGTCCTATTCAATGTCTCCCCATATTATTAAGCACTTAGAAGGTAAAACTGACATTAGTATGAGGGGAAGAAGCTTTAACTTCCTAGCTATGGCGGTACTTGGTATATCAGCCTTAAGAAATGCTAATTGCGATAGCAGTATTGAAACTATTGTCGTCCCAGAGAATGGCTATATTTCTATAAATCCGCCGCTTACCAGAAGACGGATTGGTAGCCATAGCACTAGAACTACTCATCCTAATTTTCTAAGCAGGCTTGAATCTTTGCTTAGAGACACTGGGTTTCATGTCAAATTTGTAAACCCCTATCAATTCAAAACTAAAGGTGAAATGTTAGCGGAATGTGTTGATCAAGACGCAATTAGAAAAGCAGTTCCCCTAAGTGTTTCATGCAGTCATTGGCACAGAGAACATAAACAGTGTGGGCATTGTGTACCTTGCCTTATTCGAAGAGCGTCAGTTTTTCATGCTGGTTTTACACAAGATGCGCCATACAAGACAAAGCGGTTGAGAGATCTTATCAAAGAAAAAGATACTCGCGATGATCTCCAAGCGGTTCAAACTGCCATTATTAGATTGAAACAATCCGATAACTATCGTTCTTGGCTTCGAAGTTCAGGGCCAATACCACAAGAAAAAGATATACGAGAAAAATTAGAATCAACTATTAAGCGAGGATTGGCAGAGGTTGAATTATTTCTCCAAGCGGATAAATCGTCATGATGGATCTTCATTGCCACGTTGATTTATATCCAGATCATCAAGAGGTATTGAACGACATAAAAAGCAGTAATTATTACGTGCTATCAGTAACTACGGTGCCTTCAGCTTTTGAAGGTACTGTCCAGTTAACAAGTGGCATAAAACACTGTAAGACGGCCTTGGGGCTTCACCCTCAACTTGCTCATCTAAGAAAAAATGAATTAGCACTATTCGATAAGCTAGTTGATAGAACTAGATATATTGGAGAAATTGGACTGGATGGCTCAAAAGGTTACGCTGATTACTTTGATGATCAATTAGAGGTTTTCACGCATATTCTAAAAAAATGTGAAGGCTTTGATGACAAAATACTAACTATCCATAGTCTTAACGCGACTGGTGAAGTTCTTGAACAACTTAAGTTACATCCCAATGCTGGTACTTCTATTCTTCATTGGTTTTTAGGTACTAAGAAGCAAGTTCTAGAAGCCGTCGAGCTAGGCTGTTTCTTCTCTATTGGGCCAGCCATGCTAACTTCAGCCAGAGCTAAAAAAGTAATATCGTGGATACCTCAAGATAGAGTTCTACTCGAAACTGATGGACCTTTCGCCAAAGTGGCGGGGAATATTCTGTTTCCTTCAAGTGTTGGCACTGTTACTGAATATCTGGCTGAAATTTGGTGTAAAAATAAGGCTTTGATAATAGAAAAATTGTCAGTAAATCTTAGGTGTTTAACATCAGTCAAGTAACTAATTATACGTCACGTAATCTTATAACAATTTTATTCAGGTTTAATCGGTTTGTTTGAAGTATTTGTATTAGCTATAGCACTCAGTATGGACGCGTTTGCAGTATCCATAGGCTTAGGTTCTAAAAAAGTAGTAAATGCTGAAAAGCTCTTTATTAAAGCCGCTGCTTATTTTGGTTTTTTCCAAGGCTTTATGCCTCTTTTAGGCTATTACAGCGGTAAAGGTTTATCATCTTGGATTGAAGATTATGCACCTTGGATAGCTTTTATTTTGCTAGTATTTATCGGTGGCAAAATGATTTATGAGTCCCAATCTGAAGGAATTGAAGAAGATATTGCTAATGTTACTCATCGTGTGCTATTTGTTCTTGCTATTGCCACCAGTATTGATGCAATGGCGGCAGGTTATGCAATCACATTGCTTGAGGTAGATATAGCCGTAGCTTGCTTGATAATAGGCGTCACGACGTTTGCCTTTAGCTGGATTGGTGTGAATATCGGCGAAAGAAGTGGCGTATGGCTGGAATCTAAAGCTGAACTATTTGGTGGTTTAGTGTTAATCGCAATCGCATTTAAGATATTACTTGGTTGACACAGAACCACCGAATACTAGGCTACTTACCTGAGCAACATGCATTGCCTTCTTGAATAGGAGGACACTTAACTGTTCCATAAGAGCAATAAACGCAACAATCACCTTTTAACGGTTTAAGTAGTGCTTTACAGCTTTCGCATTCGTAATACCATTGGCAAGCGTTTGTAGGCATGGTTTCAACTTTGCTAAATCCACATTCAGGGCAAGTGATTTTAGATTCTAGTTCTATACCTTGCATACTGGTTCCTTAATGGGCTTAACAATATCTAAAATAGACATTACGACCATCCAAATGATCCCAAAGTAAAATAAGTAAGTGCTCCAGTCGTATTGCCATAAAGGATAAAGGGTCAGCAATACTGCAATTGGGCCAATGACACTTAAAACGCCTCTCAATGAATCTCGATGTTGATACCAATTATAGAAATTAACTAACAACGCTAGTGAAGCAAATAATGGCAATAAGGTGTTCACCGCTATCCCTTCAAAATGTGAAAGAAAACCTAACCCAAGAGCAGATGCCAATGAGCCGAGTGCAGGAAAACATGCTGTGCAGCTAAGGGCGGCTAGCCAAACGCCACCAGAACCTACTTTATCTAGAATTTTATTGATCATAACTATCTACCTCAATTTTTAAGGTAGTATAAACTCCGTACATAAGTACGGGGTCAATAGCTATTTAAGTGAATTTATTACCGGGCAGGATTGAGGGTCTTGATTGGCCTTGCAAGAATCTGTCATATCTTGAATTACTTTCTCTAATCGCTGTAAATCAGCAATTTTATTACGAATGAGATTAAGTTTTTGCAACCCCATCGACTCAATATCAGCGCAACTGTCACTTAGTGACATAAGCGATTCAATTTCTTTCAGCGTAAACCCTAATGCTTTAGCTTTCAGAATAAATTTGAGTTGACTGGTAAGGGCATCGCCATACATTCTGTAACCAGACTCTGGTTTTAAAGGTTGCTCTATCAGACCTTGGCGCTCATAGAAACGGATTGTTTCAACATTGATATCTAAATCTTTTGCCAGTTTTCCAATGGTTCTCATAAACATACTCTTTAGAAGCAGAAATATCATTATACAATTAATGCGGATTGCCTAAACTCAATTTTATTGCATGAACGGGGTCGCTAAGCGTCCTCTTTGTAGAATTAAGTTCACATATCCAGATCACTCTGACCGTCTCTTGTTCGCTCTTGCTGCCTGTCAGGTGAAGTCTAAGCCTAATCAACAAAACTGTAAGTTGAGATATGAGCTACTACATCTAATCTATTGTTTCGTTGAAACTAATTCAATAATTTCACCAGTAGACGTATCCACTCTTATTTCTGTATGTTGCCCTGAATGCTGAAGTTGATTTTGTAAATCGGCATTAATCAGTTTGAGCTTATCTATTTCTGCGTACATTTCACTCAACAACACTAATAACTTTGTATCTTTATTATCGATTTCCTTAGTGCCGATATTATTTTTTTGCTTTTCTTTAGCAAGCTTGCTTTTTAGTTCGGCTACCTTTGTTCTGAGTTGTTTTATTAAATTATCTTTATTTTTTTCTTCCCAAGTTAATTGAGCTTTTTCAATACTTTCTCGTAACTTTACCCATTTTTCTTCTTCTTTAGATAGATTCGCAATATTTCTTTTAGCTCTCGTTGCTACTGCATTTTTGGTTATCTTGCTGCCATCAGATTTCATCTCTTCAAAAGCACGTTTTATATCATCATATGCGCTACTCATGCTTGTTCTCCTTGGTTTGTATGCGCTTTGCCTTCATCTAATACATAGTCAGCTGCTGCTATATTATTTTTCCAGTGAATAGCAAATAGCTCGTAATCTTCTTGCTCTTCTGTGGTTGATGCTGCATATGCCTCTAGTTTCTGGGTCGCATCTTTTTTTATCACTTGCCAATTGACCTTGTGGCGTTTGGTAATGATTTTACTACCACAATACACACAGCCACTAGGGATTCCTGCTCCTTTTATCTTGCAAGCTTCTCCCGCAGTGCAGTACCCCGTAGGCAAGCCACGTATGTTTTTAATATTTTTGACGAGAAATTTTTTCAGTTCTTCAATTGAACTGAAATGGATCTGCTTAATCACAGTCGAATCTTTACTTTGACTATCAGTAATACCTATTATCAGATCTTTAGATGTTTTATTAATTTGCTCACCAGCACCACCTTTAAGTGATTGTGACTCGGCTTCATCTATTAACTCTTCTGCAACACGGTCAATTAAAATCTCATTAAACTCTTCAGTAGTTTTAATTAAAGTTGTTGAGGCCAAAAATGCTCTTCGAGTATAAACAAACGTCATTAGGCTGGTTAAATGTTTAAATTGATATCTAATATCATCAAGCTCACCTAATTTATTGGCAATGACAAAGTAGGCCAACGTATGTCGAAACATGTGAGCGGTTAATCTAAACGTATCGCCTTCTTCGTATGGGACACCTCTATTCTCTCCTCTAACTTCTTTGTAGTTAGATTCAAGGCGTTCAAGCTCTGCTATATCATCATCGTCTAGAGTTAAGTCAAAAAGCTCAATGTTTTCACTGTTTTTAACCTCAAATTTTGTGAATCGCCCAGCATCGCTAAAACTAACACTACAGCTACTATGTGAAACCCCGAAAAGACGGTTTCTTTCTAACCCTTCTTTCAAGTTGTGTGCTTGACTACTTGTTATATTGGCTCTGCATGAAGAAAGTACAGCTTTTGCCCTTTCTTGCATACCGAACACATATTTTTCGTAAATACCAACACACTCATGTACTTCAGCGTTTGAAAACCATTCCATCTCAACCTTACTGTTGTCGGTTTTGGTCATGATTGCCGTAATGTAATAAATATCATCTTTGTAATTGGCACAGCCAACCTTGCATGTAAGTACTTCGTTATATCTCATGCCTGTATAGGCCAAGATATTAATGTATGTGGCTAATTTTAAATCTTCTAATTCTTCGGATAATTGAATGAATTCCACTTCATCGGGTAAGTTTCTTACATGTTTTGCTATTAGCTCACCTGTACTAATTTTGGGCGGTGGTTCAACGGAGCCTTCATTTAAACTATCTATTAAGCGTGCATTTAATTCTAGCCATCGTTCTATCTTATCCTTAGAGTTTTCAACTATTTTTTCTGCAAACTTCAGAATTTTTTTCATTACTTTAGTAGGAATGACAGGGTGCGAATAAGTGACTGGTCTCGGATGGTGTAACTCGTTTAGTTGGTTAAGTACATCAATAAAAACACTACACACCTTAGGGCCAAAAAGACGAAAGCTGCGCTGCACGTCAAATAGTTTAGTAAATGAGTGTGATTGTCTGTAAATAGCTATTTTCCTGACTTCATATAAATAGTCTTTTATGAGATTCCTAATAACTAAGTCAGATTTGAACTCCAACTCATGAAATGAGTGATAACCTCTTTGTCTTAAGAAGGCTGCAAATAAATTTAGATACGTTACATCATTTTGAAGTGTAGAGATTTTTAGAGGTTTACCGCCTACAATATCACCATGTGTGAGTTTAATTAGTGAATAAATTCGAATTTGATATGCTAATTCATCAACACCTTTAAAATTCACATTTCTTTGCGTTTCTTCATAGCTTATCCAAGTGTCATCGCCAAAGTGAATAGTGCCATGTTTAGCAATATTCAATGCTCTGTTTTCCCACAAAGCAATCGAATTAAAAGCGCTAGTATCATCAACTTTAAAATCTTCTAACACCTGAACCAAAGGTTTTATAGTGATTTGACCTGTATGTGTTTTTACAACAGCGATATCAAGTAGTTTTGTTTTAGTTATCTCTTTGGTCATAGCAAACCTGTGTTTTTCCAATGAGGATGAATACCCTCTGTTCTCAATAGTTCTTTTCCATCAGTCACAGCTTGAGCATTAAGCTTGGCAATATCAGCTAATATTTCGTTAACCCTATTTTTCAACTGCTCTATGTTTTCCAGTTGCTCTGTTATAGAGTCAAATGTTGCGGCTGAGTTTTCCATATCAGCAACAACAAAATCCCGGTATGACAAAAGTTTCCAAACATGCAATGCGTCAGCAACACAGCGATAGAACGGACACCACAAGCATGCGTTAAAGTCGGCACATGCATGCTCGTTTGTATCTCGCTGGTCTAATAATTTCCTGTTTTGTGATTCGAATGCCACTACTGCGGATTTATCTTTTGAGTTAATGCATGTGCCATTCGGGACTTTTTTACCGTCTTCTGGTGGAGTCTGCAAAATGATTACTTTGTCGGTAACATCGCGAACAAAATAGTCTGCCATTGTTTTTGTCGCTCTGTTGATTGTCATTGCAACATCTTTGTTATCTTGCATTAAATAATGACGCAAGAACGTTTCATAAGAGTGCTTGCCAGCTTTTTGATACCACTTAAATTCTTTGGCAACTTTTCGGTAAATGTAGTTAAGCCCTGATTTTCTGATCTTTTGCGAATTAAATACGATATCACACCCAAGCTCAGTCAATATCCTATCTATAGTGGTCTTGAAACGTGATGCTGTTAATAATTGAATCTTTACTTCTCCAATACTATTTACTTTGGGAAAAACAAAAATTCTTTTTGATAGGTTCTCAATAGAAGGGCGGTAAATAGACGTAAGTTTAGTCGCAGCCTTAATATCAAATATTACTGGTTCGACAACGTCGCCGTATAAGACGCCTTCTTTTTCTAGATCTTCGGCTTTAATTTCAAATTTATGCCATTGTGTTTGATAATTAGCTCGGCGTTTAAATAAACGAAGAGCAGGAGTTTTACTTGAATGTAATGGCGTGTTAAAGAAAAATAAGTCGTCAGTATCAAGCTCTAGCGTAGGAGTTGAATTCCAACCAGTTTTCAATATGACTTTTGCTGCATAAAGTGTAACTTTGTCTTTAATTGTGAGTAAGGTCTCAGAAAGCCCTTTTTCTATGTAATATGCTAATTCTACTACTTCTCTATATGAGTAGAGCTTATCTTGATTCTGAGAGAGTTGCTCTTGATGTTGTGCAGTTAATTCGGTGTTGACCGGAAAGCTTTTAATAGTATCTAGACCATAAAACGATAGTAATTTGTCGATAGCGCTCTGATATTGATTACCAACAAAAACCGACAAATCGCCTTGTTTTGATTTTAGTTGAATTGCCTCTCTTATAGCCTTTAGTATCTCACAGTTATTTTCAACAAAAGCATGAACCCCATGATTGGCAATAAGCTTCATTTGTTCATCTGTTAATGATGATGCATTTTCTTTCAATGCTCTAGCCATACTACCTATGTAACCTTTGAGAGTGACGATGCCTATGCTCTCGCCATCAATTCGCTTTGTAAAAACTTTATGGTATTCGACTAGGTTTTGATAAAATTTATAGGCATTGTCATATACCCACTCATGCTTCTGCCATTCGGTAGTGTCACTTTCTTTAAGGTAATAGCCCAATGAGTAGGGTAATAAACTTTCCTTTGCGATTTTTTCACCCGTAACAAAGTGGTAAAGGTCCAATGCAGCGTTTAGTAGCAGTAAAAACTGCTGGTTATTTTGAGTTTCTTCTTGGTAATGCTTATAAAGGTATTTAAATCCCTGAAGGCCATTTTCTGCAAACCCTTGAATTCCACGCTCACTAAGCAGCTTAATTATTGGTGATGCTACGCTACCAGCACTATTCAACCACCTTGGAAATGATAAAGTTGAGGATCTAACTCTTGTTGTATTAGCTTCCGAAGCGCTTGCTATCTGATTTTTCAAAAAAGCATCAACTTCATTGCCAAATTTGGATGATATGCTTTGTGCATACCCTATCACTTCGGCTTCAGTTTTAAATTGATTGACTCTAGCTTTACCCCACACATCGGGTAGTATAAATTTTAAAAAAGTACGGAAGTTGTGATTGCATATAAATGATGAAACGAATTCCCTATCCTTTAATGTTGCCAATAATGGCAGTTTGACGCGTTCAGTATTCTTAAAAGTATCATGTAGACAAATATTTATAATAGCAGTCGCAGTTTTGAGGATGTTGTCTCTAATAGAAGAATCTTTGAGGCTTAATTCTGGAAGGACGAGATAGTCCAGATATTTTTTTAGTAATTTACGAGTCTCTTTTACTTGATGGAATTCAAGTTCGAATAATTTAGTTATGTCGATTGAAGTAGCCCCATTTACTAGCCTAAAAGGAGCGTTGATAGCGTTATCATAAAAATGAAACTTAGCTATGTTTTCTAAAGCTTCTTCTATACGAGTAGCATAACTAGGTAGCTTGACATCATTTATTTCATTAATGCAAAAGTATTCCAGTTCTTGCCAAATTTCAAAGTCTGATAGAGCATTTAATCCCGAAGTTTGAATTGATGTCGCAGTATCTGCACTAACCTTATTAAGGGCTAGAGGAAGAATGTGCTGTAAACTGACACAAGCATTCCGCAAGCGACTCATTGAAATAGCAGTGTCGTCACCTGTGCTAATATTGCTTTCTTTGTCATATGCCCTGTTAAATAAAACGTCTAACTGTTCGGCTAGAACAATTGAATGAGGTTTAAATCTAGCAGGAATACGATTGGACTTCCGCGTTTTAACTTGCTGTAGCATCTTCAGCCTCACGCATAAGCAATTCGTTAACATCACCGTAGATATCTTTTACCCACTCTGACATCGCTCCGTATGCATCCACTGATACACTTTTGGCAAAGTCGATGTAACGTTTGGTTGTTTTAAAGCTTTCGTGACTCATCAAAGTCATTAGTGTTTGTCGGATGGAACTTTCTGATTCACCTTTGTCAATTAGGTATTTAGCGACATAAGTAGCAAAGGTAGCGCGTAAGTCATGGAATGTGCGTAATAGTATTTCTAATCCCTGCTTCCTTTGTTCTTTTCTAACTATGGAAATAGTATTCCCCGGTGTATCTTCGCTTATCCGCGATCCTGAACTATTCATAAACAAAGGAAGCGGATGTTCGCTATTGTCCATACCATGATTAGTCTCATGTTTGGTACGTCGCTTCATATTTTGAATTGTCAAAGTGTGATTGTACAAAAGCTTCATTAGAACTCGCGCTATTGTTAATCTCACTGGCTTATGTCCTTTTCGTACAATGTTCAATTTTGGAATACGTTTCTCGTTTTCTTTTTCATCAGGGTTAAAGAGGTCTTTCTGGTCGATGGCCGAAATTTCAAAAGATCGAAGTCCACCTAACAAGGCACACTGCAAATAAAGTTTATAAGTCTCTTTTTGAGCTGTATTCGTCTCCAGTAACTGTTTAAGTTCTTTTGGAGAATATGGTTGTAGACCTTTGTCTGGTGAGTCTTCTTTTTGTTTCAATGTATTTGGAATGCTCAAATTACTGACCCATTTCCATAAGCCCCCAGAACGATTGTTGCTGGTAGGTAATTGAAACAACGAACTGACACCTGATTTAGCTTTCGATTTAATACGTACCTGTTTGTATTCAAGTGAGAAGGGGAGGCTATCTATAGCTCCGCGCTTATGGCTCCATATATAGAATGCTTTAACAGCTCTAATTCGTTCTTGAGCGCTGTTAAAGCTTATGCGTTTAGACTTATCTTTGGTTTCGACTCTTTCACATAAATGTTTGTGATATCTCCACACAGGTAACCTAGAAATATCATCATCTACAGATTGTTTTGAAAGTGGTGCAGCTATTACTTCAAAATAGGATGCATCATCTTTATCCAACCAATCTAAGAAAGCTTTTAAGTGCTTAGCTATACTGCGAACAGACTTAACATCTAATGGCTTTCCCGGTTGGCTGGCATGATAAGCGTCACTAAAAGCCTCATTGTCTATTTGATTCTTTTTGAGACTGAAATGACCTTCAAAGCGGTGCATTAAAAATAAGTTCATTTCTTGGCATTCGGTGAAGCGAGTCGGGTGATATAGCACTGGAAAATTAGGTTCTATTTTATCGTGCCTATATGAGTGAGTTCTGATGCCTTTTTCAGTCTTAATAGGTTGCCCTGATTTATCGAGGTGAAAAGACATTCCTTTTCCAAAGTTGACTGATGTTTTAATTATTTTAGTTTTTGTTGTATTTCGAAGTATCATTTTCGTTCACCTTTGATTCTTAGCTAGAGTATGTGTGTAAAAACTTTTTTGTTCAAGTTTATTGAGGGTATGATAGTATTATATCAATTCGGGGGTGATTTTGGATGAGAGTCAAAACTTAACTGCGTCGCAGTTGAAAACTATTATCACTCGCTGTGGCGAAGGCACTAAGCTAATTTGCTCAGGTAACCTTGCGCAAATCGATAGTAACTACTTGACCCCAGTGACCTCTGGCTTAACTTATATTGTTGAACGTTTTAAAGATTTTGAGGGCAGTGCTACTGTTAACTTAAATGGTGTAGTACGTAGCAGGTTAGCCAGCTTTGCTGAAGAAAATTTATAGCTTGCCAGTATACTTATGCCTCGTTAACCTAGCTGTAACGAGGTAAGGTACATATAAGCCAGTGAATTTTTTACCATTAAAGCATTATTATCGCTCTTTGGCAGTGGCACTTATTGTGCCGCTGCTGGTGGCGTTTTTTTTGTGTTTACACCTGTATAACTTAAAACTTGAGCGAGTGATAGAAAGCAGGCAAAACGGATTTAATAATATTACTGCTCAGCTTTCCCATGCGATGAATGCCGCGGATGGCCTCATAGACACCATGTTCAGGCTTTATGAACAGCCACTTTCTTATGATTTTGATCCTAGTTGGACACGTAATGTGAATCAATATGATCACTATTACTATCAAAGTGTGGGCGATGGAGTGGGGGAGATAGTCGGGCAAGGAAAGTTTGCCTCAACGGCTTATGCAATTAATCAATGGCGACGAGTTATTGCCCTCGGCCCCTCGTTTAATACCACTCTGTCACTTATTCAATCTTTAGAAGCCGTGGCTTATGTTAATGAGCAAGGTTTTGTTTATATTAAGCGCCGTAGCATAACAAAAAGTGAATTTCTGACCAGTGTGTTAGATAATAAATTTCGACCTTTATTAATAAATAGCAACAATCTTGCCTCTAGCTCAGTGTTGACCATTAATGGTCATGCCTATTTTGCAATTGGCAAGCAAAGAGCTGCTAATAGTCGCGATTACATTGTGTTGATTTATGATCTTGAAGCAATTTCTAATTGGTTAAAAAAAATAGCGCCTAACTATGGTGAGTATATTTTTATCAATCAAGATAACCAAGTTATTGCCAGCTCAAAGGCAACGCTTAATACGACCATTAGTGCCAGCGAACATTGGCCGCATGTCGCGGTAGATATGCGCAAAAATAACGATAGTCATTTAGTACAAGAAGCTACCAACTTACCTATTTACACTCGTTTCTATGAATCACAGCAAGCTCTTAGTGAACCAGTTGGCTATGACATCTTTTTAGAGTTCGCATTTTTGAGTGTTTTTTTAGTGATGATGTTCAGCGCTGTTTTTTGGTTGAGTCAGCGCATTTTTGTAAAACCGATGACGCACTTAATGAATTACCTTGAGCAGCATGATGAAGGCAAACAAGCGTTAGTTCATTATCGGATTCCTGTTGATTGGCAGCCTTGGTTCAGCCGTGTGAAAAAGGTGTTTAGTCGTAATGAGGAGCTCGTTCAATCTTTACAAGAGGCAAATAAAGCGCTTGATTCCCAAGTACAGGTAAAGTCAAAACAATTGCGCCGTAGTATTGATGCGAAAGAGCGTCACTTAGCGTTATTAAATACTATGCTAAATAACGTGCCGGATCTTATTTACTTTAAGAATATCGATGGCTCGTTTTTAGGCTGTAATAAGGCGTATGAGCGTTATATTGGCTTGCCACAAGAGAAGTTAGTGGGCCAGCAATTATGTGATATTAGTGATGATAACGGCGAATTAAACGAGCTTGAAAAGCAAGTGCTTAAAGACCGCCAAGCTTATCAAAAAAGATTGACCACAGAAGATAGTAGTTATCTGTTTAGCATTGTGCCATTTTACAACGAGCATCAGCAATTTCTTGGCACTATGGCGATTGGTCGTGATATTACCGAGCAGCATAATGCGCTTAATGCATTACAAAGCTCTGAAGCTAAATTACGCAGTGCTATGGAATATGCTGCTAATGGAGTGCTGTTGGTTTCGCTTGAAGATCAGGTGCTGCAAGCAAATAAAGCAGCACGTAGAATCTTTGCAATTGAAAACGCCAATGACCTCAAATTAATAGACTTATTTGCAGAGCCATCTTATCAGACGCTAAAGGATACCTTGACAGAGTTACTGCATGAGAAGAAAAAAGTTTATCACTTTAGTCTTGAGCAGCAAGAGCAACAGCGGTGGTTACAAATTAGCGTGTCATTAGTTTGGAATGCTGAGCAAACACCCGATTACTATGTTGTTCATGTACAGGATGTGACGGATTTAGTGCAAGCAAAAGATGATGCAGAGCGAGCAACATTAGCTAAAAGCCGTTTTATAGCTAACCTAAGTCATGAAATACGCACACCACTTAATGCTGTACTAGGCTTAATTGATGTGATTGCACTGCAAGGGTTAACACAGCCGCAGCGTAACCATGCCGAGCAAGCAAAATCTGCAGCCAATAGCTTGCTTACCTTATTAAATCGTATGCTAGATTTTGCCCGCGCTGAAAGCTCGCAAGTACAACTTAATAAAGCCCCTTTTAGTGTGCCTGATTTAATCGATTACTGTCAGGGGATCACAGCTCCCTTATGTGCGAATAAAAATATCGAGTTTAAAGTCAAATGTGACCAAAGTATTAGTGATAACTTGGTTGGTGATCAAATTTGCTTGCAGCAAGTATTAGCTAACCTACTCACTAACGCAGTAAAATTCACCGAGCAAGGTACAGTGACATTAAACTTAATGCTGGTGGAGGAATCTGCTGAGCAGCAACTTATTTGTTTTACAGTCAAAGACACCGGTATTGGTATTAGTAAGGCCGATCAAAGCCGCTTATTTGATGCATTTACCCAAGGCGATGAATCATTAACGCGCTCTCATCAGGGGGTTGGTTTAGGTTTAGCGATTGTTAAATACGAAGTTGCATTGATGGGAGGCGAAATTAAGCTTGAAAGTGAAAAAGGCAAAGGCAGTGAATTTTGCTTTTGCTTGCAGCTCGATAAAGCCGTAGAGCCTGTGAAAAAAGAGCTGGTTTCATTGCCTTCTAGTACTGATCTATCTGGACTTTTAGTACTTGCTGTGGATGATAATCCACTAAATTTAAGCATTATTAAAAGCATTTTAGAGCAAATTGATGTCACTGTTGTGTGTGCACACAGTGGTGAAAAAGGCATTGAGCTGGCAAAAAGCCTCAGACCTGATCTCATTTTTATGGATATTCAGATGCCAGAAATGGATGGTTGTCAGGCAACGCGTATTATTCGTCAGTCTTTCACTAAAGAGCAAATGCCTATTTATGCACTCACTGCACACAGTGAAAGCGAAGATATTGAGCATTCTATTTCGGCCGGTATGAATAAGCATCTCACTAAACCTATTGTTGCCAGTAAATTATTTTTAGCAATGAGTGAGTTGGATAGGCCAAAAGAAGTCTTTTTTGATCAAGCTTTTATAATGTCTCAGTTTGCAAATAATACTAAGTTAGTATTAACTATGTTGTCGAAGTTTGCGACTATGGCAGCTGAGCAGCTATTACAAATCTCTACATTAAAAACTACCAATGAGTTGGTTCGTGTAGTTCATAATGTTAAAGGATCAGCTGGCAATCTTGGTTTTAAGCGATTGTCAGCGTGCGCACAACAATGTGAAGCTAGGCTTAAAGCAGATGGCGAATTGCCCGAGCAATTAAATGATGAATTGCAATGGCAAATAAAACAGGTCATTGCATTTATCATTGAACAAGGATCTACTGATGTTGAAAAGAGCCAAGGTACTGATTGTTGATGACGATCCGTTAAATCGCTTGGTATTAGAGAAAACATTACAGCAAGACTATGATGTTTTTTGTGTAGAGAGTGGCGAAAAAGCACTGACGTTTTTAAAAACGGAGACTGTTGATTTATTGATCTTGGATATTGTGATGCCAGGCATTGACGGTTATGAAGTGCTAACTAAGTTAAAAGAAAACGCTGCCACCAGTATGTTGCCTGTTATATTCATTTCTGCAAATACCAGCCATGATGACGAAGCTAAGGGCCTTGAATTAGGCGCGATGGATTACATCACGAAACCATTTAGTGCTGCTATCGTTCGTGCCCGTGTACGCAATCAGCTGCTGATCAAACAAAAAAATGACTTACTCGAAATGCTCGCCTCAATTGATGGCTTAACTGAGATCCCAAATAGACGTTATTTGGATGAAAACTTAGCGCGAGAGTGGCGCCGGTGTCGTCGAGATCAAACTCCGTTATCAGTGTTATTAATGGATGTCGATCATTTTAAACGTTACAACGATTGCTATGGCCATCGTGCAGGTGATGACTGCTTAAAAAAAATTGCTCATGCCTTAGTTGGGGCGTGTGAGCGAGGCAGTGACTTTGTTGCTCGTTATGGTGGTGAAGAGTTTGCTGCGGTACTTCCAAATACCTTTGCCAATGAGGCTATCTCGTTTGCAAATAAACTACGAAATGCAGTGAATGAGTTAAACATTCTACACAAAGCGTCGCTAAATGCCGACCATGTCACAATTAGTATTGGTATTGCGACCACAGAAAATGGTCAGGTTTATGCAGAACAAACCTTGCTAGAAGAGGCTGATTTAGGTCTTTATCAGGCTAAAGATGCCGGGCGAGATCAAATTGTATCGAGAATGATCGCTGTAAATGAATCAGAGTAGGCAAAGCCTACTCTTAACTTTAGCTTGCTAATTAGCCGTTACTTAGCGATTTATAAATTGTATCACCCACACCAATTAACTTATCATTTTTAAATACGAGTGGCGTACACTCGTCTTTAGTCATCTTGCCATCAGAATGAATGCTATGTGTTACATAGAATAATACCTGATAAACATCATCACCTTGCTTTAACAACTCGGTAAAGTTAGGTGTATTCAGTTTGTTTAATACGGTTTGGTAGCTTGTATCTAATGCGAGATTAGAAATCACTTCACGGTTACTTTTATGCTGTTTTTCCCAGCTAGAAGAACTACCAGCCCAATGAGTGTCGGCTTCACCGTCAGAAACAGCGATGACACAGCCAGTTAAAAATGGTGCAGTTAGAGCGGCAATTAGAAGTGCTTTTTTCATGTTTTTTATCCCTAAGAAATTGTTTTATAGTTAAACCTTGATAGCAAACTGCTTGCCAAAAATTTTATTTCTAATAAAATCATTGGGTTAATGTTATTTTGCGCAATGGGGCTAAGTAAAAAGTCACTAACTACTTAGCTCTATTGACTAATATATTGCCTTTTAGACCAACCTGTTACGCATCTCGCCCTGATTAAATGCCTGAATATTTAAAGCTATTTCGTTAACTAAGCGAACAATAGACTCTTGGCTTGCCCATGCGATGTGAGGCGTGAGCAATAGGTTTGACCCTTTGTAGAGTGCTAGCGGGTTTGATTGCTCTGCGGGTTCTTTGCTGAGTACATCAACACCAGCTCCAGCAATGATATTATTAGCCAATGCATCTGCTAAATCAGCTTCATTGATGATACCACCACGGGCGGTATTAATAATGATGGCTGACGGTTTCATCATTCTTAACTCTTCCGCGGCTATTTGGTTGCGAGTTTCATCAGTTAGCGGGCAGTGAACACTAATAATATCCGCTGTTTTTAGGGCGTCATTAAAACTGACGCGACCTTCACGAGGTGCTTGGCCTTTACGCTCACTGATGATGACTTTGGCACCAAAGACTCGTGCTACGTCGGCAACGGCTTTACCCAGTGACCCATAACCAACAATTGCCAATGTTTTGCTGGCAATTTCATTAAAGCTGTAATCTAGGCGACAAAACATCGGGCTTTTTTGCCATAAGCCTTGCTGACAATCATTAATGTATCTGTGAGTATTACCCAATAAATTAGTGATTAGAGTAAAGGTATGTTGCACCACACTTGGTGTTGAATAGCCCGCTACATTTGTCACTGCAATGTTATGCTTCTTAGCCGCCTCTAAGTCAATGTTGTTAGTACCTGTGGCTGCAACGCAAATGAGTTTTAATTTAGTCAGCTTAGCCATGGCGTGCTGATCAATCACCACTTTATTACTGATAACTACATCTGCATCTTGGCTGCGCTCAACAACTTGTTCTTGGCTGGTTAAGTCATAACAGGTTAATTTACCTAATTGCGCTAAGGCATCTAACGAAGTGTTGGCTAATGTCGCTGCATCAAGGACAGTAATATTCATGTGCTTTCCTTTTTTAATTTATTGCTTGACCTTGGGGTGTACTCCAAGGTTTATAGTGAGCATAATAAATAAACGCTTCACAATGGAGACGGTGATGAAAATAGGTGAGTTTGCCCGTCAGTTGGGTGTCTCAACAGATACGCTAAGGTACTACGAAAAGCATGGTTTGTTAACGCCAAGTTCGCGTTCAGACGTAGGATATCGTTTTTACTCTGAGGATGATTATAAGCAAATGGCTTTTATTCTCAGAGCAAAGAATGTTGGCTTTAGTTTGGCTGAGATTAAAGAGCTACTTCAGATTAAATTTCATAAAGATCAGCACTCTTGCCATGAAGTTAAAGAGATGACGTTACAAAAACGTGATCTCGTTGCACAAAGAATTGCAGAGCTTACTCGCTTTTATGACTCACTTTCATTATTGGCAGATAAATGTTGTGGCGGTGAAGAACCTGCTGAAAACTGTTCGATACTAACGACGCTGGAGGATATCGATGGACTTACTCATTAATTTTTGGCACCTGTTTTTACTCTCAGCACCTTGGTTAATGCTAGGCTTATTCATCGCAGGTCTTTTAAATGTGTATTTGCCTGCCAACTTTCTTAATCGCCATTTAGGCAAAGAAGGCCTATGGACCACAGTGAAAGCGGCCTTTATTGGTGCCCCAATGCCACTGTGTTCATGTGGCGTAATCCCTGCGGCAATCGGTTTAAGAAGAGCGGGGGCGTCAAAAAGTGCCACCACAGCATTTTTGGTATCAACTCCTGAAACTGGGGTCGATTCAGTCTCCGTATCTTATGTGTTATTAGGTCCATTTATGGCGGTGATTCGCCCTATTGCAGCCGTATGCAGTGCGATTGTGGCAGGTGTTTTAGTAGGTAAAGACAGTGAATTTCATCAACAGCAAAGTACTCAATCTGATAAAGAAAGCACTAAAACAGACTCTTGTTGTAGCAGTAAACAACCAGAGCCTATGACCGCATCAAGCTGTTGCAGCAAAGAGGCACCTGTAAAGCCCGCGCAAAGTTGTTGTAATAAGCAAACGCTTAAAGAACCTGAGCCTGTTAAAAAAACAAGTTGTTGTAGTAGCAAGGAACTGCAACCAACACAGGGTCAGCAACACAGTTGCTCAACAGAAAAAGAAGCACCTTCGCAGAAAAGCTGTTGTAGCAGTGAGCACTCAACTAAAACCGTTGAAAGTCGTTTTAGCAAACTGAAACGCGCGGTGAGTTTTAGTTGTAACAAGCTGCTTGAAGACACCATGATCTGGTTAATGATCGGTTTATTCTTTGCTGCTCTAGTACAAACTTATGTACCAGAATCTTATTTAAGCCAGTGGGGTAATGGCATCCTTGCGATGCTGGTGGTCATTTTAATCAGTATTCCTATGTACATCTGTGCGACTGCATCGACACCTATTGCGGCAGGCTTATTACTCAGTGGTGTGTCCCCCGGTGCGGTGCTCGTGTTTATGTTAGCTGGGCCAGCAACTAATATTGCAACGCTTGGTGTGGTTGGAAAAGAGCTTGGCAAGCGAGCTGTATTTGCCTACCTATTAGGGGTAATTGGCACGGCGCTAGCATTTGGCTTTTTAACCGATTATTTAGTGGCGCAGTATGGTTTTGTGGTTGCGCCTATGATGGGCGAAGAGCATGAAGTTTTACCTCATTGGTTAAGTCTTGCAGCGGGTATTGTATTGGCGATTTTAATGCTTAGATTGGTCCTCAAAATGGTATTAAAAAAGTCGTCTCAAACTGGTAAGAGCATTACTTAATTATTTGTTATAAAAATATTTTTTTACATTGATTGGGATTTAAGTTGGTTAACTATCGCGTCTCGGTTCGCATTTAAAATTGTCTGAGTTATAATCCGCCAATTATTTTTAACGGCACGCATCGCGTGCCGTTTTTTAACTTAAGTAGTTTTTAATGAGTGAAAGTGTGGATAAATACGCCGACATAAGACCTTACAATGATGATGAAGTAGCTGATTCAGTAGCGCGTTTGATTGCTGATAATGCCTTTGTAGATGTAATCGCTAAGTATAACCTACCGCGCTTTTTATCGAACTTCCCATTTCTTACTCGTCCATTGGTACGCAGCCAACTGCGTAAAAAATGGGGTAACACCTCATCGGTTGAGCAAGTTCAGCATGAAGTGGCTGATTATTTAAATAAATTAATTACCCGTACGACTTCAGAAGTGACGTTTTCTGGCATAGATAAACTAGATCCAAAACAAGCCTACTTATTTATCTCTAATCACCGCGATATCGTGCTTGATCCTGCGCTGGTGAATTGGGGCTTGTTTAAGCACAATATGCCGACAGTGCGCATCGCAATTGGTGATAATTTACTGCAAATCCCTTATATCACTGAGTTAATGCGTTTAAATAAGAGCTTTATTGTGAAGCGTTCAGCGAAAGCACCCAAAGAGATGCTAAAAGCGCTGTCGCAGCTGTCTGCTTATATCTATGACTCACTCGCTGAAGGCCACTCAATTTGGATAGCGCAAAAAGAAGGCCGAGCAAAAGACGGTTTTGATCAAACAGATCCAGCCTTACTTAAAATGTTGCAGTTACAAGGTCGTAAGCAGAAGAAAGAATTTGCTGAGTACGTACGCGAACTAAAAATTGTACCTGTGTCTATCTCTTATCAATACGAGCCATGTGCGATTGCTAAAGCGAAAGAGCTTTATCATAAACAGCAACATGGTCAGTATGTTAAACAGCAGGGTGAAGACATTGCCAGTATTGTTGAAGGCTTTAGTACAGCCAAAGGACATGTACATTTAGCGTTTGGCGAGCCAATTGAGTCGGGCTGTGAATCGCCTGAGGAGCTTGCAAAAACGATTGATCAGCAAATAGTTGATTCGTTTTTCTTACACCCAGGTAACTATATAGCGGGTGGTTGCACGCAAGCTATAATTGATGAAGAAGATGCCGCTGCCTTTAATGAGCGCATGGCGAAAGTGCCAGAAGAGTTAAAACCTCTTGTATTAGCGATGTATGCAAAACCATTTCATCGTAAAGCAGAACTTGCTACAAGCGAGTCTGAGTAAGCGATACAGTTAGTTTAAGAGGCCACTTTTTAAAGTGGCTTTTTTTATGGTTAATTTTCAGGCTATACTTTTAATATTCTTTATTAACCGGCATTTGTGATGCAACAAATTGAAATATTTGAAATTCCAAGCCCTTGCAAAGGGATATGCCAAGTTAATAACCGAGGCTATTGTAAAGGCTGCTATCGCAGTCGGGATGAGCGTTTTTATTGGAATAAGTTTACTAACGCGGAAAAGCGTAAAGTGATTAGCTTATGCCAACAGCGTTACAAACGTTACCTTCAGAAAAAACAGCAAGCACAACAGCAGCAAACAAACCCTGAGCAAGGTGGTTTTGATTTTTAAAATTCAGTGAGGTGGTATTTTGATTTTAGAAAGTGCACCGTACCGTTTTCATCAAGCTTTTTGAGTACCATGGTCAGTTGTGGAATTATTGCTTTATGGCGTTTGTGAACAAAGTGATAGCTCTGCATTGGCATTAACACTTGTTTATGAAAGGCTGTTTGATTAAAGTTTGGGTGCTTAGTTGACAGTAAAAAGTCTAGCAATATTGTCCCTTCAACACGTTTTTGTGTTAGTAAATTAAGCTGAGCAGTGACATTTCTGACTTTGATAACATCACCATTAAATGGGTGACGTTCGATATAACTCTGTGCAGCTGGGTAGCTTGATTGAATTGCTAAAGACTTGAGCTCTTCGTATTGACATTGCTGGCAATTTTTCAGCAGAACTAAATTAAAATCAAAAAGCGGATAATCGACTTTCAATAAATTAGGATAATTATCCTTAACATCAGCAATGCGACCTAACTGTCCATCGAGCACACCTTGGTTAGCGGCCACTAAAGCATTTTGATGATTGAAATCGATAATATGGACCTCATAACCTATTTCCTTATAAGCCATTTTCATTAAATCAATAACATAGCGAGCTTGTGGTGTATCGGCAGGACGATTAAAAATCAGTAAGTTTGTGCTGGCGTTACTTAAGAAGCAAAAAAGCAGCAAAAATAAGGCAAATCCGTAATTAAGATACTTCGACAACGTGCATTCCTTGCGTACATAAATTGCTCGTTAATCTACTTATATGTGCCTCCAAAATCAAGTTTGTCGTGGTCTTTTTAGCCTAATAAAAGCGATTAAAGCGGTCTAATTTTGTTATACTTGTTAAATCAAAAAATTTATTGCTGAGAAAGTATGAGTTTCAATTTATGTAAATTGCCGCGAGAGCAAAAATATCAAATTCAATTGGATTACGAAGCGTCTTTTTGGGCCTATCAAATAAAGCGCGGAAAAAACACGCGTGAGGGCGTCTATACTGCAATAAACAATCGCCCTATCTCTGAGCAAGCTTTTCTTAAGCAGCAATTTGAGCATTACCTTTCGCTAATGAGCTAACATGGCAGACTTCAGATTTTGTTTACTTGAGCCGATTAAAACGCCCTTAGTAAATAAATTTTATGACAAAAACAATGCCCGTGGTCGAGCGACCAAAGCTGATCAGGTGTGGGTTGTTTACAAAGAGTTAGAAATAATTGCTGCCTGCCGGGTTCAAGACCAATCAGGACAATTGTTTTTGTCTACTCTTTATGTTGATGAAATGTGGCGGGGTCAAAAGGTAGCCTCACAATTGCTTACTACTGTAGCTGATGCACAAAAAGGAACCGTTTTTACCTTCGTGTACCAAAATCTGATTGATCTTTATCTACAAAATGGGTTTAACTATGCATTAACATTACCCAATTCTTTGCAATCGTTGTTTGAGGTATATGCGCATCGAAAAGTAGTTGCGATGCACTTTACGCGTGACACAGTGCCAAGTTAGCAATTTGGAACGTCAATGACTAAGTTCTTCTCCAGTATAGCGTTATTTTTTATTTTGACTTGTGGCTTGTTTAGCCATTCTGCCTTTTCCCAGGTAAAACGTTTATCAACAAGTGAAGGCTTATCACAAAGTTATGTTAACACCATGCTCATCGATAATAGTGGATACTTATGGTTATCGACTGAAGGGGGCCTCAATCGTTACGATGGTTATCAGGTTGTGCATATCAAAGGCCCTAATGGTGAACTTGAAGACTCAATCATTGACCGTATTTACCAAGACCCGCAAGGTTATATCTGGATAGCTTCCCTACAAGCGGGTTTATTCCGTTATGATCCCACCACCGACACTTATCAGCAGTTTATTGCTAAACCGACCACTGAAGAGCAAATTTTTATTGAGTCAGTGTTTAGTATGGTGGCGGTTGATGACAAAACACTATGGCTAGGGCGTGGTTGGGATTTTGCCAAGCTAGACTTAGAAACGAAAAAAATCACCTCTATTTTTGAAATTCCTGAGCGGGTAAAAAGCAGTGTTATACGTGAACTTTACGCGTATCAAGGTTTTATCTTTATGGGCACTAGCAATGGCGCTTATGTTTATGAACTTGCATCTGGCAAGGTCCGTAAGTTAGAACATTTGCAAAATGAGCCAAGCCACATCTACCAAAACTATGTGAAGTCATTCTCGGTGATAAACAACAATACTTTGTTAGTTGGGGCTGTGAGAGGACTATATCAGGTAGATATTAGTAATTTGCAAGCCATGTTTGATACTCCTGACATCGCCTTTAAAAATAAATCACTGATCAGTGATTTGAATATTTGGAAGATTATTCCAGAGGCTAACTCAGTTACCTTAGGCACTGATAAGGGCTTATTTGAATATAACCTAGAAACTGGCGAGTTAGTTAAGAATATGCGCTTAAAAGAAAGTGGCTATACTCTAGCTGATACCAGCATTATTGATATAGTGAAAGACCGTTCTGGTGGGATGTGGCTAGCAACCAAAAATGACGGTGCCTTTTACCAATCTTATGATAACTACAACTTTATCAATGTTACAGCCAATACATTAAAGGGTGATGGATTATCTCATCATTCAATTTGGAGTATTACAGAGTTTCAAAATCGCCTTTGGCTTGCTACGCATAATGGTTTAACAGCGGTTGATTTAGAAACTTACGAAAGCGAGGTTTTCTTAAAGGATTATCAAGTCGATCTTATTACAACTGAGTTTAGTATCTACCAAGTAATGCCCTATAAAGATAAGCTATGGTTACATACCAATCGAGGCGTTTTAAGTTTTGATCCGAAAACAGGGCAGGCAACACCAGTAAAAGCGGCAGATCCAGAGAAACAGGTTTTAATTAATGATTGGGTTCATGGCATATTGTTGATGCCATCGGGTGACCTTTACTATGTTCATCCTGATTACGGCATGTTTGTTTATAATATTGATAGCCAAAAAGTCACCCGGTTAGGCGGTAAATTTGATGAGTTTGAGCCGTTCTTAGCTTACGGTTTTTTGCCTGCATTATCATCTAACCCAGAGGCACCTCTATTTTATAATGCAGGTATTCTCTATCAAGTAGATCCTAACACATACGAACTAACCACGATTTATACAGTCCCAGAGCAACACGAAAATGTGGCTGTGAATGTGATGTCATACATCATAGATAACAACAATGTACTGTGGTTATCATTATCGAATTTTGGTTTGATTGGTTTAGATGCCGATACTTATGAACATATTTACACAATTGATTTAGAAAAGAATAAGTTAGGTACATTGCTTTACGATATGGTACTTGATGAAGCGGGCATGATATGGATGAGTAGCCACAAAGGATTATGGCGACTAAATCCAAATAATCTGCACTTTCAACAGTTTACTGGCTCAGAGGGGTTATTCTCAACCGAGTTTAATAGTGGTGCATTTACTAAGCTTGAATCAGGGCAAATTGTCTATGGTACGTTAAAAGGATTTACTTACTTTTATCCAATGGATAACCACTATCAGCAAGCTTTAATTGATCACGTTAATATCACTAATCTTGATTTGATGTCTCGTGATTTACCCGCTGAGTTAAAACAGCCAATCGACAGTGTTGTCCTTGAGCATGATGATATAGGATTAGAAGTTGCGTTTTCGGCAATGGCATTCAATTATCAAGAGCGTATTATTTATGAATATCAGCTTGGGGATGGCCAAAAAACGTACACACGAAATAACAACCGTGTGTTATTCCCAAAACTCAGCGCAGGAAAATACCATCTTAAAGTTTGGGCTAAAGATCCATTAACGGGAGATTTAACGCCGCCCGCTATTTTGAATATCGAAGTAAAATACCCACTTTGGCGCGCACCACACTTCATTATTTTATATGTGATTCTGGTTGCACTATTTGTAGCTGCTTGGATATTTAGACGTAATCGAATGCAACAAATATTGCTAGCAGCTCATAAAGAAAGTAAAGAGAGTGAAGCGCGATTAAAGCTCGCTCTTGAAGGTAGTCATTCAGGTGTATGGGATTGGTCATCGCAAAGCCCAATTATTTATCAACCACGTCTTAAAAATGAGCTCGGCTATGAGACCGATAGCGTAAACTTAGATGATTATTTAGCAAAGATTCACCCACATGATAAGCAAACCTTCCGTTTAGAGTGGTTAGAGTTTTTATCGACTCAAAAAGGTTATTTCAATTGTACTTACAGGCTGCGTCATGCCGATGGTAATTGGCGTTGGTATAAAGACTTTGGCAAAGTGGTTGAATGGCAAGGCAATGCTCCTGAAAAAGTAGCTGGCACTTATACGAATATGACTCGTGAGTTAGTATTTGAAGAAAATGCTCGCTTGTTTGGTGCGGCATTCGAACAAACACGAGACTGGGTATTTATCTTAGATAAAAACTTACGTATTCGAGCTACCAATAAATCCTTTCAAGATGCATTTGGTTTTCCGGCTGAGCCGCGTTCTAGTCGCTCGTTAACCTTAGGGATGCCAATTCCTACACGAATTCATTACTTGCGCATTATGCAAAAGCTTAAATCTGGTGAGCACTTCTCTGCAGAAGATGTAGTTTCAGTTGCGAGCGGTGAAAAGCGCCAAGTATTGATAAAAATAAGTGCAGTAGCAGGTAATAACCGCCAACTTGATAGCTATGTGATTATTGTTACTGATATTAGCGCGCAAAAGCTGGCTGAAAGTGAGCTACATTTACTCGCTAATTATGATGCTTTAACCGGCCTACCTAATAAAACCTTGTTTAATGATCGGGTGGTCCACGCTATTGAACAGGCTGATTATCATCAAACAAAAGTGGCGTTATTAAACGTTAATATTAAGCGCTTTAAGCATTTTAATGATTCACTTGGGCGCGAAGAATCAGATGAACTAATCAAGCGAGTTGCTAAGCGCTTAAAGCATGTACTTCGCCCGCAAGATAGTGTGGCACGTTTCGATGGTGATGAGTTTGTGATCCTTGCTGAAGATTTTAAACAGCTGGATGAATTACTATTATTATGCGCTAAAGTAATGGATTGTGTTGATACACATATTGAACTGAGCCAACAAGCGGTAAAAGTAAACCTTAGCGTCGGTGTTGCTGTTTACCCAGATGATGCAAAAGACACAAAAGCGTTACTAAAAGCAGCTAATGTGGCACTTTATCACGCGAAAAGTCATGTTGAAGGGTGTTATCAGTTCTATAAGCAAGAAATGAATTTACAAGTGCAGCGCACTTTGCATTTAGAATCTCAGTTAAGTAAAGCTTACCAAGAGCACGAGTTTTGTAATTTTTATCAGCCAATAGTAAGCGCAGAAACTTGCCAAGTTGCAGGGCTTGAAGTGCTTCTACGTTGGCCGAGTAATGATGAATATAAACCTGAAGACTTCGCTAATGCCGCAGAAAGTTCAGGGCTTATTACCAAAATTATGTTGCAAACTCTATCGAGAGCATTGATTGAATTGCGCCAGTGGCGTACTACGCATCCTGATTTATATATTTCAATTAATCTCTCCGCCCTTGATTTTGAAAGCGAAAATCTGGTTGAAAAAATACATCAATCAATAAGCGCAATTAATGTACCTGCGAGTGCATTAGTTTTTGAAATCACCGAATCAGTTATGATGCATGATTCGGATAAAGCGCAGCAAAGTATGGAAAAGCTCAAAGCGCTAGGTTGTCGTATTTATATGGATGACTTTGGTACGGGCTATGCTTCACTGACCTATTTAAAACGTTTCCCGGTCGATGTACTGAAAATAGACAAGAGCTTTGTTAATGACATCGGAGTCGATAAAGGCGATGAGGCTATCATTAACTCAACACTTACCCTTGCAAAAAGTTTAGGTAAAGAGTGTGTAGCTGAAGGAGTTGAAAATCGCACCCAGTTACAATTCTTACGTTCTTTAGGGTGTGAGTATTTCCAAGGTTATTTGTTCAGCAAACCTGTGGCGGGAGACGAAGTGAAAGCGCTTTTAGATACACAGTGGAGCGATGAGTTTTTAGGGTAAAGCTAAACGCTTTACCCTTTTAGTTAATCTTGGCGCTTTCCGCAATGGCGGCAATAAAGGCTACGATTACGGTTTTTCAGTTCGTTATGAATCGCTTTGTTCGCCTCTTGCTGACTTAACCCTAGTTTATAACGCAAGTTTTCTAAGTGTTCCTCTTCAACGGGTGAAAGATGGCCATCTTCAATAGCTTCGTGTACCGCATCGGTAAAAACTTGTCTACGTTTTCGTAGCTGCTCAGAAAAACTCGAAGCTAACAAACCAGTTGGAATTGCCACCATGCCCATACTAACGAGTGTAATAGCGCCACCAAATAAGCGACCAAGGGGGGTCACAGGCACGACATCGCCATAACCAACGGTTGTTAGTGTGACCATTGCCCACCACATTGCAGCAGGGATAGAGCCAAATTTATCGGGCTGAACATCATGTTCAATTAAATAAATACCACATGAAGCGATGATCAGCACCACAGCCATTATAAAAAATGCCGCAAGCAAGGAACTGCTTTCTTCTTTAAATGAGTTTAAAAGTAGTTGCATGGCGCGTGAATAACGAGTGAGCTTAAAGATCCGCATCAACCTAAGTACTCGTAAGAAACGTAAATCAACACTCACAAACACCATTAAAATGGTGGGTAAAATGGCAATGAGATCAATCAGCGCCATAGGCGAAAAGAAATACTTAATACGAATTTTTGAGTTTGTTAACGGGCTTTCTTTATGTGCGCTTTTATCAACACAACACCAAAGTCTAAGTACATACTCTAAGGTGAAAATACCGACAGAAATCAGCTCAATCATTAAAAATTCGTGATGATATTGTTTTGCTAAAGGGCCGACTGACTCTAAAACAATCGCCACTACATTGATCATGATCAGTGACATTAAGAACACGTCAAGTGTACGACCAATACGCCGATACTTGCCGTTGCCTTCAAAAACGCGCGCTGTGTAATTTCTTAACCGCTGCAAAATAATGATCCATTTATTAGTTTAGTTTTAGCACCATATTAATGCTGCCTTCTTCAAAATCGCGGGTGATCTTAAACCCTAGTTTTCGTGCCAGCTCAATCATGCCAGTGTTTTCCGGCAGGGTGATCCCGGCAATTTGTTTAACGCCTTGGTTTTTACAATGCTCAATCGCGGCATTCATTAGTATTGTACCGAGCCCTAAACCTTGGCAGTCAGAGCGCACCACAATTGCAAACTCTGCATCTAGCTTGTCAGGATCCATCAACACCCGAGAAACCCCTAGTGTGCAGGCTGAGCCGTTTTGCTCTTGACTGACAATAAATGCCATTTCTCGGTCATAATCAATTTGCGTCATTTTTGCCAGCTGATCATGATTAAATTGCGGTAACTCACCAAAAAAGCGCTTATATCTGTCTTCTTTACTCAGTGACTGATCAAACTCTAAATGTGCTTGTTCATCTTCAGGTTTTATAGGTCTTAATTGTGCTTGAGTGTTATTTTTAAGAGTAACTTCTTTGACCAGTTCAATAGGGTAGGGGCGAATACACAAACGTTTACGATTTGCTTTTGCTTTATAACGGCTCAGGCCAATTGTCGCATCAAGTACTAAAAATTGTCCATTGCTGGCTAAAATAGGATTTAGTTCGACACTGGTGATATCAGGTTGATCGATTACAAGCTGCGAGATACGTGTTAGCAAGGCGCATAAGCGATACTTATCGACTTTTTCTGGTAGTACGCGATCTTTAAGTACGCCTTTATCGTGCGCTGCAGCAATCAGGTATTTTGCCAAGTTCATATTCAGTGGTGGTAGTGCCACTGCAGCTTGAGCGAATTCAAGTCCGGTGCCTGCTTCACCAAGTAAGATCACTGGGCCAAAGTTAGGCTCTGTTTTAATAGCGATACGCAGCTCATTAGCACCTGCTCGTGGCGCCATCTTTTGCAATGAAAAGCCTTCAATATGGGCATCAGGGTAGGTGTTTTTGATTCGTAGCAGCATGGCAAAAGCTGTTTGCTCAACTTCTTGCGCATCATTTAAGTTAAGGACAACACCACCGACTTCTGATTTAGAGGGAATACTTGGGCTAATTAGTTTTAACGCTACCGGAAAGCCCAGCTCTATGGCTTGTTCTTTGGCTTCGGTTGGTGTGTAAGCAACTTCAGTTTGAATACAATCAATACCATAATGAGTGAGTATTTGGCTTGCTTCATGGGTTGATAAATAGCTTTGCTCTTCGGCTAAAAATTCATTCACCACAGCGCGAGCTGCGTCTTTATTTATCTTCGCATCATCAGTATTCGATTCAGGGGTTTGCGTTAAGTGCTTTTGGTTACGACGATAGCTCACTAAGTGCATAAATGCACCAACCGCACCTTCAGGTGTACGGTAAGTTGGAATGGCATTATTAGCGCAGACTTTACGTGCGGCATACGCAGCATCTTCACCCATAAAGTTTGTCATAACATAAGGGCGAGCCATCTTCGGGATTTTTTCTAAGGTTTCGACAATAATCTCAGCATAGTCTTCACTCGGTGCAAGCGCAGAAGGGGTATGAATGATCAGCAGGTTTTTGACTTCTTTGGCTTGCAGCAAAATTTCTAAGGCTTGTTGATAGCGCCTTGGTGCTGAGTCACCAAAAATATCCACCGGATTCGAGGTCATCTCTGATTGCGGGATCACTTTATTAAGCGCCGCTCTGGTCTCGTCGCTAAGCTCAGCTAGTTTTCCTGAGCTCTGTAATAGCGTATCCACTGCCATGACACCTGGGCCGCCACCATTTGTTAAGATAGTCAGTTGTTCGACTTTTAGTAATTTTGGGTGCATTGCCAGTGTTTGTGTAGCAGCAAAAAGCTCACGTAAGTCGTTTACCCTTAGCATACCTGCTCGCTGGAATAGCGCATCATAGACTGCATCTGAGCTTTGCTTGCCACCAGTATGGATCTCTGCAGCAAGAGCGCCCGCACTGGTTTTACCGGTTTTAATGGCAATGACGGGTTTACTAAACGCAGCGGCTCTAGCTGCGGAAATAAAGCTACGAATATCTTCAATATTATCGATATACAACAAGATAGCTTTGGTTTTTGCATCTCGGCCTAAAAAGTCGAGTAACTCATCAAAGTCGATATCAAGGCAGTCACCGACAGACACAAAATATGAAAAGCCAATCTCTTTATTTTTGGCCCAATCAAGGATTGTTGAACAAACGGCAGCTGATTGGGATACAAAGGCGAGTTTTCCTGGACTGGCAATCGTATGTGAAAAACTGGCATTTAAGCCGATATGAGGAATGAGTAAGCCTAAGCAGTTAGGTCCTAGTAAAGACACATTTGCTTGAGTTGCAGCCTCTTTTAATGCTTGTTTTTGTTCTACATTTAAACCCGCAGCAATCACCACCGCATGTTTACAGCCAAGCTCACCAAGTTCATTAATGATGTTGATTAAGGTATTTTTGTTAGTACAAATAACGGCAAGGTCGGGTACTTTTGGCAGTGCAGCAATGCTTGGATAGGCTAATACCCCGTGTACAGCGCTGTGATTTAAACTAACCGGCATGATCGGGCCTTTAAAGCCCCCTTGTAGCAAATTGCGCATCACCACAAAACCCGCTCGATTAGGGGAATTTGAGGCGCCAATGACCGCGACCGATTTAGGATTAAAAAAATGGCTAATACGTTTAACGCTCATGCTGTTTCCTTCGCTTGCGCTGTTTGTTAAAACTTCAGGGTCTGTTAAGTTTAATACACCCAAACTAGAACCGACACGCTTCTAAAGTATTAAAAGTGATACTCATAAGATAACCTGTTTATAACTACTTTTCGAGTCAAAAACAGTGACCTACATCAAGGAGAAAAGCATGAATAAAGCGCAGCCATTTAATATCGTTATTGCAGCGTGTGCATTAGCGGTTGGTTTACTTGGATTAGGTTTTATTTTGAAAAGTGCGGCCCTTGATGTAAAGGGTATGGAGCGCACTGTCCACGTTAAAGGTTTAGCTGAAATGGAAGTGCCAGCTGACACCGTTATTTGGCCATTACAGTTTTCAGATGCCGACAATAATCTTGAAAAATTAGTTGGTCGAGTTGAAGAGAAAAGCGATGCGGTTGTGGCTTTTTTAAAGTTACATGGTTTTAGTGATGAAGAAATAAGTCTTGGTAGTCAATCCATTATTGATAAGCAAGCCCGTGAATATGGCGGCGAGAATCAGCAGTTTCGTTATATTGCCCGTAATAATGTCATTGTTTATTCAAATGACATCGAAAAAGTGCAACATGCCTTAGGTGCAGTAAGCCAATTAGCGAAGCAAGGCATCGCGATAGTACAAGACAATTACGAAACGCGTATTCAATATTTATTTAATGGCTTAAATGAAATTAAGCCAAATATGATTCAAGAAGCAACCGAAAAAGCCCGCGAAGTGGCAATGAAATTTGCCAAAGATTCACAGTCTAAATTAGGTAAAATTAAAACAGCGCGTCAGGGGCAGTTTTCAATAACAGATAGAGATTCAAACACACCTCAGCTGAAAAAAGTGCGTGTTGTTACCAGTGTTGAATATTATCTATCTGACTAAACCCAATACCACAGATAAAGGCAGCCGCATGCGTGTGCATACAATAACCATGCGGCAAAGCGCACCTAGCATAAAGCCACCACTAAATGCCACAGCCACCCCCAATAAGCCAAACTGATCTTTTAACAGTACTGCCATTAAAACCGTGACACTGGTTGCGCCAAGCAATACGTACAAGTTGATAAGCGGGTTCCCTTTTAACTTGATCATGCTACTGGCTAAAATTCTTGCTGGTAATAACAGCTGCCCGAGTAACAGCAGCATTAAAATCGAAAACCCTTCTTGCAATTGGCTTTCGCCATAGAGAGTGAGTAGTGGCTTTGCGAGCAGGGCGAGTAGAAAAATAGCGGCAAAGTTAAAACGCCATACCACTTTCATTAACTCGCTAAGTTGCTGCTCGGTCGTCTCATCAGCCATTAAAATGGGTTTTAAATATTGGTTGGCAGCATTGCCTAAAATAGTCAGTAAGCCAGCAATCACTACCGCAGGAAAGAAGATACTCACGCCTTGTGCACCAAACCAGTGATGCACCAGTAAGACATCGAGTTTTGCTACCAACACGGTTCCTGCGCCACTGGCGAGCATGATCAATGAGTCTTTACACCATTGCTTGGTTTGGTAGCGGGCAGTGCTTGCGACGATCATTTTTTTGATTAACCAATATTGATAAATGACTACACATAAGATGCTACAAAACAACAGGATACAAATCTCGACTAAAGATAAGTCACCACGTATTAGATAGACTAAAAAGCAAAACCCAGCCGTTAGCAATTCAAAAATACACTGCTGCGTTATCAGGCCAATTTGGGGTTTGTTTAAAGCCACTAAAAAAGCAGATTGGCTTTGCATAATGGCGCCAATTGGCACCAGTAATAGTAAATAAACCACATGCTCTTGGGCGCTTTGGTGTGGTGAAATAGCCTGAAAGCTAATCACCACAGCAGCGACAAAAATCACCCCGAATAAACAAGATGCAGCTAAATAAACATGTTTTAAGCCGCGTAATAACTCATGTTGCTGAGCCTTGAAGAGCGGATAGCTAATACGCATTAATGACGATGCAAAACCCATGCTCGCGGGTAATAAAAGAATTTCACAAAGTGCGAGTAATGCCGCGAACGTGCCAAACTCATCAGTACTTAATAACCTTGCAAGGCACAAGGTAAGTACAATACGGCTACCGTGGTTAAGGGCTGTAAAGCTGCTGAGCGATAAAAACGCTTTAACAACATCCTTATTCATGGAGTTATTGATTGAGCGCGTTTAATAACTGCGCCGTTGGCACCTGCAAATAGGCCGCACACAGTAGAACTTTGCTATCAGTACTCGTTGGTTTATTGGCACTGTAAAAATGCTTGAGAGTATTTATCAAGGCACTGACAGCAGTTGGGCTATGGCTTTGGTCTACTTCCATCATGGCTAATAATGCTGAAAACTCATGTTTTGCTAGCATTTGGGTTGTCGTGTTTTGCGCTATAAAGCAACCAATAGGGGTGAGCTGCTGCTTATTTAATGTTTTTAACGCACTTCCTAGGCTCTCGTTGCTTTCAAATAACATTAACGAGCGCAAATAATTAAAGGGCAGTTTATCGGGCTGACACTGAGTAAATAAATGATGTAGTAGGGTATTCCCTTGGTTGTCTGTTACGCAAAAGGCATTTTGAAACTTAAGGCCTGGAGTGAAAAAACTCAATTTATCGATATCATCAATCAAGCCCACAGCTTCACTTGGTAGCGGGCTTGCTTCGAGTAAATGCGCTGCAACATTTTGTAAAAACAAATATTTAACTTCACTACTGCAAGCTAATTGATAGATATGTTGTAATTGTGCCGCTTGCAAAACCCCCGATAAACTTTGGTAATCGGCAATGAGTTCTTTTAACTGATGATGTTGTAGTCGGCTGTTCAATTGCTCAATCGCGCTTTGCATGGAAATACTCGCTTTTTATTATTTATACATTTATAGCTCAACTACTTGTTTAAATAAATAAAAAAGGCCGCTGAGCGGCCTTTTTCAAGTCTTTATTGTTTAAGCTGCCTGTTTCTTAGCAACCCATTGGTCAACAAACTTCTCAAGTACGTTTAATGGTACTGCACCATTTTTAAGTACTACGTCGTGGAATTCACGAATATCGAATTTATCGCCTAGTTTTTCTTTAGCCGCTTCACGAAGCTCTAAAATTTTCAGCATGCCCACTTTGTATGCCGTTGCTTGTGAAGGCATTACAATGTGACGCTCAACCATTTTAACGCCATCAGACGTCGCATTTGGTGTGTTATTTACGTAGTAGTCGATACCTTCTTGACGAGTCCACTTCATAGCATGGATACCTGTATCTACTACTAGGCGACATGCACGCCATAATTCCATCGCAAGACGACCAAAATCTGAATATGGGTCTTCGTATAAGCCCATTTCTTTTGGTACTAGCTCAGAGTATAAACCCCAACCTTCAACATAGGCTGTGTAGCCGCCAAACTTACGGAACTTAGGCACACCTTCAAGCTCTTGCGCGATAGCAATTTGCATGTGGTGACCTGGAATACCTTCGTGGTATGCAAGTGCTTCCATTTGGTATGTTGGCATTGCTTCCATATCGTAAAGGTTTGCGTAATAAATACCTGGGCGTGAACCATCTGGTGCAGGTTGTTGGTAGAACGCTTTACCTGCTGCTTTTTCGCGGAATGCTTCAACAGCTTTAACCTTAAGGTCTGCTTTTGGCTTAACTATGAATAGCTCGTCTAGACGAGACTTCATGTTATCGATAAGCGCTGTTGCCTCATCAAGGTAACGTTGTTTACCTTCAGCGGTATTCGGGTAGTAGAACTGCTTATCAGTTTTCATGAATTGCATGAATGCTTTAAGGTCACCTTTAAAGCCTACTTTGTCCTTAATCTCACGCATTTCGTCGTGAATACGCGCGACTTCAGCTAAACCGATTGTGTGAATTTCTTTCGCTGTTAAATCAGTTGTTGTGGTACGTGCTAGCGCATTGTTGTAGAACGCTTCGCCGTCAGGGAATTTCCAAGCACCATCACGGTCATCAGCGCGCTTTTCTAACTGAGCTAAGAAGTTAATTAGTTTAGTGTAAGAAGGTTTTACTGCTGCTTTTAAGGCTTTTTCTGCATCGCTGATAAGTGCTGATTTTTCGCTGTCGGCAATCTCTAATGCGTTTACTTTACGTTTAAAGTCAGCAAGTAACGTTGAGTCTTCACCATCATGGAATGGTGCGCCGCGTAAGATATTATTGCTTGAATCAATTACGTGTGGGAAAACAAACTTAGGGGCGATAATGCCTTTATCTGCACGTACTTCAAGGTCTTTGATTAGTTGATCAATAACCGTTGTAACACCATTTAAACGTGAGATATACGCTTTAGCATCTGACACATCAGCAATTTGATGTTGGTTGATTAAAAACGCTGGGATCATCGAGTGAACACCAAACATTTGGTTCACTGGGTAGTTGTAATGACGCCATTTGAAATCAGCAATTTCGTTTTCTAAATCTTGCTTTTTAAGGTCGTAGCTTACTTTCGTCGCGTCATCTAATAGGTCACGGTTAATTGCCTTAAGCGCAACTAGATCAGCTTTAGTTTGTTCAAAGTCTTCTAAAACGCGCTCTTCACTGCCATCGTCCCATTTGTCGTAATCTTTTTTGATGCCCATGTATGTTTGATAGATAGGGCTTTTCATTACATCACGGTTAAAAGTATCTTCGAAGAAAGCATTTGCTTTATCGATTTCACTTTGTACAGGTTGGCTTTGTACACTTGGTGCAGGCTTCGGTTGCTCTTGCATTTGTTGGCAGCCGCCAAGTAATGCAACACTTACCGCTGCAGCGATGAAGGTCAGTTTACGCATTATCGTTCCTTTGTAGTTGTTAGAAATTTAATTATAATTCTTAAACGAATAATTCTAGCAGGTCATTTAAAAAGCGGTGGCCTTTTTGGCTTACCTGCCAGTTATCTTTATCATCAATTAGTAAGCCTTTTGCAATTGCATCAGTCAAGGCTTGTTCCTGACTTGGCAGTGACAAACTTGTAAGCAAAGGTAAATCAGCTTTGGGGCAGGGTTCGACTAAACGAAAACGATTCATAAAGAATTCAAAAGCTAAGTCGTCTTCTGCTACTTGCCATTGTTCGTATAAATACGGTTTGGCAAGATCCATATAACCTCGTGGGTGTTTTACTTTCACCGTACGGGTGATGACTTTATTTTCATCGGTAATTTTACCATGTGCACCGCAGCCGATACCGAGATAATCGCCAAATCGCCAATAATTCAAGTTATGACGGCATTGGTAGCCGGGCTTCGCGTAGCCAGAGATCTCGTATTGCTCATAACCTGCAGCTGCCAGCAATGCTTGACCTTGTTCTTGAATATCCCACAGAGTGTCGTCATGCGGTAAGGTCGGTGGCTTAGAAGCAAATTGAGTATTCGGCTCAATCGTTAGTTGATACCAAGATATGTGTGGAGGATTAAGCGCGATGATTTTTTCAAGGTCGCTTAAGGCATCTTCAAGAGATTGTCCGGGTAAGCCATGCATTAAATCAAGGTTAAAGCTATTTAACCCCGCTTGGTGTGCCTGTTTAGCTGCATAGCTTGCTTCGTCAGCACCATGAATACGGCCAAGGGCTTTTAGCTTGTCATTTTGCATGCTTTGTACGCCAATCGAAATACGATTGATACCAGCGGCAACATACTCTTTAAAGCGACCTGTTTCGACGGTACCGGGATTAGCCTCTAGGGTAACTTCACAGTCATCACTTAGGCCAATTAATCTGTCGACTTCACCTAGTAAGCGGGTATAAGCGTCACCCGTTAATAAGCTTGGGGTACCGCCACCAATAAATATGCTGTGGATTTTACGCCCTTGCACCAAGTGCAAGTCGGCCTTGAGATCATCAATTAGATGCTGAACATATTCTTTTTCGGGGATTGTGCCTTTTTGGCCATGGCTATTAAAGTCACAGTATGGGCACTTTTGCACGCACCAAGGCACGTGCACATATAAACTTAAAGGCGGTAAACTCACAGGCCGCCTTTTTGCTGCAATTGCGCAAGTAGTTGTTTTAAAGCTTGGCCGCGATGGCTAAGGGCATTTTTTTGCTCCTTAGTTAACTGAGCGCTAGTGCATTGCTCAGACGGTACGTAAAAAACAGGATCATAACCAAAACCACCCTGACCATCTTGGCTATGGGTGATTTCGCCTTCCCAACTGGCACTACAAATAAGTGGTGTAGGGTCGTCGGCGTGGCGCATTAATACCAAAACACACCAAAAACGCGCACTGCGAACTGGGTTATCAGCAAGCTCTTTTAATAGCTTGTCGATATTATCTTGATCGCTTGCACCCGCTCCGGCAAAGCGTGCAGAGTATACACCCGGTGCACCATTTAGGCCGTCAACTTCAAGACCTGAGTCATCAGCAATAGCAGGCATGCCAGTGATCTTTGCAGCATGGCGCGCTTTAATAATGGCGTTTTCAACAAATGTGGTGCCTGTTTCAGGCACGTCTGGTACTTGAAAATCGCTTTGTGGAACCACGTTAATATTAAGAGGGCTGAGCATACTTGCCAACTCTTTTACTTTGCCAGGGTTACCCGTGGCTAAAACCAAGGTGTTATTCATAGGTCTATTAATCTACGTAAAATTTTTGCTGAAACTTCAGCGTTTGTACTTTGCCATTTTGATTTATTTCGATATCAAAACGGTAGATTTCTTCGTTGCTATAATCGATTTGAGCTAGGTAATAAATTGCATCGCCTTCAACAACTTCTTTAAATTTAAGCTGCTTTTTATTGCCAAGCAAATTACGTGCTGTGCCTGTTAAAGTTGCAGTCTGTGCTGTTTTATCGCTGTTTTTTAATACCGAAATATTAATAATCCCTTTGCTAGGGCTACGCTCTAAATCGTAGTTTTTGGCAATATTAGGCTGGATAAAGGTCGATGGAAATGCAATGTAGTGAACTTCCCAAGGGCCAAGTACCTTGTACTGAGCGCCTGCCTGTTCATCCGCTTTGGCATAGCTTGTAAATAAACTTAATACAATTAAAGAAAAATAAATAAATTGCTTCATGGTATATCTCACTTAACAAAAGAGGCCTTTCGGCCCCTTACTGCGTCACGTTAAACGTTTAGCCAATTAAATCCAACAATAGAAACTGTAAAAACTGTAGACCAATAATCAACACTAAGATTGATAAGTCTAAACCACCTAGTGGTGGAATAACCTTACGAATAGGGCGTAACATAGGTTCAGTTAGCTGGTGGAATACAGCTTCAATTGGGTTGTAACCCTGGCTTACCCAGCTTAGTAAAGCACGAATAATTAAAACCCAAAATAGTAAGTTTAACCCTTCTTTAACGACAGTTATTAAAGCCTGAATAAATACCGGACCTGGAGCCCAAGCATTATAAAACATCAGAAAAATAACACTGAGTTTCGCTACTGCAACTAAATAAGCAAGCACTAACGAAGCAATATCAAAGCCACCCACTCCTGGAATAATTTTACGAAGCGGGTTTACTGCGAACGAAGTGGCTTTCACCACAAACTGGCTCATAGGATTGTAAAAGTCAGCTTTTGCCGCTTGTAACCAAAAGCGTAAAAGGACCACCATTAAAAAGAGATCAAAAATAATCCCAACTAAAAAGTGCATGGCTTGCATAATTTTACCTTAAAAGTAAGCTTAAAGTTCTTTTTCCATCGCTTCAGCGCGGGCTATACAGGCATCCATTGCATCTGCAACAGTACCTACTAAACCTTGTGATTTTAAATGCTCAACCGCTTCGTGAGTGGTACCCCCTTTAGAGGTTACATTTGCACGTAGCTGAGCAATACTGATGTCTGGTTGCGAAAGTGCCATTTCGGCTGCGCCTAGTGCAGTTTGTTGTACTAAACGGCGCGCATCTTCATCACTAAAGCCAAGTGCTTTAGCTTTTTCTTCGATAGCTTCCATAAATAAGAAGAAGTAAGCAGGTGATGAACCTGTAACAGCGATGATGTCGTTGATTTGTGACTCTTGCTCAACCCAAACAACAATGCCTGTACACTCAAAAACTTGTTGTACAAACTTGTGCTCTTCAGCGGTTTCGCCTGCGCCATATAGACCTGAAACACCACGACCGAGTAATGATGGTGTATTAGGCATACAACGCACCATTTTCACGTCTTGACCTAGCATTTCACGTAAACGGTTTACGCTAAGGCCCGCTGCCACTGAAATAAATAGCTTGTCGCTAAAATCAACGCCAGAGTCTTGGAATGATTGGCAAAGATCGCCCATCATTTGTGGTTTAACAGATAAGACAATTACATCAGCATCGCGAAGTGCCGCGTTGTTATCCGCGGTAGTTTGCACCCCGAAATCAGCAGCAACCTTAGCTAATTTTTCTTGGTTGCGATTGGTTGCAATGATGTTTTTAGCTGCAAAACCGTTCTTTACCATGCCGCCAATGATGGCGTAGCTCATGTTACCCGTGCCTATAAATGCGATTTTTTTGTCTGACATATGTCTGTTATCACCTTTTAATTTCGTTGGCCAAATATATCCGTGCCAATGCGTACCATGGTTGAACCCGCAGCAATCGCTGCTTCAACATCGTTACTCATACCCATCGACAAGGTGTCTACTTGGGGATATTGGGCCTTTAGTTTATCAAAGCAAGCGCTTAATTGCTCAAAATATTGTAATTGTAGCTGGGCATCATCGGTTTTGGCAGGAATAGCCATCAAACCTCGCAGGCATAAATTAGGGCATCGACTGATAAATTCGGCCAATGCCATTAGCTCGTCTGGGTGGCAGCCTGACTTAGCCTCTTCTAAACTAATATTGACTTGTATTAATACATTGAGTGGCACTTTATCGGCTGGCCGTTGCTCATTAAGACGTTTTGCAATTTTTGTGCGGTCAACACTTTGCACCCAATCAAAATGAGAGGCTACTTGAGCACTTTTATTTGATTGAATAGGGCCAATAAAGTGCCAAATAATGTCTTTATAATCAGCCAATGCTGTTACTTTTGTTACCGCTTCTTGGACATAAGATTCGCCGAACTGGCGTTGGCCATGCTCATAGGCAGCAATAATATCGTCGGCAGGTTTTGTTTTTGAAACAGCCAATAGGTTGATTGATTGCTCATCGCGGCGATTATTTTTTGCAGCTTGAGCAATTCTTGCGTAGGCGGATGTAAGTCGTTCTGCTATTGTAACCATATAATTATCAGTTGGTTGTGGAGTCATAAATGGATATTACCGAATTATTGGCCTTTAGTGTGCAACACAAAGCCTCGGATTTACACTTGTCATCGGGCGTATCACCTATGATACGTGTTGATGGTGATGTGCGTCGTATTAATATTCCAGCATTAGAACAAAAAGATGTAAATAGTCTGGTATACGATATTATGAACGATAATCAGCGTAAGGACTACGAACAAAATCTCGAAGTGGATTTTTCTTTTGAAGTACCAAACCTTGCGCGTTTTCGTGTAAACGCATTTAACTCAAACCGTGGCCCAGCGGCGGTGTTTCGTACTATCCCAAGTGATGTTTTAACGCTTGATGACTTAGGTGCGCCTGATATTTTTAAAACCATTTCCGATAATCCGCGTGGTTTAGTGTTGGTTACAGGCCCGACTGGTTCTGGTAAATCAACTACCTTAGCGGCGATGGTTGATTATATTAATCAACATAAGCATCACCATATTTTAACTATCGAAGATCCTATCGAATTCGTGCACGAGAATAAGCTGAGTCTCATTAACCAACGCGAAGTTCACCGTGACACGCATAGCTTCTCTAATGCACTTAGAAGCGCATTACGTGAAGATCCGGATGTAATCTTGGTGGGTGAGCTTCGTGACCTTGAAACAATTCGCTTAGCGATGACCGCGGCAGAAACAGGTCACTTGGTGTTTGGTACCTTGCATACTACTTCTGCACCAAAAACTATCGACCGTATCATTGACGTATTCCCTGGTGAAGAAAAAGACATGGTGCGTTCAATGTTGTCTGAATCACTACGTGCCGTAATATCACAAACCTTACTTAAAAAAGTGGGCGGTGGCCGAGTAGCAGCCCATGAAATCATGATAGGTATTCCTGCTATCCGAAACCTAATCCGAGAAGATAAAATCGCGCAAATGTATTCATCAATTCAAACCGGTGCGTCCCATGGAATGCAGACCATGGATCAATGTTTAGCAAGCTTAGTTAACTTCGGTATTATTACAACCAATGATGCGCGTGCTAAAGCACAGGATAAAACCCAGTTTGGTGGTTAACGGAGTTATTTAAAATGTCTTTACCTTTAAATCATTTTTTACAAGTTATGATCGACAAAAAAGCGTCTGACTTGTTTGTTTCTAGCCAACTGCCTGTCAGTGCAAAAATAAACGGTGAGCTAGTACATCTTACCGACGAAAAGCTTTCTGATGAAGCTTCACTCGATTTGGTTGAGTCAGCCATGAGCGATAAGCAGCGTAAAGAATTTCATGATACTAAAGAGTGTAACTTTGCGATTGCAACTGATGAGGGGCGTTTCCGTGTTTCTGCTTTTTGGCAGCGTGACAGAGCTGGCATGGTTATTCGTCGTATCGTGACTCAGATACCTGATGTCAATGAGCTAGGATTGCCGTCAACCTTAACCGATGTGATTATGGCTAAACGTGGTTTAGTTCTGTTTGTGGGGGGGACAGGTACGGGTAAATCGACTTCACTCGCAGCACTTCTAGGTTATCGTAACCGTAACCAGCGAGGTCATATTTTAACGATTGAAGACCCTATCGAATTTGTTCATGAGCATCGTAAAAGTATCATCACTCAACGTGAAGTAGGTTTAGATACAGAAAGCTTCGAATCAGCGCTAAAAAGCTCGTTGCGTCAAGCGCCTGATGTAATCTTAATTGGTGAAATACGCTCACAAGAAACTATGGAGTATGCATTAAGCTTTGCAGAAACAGGTCACTTGTGTGTGGCAACACTGCATGCGAATAATGCTAACCAAGCAATCGACCGTATTATGCACTTAGTACCTAAAGAAAAGCACGATAAGTTAAAATACGACTTAGCACTTAACCTTCGCGCTATTGTTGCTCAGCAGTTGGTTCCAACTGCCGATGGCGAAGGACGTGTAGCTGCTATCGAAATTTTGCTAAATTCGCCTATGGTGGCAGAGCTTATTAAAAAAGGTGATGTTGGTTCTATCAAAGAAACCATGGCGAAATCGAAAGAAATGGGTATGCAGACCTTTGATCAAGCATTGTTTGAGCTTTATAAGCAGCGTCGCATTAACTACGCCGATGCGTTGCATCATGCTGATTCGCCAAATGACCTACGCTTAATGATTAAGCTACAAAACAATGAGCAAAGTGGCGCAGGCTTTTTACAAGGCGTGACTATCGATGGTCTTGATGGAAAGAGTGACACATAAATGGGATTGCGAGTAAGTTTAATCAGCTGGTTATTATTATTAGTGAGTACGTTTCATGTATACGGTAATGATAATAAAGGTGTGGTTATTTTTATTCGCGATGATGTTTATGACGATTACAGTCGCTTTTTGAATGGTCGTAAGCCTATTGAAGTTAAAGACTTCAGTGGTGCTTACATTCGTCGCGATGTAGTCGATATGATCATAGCTCAACAAGCATTGAATATAGGCGGCTACACTAAGCCATTTCGCTACCACAAAGGTAATGCTAATTACCGTAATACCAAGCTGTTAGAAGATGGCCAGCTTTTACTCAGCTTTGATAGTGTATGGTCTGTTGATGCAAAGTCGCTTGCAGAGTCGGTGTACATATCAGATCCTGTGATTCGAAATGGTGAGTATTTTGCGGGCATTTTTACCTCATCGAACAATAAAAAAGCGCTGCAAATAAAACAGCTTACTGACTTTAAGCAATTAACTGCGGTGTCAACGCCACGCTGGCAAACCGATTGGCAAACGTTATCGGCTCTGCCACTGAAAGAATTACTTAGAGAAGACGAGTGGCTAGGACAAGTCCGCACTGTATCGATGCAGTGGGTTGATTTTATGATGATGCCCCTGATGCCCAGCCTCAATAATCGTTATTCCTTAGAGAATATTGAATTGGTTGCTGTGCCTAACCTTTTACTTCAGCTTAAAGATAGCCGCCACTTTATCATTTCGAAGAGTCATCCCGATGGCAAAGAAGCCTTTGCTGCAATTCAAAAAGGGCTTGCACAACTTCGTCAATCAGGTGCAATTGAAAAAGCCTACCGAGAGGCAGGCTTTATTCCAGATTTAAAAGACTATATTGTGATTAACGAAGAGCGCTAGTCGCCGTAAAATTGTTCAAAGAAGCTTTCTAAGATGATCACTGCAGACATGTTATCAACATTGCCTTTACCAAGGTTTCGATAGCCACCTTGTTCGAATAAACGGGCTTTGGCATCTGCAGTCGTTAGTCGTTCGTCTTGAGTTTCAACCGGAATAGCAAAGTGGTTGTGTAAGCGATTAGAGAACTTCTTCGCTTTAAAGGTCACCTCTTGATTCGTACCATCCATATTAAGCGGTAAACCAACTACCATTAAATCAGGTTGCCATTCGTCCACTTGCTTTTTAATGAGCTGCCAATCAGGAATACCATCTTTCGCTTTTACTGCTTGTAAGCTTGATGCTGTTCCTGTGAGTTTCTTGACCTATAGCTATACCAATGCTTTTGGTTCCAAAGTCAAAACCCATTACGGTGCGTTCACCCACCGGCTTAAAAGTTCGTTTTGTCATAGTCTTAAAATTTTAAATGTTAAGCGTGGCCTGCTTCAGAGCTTAATTGCCCGACATCAAAACCGAGCATAGAAACCGCTTTTTCCCAGCGTTTTTCGACTGGAGTATTAAAGATGATTTCAGGATCAGCTTTGATAATTAACCAGGAGTTTTCTAACAGCTCTTGTTCTAATTGGCCTTGATCCCAGCCAGCATAGCCAAGAGTGATAATAAATTGATCAGGTGCCTCACTTGTGGTTAAGCTTGCTAACACATCTTTTGAGGTAGTGATCATAATGTCACTGCTGAGCTTTTGACTCGCTGCATAACCAGGCTTTGGCGAATGTAAAACAAACCCGCGATCGGTTTTTACAGGTCCGCCAGCATACACAGCTAAGCCTGCAGCTTGTTTGCTTTTGTCGTTATCAATTTCGATTTTATCGAGTAGCTCGCCCACAGTGATGTTGATAGGCTGGTTAATCACCAAGCCCATTGCACCATCTTGATTGTGCTCACAAATATAAGTGACAGCACGCTTAAAAAAAGGGTCTTGCATGCTCGGCATCGCGATTAAGAAATGATTCTCTAATGACTGCATAGGTCGCCCCTTTTGTTGTTTAAATTAAGTATGGCTCAGTTTTCTTTCAATGGCATCAAATAAGTGACCAGTGATTGAAATATCATAAGCAGCTTCAATCTCTTTTACACACGTTGGCGCAGTGACATTGATTTCAGTTAAGCGGTCGCCAATGATATCTAGACCAACAAAAATAAGGCCTTTTTCTTTCAATGTCGGCGCAACTGCTTCAGCAATTTTGCGGTCAGAGTCGCTAATAGGGCGTGCTTCGCCACGACCACCCGCTGCTAAGTTACCGCGCGTTTCGCCATTTTGTGGAATACGCGCTAAGCAATATGGCATCACTTCACCATCAACTACAAGTACGCGTTTGTCGCCTTGTTTGATTTCAGGAATATAATTTTGTGCCATTGCAAAACGGTTACCATGCTCGGTTAATGTTTCGCAGATCACACCTATATTCGCATCATCCTCTTTAACACGAAAGATAGATGCCCCTCCCATGCCATCAAGCGGCTTTAAGATAATATCTTTATGCTCAGCTAAAAATGCACGAATGTCTGCTTGGCTTCGAGTTACCAACGTATCAGGGGTATGTTCGCTAAACCAAGCTGTAAATAGCTTTTCGTTGGCATCACGTAAGCTTTGAGGCTTGTTGATAATAAGAGTACCGGCTTGCTCGGCACGCTCTAAAATATAGGTTGCGTAGATATACTCAGTATCAAAAGGTGGATCTTTACGCATTAAAATTACGTCTAAATCAGCTAAAGCAATAGCGGCTTTTTCTTCTAACTCGTACCAGTGATTTACATCATCAAAAACACGGGCTTTGGCTGCAGTTGCATAGCCTTGACCTTGACGCAGAGACAGGTCATCCATTTCCATGTAGTAAATTTCGTAACCGCGCTTTTGTGCTTCCATCATCATTGCAAAGCCAGTGTCTTTTTTAATATTAAAGCCACTTATTGGATCAGAGATTATGCCTAACTTAATTGCCATTATTTTGCCTTAGAATCGTATGCCATACTGTGTTTTGTTACTTTGATATATGGGTGTTTTTACGGTTTTCAATTCGCTAAATCGCCAAACTGTAATTGCAGTGCGCTTAACACAGTCAGGGCCGCTGTTTCTGTCCGCAAAACACGAGGGCCTAAACGAATATCAACAAAATTTTGTTGTTTAGCTATATCGATTTCTTCATCGGTAAAACCACCTTCAGGACCCACTAAAAAACGCACGCCCTCGCTAGGCACATGAATAGTTTTAATGCTGTGCTCAGCACGTGGATGTAAGGTGAGTTTTATTGCTTCACTTGCTTGCTCTAACCATTCTTTTATATCGATAGGAGGATGTACAACAGGTACATAATTGCGGCCAGATTGTTCTGCTGCAGCAATTGCAATTTTTTGCCATTGTTGGTGTTTTTTCTGCAGTCTATCGCCACTGAGTTTTACACCACAACGTTGACTAAAAATAGGAGTGATTTCTGTGATACCTAACTCTACAGATTTTTGAATAGTGAAATCCATTTTATCGCCACGAGAAATACCTTGGCCCAAGTGAATTTTTAAAGGCGATTCAACATTATGATCAATAAATTCTTGTGGCTCGACCACCACATTTTTTTTGCTGACTTCAATAATCTCACTGAGGTATTCACCTCCTTCACCATTAAAAATCGAGACCTTATCACCGACTTGCATACGTAATACACGGCCAATGTGACCTGCTGCATCATCATCAAGTGCTAATGGTGTGTTTAAAGAAATCGCTGAGGGTTGGTAAATATGTGGAACTCGCATGGCTGTCACTTATCAATAATTTTAGCAATATGGTAAGTATACAGCGGTTTAGGTGCAATTATTTATTTGTTATTTAAACTCATCTTTGGCAGTTAAGGCGTGGGCAGTTGTTTCGGCTATTTCAGATTGGCAAGATAAGTGATTAATGTGAGCTGCATCAGGGCAGGGAGTAAAGCCAAATCCTTGTCCTTCTTGCTGCACTAAGTAACGTATTTTGTGCAATGAGTTATAGATAAACTTTTGTGCGTCGTCTGCCAGTTGGTAGTCAGTTTGGTTTATCAATACACCTTGTATGTTGTGATGTTCATGTAAATAGCTAGCTAATTCTGAAACACTAATCTCATTACTAAAATCACAGTAGCAATAATCTTTAACGAGTTGATCGAACATGAGCTTTACCATGCTACGGCTATTAGCTCCAGCCACCACAAGGGTTGAGTTTTCGGCATTTGCAAAATAGTGCTGAGCAAATGCACGACTAAACTCATTATCGATATCAACTAATAAATAATTATTAACTTTAAATGGCATAACGCCTCACGATTCAAGAACTTCCGTATCAAATTGAAAACATACTTATTAGTAAATAGCCTATTGCACCGAAAACGGCAAACTCAATACAGGCTATGCCAATGTTATCTTGGTGGTCTACTTCTAACGATGTGTCGATATTGGGTAAAGATATATATTTAATAATATAGCTCAAAATATACAACAATACCCACATTGCACCGCAATGAGATACTAGAGTGAATAAATTTTCTACCATCTTACCACTAATAAAGGATGCACTGGCAAGACCAGCATAACCCGCAAGTGCTAGGCCAATAGACTTACCCGCATAGCGAATACCAATAGAAGTATTTTCAAGATTAAAATTACTTTGTAGCGATGCACCTTGGTTGGCTTTGGCAAAGCGATACTCTCGGATTTTACTATCAAGGGCAAACATACCTTGCAGCACAAAAAAGCTTACAGTGGCGATCAGCAAGCTGCTATAGCCTTGGGTATGGCACCAGTTATATAGACCAAGAGCAATAATACAGTTTGCGATTAACATGCCTGAGTCGACTAAAGCAGCACAGACATTTTGTTTTAATATGGCCGCTTCTTCGTTAAAGCGATGCAAAATCCATTTACGGTGAATTAAGTGACCTATTTTGATAAAGCTAAATAACAGCACAATAAGTAATAGGACCTTGAGCGGGTTAGACTGCGCTGCACTTAAGCTAATTTCATCAAATATATAGGCAATGGTAGCAATAACAACCATGATCTCACTGGCAAAGCTGATCCCCATAGCAAAGTTATCATGCTGTGCAAGCTCTTCTTTAAGCGCTTGTTTTGCTTTGATTTGCGTTAGAATACGTAGCAGTACTATAGTGACGCAAATTACAGCGAAACTAATAGCAATCGCGACTAAACTAGTGTTAGATAGTGATAAATATGACATGCAGGTCCCTGCTAAATAATTCTTTGATAATCATTCTAGTACGGTTATTGGCAAGTTAAAAGAGAGTATTTAATGAGTAATTTACACGCGCTTACCGAGTCACTACATCAGTTAGGCCAAACCCGCTTCGAGAGCCTGTATAAAGGGCAAGCGGAGCAAGAGAAAATTATTAACTTATTGTCTTTAAGTGACTTTGCGTGGAATTGCTTACAGTCTCAACCAGACCTAAAAGATTGGTTACTAGATGATAATGAACTCACTAACCGTAAGATTGAAGCTCCGTTAAACAGTGCTGAAATTAGCGAACTTGACGACAATGCAGCGATGGCAAAGCTGCGCTTATATCGCGAAAAGTACTGGTTGAAAGTGGCTTTTCTTGATTTGTGTTGTGCTAACCCAATTGCTGACAGTATTGCTTATATCTCAGCGCTTGCAAACCAGCTTATCGATAGTGCTAATCAATGGGCATTTGCACAAGTAGCTAAAGTCAGCGGCATGCCGCTTGATGATGACGGTAATGCAATGCCAATGTTAGTTTTAGGCATGGGGAAACTTGGCGGAGGAGAACTTAACTACTCATCTGACATTGATTTAATTTTCTCTTATCCACGCGATGTTGCAACACAAGGTGGTCGCCGCTCCATTGAAGCCCAGGTGTTTTATACTAAAGTGGCGCAAAAACTAATTATGGCGCTTAACCAAACTACGGTAAATGGCCAAGTATTTCGGGTCGATATGCGTCTGCGCCCATTTGGTGAAAGTGGGCCTTTGGTGATGAGTTTTAATGCAATGGAAGACTATTACCAAGAGCAAGGGCGTGAGTGGGAACGTTATGCCATGCTAAAAGGGCGTTTAATTGGTTCAGAAAATCGTTATTGGGACGAGTTTTATGAATTGCTTCGCCCGTTCGTTTATCGTCGCTATATTGATTTCTCGGTGATTGAATCGTTACGTAAAATGAAGCAAATGATTGCTCAAGAGGTACGCCGAAAGCGCCTTACAAACAATATTAAATTGGGTGCAGGCGGCATTCGAGAAGTGGAGTTTATAGTGCAAGCTCTGCAAATGGTGCGAGGAGGGCGTGAAGCTAATTTACAAACTCAGTCATTATTGGTTGCTTTAAAAGAGCTCGTAAACAACCAAGTTATGTCGAATAAAGAAGCTGAGTTATTAACACAGAACTATTTAGATTTACGTCAAATTGAGCAGTACCTACAGATTTTCGATGATAAACAAACGCAAACCTTGCCTGATGACGAGCTAAACCAACAACGTTTATGTTATTTGCTCAACAAAGAAGATTTTAATCAGTGTTTAATTAGCATTGAGCAGACCATGTCCCAAGTACATAGTGAATTCGAACAAGTGATTGGCTTTGAAAGTGAAACGGCGGATCCTTGTGAAAGTGAGTATATTAGCGCTTGGGAAATGACTGATGTTAGCCTGATGTGTGAGCCGAACCTTGATTGGCAACCGGCGCTTGAAGATTTTAAAGCGCGATTAACTAAGGCGAAAATTGGCAGTCGAGGTCGTGATATCCTCGATAAATTAATGCCGCTTTTACTTAAACAACTCACTGTAACTAAAGCGAGCTGTGATGCCTTTACCATGATTTGCCAAGTACTGAATAAGATCATTTCACGAACCGCCTACTTGGAGCTGTTATACGAAAATCCCGGTGCGTTAAATCAGCTGGTTTCACTTTGTTGTCATAGTAAATGGATAGGTGAGCATATTTCTCGCTACCCAATTTTACTTGATGAGCTGATCGATCCTCAGGTGCTCTATAAACCGACGCCTCTGTCTGCTTACAAAAATGAAATTAGACAGTATTTCTTACGCATTGAGCATGGTGACTTAGAATTGCAAATGGAAGCACTTCGTCAGTTTAAACAAACACATCAATTACGTATTGCCGCAGCAGATGCAACAGGTGTTCTTAGTGTAATGAAAGTAAGTGATCACCTTACAGCGCTTGCTGAGGCTATTGTAGAGCAAGCTGTAAATATAGCATGGCATGCCTGTGTTGAGCGCTTTGGTCAGCCAGCGAATACTTCAGAGCAAGAAAAAGGCTTTGCAGTGATAGCGTATGGCAAAACGGGCGGTTTTGAAGTCGGTTACGATTCAGATCTTGATCTTGTGTTTGTGCATAACCACGATGGTAGCAGTTACACTGATGGTGATAAGTCGATTGATTCTAGGCAGTTCTACTTAAAGCTGGCGCAGCGCTTAATGCACTTATTCAATACTCGCACCGCTTCTGGCATTTTGTATGAGCTTGATACTCGCTTAAGGCCTGAAGGAGCGTCTGGGTTACTGGCTATTAATCTAGAAAGCTTTTATCACTATCAACAAACTCAAGCATGGACTTGGGAGCATCAAGCACTAGTCCGCTCACGAATGATTTATGGGCAAACCTCATTGAGCGAGCGTTTTGCACAAATTCGCAAAGACGTTTTATGCCAAGCCCGCGATAATGAAAAGCTGAAAACAGATGTCGTTGAGATGCGTGAAAAAATGCGCGCTCACCTTGCTAAAGGGAATGATGAGCTATTTGACTTAAAACAAGATAGGGGCGGTATTACAGATATTGAGTTTATCACTCAGTACTTGGTGTTGAATAATGCTATGCAGCACCCTGAGCTAACTACTTGGTCTGATAATGTGCGTATTTTAGCTGATGCAGCTCGTTTGGATTGTATCAGTGAACAAATGCAGCAAGAGTTAATCGCTGCGTATATTGCGTATCGTTCACGCTATCATGTGATGAGTTTGAATCAGCAAGGGCGTTGTGCGCCACGTGCTGAGTTAACTCAGCACATCGACTTAGTAAGTCAGGCGTGGCAGCAGGTGTTTTAGCTTTTTAAGCGACGGCAGTTTTCGCGCACATAAGCAGAGGGCAGCTCGGTTATTACCGCTGCTCTTTGCTTAAAGCAGAAGTAAGTGTAAACCTCATTTTCGAAATCATCGTTGATGGCGCGGCCAACTTGGTAAAGTGTTGAGACAAAATTACTATCAACGCGAAAATGGTCTTTTACCACATAGTCTTTACTTAAATACCAGTACAGCACGATATCTTCGTGGCGGGCATAATCCGCGAGTACATCTTTTAGAGTATTACCACTTTCAAAACGACGTGGTTGAATCTCTCCAGTCCAGTTTGGCGATGAAGGATCGACTACTTTTTCACGTTCAAAAAGTGCTACATCAAGGCTGGTTTCTGGCGTAGGCAATTTAAGAACGTACTTATCTCGTTCGTTATTTTTGTCATTTACTTGGTTACGTAGTGCTGCATAAAAGCGCGATAAGCCTTGTGCCGCAGCATTCTTAGTATCTTTCATGTCCATTACTGGACCACTACCGAATAAAAAGTAAATAGCAGCAGCAATTAAAATAAATGCTAGTGATAAATGCTTAACCCAGAACCACATTTCTAATACTCTTGTTGTTGATTAGCTTTATAAAACCATACAAACAGCAAAATGTCACTCTACTTGTAATAAGAAGGGGCATTCTTGTCTGGACGGGTTTTAAAGCGGCGATGTAGCCACATGTACTGTTCTGGCGCTAAATCGATGGCTTGCTCCATACGTTGATTTACATGAGTAACATCAACAAGATCATCACCACTTGGGAAGTTTTCAAGAGCAGGTAACACTTCTAGGTGGTAGCGACCATTTTCATCACGACGACTAGTTAAACTCACCGTTTCGCAGTTGCGGCTACTTGAAAATAGCAGCGTCCCCGTTGTTGTTGCAGCTTCTTTTACCGCATAAAAGGGGGCAAATTCACAGCGTTTACGGCCGTAATCTTGATCTGGCAAGTAGTAGCAAACTTTTTTATTTTTAAGTGCTTTTAATAAGCCTTTGACATCTTTTTTGCCAATTAAGTATTCGTTTGAACGAAGACGACCGTTAGTCGTGAAATATTCCATCAAAGGGTTATTGTGTGGGCGATAAAAGCCAATACCTTGGTGTTTTACACCCATAATACGGCTCGCCATTTCTAAGTGTAAAAAGTGTGGCACAAGTAACAGCACACCTTTACCTGCTTGCTGAGCCTTTTCAAAGTGCTCAAGACCTTTAACTGAACCAAACACTTTATTGATACGCCACTGGGGCCACCACCAAGCCATGCCGGTTTCCATCATTGCAATACCGGTATTTTCCATATTTTTAAGTACTAATTCACGTTGTTCATGTTCTGGCATATCAGGAAAACATAAACGAATATTCACTTCAGCAATATGACGGCGGCGCTTCATAAAACGGTGTACTAAACGACCAAGTAGTTTTCCAAGCGCTAGTTGTAATTTATGTGGTAACCAAGAGATAAGATATAAAAAGAACACGCCAACCCAAGTTAACCAGTAACGAGGGCCTAAAAAAGACGCCTTAAAAGGAGATGAACTAACCACAAAAAAATCTCTGAAAATAAAAAAGCTAGTTTAACTGTATGTCTTTAAAAATACAAAAAAGCCAGCACGAGGCTGGCTTTTAAATAAGGACTCATTAGAAGAAATTACTAGATTTCTTTTAAACCTTGGTTAATTGCCGCAAGGTCTTCGCTTGTTAGTGTACCAGCAGCTTGCTTCAAACGAAGTGTTGAAACAACATAGCGGTAACGAACGTTTGCTAAATTACTTTTTGCATTATAAAGGTTTTGCGTGCTGATCAGTACGTCTACGATAGTACGTGTACCAACTTCAAAGCCTGCTTCAGTTGCTTTAAGCGCACTTTCAGCAGAAACAACAGCTTGTTGTAGAGCTTTATAAGTTGCGATGTCAGATACCACTTGGTTGTATGATGTGATAACTGAGCGGGTTACTGCACGTAAGCTTGCTTCTAAGTCTTCACTTGCCGCGACATAGTAAGCACGAGCTTGCTCAGTTGCAGCGGTAGTTGCACCACCTGAGTAGATAGGCAGGCTAAAGTTTACGCCAATTTTAGCACTATCTTCACGTGGCTTATGTGAGTTACTGTTTAAGTCAGTTAGGCTGTCACCATATGAAGCATTTAATGTTAGCTTCGGATAATGCCCCGCTTTTGCTAAATCGATTTGATCTTTAGCAATATCAACCGTGACTTTTGAAACTTGCAGATTTAAGTTGTTGTCTTTTGCAATTTCGATGTAGTCAGTTGACTGTTTTTTAGGTGCAACCGTTGAAAACGTTTCGGTATTCAACATATCTAATTTAGCGTGGTATTTACCTGTGATTTCGCGAAGCTGCTCACGAGCTGTTTCAACACTATTCTTAGCAACAATTTCTTGCGCAACAGAGTTATCGTACTGAGCTTGCGCTTCGTGAACATCAGTAATCGCTGTTAAACCAACCGCATAACGTTCTTTAGTTTGTTGCAATTGGCGCTCGATAGCGCGCTTTTCTGCTTGTACGAACTCAAGGTTATCGATTGCACTTAGTACGTTGAAGTAACCCTCAGCAACACGAACGATTAAATCTTGGCGAGCAAAGTCGTACTGAGCATTTGCTTGTAGTGCTTGTTTATCTGCAATACCAAGTGAATTCCATGCGCCTAAATCAAACAGTGTTTGGTTTAAGCTGATACTACGGCTAAATTCATCAGGATCATAGTCATAACCAGTATAACCCGTTGCATCATTACCGTCATAAAGATCTGATTTGGTTGATTGATAACCAAGGCTTAAACCAATTTGTGGTAATAGTGCACTTAACGCGCGATCGCTCTCATAGGCTTGCGCATCTGCTTGGGCTTTTGCTTTAAGTACGGTAGGATCGTTTGCCGTAGCAATCTCGTATACTTGCAGTAAGTCTTCAGCATAACTAGCTGTTGCAGTCAGTGCGCTTGAAAACCCGATCAGCGCAGCGAGTAGTGTTTTTTTCATTGTTCGTTCAGTCCTTAGACAATTTTGTACTGTCACCATGGTACTCTTTTTTAATGAATAACCAAAAAAAAATTACGTAAATCTGCATGTCCAAGTGTAACAGAATATAATTGGCCGTAACATTTACTTAAAACGTAAAGGAAATAGTGAATGAAAATATCAGCAATCTCACAATTTAACCATGATGACATAGAGTTAAAGCCGATTGAGCGTGTTTATGATGGTTTCTTTAAAATTAATACCTATCGCTTTCATCATGCATTGTTTGCTGGTGGTAAATCGGTAGAAGTTAAACGCGAAATATTAGAACGTGGTCATGCTGTTGCAGTACTTCCTTATGACCCTACGACCGACCAAGTTTTATTAATCGAGCAAATCCGAATAGGTGCGTTAGCATCCAAGCAGTCACCTTGGTTGCTTGAGTGTATTGCAGGCATGGCTGATGGCAGTACTGATTACGAAGATGTTGCTAAGCGAGAAGCATTTGAAGAAGCGGGCATTGAGCTTAATGAGCTAGAATTTATGATGTCTTACCTTTCAAGCCCAGGTGGTACAACTGAGCGTTTGTATTTATATTTAGCACGCACTGACTTAGCTGGGTATCAAGGTGGAATTTTTGGTCTAGATAATGAAGATGAAGATATCAAAACTCATGTAATGTCATACGATGAGGCTATGTTACGTTTAGAGCAAGGTGAAATAGACAATGCTGCCACAGTTATCTCATTACAGTGGTTAGCACTGAATAAGCAACGTATACTGTCTGATTGGAAAAACTCATAGGGGATTATTTTGTCGTATGTCAGTGCCCAGCAGCGTTATATTCAAAGCTTACCTAAGTATTTAACTTTGTGTGAGCATAACTATGTGCGTGCGCTTAAACTATTACCACATGAGCGTCGTGTAGGTCAGGAGCGAAAGGTGCAATTAGGCCATAGTACCTTTGCTGTTAAAGTTGACGATACAGCAAAATACACCACAGATATTTCTATTAGCCAAGAGGCGGGTAATTTAGCCTCAGTTAAGCCTTTGTATTTAACTGTGCGTATGTACCATGATGCGAAAGTAGCCGAAATTGTGCATCATGATTTTCATCAGCGTATTAAGCCTTCTTACGCTTATCCAAACCCGAACATGCATCAAAAAGATGAAAAATATCAGCTTAATGCCTTTTTGTATGACTGGCTGATTGCTTGTGTTGAAAATGGCCGAGCAGTTTTAAATTGGGATGTAAACAATGGCTTGGTTTAGTAATGCCTACCATTTTGATAAAACAGCGCTAAAAGTCGCTCATATCACTGACTGCCATCTATCAAAAGATACTAGTGGTGAATACTTTAGCGTGAATACGGCAGCATATTTTGCGCGTTGTTTACAGGCTATTGCTGAGCAAAATGCGGATTGTGTGGTGTTTGGTGGTGATTTAACACAAGATCACAGCAGTGAGTCTTATCAGCTTTTTGCTAAGTTAATAGAAGACGCAGCGCTCAATTGTCCGGTATTTTGGCTGCCGGGTAATCATGATGAACTTTTTGAATATGAAGCGCTTACAAGTTCACAAATTCTAAGTAGTAAACGTATTACCTTTTTAGGTGGGCAACTACTTTTGGTAAACTCAAAAGGTTCGACCCCTGCAGGCTGGGTAACACAAACACATTTAAATGAATTAAGCGAGGCGATAGGACAAGTCCCGAGCGTAGTGTTTTGTCATCATAATCCGCTACCTATTCAGGCTTACTTAGATAAGCATATGTTAGAAAATGGTCCGCAGTTTTTAAATACCTGTGTCAACAGTCAGCAGTGTATTGGCGTGTTCCATGGCCATGTTCATCATGAGTACACTCAAAACTACCGTGATCTCAGCGTGTTTGCGACACCAGCCAGTTCGATACAATTTACTAAGCACACCATGGCATGGCAGCAAGAGGACTTAGGCCCTGCATTTCGACTCATCAACTTAAACATTGATGGGCAACAAAATTTACTGTTAAGCACGGATGTAGTATGGCTAAACGAGTAATTTATATACACGGTTTTAATAGCTCTGAGCAATCTTATAAAGCAGTTCGTTTTGGTAAGCATATGGCGCAATTCGATGTAGATTATCAGGTGCCGCGACTAACTCATGAGCCGTTACATGCAATTTTACAATTAGAACAACTGTTAAATGATGATACTGTATTACTAGGTAGTTCATTAGGCGGTTTTTATGCGACCTATTTGTCGCAACGTTATTCGATACCCGCGGTGGTAATTAATCCTGCGGTTCGCCCATTTGAGTTACTCGATAACTATTTAGGGGAAAATTATAACCCGTATCAAGATAGTCACTATGAACTTGGTACTCGTCACATGGATGCATTGCGCAGTTTATATTTGCCGCAATTAGACACCCCTTCATTGATTTATTTGTTACAGCAAACGGGCGATGAAGTACTGCCTTTTCAGCAGGCGGTTAAATATTATTCTCAGTGTAAGCAACACGTTGAATTTGGAGGCGATCATAGTTTTATCGGCTTCGAACAAACCTTTGCAAGTATTGTGGATTTTCTTAAAATCACGTAAAACATAGCTAAGCGCATAAAAGATATAAAAACTATGAGTCAGCAAAATTATAACGCCGAAGCAATTGAAGTCTTAAACGGGTTAGAGCCCGTAAAACGCCGCCCAGGTATGTATACCGATACGGTTCGTCCTAACCACTTAGGTCAAGAGGTTATCGATAACAGTGTCGATGAAGCAATGGCAGGTCATGCAACAAAAATAGATGTCATCCTTCATGAAGATAACTCGCTTGAGGTTATCGATGATGGCCGTGGTATGCCAATTGATATACACCCAGAAGAGGGTATTCCGGGTGTGGAACTTATTTTTACCAAGCTGCACGCTGGTGGTAAGTTCTCTAATAAAAACTATCAGTTTTCAGGTGGTTTACACGGTGTAGGTATTTCGGTTGTGAATGCGCTATCGACTCGTGTTGAAGTTACCGTCCGTCGTGATGCACAGCAATTTCGCATGGCCTTTGAAAACGGCGATAAAGTTGAAGACTTAAACGTGATTGGCACTGTGGGCAAACGTAACACAGGTACAACCGTGCGTTTTTGGCCTGATGCCAGCTATTTTGACTCAGCTAACTTCTCTCTTACTAAGCTTAATCATTTATTAAAAGCCAAAGCGGTATTATGCCCAGGCCTGCGCATTAAGTTTACCAACAAGCAAACTAAAGAAAGCCAAGAGTGGTATTACGAAACGGGCTTAAAAGACTATCTAGTTGAAGCAGTTAAAGGCTTTGAAGTATTACCAAAAGAACCTTTTATTGGTGAGTTTTCAAGCTCAACAGAAGGCGCTGACTGGGCTGTTGTGTGGCTACCAGAAGGTGGTGAATCGATCGCTGAGAGTTATGTTAACTTAATTCCTACCGCTCAAGGCGGTACGCATGTCAATGGCTTGCGTCAAGGCTTGCTTGAAGCGATGCGTGAATTCTGTGAATTCAGAAACTTATTACCACGAGGCGTAAAGCTTACCCCAGATGATATCTGGGAGCGTTGTAGCTACGTATTGTCGGTTAAAATGCAAGACCCGCAGTTTGCAGGCCAAACGAAAGAGAAGTTATCATCTCGCTCATGTGCTGCGTTTGTCTCGGGTGTGGTGAAAGACTCATTCAGTTTATGGTTAAACGAACATACTGAAACCGCTGAATTATTAGCTGAGCTATGTATCTCAAATGCACAGCGCCGTTTACGTGCTGCTAAAAAAGTAGTGCGTAAGCGCATTACCTCAGGCCCTGCATTACCCGGTAAATTAACTGATTGTAGCGCTCAAGATAATGACCGCACTGAACTGTTTTTAGTAGAGGGTGACTCTGCAGGTGGTTCAGCAAAACAAGCGCGCGACCGTGAATTCCAAGCAATTATGCCGCTGCGCGGTAAAATATTAAATACGTGGGAAGTTGAGTCAGGGCAAATTTTAGCATCACAAGAGGTGCATGATATTTCTGTGGCCCTTGGTATCGACCCTGACTCAAGTGATTTATCTGGTCTGCGTTATAACAAAATTTGTATTTTGGCCGATGCTGACTCGGATGGATTACACATTGCCACCTTGCTTTGTGCGCTGTTTGTTCGTCACTTTCCATCGCTAATAAAACAAGGCCACGTGTACGTAGCTATGCCTCCGCTATTTCGTATCGACATTGGTAAAGAGGTTTATTACGCCCTTGATGAAGATGAAAAGAACGGTATTTTAGCGCGCATTGAAGCCGAGAAAAAACGCGGTAAAGTCAATGTTCAACGCTTCAAAGGGTTAGGTGAAATGAATCCGTTACAATTACGCGAAACGACCATGGATCCTAATACACGTCGTTTAGTGCAATTAACCTTGGACGAAGAAGAGCAAACTATGGAAATGATGGATATGTTACTTGCGAAGAAACGTTCGTCAGACCGCCGTCAGTGGTTAGAAGATCACGGTAACCGCGCTGAAGTTTAATAAAGTGTGTGGCAATCTAGTTTCTAGCAAAGAATTAAAGGGCAAGACAAAAATGAAAAAAATACTGACCTCAATATTATCGCTGAGCTTGTTATCAGCGCCTGTAATGGCAAAAGATATTCTTGATAAGTTAACAGTTACTGATGGTTTTTCTATTAGTCTGTTTGCTGATGATGTTGAAAATGCGCGTCAAATAGCGGTTTCAAAAAGAGGCATTGTTTACGCAGGTTCCCGTAAAGCAGGAAATGTTTATGCTCTGATTGATCACAACAGTGATGGTGTGGCTGATAGAAAAATGGTTATTGCCACAGGTCTTGAAATGCCATCAGGTTTAGCAATCAAAGACGGTGACTTATATGTGGCTGAAGTGTCACGCATCATTCGCTTTAAAGACATCGATAAAAACCTAAAAGATCCAAAATTCGATGTGGTTTACGACAAGTTTCCGACTGATCGTCACCATGGTTGGAAGTTCATTAGTTTTGCGCCAACGGGTGAGCTAATTGTGCCTGTGGGTGTGCCATGTAACATTTGTGCTGAAGACGACAAGTACGGTCGTATCTTTTCGTTAGATGTGGATACAAAAGAAATTAAAACAATCGCCAAAGGAGTTCGTAACTCAGTTGGTTTTGATTATCATCCTACAACTAATGCATTTTGGTTCAGTGACAATGGCCGTGACATGATGGGTGATGATATGCCACCTTGTGAAATTAACCGTGTTGGTGAAGGTGAAGAGGGCGCCCATTATGGTTTCCCTTATGTTCACGCAGGTGCAATTTTAGATCCTGAGTTTGGTAAAGGTAAAAGTATTGCCGACTACAAATCACCAGCTCTTGCATTAGGTGCTCATGTTGCACCACTGGGTATTCATTTTTATAACGGCAAGCAGTTCCCTGCGAAATACAAAGAACAGCTGTTTGTTGCTGAGCATGGCTCTTGGAACCGCAGTAAAAAATCAGGCTATAGAGTGATGCTAGCGAATGTTGAGCAAGGTCGTATTACTAAGTACACCCCGTTCATCACAGGCTTTATGCAAAACGAAGAAACATTTGGTCGCCCAGTTGCATTTGCAGAGCTTGCAGATGGCAGCTTATTGATCTCAGACGACTTTGCTAACGCGATTTATCGTGTTAGTGCTAAGAAAAAATAGGTAAGCGTTAATGAGTGATACAGATACCTTGCTGATGCAAGGCGTAGAACAACAAACAATGGGGCGCTTTACTGAAGACGCCTACTTAAACTACTCAATGTACGTCATTATGGACCGTGCTTTACCTCACGTAGGTGACGGTCTAAAACCTGTACAGCGTCGTATCATTTATGCAATGAGCGAACTGGGGTTATCGGCGCAAGCAAAATATAAAAAATCAGCGCGTACCGTGGGTGATGTACTAGGTAAATACCACCCGCATGGTGATAGTGCTTGTTACGAAGCGATGGTGTTAATGGCACAGCCGTTTTCTTATCGCTACCCGCTGGTGGATGGTCAAGGTAACTGGGGGGCTGCGGATGATCCTAAGTCATTTGCTGCAATGCGTTACACCGAAGCGCGTTTATCTAAGTTCTCAGAAGTTCTACTAAAAGAGCTTGGTCAAGGCACCGTAGATTGGACCGCAAACTTTGACGGCACACTCGATGAGCCAATGGTATTGCCTGCGCGTTTACCGCATATCTTACTTAATGGTGTAACCGGTATTGCAGTGGGTATGGCAACTGATATACCCCCACATAATGTTCGTGAAGTTGCCAGTGCTTGTTGTTTATTACTTGATAAGCCAAAGACTGAAATCGAAGAGTTGCTTGAGTTAGTGCATGCGCCTGACTACCCAACAGAAGCTGAGATCATCACACCGAAAGACGATATTCGTAAGATTTATCAAACTGGACGTGGCTCTATCAAGATGCGTGCAATTTACACTGAAGAGCAAGGCGACATTGTGATCACTGCGCTGCCTCACCAGTGTTCAGGTGCAAAAGTGCTCGAGCAAATAGCAGCTCAAATGAATGCTAAAAAGCTGCCGATGGTTGCGGATTTACGTGACGAATCTGATCACGAAAATCCAACCCGTATTGTAATTGTTCCACGCTCAAACCGCATTAAAGCTGAGCCATTAATGGCTCACTTATTTGCAACCACAGATTTAGAAAAAAACTACCGTGTAAACCTAAACATGCTTGGCCTTGATGGTCGTCCGCAAGTTAAAGATTTACGTAGTATCTTAACAGAGTGGTTAACGTTCCGCCGCGAAACAGTTCGCCGTCGCTTACAACACCGTTTAGATAAAGTACTCGCACGCTTACATATTTTAGAAGGTTTATTAACGGCTTTTTTAAACATTGATGAAGTCATCGAAATTATCCGTACTGAAGATAAACCAAAGCCTGTTTTAATGGAGCGTTTTGGTTTAACTGATATTCAAGCGGAAGCGATTTTAGAGTTAAAACTACGTCATTTAGCAAAACTTGAAGAGTTCAAGATAAAAGGTGAGCAAGATGAGCTTGCGCTTGAGCGTGACAAGTTAGAGCAAACTCTTGGTTCAGAGCGTCGTATGTCGACCTTGATGAAAAAAGAAATCCAAGAAGCGGCTGAAATGTACGGTGATGAACGTCGCTCGCCAGTCGTTGAGCGTGTCGAAGCTAAAGCACTTAGTGAAAAAGATCTTATCCCTTCAGAGTCAGTCACCGTTGTATTATCTGAAAAAGGCTGGGCTCGTGTCGGTAAAGGTCATGATTTAGATGTTGAAGGACTAAGTTATAAATCAGGCGACAGCTATAAAGCCTCTGCGCGAGGTAAGAGTAATCAGCCAGCAGTGTTCCTTGACTCAAGTGGTCGTGCTTTTGCGACTGATGCGCATAGCCTACCTTCAGCACGAAGCCAAGGTGAGCCTATGACTGGGCGTTTTAATTTAAGTTCTGGCGCTAACTTTGAGCATGTGGTGATGGCAGAAGATAACCAAGTGTTGTTAATGGCTTCAGATGCGGGTTACGGCTTTATTAGCGACTTTAAAGATCTTGTGAGTAAGAACAAAAACGGTAAAGCGCTGGTTAGCGTACCTAAAGGCGGTGAATTACTCGCGCCAATTAGAGTTACTGATGTAGCGACAGATTACTGTATGGCTATTTCTAACGAAGGCCGAATGTTGTTATTCCCACTGCGCGATCTACCTAAGCTTAGTAAGGGTAAAGGAAATAAGATTATTTCTATTCCTAGTGCGAAAGTACAAGCTCGTGAAGAGTTCGTAAAAGTGCTCGCGGTTGTACCAGAAGGCAGTAGTGTAACCTTACATGCAGGAAAGCGAAAACTGACACTTAAACCAAGTGATCTTGAGCATTACCATGGCGAACGGGGTAGGCGAGGTAACAAGTTACCGCGTGGTCTACAACGGGTAGATGAAGCTGTTATTGAATTTACACAAGTTGATGATAATGAAGAGCCAACTTCAGAAGTAACAGAATAAAAATAAGGCCCGAAAGGGCCTTATTTTTTCATCAATTCGCTATAACTTTCATTGATGCCGGTTTAGAAAAGTTAAGATAATGACCATTATCAGCTTTTACTTCCATTAATTCCTGATGACTTGTATGCCCGGTAAATTGAGCTGTTCGTCGATAAGAGAGGTTCGGCCAATCTGATAATACAACGGCTACACCGGGGGCTGCTTTTATATAAACTGGGTGTTTATAAATAAAAGAAGGTAGTTTGTAATCAGAGCGTTCATTTGCACTGAGGCAGTACTCACTTTGATCTATTAAGCTCACAATACAACCTAAGGCTTCTTTTGAACTAAAAACGCGCATTGATCTTGGCTTAGAAAAGTCAAGGTAATGGCCATTTTTAGCAAGTACTTTTTTAAGTTTTTCATGTTCAACAGTTCCATTGAACGTAGCTATACGGTTATAAGACAAATTAGTGTAATCAGATAACATGACTTGCAAACCTTGTGGTGCTCTTACATAAATTGGCTTTTTGTGCACAAATGCAGGTAAAGAACTTACTTTTTGCCCATCCTCAAGACAAAACTCCTCATTTGTTTCAATATTAACAATACAGGCTTTTGGCTTGTCGAATGTACTGACTATCGAGGTTGCTAAATTTTGTTTTGCGGGTTTTAAATTTTTAGCTGCTAAGATATTTGAACCACAGTGAATCGAAGCAAAAACAGGATTAGCAGACTGTTCGATATTGATATGAAACTTATTCATTTTATCTGTATTTAATCGATTCTCAGGCAAATTAAAAGTTTTTGTACCTGCTTTTTCAGTGACCACAATTAATTGGCAGCTAGACTTTGCAAAGTTATCTTTATACACCGCACCAGATGAGCCATGAAGCGCAGGATAGATAAAGCTTGAAAGTTGCTTGTTGGGATCATAAAAGCCAATCAGAGTCGTAATGGCAACATCTTGCTTGTAAGGTGTTCTTTGCAAATTACTCTTCGTATTTGTATCTACTACAATATTACTCCACGGTTCCATTTTTTTACTAACAGGATTCCATTTTGTGAAACCTGTCATTGAACTTGGAGAAAAATTAGCTTTGCTTTCAAAAAAACGCTGAATACGATTTAGCTCATATGGAGTGTGTAACGTATATTTATTGAATTCGTAATACATTGGCCCACCACCAGACATTGATCCTTTACCATATTGGTGGCCATTAAAAGACGCAATACACGTTTCCTTATAGCAACGGTCTTTGTAAGTTACTATAGATGAAAAGTTAGGTATAAATTTATCTAAATCCGCATCCCAACCCCAGGTTGAGTTACGTTCATCCGCAGGACGATGCAACACACCATCTACACCACCAGGGTAGTGTCCCATACCATAATTATGGCCAAGTTCATGGCTAAACTCATTTCCTTCAGAGCGGCGCAAGGTGACCATTCCAGCCCCTCCGGATAAACCATGAACAAAAATACCGTTACTATATTTACCGATAGCATTATGAGCGGTTAATTGTGCACTACTGAATGGATGTGAAGTGGGACCAGACATTCCTGAAGCGTTAATTCCATAGTTAGCGTTATTAATACCGTGGGAAAATAAGTTCTTTGCGATTTGATGACGCATATCACCGCTATAAACCCCTCCTTTACTCGGATCTGAGTCGGTAAGTAAGTTACCATTTGGCAACATTACTTCAGTAAGGTAAATCGGCTCGAACTTATTAACTGTTAATTTACTGAGCGGGACTTGTTGGAAATACTGTCGATGTAAGTCTGGATCATTTTGAAATGTGAATTTGTCACGATAAGGCGTAAGTAAACCAATATCTATTGTGTTAATGATTAAGTTTGAGCTTCCACCTACAGTAACGTTCTTCAGCTCTCCTTGTTTCTCTTCAAACTGGAAAGAGAGGCGCATATTTGGTTTAACAACAGATGCGGGGACTATAGTTGAAAATGTGTCTTCACTATAACTAATTGGATTGTCACTATCTTCAAACCCAAAAGGTTTAGTGAAGTTTTCTGGCGAGCGCATATATGTTTGGTAAAGCAGGCTATTATTGTGATCAAGTACGCTTAATATAATTTTTGCATCATTATTCAATTTATCATGTGGCTTAAACATGATCATCGTTCTTCGTTCGGCTACCAAGTGAGGTTGAATGTCGTCTTCAACCCCATTTTGTGATGGCGTAATTGAGTTTTGTGCAAAAAGGACCGTGGCTGGGAAGTTTCCTGTTGTGTCACTATGAAACTCGTTTTGATTAAATGTATTGGTCTGTAAGGCCGATGCATTAAAGGAGTGACACAAAGCAAATGAGCCAAGTAACGCTATGACTATAGGAGTTTTTTTCATTAGCACTTACCGTTTTTTGTAGTTTATAAATAGGGTAGGGGTATGAAAAAGTTAGCATTTTAAAAGCCATTACTCTTTAAGAGGCTTCATAATTTTTTTTGAGAAAAATCTGTAAATACAAAGAGGCCTCTCACGTTTGTTTGTCGTTTTTATGCTCATTATTTGTAGTGAAATGATGATATATTGCTTAGGCTTACACATGTGCGCTTAAAGCTATGGCTATGGCACTTTTCACGTTATAATGCGCGCTGTTTAGTACGAGGAGAATTCGTTTGTTAGCTTTTTTTCGCATCATTTTCATGGCTTTATTTATAATTTTAAGCTGTGTGTTTGGTTTGCTCTTATGTATTGTTAAGCCATTTCATACCAATAATGTACATATTATTTCAGGTTGGTTTTGCAAGGTAGCTAAAATTTTAGGTGTAAAACTTGAGCTTAAATACCACGATGATCCAAAAAATATAGGCCCTGCTGTATATGTGGCAAATCATCAAAATAACTATGACCTATTCACTTTACCTGCCATGGTGCCAGAGAACTGCGTAAGCCTAGGTAAAAAAAGCCTTAAATGGATCCCGTTTTTTGGTCAGCTGTATTGGTTATCGGGTAACATATTGATTGACCGTGCAAATCGTTCAAAAGCCGCAGGCACAATTTCTAAATCAGCTGAGAAAATAAAACAAAAAGGTCTATCTGTTTGGATGTTTCCTGAGGGCACACGAAGCTATGGTCGTGGTTTATTACCTTTTAAAACAGGGGCATTTCACACAGCAATGAGTGCTGATGTGCCCGTTGTGCCAGTTTGTATGAGTACAACGCACAAAACTATTAAGCTAAATCGCTGGGATAATGGTACAATTTACCTCGAAATGTTAGCGCCGATTTATCTTGATAAAGACGTATCTGCTCGTGACCATGCTTCACATGTTCATCAGATTATGGCTGCTAAAATAACTGAATTAGATGCTCAAGTGAGAAACAAATAATGGAAAATTGGCGCGAAATTACTGAAGACATCGTTACTTCATTACTTGAAGATGGCTCAGATCCTGAAGTACTTTATGAAGTGGAACACCACTTTGTTAGCGAAAATTTTGAAAAGTTAGAGCAAGCAGCTTTAGCCGCTTTTAAACTAGGCTACGATGTTGAAGAGCCAGCTGAACTTGAGCTAGAAGACGGCGAGAAAGTATGGAGCTTTGACGTGGTTGTTGAGTGTGAGCTTGACGTAGAAGCTATTATGGAAGATGTCGATAAGCTAGAAGCACTTGCTCAGCAAACAGGTGTTGAATACGACGGCTGGGGCACTTACTTTCAGGAATAAACAGCTAGAGAGCTGTCAGCTATCAGCCGTCAGCTTTCAGGGATAAAGTTAGCGAGTTGCTACTTTCTAACTTTCCCCTAGAAACTTTCTAACTTCCTCCTTTCTAACTCATACCTATTTCGTATTCGCTAGCCAATCTATAGACATTTGTAATCAATTAGCGATAATAAAAAACTCGATGTTTTTATGCGCTAAGCTCACATATGCTTATTACCTTACCCATTGCCGAACTTGTACCAGGGATGTTTGTTGACAGTGTCAGTAAGCAACAAGAGCATGTAAATAGTATTAAGATCAAAACACGTGGTTTAGTGCGTGATAAAACAATTATTCAACGCCTGATCTCTGAAGGGGTTGAAGAGCTACTCATCGACTTTACACAAAGCGATGTTGCACTGCCTAAAAAATACCAACCAAAACCTGAACCGGCTAAACCGAAAGTTGAACAAAAGCCTGCAGCTAATGGCTCACCGCAAGGGATCACGGTTCAACAAGAGTTTCTAAAAGCCAGCGTGCATTACGAACAACATAGCCGAAAACTGCAAAGTTTCTACTCTGATATTACATCGGGTTTGAAAATGAATGTATCGGTGCTTGATGATATCGCCGTTGATATAGTCAGCTCGGTATTTCGTAATCACAATGCATTAACTATTTTAACTCGCCTCAAAGATAAGCATATTTATAACTGGCGGCACATGATCAACACCGCGATTTTGGTGAGTGTGTTTGCCAAGTATTTAGGCTACAAAGAAAAGACAATTAAAGAGCTGGCAATGGGTGCATTGATGCACGATATCGGTCAAGCGAAAATGCCACAAGGTGTACTATCTAAACCAAGCGCTTTGAATGACAATGAAATGCAAGTTGTTAAAAAGCATGTGGCACAGAGCCTTGGCTTAGTAAAAGGTGAAAAGGGCATTACACCATTAATGCTCGATATGATAGTAAATCACCATGAGCGTTTAGATGGTACAGGTTACCCACGTGGTATTGCTGCTGAAAAGCTTAGTCGCGCAGCACGAATGATGGCCATTGTTGATGTTTATGATGCGATGACGGCAGATAGACCTCATCAAATGGGTGAAGAGCCAATCTCAGCTCTGCGTTATTTACTTGCTAATAAACAATTGTTTGATTCTGAATTAGTACAACGTTTTATTAAATGCTTGGGTGTGCATCCAGTTGGCACAATCGTTAAGTTAAACAATGAGCGCTTAGCGCTAGTTATGGAAGGTAACCACGAAAATCCTATTAAGCCAAAGATAAAGGTTTTCTATAATGCTAAGCACAAGCACCATATTACAGCTAAAGATGTCGATCTAAGCGTAGAAAAAGAACTAAAAATCATGGCTAGCATCAAACCATTAGATTATCAGCTTAATTTGGCTCGTTTGTTAAAAGAGCATCTGCTTGTTTAGACTTAATACAGCGTTTTTTGGCGCTGCGTTTTGCTGATATAAATGCACCACTAAAACAACTTGTCATTAATACCAACCAAAGCAAAGAGCCTTTTTCCACATGTAAGGCCACGCAACAGAATAGAAGCGATAAAACAGCACTCAGCATAGCACTTAGCCAATAGTGATTAACTGGGTTATCGCAATCACCTGCTTTAGTACAAGCGCAATAGTTTGCTTTACAAAAATAATGAACGCTGACACCGCATAACATCAGTGCTGCAATAATCAATGCGATTTCCATACTCAAGCTCTACAGAAAAACCTTTATTTTTAGTCTAATAGGACGTGAAATAGATGTCAATGCAAATGATAATTACTACCACTTTGGGTTTTTGTAATCAGACCTCTGATGAGTTTTAATAAGTTGTTATCTTGTTGTTAAAATGTCGGTTTTTTACCTAATTCTAACGAAAAATTACAGTTTTTTGATCTTAATTAAGGTAATGTTCGAAAGTTTGTAATTATTAGAATAAAACATCTAATACCAACATACAGCGCTAATCTTTTATGCTTAACTAATAGGTTGCCCTCGTTGTTGGATTAGCTTTCGCACAAGTTTGCAAGAGGACACAGATTTATGAAGTTCACTAAAACACTTATTGCAGCATCACTTGCTGTTGTTTCTGCTGACAGCTTTGCTGCAGCTTTCCAATTAGCTGAGCAAAACGTATCAGGTTTAGGTCGTGCATACGCTGGTGAAGCAGCTGTTGCTGATGACGCGTCTGTTGTTGCTCGTAACCCTGCACTTATGTCTTTATTCAAAGACAAGCAAATTTCAGTTGCAGGTATTGCGGTAATTCCAGATGTAAGCTTAAAAGGTGAAAGTGCTGCGTACGGCTTAGATAAAAGCTCTATCGATGATGATAGTATCGCTCCATCTGCATTTATACCTGCAGGATACTTCACTATGCCTTTAAACGACAAAGTGTCTTTAGGCTTTGGTGCTTTTTCAAACTTCGGTCTTTCAACTGAATTTAAAGACGATTACGCAGCGGGTTCTATCGCAGGTGAAACTGAAATCGTTACAATTAACATGAATGCAAGCGCTTCATACAAAATTAATGAACAGTTCAGTCTAGGCCTTGGCTTAAACTATGTTTATGCAGATGCTAAAGTTGTTCGTAATGCAGGTACTAACCCGTTTGGTTTACCAGCTAGCACGCAAATCGCTCACCTTGAAGGTGACGACTACGGCTTTGGTTGGAATATTGGTGCAATGTATCAGTTAGACGAAAACAGTCGTTTTGGTTTTAACTACCGTAGCGAAACTGATATCGACTTTGAAGGTGAGTACTCAAACCAACTTCCAGCAGCTGTTGGCGGCTTAGCGGGTACTGTAGTACCTGGTGAGTTAAAATTAACTTTACCAGCAATTGCTGAGTTCTCAGGTTCACACCAAATTGATAAGAAGCTTGGTGTACATTACAGCATCTTATGGACTGGTTGGGACAGCTTCCAAAAGTTAGAAGCTTATACACCAAGCCAAGAAACGCCAGTATTCTCTAAAGCAGAGAACTTCTCTGATTCAATGCGTTACTCTATTGGTACTGACTACCAATACAGCGATGCACTTTTACTTCGTGCAGGTATTGCCTACGATGAGTCGCCAGCAGACCAATCACACCTTTCAATCTCTATCCCTGATACAGATCGTTTTTGGTTCTCATTTGGTGGTAACTACGCATTTAGTGAAAACTCAAATGTTGATTTAGGTGTAAGTATCCTTCGTGGTAAAACACAGAACTTCTCAGAAAAAGACAGCTTAGCGGCTTCTTTAGGCCAAGATGTTTCATGGGAATATGAATCAAAAGGTCACGCAGTACTAGTTGGTGCTCAGTACAACTACAAATTTTAATTGTGACGCGACGTAAAGTCGCTGCTACAGAGCATTAAAAAGCCGCGCTATAACAATGTCATAGCGCGGCTTTTTTGTAAGCGTGATTTTATATCACGCTTAATTACTTGTAAGTTATAGACTTTCGATTTTCGCTTTTTGCGCTAATAGTTTGTCTTTCGCATCTGTAAATTCAGCCAGTTTAGCATGCTCTTTAGCAAGCACTGCTTCTGGTGCGTTATTTACGAACTTCTCGTTAGCTAACTTGTTTTGAACTTGTGCTAAGCCTTTTTCTGCTTTTTCAAGCTGCTTCGCGATACGAGCAAGTTCAGCTTCAACATCGATTAAGCCAGCCATTGGGATCATGATCTCAAGGTTGCCAACATACGAAGTTGCACACGCTGGTGCATCGTCTTTGTTATCAAGTAGCGTGAACTCCTCAAGCTTAGCAAGAGAAGCTAAGAATGCTTCGTTTTCCGTTAAGCGGCGCTTGTCTTCATCAGACGCGTTAGCAAGCAATACAGATAGAGGCTTACTTGGGCTGATATCCATTTCACCACGGATGTTACGAATAGCAAGAATGAATTGCTTAACCCACTCTAGGTCAGCCATCGCTTGGCTATCAACATTTGCTTCATTGTAAAGAGGGAAACCTTGAACCATGATGCTAGTGTTGGCAGTTTCGATACCTGCAAGTGGCGCAACACGTTGCCAAATCGTTTCAGTGATGTAAGGCATTAACGGGTGCATCAAGCGTAGTAGGCTTTCTAATACTGTGATTAAGGTATGACGAGTACCACGTTGTTGTGCTTCGTTACCTTTAAACAATACTGGTTTAGTAAGCTCTAGGTACCAGTCACAGAATTGGTTCCACGTGAACTCATAAATGGTGTTTGCTGCTAGATCAAAACGGTAGTTTTCTAGATGCTCAGTATAGGTTTTAACAGTTGCTTCAAATTGGCCTAAAATCCAACGATCAGCTAGTGAGTACTGTTTTTCAGCATCTGTAGCGAAGCCACAGTCTTGCTCTTCTGTATTCATTAATACGTAACGGCTCGCGTTCCATAGTTTGTTACAGAAGTTACGGTAACCTTCAAGACGATTCATATCCCAGTTGATATCACGACCCGTTGAAGCCATTGCCGCAAGGGTGAAACGCAGTGCGTCTGTACCGTGTGCTTCAATACCATTTTCGAATGTTTTACGGGTATTTTTCTCAATCTTCTTCGCCAGTTGTGGCTGCATCATGTTACCAGTGCGCTTTTCAACCAGGCTTTCAAGGTCGATACCGTCAATCATATCGATAGGATCAAGTACGTTACCTTTCGACTTAGACATCTTATCGCCGTTTTCATCACGGATAAGGCCAGTTACGTAAACGGTTTTAAATGGTACTTGTGGCTTGCCGTCTTCATCTTTGATGAAGTGCATGGTCATCATGATCATACGAGCAACCCAGAAGAAGATGATGTCGAAACCTGTTACCAATACGTCAGACGGGTGGAAAGTTTTTAAATCATCAGTGTTTGCCGGCCAGCCTTGCGTTGAGAAAGTCCAAAGCGCAGATGAGAACCAAGTATCTAAAACGTCTTCGTCTTGTTTAAGTGCAACATCATCAGCAAGGTTGTTATCGCGGCGTACTTCAGCTTCGTCACGACCAACGTATACGTTACCTTCGTTGTCGTACCAAGCAGGAATGCGGTGACCCCACCAAAGCTGACGTGAAATACACCAATCTTGTACGTCGTTCATCCACGAAAAGTACATGTTCTCGTATTGTTGAGGTACAAATTTAATATCGCCATTTTTAACTGCTTCTTTCGCAGGCTCTGCTAGAGGTGCTACGCGAACATACCATTGGTCTGTAAGAAGTGGCTCAATTACTACGCCAGAACGGTCACCGTAAGGTACCGTTAGGCTGTGATCTTCGATTTTTTCTAGTAGGCCAAGTTCTTCAAATTCAGCAACGATTGCTTTGCGAGCATCAAAGCGGTCAAGGCCGTGTAAACGCTCTGGAATTGGCGCATCTAACTCAAGCTCTTTACCGTCGAATGTGTAGCTTTCGCCTTCGCTTAATACAGCAGCATCTTTATTGAAGATGTTGATCATTGGTAGTTGGTGACGTTTACCCACTTCGTTATCGTTAAAGTCGTGGGCAGGCGTGATTTTCACACAACCTGTGCCTTTTTCCATGTCTGCATGCTCATCGGCAACAATTGGAATACGACGGTTTACGATAGGCAGTAAAATTTCTTTTCCGATTAGGTCTTGGTAACGCTCATCATCAGGGTTAACAGCAACACCTGAATCACCTAGCATTGTTTCAGGACGTGTTGTCGCAACAATGATGTAGTCTTTACCATCTTTGGTTTTTACGCCATCAGCAAGTGGGTAACGTAGGTTCCACATGTGACCTTGTTTGTCTTTGTTTTCAACTTCAAGATCAGAAATCGCTGTGTGTAGTTTAGGATCCCAGTTAACTAGGCGCTTACCACGGTAAATTAAATCTTCTTTGTGAAGACGTACAAATACTTCTTTAACTGCTTCAGAAAGGCCTTCGTCCATAGTGAAACGCTCACGGTCCCAATCTACAGAAGCGCCTAAACGACGTAATTGTTTAGTGATCGTGCCGCCTGAGTGGTTTTTCCATTCCCAGATTTTATCGATAAATGCATCACGGCCTAAGTCGTGACGTGTTTTACCTTCTTCAGCAGCAAGCTTACGCTCAACAAGCATTTGTGTTGCGATACCCGCGTGGTCAGTACCTACTTGCCATAATGTGTTGTTGCCTTGCATACGCTTTAAGCGCGTTAGCGTATCCATGATGGTATCTTGGAACGCGTGGCCCATGTGTAAGCTACCCGTGACGTTTGGTGGCGGGATCATAATTGAGTATGCGTCACCTTGGCCAGACGGTTTAAAGTAGCCATTTTCTTCCCAGCCTTGGTATAAAGACTGTTCAATATCTTGCGGATTATAGGTTTTATCCATTACACAGAACCTTAAATAAATGCTTAAATGTCAATTTCTTGCGTTGCAATATGGGCGCCCAGTTGGCGAAGCTTTTTAAACCGCTCACGGGCGGCTTGTTTAGCATTTGGCTCAACGGGTACGAAATCATAAACCTGCTGAAAACGACGGATAAAATCCGGTAGGTGTTCAGCTAAGTTGATTAATATTTTTCTGTTGCCGACAGGTGGAGTCATACCAATCTCAACCGGAGCGCCACCTTTAGGGCCTTCACCTTGTAAGTTGTGAGGTACGAAACTATCTGGTTCAAATGACCAAATAATGTCGTCGATTGTGTGGGCCGTGTCGGTGTTATCGGCGTAAATAAATACGCGATGACCTAGACGATACTGATCTGCAGCAATTTTGGCTGCAAGATCGAAAACAGCGTCTGCCGTTTGGTGGACACTATCATCTTGTTTTAGAACGTAAAATTGTGCGTTCATATTCATAGTGACTTTCGTCCCCACAGATACACAGATCAAAGCAGGGATTTTGACATAGAACGCGAATTGCTTCAATTAATAAGGCGCCATTTGGCGCCTTATTTAGGGTTAGTTTTAAGCTTTCGACAAGGCTTAATCGTGACTTGCTTCACTTATGCCCGCACGGTTTAACAAATACTGGGTTAACATAGGAACCGGACGACCAGTTGCACCTTTGTTTTTACCGCCGCTGCGCCATGCTGTACCTGCGATATCTAAATGCGCCCAGTTGTATTTTTTGGTGAATTTAGATAAGAAGCATGCTGCTGTAATCGTACCTGCAGCACGACCACCTAAGTTGGTAAAATCAGCGAATGGGCTTTCAAGTTGCTCTTGATAGTCATCCCATAGCGGAAGCTGCCATGCGCGGTCGCCACTTTGCTCAGACGCTTTAAGTAGGTCATGGGCAAGTGGGTTATGGTTAGATAGTAAGCCCGTTGCATGTGAACCCAGAGCAATAATACACGCACCCGTAAGTGTTGCTACGTCGACAACAGTATCTGGTTCGAAACGCTCAACATAAGTTAGGGCATCACACAGCACTAAACGACCTTCAGCATCAGTGTTTAACACTTCAACTGTTTGACCTGACATCGTTGTTAAAATATCACCAGGGCGATAAGCATTTGACCCTGGCATGTTTTCACAACCGGCTAAAACACCGACAACGTTGATAGGTAACTGCATTTGTACCAATGCGCGCATAGTACCAATAACACCCGCTGCACCACCCATATCGTATTTCATTTCGTCCATGGCTTCGCCAGGCTTGATTGAAATACCGCCTGAGTCAAAGGTTAAGCCTTTACCTACTAATACGATAGGTGATTGGTCTTTGTCGCCACCTTGATAGTTGATTACTGACATAACTGATTCATTAGCACTACCACGACCTACCGCTAAGTATGAATTCATGCCAAGCTCAGCCATTTTTTCTTCACCAATAATATCAACGCTTACATTATCGAAGTTATTAGCAAGCTCTTGTGCTTGTTCTCCTAAATACGCAGGGTTACAGATATTTGGTGGCATGTTGGCAACGTCTTTACATAATTTGCTACCTGCAGCGATTGCTAAGCCATGCTCAATGGCGCTTTCGCCAATTGTTAACTCGCGGCGTGTTGGCACGTTGAAAACAATTTTACGAAGTGGGCGACGCGGATCGCTCTTTTTGCTTTTCAGTTGGTTGAAGGTGTATAAGCAGTCTTGAGTTGTTTCAACTGCTTGGCGCACTTTCCAGTAGGTGTCGCGGCTTTTAACGTGTTGCTCTGTTAAAAAGCATACTGCTTCCATTGAACCGGTTTCGTTTAGCGTGTTAATCGTTTTTGAGATGATTTGTTTATATTGTTTGTCATCAAGCTCACGCTCTTTACCACAACCGACTAACAACACACGCTCACTCAGTACATTTGGTACATGATGTAATAGCAATACTTGGCCTGGTTTACCTTCAAGGTCACCGCGGCGTAGCAAATTTGAGATATAACCGTCACTGATTTTATCTAATTGTTCACCAATGGGGGATAAACGACGTGGCTCATAAACGCCTACTACAATACATGCGCTACGTTGCTTTTCTGGACTACCACTTTTTACGCTAAATTCCATTGTTACTCCTGATATTGAGTCGTATAACCTTAGTTTATAAGGGTAAGAAATTCTTTTTCGAGTCCTTTCTTACATTTTTTAGTTTAATAGCACTAATCTTAGTACATAAACTATGACTCTATTTATGTGTTTTTGAACTTTATCTTAATGTGAATATCAATATCACATAATAGACGCCATCTGCACCATTTATGCAAGATTATATGTTCTTGCTAGGTATGATATTTAACTTTGATGGCATATAATAAAGTGAGTAAAATAACTAGTTTACTCAAAATTCCTTACTATTCCAGTGAAACTCGATGTTTAACAGGGGCGAGCATTGCTAATTTTTCGTTATTTGACCACTGAAGTCTTCAAGTCGCAGGTCGCCGTATTTTTAACTTTGATGACTATTTTTGTGTCTCAAAAGTTTGTCGTTATCTTAGGAGACGCCTCTGAAGGGGGTCTTCCAGCTAAACTTGTGCTTTCGATGATTGCACTAAAACTTCCTCAACTAGCTTCTCTTATACTGCCTTTGAGTATCTTCTTGGGTATTATTTTGGCGTACAGTCGCATTTATGCTGACAGCGAAATGACTGTTTTCAAAGCCTGCGGTGTTAGTGAGTGGTATGTGGTTCGTGTCACACTTATCTCAAGTACTGCGATGGCTGTTTTAGCTGGGGCGCTGACACTTTATGTTGCGCCATGGGCCAGTGAACAAGAATATCAATTAAAAGAGCAAGCAAAAGCGGATGCTGGCTTATCGGCACTTCGTGCAGGGCGTTTTCAGCAAACTGGAAACGAAAAAGCGGTTGTTTTTATTCACAACATCGAAAATAGCGGAAAAGAGCTACACAAAGTATTTGTTGCTCAGCTACCCGATCGTGAAAAAGGTGACTTAGCACGTTTGGTGTATGCAGAACGTGGTGTGGTGATTGAGCAAGAAAACGGTGAACAGCAACTTGTTCTTAACGATGGTAAGCGCTACGAAACAGATGGCGAGTCTGCTGCGTTAAACTTAACAGAGTTCGATGGTTACAGTGTGCAAATTCAAGATCAAGAAATTGAACATCAGCGCCGTAAGTTAGAAGCTATTTCAACGCTTGATTTATTCAAAATGAAAACCTCTGAAGCCATTGCACAGTGGCAGTGGCGTTTAGCTATCCCGCTTTCAATTCCATTATTAACCTTATTAGCAGTACCGCTAAGTGTGGTGAATCCGCGCCAAGGTAAATTCGCTAAATTGGTGCCCGCAATCAGCTTGTATTTAGGGTATTTCATTTTACTGAATGCCGCTAAATTTGCAGTTGAAGATGGCAAAATCCCACCTTCAATTGGCTTGTGGTGGATTCATTTATCAGCTTTGTTTATTGGTGGTTTCTTGATTATTAAAGGTCGTCCGCTCGGCGCATGGTTAAGGTCAATTGTGACTAAGCGGGAGCTAAGCATATGATGAAAACTCTCGACTGGTATTTAGGCCGCAGCATTATTCAAACAACCGGTTTTGCTTTAATGGTACTGGTGGGTATTAGTACCCTGATTAAGTTTATTGAGCAGTTAAAATCGGTTGGTCGTGGTAGCTATGATATTGCAACCGCGCTGATCTACACCATATACAGCATGCCGGGTGATTTGGTTATTTTCTTTCCTATGGCTGCACTGATTGGCGGATTGACCGGTCTTGGCGCTTTAGCATCCAACAGTGAGTTGGTGGTAATGCAAGCCGCGGGTATGTCACGTCTGCAAATTATTACTTCAGTTATGAAAACCGCTATGTTTATGGCGATTTGTATGATGGCGCTTGGTGAATGGGGCGCCCCTGAAGCACAGCTCAAGGCAAAAGAAATACGCAATCAAGCAATTTATGGTGGTGATGTTTTTAATGCCAAGCAAGGTGTGTGGGCAAAAGATGGCAGCAATTTTATTAATATCGAAGATGTCGACCAGCAAGGTACGTTACGTGGCGTGCATATGTATCACTTTGATAAGTCGTTGCAACTTACTCAGATCACAAAGGCTGAAGAGGCATTAAATCGTAAAGATGGCTGGTTACTTCGTGATGTGAATAAGGTGGTGATCACACCTGAGCAGATCAGTACTGAACAGCACAAGGAAGAGTTTTACGACTCGCAGCTGACCGCTGAAAAGTTAGGAGTTGTATCAGTGAAGCCCGAAGCGCTTTCGTTTACTGGGCTTTGGTCATATTTAGGTTATTTGCAGCAAAATGAGCAAGACACCAGCACTTATGAGTTAGCTTTATGGCGTAAGGTTATGCAACCGGTATCTATAGCCGTTATGTTGTTAGTTGCCTTATCGTTTATATTTGGTCCGCTTCGCACAGTAACAATGGGCGCACGTATTATTATGGGTGTAATAACAGGTATTACTTTCCACCTAACTAATGAGATTTTTGGTCCTGTGGTGATGGTTTATCAAATTCCAGCTGTGGTTGGTGCTGTGTTACCAAGCTTACTGTTTATAGGGTTTGCTACTTATCTATTGAATAAACGAGTGTAATGCTCGTTTAAAATGCACAAAAAAGCGTGGTTTGTTGCCACGCTTTTTTTGTACTTGATGTGTTGCTTAATCACTTAATCAAGTGAGCGATAAATACGTTTATTTTCTTCTTTGGTGAGGGTGATCACTTCAGTTTTTGCGATGTAATCTTGCAATGCGCGCTTATTTTTAAAATCCACCAACACCACTAAATTACCTAAACCTAATAGCGCAGTAATGGCTCTAAGTGCACCTTGTTGCCAGCTAATTAATTGACCATCGAGGGTTTGCACCTTTAAACGCCATGCCCGCATACCAATTGTTTGGCCACTCTTAGCCCAAAAGTAGCTAAAGAAACTAATACTCACTATTACCAATAATGCACTTCGAATGCCATACAGTAATGGCGAGTTTTGAATGAAAGCAGATACATCCTCAGCGTCACCAATGCTTAGTAAGTCTAAAGAAATTAGCCCTTGAACAGCTAATAAATACAGTACGGTAGTCAGCATCGCAAAGGCAATGATAACCAAGGTATCGTAGATTAAAGAGGCAAAGCGGCGCCAGAAACCGGCACGTGGAAACTCAGCTGACATAAACAATCTCATCCAATTAAATTGCGCAGTAGTTTAGCAAAGTCCTTCGCAAACAAGAAATACTTAACGGCCGTTTAGCAAGTCGACAAACAGGTCTGACCTGCTATAGTTGAGAAAATAATAAAAAATGAGCACACAATTATGGCCGTTTCTCAAAGCGAAACCCATCAGGTATTTAATCAACCCAAACCACTTGAAAACTACAATGCCTACGAGGCTGATACCGTATTACAGTATTGGCAAAACCGTTTTGCAGGGCAGTGGGGAACTGTGCATTTAGCTGCGTTTGGGGAGCAAGTGGGTGGCGTATTACTGCAAGCTGGTTTTTTAGCAAACAAACACTTACCAGAGTTAACGACTCACAGTCGGTTTGGCGAACGCATAGACCAAGTTGACTATCATCCAAGCTATCATGAGCTGATGCAGCATGCCATAGAGCAAGGTCACTGCGCATTGCCTTGGCAGCAACAAAAAGCCGGGAGTCATGTTGTAAGAGCTGTGATGGCAGTGCTGCACAATCATGCAGATCCGGGCTCCGGCTGTCCATTAACCATGACTTTTGCCAGTGTGCCAGCTATTGCCAGCCAAGAAAATATCGCAGCTATGTGGCTACCTAAAATAATGGCAAATCATTACGACCCAGATAATAAGCCTTGGTCTGAAAAAAAGGGTGTCACTATAGGTATGGCGATGACCGAAAAACAAGGCGGCTCTGATGTTCGAGCCAATACCACTAAAGCCGCAGCTATTAATGAAAGTGGCGCAGGGCAATTATACGCTTTAACTGGGCACAAATGGTTTTGCTCAGCGCCCATGAGTGACGCATTTTTAGTACTCGCTAACACTGATGAAAACCAATTATCCTGCTTCTTAGTGCCGCGCTGGCTCGAAACTGGTGAGAAAAATGCCATGTATATTCAGCGTTTAAAAAATAAGTTAGGTAATCAATCGAATGCGAGCTCTGAAATAGAGTTCAGAGGCGCGCATGGCTGGTTGCTAGGAGAGCCAGGGCGAGGCATTGCAACTATTATTCAAATGGTCGCTTTGACTCGTTATGATTGTATGCTTGGTTCAAGTTCGTTGATGTTGCAAGCTGTGAAAGAAGCGATATGGCACACTTCAGGGCGAAGTGTATTTGGTAAAAACCTGCACCAGCAGCCACTAATGCTTAATGTACTGGCAGATTTAGCTATTGAGGCTGAAGCTGCACTTGCTATTTCCATGCGCATTGCACATGCTCTTGATAATCAAGGTAATAGCAATGAAGTTGCATTAGTACGCAGTGCCACTGCAATAGGTAAATACTGGATCTGTAAGCGTGCGGTGCAGCAGACCTATGAGGCTATGGAATGTATTGGTGGCGTGGGTTATGTGCAAGACAACATTATCAGTCGACTTTATAAAGAAGCACCTGTTAACTCAATTTGGGAAGGTTCTGGTAATGTACAGTGCCTTGATCTTTTGCGTGTATTTAATCGTGAGCCTGAATCTCTGAAGGTGCTTATGAATGAGCTTGAAAAGGCACGCAGTTTGAGCCTCGACTACGCGACAAAGTTAGATGAACTACAACGAATGCTCACTGATGCCGCGAATCTCGAAATGCATGCTCGACGCATAATTGAAAGGCTTGCGCTACTTTGGCAAGCATCAACGCTATTACAATTTGGCGAGCCACTTATTGCAGACGCGTTTGTGAAGAGTCGTCTAAATGAAGTGAGTTTTAGCCAGTACGGCTGTCTTAGTCATGACATCGATTGTCAGGCTATTGTTTCACGAATGATGCCAAAACTCTAAAGTTAACAACTTGTTTAATTATTGTGCGGTTGAGTAGTGGCACCGCATAAAACGCTTGCTGCCTTACCTATTCTTTGTATAATGCTTGGCATAGAGACAAAAGCAGTTTAAAAAGCTTTTGCTCTAAAGTGGTTTTTCTTTATCTTCTCGTGTTTAGAAGGTTAAAGAAAAATGAAGCCAGTATGATGGAATTGGTAGACATGACGGATTCAAAATCCGTTGCCTTCGGGCGTGGCGGTTCAAGTCCGCCTACTGGTACCACTTTTATGACCCCAGCAGTTTTGCTGGGGTTTTTTTATGCCTGAAAGCTATCAGCTATCAGCCGAGTGATCGCCTATCGCCTAGTACCCAGAACCTAGGACCCAGAACCTAGGACCCAGAGCATATAACTCAAATTTAAGTACCAACTCCACCACTATTAAAGCAACTTTTGTTCTATTTATAACCGACCAAGTTCAAACTATGTTTGATCTACAAATAACCATGAAAAATGTGTGCTTATTTGCTTGGAAAGTAACCGTTTAAGACTAGAGTACGATGGTGTTTGCATGCGTCTTATAATACAATTTGTTTTCTAAACTATAAGTGAGGTCAATCACTTAGTGCACAATATCGGGTAAGGTAACTTAGCGTGGGTACATACGACTTAAAGCGTATAGTTGAAAGTATTTCAAATTTAAAAAGTGAAAACTTTTATAATGCAATATGCCTGTCTTTATCGGAAGTGCTTGGTGCTTCTCATGTTTTTTTAGCTCAAGTTGATGAGTCGACTTTGCATGCGACAACCATCGCTTTGGCTGAGCATGACGAAATTGTAGAAAACATCAGCTACGATATCCGCTGTACGCCATGCAACGATGTAAGGTGTGGCAGTATCTCAAGTTACAGCTCTGGAGTTCAGCAGCTATTCCCTAACGATCAGTTACTTGTTGATATGGGCATAGAAGCCTATGTGGGTGTGCCTTTACAAAGTATATCTGGCAAAACAGATACTATTCTTGTCGCACTATTTCAGCATGAAATAAACGATGCGATGCAAATAGAGTCTTTCTTCTCGTTATTTACAGGTCTTATTCAGCGAGAAATCGAAAAAGACCGCTTTATTGCTAAACTTGATTTTGCAAATCAACTTATCGAGCAAAGCCACGAAGCGATTTTTATTTGCGACCATAATGTACATATTACTTATGCAAATACGGCATTTACTGAAATGACCGGTTACTCGCTGAGTGAAGTATTAGGGCAAAACCCAAAAATTTTAAGCTCAAACAAGTATGATCCACATTTTTACAAAGCGATGTGGCATCAAATTAATACAGAGGGTAAGTGGTCTGGTGAAATAACGAATAAAACCAAACAAGGTAAGCTGTATACGCAATTTTTATCTATTACCAAAATGCAAAATAATGGTGAAGATTGCTATGTTGCGTTTATTTTGGATATCACCGAGAAAAAAGAAGCTGAACAGAAAATCTATTTTCACGCAAACCATGACCAACTCACCGGTTTAACCAATCGTTTTTACTTTAAAGAGTATTTATGCAAGCTAATATCGTCTTTGTCTTACCAAGATGATGCGAATACTAACTTAGCAGTGATCTACTTCGATGTTGATAAGTTTCAAGACATCAACACAGTCTACGGCTTAACGTTTGGTGATAAGGTACTATGCGAGCTGTCAAAACGGCTTAATGGCAGTTTTAAAGAGTGTGCTTTTTCGCGTATTGATGGTGATAGCTTTGCCATCTTACAAACTTATCAGCACGTTAGTGAACTTGAGCATGTTTGCAAACAAATTACCGCGTTACTTGTTGAACCTTTTTCGATTGGTGGAATTAGTCAGCAGGTTTCAGTTACGCTGGGAATGAGTCAATTTGAGCAAACTGAAACGGCTACTTCAAATTATAAAATTGAAAAGGTTGCCCGTCGTTTAATACGCCAAGCTGAACTTGCCACCTTAAATGCCAAGCAAACAGGTGATGAGTACCTGTTTTTCTGTAAAGAGATGGATAACAAGGTCAAAAAACACAATTTGTTAGTAGAACAGCTTACCCAAGCTGTGAAAAACAATGATATTGAAGTGTATTTTCAACCTATTATCGATATTGAAAATAACACAGTTGCTAAATTCGAAAGTTTAGTACGCTGGAATAATCAAGGCCAATGGCTATCACCTGCTGAGTTTATTCCTTTGGCTGAAGAGTCTCGGGTGATTATTCCACTCGGTGAACTCGTGTTGACTAAAACTTGTCAGCAAGTGAAAGAGTTAGAAGCAAAAGGTTATGAAAATGTTGTTTTTAACGTAAACCGTTCTTTATTTGAGTTTACTGAGTATAACCCTGAGCGTAATACATGGCTTGAGATTATTAAAGGACAAGGGGTTAAACCATCCCAAATTTCATTTGAATTAACCGAAAGTGTTTTAGCTCCAGAAAATACCAATCATCTAGATGTGTTAAGGCAGTTGAAGCAAGCAGGGTGTTTAATTTCATTAGATGATTTTGGTACGGGTTATTCGTCTCTTAGCTATTTACGCCGTTTTCCTGTCGATGTACTTAAGCTAGATAAGTCTTTTATAGATGAAGTACATGTTGATTCAGGTGACGAAGCGCTGGTCAAATCAATTATTCAAATGAGTCGTGTTCTGGGTATTAAAGTTGTTGCTGAAGGGGTTGAAGAACGCGAACAATTGGCTGTACTAACAGAAGCTGGCTGTGACTATATCCAAGGCTATTACTTTTCAAAGCCATTGCCAGCAAGCGATATACTGCCATTTTTAACGCAATTTCCTCGAGCGCAGTAGGTAATTACGGTATGATTTTGATATCAACCTGCTAGTAAAAGCTTACTATGTCAAAATCAACTGCAAAGCAAAATATAAAGACGATAGTTTCAGCTATTAAGGCTGAAGAGCAGTCGCTAAGAGCGCTTTATCCTATACTTAATCAGCAAAACACGATTGCTATGGCTATTCTACTCGTGTCGTTATGTTCACTGTTCGGCGTTGCGACACTCTATTATTTAGCTATTATTCCTGCATGGCTGTGTATCATTTTGGCTGCTTTTATTACCTCGATATCGCATGAACTTGAACATGATCTGATCCATAAGCAGTATTTTAGTAATCGTCCTTTTACACATAACCTGATGATGCTAACCGTGTGGCTAATGCGGCCAAATACGGTTAACCCTTGGTATCGCAGAAAAATTCACTTACATCACCATAAAGTATCCGGCACCTCGCAAGATTTAGAGGAGCGCTTAGTGGGCAATGGCATAAAATCACCATTTTTGAGGGTGTTGGTTATCACTGATGGCTTGCTAGGTTTATTAATTAATACCAAGCGATTTAATAAAGAAATTAGTGGCTTTAAGTTTTTACGAGTTTTTAATGCTGGCTTTCCTGTTGCAACAGCGTATTTTGCGACTCTTTATGGGGTAATTGCTTACTATGCTCTGCAATTTGTGCAGCCATTTACATTACCCGCTTGGGGAGTAGAGTTACTTACTGGGGCTGAATTCTTAATGGTGGTACTTATCGTGCCTAATATCATTCGCTCAACGTCTCTTAACTTGGTGACATCTTCAATGCATTATTATGGTGGTGTAAATAATTTGCTAGAGCAAACGCATGTGATTACCAGTCGCTGGTTTTTACCGTTTCAATTATTTTGTTTTGATTTTGGTCGTACACACACAATCCATCATTTTGTACCGAATCAGCCCTTTTACATTAGGCAATTGATCAGCAAAAAAATACATCCTATTATGGCCCAGCATGGGGTACGTTTTAATGACTTACAAAGCTTAAAACATGCCAATCACTACCCAGTAAAAGAGCAGTCATCTCAACAAGGAATTTAATATGAAGGTAACAGGTCGTTGTCATTGTGGTGAGGTAACTTACAATGCAGAAGTTGATGAAAATAAAGTGATTAACTGTCACTGTACAGATTGCCAAATTATCTCGGGTGCGCCTTTTCGCACTGTTGTGGTGTCTGTGCCAGATGGGGTTACCTTTACAGGTGCTGAGCCAAAAGAATATATAAAAATAGCCGAAAGTGGTAATCAGCGTGCGCAAGGCTTTTGTGGTAACTGTGGTACAGCCTTGTACGCGACTTCTGTAGGTGCAGGTGAGCGTATTTATGGCTTACGTATTGGCGCTGTAGAGCAAGCTGATGAGCTTATCCCTAAAGCGCATATTTGGTATCGTTCACATAAGCCTTGGCTCGATAACCTAAGTGATATGAGTATCTTTGAAACCGCACCTAATTAGCTGCCCCTTTTTGTTGTTGGCCGATAGTTAGATTTCGGCCACTTAAATAACCAAACAAAGCACACAGTAGACTTGATGCAATACACAGCCAAAGTGCTCCTTCCCAATTATTAAAATAACTATGTAAGGCACCCGCAATAATAGGGCCGGTTGCAGCCAATAAATATCCGATACATTGTGCCATGCCCGACAAAGCTGCGGCTTGCATTGAGTCTTGAGTTCGCAGGCTTACGAATGATAAACCTAGAATAAAACATGCGCCTGAACAAAAACCTAGAGTGATTGACCAAAACATCGCGAAACTAGGTGCAACTAATAACCCAAGTGAACAAAGCGCCCCAAGTAACGCAAGGCTTAAAGTTAAAATACGTTGATCTTTTAATTTGGCAAGTAGCGGAATAAGCACAATCCCTGGCAGGGCGGAGGCAACTTGAAAGGCGCCTTGTAAAGCACCAGCATGCTGCGCACTATGACCACCCTCTATTAAAATGCTGGGCAGCCAACCTAGCATGATATAAGTGAAAAATGAGTTAAAGCCGAGCAGTGAAGTGATTTGCCAAGCAAGTGCTGAGTGCCAAATTTTGCTTTGTGTACTACTTGGCACAGATGATTTTTTTGGCATGGTATGTTGCTTAAGTTGTGGTAACCACACAACAGTAGCCAGTACAACTAATAGGGCATAACTGGCGAGGGCTAATTGCCAGCCAAGTTCTTTATATTCTGCCAGCGGAATGATTATTGCTGAATAACTTCCGCCAAATATCCCCATTGCCAAAACATAACTAGACGTCATAACAGCCACTTTATGTGGAAAGTCCCGTTTTATCAGGCTTGGCAATAACACATTACCAATCGCGATACCGACGCCAATCACTGCAGTACCAATAAATAACACTGTGGCTGAGTCAATAACGCGAGATACGACTCCTACGCCTATAAGCACAAGGGCAATGAACAGCGATACTTCAAGACCGCACTTTTTAGCAAGGCTCGCCGCCATGGGGGAGGCAATAGCAAACGCGATTAAAGGTAAAGTAGTCAACATACCGGCTTGTGATGCACTTAACTGAAATTGTTCAATGATTTGTTCAAGTACAGGTGCGATCCCAGTGATAGGAGCACGTAAACTGGCTGCAATTAGAAAAATGCCCAGTACTAATAGAAGGTTACGAATTACGTTTTGAGAAGATGACACGCTGTTTGGAAAGAAAGCTATAGGTACTTTTATCATACCAAAACACTAAACAGCGTGGGTGAACTATGAGATAGCTCACCAAATAAAACGGTTACTTAAAACTGATAGCTTGCTGATATCATGGCGTTGCGCGGTCTACCCGGAAAGTAGCGGTCGCCACTAAATGTGGTGTAGTCTGCGCGCTCAGCATAGTGCTCATCGGTTAAATTGTTTATTCGCGCAGTAAGGGTAAAGTTAGGTGTTAGCTGCCATGCTGCTCTTAAGTTAACTAATGAGTGGCCTTCGTAACTATGCTGGTTTTCAGGATCAGTAAAGTAGCTGCTGGTGGTATGCAGCTCAAGTCCAACACGCGTTATGTCGTTTGCTTGCCAAAGTAGCTGTAAGTTAGCGATGTTACGTGGTGCAGTATCAATGAGATTGCCATTGATATTAACCTCGCTGAGTAACTGATTATAACTATATGTGTGTTTGGCGTGGCTTGCGGCTAACTGCATCGATAAGCTTGGCGTAATGGCATAGGCTAATTCAAGCTCAACACCACGATGCTGGGTTTGGCCGTCGTTGACATAATAAAAATCACTGTCGCGGAAAATGGTGTTCTTTTTATTCATTGCATAAATGCTAAATACATAATGCAGCTGTGCTTGTTGACCTTTTAAACCAAGCTCGAGGTTTTTAGCTATTTCAGAGTTAAGATCTGCAACATTTTGTTCGCGTTGTAATTGATAAAGCTCTGCCGCTTGCGGTGCTCGATACCCTTCTGAAGCATTGGCGTAGATAAACTGGTTATCAGCATATTGATAGCTTAAACCAAGCTTTGGCGAGAAGTTCGTAAAGCTATTTACGCTACTTTCTGGTCGAGAATAACGGCACCCGCCCATTGCGCATGCTGTGCCATCTTCTTTTGTACGACCAGCCAACATATGGTTAGTGTAGTCATAGCGCATACGCTCGTATCGACCACCAAGGCTGATGAGTAAGTCATCAAGCTGCCAATCAAGGTTAACAAATGGTGCTAATAGGGTGCTAGTTACTTGATAATCGTAATGTTTACCTTGAGGTACGGTGGCGACTAAAAACGCTGAGCCTCGAGTGGGGCTGTCTTGATATTGTAAAAAATCAGCATCTGTCAGCTCACCATCAAAACCAACAGTTAAGAGGCTTGCACCAGTTAACTTATGCTGCCAGCTTGATTGAAGGCCAACACCTTGCTGAGCATTTTCTTCAAGGGGAGTACCCGGTAAAAAATGCTTAAAGAAGGTCATGTTTTGGTCGCGGATATAAGGCGTTAGGGTAAAGTTGTTAGCCTCATCTTGTGTCCAATTTAGTTTTGACCAAATACGTAAAGAACGCGCTTTACGAAACGCATCTGGATCAAAATTAGACTGTGCTATTTGCTCGTCTTTATAACTTTCAAAGCCTTCTATGTAGCCTGCAGTTTGTTGATCTAAGTGAGTGTAGGTTAGGCCTGTACTTACACTTAGTTTTTCGCCATCAAAACGGTGACGCAGTGATAGCTTTTCTTGGTAAACACTTTCGTCATCACGGTAACCCGTATCTCTGGTGATCGTGGCATTAATGCCTAAACCTTGCTGGCCAAAATCACGGCCAGTGCCCAGTTTGTAGCGGGTGTAGCCAAACGATCCGTAATCAAAACCAAGTTGGTTGTGGTCATAGGTTGTATCTGGGGTGATCACGTTGACTACACCATGTACTGCGTTTGAACCGTAAAGAGCAGAGCCAGGCCCTTTCAGTACTTCGATGCGTTCTGCCATTTCAGTGTGGGCTTCGAATAATTCATTGATGTTGCAAAAACCAGCTGCGCGAAGTGGAATACCATCTTCAGCGGTAAGTAAGCCGCCGCAGGCTCCTGCACCAGAAAGTACAGGCGAACGTAAAGCGGGTAAATACTCTTGGCCGTTACCGTGTTGAAGATTAGCACCAGCAACCTGTTTAAGGGCTTGTTCAATGTGAGTTGGAGCGATAAGCGCCAGTTGCTTTTGTGAAATACTGCTGACCAAAACAGGCAATGGATCTGACAACACTTCGCTACGCGAGGCCGTAGTTGTAATATGTTCTAGTTCATTATTAGCAAAGGCTTGTTGATTAAATAATGAGGTGCTCACAAGCACTGAGAGTATCGACAACTTCATGAAAACCCTTTGGTTAGGTACAACAAAAACCAAAGGGTAACTGCTTTTTAGGATGGGTAAAAGCTTTCGCGATTAATAACTTTGTCTGTTATGAGCTTCGGCGATGCACTGCAAAACCTGCCAGTACTGCAACTAACCAAAACAAGCTACTGCCGCCAGTACCATTTCTGTGCGTGACATTGGCTACTTTATCTTCTTTTACGCGGGTTTTAAATTGCGCCAATTCAGCATCGAGATTTGTGATCATGTCATCAACGGCACCATTAAAGCTTGCCAGCGACTGCTCTTTTGCCATTTCATCTATGCCAATAGCTGTGCTGCGTTGCTCTGCTTTATGAATACCTGGAGCGCGAAACAGCATTTTTCGGCTTTTTACATCAAATACGGCGGTATCTACAAAGGTTTGTACTGAGTTTTCATTGCCCGGAATCACATATAAACCAACAATAGTTAGATATAAAAATGCAGCGTTATTTTCTAAGCTTTGCGACACCTGGTCGTACGAAACAAGCGCCATAATATCCACATCATATAAACGAGATACTTGCTCTAATGCGGTAAACCCTTCACCGCCTTTTAAATAGGTGCTTGGGATCACTTCAATGCGGTCAATGTAGTCATATTGCATAAACTGCTTTTTAACTTTGTTCAGCAGTGCCACTTCGTCACCATGATGCAAGCCATCATTGTACTTGTTAGGTATAAAGGCAATCCCTACAGTGGCAGGTAAGTTCAAAGTTGGGATCGTTGCTTGGTGTGCAGCTCTATCTTGTTGGTCCGGGTAAAGGTATTCAACCAATGAGCTTGATTGCGTTTTTTGATTGCCGTATTGGCTCATCATGGCACTACAGCCCGTTAGTGCAGTAATGCTAATGATCAAACACCATTTTAGTACATTCATAAATTATCCTTATTATGTAGTGAAGAAGCGTTTGTTTGTGTTGGTAAATATAACGACAAACGATGCAAACGGAGCTGTAACTCAGACCCGGTTTTTCATAAATAGTGCCAAAGAAGTTTAAAGAAATGTAAAGATTGGCTTTCTAATGTGTTGATATGTAAATAGTTACGTTTTTAAATTGTAACCTTTCATCTATGATTCAGACTAAAACGTTAGGCTTTTTACCAAGAGCAAACGTTAAGGGTCTCTATTATGAATAAATTAATTACTATCTCAGTTGCCGTTTTAGGTTTAAGTTTGATACCTATGGAAGCAAACGCGAAACATGATCGTGACCATGATAGATACGAACAAAAACACGAACGTAAAAAGCATAAAAAGCACCATAAACATAAGAAACACCACAAGCATTGTCATCATGACAAACATGATCGCTACTATGATCGATATGACCGCTACAGCTATCGTGATTTGCCACCCGGTTTATACAAAAAAGTAGGGCATGGTGGTGGCTTACCACCAGGTTGGTATAAGCGTTATCATCATGGTGATATTCTTGACCGTGATATATATCGCCATGGTCGAGTGATTAAACGTCGTGACCGAAATGGCATTATTGCCATCGAAATCGACGATCGCCTGATTCATCTAGTACACGATACGCGAGAGATTTTATCAATTGTCACTCGCCATCGTTAATCCTGTCGAAAGCCGCTTAGCGGCTTTTTTTTTTGCTTGTTTCATATCCAGTTCAGAAAAACTTGCTACGCTTAACTGAAACTAATAGAAGGAACACTCGCATGAAAGCATTGTTAACTGTTGCAGTGATAGGTTTAAGCCTAGTGACGGCTGGCGCACTTGCAAAAGACAAGGATAAGGATAAAGGTAAAAGTCTCCCGCCGGGCCTTGAAAAAAAACTTGATAATGGTGGTGATTTACCTCCTGGTTGGCAAAAAAAATTACGTAAAGACGATATCCTAGATCGTGATATTTACCGCCGCGGTAAAGTGATTAAATCACGAGATAGAGATGGTCTAATTTCAATTCAAGTCGACGGTACTGTCGTGCGTTTAGTGGAAGACACCCGAGAAATTATTTCTATTTTGAGCCGCTAATTTTGTTTGCATCGATCATGACTTATGGATTGAGTTCACTATTGGCCATGCTGCTAGTGGTCTCAATCTTGCCATTTTCATACTCCCAACATTATCTAATTCGCAGTTGTGATTTTGTACGCTTGCAAGTGGTTTACCTTGCTTGTGCGAGTTTAATTGCGGCAGGTTATTTAATTAGCACCACTGATTCATGGCTTTTTATTGGTTGCGCAGTTGCAAGTATCATTGTGCTGATTTTGCAAGTCGGATGGATTTACCCCTACACAAAACTGGCTAACAAAGAAGTTGCCTCAAGCAATAAAAGCGATAAGCACAGTATTCGTATTATGTCGGCAAATGTCCTGATGTCGAACACTGAATATGACAAACTCATTGGCTTAGTTAAAACGCACCAACCTGATTTACTCATTACTCTAGAGTCTGATCAAACTTGGCAAAATAAACTGAGCAGTTTAGAGCAAGAGTACCCATATCGTGTTTACTGCCCAAAAGATAATCGTTATGGCATGCACTTGTACAGCAAGTTTAAAATCAAACAACAGCAAGTTTGTGAGCTTATAGAAAGCGATATCCCCTCAATTCATATTTTGTTTGAAGATGCCGATGGCGTAGAAGTACAAGGGCACTTTATTCATCCAGCTCCCCCTAGCCCCACAGAGGAGGACAGCTCGCGCCCCCGAGATACTGAACTCATTATTTTAGCGAAAGCACTTAAAAACAGACTGCGACCTTGTATCGTTGCTGGTGATTTAAATGATGTTGCTTGGTCACGCAGCACACGTTTGTTTATGCGTATCAGCGGTCTATTGGACCCACGTAAAGGGCGCGGGTTTTTTAACACCTTTCATGCAAGTTACTTTTTTATGCGTTGGCCACTTGATCATCTTTTTCATAGTAATGAGTTCAGTGTCAAGCGAATAGAGCGTTTGGAAAAATATGGCTCTGACCATTTTGCCCTACTTACAGAGCTTGTTTATAACCCAGACTCAGCTAATCAAAAACAGCTAGAACAAATAGACAAAGAGGAAGCGATTGATGAGTTGAAAATGCCTGCTGCGTCCAAGCAGCAAGTGCCAATGTTTAAAGAGTAATAAATATTAGGTGTAATACCAACCCGCAATAATACTTAATAACTTTGAGTGATTAACCCTCTCGTTACCTACATGAAAAATTTCTGACTTAGAAAAACTAAATAACTAAATTTTTGCCTGCTATCAACGAGCTTCTATTACCTTAAAATTGATCTCTTAATTAAGTGAAGTGGTGTAAAAAAGGGCTCATATGAGCCCTTTTTATTTTAATCGTTGACCATAATGGTTTTAATATTAACGAATTCTCGTAACCCAAATCCGCCGTGTTCACGGCCATAACCACTGTCTTTTACCCCCCCAAATGGCAAGTTTGGTTGCGCAAGACCATAGCCGTTAATATTGACCATACCAGTATCAAAGTGCTGCTTTGCAAGCTCAATGGCTGCCTGTTCGTCTTTTGAGAAAATACCGCCGCCAAGGCCATAGCGAGAGTCATTAGCGATTTGCATTGCCTCAGCATTATCTTTTGCTCTGATAAGTGATGCGACAGGGCCAAATAATTCATCATCGTAAGCAGGCATTCCTGGTTTAACATTCTCAAGAAGGGTAGCGGTGTAGTAAAAGCCGGTGTGCTCAGCAATCTTGCCACCGGTGATAATATTAGCTCCAGCATTGACTGAGTCTGTAACTTGTTGATGCAGTTTATCACGCAGATCTTTGCGAGCCATTGGACCGAGCGTTGTCTTTTCATCATTTGGATCGCCAAGCACAACTTGCTCAAATTGTTCTTTAATTAAGGCTTTAAAATCATCATATAACGCATCAACAACAATAAAACGTTTTGCTGCTACACAGGTTTGCCCATTGTTGATCAAACGACCTTGTGTACATGCGCTAATGGCAGTATTTAAATCGGCATCATCAAGTACGATATAAGCATCATTACTGCCAAGTTCTAGGACGGTTTTTTTCACTTGTTTGCCAGCTTGCTCAGCAACTTTTTTGCCAGTTTCATCGCTGCCAGTAAATGTCACCCCACGAATAGCTGAGTGCGCAATTAGCTCGCTTGCAGTTTTGCCGTCAATCAGTAAGTTTTTAAAGCAATAATCATCAAAGCCTGCTTGTGAAAACATTTGCTCAATCTTTTCGGCCATGCCAAATACATTACCAGCGTGTTTTAGCACCGTGGTATTACCCGCCATGATATTAGCGCAAGCATATCGAATAACCTGATAAAGCGGAAAGTTCCAAGGTTGGATACCTAGAATCACACCAATTGGTTGGTAACTAATAATTGCATGACCATCCTGCATATCTCGCTTTTCATCAGCAAGCACTTGAGGCCCTTGTTCTGCGGTGTATCGACAAATTGCAGCGCACAGCTCAACTTCTTGAAGACCTTGTTGATATAACTTGCCCATTTCATCTGTCATCAGTTGTGCTATTTCTTGCTGATTAGACTCAATCACTTTTGCTAGTTGATTAAGTAATTTTGCACGGTGTTCATGTGATGTAGTGCGCCACTTTAAAAAAGCTTGATGGCATTGTTCAACCTCACTTTGTGCTTGTTGAAGTGACAGTAGATTATAAGTATTTAAAGTTTGCTCATTGGCTGGATTGATTGTAGTAACAGTATCAGTCATCATTATCTCCTTACAAAATTGTAGGAGAGAGTCTGCAAAGCTAATACCTGTTTTTTATTTTTCTATATTTTTGTTTTGTAATAACTTTATTTTTATCTTGTGTTTGCTTCGCTCTCTTTTTATGTAAATACTGCAACAGGCTGCAAAACTTACAAGGAATACGTAATGACAAATTCTGTGTTAAATACTGAACTTGCAATTATTCAAGCACCGATGGCGGGTGTGCAGAATGCTAAGCTGACTGTGGCTGTTTGTGAAGCCGGGGGGCTTGGATCGTTGCCTTGTGCTATGCTTTCGATAGAGCAGCTTAAGTCAGAACTTGATTACATAAGCCTGAGTACTGATAAGCCATATAACCTTAATTTCTTTTGTCATCAGACACCTGACTATACATTGGCTCAGCAAACTGCTTGGCATGGGGTGCTAGCACCTTATTTTGAAGAGTTAAATGTAGATGCCTCACAATTAACCCGTAATGCTTCTCGTCAGCCAATTAATCAACAAGTGATAGATATTATCGCGCCCTATAAGCCCGCTGTTGTCAGCTTTCATTTTGGTCTGCCAAATAAGGATATTGTTTCTCAGATCAAAGCGTGGGGCGGGACTGTTCTTTCATCAGCCACAACGTTAGATGAAGCGCGCTGGTTACAAGCAAATGGGGCCGATGCGATTATTGCACAAGGGATTGAAGCAGGCGGCCACCGAGGGCATTTTTTATCGATGAATTTATCGTTGCAACCCACTACTGTGCAATTAGTACGAGAGTGTGTAGAGCTTGATATACCCGTTATTGCAGCAGGGGGGATCTGTACTTCTGAAGATGTAGCACAGTACCAAGCCTTGGGCGTGATTGCAGTGCAGGTAGGCAGTGCTTACTTACTTTGTGAAGAAGCTACGACAAGTGCTTTACATCGTGAAGTATTAAAAACGGCCGAGCCAGATTCTACAGAATTGACGACCTTATTTTCAGGTCGCCCAGCACGAGGAGTTCGCAACCGAGTCATGCAAGAGTTAGGTGCAATGCCAGAGCAGGCACCGCCTTTTCCTTATGCGTCGATTGCGATGACCGCATTACGCTCAAAAGCCGAAGCCAAAGGCGATAGTGGTTTTTCACCGCTTTGGTGTGGTGAGCGCTTTATTGTTCGAGAAGGTATTAACGCAGAGCAAATTACTACGATATTAATGCAAGGTTGGCAATCTTGACTGATCCCCAGTTACTTCCGCTAGGTGATAGTTATCATCAGCTTGCCAGTGAATTTCGTAACAAGCTTGCTGGGCAATGCTCTATAAAACGTTGCGCTAAAGGTGATGTTTTATTACAACAAGGCGACGAACAAGATGCTGGTTACTTAATTGTGTCTGGGGTGCTTGGCGCATTACATGCATCATCACAAGGCGTGCAAAAGTGTAAAGAGTTTTACTTTCAAGATGAATTTGCACTGCTTTATGGTAATTGGTTAACTAAAACCCCTGCGCTTTACCAACTTAAAGTAATACGTGATGCTGAGCTTATTAAGGTGCCTTTAGTTTTACTCGAGAGAGCCGACTGGCAAGCAATCAAACATAACCTGATTAGTCAGCAGCTACTATTTAAAGAAGCAAAAGAAGCATTTTTATTACTGAATACGCCAGAGCAGCGTTATCAATATTTACGGGATCAAAAACCGCACTGGCTTGAACAACTGAGTTTAAACGAAGTTGCTATGTATTTAGGGATCTCAGCTATTTCTTTATCACGAATTAGGCGGCGTCTTAACTTAAGTTAAGGCGCAGCAAAACAGTGAACATTACACTGCTGATTTTTCAGGAGTCGTTATGTTTATTTTATCTCAATGCTTAGTGGCCATTGCCACATTACTCGATTTGGCTTCATTTCAGTTTAAACAAAGACAAGCAATTTTAGCTTGTTTGTTTAGCTCTGTTTTACTCACATCTGTGCACTTTATGCTGCTCGATAACTTAAGTGCAGCATGTTTAATGCTGATCGCAGCACTACGTTATGGTTACTTTATTTTTGCGCGCAAAACTTGGGTGATGATTGCATTTATGCTTTTGAGCATAAGCGCAGTGCTATTTACTTGGCACACTTGGGTGAGTTTTATTGCCCTAACAGCGACCTTAATTCAGACTTATGCTTCGTTTCAGAGTAAAGATTTGTTACTAAGGCTTTTTATGCTCTTAGGTACACTATGTTGGTTAACACATAATGTTCTGATTTTCTCGCCAGTAGCAGTGGTAATGGAAGCAGTGTTTTTATTGAGTAATTTACTAGGACTTTGGCGTTTTTATATCGCTCCAAAAGCGATGAAAACATGTCAATAGATGCATATTCAAAGTGTTACAGCATGCTTTCCATTTAAATAAAACTAAAGCGAGTCAGCAATTCGTTTTAATAAAAAGGTCTCGCGCTGAATTGATAAGCCCTGTTTATCACTCATTGCCATAGTGGTTTCATTATGTGCTATGGCATCAAAAATATTTACCCATTTAGGGTGCATGCCATTTTGCACTTCGTAATGTTCCATTTTTGGCTCTGCAAATTCATCGCTTATTTCACAGAAGTAGCAATAAGACTTGATATGAACACAGTCGAAGTCGTCTTTGTACCAAGGCCTGATCTCTTCGTATAACCCCAGTGGTCGGTTTACTTGGATGTGTTGTGCGCCTGTTTCTTCACGTAATTCTCGGTGAAGCCCTTGCTCAATGCTTTCGCCTTCATCAACTCCACCACCTGGTAGGCTGTAGTCATCATAACGGGCGGTATATAAAAGTAGTATTTGTTCACCCTTTAATACGATAGCGCGCGCAGTGTTACGAATAAATATCGTGCCATAGTCATTACTTAAACTTGGGTGAATTACTTTTCTTAATAGCTTCATGGGATTACAACTTTAAATTAACGCAAGTACAGCTCAGCTTAATATTGAATGCGCCATAATAACCTTTTTTTCGCATTTAATTCATTATACTTACCCCAAATTGAAACTAATAAGGTAATATAACTGGAATTAAGAACTATTTAGGTATCTAGCGTGTTTGGTTTTCTTTTCGAAAAAAAATTGCGTAGAATGATGAAAAAAGCTTAGGAAATGAATATGTTGAACGTACTTTTGGTCGATGATGACAGTGAATTTAGCGATGTAGTTTGTCACATAGTGGAGTTTCTTGGGCATAATATAAATACCGCAGCAAATTTGGCAGAAGCGGAGCAATGGTTTGAAAACAACACGTTTGATCATGTCTTTTTAGACTTCATGTTGCCAGATGGCAGCGGCCTTCATTTACTTGAGCATTTAAAAGCAATAGGTCAATCTCCTCGAGTCACATTAATTTCAGGGCACCCTTCAGTAAAAGGTAAGCTAGCAGAGATGTGTGAACCTAATGTAGGGCATCTTGTTAAACCTTTACAACGCGAAGATATCGAGCGTGTACTCAACCCGAAAAAATCAGCCCCTAAGAAAAAAGCAACACCAGCAATAAAACGTCATTTTGGCACTCTGATTGGTGAATCTGAGGTGATGCAGAAGCTTTATACTATGATTGAGCGTGTTGCAGCCACTTCTGCCAATGTGATGTTGATGGGTGAAAGTGGTGCAGGTAAAGAAGTGGTGGCGCAGGCAATTCATAATGCGACTGAGTGTGATGGTCCGTTAGTGGCAACCAACTGTGGTGCATTTTCAAAAGAGCTGATTGGTAGCGAATTGTTCGGTCATGAAAAGGGCGCGTTTACAGGGGCTATTGCGCGCAAAGAGGGTGTATTTGAACAAGCTGCTGGTGGTACTTTGTTTTTAGATGAAGTCACCGAAATGCCGATTGATATGCAACCAAACTTACTACGCGTTCTTGAAAGCAAAAAAGTAACCCGAGTGGGTGGCACCAAAGAGCAAGCAGTGAATTGCCGTGTTATTTCTGCTACCAACCGCACCTTAACCGACCTTGCGCAAAACAATGTTATTCGTGAAGATATTTATTTTCGTTTAGCGGTATTCCCCATTGATATTCCACCGCTACGTGAGCGAAAAGAAGATATTCCACTGCTCGCCAATGCCTTTTTAGAGCAACTCAATGAAGAAAACGGCACCGACTTTAAATGGCAAGCAGCGCAAATCAAAGAGCTAGAAGGGCATGATTGGCCTGGTAACGTGCGTGAGCTTCGCCACGCTATTCATCGGGCTTTTATTATGAGTGACCCTAAAGGGGCAGCTATTACCTTGCCTGAATCATTAGAGTCTCCGTTCTCTAAAGTGAATAAAGAGAGCCAAGCAAATCAAGTTGTTGCAGGGCAAACTATTGAAGAAGTTGAAAAAGAATTGATCCACGCTACTTTAGATAAAGTACAAGGTAATAAGACGATTGCAGCACAAATGCTGGGGATCAGTACTAAAACTCTTTATAACCGTTTAAATGCTTATGGAGGCATTGGCGAATATAAATAACAAAGGATGGCTATGAATAATAACGAGTCTTTACGAAAAATGGTGCACGACGCTCGTGCGCCGCTAAACCGTATTTCAATGAATGCAGAGTTAGTTAAGCTCGTATTAGAAAATGATATGCCAAAGCAAAAAGCACTTGAGGCATTAAATAAAATAATAGCTAATTGCCAGCAGTGTAGTGAGCACTTACAAGAAATAAGTGACACTCACGGGGCTGACTAAGCACTCATAGATTAGGAAGTAAATGCACAAACAAAAAGGAAAAATAGCGATCAATTGGGCTGGCTTTATTGCCGTGGTGCTCTGTATCGTGGTGGCTAACGCTTTTTTAGCTATTGATAGTATTCGCTCGCTCACTGAAACACAAAACAGCCTAGATAACACGAACTCGCTCAATACAGCAATTGAGCGATTACACTTATCTTTGGTGCAAGCTGAATCGGGTCAACGTGGTTATTTACTCACTGATCGTGAAGATTACTTAATGCCTTACAATGATGCAATTGCCTCGATGCAAGCACAGATAATGCTTGTGAAAAGTTTGCATTCAGAAATACCGGGTCAGGCAGATCGCATTGCTCGTTTTCTTTACTTAGTAAATGACAAAATTGCGGTAATGACTAAAACGACCGATCTGGCTTTAGCCAATAAAGACGTTAAGGCTCGTAGTTTGTTATTAACTAACCAAGGTCGCGACTTATATAAAGAAATTCGCCTAGCAGTTGATGAAATTCAAATGCGTGAGCTTAATTTCAAGATAGAGCAGTTCACTAAACTCTCGCAAATAAAAGACGATGCTAAGTTAACATTTGCAATTACAGCTGTTACTAGCACTTTATTAATTATTGGTATGTTCTTGTTAACACGTATCAATTTGCGTAACCAAGCCAAGTACCGAGCTGAACTTGAAAATCAAAATGAGAACCTAGCGGCAAAAGTAGCAGAGCGCACCCAAGAGCTGACCATCTATTCAGATGAATTAAGCCGCTCAAATCGAGAGCTTGAAGAATTTGCTTTTGTTGCAAGTCATGACTTACAAGAGCCACTGCGAAAGATTCAAGCTTTTAGTGACCGCCTTGAAAAAATGTTTAAAGATGATCTCGGTGAAAAAGGCATTGATTATATTAATCGCATGAAAAACGCAGCCCAGCGAATGTCTAATTTAATTAATGATTTGCTTGAATTCTCACGAGTAACGACTCGGGGCAAAGACTTTACTGATACTGACTTAAATGAGGTTGTTGCAGAAGTACTTGATGATCTTGAAATCGCGGTTAATGAATCTGAAACCACTGTTAATCTCGATACGTTACCGCACATTCAAGCTGATCCAAGCCAAATGCTGCAATTATTCTTAAACATTCTGTCTAATGCAGTGAAGTTTAGGCGTGAAAATGTGCCGCCTGTAATCAACATTAGTTACCAGCGAACCAAAGAGTTTAGTCAAGTTCATAACGCAGAGGTAGAGTGGGAAATAATTACTATTTCAGACAACGGAATTGGCTTTTCTGAAGAGTACCTAGAAAAAATATTTGTACCATTCCAGCGTTTGCATGGTCGCTCTCAATATAAGGGCACAGGCATAGGCCTATCAGTTTGTCGCCGAATCGTTGAACGCCATGGTGGAGAAATCACGGCGAATAGTCGCGTTAATGAAGGTGCAAGCTTTACAATTAAATTACCTGTGGAAACATCGCTTTTCACACTACAAGGAGAGGCGTAATGCCACTTAATAAAGTTAAACCAATTACTATTTTAATGGCTGACGACGACGAAGATGATCGTTTATTAACCCAAGATGCATTGGCCGAAAGCCGTGTATTGAACGAGCTATTTTTTGTTGAAGATGGTGTAGAGCTGCTTGAATATCTTGAGCGTAAAGGCAAATTTAGTGAAAAAGAAAAATCGCCACGTCCGGGCTTGATTTTACTTGATTTAAATATGCCGCGCATGGACGGTCGAGAAGCGCTCCAAGCAATCAAAGCGAACCCTAACTTGAAGGGCATTCCGGTTGTTATTTTAACCACATCAAAACAAGAAGAAGATATGGTTAGAGGCTATGACTTAGGCGCTGCATCATACATCACGAAACCGGTTACTTTTGAAGGTTTAGTCGAATTGATGCAAACACTAGGAAAATACTGGGTAGAGTTTGTAGAGCTGCCAACATCACGAAACGATTAATTTCGATTAGCGACAATACTTAATTAAGCTAATTGGCATAAGGAGCCAGAATGTTAGATAAGGTAACCCGATTACTCTTAGTAGAAGACGATGAAGATGACTATATTCTCACCTGCGACTACCTAGAACAATTAGGTTCCCATACATTCGATGTTGAGTGGTTAAGCTGCCCAGAGCAAGCCATTAGTGTGCTTAGCGAAAACAAGCATGATATTTGTTTGTTAGATTATCGCTTAGGCGCCTCTGATGGCTTAGAAGTGCTGAAACGGGCCGTTGATAACGGTTTTCGCGGTCCGATTATTATGCTGACAGGGCAATCTGATGAAGCTCTCGATTCTGCAGCGCTTGATGCTGGTGCGGTTGATTATCTTGTCAAGAGTGAGATGAACTCTAGCCGCTTTGCCCGTGCTATTCGTTATGCTTTAGCTCGCCGAGATGTTGAAGATGAGCGTGTAGAGCGCTTAAAAGCCGAAGCAGAAAACCGCTCTAAAGACCGCTTCTTGGCACATTTAAGTCATGAGTTACGTACACCATTGTCATCCATCTTGGGTTACACTGAGTTACTCATGCACAGCGATAAAAATCTACATGCCCAAAATGAGTTGAGCGTGATTTATAGAAATGGTAAGCACTTATTGAGCTTACTCAATGATGTCCTCGACCTATCAAAAATAGCTGCTGATAAACTTGAACTAAACTGCTGTGATGTCAATTTAGATAGTTTAATGACTGATGTTTATACCCTAATGCGTGTCTCAGCGCTTGATAAAGGCTTAACTCTTAATTTTGAGTCACAACAGGCACTACCTCTAGTGATCAATACCGATGCTACTCGGTTGCGCCAAATTCTAATTAACATCATTAATAATGCTATTAAGTTTACTAACCAAGGTGAAATTACCGTTCGTGCTTGGACTGCTTGGGTCCAGGAGCGTGAAATGCTGTTTTTTAGCATTAAAGATACAGGCTTAGGTATTCCAGCAGAAAAACAAGCATTGATATTTAAGCCATTTGAACAAATTGCTGATGTTGAATCCCGAGATGTGGGAGGAGCAGGGCTTGGCCTTGCAATTTGTTCAGAACTACTGAGCCGTATGCAAGGCAGTATTGAACTTGAGTCAACCCAAGGCGTGGGCTCAGAGTTTACTCTTTCTATTTACCCTGGCAACATTCGAGATATTGAACGCCAAGTACTTCGCTTTGATTCAAACCCAGATTTTCAGCAAAAACTAACCACGCTTAAAACAAGTGGGCGGGTATTAGTGGTAGACGACCTAAAAGATTTACGCAATCTGGTTGGTCATATGATCACCAGTACTGGCGCAGAAGTAGAATATGCAGAAAACGGTAAACAAGCGATTGAAAAAGTAGCTAATGCAGAGCAAGCAGGTAAGCCTTTTGATATAGTATTTATTGATTTGCATATGCCCGTTATGGGTGGCAAAGAAGCCACTATTGAGCTTCGCAAAATGGGTTATCAAGGACCCATTATTGCCCTCACCGCCGCCACTATGAAAGGGGTGAAAACAGAATTAAGTGCGCTTGGCTTTAACGATATGATTGCAAAACCTGTTGATGCTGGGTTGCTTTACCAAGTGCTAAATCATTATATTTGCGAAGGTAAAACTGAACCTGTGGTTGAGCAAGATGACAGCCCTGAAATGACCATACAGAGCACTCGCTATTTATTGGTGGAAGATGACAGTGATGCGGCGCAAATCACTCAGTTATTGCTTGAAAGTTTAGGTGTTGAAACGGTAATAGCACCAAACTGTGTTGCGTGTCTTGCGACACTCAAAGACGATCAAAACTTTGATAAAGTCTTACTCGACATGCACTTGCCAGATGGTGAAGGCCTTGATTTAGCAAGCGAAATTAAACAGCGCCACCCTAACTTAAAGTTAGTTATTGTTAGTGGCGCAGAGCCAGAGCCTAAAAAAATCGAACCTCTTGAGATTGAGCAAGTCCTCTTAAAGCCGATTAATCTTGGCTTGTTATCAGAGCTTATTGACAGCTAATTGAATGCCTAACTACTAGCTCAGGTTCAAATAATGTTTGTAGCGGTGGGGTTTGTTTTTGATAAACATGATTTAACACCCAGTCCGCTGCCATACGACCCATTTCATCTATTGGGTAGTTAACCGTGGTCAATTGTGGGTAAACATGGCGGGTGAAAAACACGTTATCATAACCCATAATCGATAATTGCTTAGGTAAAGTTAAACCTAAATCTCTAGCACTTGCCATGGCACCAACCGCCATTTCATCATTGGCACATATCAAAGCAGTGAAAGGATGCGTTTGTTGATGAAGGGCTTTTAATCCTTCATAGCCGCTCTCTTCCATAAAATCACCTTGGAATAATAAGTTTTCATCAAACTCAAGGTTAAACTCATGTAGTGCTTGCTTATGTCCTTCTAGGCGGTCTTTGGCATCTTGTTTCCAAAGAGGCCCGCTGATGTAGGCAATTTTTTTATGACCATGTTCTAAAACATGTTTAGCAGCTAAATAACCACCTTTGATATTGTTAAGCAGAATACAGCGGTCACTGAGTTCACTGATATAGCGGTTGATCAATACAAAGGGAGTTCGACCTTTACTGAGTTTAATAAGATACTCGTCGCTAACTGCTTCAACATGCAAAATAAGACCATCGCAATTACGACTAATCAGAAATTCAATGCCTTGTTTTTCGCGTTCTTCATCACTGTGACCTGCAGCAATAATCAGGTGTTTGCCTTGATTACGAAAGGTATCTTCAATGCCACTCATCATAGGCCCGTAGAATGGACCTTGTAATTCAGAGACCAATAAGCCAACACTGTTAGAGCAATTTGATGCCAATGACTGAGCAATTGAATTAGGTCTATAGCCAAGTTTATCCATTGCAGCAGTGACCTTTTTACGGGTGGCATCACTGACATTTGCATTGTTGTTCATTACTCGTGAAACGGTTGCAAGGGAAACACCTGCAAGTTTCGACACCTCATAAATGGTGGCCATGTTATTCCTTACTAAACAAAGTTATGGATGCTGCTTTAACGATAAGTCGGCACTGATCTGCTCAACTGTTTGATTATCAAGAATATACCTTTTCATGATAAAAGCGACAAGCATACTACCTATTGCAGGGTAAAGGGTAAATGAAATTAAGATACCCGAAAGTGTCTGCTCACTCAGTTCGGTATTTGCTTCATAGCCATAAAATGCGAGTAACCAACCTGCAATTGCACCACCAAGGGCAAGACCAAGCTTAATAAAAAATACTACGCTCGCGTAAACAAGGCCTGTCAGTCTTTCACCAGTTTTCCATTGCCCATAATCTATGGTGTCAGCCATTTTTGCCCACAATAAAGGGGTCGCCATTTGCGTGAAAAAACACCATAAAAAGTACACCACAAAGGCAAGTATCAGCTGCTCGCCAGGCAACCAAAATGCCACGCAACTAATTGCTGCAGAGATATATTGCAAACGAATATAGGCGGTTTTCTTATCAACTCGTTTACTCAGTGGGTTCGCACAAGCACAACCAAGAATGTTACCTATCATACCGATGGTAACAAAATAAGTGACTAGCTCGGCTTCACCAAGTACATATTTTACATAGTAAATGGCAAGGGTTGTACGTAATACCATACTGGTTAACAGCATAAATGCAGCAAAGCACAACACCTTAAATGGGCCATTTTGCCAAAGCGTGCTCATGCGGTTTTTCCAGCTTAATGATGAGCTGTTATGAGCCGCAACGCGTTCTTTGGTAAAGCGAAAACAAATTAAAAATAGAATGACGCCTAAGCCACTCATCAAGGCCATAGTGAGTTGATAGCCTGTGGCGTTGTCACCTTTTCCAAGCCAGTTGACTAAAGGCAAAGTACAGGCACTGACAATTAAGCCGCCGAGCATGCCAAATACAAATCGATAAGACTGAATAGATACTCGCTCTTTAGGGTCGCCACTTAATACTCCCCCTAACGCTGAGTAAGGAATATTAATAGCGGTATAAACCAGCATCAGTAAAGTGTAAGTAACAAAAGCGTATATTACTTTACCTGACTCAGGTAGGTTTGGCGTGGTGAAGGTGATCATACTGATCACCCCGAATGGTAGGGCAAGCCAGAGTAAGTAGGGACGATAACTTCCCCACTTAGTACGGGTTGAATCAGTTAAAGCCCCCATCAATGGGTCAGTAATTGCATCAACGACTCTCACCACTAAAAACAAGGTGCCAACAATAGCGGGTGAAATACCAAAGATATCAGTATAGAAAAAAGTTAAAAATAACATCACCGTTTGAAAGATGATATTACTTGCTGTGTCGCCTAATCCGTAGGCTATTTTTTCTCTTTTAGTCAGCATGTGTGTTCTCGATTGTTGTTATTTTTATCGCTGTTTAAGTAGTGTGCGATATTGTTTTGCGCTTTCTTTTAAAATGCGTTGTTGGTTTTGATAATCAATATAAACTAATCCAAAGCGCTTTTCGTAGCCATACGCCCATTCAAAGTTGTCCATTAAGCTCCACGCAAAGTAGCCTTGAATATCGACGCCTTGGCGAATTGCATCACAAACCGCATTTAAGTGGGTATGATAATAATCTACACGTTCAATGTCGTTCACTTCACCGTTTTCTAACGTGTCGGCCATGGCTGCGCCATTCTCAGTGATATACATTTTTGGCAAATCATATTGCTGATGCAGTGATACCAAAAGCTCAGTTAAACCTTGTGGGTAAACTTCCCAGCCCATATCTGTAACACGTACACCCGCAAGGCTTGCTTCTTCAAACCAGCCATCAGCGGTATTTTTGTAGTGTATGCGGGTATAGTAGTTAACGCCAATAAAGTCGACGGCTTGGCTAATTATCGCCATATCGCCAGCAACAATAGTGGGCTTAACTTCATCAGCTAAATCATTAAATAAAGATGGGTAAGCGCCTTCTAAAACAGCTTTGATATACCATTGATTATGGTACTGATCAGCAAGTTCTGCGGCTTTTATATCATCGGCTGTTAAAGGGTAGGTCGGGCTGAAGTTTAATACGATACCCGCTTCTGTTTCTGGGCAGTTTTTACGTAATACTTGCATGGCAAGGCCATGAGCAAGCAATAAGTGATGAGCTGCTTGACGACCCGCCTGTTGTGATTTAATACCAGGTGCATGTACACCCACCTCATAACCCAAATAGGCACTGCAAAAAGGCTCGTTCAAGGTTGCAAATGAATCAACCAGGTGACCCAAATGGCGAGTCACAAGTTCGGCATATTCTTTGAATTTATAGGCCGTTTCACGATTTAACCAGCCACCATTATCTTCAAGGTATTGGGGTAAATCCCAGTGATATAAAGTAACATAGGTTTTAATATTACGTGCTTTTAAAGCTGTTAATAACTGAACATAAAACGCCATTCCCTGCTCGTTTACCGAGCCATCTTGAAGCATGACTCTAGGCCACGAAATAGATAAGCGGTAAGCATCTACGCTCAAGTCTACAATCATCTCGACATCTTGCTGCCAACGAGCAACATGGTCACAAGCTACATTACCATGACTTTGGTCTGCGATGGTTCCAGGCTTTTCACAAAATGTATCCCAGATACAATCGAGGCGTTGCTCGCGTGCACCTTCAATCTGAAATGAGGCCGTTGCAACACCGAAAGTGAACTCGGGTTTGAGTAAAGGTGAATCAGGTAACAGTGAAATTGATTTATGCACAGTTGATACGCGTCCTTCGGGTTAGTGTAAGACTTAGCTGATTAGAGTTTAGACTCGGCTGTAAGCGCTTACAATTTTTCTGCAAATAAATTGCTAAATATGATTAATATGTTATAAATGTAAGCGCTTACATTTAATGTTGCAACATATTTCGCTATTTGTTGTTAGTGATTAAGTACCAAATTTTGCTGTAACAAACTGATAAATATAATTAACTAGAGAAGAAAATTATGGCTCATGTATCAACTCCTGTTTCGGCTGCTTCAAGCCAAGCAGATATGCCAAAGCAACACTTCGCACTGGCATCATTGACCACATTATTTTTTATGTGGGGATTTATAACTTGTCTAAATGACATATTAATCCCTTACTTAAAAGGTATGTTTTCACTTAACTATACGCAGGCTATGCTCATCCAATTTTGCTTCTTTGGTGCGTATTTTGTGATGTCAATTCCGGCAGGTAAGTTGGTCAGTCGAATTGGCTATCAGCTTGGTATTGTTGTGGGTTTGGTGGTTGCATCCGTTGGTTGTGCACTATTTTACCCTGCCGCTGTTGCCCATGTTTATGAGCTATTTTTACTGGCCTTGTTTGTACTGGCATCAGGTATCACTATTTTACAAGTATCTGCAAATCCTTACGTAAGCGTACTTGGTCCGCAAAAGACAGCCTCTTCACGTTTGACTATGACACAAGCATTTAACTCATTAGGAACGACGGTTGCGCCAATTTTTGGTGGTTGGTTGATTCTATCTGAAATTAGCCAAGCCACGGCAGAAGAAGTGAAGCTACCTTATTTAATGTTGTCGTTAAGCTTATTAATACTTGCCGTTATCTTCGCATTTTTAAAGCTACCAAAACTAGGTAAAGAAAGTGACAGTGAAGCGGCTCATCAAGATTTAGAAGACTTTGTTGATTTAGGCAGTGTTTGGCGTTATCGCCATTTAATTTTAGGCGCCGTAGGTATCTTTGTGTATGTGGGCGCAGAAGTGGCAATTGGTAGCTTCTTAGTGGGCTTTTTGACCCTTGATAATATTGCGGGTTTAGCAGAAAAAGAGGCCGCTCATTATATTAGTTATTATTTCGCAGGAGCCATGGTTGGTCGCTTTATTGGTGCGGCTGTAATGCAAAAATTTAATGCAGGTAAGGTATTAGCATGTCATGGCTTACTTGCCGTAATGCTTGTTGTGATTGCCATGACGGGTGAGGGAAGCCTTGCTATGTGGGCAATTTTACTCGTGGGTCTATGTAATTCGATTATGTTCCCAACGATTTTCAGCCTAGCGCTACATGGTCTTGGTAAATACACCTCTAAAGGCTCAGGCATTTTATGTTTAGCGATTGTGGGTGGTGCAATTATTCCTCTATTACAAGGTATTTTAGCGGATTCTATTGGTGTGCAAATGGCGCTATTTTTACCAATTGCATGTTACTTATACATTACTTACTTTGCGCTGGTTGGCTCAAAAGTATCGACTCAGACTCAGCAATCATCATAGGTGAAAAAAATGAAATTGAAAAAAACATTCACTCTCTGTTCGTTAATGATGGCAAGCGTCAGCATGCTAGGTTGTAGTGGGCAAGACAAGGTTACAAACGTGAACGCTGAGCAAGAAATTTGGCCAAACATCGAAACAGGTATTGCAGCAAATCCAGAGATGGAAGCAAAAATTGCGAAAATACTCACAAATATGACCCTAGAGCAAAAAATTGCTCAAATGATCCAGCCAGAAATTCGCGATATTACCGTTGAAGATATGCGTAAATATGGCTTTGGTTCTTATCTTAATGGTGGTGGAGCATTCCCTAATAATGACAAACATGCCAGCGCCGCTGACTGGATTGACCTTGCTGAGAAAATGTATCAAGCCTCTATAGATGACTCGCTCGATGGTAGCTCTATACCTACCATGTGGGGCACCGATGCAGTACATGGTCATAACAACGTTATTGGTGCGACATTATTCCCACATAACATTGGCTTGGGTGCGACAAATAACCCTGAGCTAATCGAAAAAATTGCAGCTGCTACAGCGCAAGAAGTGATGGTAACTGGTATCGACTGGGTGTTCGCGCCAACTGTGGCTGTTGTGCGTGATGACCGCTGGGGTCGAACTTACGAGGGCTACTCTGAAGACCCTGAAATTGTTAAATCTTACTCAGCAGCTATCGTTAGAGGTTTGCAAGGCGCGGTTGATGACGATTTCTTATCTGATAAGCGCGTAATTAGCACTGTTAAACACTTTTTAGGCGATGGCGGTACAGAAGGTGGTGATGACCAAGGTAATAACACGGCATCAGAGCAAGAGTTATTTGATATTCATGCGCAAGGTTATGTTGGTGGCTTAGGTGCGGGTGCACAAACCGTGATGGCGTCATTTAACAGCTGGAATGGTGAAAAAATTCACGGCAGCAAATATCTACTTACCGACGTGTTAAAAGGCAAAATGGGCTTTGACGGTTTTGTTGTCGGTGACTGGAACGGCCACGGTCAAATTCCGGGGTGTACTAATGGCAACTGTGCACAAGCCGCAAATGCGGGCCTTGATGTGTATATGGTTCCGACAGATGCATGGAAACCACTATACGAAAACCTCATCAAGCAAGTGAAAAGTGGTGAAATTGCGCAAAGCCGAATTGATGATGCGGTAACGCGTATCTTACGTGTAAAAATGCGCGCTGGTTTGTTTGATAAACCAAGCCCAGCTAAGCGTCCGCTTTCTGGTAAAACAGAGATTATTGGCAGTGCTGAGCATCGTGCAATTGCAAAACAAGCGGTACGTGAATCATTGGTGCTTTTGAAAAATAAGCAAGCGTTATTACCTCTATCACCAAATACAAATGTATTAGTTGCAGGTCAGGGTGCTGATAACATAGGCATGCAGTCTGGTGGCTGGACGATTACATGGCAAGGCACAGGCAATGAAAATAGTGATTTCCCGGGTGGTAGCTCTATTTTTGATGGCATTAAAGCAACCGTTGAGCAAGCCGGTGGGCAAGTTCAATACGATGAAAATGGTGCCTTTGAGACTAAGCCAGATGTTGCGATTGTAGTATTTGGTGAACAGCCGTATGCAGAAGGCAATGGTGATTTAGATAACCTTGAATATCAACGCGGTAATAAAACTGATTTAGCACTTCTTAAAAAGTTAAAAGATGCGGGTATTCCTGTGGTGTCACTATTTATTAGTGGTCGCCCAATGTGGGTGAATGCTGAGCTTAATGCTAGTGATGCGTTTGTTGCAACTTGGTTACCTGGTAGCGAAGGTGATGCAATTAGCGATGTTATCTTTAAAAAGCAAGATGGCTCTATCAATCATGACTTTAAAGGTAAGTTATCTTTTTCATGGCCAAATAATCCTGTAGGTAACCAAAATCGTGGTGATAAAGATTATGCGCCACTACTGCCTTATGGCTTTGGTTTAACTTATCAAGATAAAAATACATTAGCGGATGACCTGAGCGAAAAATCACAAGTTTCTGCTAAATTAGAAGACTTAGTATTATTTGAACGTGCCGTAAAAGCACCATGGTCACTACAGTTGCAAAGTGGTTCTGAGCTGCAAGCTATGACCAGCAGCCGTGCAGCATTAAATGCTGTTAGCGTAAAAACCTTTGATAAAGACGTGCAAGAAGATGCGCGCGCAATCAGCTTTAATGGTAAGGAAGCAGCTGCTGTTCGTTTAATGGCGGCGTTCCCGTCGGATCTGCGCTCATACGTTGAAAAAGCTGGTCAGTTAGAAATGCAAATTAAAGTAGATCAAGCTGCTGATGCGCCGTTAATGCTAGGTATGCAGTGTGGTGAAAACTGTGACGGTCAATTTGATATTAGCAAACAAGTTAAAGGTACAAGTGATTGGCAGACGCTAACCGTTGATTTGAGCTGCTTTGCTGAACAAGGTGTGCAGCTTGGGCAAGTGTTCTCACCGTGGCAGTTAGCTACTGAAGGTGCATGGCAAGTATCAATTGCTAAATTATCATTAAGTAGCTCACACACGCAGGACTCTTCAGTCTCATGTCAGTAAAACCATATGTCGTTATTTTGCTAACAGGTGTACTTAGCGCCTGTCAGCAAACTGCTGAGCCTGTCAAAGCTAGCTTAGGTGATGGATGGCAGTTAGTTTGGCAAGATGAATTTTCACAAAATACTCTTGATTTGGCTAAGTGGCAACATGAAGTCAATTGTCGAGGTGGCGGTAATGATGAGCAGCAATGCTACACCGCACGAAGTGAAAACAGTTTTGTCAAAAATGGCTTATTGCATATTGTTGCTCGGCAAGAGCAATACACTGGGCCTTTACATAATCGCGATGAAGTAAGCAGCGATGCTGAGCGAGAAAAGGTGGCAACACAGCCTTTTACTTCTGCACGTTTACGTACTAAAAACTTAGCTGATTGGCGATATGGCCGTTTTGAAATTCGCGCTAAATTGCCTGCAGGACAAGGGGCGTGGCCTGCGATTTGGATGTTACCTACTGATTGGCATTATGGCCGCTGGGCATCTTCAGGCGAAATAGACATCATGGAAGCTGTGAATCTAAAGACCCTTACTGATGACAAAACAGCGCCAGCAGGTAGCCTTGAGACACGCGTACACGGCACTTTGCATTACGGTGGTCCTGCGCCAGAAAATGTCTACAGTGGTACGCCTTATCGTTTCAGCGAAGCAGATAACCCGGCTGATAATTTTCATGTTTATGCCCTTGAATGGCAACAAGATGAAATTCGTTGGTATGTTGATGATGTTCATTATGCGACATTTCACCACGACCATTGGTATTCAACATCACAACAACAAGGCGGCTCGTTTATAGAAAATAAGGGGTTTGCTCCATTTGATCAGCGTTTTCACTTACTCCTTAACTTTGCTGTAGGCGGAAACTGGCCTGCAAATGTGAATGACAAAGGCGTTGATTTTGCGGGTTACCCTAAGCAAATGCTGGTCGATTATGTACGTGTTTTTCAATGTAGTAAAAATATTGAAACAGGCATTGGTTGTGCAACTACACAGCCATCTGCAGTACAAATAAAGGGTAAGTAAATTATGAGCCAAAAGCCGGCAGATACATCGCCGAACTCGTTGTATCAGCTGGCTTTTGGTTCATTCTATCGGTTGAGCTTTTGTAGTAATAGCTGTCTTAATCTTCTCGCTGTTATTTCGTCGATATCTGCTAATATCCCTTGTACAGGCTCAGCTACATGGCTTGCTAAATCCACATCATCAGCAAAGACATAATGATTAAATAGTTGCTGCCATTTCTGCTTGTGCTCGTTTGGTAAGTCTTTAATCGCCAACATACTGTGCAGCATGGCATCAAATGGGTTTGCCAAATACTCTGGGGCTTGTCGCCACCAATAGTTTACTAATACATTAAATGGACTGGTCGCGCTAACCTGATGCCACCATAGAGCAGGTATATAGATAGCATCGCCAGGGGTAAGGGTAGCTGATTGAGCCTTTGAAAGAGCCTCTTTAAAACGTGGAAAACGGCTCAAATCTGGGTTACTAAAATCAACTAAGCTAATTGCTTGTCCAGCAGGTGTAAACTCCAGCGGGCCAACGTAAAGGTTATTGACCTGATCGGTTGGCATTAGAGTAAAAGTGCGTTCACCAGCTGCAACACAAGCTAGGTTATCGGCATTGTCATAGTGAGCCGCAATCTGGCTATGATTCCCCACCCAGAGGCTTGTAAGGCAATTATAATCGGTCACTATTAATGGGTTCTCAAGGCTAAAGCCCGGAGCGCAATACTCTACTGCAGTGGAACCCATATACAACGAATCATTATCGGTTTGCGACAGTTTTAATGCTAGTTTTTGCAATACAGCCTGAAGACTATCGGCGTGCTGTGAAAAATTAAGCCCCGATAAATCAGCGTTATAAAAATACCGACCATGATGAATTGCCTCGCTACTAAAGCTTCGCACCGGAGCATTATTGGCAAGACCTAAAAGATAGTCTAAAGCGCTTTTAGAGCCTTGTTTAGCTGCAATTACTTGGGGCCAATCAGCACAGAGATCTCTTATTACCAGTGGTTCAGTAAGCTCAGCTAAAAAAGGTTTAAGATCAGCAATGCTTGAAGCCTGGCATTCTTTTATTGGCGCAGCCGCAAACATTACTGCTGAGCCCATTTTCTATTAAGCAAATGAGGGATTTTTTCCATTGATGCCAACACCATATAAATAGCCTGCAAGTCACCTTGCTGTTGTAACTGCTTAAGTTGCTCAGCGGTTAAATCATGTAGTACCTGTTGGTTAATGGTATAAAAGCCGTTCACTGTGACTTTTTCGCCATTTTTATCCGCATATTCAATACTGAAAGATTCGAGTAAATTAACGCTAAGCAAACGCTCAAAAAAGTGGTTAATTGTTTGATGTTCTTGATGTAACGCGTTAAGTACTTGAGCAATATGGTTTAAATAATCGCTATTACCACCATGTTCAAGAAAAATTGCTTCGCCATCGCGTGTGCTTATGCGTGGGCTATCTAAATCAATATGTACCACCAGTGATTGCTCAGGAATGCCATTGTTATACTGAGTTTGTTGACCAATTAAAAATGGCTGGCGCTGCATACTCAGTGGTAAGTAACTCAGCTGTAATTCACCTTGTTCGTTTAGCAGTAAGTTCTCGCCATTTTCAAAACCAAATAAAGCTAAGGCTTCGAATTGACCTGTTTGAGGGTGCTTACGAAATACGATAGGTTGATTTGCTTGGACTTTAGCAAATTCACTTGGAAATACGGTAGCGCAGCTAATATTATCGCCCCAGTTAGCACCGCGTGTGGTGATGACTTTTAGGTCTTTATGGCTGATGTTATCAAGTAATACATGATTGGCCATTGGGCCTCCTAATGCTGAGATTAAATAGGTTGTATGCCAAATTGCTGAATATGATTTAACAGCTCACGGTTAGTTGGTAGTTGTTGTAATCCGCGTTTGGCTTGTTGTTGGTTAGTACTAAAGTGCTCAATAATAGCCGTTGGCATTGCAAGTACAGGGAATTGTGGTAGTTGTTTCATACCATAAAGTACATACTGGTAACTGGCCGCAGAGAAGACCTCTTGAGTGCGGTCAAAGTCGTTTAGCCACGGGCTTTGATATTGCCAAAGTGCTAAGTTTTCTTGCAGCTGCGCAGGGATTGAGTTTGCCTCTTTATGAGCTTGCCAATAGGGGCTAGTGCGCTTTGACAGCACATAATGCAGCTTTAAAAACTCAATGATACGTTGCCAGCGATAATGGCATTGCTCATCAAAACGCTTTGCCAGTGTCGGCATTGCAGCACGATGAGTGGGGAAATTGGCAAGTAAATTATTAAGACCAAGTTCCACCATGACTAACGCTGAGGCTTCAAGTGGTTCAATAAAGCCTGCAGACATACCAATAGCTAAACAGTTTTTATACCAAAAACGGCGTCTATAGCCGGGGTTAAAACTGATTTCACGAAATGTCAATTCACTTTGTTCTGTGCCAGGCTGGGTTTTTGCAATGTATTGGCTAAGTGCATGTTTCGCATCTTCGCTACTGGCAAAGCGGCTTGAGTACACCATACCAAGACCACGGCGGCTTTGTAGGCCAATATCCCAAATCCAACCCGCATCTTGAGCAGTGGCTTTGGTATAAGAAAGAATCTCTTGTTGCGGGTTTAAATAAGGTACCTGAACGGCAACTGCTCGGTCGTTAAATAGCACATCTTGTTGCTCGATTAGTTCGATACCGTAATGCTGATGTAACAGCTTTGCGTGGGTGCCAGAGCAATCAATAAATATATCACCCGTGATAGCGCCATGATCGTGTGTTTGTAATGAACTAATATAGCCATCCTCATCACTATTGATGCTTTCAACATGGCTGACGATATGCTCAACTTTTAATTTTGTAGTGCAGTGCTGTTGCAGCAGCATGGCAAACTTACCAGCATCTAAATGATAGCCATAGTTTGCTTCACCTTGATAGGCGCTATGTAAGTGGTTTTTCGGCGCTTTATGGTGATCGCACAAGTAGGTTTGGCTTGCGACTGCGTGACTAAAACTCACGGCATCTTTGTTGGCAAACCAGTAAGGTGCAATATTTAATTGCTGATAAGCCACCGGTAAGCTGAATGGGTGATAATAATGTGCGTCGCCTTCATCGTCGCACCAGCTATCAAAGCGTGAACCCTGTTTAAAAGACGCATCACAGCGTTGAATAAATTCACTTTCGCTAATGCCGATGGTTTTTAAGGTTTGTCGCATGGTTGGCCAAGTACCTTCACCAACACCTATAGTGGCAATATCTGGCGATTCAATTAGTGTAATGTGTGCGTTGTGAGTTAAGTGGGGTTGGGCAGCAATTAAGCCTGCAGATAACCAACCCGCAGTACCCCCACCTAAAATGACGACTTTTTTTACTTCATTCTGTTGCATGTTCAAGGCTACCTAAAATGCTATATAGACAAACTAGCATAATTGCGAAAAAAAAAGCCGCTGTTGAGCGGCTTTTTTGACAACAAAATGCTAGAACGAGTAGCGGAAGCCGATGTTATAGCGCGCACCGTATTGGTTTGCACGTAACAGCTGCTCTGAGTAACGAACGTAGGTACGTTGCGTTTCGTCTGTAAGATTTAGACCTTCAACAAACACCGTTAGTTTTTCATTAACTGCGTAGTTCACATTGATATCCCACTGGCCGTAAGACTCAGTAAAGATAGGTGAAGCATGTTGGTCAAAGCCTGTTAAGAACTCATCACGCCAGTTATAAGAAATACGTGCTGATAAACCGTCTAAATCATAAATTGCTGAGAAGTTAGCTGAATCACTTAAACCAGGTAAAGCAAATTGATAGCCGATTGCATCTCGGTCAGCTTCAACATCACCAAATACGAAAGTCGCGTTGGCTGCAATACCAAAACCTGAATCGCCAAACATATGTTGAGCTGCCAGTTCCCAGCCCCATAGATTTGCTGTTTCAACGTTGTTATCACGCGAAATGAAGAAGCTTGCGAGTGGATCTGTATCGTTACCAACGATAGGCGTGCCTTCTTCTGTACCTTGGTTTTCGTTGATCTTATCGTGAATTGCTTGGTCAGATGGTTGCTCACCTGCTGCTGCTAAATCTTCACGAGCTTGCTCTGCACGATCACCAATGAATGGGTCAGTAATGCCGTCGATCGTTTCTTCAGTTGTAATATTAACTAAGAAGTTATCAACTTGCTTACGGTAGTAACCTGCTGATACATAGCTGCCTTCACCGTAGTAGTACTCAAGTGATAGGTCGATATTGTCAGCGGTATAAGGTTTTAAGTTTGGGTTACCTACAGCAACTTTTCGTTGACCAACTTTAGGGTTACCTAAAAATGACGTTGTTGAACGAAGCGCGCCAACTGGAGGGCGAGCAAGGCTTCGGCTGTAAGAGAAACGAGCGATGACGTCTTCAACTACTTCGATGTTCATATCGATGCTAGGTAAAAACTCTTTGCTGCTACCTTCACCATTTGAGAAAGAGCGCTCATCAGCGTAAATGTATGACCACTCGTTACCGTTAACCCATTCCATTGCAACAGCAGGGCGCTCTAAGCTGTTTGCAGTAACATCCGTTGATTCGTAACGTAAACCCGCAGTGATGTTCACTGGCATACCGTTGAACTCTGTTTCGAAGTTAGCTTGTGCGTATACGGCTGTTGTTTCTTCGCTGACACGGTGATCGTCATCGATTGGACCTGATTGCACCATACCATTTACATCAGCAGGCCAGCTACATGCACCAATGCCGCCATCTGGGTGATCACAGTCAATGCTTTCTGCAATCGCAACGATGTCATCAAAATCAGCATCATAATAGTAATTTAATAACTTATCGCTACCACCGCCAGAGAAACCGTCAAGTAAACCAGAGCTATCTACTCGAGTGAACATGCTGTCATCGTACCAATCAGCAGAGTTTAACCACCAACCAGCAGCTAGCTGACCTGAATAAGCAGTCGTGGTGCGGAAGTCGATTGTAGTGTGTGACATACCAAAGTTAATGCTCGAAAGAGCACCGCTGTCCTCATTATACCAAGTACCTTTTAGTTGATATTGGTCAAGGTCATTCGTGTTAGTGTCTTTGTTTACACCGGCAAAAAGCGTCCCCATGTCGCTAGGTAAAATTTCTGCTTGGCCATTAGTTAAGGTCATATCGATTAGCGGAATTTCGCCTTTGCTGAAGTCAGCCATTTTTTCGTCGATATTGACGGTTGGGTTTTCACACCATGAACATGAGGTGTTACCGATGATCATAAATGCATCATGGCCAATACCAACACCGGCACTTTCTGCCGATGAGTTGTGCGCATCAAACTCAATGTTTAAGTTGTCTGTTACTTGCCAATCAATGTTTAAACCAAGCGATTTATTTTCGTTGGTTGTCGCGCCACGATTTAAGTTTGTAGAGTAGTCACCACCAATCTCAGTTACTTGAGTGTAAGTACCGTTTTCATTGATAGTTGCAGCACTTACGTTACCGCCATTATTGAACCAAACACCAAAGCTACGACCATCTTTTTCAAACTCAAGCTTTGAATACGTGTAATCGACTGTCGCTGTAATACGGTCATTAGGTGCATATTGCAGCACAAGTTGGCCATTGGTACGTTTACGTGAATTGTCAGAAAACGCGTAACCAGCATTCTGCGGATACCAAGTAGCACCATCAGCGCGTTGGTTGTTATCTGTGACAGCTAAATCAGGAGATGATGAAATATCAACATTTGGGATCCAGTTATCAACCGCCATTGATTGTTCACGGTTATCACGCTCTTGCACTGAACCTGAAATTAAGATACCAAATTTGTCATCGTTGAATGTGTTGCTGTAAATACCTGAAAGTTCAGGTGTTACATCGCTACCTGTTTCGTTTGATGTATCGTGAACGGCTTTTGCGCCAATCGATGCGTGTAGGCCAGGATTAGAGAGAGGTTTTGCAGTGGTGATATTAACGGTTGCACCAATACCACCGCTAGGGATATCAGAGCGAGCTGTTTTGTATACTTCAACACCACTCACACTTTCAGTTGCGATATCACCAAAATCAAATGAACGACCACCGGTTGTTGGCATTTGACGATTGTTAAGCGTTACTAAGTTAAATTCAGGACCAAAACCACGAACTGTAATTTTGCTACCTTCACCGTTACTTCGGTCAATAGACACACCGGTAATACGTTGTAAAGATTCAGCTAAGTTGGTATCTGGGAATTTACCAATATCTTCTGAAGTAATTGCATCAACAACACCTGCAGATTGACGTTTGATATCCATTGATTTTACAAGACTTCCGCGAATACCGGATACTTGTATTACTTCAATATCACTCGCTTTGTCGGGCTGTTCTTCGGCGACAGCTGAGTGAGGAACTAGCGCGCTTAGACCCATTGCCATAGACAGGCTAATAGCAAGCTGCTTTTTCTTGAAAAGTGTGTGGTTCATGCAAATCTCCAGATTTGGTTTTAAATAATGTTGTCGTCTATTTTTTGTAAGCGCTTACATTTTTTTCCAAAAAAAATCGCCGAACCCGATTTTATAAATGTAACCGCTTACATTACGTTATTGGAAAGTAAAACAATCGTCAATATAAATAACGAGTTAAGATCAGGGTAAATTTCTATGCTTATGTTATTATTAGAAATATTTTATAAGTAAGTTTCTGTTTTTTAGGTACAAATCCTGCAGGTTTAAGCTGGAATGAGAAAAATATAGTCTTTTACATTTGTTAAATTGAGGAGGTTGCGTGCAATCAGTAAAATGGAATGGTGATGTATTCACCTCAAGTAAAATTATTTGTGTTGGTCGTAATTTTGCAGCGCATATTGCAGAGCTTAACAATGAAACACCCGCTAGTATGGTGTTGTTTGCAAAACCAAATAGTGCCATCACAGATATGCTTAATAGTGAACACTTAGGTGAAGCTTTACATTACGAAACTGAGCTTTGTTTTTTAGTTAAAAACAAGCAACTGGCAGCGGTTGGACTTGGCCTCGATTTAACCAAACGTGAACTACAAAGCATACTTAAAGAAAAAGGCCTACCTTGGGAGCGTGCAAAAGCCTTTAATGGCTCAGCATTGTTTACTGAATTTGTCGCTGTTAATGACAGCTTGCATTATCAATTTAGTCTAAAGATTGATGGTAAAGAAACTCAACTAGGTGACACAAAGCTAATGTTGTTTAACGCTGAGCAAATTTTAGCTGAGATCAGTGAATTTATGGACTTAGAGGATGGCGATATAATTATGACAGGCACGCCTGCCGGGGTAGGGAAAGTCGCGGCTAATTCCACCTTTGCTGTAACACTTATGGATGGTCAACAGGAGTTACTATCCCATCAGTGGCAGGCTCTGTAAGTGGGTCTAAAATGTAGCGCTGATAATAAGTTGAAAACTCAGGAAAGCTTTGTTCGAGCCAAGTTCGTTGGCTTTGCTGGTACCTCTCACTTGGCAACACCTTGTTTTTCAGCGCCTCATTAATCTGTGCTAGTACTTTTTCGGCATAATGATTAGGCGCATTCGTTGAGCAACCAATGGCGCCAAAAACAATACTCTGTGCTGGATTAACGATAGTGAGTTTTTGAATATTCTGTAGGTTTTGCTGGTTGTAATAATCAGCAACAAATGGGTAATCAATAGTGTAATCAATGTAGCCGTGTTCTAGCTGTGATAGCAGAGCAAAATTTGGGCTACTGCCGTTACCACTTAGTGCTGCACTTTCGTAGAGTTTGGTATTTTTCGCAATCTTATCTAATTTACTGCCAAACTTACGCGCACTATTTTGACCATAAATAAAATTAGCATCAGTGAATAAAGAGATTAGTGGCACTGGATCGCCATGTTTTTGTTTAATCTTTAATGATTTTTCTTCAGTACTTAAAACACTGAATGGTGGGTACACTGTGGTTGGGATTGAGTAAGTAACATGATTATTTTTTTTACCTCGATGGATCATACAGGCATAGCATGCCATTTTCCCGTCAGCGAGATATTTACTGCCACGCTTTTGCGGTAATATCACTTCGCTGTGGTTAATTTCGGGTAAGGCTTCAATCAACATATCGGTAATTTCATTGCATAACCCACCATGGGGGTTAGCTTTGCTTTTCTCGATAAAGAAAGGCTTAGCATCATTTTCAAACCAGGTAATAGTGAGTTGTTCTGAGGCATCAGTTTTCGGGGCAAAGAACGCCCCCGCAACCACGCATAATACTTGTTTTATGTATTTACTCATCAACAACCTTGCAAGTTAAGTGCTAAGAGTAACTATACACTATAGTATTAGGAAGCGTGTAGTTTGAATAGATAAATGATGAATAAGTATTGGTTTTCGTTTAATCCAATTGCTTCGCATTGAAGAGCAAGTTCAAGCATTTACCTATTCATTTTCTAGTGTTTTTTTGTATTCTTTAAAGCCAACCCCTGTCCAACGTTTGAATGCTTTGGCAAAAGCACTTTCATCTACATAGCCAAAGTACAAAGCAAGGTGTGCTTGATTCGCACTACCTTGGCGTATCAACTTCTTGGCTAGTTCACAGCGAACTTCATCACTTAACTTTTTAAATGAGTAGCCTTTTTCAGCAAGCTTGCGATTTAAGTGCCTTTCACTCACAGCCAATAAATTACTTATTTGTTCACGTTTTAAATTGGGTTGCTTAAGTAAAATTGCACTGACTTTATCAACATAACTCTGTGGTTGCAGTTGCTTTAGTTGTTGCTCTGCCAGTGATTGCATTTGTTGTTGCACAGCTTGATTAACGTTACGTTGTTGCAATTGCCAATCATCATCATGATAAATTAAGTAATTTTCGTTGGTGTTAAAAAGCAATTCGGCGTCTCCAAAAATGGCGCGATAGCTTGCTATATTCCCTTGCTGAGAATGCGTAAATGCAACCACCTTGGGCTTTATTGGTGCACCAGAGATCCATTTCGCGCCACAGGCAACACAGGCAAGAACTGCCTCTATCCTTATTGCTGTAGGAGTGCTAAAAAAGGCATCAAAAGTGACTTTCCAGCCATTTTTTGAATGTGATTTACTAAACTTACCACCTTCACCTATTAAGGCTGAATAGGCAATTAAGCTGTCGACAGCATCACCTAGAGTCGGACAACTAAATAGTAAGTAGCCGAGCATATCGTAACTATCGGGCTTTAAACTTAAGGCTATTTTAAGACCAAGTTCATTGTCATTTAAATCTGTCAAAGCTTGCCAAAGCGCATCTTGTAGCGCCATCGGCAGTCTTCCTTCACTTGGGAATTTTTGAATTTGCTGGCATAAATTAGCATCTAATTGTACATCTAACGCGGGAAGAATATGCAAAATAGCCTTGCTAAAGCCAGGTGTTACGCTGTTTGTAGTCATGTGTGTTCTTCTTATTGTTGTGTGATTTTTATAGCACAACTAAGAAATGATGTCTCGTTTTAACTGGTTTTTGTCCTGTCATCGCTATTACAAGTTTTTAAAAAATAGTTAATCTGGTTGTCACACTTTGATTTATCTATGTAGGAATGAGTATGCATCCATACGTTGTAATTGGCGCAGGCCCAATGGGTCTTTGTACTGTTCGTCGACTAGCTGAGACTGGCATTGATGTGATTGGTCTTGAAGCACACAGTGATGTAGGTGGTTTATGGGATATTAATAGCCCAACCAGCACCATGTATGAATCAGCTCATTTAATTTCATCAAAGAGAATGACCGAGTTTGCTGATTTTCCAATGGCAGAACACGTCGCAACATATCCAAAACATGATCAAATGCGTGAGTATTTTCAAGCCTACGCTAAACATTTTGACCTCTATAAGCATTACCGCTTTGGAGCATGGGTTTCTCATTGCGAGCCAGAAGGTGAGTTTTGGCGAGTTAGCTATGTGCAAAATGGCCTGCAAAAAGAAATTTTAGCGAGCGGTTTATTGCTCGCTAATGGTACTTTGCATCACCCTAATCGGGGACAGTTCAAGGGCTCTTTTGCAGGAGAGCAAATTCATTCAAGTGAATATCGAAGTGCAGGCTTATTTTCAGGTAAACGTGTTCTGATAATTGGTTGTGGCAACTCTGCGTGTGATATCGCAGTCGATGCGGTTCATCGTGCAAAATCTGTAGATATGGTGGTACGCAGAGGTTATTACTTTTTACCGAAATTTGTCGCAGGCAGGCCTACAGATACACTTGGTGGTAAAGTGCGATTACCGAATAAATTGAAACAAATAGTCGATGGTACATTAGTTAGGCTTATTTCAGGCAAACCAAGTTCATATGGCTTACCTGATCCAGACTATAAAATGTATGAATCGCACCCTGTGGTTAATTCATTGTTTTTACATCACATTGGTCATGGTGATATCAAAGTTAGACCATCAATTGCTGAGTTAACCGAGCAGGGAGCCGCGTTTACTGATGGCAATAAAGCTGACTATGATTTGATTTTAGAAGCAACGGGTTACAAGTTGCATTACCCGTTTTTAGACCAAGCCCACCTTAACTGGCAGGGAGATGCTCCTCGCTTGTATTTAAATGTGTTTAATCCATTACATCAAAACTTGTATGTGATGGGGATGGTTGAAGCAACTGGATTAGGTTGGCAAGGCCGTGATGATCAGGCAAAGCTAGTTGCTAAAGTGATCCGAATGCAACTAGATAACCCTACTAAAGCGGCTAAGTTTGCTGAAAAAGTGAAGCGTAAAGCAGCTGTCAGAATTGACGGTGGTATGAATTATTTAGAGCTTGAACGCATGGCGTATTATGTTCATAAAGCTGACTACCTAGCGGCGATTAATGATGAAATGCGCCAATTAAAAATGGGATAAATGATGTCTCAAGCAAGCTTAATCACTTTAAACTTAATTTTGGCCATGATGATGTTTGGTATTGCGCTTAGTCTCAAACTTGCAGACTTTAAGCGTGTACTTAAGGCACCTAGAGGACCTATTACAGGGTTATTAGCTCAGTTTATTTTACTGCCGCTGATAACGTGGTTACTTACTTTAATGGTTCCTATGCCTGCTGAAGTTGCATTGGGACTTATTCTTGTTAGTAGTTGTCCTGGAGGTAGTTTTTCTAACATTGTTACTTTCCTAGCAAAAGGCAATACCGCGATGTCGGTAAGTATGACAGGAGTAGCAAGTCTTGCTGCAACTGTAATGACACCGTTTAATTTTATGCTTTATAGCAGTTTGAACCCAGATACGGCTGTGTTGCTGACCCAAATTAATGTCCCTGCAAGTAATATTCTTGTGATTGTTGCTCTAGTGCTGGCGTTACCACTAAGTTTGGGACTACTTGCAGCTAAATTGTGGCCTGTATTCGCAGCTCGTAGTGAACCCTTTTTTAGATTTATTTCTCTGCTTACCTTGTTCTTATTTGTATTAATTGCACTTACCAGTAATTGGTCCGCATTTATTGCTGGTGCCAGTATTTTTCTGCTGGCGGTGATTGTTCATAACGCGATTGCACTATTGGTTGGTTTTTCGAGTGCCAGAATTATGAAACTGAATAAAGCGGATACGCGTGCGATTACGCTTGAGGTAGGGCTGCAAAACTCTGGTTTAGGCTTGGGTATTATTTTTACTTTTTTCGATAATTTAACAGGCATGGCCATTATTGCAGCAGCATGGGGATGTTGGCATCTAATTTCAGGTTTGGGGCTATGTTTTTACTGGCAACAGCATGATCGTAAACACGGTATAAAGATCGCAAGTAATAAAGAGGTTCAATGTGGCTCATAAGATCATGATAACAGGTAGCCAAGGCTATATCGGCAAACGGTTAGTCGAGTCGCTATCAACACAGCATAAGCTGGTAGGTATTGATATTGTTGATCTCCCTCAAACTGGTTGTCATTACTATCAACTTGATGTGCGTGATACGCGACTCGCAGAAATTATGCTTGAACACAATATTACACATGTTGTGCACTTAGCGAGTATTTTACAACCGTCTAAAGATGCCGTTCGAGACTTTGATATCGACGTCAATGGCACTCGAAATGTGCTTGAAGCATGTGTTAAGGCAAATGTGCAGCATATTACGGTAACGAGTTCTGGAGCTGCCTATGGTTATCACGCTGATAACCCTAGCTGGTTAACCGAACAACATCCGTTAAGAGGTAATGCTGAATTTGCTTATAGCCATCATAAACGCTTAATCGAAGAGCTATTAAAAAACTATCGATATACGCATCCGCAGCTAAAACAGTTAGTACTTCGCCCGGGGACTGTGCTTGGTAAAACTACTAATAATCAGATTACTGATTTATTTAATAAGCCAAGAATAATTGCCATTAAAGGCAGTGACTCTCCTTTTGTGTTTATCTGGGATGAAGATGTCTTAGCGATTATTTTACAGGGGGTTACAGAAAATCGTGAAGGCAGTTTTAATTTAGCTGGTGATGGAGCTATGGGCATAAAAGAAATTGCTAAAGCCCTAAACAAACCTGTCATTGAGCTTCCAGCTTGGCTTTTAAAACTCAGCTTACGGGTCGCGAAGCTATTCGGAATGACCCAGTATGGCCCTGAACAACTTAATTTTTTACGTTACCGCCCAGTACTTTGCAATCAAGCACTGAAACAGCAATTTGCCTACCAGCCACAAAAATCGAGTAAAGAAGTATTTGCTTTTTATCTCACTAATAACATTAAGAGGCATCCATATGATTAATCCATCGTTACCCGTTGCTGTGATTACTGGTGCGGCTTCTGGGTTGGGTTTAGATTTAGCAAAACAGTTAGCAACTCAATATCAATTAGTATTGATTGACCTAGACCTTAAGCTGTTGCAAGAGCAATGCGGACAAATAATTAATGCGCAATTATATGGCTGTGATTTAGCGAACAAGGACGAGCTTGATGAGTTAATAACGCAGATCAAAGCTAAGCATTGCTCAATAGCGTTACTGATTAATAATGCAGGGATTACGCATCGTTCTTTGGCTCGCATTACTCGTCCAGAGGTAATAGAAAAAGTAATGGCTGTTGATTACTTTGCGCCTGTACGTCTTGTGTCAGGCTTAATCGAACCATTACAGCAAGCACATGGCAAAATCGTAAATATCAGTTCTATGGCTGGATGGATGCCTGTTATGGCCAGAGCAGGCTATTGCGCAGCTAAATCTGCGTTACACCAATATTTCGAAACATTTCGCGCTGAAATGCGCCCAACGGGCGTGTCGGTGTTGATGGTATATCCTAGTTTTTTAGATACTCCGATTGATAAAAATGCATTAAATGGCGATGGCGGAAAAACCAACCATGCCCGCTCAATGGTTGGTAAAATGCGTACGAGTGACTGGATGGCAAAGCAAATTTGTGAAGCTATTCGACTTGATAAGCAACGGCTTTTCCCTGATAGATTTACATATTTTTCGGCGTTGTTATACCGCTTAATTCCACGTTTATACATGCATTTTATGGCACGTAAATTTGCCAGTGAGTGGGAGGTTGCGTAATGGTTTTAATAGGCTTAGGGGCGGCTATTATTTTTGCCTTTGCAGTGGAAGCTATGACTGGCTTTGGTAGCATCGTTATTGCCTTAACAATTGCAGCATTATTTATGGATATTCAGCAAGCAATGCTGTTACTCGTGCCACTTAATTTACTAATGACTTCAGTGATGGTGTTTAAGCTGCGTGCGTATATTCAGTTGAATTTGTTAGCAAAGCAGATTTTACCTCCAATGCTGCTTGGCACAATGATTGGTGCTTTACTAACGCCTTATTTTCCAGCGCAATTAACAAAAGTATTATTTTCTTTATTAATCATTTGGTTTGCGGGACGTGCCATTTGGCAAGCGTCAGCTATGCCTTTGAGTAAGCCTGTACAGCTTTCCGTGATAGGTGGTGCAGGTATTACGCATGGTTTATTTGCATCAGGAGGGCCTCTTCTTGTATATGCAATGGCTCGCAGTGGTTTAGACAAAACTTCATTTCGCGCCACGCTTCTAACTATTTGGCTTATTTTAAATAGCTGTTTAACTCTTTGGTTTCTCATCTCAGGACAATTAGCAGGGCAGTTGGGCCACTTTCTAATGCTCGCCCCATGTGTTCTGTTTGGGGCGCTTATTGGTAACTACTTTCACCATACAATTAATCAAACACAATTTTTACGCTTAGTCTTTATCACTTTATTACTGCTTGGAGTGTTGCTGTGCTTAACCGCACTGTGGCAGTGGTAGTAGGTGGCTATGTAAATTGCTGAATATCAGCACTCTCTGAGGAATTTGAATGCACACAAAAACAAAAATTAATGCCATTACCTTAGGAATAATCTTAGCAACAGGTAGCATGGCTGAAGTAAAAGCAGCAGATGACAAAGAACTTGAAGTAATCTTAGTTTCGGCCCAAAAACGTGTTGAAAGTGTCAAGGATGTGCCTTTATCGATCACTGCCATATCGGGTAAAGAGCTACAAAGTAAAAACATTAACGATAGTGAGGAGCTGTCATCACGTATAGCAAACTTTAATATCAGTCAGTCAGGGCAGGGCTACAATATCACTATGCGCGGTTTAGGCTCTGGCCCAAACCAAGGTTTTGAGCAAACCGTGGGTACTTATGTTGATGGCGTTTATCGTGGTCGTGCTTATCAAATGCGCAGCGCTTTTGTTGATCTCGAACGCTTTGAAGTATTGAGAGGGCCACAATCAACGTTATTTGGTAAAAATACCACCGCAGGAGCTCTGAATATAACGAGCGCAGCACCCACTGAGGAGCTATCAGGTTATGCAAATCTTAGCTATGAGTTGAATAATGGCAGTACTTTTGATGGTGCTATTAGTGGAGGCGTAACTGAACATTTTCAGGCTAGAGCAGCGGTAAAAGTAATTGACCAAGATGGTTATTTTTACAATACACTGCAAAAGCGTGATGAAGTTGGGCGCGATGGGGTTTTTAGTCGTTTAACTTTGACTTGGCAGCCTTTAGAGAGCTTGGATGTCTCTTTGAAGTATCAACATGACGAAGAAGATAATATTGGTATCACACCCAGCCAGCCAGTTGCAGAGCCTGTTTTATATAATGCGCCATTACCTGCCGTATTTGGGGATGTAAGTAGTTATGTAATCGGCGATAAGCTTAACAAAGGTTTGTCCACTTTAGGTGAAAATGAGCAAGGGGAGTTCAAGGCTGATTATTGGACTTTAAATGTTGAGTGGGATTTAGGCCAACACGTACTTAGTTCGGTAACAGGGTGGCAAGATTATACTATGTTGCAAAGTAATGATGGTGATCATGGCCCTGCACCTCTAACCTACCGCCAAGCGAGTGATGAAAGTTTTCAGCAGTTCAGTCAAGAGCTGCGTATTAGTTCGTATAATGATGGTCCGTTTAATTATATTGCGGGTCTATACTTTCAAACCACAGAACTCGACTTTTCTGAACTGTATCGAATTTATCCACTTAATGCGATAGGTCCACGTGATTATCAATCTGACAGCGATACACAAGCTGTATTTGCAAAGTTTGATTATCAATTTGCACCTAATTGGCAGGCATCATTAGGTTTACGATACTCGCAAGAAGATAAATCAGCATCAAGACGTTTAAGCATGATCGAGCTAAGCTCAGGTACACCTATCAATGATATGGCACAGGTGAATGTCCCAGCAACTTTGCAAGCAATGGGGTTACCTGCAGTTTTACCTACATCAATGTATTTAGGAGTTTTAAGCTCTCAACTAGGGCTTGAGCAACATCAAGTAAATGGTGAACGTGATGAAAATGAATTCAACCCATCGCTTTATATCTCCCGTAAGTTTGATGATGCAATGGCCTATGTATCAATGTCGACAGGGTCTAAAGCTGGTGGCTATGACGCGAGAGCTAATTTAGCATCAAATTGGCAATTTGAACCAGAAAAAGTAATAGCCTATGAAATGGGCGCTAAATTTACCTTGGATGACGGTGCTGCTGATTTGAATATCGCAGTATTTAGTATGCAGTTTGAAGATTTACAAACATCAACATTTGATGGTGTTGCAGGTTTTTATGTTGAAAATGGCGCTGAATCATCAAGCCAAGGCGTTGAACTCGATGGTCGTTGGTTAATTGCCGACAACTGGCAGTTGTCAGGCAATATTGCGTATCTTGATTTTAGCTGGGATGAGTTTACAGGTGCCAAATGTTTTAACAGTGCGATGTATCAACCATCAAACCGTGAAAGCTCAGGTAAAACCTGTGACTTAAGTGGTAAAACAGGGGCGTATGCGCCTAAATGGTCGGGCAGTATTAACCTTGATTATATTAAAGAGTTTGGTTCAGCGATGGAGTTTACTTTTAATCTTGAGAGTGAATTTAAATCGCGTTATTTCACTAATTACGATCTAAATCCATATACAGCGCAAAGTGGCTACGGCAAAGTCAATATGCGTTTCGGTTTAATGGATTTAGAGTCTGGATGGTCTGTTGCATTGTTAGGTAAAAATTTAACTGACAAGATGACTAGTAGCTACAGTACAGATATGTCGTTCGCACCGTCAGGAATGTATGCAACATGGGTTGAGCCAGGTAGAAGTATAACTTTGCAAGCAGGGTATCGATTTTAACTAAGTTCATTGTGTGGTTAAAGCCCTGCATAATTAACTGCAGGGCTTTTTACTTAGAAAGGCATTGGATAGTTTTTGAATACCTGTGCCACTTTTTCAAGAGCTTCATCTGTTAAGTCAATTGAAAAAGCATCGATATTTTCTTTTAACTGCGCCATAGATGTTGCGCCTATGATTGTTGAGCTAACGCCATCTACTTGATTACACCAAGCAAGTGCGAGTTGTGAAGGTGTTAAATTAAAGGCGTTAGCAATTTCAACATATTCAGCAATCGCAGCTTGTGATTGTGGTGTGTCTCTGAATAGGCCATTACGTTGCACTAGTGTCCAACGGCTTCCTTCAGGACGTGCGCCATTTAAGTATTTACCACTTAGCATGCCGCCACCAAGGGGTGACCAAGGCAGATAAGCGATATCTTCGTGAATACATTGTTCTATTAAATATGGCCAATCTTTAGCGTGCAATAAACTAAATTCGTTTTGAATCGATACCATACGCGGTAGATTGTGTTGCTCACTTAAACGCAGGTATTGACTAATGCCCCAAGGGGTATCGTCCGATAAACCACAATGTTTAATCTTACCTGCCTTTACACAGTCATTCAGACCTTCGAGAATATCTAACATGCCAGCGATATTTTGCTCAGTGTTTGCCTCTGAAAAACGAACGATGCCAGGCCATTGTTTAGCAAAGTGTGGTGAAGTGCGGTTTGGCCAATGTAATTGGTATAAGTCTATAACATCAGTTTGGAGACGTTTAAGTGAAGCATCGACGGCTTCAACCACCCCCTGACGGGTAATGTCGCCTGCATCGCGTACCCAAGGTAAGCCGTTACCTGCAATTTTAGTTGCAATGACAAGGTCATCACGTTTGTCTTTATTACGCGCTAACCAATTACCGATGATCTCTTCTGTTTTACCGTAGGTGTCTGGAGAAGGTGGTACGGCATACATTTCAGCGGTATCAATAAAGTTAACGCCTTTATCTAATGCATAGGCGATTTGTTCATCGGCATCGGCTTGGTTGTTTTGCATACCCCATGTCATGCTACCTAAGCAGACACGAGATACATCAATACCACTTCGACCAAGTGGGCTATATAGCATAATAGATCCTTGTTAATCGCTAGAATGGGCTTTAAGTGCAGTTAATAACTCATCATTTAACTGGGCTTTTTTACCCGTTTTAAAATTAAACATAACCACTTGTGATGAGCCAATTGTTGTTACTGTGTCTTGGCTCTCACTAAATACAGTGTAATGCATCATAAAACGATCTTGTTCAATATCACTAATCTTAACACCAACATGCACTGTATCAGGAAATGTCACCGGACGTTTATAGCGAGCATTGTTTTCGCTGATCACCGGGCCGACACCTGTTACTTGTAAATCTTTAAGAAAGCCTAGTTGAGTAAAAAAATCGATACGGGCAGTTTCAAAGTAACGAAAATACACCACATTATTGACGTGTTGCAGGGCATCCATTTCACCCCATGCAACATTAATTTTTGTTCTGATAGGATGTTGTTCTATAAACGATTGCATAGTAAATCTTAGTTGATTGTGAGAAAACTTAGGTTAGCAATATGCTGCTTTTAGCTCAAGGAAATTAGAAAAGTCAGTAGATTGTGCTAGATTTATAAGTTCACGCTTACGTAAAGTGTGAGCAAAATGAACACACATTAAAGGACCTTAATTATGCAGCAACTAACCTTGAGGGTGATAAAGTGGATCGCACTTTTCATCTTACTTGCTCTAGCTTTGCTCTGTTATAGCATGGGCACAATGTCAGGATTTATCGCTTTAATTGTCGTGGGCTTGTTATTAGAAGCCGCGTTTTGGTTATTTGGTTCACGGCTTATCAGCCGTAAAAAGCCAAACCAACAAACAAGCCAAACCTCTTAGCTTGCACTCTCAGGAAGTTTAAATATAATAACTGTATATATAAACAGTTGTTATATTCCTGATGAAAAAATTCATTCATATCGATATGGACTGCTTTTATGCAGCTGTAGAGATGCGTGATAACCCCGCGCTTGCCAATGTGCCACTGGCTATAGGCGGTAATAGTCGTCGCGGAGTGCTTTCAACAGCCAACTATATTGCCCGTAAATATGGTGTTCGCTCGGCGATGTCTAACTATCATGCCAAGCAATTATGTCCTGATTTGGTTATCGTGCCTGGACGAATGCAGGTCTATAAAGAAATCTCAACGCAAATTCGAGCTATTTTTGCAAAGTATACTGACCTTATTGAGCCTTTATCTTTAGATGAAGCCTATCTAGATGTAACCGACAGTACTGCTTGTAGGGGCAGTGCTACGCTGATGGCACAGCAAATTCGCCAAGAAATCTATGATACGACGGGGTTAACCGCATCAGCAGGCGTTGCACCGATTAAATTTATTGCCAAAATTGCCAGTGATGAAAACAAGCCTAATGGTCAGTTTGTCGTATTGCCTGATCAAGTTGATGACTTTTTGGCGAGTTTACCGCTTGGCAAAATTCCCGGCGTTGGCAAGGTGACATTAGAAAAGCTGCAACTTAAAGGGCTTTACACAGGGGCTGATGTGCGCGCGAAAGGGGTTAACTGGATGCAGCAACACATTGGTAACTTTGGCGTGTCATTATATCAAAAGTGTGCAGGTGAATACGTTGGCAAAGTCTCGACTGAGCGAGTACGTAAGTCACTCAGTGTTGAGCATACCTATGAATACAATAAAAATAATTTAGACGAGTGTTTAAGCCAGTTACCTCGTTTGATGGACGAATTAACTCGTCGCCTTGATAAACAGCAATTAAGCAACTGCATCAATAAGTTATCGGTAAAAGTAAAATTTGCCAACTTTGTTGTTACCAGTGCCGATCAAAGCCACCACCAATTAGACGAACGCATTTTTTCTGAGTTAATGAGCAAAGCCTATGAGCGAGGTAATAACCAGCCAGTGCGCCTGCTAGGGATAGGTGTCGGAATAAAGAGCCAAGCGCATGAGCATTTTCAGCTGAGTATATTAGACTAAAGGTTAACACCTTGGTGCTTGAAAGTTTGTTAGTGTCTAGTTGGGGTGCTAGGCCTATCTAGTTCAACACCTTAGACAACATTATAACTTAAAAAGAGAGATGACTATGCAATCGGTCGTAATCGTGCTGCTCGGAATAGTCGGTATGTTGTTCGGATGGTTCTTTTATTCGAAATTCATCGCCGAAAAAATATTTAAAATGGATGATAATTTTATCACACCAGCTCATGAACTTGAGGATGGTGTGGATTATGTGCCAACCAACAAAGTTGTGTTATGGGGCCACCATTTCACCTCTGTTGCAGGTGCTGCGCCAATTGTTGGCCCTGCGATTGCCGTATATTGGGGCTGGGTGCCTGCGGTACTTTGGGTGGTATTTGGTACTATCTTTTTTGCTGGTGTTCACGACATGGGGGCTCTATGGGCCAGTGCGCGTAACAAAGGCAAATCAATGGGCGCTTTATCTGAAAGCGTAATCGGTAAACGCACCCGTGCGTTATTTATGATTGTGGTGTTTTTAGTGCTGCTGATGGTGAATGCGGTATTCGGTGTGGTAATAGCCAAATCATTTGTATCACAGCCTAACGCGGTATTCCCTGCTTGGTCAGCGATTGTTGTGGCCTTAGTAATTGGCCAGTTGCTACGCCGTAAAGTGTCCTTAATTCCGCTTTGTTTAATCGGTGTAGCGATTCTTTATTACACCATTTACCTTGGTAGTAGCATGCCGATTGCGTTACCTGATGAAATGTTCGGCTTAAGTGCTAATGCGAACTGGATCATTATCTTATTTATTTATGCGGCTATTGCTTCATTATTGCCGGTATGGATGCTGTTACAGCCACGTGACTTCATCAACGGTATGCAGTTATTAGTGGGATTAGTGCTGCTTTATGGTGCGGTATTTATTTCAATGCCTGATATCACAGCGCCTGCGTTTAATACCCAAACGGCGGTAGATACACCAAGTATTATTCCATTGCTATTCGTGACCATAGCCTGTGGTGCGGTATCTGGTTTCCACGGTATTGTGTCATCAGGTACTAGCTCTAAGCAGCTTAATAAAGAAACTGATGGTCGCTTTGTTGGTTACTTAGGTGCAGTAGGCGAAGGTATGCTTGCGCTTATTACATTGGTTGCAGTAAGTGGTGTTGCACTTGCGGTATCACCAGAAGAATGGCACGAAATATACAGTCACTTAGGTGCCGGTAGTGTGAGCGCCTTCATTAATGGTGGCGCTAACTTAATTGAAAATGGTTGGGGTATCTCACAAGAAGTGGCATCAACCTTACTTGCTGTAATGGTTGTGTTGTTTGCGGGCACTACGATGGACTCTGGCGTGCGTCTGCAGCGTTATATCATCCAAGAGTGGGGCGATATTTATAATATCAGTATCATTCGTAACGGTATTGTAGCTACGCTAGTTGCAGTACTTAGCTGTTTATTACTTGCCTTTGGTGCTGGTGGTGCTGACGGTAGCGGCGGTATGATCATTTGGCCGTTATTCGGTTCGACTAACCAAATCCTTGCAAGCTTAACCTTACTGGTTATCTCGGTAATGCTAATTAAAGCGAATCGTCCGGCTAAATACACCTTGATCCCAATGAGCTTCGTATTAGTTATGGCGTTCTTTGCTGGTGTTATCAAACTTGGTGAATACTACCAACAAAGTAACTGGTTACTGGTGACACTTGATTTGTTAGTACTGGTAGTGAGTGTTCTGGTTATGCTTGAAGCTTGGTCTGTGATTGTTAAACATCGTAAAGATTCAACACAGGTTACAGAGCAGTAAACTTAGCTTGCCAGCCTTATAGTTAGCTATCTTACTTGGCTGGCAATAGCGCTCTAAATCAATGATAATAAGGTCCTATGTTTCTAACAGCAGGACCTTTTTTATGGCATACCCTCATGCAGTTGCAGCCCCTCAATTAGCGGATGCAGATCACGATGCATTGATTATTATCGGTGATGATTTTTCTTCTTTAGCGGACGCAAGCTTAAGCCAAGCTATTAACACTCAACAAGCTGTAGACGCGCGTATTGGCAAACAAGTTACATTACTTGTAATTGACTCTAAACGCGTTATTTTAGCGCCTACAGGCCCTCTAAACCGTGATTATGATGATGTACGTCGTTACTTTGACGCGGCAAAGCAAGGTGTACTAGAAGCGAAAGCATCGGGTAGCACTCAGCCTGCTATTTTACTTGCAAATGTAAATCAAGACAGCCGTTACAAGCATGCCCTTGAAGTGGCGTATTTAGGTGCTTGCCAAGCGCTGTGGCAACCTCTTGAAGCACGTGAGTTCCACGGTCAGGCGATTGAACCAATCAGCCAAATTAGCTTAGTGGGCGCAGATGACGCGATGAGCAAAGCCCTTAATGCCATTGCAGCAGGTCAATACGCTGCACGTGACTTATGTGGTACAGAACCTGAGCGTATGGCACCACCTCGTTTTGCAGATTATTGCGTTGAGTTATTTGCAGGTAGTAAGGTGTCTGTAGAAGTGATTTCAGATATCAACACCATCGATAAAGATTACCCAATGATGAGCACCGTAGCACGCGCATCTTACGCTGTTGAGCGTCATCACCCAAGAGTTGTAAAACTAGAGTATGTTCCTGAAGGCGACGTTGAGCGCACCTTAATGTTTGTTGGTAAAGGTTTAGTTTACGATACCGGTGGTGCAGACCTTAAAGTGGGTGGCTTTATGGCAGGTATGAGCCGCGATAAAGGCGGTGCAGCTTCGGTTGCAGGTTTTATGAAATCAGTGGCTGACTTTGCTCCTAAAGGCGTAAAAGTAATTGCTTACTTAGCCGTAGTTCGTAACTCAATTGGTTCTGATTGTTTCGTACCGGATGAAATCATTACCAGCCGTGAAGGTGTTCGTGTTCGTATCGGTAACACAGATGCTGAAGGTCGTTTAGCAATGGGCGACTTACTAAGCGAAATGAAAGATCGCGCCCTAAACGAAGTGAACCCTGAGCTATTCACTGTTGCAACTCTAACAGGCCACGCAGCACGTGCTATGGGCCCTTACAGTGCGTATGTTGAAAATGGTCCTGCTCGTGCAGCTAAAATTTCTCGTCAAATTGCTGACCTAGGCGATTTATGGGCTGATGGTGCAGAAGTATCACGCAGCCGTCGTGAAGATTATGACTTCATTCGCCCTCGCACGTTAGCTGACGATGTATTATCAAGTAACAATGCAGCTTCTGCAGTGACAGCTCGTGGTCACCAATTCCCAATGGCATTCTTAGCGATTGTCGGTGGTTTAGATAAACATGGCACTGAATCAGCACAACCATTACCGTATGTTCATATGGACATCGCAGGCAGTGGTGTAGAAGGCGGTGATTGGCAACATGGTAAGCCTACCGCAGCAACAGTAAGCAGCTTATTCGCTCGTTATTGTTTATAAGCTAAAAGCTATAAGTTTGAAAAGCCCCGCACAGCTGTGCGGGGCTTTTTTTGTGGTGTTAGTCGAGCTTGAAACGGTTAACGACATCACTTAACGCTTGTGAGCTTTGCTTTAAGTTTTCACTGGCGTTTGAAAGCCCTTCGGTATTCGACAGTGATTGCTCAGTTGATTGCGAAAGCTCATTAATCCGTAAATTAACCTCATCTGCGGCGCTGGTTTGTTGCTCGGTAGCGCGGGCGATTTGGCTGTTCATATCTTTGATAATAGTGACAAGTCGCTCAATCTCACTCAGTGAACTATTTGCTTCACCTGCCTGTGAAACGGTTTCGCTTGATAATTGTTGGCTTGCCGATACAGCATCAACAGCAGCTTGTGCGCCGGTTTGTAGTTTACTGATCATGGCTTGAATTTCGTCAGTACTTTTACCTGTGCGACTTGCTAATGTACGTACTTCGTCAGCTACAACAGCAAAGCCTCGACCTTGCTCGCCAGCACGTGCTGCTTCAATGGCTGCATTGAGTGCCAGTAAGTTGGTTTGCTCTGCAATGCTGCGGATAACATCAAGTACTGAGCCTATGTTGTTACTCTCTGCAGCGAGGTCGGCTGTTACCTTACTAACTTGTTCAATATTATGCGACAGGGTCTCAATGGCGGTAATGGTCTTGTTAAGAACCTGCTTACCCGCTTCTGCATTTTGCGCGGCTTCATTAGCGGCATGCTCAGCTTGATCGGCATTTTGACTGACATCGTGAATTTGATGAGTCATTTGTTCCATTGCGGTTGCTACTTGAGTCGAGCTGTCGTTTTGTAGCTCAATAAAAGAGTGATTTGTTTTACTGGCATCATCAACGCTATGGGCAAACTGATTTACTTGATCTGCATTGTGGGCAACATGTTTCAGTGACTCACGCATTTTTGCGGTGTACAAATTAAAGTAGCGCGATAAACGAGATACTTCATCATTGCCATTTTCATCAAGCTTTTGGGTTAAGTCGCCTTCACCTTGTGATATGTCTTTCATCATGTCGGCAGCAAGTTGTGTCGGTCGAAGAATGCTATTGGCAATTAGGTAGCTTAGCGCAACTAGTAGGGCAATGATCACTAGCGCGGTAATAATCACATGATTACGTAGCGAAGAGAATGCCTCTTCAATGGTATCGATGTAGACACCAGAGCCTACAATCCATTGCCATTTATCAAAGCCTTTTACGTAGGCAATTTTATCAACTGGCTCGTCTTTACCTGGCTTTGGCCATTTATAGGGAATAAAACCTTCACCTTGTTTTTTGACAATATTAACCATGTTGACAAATAACGGCACGCCGTCTGGATCTTTACTGCCGGCTAGTGATTTACCATTTAATTCGGGCTTAAATGGGTGCATGACCATAACGGGTTGATAATCATTAATCCAAAAGTAATTGTTATCGTCGTAACGAAGTGCAGAAATTGTTTCGAGGGCTGCTTGTTTGGCTTGTTGTTCACTCAGCTTACCTTGCTCGAATAAAGCATAGTTATGCTCGATAATAGAGTGAGCAGACTCAACAAGGTTTTTGGTTTTTATGTATTGCTCTTGTTTTAGCGAGCTAAACTGCTGCATCAAACTTGAGACACTCAAAAATATTAAACCTATCACTACCACACTCACTAACATGGCGAGGCGCTGAAAGATCGTAAAACGGCGTAAGTAATTCATGTGTATTCCTTCGTCATGCTCTTAAGAGCAATGTATTAAGCGTAGCCAAAATAGGTCGAAAATCTAGTTAAATAGTAGAATACATTGAGACAAAAAAAAGGCTGATTTAACAATCAGCCTTTAGTCTAAGTTACCGAAATTAAAAGTGATTACTCAACGTTAAAGTGTCGGTTAAAGAAACTTGTGATAGTTTGGTGTAAGTGCGTTTGTACGCTTTTGCCACGTAAACTGTGTTTTGAGCCTGGGTAAGTCATCATTTCGAACTGCTTTTCTTGATCTTGCAGTTGTTTGAATAACTTAGTGGCATGAGTGAATAACACGTTATCATCAGCCATCCCGTGATAAATCATCAGCGGGCCTTTTAAACCTTCAGCATAAGGGAAAACAGCACTTGCTTCGTAACCTTTAGCATTCGTTGCAGGGTGACCTACATAACGCTCTGTGTAGTGAGTGTCGTAGAGTGCCCAATCAGTTACTGGCGCTCCAGAAACACCCGCTTTGAAGTAATCGCCCGCTTTAAACATGGTCATAAGCGCCATGTAACCACCGTAGCTGTGGCCATAAATGCCAATACGCTCAGGATCAACGTAATCAAGGGTACGTAAAAACTCAACGCCTTTGATTTGATCTGCTACTTCTGCAACACCTAAATGTTTATAAATTACGTCTTCAAACTTTTTACCACGGTTGTATGAACCACGGTTATCAAGTTGGAAAATAACATAGCCTTGTTGTGCCATGTACTGGAAGTACAAGTTTTTACTACGCCAGCTGTTCGTTACACGTTGGGCATGAGGACCGCCGTAAACGTTAACAATAACCGGGTGCTTTTTACCATCTTGGTAATTAGTTGGCTTGAATAAACGATAATGCATGATTTGCCCGTCTTCAGCCGTTAACGTGCCGTACTCTGGAGTGATTAAATCAGCTAGGTAAGGCGTTAATGGGTGTGATTTATCTAACTTGTTTTCTTCAAGCCAAGTGATAAATTCGCCATTAATTTTACGTAATGCCGCAGAGCCAGGCTTATTCACTGATGAGCTGTTATCGATAAAGGTTTTGTTATCTTTAGCAATTACTACATTGTGGTAAGCACCAAGCTCAGTTACGCGTTTAATTTCGCCTTTTTTGAATAGCGGTACGCTGTAAAGGTGGCTCTCGAGAGCTGTGTCTTTACGACCCGCAAAATAAACGATGCCTTTTTTCTCGTCGATACCTTTTAAGCTATCAACTACCCATTCACCTTGGGTGATTTGACGGATCATTTCACCGTTTGTGCGATATAAATAAAGGTGTTTAAAACCGTCGCGCTCAGATGCCCAAACAAAATGTTTTTTATCGTTTAAGAACTGCAAATCAAAGTGCAGGTTAATCCAAGTATCGCTGGTTTCTTTTAGGGCAACTGTTTGCTTTTTAGTTTCGCTATTATAAAAACGCAATTCTAAGTTATGTTGCGAGCGGTCTTGCCACTGGTAAGAAAGCGTTTTGTTATCCTTTAACCATTTAGCTCTGGCAATATAAATATCTTGCTCGTCGCCTAAATCAACCCAGTCGGTTTTTTGATTGTTGATGCTCACAACACCTAACTGGATTTTAACGTTGTCGGTACCAGTAAACGGGTAGCGTTGGTTGAAAAGCTTTACTTCATCAGCGTAAATTTCATTACGAATAGCTTCTTTTACTGGGCTCTCATCAACACGGGTATAAGCGATTTTAGATTCATCACCTGACCACCAGTAGCCAGTCATACGGCCCATTTCTTCTTGCGCAACAAACTCGGCCATACCATTTTTAATTACGCCGCCGCCATCTTTACTTAATTGGATTTCTTGACCCGTCTTTAAGTTAAGAGCGTACAGGTTTTGCTCACGAATAAATGACACATAGTGCCCTTTTGGTGAGAAACGCGCATCGGTTTCAAATGCTTCTGTGTCCGTTAATTTACGGCTTTTAGCTGAATTAAGCTCATAATAGTAAAGGTCGCCATTAAGCGGGAATAAAAGCGCTTTACCATCTTTTGACCATTTATATTCTAAAATCCCTTTGCCAAAAATACGCTGGCGCTCACGACGTGCTTTTTCTTCGTCAGATAAGTTTTCAGGGCCAGAAAATAGTGCTGCAGAATCAACTAATAGGCGGTTTTTGTTATCTTTTAAATTGTACTCCCATAAGTCGTAGCGGTTGTAATCATCCGTTTTACCTTGCAGGTAAGTTACACGACTGCCGTCTGGAGAAAATTTAAGTTGTACAGGGGCTTTGCCTGCTAAGCTTGGATCGTCAAAAATACGTTCAAGAGTGAGGGGGTCAGCGGTCACACTGAATGCTGTTGCCACGACTGGCAAAGCAAGTGAGAGAGATTTAATTTTTTTTAGCACAGGAGTACCTTCGCTCGAATAAAAACTGCAACGATGGTAATGGTAAGCTTAGTCAACTGCAACAAAATGCTATAAAGTAGGGTATGTTTACCCAATATCAAAGGATTTATTGATGAAAAATACTGACACGCCGTTTTCTTTGGCCCCAGAATTACAACGCGACTGCATCGAACTTGCTGATTGGCCACTGTGTAAAGTATTGCTGATGAATGATAGCCAATACCCTTGGTTTATTTTAGTGCCAAGAGTCGCTGGTGTTAAAGAAATTATTGATCTTTCTGAAGAACTACAAATTACCTTATTACAAGAATCGGGCAAACTCAGTAAACTATTACAACAGGTATTCAACCCAGACAAACTAAATGTGGCGGCATTGGGTAACATGGTGCCGCAATTACATGTTCATCATATTGCACGTTTTACAGCCGATGCGGCTTGGCCAACACCAGTTTGGGGAAAATTACCCGCAGTGCCTTACACTGATGAACAAATTTCCGCATTAAAAGCGCATTTTTAAACTATTTGTTCTAGTAAGATTGGACTAAGCTAAATGAGTGATGCGTAAAGGGGTACAGAATAAATGAAACACACAGTGTTTGCCATGTTGCTTATTCTGAGCTCTTTTTCGTGTTTAGCAAAAAGCTATTACTTTGTTGGTAGTCATTTTCCTGCGATTTTAGAACAAGATCAGCAGGGCACAGTGGTTGGCTTAGGTGCCGATATTGCCCACGAAATTTGCAGGCGTTTAGGGCACGAGTTGGTTATCGATATCATGCCACTAAAACGCGCTTTAAAAATGGTAGAGCAAGGTCAAGCTGATGCCATTATAGGTCCTTACAAATCTATTATACGTCAGCAGTATATGCAATTTAGTGACTTACCTTTTTACGAAGACCCGATTGTTTTATATACCAAAAAGAACAATGATGTGACTTGGGTTGGAAACTTTGCCAGTTTACGAAAAGATATTATTGGTACCATTCGAGGTTGGAACTATGGTCCTGAATTTAAACGTAACGAGGCAAATTTATCGCTATCTGAAGTGGGTAATGTGCGGGCTAGTTTTTTACAGTTGATGCATAACCGAGTTGATTTAATACTTACCCATCCTCGCGCAGCAATGCCTGTGATCGAAAGCTTAGGTATCGATGATAAAGTCATAATGTTATCGCCGCCGGTGACGGTTAATCAGGGCTACTACGGCTTTAGTAAGCAACGCGAACTCGATGAATTTATTGAAGCTTTTAATACTGAGTTTCAAAAGATGCTGATCAACGGGGATATTGTAGAGCTAAACTCCAAATATGGTTTGAACTTCATCGCACACTAGTCGTGTTTTACTAGGGGTCAGGCAATAAAAAACGCTGCAATTGCAGCGTTTTTAATATTAAAGAAGCATTAACCTTAAAGGCCTAATACTTCTTTACCTTGTTTGAAAGTAACATCAACAGGGATGTTAGCTTGGCTTAGTTTTTCTAAGTCTTTAGCTAGTTCAGCTTTGATATCGCCATGAGTTGCGATTAGCTGATCAACTTTTTGGTAATCACCGTCACCTTGAATAGTAAGGATTAGGTTAGATAGTTTCTCCATTGCTTGACTCATTTTCTCCATGTTAACGCTGTATAAGCCGTCAGCATTTTTAGAGAAGGCGCCTTCTTCAGCGAAGAAGTTAAAGCGGATCATGTTCGCTTTACCGTGTGCGCTTGATGCACCAAAACGCACTGAGCGGAAGATACCGGCCATAAAGGTGATGTAGTAATCTTCTAATGTGCCCTCTGTGATCTCACCTTTCTTAAGCAATTGCTCAACCATGTAAAGACCTAAGATATCCGCTTTACCTTCTTCAAGGGCACTTGCATGCTCTTGGAGTGATTGGCGAACAGTTCCTTTACCAGTGATCGTGTTTTTAATACCTAAACCGTGCGCTACTTCGTGGAACATAGTGTTTGCGAAGAAAGCATCAAAGGTAATGTGTTTACGTTGTTCAGGAACAATTAACTGCTCTGAAATTGGCACTAAGATTTTATCGAATTTAGCGCGCATTGCGTTTTTAAGCTGTAAACGACGTGTGCCTTTTTCTAGCTGTACTTGTTCATCATTTGGCAGGTTGATAGCAATTGTTTTACTACCTGCATTTGAGTGGCCTGCGTAATACACAACATCATAAGCATTTAGGTCAGCATCAGAGCCAGGGACTTCTTGTTTGTATTTTTCGTCTACAGGTAAACCTTTTTGTAGCTCAGGTAAGAAAGCGGCAAATTTAGCTAAGCGCTCGCTCCATGCTAAATCTTTAATAAGTACATAAGATTCATACGCTGCACGGTAACCGAATAGTTGATCTTCATAAGTTTCGATAGGACCAATAACCACGTCAATTGGATTATTCTTCATATCCATCCATGCAAAATCAGAAGGTTGGAAGTCATCACTTACTAGTGCTTCTGCGCGCATGCTAAGATAGTTAGCGAATTCTTTGTCATCAGCAAGCGTACTTGCTTCACGTAACAAGTTAGCTGCTTTTTCAAGTTCTTGTGCGTACTCAACTGAGTAAGCCACACTGTAAAGCTGGCCTTTTTCGTCACGTTTTATCACCGAATAAAGACCTGTTTTGTCATCAACCGTTGCGTTGTTTAACTCTTCTTTAGTGATATCGCTTGGATAAAATTCAGCACCTAGTGGTTTTTCTTCATAGCCCGATAAGAAAACTTGGTCGCCGTTTAAGCGATCCCAAGGGCCATAGTTGATATCTGCAAACTTCTGAACTTTTTCATCATTAATTTTTGCAAGGAAAGCGTCTTTGTTATCACCAAATGCTTGACGCCAGAATAGCTCATCCATAATTTTTGATGCATCAATTAATTTGCCAACCATTTGCTTTTGGTTGTCACTTAAATGGCTTAGGTCAGAAGTAAGCGTGAAGTCTGTGTATATGTCTAAACGGCTTTTCTCTGCATTGATTAGTTGTGGGTTGTTTTGTTCAGTACTTTGTTTTGTTTGCTCTGCAGCAGGCTTAGTTTGAGAAGTGCTAGCTTGCTCGTCAGAACATGCACCAAGAAAAACAGCACCTGATAAGATAAGTGCTTGGCTAATTTTATTTAATGTCATTTTTTTGCCCGTTAAAAAGTGAGAGTCATTGCTTAGAAAACGAAAAGTCTATGCATTAAAGCAAACCTGACATATATATGGCAAGTTTACTACGCTAGAAGCAATATTTATTTATGAGTTAGGAAGTTAAAAAATATAAAAAATAGATAATTTCTGTGAATTTCTTAACTTTAGCGCTAAGTTAGACAATACTAAAACTATAACTAATCTAATAATGTCAGTCATTAGTCTGTCTTTGTTTGGGCGGGCTAATCCAAGAGGGTGGCACACATATGTCAACAGAAAATGCATTACTGACCATATTGGTCGACAGAATAAATAACGACACTTTAGTGTTACCTACCTTACCGGAAGTTGCAGTAAAGGTTAGGCAAGCCGCGGATAACCCCGAGGTAAACTTGATGGATATGGCAGATGTCATTTCTCATGATCCAGCATTATCAGCACGAATGATCAAAGTTGCGAATAGTGCATTTATGGGGCGCTCAGTTAAAGTCACAAATCTACACCAAGCGGTAACACGAATTGGTCTTCGTCAAATCAAAAACATTGCTACCGCAATGGCAATGGAACAGCTGTTTGTATCGCACAATGAGCTGATCAAAGGCTATATGGACAAGGCATGGCAAAAAACGCTTAAAGTAGCGTGCCACTCAATTACCTTAATGGACTTCTTTTTACGCAGAAACAAGCAAACCTCGCTTAATCGCGACACAATCACCTTAGCGGCATTAGTTTATAACATTGGTGTACTGCCAATTTTAACTGAAGCCGAAAAGCACCCAGAGGTGTTCGCAAACCCAAGTTTCCTTGCACATGCTATCCAAAAATTAGGTGGTAAAGTAGGTGGTGCAATTATGCGTGCTTGGGGCTTTACTGATGAGTTTGTAGAAGTTGCTGAAAGTTGGGCAAATCCAAACTATCGTCCAGAACATATCTGCTATGTTGATTTCATTCGTATTGGCGCAATTTTAGAAGGGATTTTACAGGTTTCTGATAAGTCTGCAGCATTACAAACCTACATGGATAAAGGCGTGATTGAATCACTTGATATGTTCAGTGAAGATGAATATCACGATATGCTTAACGAAGTAAAAGCGATTTTTACTGACTAATTTAAACAAAAAGCGCGACTTAGTTAGTCGCGCTTTTAGTGTTAATTAACCTAAGAGTTAATTTTATAAATCTTCCTTGTCGCCTAAGCCTTGAGTCAGCTCTTCTAGCATTTGCTTAATTTCTTCTGACGCTAAGATAAAGTCAGCATCAAGTTTTACTGCCATATCTTCTTTTGGAATGTCAGCGTTTTCTTCTTTTAGTGTTTCTGAGTAGCTTAAACGTTTAATCGAGCCATCGTTTTGCAGCATGAATTTGACGCGCTCTTGCCAATCAAGAGCAAGCTTAGTTACACGCTTACCATTTTCTAAATGAGACTTAACTTCGTCACATGATAAATCATGGCCTTTTAATTTAACCTGAGCGCCACTGTCATCTGCTTCTTCAAGTTCTGCATCGTTACCGATTGAAAAGCCTTCAGGCGTACTGAAATTAGTTAACCAATCAGTTAAAAATACATCTAAATCATAATTAGCAAATGCAGGTACGACAGGAAGTGTGCCAAGTGATTTACGAAGTAGGGCTAAAAGCTCTTCTGCTTTATTAAAGCTTGCGCTGTTAACAACAACCCAGCCATTCTTTTGGTCGATAAACGCAAACTGTAGGCTCGATTTTTTGAATGCTTGAGGTAGTAACGTGTGTAGAATATTTTCTTTTAGTTCGTCTTTTTCTTTTTTCTTAACTGGGCGGTTTTCTTCCGCTTCTATTTGCTCAACTTTTTCTGCAACCATTTCATTGATAACGGCAGCTGGCAGCACTTTTTCTTCACGCTTTGCGCATACTAAAATGCTGTCTTGAGAGAAGTGAGACAGGGTTTGCCCATGCTTACCAAACGCTTTTGTCCAACCAAAAGTTGAAAGCTCTTGGCCGGTACATGAACGAAACAGGTCTTGCTCTAGGGCTTTGTCGAAGTCTTCTTGAGAGTATGAAACGTCTTGTTTAAAACGGTAACAGATAAGGTTACTAAACCACATAATTAGGCTAATCCTTTCAATAAATTTGCCCAATCATAGCAATAAAAAACTGATGCCGAAATGAATCATTTCGGCATCAGCTCTATTTGCTTATGAGTTAAACATTGAAAGAGGTTTTGGCATGTTTTTCGGAAAACTAATATGGTAGTGCAAGCCTTTACCGACTTCGCTTGATACCTCAATATCGCCACTTAGGGTTTGTTTAACGAGGTTAAAGGTAATATGTGTGCCCAAACCACTGCCGCCTTGGTCGCGTTTAGTAGTAAAGAATGGGTCGAAGAGCTTTTCTAATTGCTCTTTTGATACGCCATTACCATTGTCTTTAAAGTCGATGACAACTTCGTCATCTTCTTCTTTGATAACAATATCAATAACACCACTTTCAATACCTTCAAAACCATGAATGAGTGAGTTCATAATCAAGTTTGTGAAAATTTGGCTGATAGCACCCGCAGGTAGGTTAAGCGTTAAATCATCAGGGCAATCTAAATTAATGTGATGCGATGTTTTTTTGAGTTTTGGATGTAAAGAGCGGATCACTTCACCTAAATACTCTTTAAAATTAATTGTTCGTACCGCTTCACTGGCTTGGTCTACTGCAATTTGCTTGAAGCTTGCAACCAGCTCAGAAGCACGGTCTAAGTTACTGGTGAGTAAGCTGGTGCTTTGTTTAGCATCATTAATAAATTCTTCCAGTGCTTTTGGCGACAGAGTCTTATCTTTGTAAGCTGCTTCAATTTGGTCTAAGCGCTCTTGTAAAAAGGAAGTTGCAGTAACACCAATCCCAATAGGTGTATTAACATCATGAGTAATACCTGCAACTAAGCCACCTAATGCAGCCATTTTTTCTGAGCCTACTAAGCGCTCTTGTGCCATATTAAGTTCATCAAGGTAGCGTTGTAACTCAGTTTGCTTAGTTATTAGCTCTTGTTCAGTTTGCTTACGTAAATCGATTTCTTCAGTAAGTGTTAGCTTTTGTTTTTCAAGCTCGTATTTTTGTTGCTGCAAGTCCATCATAGCTTGGCTTAGGTTTGATGTTTTGCGTGCGACTTCTTGTTCTAACTGCAAGTTATGTTGGTCGAGCTTTTCATTACTTATCAAAAGTTCTTTTTGGGTATGTTCGAGCTCTTCACGGTAAAGTACCACTTTATCAATTAAGCGGTTGAAAGATTCTTCCATTACTTTTAATTCGTTATGCTCAACGGTTTTGATCTCGATATGGCGACCTTCTAAGTCGTTTAGTTCTAGATCTTCAATTTGTTCTGTGAACTGTGCCAATGGCTCGGTTAAGCGCTTTCTAAATGCGAGTAAGAAAAGAATGATCAAAAAGGTGGTTTTGATCATCGCATTTCCGATTAAAAAATAGATAGAAATCATGATGCGGCTAAATACCACTTCACGGCTTGAGAATAGGGTTACGTCGCCTACTTGGGTTGTTTTACCCGAGAATTCAAAAATAAGTGGGAATGTATAACCAAATAAACCCGACGGCGTATCTTCGATAATTGCTTCTTCTTGAACTAACTGTTGACTGTAAAGCTCATGAATATCTAACGAACGCCCTAATTGTGAGAGTACCTCACCACTATCATCACGCACAATAATGCCTTCGATCATAGGGATTGCCAGTAGGCCCTCAGCCGTCGTGATGGTTTGTTTATCGTTCAGTTCCCAAATTGCACGGGTTAAACTACGGCTAAATGTTTTTTGTAAAGTAGTTAACTCGTCGCGAATGTAATCTTTTGTATTAACGTACTCAGCAATAACCTGTCCACACGTCACCACGAAGGTTAGTAAAAAGTAGACAGAGAGCACATTTGTTAATAATTCTTTTGACAGGCTTTTTTGTAGCATGGAATATCCATAGCTCCTTGGTGACAATTGTAATACATTCAGCTAGTTCTAAAGTTAGCTAATAAATGGTTAAAAAGAAATAAATATATCCTTTTTTACTGGAACATTTATAAATTGTTAGTATTTTTTGAAAAAGCTTAGCCTTACTGCGCTTTAAAAATTGTGTTATAAATTTATTTCACCTTTAACTTTTTTAACATTAGCCTTTTTTAATGTTGTATTTGCTACAGCAAAGATTTTTATTTCATGAATAATCCTAATTTTTCAGTACTGGTCTGTGATGACTCAAATATTGCCCGCAAGCAGGTAGTGCGCTGTTTAGGGGATTGCTTGAATGCAGATATTCAACAAGCAACCAATGGGCGTGAAGCACTTGCGTTACTGCGCGAACATAATTTTGATCTACTCTGTTTAGATTTAACCATGCCTGAACTGGATGGAGTCGCTGTGCTTGAATCTATTAAAGCAGAGAAAATAGAATGCTTTGTAATAGTTATTTCGGCTGATATTCAGACTGAAATGAAGCAAAGAGTAGTAAAGTTGGGCGCCATTGATTTCATTGATAAGCCAATAGATCTTGTTCGTCTAAAAGCAACTTTGCATAAATTTGGTATTCATTAATCTTTTAAATAACACAAACGCATAATTTATCTTTTCTTTAAGGGTTGACAGCCTGACTACATTTAAGGCAGTCTAGAGTCTATGAAAACATTTAATCACGCAACGACCATTATTATTACAACCATCATCCTTACTGGATAGTGGCATAGGTCGGTGCAACAAATTTATAGGCCTGTGTTCACTAGAACACAGGCCTTTTTCGTTTATGGAATGAGGAAACATAAATAATGCGAGTATTAAAATTTGGTGGGTCGTCCTTGGCCGACTACGCATGTTTGCAACAGGTAGCTCAGTTAGTCAAAGAAGAATTACGCGATGAAATGCTGTTAGTGCTATCAGCTCCAGGTGGTATGACTGATTCATTAGTCGCGTTAGCAAGTACTGCAGAACATGGGCAGGACTTTAGTGAGCTATGGCAAGCATTGGTTGCGCGCTGTGAACAACTAAAAGCTGCTGTTGAAGCTGATTTTGGTCAGGTAGCAAGTTGGCCTAACTTGAATGAACTGAAGAATAAGCTTGATGGTGTTGCACTTTTAAAGTGCTGCCCAGACCAAGTACGTGCCTATACTATTAGCTTTGGTGAGCGCGTAAGTGTTGCTTTGATGGAGTGCATGCTTAAACAAAGCAATGCTCGCTATCTAGAAGCGACTGATTGTATTGCCTCTGTGGGCGGCTACATTGATGCTGAAGCTGACTTGGCTGCAAGTAAGTTGCGTTTTCAAGAAGCACTAAAAGCTGCACCAAGCACTATTTATATCATGCCGGGCTTTACTGCTGCTAACGAACAAGGTGAGCTAACAACACTTGGTCGAAATGGCTCAGACTACTCAGCGGCAATTGCTGCAGCATGTTTAGAAGCCGATGTATGTCAGATCTGGACTGATGTTGATGGCGTTTATAATGCTGATCCGCGTTATATCAAAAAAGCGTCTAAGGTTGATTCACTATCATATAAAGAAGCGATGGAGCTTTCTTATTTTGGGGCGAAGGTATTGCACCCGAAAACGATTTTACCTTGTGCCAAAGCGGGTGTGCCGTGTGAGATCAAAAATACACATAATCCACGTGCTGAAGGCTCAGTGATCAGTAACGACAGTGTATCTAACGAGCCTGTTAAAGCGCTATCAAGTCTACAAAACCTTGCTATGTTAACTGTTTCAGGCCCAGGTATGAAAGGTAAAGTGGGCATGGCATCAAAAGTATTTAATGCACTTGCTCATGACAATGTTTCAATTGTTTTAATCACTCAATCTTCATGTGAATTTAGCATCAGTTTTTGTGTTCATGAAAGCGACCTATCGCTTGCCCTTGAAGCACTTCAGACTGCTTTCGAATTAGAATCACAAGCTGGCCTAATCGAACCAGTTCAAGTGCAGCGTAACCTTGCTATTGTCACTTTAGTAGGCGATAACATGCGTGCTCACAAAGGGTTAGCGGCTAAGTTCTTTGCTTCGTTAGCACAAGCGCAGGTTAACATCGTTGCAATTGCACAAGATTCCACTGAAAGTGCAATTTCAGCGGTCATCGACGGTGAGTTTTGCAACGACGCTGTAAAAGTTTGCCATGAAAATTTCTTTACCCACATTCCTTCAATTGATGTTTTTTTACTTGGTTGTGGTTTGGTTGGTCAAGAGCTTATTCAGCAGTTACAACGCCAACAAGCGTGGCTTGAAAAGCGTAACATTAAGCTGAACTTATACGGTGTTGCTAACTCAAGACAGCTTTACCTTGATAGCGAAGGTATTGCTTTTAATGGCTGGCAAGACAAACTAGCCGAGTCAGAGCAAGCATTTGATTTAAGTTTGGTGGAGCAATTTGTAAAACAAAACCACTTAATCAACCCTGTGATAGTTGACTGTAGTTCGGCCGATAAGCTTGCTGCGCAATATGTGGATTTCTTGAATGCCGGTTTTCATGTTGTTGCTGCTAACAAAAAAGCCAATACTAGCTCATATGCTTACTACCAAGATTTAGTTGCAGCAACACAAAAGAATAATCGTAAATTTTTATACGAAACAAACGTAGGTGCAGGTTTACCGGTACTTGATAATCTTAAATCGCTATTTGGTGCGGGCGATGAACTCATTAAATTCAGCGGTATCTTATCGGGTTCATTATCGTATATGTTTGGTGCACTACAAGATGGTTTATCACTTAGTGAAGCAACATTAAAAGCAAAAGAAAGTGGATTTACAGAGCCTGATCCGCGTGATGATTTATCTGGAACTGATGTTGCTCGAAAACTACTGATCATTGCCCGTGAATCTGGTCTTGAATTAGAACTAAGCGATATCGAAGTTGAATCTGTTTTACCTTTAGGGTTTGCAGAAGATGATTCTGTAGCAGATTTCATGGCAAAACTGCCATCGCTTGATAGCGAGTTTAACGACCGCATCCAAAGTGCTGCAAGTGAAGGTAAAGTACTTCGTTATGTGGGCACTATTGAAAATGGTCAATGCAAAGTCGGTATAGAAGCCGTTGATAGCAGCCATGCTTTATACGATATTCGTGACGGTGAAAATGCACTGGCAATTTTAAGTCAGTATTATCAACCTCGTCCGTTTGTGATTCGTGGTTATGGCGCAGGTGCTGAAGTAACGGCTGCAGGCGTATTTGCTGATATCTTAAAAACGTTAACACGTTAGGAGCTGGTCATGATCCGTGTATATGCACCCGCTTCAATCGGGAATTTTGCTGTCGGCTTTGATGCACTCGGTGCCGCGCTCGCACCTATCGATGGTACTTTATTAGGCGATGTTGTAGAGGTTAGTGCCGCAGAGCAAGATACTTTTGTATGCTCTGGCGACTATGCCAGTAAATTGCCTGCAAATGCTGAAGAAAACTTAGCTTATCAATGTTTAATTCACTTTAAAGAGCACGTTGCGCCGACTATGTCAGCGGTAAAGCTTGAGCTTAAAAAGAATCTACCGATTGGCTCTGGTTTAGGTTCAAGTGCTTGTTCTGTAGTGGCTGCGTTCGCGGCCCTCGATAAGTTCGCCGAAACGAATTTATCCCAAGAGCAACTTATCGAGTTGATGGCTGACTTTGAAGCCATTGTTAGTGGCGGCCGTCATTACGATAACATCACGCCGTGTTATTTAGGTGGTTTGCAATTAACGGGTGAACTCATTCCGAACAAGTCAATTTCGTTACCTGTTGATAATCAATGGTATTACGTAGCGGCTTTCCCTGGTTTTTCACTGAATACCGCAAAAGCGCGTTCGGTCTTGCCAACGCAATTATCAATGCACGACAGTGTTGAATTTGCACAGCGGCTTTCTGCGTTTAGTAGCTTATTGCTCACTGGCCGTTTTGATGCTGCATTATCAATTATGTCTGATGAAATAGCCGAACCGTATCGTGCACCGCTTATTCAAGGCTTTGTCGAAGCGAAAAGTGCTTTACCAGAGCTTGGCGCTGAAATTGTCAGTATTTCAGGTGCTGGGCCAACATTATTTACCGTGTGTAAGAGTCTTGAAGCTGCACAAAAGTGTGCAGCGTGGCTGAATGATAATTACATTAATGAGCAGGGCTTCTGCCATATCTGCCAACTTGATCAACTTGGCACGCGACAGCTTTAAAGAATTTAAGGAATAAACATGCAATTACATAATTTAAAAGATGAAACACAACAGGTGTCGTTTGTTGAAGCGGTAAAAACGGGTTTAGGCCGTAATCAAGGTGTGTTCTTCCCTGATAGCCTATCGCCAATACAAGACATTGATTCTTTATTAGATTTGGACTTTGTTAGTCGGAGTAGTAAGATTTTATCGCACTTAATTGGTGATGAATTACCTGCTGATACCGTCGCACAGATGGTGCAAAACGCTTTTAACTTCGATGTGAAGTTGGTAGAAGTTGAAAAAGACATTTATTGTTTGGAGTTATTTCATGGCCCAACGCTTGCTTTTAAGGACTTTGGCGGTCGTTTTATGGCTGAGTGTCTTGCCCAATTTAACCAAGGCGAAAAAGTCACTATTTTAACGGCCACATCGGGCGATACTGGCGCAGCCGTTGCTCATGCATTTTATAACAAGCCAAATATAGATGTCGTGATCTTATACCCAAAAGGTAAAATATCATTAGCGCAGCAAAAACTATTCACTACTTTAGGTAATAACATTCACTGCTACGCCGTTGATGGTAGCTTTGATGACTGCCAAAGTATGGTAAAACAAGCTTTCTTAGACGATGAAATTAAACAAAAGCTAGGTTTAAACTCAGCGAATTCAATCAACATCAGTCGTTTAGTTGCGCAAGTATGCTATTACTTTGAAGCAATTGCGCAATTACCAAAAGAGCAGCGTAGTAAAGCGCATATCTCAGTACCTAGTGGTAACTTTGGTAATGTATGTGCGGCGATGATTGGTGCTGTACTTGGAATGCCTGTTGCTAAATTAAGTGCCACAACTAATCAAAACGACACTGTGCCACGCTTCTTGCGAAATAAAGAGTGGGCGCCAAATGACACACTTGAGTCTTTATCGAACGCAATGGATGTGAGTAAACCGAATAACTGGCCACGCGTTCAATTTATGCTAGATAACGAATGGTTTAGCTATGATGACTTTTATTCAAGCTGTGTTGGTGAAGAAGAAACAAAAGAGGTGATGAAAAAAATTCATCAGACTGGTTATATTGCAGAACCTCATACTGCAATTGCTTATCAAGGCTTGAAAGAAAATCTAGCCGACGGTAGTGCAGGTATATTTTTAGCGACCGCACACCCTGCTAAATTCAAAGACAGTGTAGAGCAAATTTTAGACATTGAACTGCCAATGCCAAAACCGCTTGCTGATGCATTGGCAAAGCAGTGTTTGGCCGAAGATATTAAGTTTGATTATCAATTGCTTCGAACAGAGTTGCTAAATAAATTAGCTTAATACTAAAAAAAGAGCGGCGAAGCCGCTCTTTTCTAATGAAGTAATGAATGACTATGACGGTTTAAAACTCGCATGCATAAAATGACCACCGCAGCAATACATAGCAAAATACTGATCACTGAGACTAATTCATTTTGTGTCCATTGCATCAAAGTGAAAGCCGAAATAAAAATAATAAATGGTTTAAATTCATAGTAGTAGTTGGATTTTTTTTGTTTAACTCGCTGGCTTATATGATCTGTTCTTCTAGCTTCTGAGCGCATTCGCCAAATGTTAGCGCCTAATAAAAATAAAGTTACACCAATTAATGTTGGTACATAATTATTTGCTAATGTGATGCAGCTCATGCCGAGAAAGAAGTATCCGTAGGGGACTAATTCATATATAGGTTTAGCTAACATGTACTTATACCATCCTTGATATTGACTAGGAATATAAGCTTAGTTCGCTTCTATTGAAACGCAATAAAGCGTTGATAATTTTATCTAGAGTGACATTTTAAAAATATATGTAATATTTTAAATCTATAATTTTTTTTTATGTATCAATAAAAAAATATCATTATTAAAACACTGTGAAATAAATTCAATCCCTGTTTAAATATGTTCATCTTTACAAGATAGGCAAAAGTGCGTTTTAAGCGTACAATACAGCCTTCAAAAAACACCATACACGTTGCCTTAGGAGACCCCATGTTAGAACGTAGCATGAATATTTCGGATTTCGATCCAGAGTTATTTGCAGCCATCACTAAAGAGACGGCTCGTCAAGAAGAGCACATCGAACTGATCGCGTCTGAAAACTACTGTAGCCCACGCGTACTTGAAGCGCAGGGTTCTCAGCTTACCAACAAATACGCTGAAGGTTACCCAGGCAAACGTTACTATGGCGGTTGTGAGCATGTTGACGTTGTTGAGCAACTAGCAATTGATCGTGCAAACGAATTATTCGGCACAGATTACGCTAACGTCCAACCGCATGCGGGTTCACAAGCAAACGCAGCTGTTTTCCAAGCTCTTCTTCAGCCGCATGATACAGTACTAGGTATGAGCTTAGCTCATGGTGGTCACTTAACTCACGGTTCACACGTTAACTTTTCTGGTAAAACGTATAATGCAATTCAATACGGCCTAAATGACGAAACTGGCGAAATTGATTACGCTCAAGTTGAAGCACTTGCATTAGAGCATAAGCCAAAAATGATCATCGCTGGTTTCTCTGCATACTCAGGCGTTGTTGACTGGGCTAAATTCCGTGAAATCGCTGATAAAGTTGGTGCATATTTATTCGTAGATATGGCTCACGTTGCTGGTCTTATCGCAGCGGGTGTATACCCTAGCCCAATTCCTCATGCACACGTTGTTACTACGACAACTCACAAAACATTAGCAGGCCCTCGTGGCGGTCTAATCGTTTCTGCATGTGGTGATGAAGAGATCTACAAAAAGCTAAACAGTGCTGTTTTCCCTGGTGGTCAAGGTGGTCCTTTATGCCACATCATCGCTGCTAAAGCGGTTGCTTTCAAAGAAGCATTACAGCCAGAGTTCAAAGCGTACCAAGCACAAGTTGTTAAGAACGCTCAAGCTATGGTTGAAGTACTTCAAGAGCGTGGCTATAAAGTTGTTTCTGGTAAAACAGACAACCACTTATTCCTTCTTGACCTAATTGACAAAGATATCACAGGTAAAGATGCTGACGCTGCACTAGGTAACGCTAACATCACTGTTAACAAAAACTCAGTACCAAACGACCCACGTTCACCGTTCGTAACGTCTGGTCTTCGTATTGGTTTCTCCGGCTATTACTCGCCGTGGTTTCAAAGAAGCTGAGTCAAAAGAGCTTGCAGGCTGGATCTGTGACGTACTAGACAACATCAACGATGAGTCTGTACAAGCAGAAGTAAAAGAGAAAGTTAAAGCTATCTGTAAAAAATTACCAGTTTACGCTTAATTACTGGTTAAACCGTAATTAAGATAACAATAGCGTTGTTTTTTGCTATTATAAAGGCCGCTTAGTAAGCGGCCTTTTTTTGTTTTTTATAAACGGAAGTTGAACCCTATGCATTGCCCTTTTTGCACCGCAAAAGATACCAAAGTAATTGATTCTCGACTTGTTGGCGGTGGTCACCAAGTTAGACGTCGACGTGAATGTAACGAATGCCATGAGCGCTTTACCACCTTTGAAGGCGCTGAACTTGTGATGCCAAGAGTGATTAAGCAAGACGGTAGTCGCGAACCATTTAACGAAGATAAGTTACTCAATGGCTTGCATCGAGCTTTAGAGAAACGCCCAGTTAGCACTGAGCAGGTCGACGAAGTCGTTAACATTATTAAATCTCAACTTCGTGCTACTGGTGAGCGTGAAATATCTAGCCATTTAATTGGCGAGTGCATCATGGAGTCACTGAAGAAACTCGACAAAGTGGCCTATGTGCGTTTTGCATCTGTATATCGTTCATTTGAAGATATTCGCGAGTTTGGTGAAGAAATCGCTCGTTTAGGTGATTAACTATGTCATTCACAGAGCTTGATACTGCTTATATGGCGCGTGCCATTGAGCTTGCTAAACAAGGGCGTTTTACCACGACTCCAAACCCTAATGTTGGCTGTGTACTGGTTAAAGATGGCGAAATAGTCGGTGAAGGGTTTCATCAACTAGCAGGGCAGGGCCATGCTGAAGTAAATGCCTTGGCTGTGGCTGGCGACAATGCGAAAGGCGCCACAGCATATGTAACTTTAGAGCCTTGTAGTCATTATGGACGCACTCCGCCTTGTGCCGAAGGTTTAAAAGCAGCTGGTGTCAGTAAGGTTATTGCTGCCATGGTCGATCCTAACCCTGCGGTGAGTGGTCGTGGTCTACAGATTTTAGCCGATGCTGGTATTTCAGTGGCATCCGGTTTACTTGAGCAACAAGCGCGTGACCTAAACAAAGGCTTTTTAAAGCGTATGGAAACAGGGGTACCATATGTGACTTGTAAAATGGCCTGTAGTTTAGATGGCAAAACCGCGCTAAATAATGGTCAAAGTAAATGGATTACTGGTCCTAAAGCGCGCCAAGATGTGCAAGCATATCGTGCGCAAAGTTGTGCTATCTTGACGGGGGCTGACACAGTCATTACTGATAATGCAAAACTCAATGTGCGCGTTGATGAACTGCCATTTGCTATGCCTACATCCTTGCCTTTGCGCCAGCCTACTCGAGTGATTATTGATTCACAAAATAGGTTAACGCCTGAACTTACATTATTTAGCATTGAAAGTCCGGTGATTATTTTCACTACATCGCTTGATAAACAACATCAATGGCCTCACTTTGTTAAACACGAAGTTGTACCAGCAGTTAATAATAAAGTTGATTTATCCGCGGTTTTAAAGCGTCTTGCTGAACTACAATTTAATCAGATATGGCTCGAAGCAGGAGCGACCCTTGCAGGGGTGTTTGCTGAGCAGGATTTAATTGACGAATACATCGTTTATATTGCCCCTAAGTTAATAGGTGATATGGGCAAAAGCTTACTAAACTTTGCAGAAGTTACCGTGATGAGTGATATCACTGAACTGACCTTTACTGATACAGTGATGATTGGCGACGATATTCGCTTAACAGCTACAAAGCAAAGCAAGCCACAAAAATTGAAAAATAAAGAGTAGCACTATGTTTACTGGAATTATTGAAGCAACAGGTAAAATTGTTGAACTAACACAAAAGCAAGGCGATCTGGCTATTCGTATTCAAAGCACTAATTTGGATATGAAAGACGTCAAGCTCGGTGACAGTATTGCCACTAATGGTGTGTGTTTAACGGTTGTCGCTAAACATAGCGATGGTTTTAGTGCTGACTTATCTAACGAAACAATCAGCTTAACTGGGTTTGCGCATTATAAAAAAGGACAAACAGTCAACCTCGAAAAAGCCATGCAACCCGTTTCTCGCCTAGGCGGGCATTTAGTATCAGGTCATGTTGATGGTATTGCGACTGTAGAAAGTATCAGTCCTAATGCCCGTGCAACAGAGTACTGGTTAAGTACAGACAATGATTTAATGAAATACATTCCGTACAAAGGTTCGGTATGTATTGATGGCATTAGCTTAACGGTCAATGAGGTCGAACAAAACCGCTTTAAGCTTACTATTGTTCCGCATACCGCTGAGCAAACAACGATTGCAGAATTTCAGGTGGGTACTCAGGTGAACTTAGAAGTTGACCAGATTGCTCGCTATTTAGAGCGCCTAATAAAAGGGGCCGAACAACCTTCCCGTTCAGACATATCAATGAGCTTGCTAGCACAAGCTGGCTTTATTAAATAAGCAAAGATAGTCACTATTAATAATACTCTCATGGGCATATTATGAATTTACACAGCGCGCAAGAAATTATCGATGACATTAAAGCCGGTAAAATGGTTATTTTAATGGACGATGAAGACAGAGAAAACGAAGGCGATTTAATCATCGCAGCAGAGCATATCAGTGCAGATGCCATCAACTTTATGGCAACGCATGGCCGTGGTTTAATTTGTTTAACTATGACACAAGAGCGTTGTCAACAGTTAGAGTTACCACTCATGGTTAAAAATAATGGTGCTGCTTTTTCGACTAACTTCACCATGTCTATTGAAGCGGCGAAAGGCGTAACGACAGGTATTTCTGCAGCTGATCGTGCTCGTACAGTACAAGCTGCTATTGCTAAAGGTGCCGTGCCAAGCGATATTGTTCAACCGGGGCATATCTTTCCTATTATGGCGCAGCCAGGTGGCGTGCTAACTCGAGCGGGTCATACCGAAGCGGGTTGTGATTTAGCGCGTTTAGCGGGCCTTGAGCCTTCATCAGTGATTGTTGAAATCTTAAATGCTGATGGCACTATGGCACGTCGCCCAGATCTTGAAATTTTTGCTAAAGAGCATGACTTAAAGATTGGCACTATTGCAGATTTAATCGAATACAGAAACCTAAACGAAACCACCATCGAGCGTGTTGCCAAGTGTAAATTGCCAACAGATCACGGCGAATTTGATTTAGTTACTTACAAAGACACCATTGATGGTCAACTTCACTATGTCCTACAAAAAGGTGAAGTATCTAAAGATGAGCCGACGTTAGTTCGTGTTCACTTACAAAGTACCTTCAATGACATCTTATTATCAGATAGAAGTGCTGATCGTAGCTGGGGCTTATCAGATGCTATGGCTTATATCGCTGAGCACAACGGCGTACTGGTTATTTTAGGTAAGCAAGAATCAACGGAAGACCTAGAAGCAACCGTTAAAGCATTTGCTGCACAAGATGCTGGCGAAAATGTTAGTCACCGTAAATTCCAAGGTACATCGCGTACTGTGGGGGTGGGTTCACAGATCCTTGCTGATTTAGGTATTGAAAAGATGCGCTTGATGAGCCGTCCTAAAAAGTACCATGCGTTATCTGGTTTCCACTTAGAAGTGGTTGACTACGTTGAGCCGCAGTCATAATTAGGCAAATTGTTGGAAAACAGATTTACTAGGCTACTTTTATATTTTTGTGGTATTATGCGCCGTAATTTTTGCGCAATCGCAACCGCTTAAACTTATTTTTTAGGGTTATTAAATGAAAATTATTGAAGGTAACAAATACGCACCGGGCAAAAAGTTTGCCATTGTCATTTCTCGCTTTAATGACTTTATTGGTAGCAGCCTATTAGCAGGTGCTGTTGATGAGCTTAAGCGCACAGGTGGCGTATCTGAAGACGACATTACTGTTGTTTACGTACCAGGTGCCGTTGAATTACCTTTAGCAGCGAAACGCGTTGCAGCAAAGAAAGAACACGATGCAATCATCGCTTTAGGCGTAGTGATCAGAGGTGGTACGCCACACTTTGATTTAGTCGCTGGCGAATCAAACAAAGGTCTTGCGCAAGTATCTCTTGAGTATGATATCCCGGTTGCATTTGGCGTATTAACCACTGAAAGCATTGAGCAAGCAATTGAGCGCGCAGGTACCAAAATGGGTAATAAAGGCGGCGAAGCTGCTTTAGGTGCGCTTGAAATGGTTAATGTGTTAGACAAAATTTAAGTTTAAGGAATCTCTGTGAAACCAGCAGCAAGACGTAAAGCACGTATCTTAGCACTTCAAGCCGTATACTCTTGGCAGTTAAGCGGTAACCCGATTGCTGATATTGAACAGCAAATGTTAATTGAAAATGATGTGACTAAGATCGACGTCGAATATTTCAAAGACCTAGCACGCGGTGTTGTTGTTAACTGTAAGCAATTAGATGAAATCGTTGCGCCACATTTAGCACGCCCAGCAGATGAGTTAGACATGGTCGAAAAAGCAATTTTACGTCTGTCTGGCTATGAGCTGAAATTCCGTGAAGACGTACCTTACAAAGTAGCAATCAATGAAGGCATTGAGCTTGCTAAGATGTTTGGTGCTGAAGACAGTCATAAGTTTGTCAACGGTGTACTTGATAAAGCAGTGAAAGAACTGCGTAAGTAAGTAGCACCGTAAAAGGAGAGCCGGCTTGGGCCGGCTTTTTTGTGTATGAAGGAATTTGAATTAATCAATCGTTACTTTAAAGGCCGTGGTATTATTCGCCATGATGTGAACCTAGGTATTGGTGACGATTGTGCCTTGGTATCTGTGCCTGAAAACTGCCAATTGGCAGTAACAACAGACACGTTAGTTGCGGGGGTACACTTTTTTGATGACATCTCTCCTCGTGCTCTTGGGCATCGAGCTTTAGCTGTTAACTTAAGTGATCTGGCGGCTATGGGTGCAGAACCAACGTGGATTTCGGTTGGCTTAACTTTGCCAGAAGTAAACATAGAATGGCTTGAAGAGTTCACCGAAGGTATGCATGAAATTGCAGAGTACTTCAATGTGCAGATCATTGGCGGTGATACCACCCAAGGCCCTTTAACTATTACAATTTGTGCTAAAGGCATCGTACCTGAAGGCAAAGCACTACGTCGTAGTGGTGCTAAAGTTGGCGATTGGATTTATGTAACAGGCCCATTAGGTGATGCTGGTGTGGCAATTGAAGCTCGTAAACAAGGACTTGATATTGCCCCTGAACATTTAAATTATTTAAATAATCGCTTTGATTACCCGACTCCGCGTGTTGCAGCGGGGCAGGTGTTACGAGGTGCAGCCTCTGCGGCGATTGATATATCTGATGGCTTATTAGCTGATTTAGGACATATTTTAGCGCTATCGCAAGTCAGTGCTGTGATCAATGTCGATAAAGTGCCAGTCTCTGATGCACTAAACTCTTCAATTCCACGTGCAGAGCAGTTTGATTATATCTTAAATTACGGTGACGATTATGAGTTGCTGTTTACTGTGCCTGAAAGTAATAAAAGCATGGTTGATATGAAGTTGCGCCAATATGGTGTTGAAGCAAGTTGTGTTGGGCAAATTAAAAGTGGCGAAAGTGACATTGAACTATTACTTGATGGTGAAAAATTTAACTATCAAGGCAAGGGTTTTCAGCACTTCACGAAGGAGCCGGTTTGAGCAATAACCGTTTATTCAATTTAAAACGCCCACACCAATTTTTTGGTTTGGGTTTTGGCTTAGGCCTTGCGCCTAAAGCTCCAGGCACCTTTGGTACCTTTGCTGCATTGCCGTTTATTTTTACCACAATGTACTTTCCGCTATGGTTACAGATTGTGTTTGCAATCGTGATCAGCGTATTTGGTATTTGGGCATGTGGTAAAACGGCAGATGACTTAGGGGTACACGATCATCCTGCCATTGTTTGGGATGAAGTTGCTGGTTATTATATCACCATGATTGGTGCTGCACTGAATTGGCAGTCACTGTTGGTTGGTTTTTTGTTGTTTCGTTTTTTTGATATCGCTAAACCAGGTCCTATCAGAATTCTCGATAGACGTTTACACGGTGGCTTGGGCATCATGGCTGATGATATTTTAGCAGGTATATTTTCATTAATTTGTGTTCAAGCCTTGTTTAAAGCTGGCTATTTGCCTTTTTAAACGATGAGTTAAGTGTTACTTGGTGGCAAGTATATGATGCGATTTCTAGTTGTCTGTTTGTTGATGCTTTGCAGCATGCCTGTGTTTGCATCTATTACTGACTATGTCGTTAAACAGTGGAACATCCAAAATGGCTTGCCATCACAATCTTTAAAAAGTATTGCTCAAGATGAGCAAGGCTATATGTGGCTAGGCACACAGTTTGGATTAAGCCGATTTGATGGTAATACTTTCACCAACTTCAATACGCAAAATAGCGACTTCCTGCCAAGTAACGGTATTAATAAGTTATTGGTTGATAGCACTGGATTACTTTGGGTAGGTACCAAAAATGGCTTGGTGACACTTGATCCTAAAACTATGATGTCGCAAACCTTTAATGTCAAAGGCCCTGTGCGGGATATTCTTGAAGACTCCAAAGGTAGTATCTGGATTGCCGCGAACGGCCTTTATTATGTTGCTCGAAATCAAGTCACACTAAATCAAAACTCAGCGTTAATCGTACCGGTATCTAATGCCACTGCAATTACGCAAATTGTTGGTTCAGTGAGTCAAATGGCTTTGTCGCCAGAAGGTATTTGGCTGGTTAATGAGCGTCACTTACTGCGCTTAACTAATACCTCTTCTGACTTTGCAAAATTACGATTAGAACTCACTGCAAAAGTGTCATTACCTGAACGATTAGCACAAACCATTATTCATGATATGGCTTGGCTTGAAGGTAACTTATACCTAGCCTCTGAGCTAGGTGCTTATTTTCTTGATTTAGATGATGAGCTGCGTCCATTCCCACTTCCAAATGCGAGTAACTCTGCTGTTTATAAGTTTATGAGTGACTCTGATGGGGCGTTATGGATTTCGACCTATGGCAGGCTGTTATTTCGTGATAACTCAGGTGATTGGCAATGGGTTGAGCCAAGTCAGCTAGATCAGAGTATTTGGTTTGCTGATATCTTTCGTGATAATCAAAATAATATTTGGCTGGCAAGCTTCAGTGAAGGTTTATGGCTTGCTCATGAGGGGCGTATTGAACGTCACTCTGCTATTTCAAATATGACAGAAGCGGTGATGGCTATTAGCCAAGCACCTGATGGCAAATTATGGGTGGCCAATCGAAGTGGTGTTGGCTACTTCGATTATAACAAAAATTTTGTAAATCAAATTCCGAGTAATCAATTTGGTCGAGCTGCGGTGCACGACTTACAATTTGATGGTGACCGTTTGTACATCGCAACTGGTCGCGGTGTGTTTTATTACGAAAACCAAAACTTATATACAGTCCCTGGGCGAGCGCTACGAGATAACCCTGTATTCGCAATTAGCCGTTCTAGCAAAGGCGGTTTTTGGCTTGGTACTGGCCGAGGTATGTATCGCTTAAGTTATGGTGGTTTAACACCATTTGCTTACAATGCATTCTTAAGCAGTAAATTTATAACCTATGTTCTTGATGAGCAAAACTTTGGCTTAATTGGTACCAGTAAAGGGGCTTATTACTTTACCGACCGAGGTATTGAGAAAATTGGCGACCAAACTAGTTTAGAAAGTGCTTACGTCACCAGTATTTTAAATATTGAAGGGGTGGGGATATTAATAGGCTCACTTAACGATGGTCTATTTTATCGCAGTACCAAAGGTCAGTGGCGTCAGTTAGATGCGACCGATGGTCTACCGTATGGGTCTATTTTTAGTCTCGTTTACGATAAGCAGTTAAAGCGTATTTGGGTAAGTACCATGAAAGGCGTATATCGCATGCCGGTAGAGCAGTTTGGTACTGACATTGAGAGCTTAAAAGTAGAACAAGTGATCTCATCGTTTGACCGTCAGCTCGATGGTAAAGCTAGTCAATGTTGTGCCGGTCTTGGCCATGATGCTGTGGCAGATACAGGTAACTCTATTTGGTACCCAAGCCTACAAGGTGTTGTTGAAATTCCAAAGAGTGTTGAGCTCTTTGGTGTGCAAGCTCTGAAACCTCGTATTGAAAGCCTGATCACGCCGCTTCGTCATTTAAGTACGGCAACCTTAGGTAATAAACCTGAGCTGCAAATTGATGAGCGTGATGTGACATTAAAATATACTGCGATTGATTATTATGCCCCTTCAAGTATTGAGTTCCGTTACCGCTTAAGTGGCTTGGACAGTGACTGGCGTTATGCTAATACTCGTCGTGAGGCAATTTATACCAACTTACCGCCGGGTTCTTTTTTATTCCAGCTTGAAGCAAAACGCCGTGGTGAAGATTGGCAAAAAGCACGTCGTACTGAGTATAGTTTTGTGGTGCCGCGTCGCTTTGACGAGACTATCTATTTCAGACTTTTGATCACCAGCAGCTTTATTTTATTGTTTTATCTTGTGTTCTGGGTATTTAGAGCGCAAGAGAAACGTAAACAATTAGCTCTTGAGAGCTTAGTAACAGAACGAACTGTTGAGCTTCGTGAAGCCAACGATAAGCTTAATCAAGTAAATTCACAGCTTAAGTTAGTTAGCCATTCTGATGAGCTTACTGGATTACGTAGCCGCCGTTTCTTGTTTGATCAACTACCAAAAGATATCGAGCACTTCCAGCGAAACTCGCAGTCATTACAAGCGCAGGGCAAATCATTGGTATTGTTGATCATTAACTTTGATAACTTTAGCCGAATTAATGATGCTTATGGGCCACTTGCAGGCGATAGCTGTTTACAGCAAATGGCAACCTTACTTAATAGCCGTACACAAGGTTCTGACTATGTCGCACGTTGGAGTGGTGATGAGTTTTTACTCTTACTACGTGATTTCAAACGTACAGCGATAGACAATTATGTTGCTGATTTATGTGAAGCAATTGCAGCAAATCCATTTAGATTACCAAATGGTGAGTCAACCACCATTACTGCGTCGATTGGCTGGTCTTTCTACCCATTACCTTTATTGGGTGGACAAGTTATTGGTTGGGAAACTTCAGTCAATCTTGCTGATATCGCATTACATCAAGTTAAAAAGCGTGGTGGTGATGGTGTTGCAAACATTACCTTTGATGAGCAATTAGATGCCTTTGAGTTCGAGCAAAGCAATAATGTTGATCAGCAGCTCAGTGCATTACAAGCTAATGGCTTAGCCGATATAAAAATTTGGATGCGATAGAGTTTCTATTGGTATTATACCAACCCGCAATAATACTTAATCATTTTGAGGGATTAAACCTGTCGCTAACTGCGTTAAAAATTTCTCATTTAGAACAACTAAAGAACGAAATTTTTGCCTTGTTATCAACGAGGTTTAATTGCCTCAAAATAGACTACTTAATTAAGCGGATTGGTATTAAAAAAGGAGCTTTAAAGCTCCTTTTTTGTGAATGCTGTTTGGCTTAAGCCATGAACTCTTTGATGCTAGCTAAGATGCCATTAGCATCTAAGCCCATTTCGGCGTGCATTTCATCTTGCGTGCCATGCTTAATGAATTCATCTGGAATACCTAAGTTTAAGATAGACACGTTAGCCTTAATTGCAGCTAGGTGCTCATTCACAGCAGAACCTGCACCGCCCGCAATGGCGTTGTCTTCTAAGGTAACAATCACATCATGGCTAGCTAGTAATTCGCTAATAGCATCAGTATCAAGAGGCTTAATAAAGCGCATATCAATCACTGTTGCGTTAAGTTCATCGGCGACTACTTTGGCGTTCTCTAATAGCGTACCAAACGACAAGATTGCCACTTTGCTACCTAGCTTGATGCTACGCGCTTTACCAATTTCAATCGCGCTCATTGTCGATTCAACGTCACAATTACCCGCACTACCTCGAGGGTAACGAACAGCAACAGGTTGATTGCATTGGTAACCTGTATACAACATTTGGCGACACTCATTAGTATCGCTTGGTGCCATGATAATCATGTTAGGAATACAGCGCATAAAGCTCAAGTCATAGGCTCCTTGGTGAGTTTCACCATCTGCACCTACAATTCCCGCACGGTCAATAGCAAATAAAACAGGTAAGTTTTGTAATGCCACATCGTGGATAAGTTGGTCGTAAGCGCGTTGCAAAAAGCTTGAATAAATAGCAACAACAGGTTTTAAGCCTTCACAGGCAAGGCCAGCTGCAAGCGTTACAGCATGTTGTTCAGCAATAGCTACATCAAAGTATTGCGCAGGGTACTCTTTAGAAAAGCGCACCATGCCAGAACCTTCACGCATCGCTGGGGTAATTGCCATCAGCTTGTCGTCTTGTGCTGCCATATCGCATAACCAGTCACCAAATACATTAGAAAATGTAGCCGCGCCAGGTTTTGATTTTGGTAATTTAGACATGCTAGGATCAAATTTTGGTACGCCATGGTAGCCAATTGGATCCGCTTCAGCAGGTTTATAACCTTTACCTTTTTGTGTTTTGATATGCAGTAATTGCGGACCTTTAAGGTTACGCATGTTACGTAAGGTATCGACCAACATATTAACATCATGACCATCGATTGGGCCGATGTAATTTAGGCCTAACTCTTCAAAGAAAGTACCTGGAATGACCATACCTTTTAAATGTTCTTCCATTCGGCTGGCAAGCTCTTTCACAGGTGGTAAGCCTGAAAGAAGTTTTTTGCTACCTTCACGAATATTGGTGTAGAAGCTACCAGACAAAATACGTGCAAAGTGATTGTTTAGTGCACCCACGTTTTCAGAGATCGACATTTCATTATCATTTAAGATAATTAGCACATTAGGGTTTACATCACCCATGTGGTTCATCGCTTCAAATGCCATACCTGCAGTAATCGCACCATCGCCAATAACAGCAACTGTTTTACGATCTTTACCTTCTTTTTCAGCAGCAATGGCCATACCTAGTGCAGCCGAAATTGAAGTGCTCGAATGACCTACACTGAAGGTGTCGTAAGGGCTTTCTTCACGGAATGGGAAAGGGTGTAAGCCGTCTTTTTGACGAATAGTATGCATTTGGTCACGACGACCAGTTAAGATTTTGTGTGGGTATGCTTGATGACCCACGTCCCATACTAAACGATCTTCAGGCGTGTTATAAACATAATGAAGCGCAACCGTTAGTTCAACAGTGCCTAAACCTGATGCTAAATGACCACTACTTTGCGAAACTGAGTTAAGTAGGTATTCGCGTAACTCTTTACTAAACGCAGGTAACTTGTCTTGCGCTAATTCACGCAGTTGTGCTGGTTCGTCAACCAAACTTAATAATGGATACTTGCTACTATCAAGTGTCATGATTTTATATACATCCTTCGCTAACCAGAGTGCATTATAGCCCATTGCTGCTCTGATTTTTTAGTTATTTTGTCTTTCTTTTTTAGGCATTAATAATTACGTTCAACGATATAGCTAGCAAGGCTTGCCAGTTCGCTGGTGTCGTAATCAATTGCCTCAAGAGCTTGATGAGCTTGAGCTAGTAAGTCTTGTGCTTTTTGCTTTGCACCTGCCATTCCCAATAAAGCAGGGTAAGTTGCTTTATTGGCGGCAATATCTGAACCTTGTGGCTTACCTAATGTTTCAGTATCAGCTTCTACATCTAGGATATCGTCTTGTACCTGAAAAGCCAGACCTATTGCTTGGCCGAATAAGTTCAACTGCTTTAGAGTATGCTCATCGCAGCTATTAGCACTTAATGCACCAAGTGTAATTGCACAGTTGAGTAAGGCGCCCGTTTTTAACTGATGAATACGCTCTAGCTGAGACACGCTAATTTCTTTATCAGTCGCTTCTATATCCAGTGCCTGTCCACCTACCATACCTTCAATACCTGAGGCTTTGCTTAACGAGGCTATCATTTTTACCTGCTGGCTCGCAGGAACTGAAAATCGGTGGTTGGCGATTAAATCAAATGCTAGTGTTTGTAATGCATCACCAGCGAGTATTGCTTGCGCTTCACCATAGACAATATGACAGGTGGGACGACCACGTCTTAAGTCATCGTCATCCATTGCAGGTAGGTCATCATGGACTAATGAGTAGCTATGAATACATTCAATGGCAGCAGCAAGAATATCGAGATCGGCCTTGTTAGCACCCATCATTCGGCCCGTCGCATATACAAGGTAAGGACGTAAGCGCTTACCACCATTTAAAACACCATAATGAGTAGCTTCTTTAATGTTCTTTTCGGTATTAAGTGGCTGTTCGAAATAGCGATTTAAATGTGCCTCAACGTCTTCTCGAGCGCGTTGTAATTGTTCTTTTAGTTGCACTTAATTAGTCCAAGTTTGAATCAAAATTGCTAAGAGGAGCTTGGCTATCGTTACCCATTAAGATGGCAACTTTTTGTTCGGCTTGTTGCAACTTACCGGATGAAGCATTCGCCAGCGCAATACCACGTTCAAATTGTTTTAGTGATTGTTCTAAAGACAATTCACCTTGCTCCATTTGTGCAACTATTTGAGATAATTCATCCAGCGCTTCTTCAAAGCTTAAGTTTTCTGGTTTCTTTGTTGCCATTGTGGCCTCGATAGCTGTTAGAAAGTGAGGCCAATTTTAGGGGGAATGCTAAACTAGGTCAAAGAATGATGTGTTTTTTTACGCATAATCCATTTTCAATATGTTATTTTTACGCTTTTACATACAGCTTAAACTTGTAGCTTAAAAATCTTACATTAAAATATAATTAATTCATTTAATGATTTAAGTATTTCAATTGCTTGCCGATAAGCAGTTAATAATAAAAATTTGATGCCTGAGGGTGTCGTGTAATTGTTCCTCTGGAGGGGTATGTGGATTTAGCAACCATAATAGGTATTCTTGGTGCCATAGGCTTAATTGCTATGTCGATGGTGTTAAGTAGTGACGGCCAAGTTGCAATGTTTTACAACACGCCTTCGGTGGTCATTGTATTTGGTGGTTCGATTTTTATCGTGTTATCGAATTTCACCATGGGGCAATTTTTGGGCATAGGTAAAGTGGCTGCTAAAGCCTTTATGTTCAAAATCGAATCTCCAGAAGAATTAATTGAAAAAGCAGTAGAATTAGCTGACTCAGCACGTAAAGGCGGTTTTCTAGCATTAGAAGAAGCCGAAATCCCCAACGGTTTTATGCGTAAAGGGGTGGATATGTTAGTGGATGGTCATGATGCTGATGTTGTTCGTGCCACGCTGCAAAAAGATATTTCTCTCACCGCTAATCGTCATGAACTTGGCGCAGGCTTATTCAAGTCACTTGCTGATATTGCCCCTGCGATGGGTATGATCGGTACGCTAATAGGTCTGGTTGCTATGCTATCAAACATGGATGACCCGAAAGCAATCGGTCCTGCGATGGCGGTTGCACTTTTAACAACATTATATGGTGCTTTCTTAGCAAACGTTGTAGCAATTCCTATTCAGGTAAAGCTAGAACTACGTAAAGATGAAGAAGCTCTTAACCAACGCTTAATTCTCGATGCAGTACTAGGTATTCAAGATGGCCAAAATCCGAAAGTCATTGAAGGTATATTGAAAAATTACCTAGCTGAATCAAAACGTAAAGTTGATACCGAGGAGTAGGGCATGTCCGATCAAGAGTGCAAATGTCCACCACCAGGTTTACCAGCCTGGATGGGAACCTTCGCAGATTTAATGTCATTATTAATGTGCTTCTTTGTACTCTTACTTGCTTTCTCGGAAATGGATGTACTGAAGTTTAAGCAAATTGCTGGTTCAATGAAGTTTGCATTTGGTGTGCAAAACAAAATTGAAGTAAAAGATATTCCAAAAGGGACCTCAGTAATAGCAATGGAGTTTACCCCTGGTAAACCTGAACCTACCCCTATCGAAACGATTCAACAACAAACTGTAGAAATGACTCAGCAAATGCTTGAGTTTCAAGCTGGTGATGAAAGCTCTGCCGGTGGTCGTCAAGAGCAACGTGGTAATAAGCGTGGTGGTGAATCGCAAAGCACGGCTCAGCAACAAGCATTGGAGCAGTCAATTTCTGCGGCTGACCAAGAACAGACTAATGAGCTTGTGAAGAAAATTGCCCAGCAGCTTGAACAGCAAATTATGGATGGTGCGATTGAACTTGAGTCATTAGGTCAACAAATTATTATTCGCATCCGTGAGAATGGCTCATTCCCATCTGGCAGCGCCTTTTTACAGCCTAAGTTTAAGCCTATTATTCGTGATATTGCGACACTATTAAAAGATGTGCCGGGTGAAATAACCGTGTCAGGACATACTGACGACTTCCAAGTATCAAATGAGCTTTATACTAATAATTGGGATTTATCTTCAAAACGTGCAGTTGCCGTTGCAAGCGAAATGGAAAAAGCCCCTGGTTTTGATAAATCTCGTATGATGGTTGTAGGTCACGCAGAAACTAGGCCTCTTGTACCGAATGTGACTGATGAAGATCGCAAGCGGAATCGTCGTGTCGAAATATCTATCATGCAAGGTAAAGCTCACGAATCTGACCCTATTGATGTAAGACAATAAATCAATTAAAGTGAAACTTCATTAACACATGTAATGGAGTATAAAAATGAAAAAAGTTGATAAGTACAGCTATATGCCAGGTAATGGCGGCGGTGGCGATGACAATGATGATGGTAAAACGCAAGGTGAGTAACTTTGCCTCATTGGATTGATTCTGTCATTGTGACATTAGATCATAGCTGGGTGTTCATTCTGAGCCCGGCTATTTTTGTATTTTATCTTCGTAAAGATTGGCCCGCACTTTACTTTGCTGTTATCACGGCAGCCTTCTTCTTGTTCGGAACTCTTATTTATTCTGCTCTAAAAGCATTTGATGATATTTATGTGTGGCGCTATGTTGTGTGGGCTTTTAATGATATTGCTTGGATGGCCTTAATTGCCTACTTGGGGATTAAAGACAAAGTCTATTTATGGCAAAGTGCTTTAGGGCAACTGGTCGTTATAATGGCTCCCATATTACAGTTGTTTCGTTTAGTCGATCGTCATCTTTGGGACTTATCGTACAGCACCTATATGTATAAAACCCTGTTACCTTTAATCAATGTTGGTACAGTGGTTGTGTGTTATCTACCTCTTATTTACCTTTTCACCCGACGCCGGCAGCAGGCGTAAGCCATTCCTAAGTTAAAATTCCTGTGCTAGAATACTGTTTATAAAAACAGTATTAGTGTTGCGTTATGAAACTTTACATTGCCGAAAAACCGTCATTGGCGCGAGCCATTGCGGATGCACTGCCTAAACCTCATAAAAAACAGGATGGTTATATAGAGCTTGGTAATGGTGATTGTGTCTCTTGGTGTATAGGGCATTTACTTGAACAAGCCGAGCCAGATGATTACGACACAAGTTTTAAAAAGTGGCGATTCGAGCATTTACCTATTGTGCCTGAGCAATGGCAATTAAAACCTAAAGCAAAAACACGTAAACAACTCACCGTATTAAAAAAGCTTATTAAGCAGGCAAGCGTAATTGTTCATGCTGGCGACCCTGACCGTGAAGGCCAGCTATTGGTTGATGAAGTGATCGAGCAGGTCAAACTGAGCAAAGCCAAAAAACAGCAAATTCAACGACTATTAATAAGCGATTTAAACTTAAGTGCAGTTAAAAAAGCACTTAATAATTTAAAGTCGAATCGCGATTTTATTCCCTTGAGTGTGTCTGCATTAGCTCGCTCACGTGCTGATTGGTTATTTGGCATGAATCTAACTCGGGCTTATACGCTTGCTGGGCAAAAAGCAGGGTTTGGTAATGTGTTATCTGTAGGTCGTGTTCAAACACCTATTTTAGGTCTTGTTGTAAATCGTGATAATGAAATAGCTAACTTTGTAGCGAAACCTTTTTACGAAGTATTAGCTCATCTTGAAACTGAGCAGCAGCAAACATTTTCAGCTAAGTGGCAACCAAGTAAAGCATGCGAACCTTATCAAGATGAGGAGGGGAGAGTATTACATAGAGGGCTTGCTGAAAATGTTGTATCACGTATAACTAATCAACCAGCTAAAGTGGTTGACCTTGAGCAAAAACAAAAAAAACAACAAGCACCGTTACCTTATAATTTATCAGCTTTACAAATCGATGCGGCAAAAGCGTTTTCAATGCCTGCACAAAAGGTGTTAGATACCTGCCAAAGCTTGTATGAGCGTCATAAGTTAATTACTTATCCTCGTTCAGATAATCGCTATTTACCAAAAGAGCATCATAAAGATGCAGCGAGTATTATTGCTGCTATTGCTAATAATGAAGGCCAAGCAAGTGAAGCTTGCAAGCAAGCTGACACCAGCAAGCGGAGTAAATGTTTTAATGACAGCAAAGTTGCGGCACACCACGCTATTGTTCCTACCGAAAAACAACTTCGCTCAGCATCATTAAATAGTGATGAACAAAAAATCTATCGGTTGATCTGTCGTCATTATTTAATCCAGTTTTATTCTGACTATGTCTTTAACGAAACCAAAGTAACAGTCGAGATTGCTGGTGGACTTTTTAAAGCCGCTGCTAAGCAAGATGTTAGCTTAGGCTTCAAAACATTAATGGGCAAAACAGAGTTAAAAGATGAGCAAACCTTACCTGCTCTTGAAAAAGGTAAGCAGCTGCATTGTAATCAGGGGGACGTGGTAGACAAAATGACTACACCGCCAGCGCATTTTACTGATGCTACCTTATTAAGTGCTATGACAGGCATCAGCCGCTATGTGAAAGACCCTGAGATTAAAAAGATCCTTAAAGAAACTGATGGACTAGGTACTGAGGCTACACGGGCAGGTATTCTCGAGCTTTTATTTAAGCGCCGCTTTTTAGAGCGTCAGGGTAAAAATATTTTAGCTACGGCAACAGGTAAAGCGCTTATTAGCACTTTACCTGAGCAGCTTGCTAGCCCTGACTTAACTGCTAAGTGGGAAGCATCATTAGGGAATATAGCTGAACAGCATATGAGTTATCAGCAATTTTTAACGCCATTACTGACTGAGTTACATGCTTTAGTTGATCAAGCCAAACAGTGCGACAGCCAAGTTTTTGCCCAATTACCAAAAACGCCGCAAAAGCGACGTTTTAAAAGAAAGGCTAAGCCTAGAGCTAGGTCAGCCTAAACTACTTTTTGTTAAATAGGGCAACCGCGGCATTACTCATTGCAGTTATCCCTGTAGGAAGCGCCTTTTTGTAATCAGGTGCAAACTTACTTGAATGTAAAGAAGGTAATGTTGCGCCAGATTGCATTGCAGCATCATATTGACTAGGTTCAACACCCCCTAACCAAAACAAAGTAATTGGTACATTTTGTTCTGTACGACCATAAAGGCCAAAGTCTTCACCAGCCATTACAGCTTCAGTTTCAAGTACATTGTCTTCACCAATCGCATTAGCAATCGCTGAACGTACTAAGTTGGTTTGAGTTGGATTATTGTATGTTGAAGGAATTGACTCATCTTCATGCACATATACTTCAGGTGCTAAACTTTTATCAAGTCCCGCACTTAATGCGATGCCTTTCGAAATTCGTTTGATCGCTGCAATTTGTTGTAAGCGAACTTCAGGGTTATAACTGCGCAGTGTAAGTTGTAGTTTTACTTCATCTGAAATGACATTGTGTTTGGAGCCACCGTGAATTGAGCCTACCGTGATCACTGATGGCTCTAGTGGTGACAATTCGCGACTAGTAATTGTTTGTAGTGCCAACACAATACGTGAAGCAATCACAACTGGATCTATTGTTGTGTGTGGATAGGCACCGTGACCCCCTTTACCTTTTACAGTAATATCAACAGAGTCAACACTAGCCATCGTGTATTCTGTTTTCATACTGACTTTACCAGCAGGAACACTGGCACTTACATGTAACCCAATAACATGATCTGGAGTAGGGTACTTAGTAAAAAGCCCTTCTTTAAGCATGGCTTTTGCACCACCACCTACTTCCTCTGCTGGTTGTGCGACCATCATTAAAGTACCTTGCCACTGATCTTTATGTGTCATTAACTGTTGAGCTGTGCCAATAAATGAACTCATGTGAATATCATGACCACAACCATGCATTACGCCAACGGTTGCACCAGCATCATTTGTTACAGTAACTTTAGAGGCATAGGGTTTACCAGTTTGCTCAACAATTGGTAATCCATCAGTATCAGTGCGGATCATTACTGTTGGGCCATCACCGTTTTTATAAATCCCAACAACGCCAAAACCACCCACGTTATCTGTAACAGTAAAGCCTAGTTGCTTTAATTTTTTTGCTAGCTTCTGGCCTGTTTGTTTTTCGTGGTAAGACAGCTCAGGAGATTGATGTAAATCTAAATAAAGCTTTTCAATCTCAGGCATGGTTTTTTGAAGGTTTAAATCTAGTGTTATTGCTTGCGCGAATGGACTAAGAAGTAACAAAGCTGCAGAAATAGTAGATAATTTCATAATGACCTCGACCCGTGGGGCTTGTAATTGTTATGTTTGCCACTATATAAAAACCTAAATACTTATATAGTGCAATCGATCAAATGAATAATATGATAAAACTTACCCAGCAAAATTTGCAGCAAGCATTGGGTGAAACGTCCGCTGAAAAATTAGTATTACTTACTTTTTACTCTTCGCAAAACCCAGAGTGTCATCAGCAAGCTACTATTTTAGAAAAAATCGCACATGAATATGGTGAGCATTTATTAGTAGCAACATTAGATTGTGATGTTGAGCAGGCACTTGCAGGACAACTTGCACAGCAAATCGGTTTACAAGCATTACCTACACTTGTGATGTTAAAAGATTCAGCGCCTGTAGATATGTTACCTGGCGCTCAAACAGAGCAGCAAATTCGCGATGCGCTAGCCAAACATTTACCAGCTCAACACGAGTTATTACTAGAGCAGGCTAAGCAAGCGTTAATTAATCAAGACTTAAACAATGCTTTTAACTATGCAAAGCAGGCTTATGAGCTTGATCCAAACCATACGCGTGTAAAGTTAGTTTTAGCTGATATCTGCATTCAAATTCATAAATTGGAAGATGCACAAGCATTATTAGATTCGGTTGCAGAAAGTGAACGAGATGCGTATTTCACAAATATTCAAGCAAAGTGTGAACAAGCATTAGCTGCAACAGATTCACCAGAAATAAAAGCACTGCAAGATAAAGTTGAAAAATATCCAAATGATTTAGAGATAAAAGTAGAACTAAGTAATGCTCTTAATAGTGCGGGCCGTAAAGAAGAAGCTTTAGAGATGTTATTTAATGTACTTAAAAAAGATCTTAACTACGCAGATGCAAAACCAACCTATCTAGAAATTATCGCTTCATTACCTGATGGTGATGCCTTGGCATCTAAGTATCGCCGTAAGTTATATAGTATCTTGTACTAATTCAGAGTTGATTGATAAAGGCGCCATTAAAATTAGTGGCGCTTTTTTTATTTAAAAACTTGCGTATTACCTAATATCGATAATACTTAAGATCCTCTCGAGAAAAGTTGGCTGTATTTTGTACAGTAAACTGTGTTTTTTACTGCCTTTAGCTTGTTTTTTGCGCGAAAGGTAAGTTTTTAGTAGTTTTCTACAAAAAGTGCTTGCGTTAATTCTTCGCATCCCTATAATGCGCATCCACTGACACGGCGGGCAGCAACGAAAGACGCTGAACAACGTAGCAGAGAGTTAAGTGAAACTTCGGTTTCAAATTATCGAAAGAAAGTTTGAAATTAAGTGTTGACTCGAAAAATTAAGGATGTATTATACGCATCCCTAGCGACAACGTCGCAACGTTCTTTAACAATATAAAGCAATCATCTGTGTGGGCACTCGTACAGATTGAGTTCTAACAGCCGATTCTAGTTCGCTAGATGACGCAAACAAATTTAGAGTCTCAATTGAACTGAGTGAACAACGGAAACAAGTTTACTTGTTTCAGCACAGTCAATTCGATTCGAAAGAATCAAAATCAGAATTCATTGAGCATGTCCTTCGGGACAGAAAAAACTTTTAATTGAAGAGTTTGATCATGGCTCAGATTGAACGCTGGCGGCAGGCCTAACACATGCAAGTCGAGCGGAAACGAAGAGGTGCTTGCACCTCTGGCGTCGAGCGGCGGACGGGTGAGTAATGCTTGGGAATATGCCTTATGGTGGGGGACAACAGTTGGAAACGACTGCTAATACCGCATGATGTCTACGGACCAAAGTGGGGGACCTTCGGGCCTCACGCCATAAGATTAGCCCAAGTGGGATTAGCTAGTTGGTGAGGTAATGGCTCACCAAGGCGACGATCCCTAGCTGGTTTGAGAGGATGATCAGCCACACTGGGACTGAGACACGGCCCAGACTCCTACGGGAGGCAGCAGTGGGGAATATTGCACAATGGGCGCAAGCCTGATGCAGCCATGCCGCGTGTGTGAAGAAGGCCTTCGGGTTGTAAAGCACTTTCAGTAAGGAGGAAAGGTTAAGTGTTAATAGCACTTAGCTGTGACGTTACTTACAGAAGAAGCACCGGCTAACTCCGTGCCAGCAGCCGCGGTAATACGGAGGGTGCGAGCGTTAATCGGAATTACTGGGCGTAAAGCGTACGCAGGCGGTTTGTTAAGCGAGATGTGAAAGCCCCGGGCTCAACCTGGGAACTGCATTTCGAACTGGCAAACTAGAGTGTGATAGAGGGTGGTAGAATTTCAGGTGTAGCGGTGAAATGCGTAGAGATCTGAAGGAATACCGATGGCGAAGGCAGCCACCTGGGTCAACACTGACGCTCATGTACGAAAGCGTGGGGAGCAAACAGGATTAGATACCCTGGTAGTCCACGCCGTAAACGATGTCTACTAGAAGCTCGGGTCTTCGGACTTGTTTTTCAAAGCTAACGCATTAAGTAGACCGCCTGGGGAGTACGGCCGCAAGGTTAAAACTCAAATGAATTGACGGGGGCCCGCACAAGCGGTGGAGCATGTGGTTTAATTCGATGCAACGCGAAGAACCTTACCTACACTTGACATACAGAGAACTTACCAGAGATGGTTTGGTGCCTTCGGGAACTCTGATACAGGTGCTGCATGGCTGTCGTCAGCTCGTGTTGTGAGATGTTGGGTTAAGTCCCGCAACGAGCGCAACCCCTATCCTTAGTTGCCAGCGATTCGGTCGGGAACTCTAAGGAGACTGCCGGTGATAAACCGGAGGAAGGTGGGGACGACGTCAAGTCATCATGGCCCTTACGTGTAGGGCTACACACGTGCTACAATGGCGCATACAGAGTGCTGCGAACCTGCGAGGGTAAGCGAATCACTTAAAGTGCGTCGTAGTCCGGATTGGAGTCTGCAACTCGACTCCATGAAGTCGGAATCGCTAGTAATCGCATATCAGAATGATGCGGTGAATACGTTCCCGGGCCTTGTACACACCGCCCGTCACACCATGGGAGTGGGTTGCTCCAGAAGTGGATAGTCTAACCTTCGGGAGGACGTTCACCACGGAGTGATTCATGACTGGGGTGAAGTCGTAACAAGGTAGCCCTAGGGGAACCTGGGGCTGGATCACCTCCTTATACGATTTAGAACTTATTTGTTCGTAGTGTCCACACAGATGATTGTTAGTTAGCTAAACCGCTTGGTTTAACTAATTAATATGCTCTTTAAAAATTTGGAAAGCTGATATTAAAATTCTTATAGATACTTGTATCTATAAAGAGTTTTCAAAAGTAAAAATATGCCATTAATCGAAAGATTAATTGGTATCTACTTTAGTATTCTCATCATTATTTGATGAATTAACTTCTGGCGAAGTTAACAGCTGTCACTAACAAAGACCCGTTTGGGTTGTATGGTTAAGTGACTAAGCGTACACGGTGGATGCCTTGGCAGTTGGAGGCGATGAAGGACGTATTAACTTGCGATAAGCCTAGTCAAGCTAGTAAAAAGCGCTTGAGACTAGGATTTCCGAATGGGGAAACCCACCTGCTTGCAGGTATCGTTAACTGAATACATAGGTTAACGAGGCGAACGCGGAGAACTGAAACATCTAAGTACCCGTAGGAACAGAAATCAACCGAGATTCCGGAAGTAGCGGCGAGCGAAACCGGACCAGCCCTTAAGCTTATTATGTGTTAGTGAAACATTCTGGAAAGTTTGACGATACAGGGTGATAGTCCCGTACACGAAAATGCATCTTAAGTGAAATCGAGTAGGTCGGAGCACGTGAAACTTTGACTGAATATAGGTGGACCATCATCTAAGGCTAAATACTCCCAACTGACCGATAGTGAACCAGTACCGTGAGGGAAAGGCGAAAAGAACCCCTGTGAGGGGAGTGAAATAGAACCTGAAACCGTGTACGTACAAGCAGTAGGAGCCCCTCGAGGGTGACTGCGTACCTTTTGTATAATGGGTCAGCGACTTATATTTTGTAGCGAGGTTAACCGATTAGGGTAGCCGTAGTGAAAGCGAGCGTTAACTGCGCGTTTAGTTGCAAGGTATAGACCCGAAACCCGGTGATCTAGCCATGGGCAGGTTGAAGGTTGAGTAACATCAACTGGAGGACCGAACCCACTAACGTTGAAAAGTTAGGGGATGACCTGTGGCTAGGAGTGAAAGGCTAATCAAACCGGGAGATAGCTGGTTCTCCCCGAAATCTATTTAGGTAGAGCCTCGGACGAATACTTACGGGGGTAGAGCACTGTTAAGGCTAGGGGGTCATCCCGACTTACCAACCCTTTGCAAACTCCGAATACCGTAAAGTACTATCCGGGAGACACACGGCGGGTGCTAACGTCCGTCGTGAAGAGGGAAACAACCCAGACCGCCAGCTAAGGTCCCAAAGTCATAGTTAAGTGGGAAACGATGTGGAAAGGCCCAGACAGCCAGGAGGTTGGCTTAGAAGCAGCCATCCTTTAAAGAAAGCGTAATAGCTCACTGGTCGAGTCGGTCTGCGCGGAAGATGTAACGGGGCTAAACTATGCACCGAAGCTGCGGATTCAAACTTTGTTTGAGTGGTAGGGGAGCGTTCTGTAAGCCGTTGAAGGTGTACCGGGAGGTATGCTGGAGGTATCAGAAGTGCGAATGCTGACATGAGTAACGATAATGCGGGTGAAAAACCCGCACGCCGGAAGACCAAGGGTTCCTATCCCATGTTAATCAGGGTAGGGTAAGTCGACCCCTAAGGCGAGGCCGAAAGGCGTAGTCGATGGGAAACGGGTTAATATTCCCGTACTTGGTATAATTGCGATGGGGGGACGGAGCAGGCTAAACAAGCATGGCGTTGGTTGTCCATGTGAAAGTGAGTAGGTTGAGAGTTTAGGAAAATCCGGACTCTTAAGACTGAGACACGAGACGAGCACCCAAGGGTGTGAAGTTGTTGATGCCATACTTCCAGGAAAAGCCTCTAAGCTTCAGATTATACCGAATCGTACCCCAAACCGACACAGGTGGTCAGGTAGAGAATACTAAGGCGCTTGAGAGAACTCGGGTGAAGGAACTAGGCAAAATCGTACCGTAACTTCGGGAGAAGGTACGCTCCTATCTGTGATGAGACTTGCTCTCTAAGCGGACGGGAGCCGCAGTGACCAGGTGGCTGGGACTGTTTATTAAAAACACAGCACTGTGCAAAATCGCAAGATGACGTATACGGTGTGACACCTGCCCGGTGCCGGAAGGTTAATTGATGGGGTTAGTTTTCGGACGAAGCTCTTGATCGAAGCCCCGGTAAACGGCGGCCGTAACTATAACGGTCCTAAGGTAGCGAAATTCCTTGTCGGGTAAGTTCCGACCTGCACGAATGGTGTAACCATGGCCACGCTGTCTCCACCCGAGACTCAGTGAAATTGAAATCGCAGTGAAGATGCTGTGTACCCGCGGCTAGACGGAAAGACCCCGTGAACCTTTACTACAGCTTGGCACTGAACATTGAACCTACATGTGTAGGATAGGTGGGAGGCTTTGAAGCAGAGACGCTAGTCTTTGTGGAGCCGTCCTTGAAATACCACCCTTGTAGTTTTGATGTTCTAACGTTGGTCCCTAATCGGGATTACGGACAGTGCCTGGTGGGTAGTTTGACTGGGGCGGTCTCCTCCCAAAGAGTAACGGAGGAGCACGAAGGTTGGCTAAGTACGGTCGGACATCGTACGGTTAGTGTAATGGTAGAAGCCAGCTTAACTGCGAGACAGACACGTCGAGCAGGTACGAAAGTAGGTCATAGTGATCCGGTGGTTCTGAATGGAAGGGCCATCGCTCAACGGATAAAAGGTACTCCGGGGATAACAGGCTGATACCGCCCAAGAGTTCATATCGACGGCGGTGTTTGGCACCTCGATGTCGGCTCATCACATCCTGGGGCTGAAGTCGGTCCCAAGGGTATGGCTGTTCGCCATTTAAAGTGGTACGCGAGCTGGGTTTAGAACGTCGTGAGACAGTTCGGTCCCTATCTGCCGTGGGCGTTTGAGAATTGAGAGGGGTTGCTCCTAGTACGAGAGGACCGGAGTGAACGAACCGCTGGTGTTCGGGTTGTCATGCCAATGGCACTGCCCGGTAGCTACGTTCGGAACTGATAAGCGCTGAAAGCATCTAAGCGCGAAGCAGGCCTCGAGATGAGTTCTCACTAGACTTTTAAAGTCTCTGAAGGGCCGTTGAAGACTACAACGTTGATAGGCAGGATGTGGAAGTGGTGCGAGCCATTAAGCTAACCTGTACTAATTACCCGTGAGGCTTAACCATACAACGCCAAACGCGTTTTATGACAGCGTAACAGACAGAAGTTAAGAAACTAAAGTAGACATTTACTGATATCAGAATTCCAGATTTATTAATTTGCTCAAAAGAGCGAATTAAAACCAAATTTGCTTGGTGACAATAGCGTTTTGGACCCACCTGACCCCATGCCGAACTCAGTAGTGAAACGAAACAGCGCCGATGATAGTGTGGCATTTGCCATGTGAAAGTAGGACATTGCCAGGCTCCAAATTCAGTCGTAAGACTTAAAATTTAAAATAATAAGAAAATTGAAAAGAATTTTCTTGGTGACAATAGCGTTTTGGACCCACCTGACCCCATGCCGAACTCAGTAGTGAAACGAAACAGCGCCGATGATAGTGTGGCATTTGCCATGTGAAAGTAGGACATTGCCAGGATCCTATTAAAGAAAGCCCGATTCGAAAGAGTCGGGCTTTTTTGCGTTTTAGCTGTCAGCTGAATGATCGCTGACGGCTGAAAGCTGATAGCTCTGTATTGGGTTTCGCTGAGCTCTACCCAACCTACGCCAGACCCTCAAACTTTCCCTTTTCTAACTCGTATCTTTCCCCTTTCTAGCTTGTAACTTTACTCTCGCTAACTCGCTACAGACGATACTTGTCCTTGCTTCACTGACTTTGTTATGCGATAAAGCGTTTTAAATTTGTAATACAATTAAGGTTTGATGTGTCTCGTAAGAAAACAACCAAGTCGAAAGGCTCTTCAGGTTTAAATCGTAAAAATAGTGAAGCATTTATTGCTAAGTTCTCATCTCATCCTGATACACATCTATGTTCGTCGGGTTTAATGTATAAAGTGATTGATGAGCTTGAAGGGGAGCGAATTACAGAGTTCGACACAGTAGTCATTAATCAGCGCATTATGCTTGCTGATGGCACTGTGATTGCCGACAGTTACAAAGCGGGTATGCCAGAGGTGTTTGCATTATCTGAAGCAATCGAAGGGTTAAAAGAAGGCTTGTTGCTAATGAATATTGGTTCTCGTTATGAATTTGTGATCCCTCCAGAGCTTGCCTGGGGTAAAAAAGGTAACGGTGGCAAGATTGGCGCAAATGCAGTGCTTCATTTTGACGTTCGATTAATGCGTTTAGCATGACTTCCTTAGCATAACTCGACAGAGTAATTAAAACGCGTTAACGTTCACTATTGGTTACTGAGGAACATTATGGACGCATTTGCTTCACGAGTTTACTTTCTTCGCCATGGCGAAATAGCTACGCCTGGAATTCTTTCTGGGCAAGTCGATGTTGATTTATCTGAACAAGGCTATAGACAAATGCGCCAAGCCTCAGCTGAACTCAAAAATTTAAATGCCATATATAGCTCACCGCTGAAGCGTTGCTCAGTTCATGCTGACTATTTAGCAAATCAACACAGATTGAACGTTCGGTATTATAACGCTCTGAAAGAGTTCAATTTTGGTGATTGGGATGGCCAAGACTACCAGCAGCTTTGGCAGCAAACAAGTAAACCTCATATCGGTGATTTTTGGCAGCATCCTTGGCAAGTAAAAGTACCGAATGGTGAAGCTATGGCTGATTTTTATACTCGAGTAGATACATGGTGGCAAACGTTTTTAGAATCATTGTGTGAATCTAAACATACTCAGTCACTAGTAATTAGCCACGCTGGTGTGATCAAACAAATTCTAGCTATTGTTTGTCAAATGCCTAAACAATCAGCTACACATTTAAATGTTTTCCATCTCCCATATGCTGGGCTTATAACACTCGATGTATATATTGATGAACAAGGACAGGCTTGGCCAAAAATTGTTTTTTAGCCATCTAGAGCGATATTCATTGAATTATTTACTTAGCCCGCCATAATACTCATATGCTATGGAATGGAGTGCAATTCTCCAGCTGTTCCCGCAACTGTAATCCATCTAAATAATGGTTAGCCAGATACTTAGCACTAACAATTAATCATCGAGCGGGTCAACTCACATCATTTTCTGGTACTTACCAGTGCTTTCTTGTGCGTTGCTATTACTCGCCAAGAGAGAATAAACTTGCAACAAAATAGCCTTAGCGCTGCGCCATTAATATCAGTTTCTGATTTAAGTTGGGGTACTGCGAATAAAACCATACTTAAATCAATTAGCCTTGAATTAAAAGCAGGGCAATTTATCGGTTTACTCGGCCCTAATGGTGCTGGTAAATCAAGTCTGCTGCGCTGTCTTTATCGTTACTTGAAACCTCAGCAAGGAGCCGTGCTGCTAAGCGGTGAAGATATTTGGCAAATCAGTGCTGATGAATATGCAAAGCAGGTTGCGGTGGTTTTACAAGAGTCTCCATCGCAGTTTAATTTGTCATTATTTGATGTTGTGAGTCTGGGCTTAACCCCTCATAAACGACTTTTCAGCGGTACCTCTGTCAAAGATAAGCAGCGAATATATCAAGCGATTAAGCAGGTTGGTTTGTCGCATCATAGTGAGCAAGCATTTGATTCTCTCTCTGGTGGCGAAAAGCAAAGAGCGCTCATTGCACGCTCTATCGTACAGCAGCCTAAGCTGTTGATCATGGATGAACCAACTAGCCACCTTGATGTTAAATACCAAATTCAAATAATGGAATTAGCAAAGTCCCTCGATGTGACTGTGCTTGCTTCTTTCCATGATTTAAATCTCGCAGCAAGTTTATGTGATGAATTACTGGTGATTGATGAAGGTCGCTTGATTTGTCAGGGACAACCAAAAGCGGTGCTAACAGAGCAGCTGTTAAGTGATGTATTTGGTGTATGCGCAACAGTATCTGCTCATCCCCAATCAAACAATGATAAGTATATTCCTCACATTACTTACTTCTATGGTTATCAGACTCAGGAGTATCAACGTGACTGATGCAATACGTTTAAGTGTCTGTATCCTAGTTGGGCTTATTAGTTGCTTTTTAGCTCTTAGCTTTGGTGCTGCAAATACACCACTGAGAGAAGTATTTGATGGCTTATTTAGCCAAGGTAGCGATGAGTTTGTGCAGCGTATTATTTGGCAGCTACGCATGCCAAGAACCGTACTGGCATTTTTAGCGGGATCTGGGCTTGCCCTTGCGGGATTAATTTTGCAGACCGTAACCCGAAACCCACTTGCTGATCCTTATTTGTTTGGAATTTCTTCGGGAGCTTCATTCGGTGTCGTGTGCTTTATAGCCCTAACAGGCGTGAGTTTTGGTTTTAGTATGTCAATTGCAGCATTTGCCGGAAGCTTACTCTCTATGCTGTTGCTCATTGCTATTGCAGGCCGTCGCCATGTTGGCCAAGTTGAAGCCATGTTACTTGCCGGCGTTGCTTTATCATTCTTATTTAGTGCTATGACTAGTTTGCTACTTTATTTTAGTGATCCTCAAGCCATTACAGCTATTTTATTTTGGACCATGGGCAGTTTTTCTCGTGCGCAGTGGGATACTCTTTGGATGCCATTTATAGTTATTACTGCCTGTATGGCACTGATGATTGCTTTTCGTCGTCAGCTTAATGCAATGCTACTTGGTGATGAAAGTGCCGCGACTTTGGGGATTCATGTACAGCGCTTTCGGATCATGATGCTACTGCTAAGTTCATTAATAACTGCAGTGCTTGTTGCTATGTGTGGTGGCGTCGGTTTTGTTGGCCTGATGATCCCACATATTGTGCGTTACTTTTCGCCACAAGGCAGCAGCCATAACTTAATCATGACTTCGCTAGTCGGCGGTATTTTTATGGTGTGGGTTGATGTGCTATGCCGAACCTTATTGAATAATCAAGAATTACCCGTTGGTGTGATCACAGCAGCTATCGGCAGCGTGTTTTTTTTATTCTTACTGTATTTTCGTAAACAGAGCAGGTAGTTAATGTTTAATATCATGCCAATTAACCAGCAGTTTTCAGCTATTATTCAACAAAAAATAGACCTTAAAACGAAGCCGCTTGGTGCGTTAGGTCAGCTTGAAAGCTGTGCTAAACAATTAACGCTTATTTTCTCAAAGCAGCTCGATAGAGAGCAGGCGCTTCTAGCCTTCAAACCGGTTATTTCTAGCCCTACTCTGGTTGTATTTGCTGGCGACCATGGTGTTGCAAGCCAAGGGGTGTCAATTGCTCCTAGCTGCGTTACATCACAAATGGTGGCAAACTTTGCAGCAGGAGGCGCAGCGATCAATGTATTTTGTCGTCAGCTAGGTTGGCAGCTCGAAATTGTTGATGCCGGAACCCTCAGTACTGCACATGGTAAAGGTGTGCATAACCAGCGTTTAGGTGAAATCACCGCACCTTTAAATACCGAAATGGCGATGTCTCTTAGCCAAGTTAAGAAAGGGGTTGAATTAGCAAAGCAGCGGGTTCATTCACTCTATGAGCAAGGCTGCAATACCATCGCGTTTGGTGAGATGGGCATTGGCAATACCACAAGTGCTGCGGCATTGATGGCTGCCTTGTTGTCGTTACCTGCCAGTCAATGTGTTGGTAAAGGCACAGGCGTGAGTGACGAGGTTGTTGCTAAAAAAATCAAGGTTGTCGAGCAAGCCCTTCAATTACACCAAGCTCATTTTAGCGATCCACTAATGACGCTTGCGGCATTAGGTGGTTTTGAAATTGTTCAGATCACCGGTGCTATTTTAGCTGCTGCCGAGCTTGGCATGGCTGTGATCGTTGATGGCTTTATTTGTACTGCAGCTGCACTTGTTGCAACTCGTATAAATGCAAATGCTCGCGATTACATGCTATTTGCCCATGCCTCTGATGAGCAAGGGCATAAAGCAATGCTCAATGCCTTGCACGCATCCCCTTTATTGCAGCTTGATTTACGTTTAGGAGAGGGCACCGGGGCTGCGCTTGCCTTACCTTTATTGCAAGCATCTTTGGCGTTTTACAATGACATGGCAAGTTTTGCCGATGCCAATGTTGAGCAAGTAGTTTAATATGAGCACTGAACTTAACACATCAAATACTACCTCAAGTCAGCTTCAGCTATTTTTACTGGCGCTTAGCTTTTTAACGCGCATACCCGTTAAATTAAACTTTGTAGTATCGAGCACGGCACTCAATCAGGCCAGCCGTTATTTTGCATTAGTCGGGGTGTTATTAGGTGTACTTTTAGCGCTAAGCTTTTTGTTGTTGAACTGGTTATTCCCCGCTGCTATAGCAATAGCGTTAGTTATGGCCTTTAGCTTGATAATTACAGGGGCATTTCATGAAGATGGCCTTGCTGATGTGTGGGATGGCTTTGGTGGTGGTTGGCAAGTTGCAGATAAACTCAGCATTATGAAAGATAGTCGCTTAGGGACGTATGGTGCAGCGGCGTTAGTGATGGTTTTATTAATTAAGTACCAAACACTCGTCGCACTCACCGAAGCAACCAGTATTCTTGTTATTGCACTTGTTCTAGGGCAAAGCCTAAGCCGAGTTGTAGCAACAAGCTTAATTGCAGATATGGATTATGTAAGTCAGGATGCCACATCTAAAGTAAAACCAATAGCGATGCATTTAAGCACACAAAGTTATCAAATACTGCTAGCAACTGGCGGCGCAGTCTTGGCAATAGCATGGTTGTTTTTTGGCTTCACTCTAGGGCAATTACTGATACTCATTAGCGTGCTTTTTGTTACTCGATTATTATTAAAGCGCTGGTTTGAAAAACAATTATCTGGCTATACCGGCGATTGCCTAGGTGCTGCCCAGCAAGTGTCAGAGCTTGTTACCTACCTTTGCTTGGTGAGTCTATTATGAACCAACAACATACTTTAATTTTAGGCGGTGCTCGCAGTGGTAAAAGTCGTTTTGCTGAGCAGTTGGCAACTAATTCAAACAAACCGCTTATCTACGTTGCTACCGCAAACGCTGGCGATGAGGAAATGGCTGCCCGAATTAGTAAACATCAAATAGAACGAAGTAAGCATTGGCAACTTGTTGAAGAGCCTTTGTATTTAGCCAAAGCATTACAACAGCTTAGCCAGACTGAAAACTGTATTTTAGTGGATTGTTTAACGCTGTGGTTAAGTAATTGCTTATGCCAGCATGGTGAGGCATTTTGGCTTGAGCAAAAAGCGGCCTTACTCGATGCGCTAGTGCAATTGCCGGGTGAGGTGATCTTGGTCAGCAATGAAGTGGGTCATGGTATCGTGCCGCTAGGTGAATTAAGCCGTCAGTTTGTTGATCATTCAGGTTGGTTGCATCAAGCCTTAGCACAGCAAGTTGCACGTGTTGAGTTTGTGATTGCAGGTCTTGCACAAACCTTAAAAAGAGAACAATGATGAAAACATTAATGGTGCAAGGCACGACCTCAGATGCAGGTAAAAGTACCCTTGTAGCAGCTCTTTGCCGGATCTTTGCAGAGCGAGGCATTAAGGTTGCCCCCTTTAAGCCACAAAATATGGCATTAAATAGCGCTGTAACCGCTGATGGTGGCGAGATAGGTCGAGCACAAGCTCTGCAGGCTATAGCAGCAAAAGTGCCCGCAGAAGTCGATTTTAACCCTATCTTGTTAAAGCCCAATAGCGATACAGGGGCGCAGGTTATCGTCCATGGCAAAGCGCTTTCGAATATGGAAGCGGGCAGTTACCACGATTACAAAAAAGTGGCTATGGATGCGGTTCTTACTTCGCAGCAGCGCTTAAGTGAGCGTTTTGAGTTATTGGTCGTTGAAGGAGCTGGCAGTCCTGCAGAAATCAACCTACGTGAAAATGACATTGCTAATATGGGTTACGCTGAAGCGGTGGACTGCCCGGTAATTATTATTGCTGATATCGACAAAGGCGGTGTGTTTGCTCACTTAGTTGGGACGTTAGCGTTATTGTCTGAGTCGGAGCAGGCGCGAGTTAAAGGCTTTGTAATTAACCGCTTTCGGGGTGATATTGCGTTATTGCAAGGCGGTTTAGATTGGTTAGAACAATATACAAATAAGCCCGTGCTTGGGGTTTTACCTTATTTACATGACTTAGCGTTAGATGCAGAGGATGCTGTTGCTATAAGTAATCAGGTCGATAAACCGCAATTACGGATAGCAGTTTTGTTATTGCCTCATATTAGTAATCATACCGACTTTGATGCACTGCGATTACAACCAGAAATCGATTTACAGTATGTACGTCATACTCAAGCTATTCCTAATGTCGATTTGATCATTATCCCTGGTAGCAAAAATGTTTTAAGTGACCTAGCCTTTTTAAAAAATGAAGGTTGGCATAAACAAATAACACGTCATTTACGCTATGGCGGTAAAATACTCGGTATATGTGGTGGACTACAAATGTTAGGCAATTACCTAGAAGATCCACATGCTGTTGAATCTAATTTAGGTAGTGCAGAAGGACTAGGGCTTGCTGACTTTAAAACGCAATTAGGGCAGCAAAAAGTACTAAGCCAAGTATCTGGCATACTTCATTTAAATAATAGCGATAACGCAATTTCAGGTTATGAAATTCACGCCGGGATAAGCCAAGGAGCAGCACTTAAAAAGCCATTTTTGAGTTTTAATAATCACCCGAGTGGATTTAAAGAGGATGGTTTTATTAGCGATGATAACCAAGTGGCGGGTACTTACTTACACGGCTTGTTCGATACGCCAGAGGGCGTGGGCGAGTTAACAACTTGGCTTGCTCCAAATAGCCAAATTAAGCCAATTGATATTAATTTAAACCGTGAACAACAGTTAAGCCGTTTAGCGAACGTGGTAGCAGAGAATCTCGATATTGAACAAATCATCAATATTTATGAGAACTTCAATTTAGAGCATAAGGAACAACAATGAGCGAACAGAATCAAGATAAGCACCAACAACGCCAGCAAAAAGTAAAAGAAAAAGTAGACGAACGTATTGCTGCGGCACAAAAAGAGCAGGGGATTTTTCAAGTTATAACTGGCAACGGTAAGGGCAAATCTACCTCTGGTTTTGGCACTGTAGCACGTGCGGTGGGTCACGGAATGAAAGCGGCTGTGTGCCAGTTTATTAAAGGCACATGGGAGTGTGGTGAACGTAACTTACTCGAAAAAGCAGGGGTTGAATTTGTCATTATGAACACAGGTTTTACCTGGGAAACACAAAATAAAGAGTCAGATACCGCGGCTGCGCAAGTGACGTGGCAAGAAGCAAAAAGAATGCTGAAGGATGAGTCGATTAACCTCGTTATGCTAGATGAAATAACCTACATGATCACCTACGGCTATATTGATTTAGACGAAGTGCTAGAGGCAATTAGCTCTCGCCCTGCTATGCAATCGGTGATTATTACAGGTCGTGGTGCGCACCGTAAACTAACCGACTTAGCTGATACAGTCAGTGAAGTCAGAAACGTAAAACATGCTTTTGATGCCGGTATCAAAGCGCAAAAAGGATTCGATTATTAACATGAAGGCCATTAAGTTTGCACTCTTAGGTTTTTTATTTTATTTACCGGCACTTACACAGGCCCATGAAATAAACAAGCCACAGCGCATTGTTGCTTTAGCGCCGCATATCGTTGAAAACCTGTTTGCGATTGGTGCAGGTGAGCGCATTGTTGGTACCGTTGACTATGCTGACTTTCCTTTGCAAGCGAATGATATTGAACGAGTAGGTGGCTATTACGGCATTAACATGGAAAAACTGTTGTCGTTAAAACCGGATCTTGTACTAGCTTGGAAAACGGGTAACAAAGCTGAAGATCTCGCTTATATTGAAAAGCTAGGTATTCCAGTTGCTTACAGTAATCCTAATCAGGTTGATAATGTTGCCGATGAACTACGTAAACTGGGTACGCTTACGCATTTGCAAACAAAGGCAAATAAAGTTGCCAAAGAGTTTGAAGATAAACTCAATGCTATTCGTACAGCTCAAAAGGGCAAACCGAAAGTTTCGGTGTTTTATCAATTATGGCCTGAACCTATGATGACAGTTGGTGGAAACACTTGGATCAATCAGTTATTAACCATTTGCCATGCCGACAATGTGTTTGCTAATAGTGATACCGACTATCCGCGTATTAGTATTGAAAATGTATTGGTTGCCAAACCTGAAGTGGTGATTATTCCAGATGAAAAATCGAAAAAGCCTCAGCCTAAAATTGATTGGCGCCAATGGCCCGAATTGCCAGCTGTGCAGCATAACCAGTTTATTAGTGTGAATGCTGACTTATTGCACCGTTTTACAACTCGTATGCTTGATGGCTTGACTGATATGTGTGGTAAAATAGACATTTCTCGTCAGCAAATACAGGCTTCAAAATGATCGACTGGCAAACATTTCTAGATACCGAACTTGCGAAACCTTACATGCAAGAAACCTTGCAATATGTGGCAGATAGGCGAGCAGAGGGTGTTACCGTTTATCCAAAAGATGAGCAGGTTTTCTCTGCTTTTGATGTCACACCACTAAATGAAATCAAAGTGGTTATTTTAGGGCAAGACCCATACCACGGAGAAGGTCAGGCCCATGGTCTTTGTTTTTCGGTATTGCCTGAAGTTAAAAAGTTACCTCCGTCATTGAAAAATATGTACAAAGAATTGGCGACAGATATTGAAGGTTTTGAGATACCACATCATGGTTATTTGCAAAGTTGGGCAGAACAAGGTGTGTTTTTACTCAACACTGTACTGACTGTTGAGCAAGGGCAGGCTCATTCTCATAAGCACCTTGGCTGGGAGCAATTTACCGATGCAGTGATTGCGCTTATCAACCAGCACTGTGACGGTGTGGTGTTTGTATTATGGGGCGCACATGCTCAGAAAAAAGGTAAACACATAGATACCTCGCGTCATCATGTGATTCAAGGTCCGCATCCATCACCGCTTTCTGCTCATCGTGGCTTTTTTGGTTGTCAGCATTTTTCAAAGGCAAACCAGCTACTTATTGATCAAAACAAAGTGCCGATCAATTGGTCGTTGCCACAAATTCTATAGCACAAATGCAAAAGGCCCTTGCGGGCCTTTAATTAAAAGTCTAATTCATCAAGCTCAACGCTGTCTGTGAAATAGTCTAACTCCTGTAGTTCTTTGCGAAGTCTATGCTTATCTTTTAGAGCTTCGATTTCGCGCCATTTTCTCTTTTTATTTTTTGTAGAGGTCTTTTTTGTTGTGCTAGGACCTTCTAATATTTCTAAAATATCGTCTAGGCTATCCATGAACTTCTCCTATTGATTTTTTGAACCTCGGAAATACCTATACCACAGGCTGCTCAAAAATAGAATAAAAAAGTGACAATACTGTTACGGAAGTGTGATTGATAGATGAATAGATCAAAGGTTTAGTTATTTTAGAAACAAAAACGCCACCTAGCGGTGGCGTTTCAAAAAATGCTGTAATTTAAATTACATTGCTTTAAAACGAGCTTCTAATTCAAGCTGCGCTTGTGCAAAAGAACGAATACCCTCAGCAAGCTTTTCTGTTGCCATCGCGTCTTGGTTATGTAACCAACGGAACTGGCTTTCAGTCAGTGGTGCTGGTTTTTCTTCAACAGCAAAGTCGCTTTCTAATAAGTACTCTTGTGCATCAGTTAATTGGCCAAGCTCTTCTAAAAGTGCAGGGCTGATAGTTAACTTATCACAGCCAGTAAGCGCGATGATCTCGCCTGTGTTACGGAAGCTTGCGCCCATAACTACAGTTTTGTAATCATGGCGTTTGTAGAACTCGTAAATGCTACGTACTGATTGCACGCCTGGATCGTTTAGCGGATCAGTTGGTTTTTCCATACCATTAGCAACATGCCAATCCAGGATACGGCCAACGAATGGTGAAATTAAAAATACATTCGCATCGGCACATGCGCGAGCTTGTGCTTCAGAGAATAACAGCGTTAAGTTACACTTAGTGCCTTCTTTTTCAAGCTGTTCAGCGGCTTTGATGCCTTCCCACGTTGATGCAACTTTGATTAGGATTTTATCTTTGCTAACACCTTCTTTTTCGTAAAGGCTCAGTAAAGTGTGGGCTTTATCGATAGTCGCTTGGGTATCAAATGATAAACGTGCGTCTACTTCTGTTGAGATATAGCCCGGTACGATTTCGCTAATTTCTTTACCAATTAATACAGCAAAGTAATCACATGCTAACTCAAGTTGTTTAGCTGCATCTTGCTCGGTTTCTTTGGCATATTGCCACGCTTTATCTAAATAAGGCTTATACGCTTCAATTTCACTGGCTTTTAAAAGTAGAGATGGGTTTGTTGTTGCATCTTCTGGTTGGTGCTTTTTGATAGCTTCGATATCACCCGTATCTGCAACAATAGATGAATGTTGTTTAAGCCTTTGTAGTGCTGAAGTCATTTGCTTTCCTCATTCCAAGCAAGTTAAAAGAAAATCCATTATAGCGGCCTTTATGCTGCAACACTATGACAGTGTTTAATAGGTCAAATGTCCTTAATACAGAAAACTAGAACATTATGTATGAAAGAACAGCGGATAAAGGCAGGACGAAACAAAACGTGCATTTTGATTCAATTAATGTTGAAATTGACATCAAACAAATTACAAGTCAATAGCTAAGTATGATCACTGTTATTTCACCTGCAAAAAATTTAGATTATGAAACACCAGCCACGACCGATAAATTCACTCAACCTGAATTACTCGAGCACAGCGAAGAGTTAATGTCAGTTTGCCGTGATTTAACCCCAGCGCAAATTGGCACCCTAATGAAAATCAGCGATAAACTAGCGGGTTTGAATGCGGCACGTTTCGCCGAGTGGTCACAGCCATTTACGCAACATAACGCAAAACAAGCAGTGCTAGCCTTTAATGGCGATGTGTACGGTGGATTAGATGCACAAACTCTTAGTGATACCGACCTAGATTACGCACAGTCGCACTTACGTATTTTGTCAGGCCTTTATGGCGTACTGAAGCCACTCGATTTAATGCAAGCTTACCGCCTTGAAATGGGCACTAAACTAGAAAACCCTCGTGGTAAAAACTTATACCAGTTTTGGGGCAGTGTTATCGCCGAAAAGCTTAATACAGTGCTTGCTGAACAAGATAGCAAATATTTGGTAAACCTTGCTTCGAATGAGTATTTTAAAGCGGTTGATAAAAAAGCCTTAAACGCTCAAATTATTACTCCACATTTTAAAGACTGTAAAAACGGCCAATATAAAGTGATCAGCTTTTATGCGAAAAAAGCTCGCGGCATGATGGCACGTTACATCATTGAAAATAAAATTACCCAATTAAGTGATTTAAAAGATTTCACCGTTGCAGGATATTACTTTAGCAGCGATGCAACAGCAAAAGAATTAGAGCCTGTTTTCTTACGGGAAGAGCAGAACTAATTTTTTAGTAAAATGAATTAGAAGAGCCGTGCTAAGCACGGCTTTTTTGTGCCTGTATGAAACTGGCGCTTATTTTGCAGACCACTCGCTATGTTTCTTAAATGATCAGGTAATCGTATGTTAAAAATACCAACCGTAGGTGAGGCCGAAAAACTTATAGAAGAAAAACTCGGTGGCTGGGTTGATATCATTATAAGCCATATTCCAAACTTTATTGTCGCAGTAGTCATCACTATCGTATTTTCATTACTGGCGCGTATCGTTGGCTCAATGCTTAGAAAGCTATTACGCCGCTCGTTAGAGTCTTCGCAAATAGCAGACTTAATGTCATCGATAGCCAAGGTTATTGTGTTATGTGTAGGCTTATTCGTAGCTCTTGATTTCCTGGGCCTCAGAGGCACGGTCACCTCATTACTTGCCGGTGCTGGTATTGTTGGTCTTGCGATTGGTTTTGCCTTTCAGGATATGACAGAGAATCTTATAGCTGGTATTGCTATGGGGATCCGCAAACCATTTAAAACAGGTGATGTAATTCGCACCGAAAGCGTGTTCGGTACAGTACGGGCGATTAATCTTAGAAACACCCTCATTGAGAACTTTTATGGGCAACTTATCTTAGTGCCTAACAAGATTCTATTTAGAAATATACTCAGTAATTACAGCACGTTAGGTGTGCGTCGTATTGAGGTGCCAGTGGGTATTTCGTATGCTGACGACCCAGAACAAGCCGCAGAAGTGATTGTTAAAAAAATCAATGAGTTTGATTTTGTTATTAAACAAGAAGAAACCGCCGTTTACGCCGAAAGCTTTGGTGATAGCAGCGTTAACCTACTGGTTTGGTTTTGGATTAAATACCCTGGCGAAGCGGATTTCATGACCGTTCGTCACAAGGCTGTTGTGGCAGTAAGAAACGCGCTAAGTGAAGCTGACATGACCATTCCATTCCCAATCCGCACGTTAGATTTTGGTATCAAAGGCGGTGAGAAATTAAACGCCATGATAAGCGAAAAACACCAAGATAAAGACGCAGAACCACAAGCGACTGATGAGTAAAATTTACTGACTCATCGGCGTGATTTACACAGGGAAGTGTGGCTGAGGAGGGGGGGGAGTTTATTTTCGCCGACATAGAGTGAATCGTTTTTGCCTCTAAAAACTTTTTGTCCAAATACAAGCTTGTTCTCATTTTTACTGTTTTTTAGAAATGATTGGTGTTTTATTTGTTAGAAATAAGCCTTCGCGCGAAATAAATTTCACGCCTACGGTGAGCTATTTTTGACTTAGAGCTTAAAATTTAAGGCTTAAAGCTAGGTTCTTGTGTTTGGTTTCGCTGCGCTCAAACCAACGGGCTTTCAGCTTAGCTCTACAAACAAAAAAAGCGCAAGCAGTTTAACTGTTTGCGCTTTTTATTTATTCGATATGCCAATGATTAGTGAAGGATACGTGCTCTGATTGTCCCTTCAACAGCACTTAGCTCTTTAAGAGCTACTTCTGATTGATCTGTATCTACATCAATTACTACGTAACCAATCGCTTCGTCTGTTTGTAAGTACTGGGCTGCGATGTTGATTCCGTGCTGTGCAAACGCTTGGTTAATTTGCGTTAGAACACCTGGGCGGTTGTGGTGTACGTGTAATAAACGGCTGCGGTTTGCAAGCTCAGGTAATGATACTTCAGGGAAGTTAACTGCTGTAATAGTTGAACCATTATCTGAGTACTTAGCAAGTTTGCCTGCTACTTCAATACCAATATTTTCTTGTGCTTCTTGTGTTGAACCACCAATGTGTGGAGTCAAAATCACGTTATCGAACTCGCGCAGCGGTGATACGAACTCTTCATCATTTGATTTTGGTTCTACAGGGAACACGTCGATTGCTGCGCCGCTCAGCTTTTTATCACGCAGTGATTCTGCTAGAGCATCAATATCAACAACAGTACCGCGAGAAGCATTGATCAAGATGGCGCCTTGCTTCATTACTTCAAGCTCTGCCATACCAATTAGGTTCTTCGTTTGCGGTGTTTCTGGTACGTGTAAGCTAATAACATCGGCACGTTGTAATAACTGAGTTAGGTTATGAACTTGCGTTGCATTACCCAGTGTTAGTTTGTCTTCGATATCGTAAAACTCAACGTTCATACCGATATTTTCAGCCATGATACCTAGTTGTGTACCAATGTGGCCGTAACCAATAATACCTAACGTTTTACCACGTGCTTCGAATGAACCGTTGGCTGATTTTAACCAACCACCGCGGTGCGCTAGGGCATTACGCTCTGGAATACCACGGAGTAATAATAAGATTTCACCAAGTACTAATTCTGCCACAGAGCGTGTGTTTGAGAATGGCGCGTTAAATACCGCAATACCACGTTCACGGGCACCTTGCAGGTCGACTTGGTTAGTCCCGATACAGAAGCAGCCGATTGCGACTAGCTTTTCAGCTGCTTCTAATACCGCTTCATTAATATGAGTGCGAGAGCGAAGGCCTACAAAATGCACATCTTTAATGCGCTCAATGAGCTCGTCTTCAGGTAAGGATGTTTTTACGTAATCAATATTACTGTAGCCATTACGCTTAAGCGTTTCTACAGCACTTTGGTGCACGCCTTCCAGCAAGAGAATTTTAATTTTGTCTTTTGCTAACGATACCTTACTCATATCCTCATTCCTATTTACTTTATTTGCGGCCCATTTTTGGTGCCGATAATGACTTTATCTGCGCCACGATGGGCAAATAAGCCGTTTGTTACTACGCCAACAATCTGGTTGATTGTTAGTTCTAATTCTTTGGCGTTGCTGATATCTAAATTGTGCACGTCTAAAATGACGTTACCGTTATCTGTTACAACACCTTCACGGTAAACAGGGTCACCGCCTAGTTTTACTAGTTCACGAGCTACATAGCTGCGTGCCATTGGGATCACTTCAACCGGTAGTGGAAATGCGCCTAATGTTGTAACTTCTTTAGATTCATCAACAATACAAACAAATTGTTTTGCTACCGCTGAAACGATTTTCTCGCGTGTCAGCGCTGCACCACCGCCTTTGATCATTTCATTTTGTGGGTTGATTTCGTCTGCGCCATCAACATACACATCAAGGCTTGATACATCGTTTAGCTCGAATACTTCTATACCCAGTGCTTTTAACTTTTCAGTTGAAGCCTCAGAGCTAGAAACCGCACCAGTAATGGTGTCTTTTACTGTATCAAGTGCATCAATAAAGTGATTCACTGTAGAGCCTGTACCTACACCAACAATGGTATTTTCGTTTACAAACTCAAGGGCTGCCCAGGCAGCGGCTTTTTTTAATTCATCTTGCGTCATAATTATGTGCTCAGTTAGCTGTCAGAGAGGGTCTATAGTATACAAACAGTTTGCTTACCATTGGTAGATTTTCTCTGGGGTTATAATGTGTTTTAACGGTACATCCCACGATTCAATAGGCAATGCTGGAACATGCTGACATTGATGGGCAAGGCCTATCAATATCGGTTTTTGCCAGTTTTCTTGGTAATACCGAGCCAACGTTTTGTCATAAAACCCGCCGCCCATTCCTAAACGGTTACCTTGATCATCAAATGCCACTAATGGCATAAGTAAAATATCAAGCTTGTCTAGAGGACATATTTGACTGCAATTTAACTTGGGTTCCAAGATACCATAGCGGTTTGCAGTCATGGGTGAATTTTCTTCATACCTTTGAAAGTATAAAGTTGCACCATTGAAGGGGTGGATTATAGGCAGGTATAAATGCTGTCCTTGCACCCATAATTCTTTAATTAACAATGAGGTGTCTAACTCTCCGTCATTACTAAAATAAATGCCGATATGGGCGTTTTTAGGTGTTTTTAACGATTTTAAGTGTTGAGTAAAATTCACTTTTAGCGCAATCGCTGCATTTTTTTGTTGTTCAACAGTCAGTGAATTGCGCTTTTTTCGAATGGATTGTCTGATTTCTGCTCGTGTGTTGCTCATGTCAATATTAGTGTTAACTTTCTCAAAAGGAGAAAAGTTCAGGAAAAAGCTCCACTACACCCAAAATGATTAATAATAAAATGACCATCGCAATAAGCGAATAGAGTAGTGTGTTTGAGCGTTTTTTAACGGGCTCTGTTAATTCGTCTTCAAGCAGCAGAGCATCTTCTTGCCAGCTATCGTCGCTATCAGCAACACTATTATTTTCTGGCTCAGGTAAACGTTGCTCTAGGTCATCTAGCTTTTCTTCTAGGCGAATAAGGCTACTGGTAATGTAATCGAGGGCATCGAAAATACGTTCTTCACGCTCTTTGGCTTGTGCGGCTAAATTTGTTGATTGGCTGCTGGTGGCTGTTTGATTAACGCTTTGGAGTTTAGCTTTAATGCCTACACTGGCAAGCAACTTAGCTTGTTTAAGTGCTTTATCTTGCTCGCTCGGCGCAAATAATGGCTTATGCTCAAACAGGGTCGCTACTTTGTCTGTTGTTGTTTTTAGTTTTGCGGCTAGTTGTTCTGTTGCTTGTGTTTGGTCGACACCGGCTTCAAGGCCTGCAAACATCACACGAAATTTTTCTGCCATTTGCTGATTATCCAAATCCTTAAATCAATGACTTGAGTATATACCCAAATAGATTGGTGGAAAAACAAAAGCCCGCATAAAACGGGCTTTTTCTATTATGGGTTTGCAAATACGCTGTTTAGTATTTTGCTGATTTGCTTTCGGCTGGTAGAGATTTAAGGATAAAATCACGTAAGTCATTATTTGATGACTCTAAATCAGCATGACGTAAATACATCATGTGACCACTACGATAGCCTTTAAAGCTTAAGCGATCTTTCATTTTGCCACTTGGATCTAACTGCCACATTGTGTATTTAGCATCAAAGTAGTTTGTTGCACCGTCATAGTAGCCAGATTGGATCATCACGTTTAAGTATGGGTTTTGTGCCATTGCTAAACGTAAGTTTTCACCTGTGTTGTTGCCTGAGCGGTCCCAAGGGTGAACATTACCAAATAGGTTATATTTGATATCTGTTTTGTAGTTAAGCTCTTCACGAAGATAATAGTTAATTGCAGGCGTGAATGAGTGTAACCAAGAAGTCAGTTCTGCCCAGTAATCAGGAGACTCACCTGCATCACGTTTGTCGATACCTAGGTAACGAGAATCTAAACGACCCACTGTTTGGCCGCGCTCACGTAATAACTCTTTCCAAAAGAAATTAGTAGGAATATCAAGGTTGTTTTGCTCAACAAACTTCTCAGATAAGCCTGCGTATTTTGCTGCTTGCTTAATGATTGCTCGCTTTTCATCTGCAGGTAAAAAACCACCTTTAGCAATTGCTGGTAAAAACTTATTAACGGTGAACTGTTCAACTTCAGGTAGTAACTCGTCTAAGTCTTTTGCTTGTAAGTCTGCGCTGAGGGCTTTGTGGTACCAAGCTGTCGCTGCAAAGTAAGGTAGGCGATTAGCTGCTTCTACCGGGCCTTCTCGTTTAATACCAATTTCAGTTGGTGATACTAAAATAACGCCGTTGATATACATCCATTGGCGATTTTGTAATTCGTGAGCAAGACCAGATACACGCGTTGTACCATAGCTCTCACCAATTAAGAACTTAGGCGAACGCCAGCGCTCATTGCGAGAAACAAAAGTATTTAACCACTCTGCTAAGTATTTGATGTCAGCGTTAACACCAAAGAACATTTTTTGTTGGTCTGATTTACTCGGCAGCTCACCTTTTTCGTTTTCAAGAACACGTGAGTAACCCGTGTTAACTGGGTTGATATAAACAATATCAGCCACGTCTAAAATTGAGTAAGGGTTATCTTTTACGCCATAAGGTTGAACTGGGTAGCCTTCGTCATCAATTTTTAATACACGTGGTCCAGTATAGGCAAGGTGCATCCATACTGATGCAGAGCCTGGGCCACCATTGAAAGAAAAGACCAAAGGACGTTTTGTTCTATCGTCTACTTTATCACGGGTATAATAAGTATATTGCAGCGTTGCTACGGCATCACCTTGTTCATTCCAAACCGGTTGTGTGCCAGTGGTTGCGGTATATGAAAAGCGCTCACCATTAATGCGAGCTTTATGCTCTGTCACTACTTTGCTGTCAACGTCAATACGACGTCCATTATCTGCAAAGCTTGGAGTACTGAAGGTCAGTGTTAGTGCTGTCACTGACAAGCCAATAAAACTAACTAGTTTCATGTTGATTCCTTATTATTCGAATTGCAGCTATTAAAAAGTAAAGCCAACTCGATGACAAACTAATGAGACTAGTGACCAATATTAGCTGTTAAACAGAAAAATAACCGGAAATGCTGAACGATTACAAAAAAGTGCATTTTTTTAGCAAAGATATTTTGCTTAATTATTTAGCTAGATTAAAAAATGACGTATATTTAGCGTGTTTATAATCTGTGTACACGTGCTTAGAAAAGAGAAGTTGCAATGCAAAGAGTATTAGTCGTCGAAGACAGTAAAGTAGTACAGCAAGTGTTACGTCATCTCGCTGCTCACTATTTAGATGTAGCTGTTGACTTTGCGTGGTCTTTAAAAGAGGGCGTCTCTTTAATATCAGAGCACGATTACACCTTAGCCTTAGTCGATTTAACGCTACCTGATGCGATGAATGGCGAAGTAGCTAAATACACCTTATCAAAAAATATTCCAACCGTGGTCCTGACATCAAAGATTGATGAATATATTCGCCAGCAAATGTTAGAGCTTGGTGTAGTAGATTACGTGGTTAAAGATAACCGTGATTCATATCATTATGCGATAAAGCTTGTTGCGCAACTACTTAGAAATGATGGGAGTAAAGCGCTAGTAGCCGATGACTCAGTACTAAGCCGCACTTTAATGAAGCAAATGCTCGAAAAGCAATTATTTGATGTACGCGATGCCCAAGATGGTGAGCAAGCATTGCAAATGTTAAAAGACGACCCTGAGATTAAGTTGTTACTTACAGACTATGCAATGCCAACAATGGACGGTTTTGAGCTAGTTAAAGCGGTACGAAATTTCCGTGGTCGTGATGATTTAGCAATTATCGGTTTATCAGGTGCCGGTAAGCATGGTTTATCGGCGCGATTTATTAAATACGGCGCTAACGACTTTTTAACTAAGCCGTTTATGAATGAAGAATTTCATTGCCGTGTTATGCAAACCATGGAGCAGCTTGCTTTAATAGCCGATATAAAAGAAAGCGCCTACCGCGACCATTTAACTGGCTTGCATAATCGTCGCTATTTTTATCAATACGCAGAAAAATTACTTAAAAATGTTGAGCAAGAAAACGTACTGGCCTTGCTTGATATCGACTTCTTTAAAAATGTGAATGACCAGTTTGGTCATGAAGCAGGTGATCAGGCTCTAAAACAAGTGTCTTCATTTTTAAAGACTAAATTTGATGACTTCACTATCGCTAGAATTGGCGGCGAAGAATTTGCAGTGGTTCTGCACAATATGAATTTAGCTAACGCAGAATCTAAACTCAATATTTTCAGAGAGCAGTTAGCGAGTCATGCTTTTTCAATTAACGGTGAGCCTTATTCATTAACGATGAGCATCGGTATGACCCTATTCCAAAAAGTATCACTTACAGCTGCGATGCGCATTGCTGACAAAGCCTTATATCAAGCCAAACAGCAAGATCGGAACTGCTTAGTTCAGTTATAGTTGTGCTTACTGCACCAGCGCTGGCTAATTGTTAAAAAAATGCACCATTAGGGTGCATTTTTTTTGTGCAAAAACTAGTTTTTATTCATAATCAATTGAAATTAAAGAATAAAAAATAATGGCACAAAGGTTGGATTGTATAAACCAACAGGATAACAATAAGCGTCCGAAGGGGGCCACTATGAAAATGATTAGTGCAATAATAAAGCCATTCAAACTTGATGATGTACGTGAAGCATTGGCTGATTTAGGCATTGAGGGGATGACAGTTGTTGATGTAAAAGGCTTTGGTCGTCAACGCGGTCATACTGAACTATATCGTGGAGCTGAATACCAAGTCGATTTTATTCCAAAAATCAAACTTGAAATTGCAACTCGTAGCGAAAATTGTCAACGCGTAGTTGAAACCATCACAAAAATTGCTTCAACAGGCAAAATTGGTGACGGCAAAATTTTTGTTTACGACTTAGACCAAATCGTTCGTATTCGTACGGGCGAACTAGATGAAGAAGCAATTTAAGGGGGAATTATGGAAAACACTATCGTAGAGTTGAAGTTCTCACTCGACACTTTTTACTTTTTAATGTCGGGTGTTTTAGTAATGTGGATGGCGGCTGGTTTCGCTATGCTGGAAGCAGGTTTAGTGCGTGCAAAAAATACAACAGAAATCCTAACTAAAAACGTTGCACTATTTTCTATTGCCTGCACTATGTTTTTATTAGTGGGTTACAACATCATGTATGTTGATAATGCAGAAGGCGGTTTCATTCCTTCATTTGGCGCATTAATTGGCACTCAAGCTGCTGATGCGGACCACTCTTTAGAGTCTGATTTCTTCTTCCAAGTTGTGTTCGTAGCAACGGCTATGTCAATCGTATCTGGCGCGGTGGCTGAGCGTATGAAGTTATGGGCATTCTTAGTTTTTACTGTTGTTTTAACTGGTTTTATCTACCCAATCGAAGGTTACTGGACTTGGGGCGCAGGCTTCTTATCTGAAATGGGCTTTGTTGATTTCGCTGGTTCTGCAATCGTTCATGGTGCAGGTGCTGCGGCAGCGCTAGCTGGTGTACTTTTCCTAGGTGCTCGTAAAGGTAAATACGGTAAAAACGGTGAAATCTATCCAATTCCTGGTTCTAACTTACCGTTAGCAACACTTGGCACACTAATCCTTTGGATGGGGTGGTTTGGTTTTAACGGTGGTTCACAACTACTTGTTTCTGACGCCGAAAATGCAACAGCAGTAGGTAAAATCTTCTTAAACACTAATGCAGCAGCAGCGTGCGGCGCTATTGCAGCACTATTCGTATGTAAAGTGTTATGGGGTAAAGCTGATTTAACTATGGTTCTAAATGGTGCATTAGCAGGTCTTGTAACAATTACTGCTGAGCCAGCATCACCAACTCCATTACTTGCTTGTTTACTTGGTCTATTAGGTGGCTCACTGGTTGTGTTTAGTATTGTTGCGCTTGATAAAGCAAAAATTGATGATCCAGTGGGTGCTATCTCTGTACATGGTGTGTGTGGTTCATTAGGTATCATGCTAGTACCACTTTCAAACTCAGATGCAACCTTTGTTAATCAATTAATTGGCTTAGTATGTATCTTAGGGTTTGTGTTCATCGCATCATCAATCGTGTGGGCAATTCTGAAAAATACCATGGGTATCCGTGTTACCGAAGAAGAAGAGTTGAACGGTATGGATCAACATGACTGTGGTATTGATGCTTACCCTGAGTTTGTATCAGTTCGCAGTAACTAATCTCAGTGCGTGCAGTAGCACGTACCTAACAATATCATTGTGTGTTCAAATCAAAGCTCTACTTAGGTAGGGCTTTTTTGCATTTAAATAACTTTTTTCTAATAAGCGAAATAGTTATTTTTGAACTATGCTTTAAATTCCAAACTAATAAGGAAAAACTATGGATAACAAACTCTTACTTATAATCATTTCACTATTTTTACCGCCTGTGGCAGTATTTTTAAAAGCAGGTGCAGGCAAAGACTTAGTGATTAACATTATTTTATGCTTCATCTTTTTTATACCAGCAGTGATCCACTCGCTATGGCTGTGTACACGCTAAACGAGTTTAAGTGACTGTTAATTTTACAGGTGTTAACATTGCGCTGTTCAAGGTGTATTCCTGTAAAATTAACTGACCAATAGCGAACTCAATGGCTGATAAAAAAACTCCTGCAAAAAAATCGTCTAGCAAACCTAAGGCGACATCAAAGAAAAATACCACTAAGCGCTCACGCGCATCCAAAGGCCCAGCTAAAGCCAGTGTAACAAGAAAACTTTGGTCAATCTTTTGGAAGCTTTCGCTCGCATTGATTATTGCTATGGTGCTGTATCTAATTTATTTAGATGCCAAAATTACCCGTCAGTTTGAAGGCAATAAATGGCAGTTACCAGCACAAGTTTATGCCCGTGCAATGAGCTTTTATCCTGGGCAATACTTGTCTCAGCAAGAGGTTATTTGGGAATTGAACCGCTTAAATTACTCATCTGTAAATAAGCTAAGCCGTACCGGTCAGTATGTTAAATCAGCCAATAGTATTAAAGTGTATCGCCGTGAGTTTGAGTTTTATGATGGCCTAGAAGATTCACAAGTAATTGAGCTGCGCTTTTCGGGGCAAAAGTTAGCAACAATCAAAGATAAGTTTGGTCGTCGTTTAAACAGCGCGCGATTAGAGCCGGTACAAATTGCCCGAATTGGTAATGACTCAAAACAAGATCGTGAGTTTGTACCGCTTGATAAATTTCCACCGATGCTAAAAGACACCTTGCTGGTGGTTGAGGACCGTAATTTTTATCAACACCACGGCGTATCTGTGTGGTCAATTATGCGCGCTCTATACAGTAATATTAAAGCTGGTAGAACAGTGCAAGGCGGTAGTACCTTAACTCAGCAATTAGCAAAGAATATTTATTTAACCCGTGAGCGATCGCTGGTGCGTAAGTTTAATGAAGCTCTTATCGCTTTAATATTAGATTATCGCTACAGCAAAGATGAAATATTAGAAGCCTACCTCAATGAAGTGTATTTGGGTCAGTCTTACAATCAAGGTGTTCACGGTATGGGTCTTGCCGCTGAGTTTTATTTCTCAAAACCTGTGGATGAACTTGAATACGATCAAATTGCACTGCTTGTGGCTATGGTCAAAGGTCCCTCGTATTACAACCCGCGTCGTTATAGCGAACGTGCAATGGAGCGCCGTGATCTCGTACTTCGTTTAATGGTTGAAAATAAGCTTATTGATACTCGAGAATACCGCGCGGCGTTAAAGCGTCCTATTGATATTGCACCGATGAAAGACAGCCTGCAAAAGTCATATCCGGGTTACTTAGAGTTGGTTAATCGCGAATTAAAACGTTTGTTACCAGATCAGCAGGTGTTAGATGCTGGGGTACGTGTCTTCACCTATTTTGACTTACAAAAGCAAACAGCAATGGAAGAGTCTATTGAAGCAAGTTTACCTTACCTAGAAAGACGCCCAAAAACAGAAGAGCTTGAGGCGGCGATGATCTCTGTTAATGTTGAAAAGGGTGGGGTCTCAGCATTAGTTGCAGGTCGTGACGTACGTTATTTTGGTTTTAACCGAGTGCTAGATACTAAGCGTAACATTGGCTCATTAGTTAAGCCCGCAGTTTATTTAACTGCATTTGAAAGTGGCAAATTTAATGTTGCCACTTTAGTGGATGACTCGCCGCTGCAAGTGACTAATGAGCAAGGTAAAGTATGGCAACCTGAGAACTTCGACAAGCAGTTCCGCGGATATATGCCATTATATAAAGCATTTAGTAATAGTATTAATATTCCTGCAGTTAATACTGGTCTTGATGTTGGTGTAGATAAAGTGGCCGATACCTTGAAGCGTTTAGGTGTAGAAGGGCGTATTGATCAATACCCATCATTGCTTTTAGGTGCACTTGAGCTTTCTAGTTTTGAAGTGGCACAGCTTTATACTACCCTTGCCGCAGATGGCCAGTATCGCGAGTTAACATCTATTTCAGCGCTGACAGATTCAGTCGGTAAAGTACTTTATAAACATGAAGTGGCTTCGCAAAAACGCTTCGACGATGCATCAATTTACATGACTAAGTACGCAATGAAACGGGTGACCAAAGACGGCACAGCTAAACGTTTAAATGCTCATTTTCCATCAATTCAGCTTGCTGGTAAAACAGGCACCAGTAATGACTTACGCGACAGTTGGTTTGCAGGTTTTGACCAAAACACAGTTACTGTTGCATGGATTGGTCGCGACGATAACAAGAGCACAGGTTTAACAGGCAGTGTTGGTGCACTAGAAGCCTATATTCGCTACCTTAAACCACTCAACCCTGAAGCCATAGCGGATACTCGTCCTGCTTCTATTCGTTGGGCATTCATTAATGAAGAAACCGGTTTACAAGCACCTCCTGGGTGCGGCAAAGTGGTGCAGCTCCCAATTCGAGCCAGCGAGTTTGAGCCGAGACCTAGTTGTCAGCGTTAAACTTGGTCCTTCAAGTATTTAGCTCAATGTATAATTGAGCTAAATTTGTATGTTGTAGATTGCAATGAATGTACTTTTTTCAGTGCTTCTGGCAAGCGAAATGACGTTTATAGAGCTTGAATTGCAGTACTTTATTGAATGATTTGTACAATAATTTGTTATTCTTGTATGCCTAAATCAGACATTAATGCCGCGAAAACTATTAACCTACCATTAGTATGGTTTTATTTTGAAGCCTTGTTCCTTCCTCATGCTTTCACTTGTATTTTATAAGGTTGCTTGATTCACTTTAAATAAATATCGACCAATTATTGCAGCACTATTTAGTTGTAAATATTAAAAAATAAAAGCCTCATAATGAGGCTTTTAGAATCGTTGCTTATCTTACTAATTTAATCGAAATTAAAAGTCGTAAGAAGCAGATAGTTGGACTCTACGAGGAGATTGATAACTTTCAGCTAAACCAAATGTTGCACTGTCATCACCAGCCGCTATTTCAGCAACTTCGTCATAACGAGTTGCTGTAGCTGCATCAAATATATTGAAAAAATCTAATGCGAAGCGTACTTTTTGGTCATTAAAGTGCAAGTTGTACGTAAAGTTAAGATCTAATCGCGCTGTCCAGGGAGTTGTTCCCATACTGCCGCGAGGATAGCGTTTATCACCTACATAATAAGTATCGCCATAATCATATAAGTCTGGGTTTGGTGTATAGCCCGCACCTAGTGCTGTCCAAGGACGACCAGAAGCAATATTTAGATTTGCGCCTACTAAGAAGTTTTCAGTAACTGCGTATGCACCGTAAACTTTAATATTGTGACGACGGTCTGCTGGTAAGTTACCGTTAGCACCATCCATAAGATAAGGGTAATCCCAGTCTTGTGTTAAACCAGCATCATCTTGACCATTATCAGATTTAACAAAACCTTCTGTGTTACCGTAGTTATGTGACCAAGTGTATAGTGCTTTTAAAGACCACACCTCATCCCAACTTTTCTCAATTGAAAGGTCAACTGCAGCGTAACGACGTTTAGCTTCAGGATAACCTAGCTCTTCAGCTGTGAAGCTATACTCTTCAGTTACACCGTCCCCATCTAAGTCAAAATTAAATGTTGCGCCATTACCTGGGTTAAATAGGAACCAGTTTTCACCAATTTTTTCACCATTTTCATCAGTAAAGATGTATGAGCCATCATCAATTTGATTACCAAGTGTGCGGTATGTACCTTTGATGCTCCAAGACCAGTCATCATTAATCGCTGCTTGATAACCTACAATGATTTCATCATTGTACATAGGCTCAAGATCTTTATCTGCTAGGGTGTTTGAAGGTTTTGCTGTGCCATCACCACCATTTGAAATAGCGATATCACCTAATTGATTGCTCAAACCAACAGGAGTACCATCAGCATTAAGGCCTTCATACTCGTACCAAGTGTGAATATAAGTTTCGGCACCTGCAAGGCGAATGTTCGTATTTGCAGCAACAGGTAAGTAATATCGACCTGCTGTAATAAATAATTTACTGTCACCGTCACCATTGATATCCCAAGATGCACCTAATCTTGGCGCAATTTGGTTATCAATAGATACAAATTCATCGCCATCAGCATTGTAGTTTGTGAAACTGTCATTACGTAGACCTAAAGTTAACGTTAAGTTATCTGTAACAGCCCATTGATCTTCGATATAAATCGCCCAGTTTTCAACTTCGAATGCACCACCATTCTTATAGTTACGTACACGAGTTGTTTTCATTTCTTCTGGAAGAATATAACCGTTTGGAAGGCGAGCACCTTCTTCGTATGTTCTGTAGTAGTAGTAAATACCACCAGAGTTAATCGTAGTTGCATCTGATGTATTGGTTTCTGAGTCATAACCAAATCTTAATGTATGCTCATCATTTAAGTACCAATCAAAGTCAACGCGCAATTGCTCGCGCTTATCTTCATTGGCGCCTACAGTGAAGTTTACATAACAGGTAGTATCAACACCTAAGTCTGCGTCATAGCCAGTAGGGCAGTCATCAAAGTCAGAATAATCAGTTTCTGAGAATTTAACTTCACCATACATAGCAGACATGCTTAAGTCATCAGTCAGGTTACCTGTATAACGTACTGCAAAACTTTCACCACCGCGTTTGTGATAAGCTGTACCGCCATCTACTGTGTAGTTGCCAACGCCATTAGGATCTTCGATTGTGCTTTCTGAGTATGTGCGTTCATCGCTAAAACCCCAAAGCATTAATTGATGATCATCATTGATGTTCCAGTCAATACGCGCTAGATAGTAAGGGTCATCATCTTTTTCTTTTGTTAGAGAGGTTTGAGAAGCATTACCGTACTCTTGTTCGATATCACGGAATGTATAAATTCCGTAGAAGAAAAGCGTATCTTCAATTAGTGCACCTGAAGCATAAATATTTGTTTCAAATGAGTTTACATAGTCATCTTGGTTGTTAACAAATAAATCACCAATACAGTGACCATCAGCAGCCTCACAACGATCATTTTGTAAGTAAACTGAATTTGGTGCTTGTTCTCTTAATGAATCAGGAGAGTAAATTGACTCAACACCAAAGTGAAAGTTATTTGTACCTGATTTTGTTACTGCAGAGATTAGGCCACCAGTTGTTCGACCAAACTCAGACGAATAACCACCAGTCTTAATTTGGAAGCTATCATATGCTGAGAATGGGATGGTTGCGCCACCTAAACCGTTACGGAAGTTAGTCATATTAAGACCATTTACGTAATATGCGTTTTCTGCGACAGATGAGCCACCGAATGATGCTTGATCACCAAAGCGACTATCACCTTCAGTTGCACCAGGAGCTAGTAAAGCAACTGATGTTAATGAACGAGCAACCGGTAATAATTCAAGTTCTTCTGAACTAATGTTCAATGATGATTCCGTAACCGAAACGTCAACAGCACGAACTGCGCCACCAACAACTGCAATACGTTCTATATTACCTTCAACCAATGGAATCTCGAGTAGTGCAGTTTTACCAACACCGATAATTACATCGTTGATCTGTGCTTTTTCAAAACCAGCCTGTGACACTGTTACATTATATTTACCAACAGGTACTTGGTTAAGATTAAACTGGCCATTTGCATCTGCAATGAGAGTTTTTTCATAACCTTTTGACTTATCGGTAATGGTGATTGTTGCACCAGCTAAAGAAACGCCAGTCTGAGTAACGATGTTACCTTTGATTGCACCATTAACATTGTCAGCCATAGCAGGCATTGCTGCACTTAAGGTCATAGCAACAGCTGCAGCTGTGAATGAACGCTTAAATGTTTTTGAAAAGTTGTTTTTCATTGAGCTTTCCCTGTGAAATTTTAGATTTTGATTTGTTATTGTTTGTTAATAACTACCACGCTTTGTTTTTTATTTATTTGGGGTTTTAACTATTAAATAAAGCGTGAAACAAATTGGTAACACATTGGGGACATACAGATCAATTTTTTATATTATAAATACGATAAACTTACAAAAAAACGCCTTGGAACGATCTAAAATTGACTTTTTTTGCTTGTTTATACAAAAAATACACAGATGTAATTTGATGTAATTGCGTTAAGTAAATTTTAATTCTACTTTTAATTCTTATAAAACAGTTTGTTGGGTTTTTTATGTCGCTTTCGTTATATTTTAAAATATAAATGCAGGGAAAAATCATTTGGTTTGTATAAATGATGTTTTAATTATAATATTTTTGGTTTTTAATTTTCGAAAATAATCTTATCTATTATTTTCTGATGGGGTAAACGTTTGGAAGTATAGGCCACCGATTAAAAGTGACCTATATTATTTTCGGTTTAAAGCTTCGCGAATGCGCGCTCTGCTGCTGCAATAGTATCGTTGATCTCTTTTTCAGAGTGTTCAGCACATACAAAGCCAGCTTCGAAAGCTGAAGGAGCAAGGTAAACGCCTTCTTCAAGCATTAAGTGGAAGAACTTTTTAAAGCGCTCTAAATCACACTCAGTCGCTTGTTGGTAGCTAGTTACTTTTTCTTTGTCAGTAAAGAAGAAGCCGTACATGCCACCTGCGTAGTTTGTTGTAAGTGGAATACCTGCTTTTTTCGCTGCGGCTTCAAAGCCTTCACAAATTGCTTTGCTCTTAGCTTCTAGTTCATCGTGTAGACCTTCAGCGCATAATAACTCAAGCGACTTTAAGCCTGCAGCCATGGCAATTGGGTTACCTGATAATGTACCTGCTTGATAAACTGGGCCGACAGGTGCGATGAAATCCATGATTTCTTTCTTACCGCCAAATGCACCCACTGGCATACCGCCACCGATTACTTTACCTAGGCAAGTAAGGTCTGGTTTGATGTTGTAGTAAGCTTGTGCGCCACCTAAAGCAACACGGAAACCTGTCATTACTTCATCAAAAATAAGCACTGATTTGTATTCATCACACACTTCACGTAGACCTTCTAAGAAGCCAGGTACAGGTGGAATACAGTTCATGTTGCCAGCAACTGGCTCAACGATGATACAGGCAATGTCATCAGCGTATTTTTCGAAAATTGCTTTGACTTCATCAAGGTTATTAAACGACACCGTTAATGTGTGCTTAGCAAAATCTTCAGGGATGCCCGGTGAATTAGGAAACGCCCATTGTAAGCGCGCCTGAGCCTGCTTTTACTAGTAGTGAGTCGGCATGACCGTGGTAACAGCCTTCAAACTTTAAGATTTTGTCACGGCCAGTGAAGCCACGCGCTAAGCGAATTGCACTCATGGTTGCTTCAGTGCCTGAGCTCACCATACGTACTTTTTCGATTGATGGTACGAGCTCTTTTACTTTCTCGGCCATTAAGATTTCAGTTTCGGTTGGCGCACCATAGCTTAAGCCATTTTCAACGGCTTCTAATACCGCTTGTTTAATAGCTGGGTGGTTGTGACCCATGATCATTGGTCCCCATGAACCAACGTAATCGATATAACGGTTACCATCAGCATCAAAGGTAAAAGGACCTTCAGCTTTAGTGATGAATAAAGGAGTACCGCCAACGCCATTGAAGGCACGAACTGGTGAGTTAACACCGCCTGGGATTGATTCTTGTGCGCGATTAAAAAGATCTTGGCTAATTGTCATGAATAGTCCTATTGGGTTGTCACGTTAAATGAGTTGGTTTGCAAGGGCTCAAAGAACCCAAAACGAAGCGTGTTAGCTATTACGTTTACGGCTGAACCAAGGCACGTCGACTTCATATTGCTCAACTTTGTCGGCAACATCTAAGGTTAGAGCAAACAACGCCATGCGAATTAACACGCCATTTTGTACTTGGCGAAAAATTGCTAGGTTGTCGTTGCTATTTAAATCGTTATCTAGCTCGTTTGCTTCTAAACGGCTATCTCTAGGAAGTGGGTGCATCAGTACTGAGTTGGGCTTACAGTGTGCGTTGTAAATTGCTTGGCTGATACGGAAACCACCACGGTATTTGTTAGCTTCTTCTTGTGAAGGGAAGCGTTCCTCTTGGATACGGGTTTGATACACAATATCTGCCGCCAAGTTGCCTTCCATTTTATCCACTACTTGTATTTTATGACCAGCGTTATCAACAGCATCCAAAATGTAGTCTGGCATTTGCAAGCCACCAGGTGCCACCATAGAGAATTTTACGTCTTTATAATGACAAAGTAGTTTAGATAGAGAATGTACAGTACGGCCATATTTTAAATCACCTACAAGGGCAATGTGCATACCGTCGATACCTTGGTCGAAACGACCAAGTTCACGTTCGATGGTTAGTAAGTCAAGCAAGGCTTGTGTCGGGTGCTCATTCGAACCGTCACCGCCATTGATAACAGGTACATCGCAACCTGTGGCAAATTCAGAAACAGAGCCTGCGTCTGGGTGGCGCATTGCAACTGCATCTGCATACGCTGAGATTACGCGAGCTGTATCATATAAAGACTCACCTTTTGCTAACGCAGAGCTTTGCATGCCCGTGGTTTCACGAACTAAGCCACCAAGTAAGTTAAATGCAGTGCCGAAGCTTACACGGGTACGTGTACTTGGCTCAAAGAACAAGTTCGCTAAAATTGCGCCTTCTAAAACATTGGTGCGCTTTTGCTTTTTAGCATAAGGCTCCATTTTCTTAGCAACTGCAAAAATACGTTCAATACAATCTCGATCAAGCTGATTGACCGACAGGATATTTTCACCTTGGAAACTTAGCATGGGGTTTGTTCCTAATTACATTTATTGGGCGCTGGCGCTCGGTATGGGAGGCCGCATAAATTTGCGCAGTACTATAGCAAATTTTTAGCGTACACAGCAGCAAATTATAAGTTAGGTTTAATAATTGCCAGTGCCACTATAGCTAAAAGGATGAGTACTGGAACTTCATTAAAAATACGGTAAAAGCGATCGCTTCGTGTATTACGGTCATGCTTAAAGTCAGCCAGTAATTTAAAGCAGTAGCCATGGTAGATGTAAAGAATAATTACTAACACAAGTTTGTAGTGCAGCCACATGCTATATCTAAACCAATCACGGCCATATTCAAAAATAGTGAGTACGCCAAACACCAGTGTTAAAACGGCAAACGGTGTAACAAAATAAAGTAAACGACGCTCCATTACTTTAAGCATTGAGTTGCAGGCTTTTTCTTCACTCATTGCATGGTATACAAATAGTCTTGGCAGGTAAAAAATACCTGCAAACCAAGCAATCATAAAAAATACGTGGAAAGTTTTATAAACTAATAGTGCAGTCATTTAAGCATCCATTTTAATTGTTATAACAAGCTGTTACGTATGGTAAGGATATGTCTGATTTGGTCCCAACGCAAAAGTCCCATAATTTGTTGGTTATCAAGCAGGTTGTAAATATACACTGCACCGCTGCGCTTATCTTTTAGTAAGTCAAAGGCATCGGCTAAAGTGGCTTGGCTACTTAAGCCCGCAAGGCTAACATATTTGATATTACTTTCTTGGTCAGACATCAAACTTAAATCATACTCTGCGAGGCGGTAGCCATTTTCTTCATCATGAACAATAAGAGGGGTTTGGCTATCAAGGGCATCCAGCGACTCTTTGATTTGTTGTTTGTCGTCACTGTAGAGTAGCTTGAATTGTTCATCCATTTCATCCATCACCCCGACTTTTTGCAATGCTTCGGTGGCTGGTGATATTTGATATTCAAGCCCTTGGAAATCGAGTTGTTGCATAAAAATAGAGCGGTTACCAAAAAACTGCAGTGCAGTGACATAGGCCGTTGAGATCACAATCATCGCAGGCACAATAATCTCAGGACTTGAAGTTAACTCCATAACCGTGGTTAAAGCTGCAAGTGGTGCGTGTAATGTCGCGGCCAATAACCCTGCCATGCCAAGCATGCTATAGGTACCTGTGATATCAACGCCTGGGCTAATAAACTGTGCAAAAAAGGCCATTAAGGTGCCCATCAAAACTCCTAGCCCAATAACAGGGCCGATGATTCCGCCGGGGATACCTAAACCAATAGCAAACAAGGTGGCGAGTAATTTGGCAATCAAGATGGTTGTTAAAAACTGCACATCGTCAGGTGATTCAATAGCAATAGTAATAGCACTCATACCAGAGCCCATTGCATGAGGGACCATATAAGCAATCAAGCCCGCGATAAATCCTGCCAGTAATAGGCGAGGAAACATGCTAAGTGGTTTAAATGTGCGAATTATGAGCATTAAGTTTTGGTTAAACGCATAAGCAACAGCGCCAAGTGCCATACCAAAAATGATTAAAAATGGATAATGCCAACCACTCAATGGGTTTCATGGTGATAAGCGCAAGCTCTGAAGCATCACCGAAGACAAATTGAGTTGCTAATGCCCCTGTAACCGCTGCAAGCATGATGGGCACGAAAATATGCACTTTATATTCCCTGAGCACCACCTCCATTACAAATATGACGGCTGCTAGTGGTGTATTAAACGATGCGGCAATACCAGCCGCGACACCACAACCCGTAAGAGTGCGCATTGCATTATGGGGAAGGTGTAACTTGTCGGCGAGTAAACTGGCACCTGTTGCGCCCATATGTACTGATGGACCTTCTCGACCAACTGAAAAACCACTAATTAGAGCTAGTGCACCACCGACAAATTGGTTGACCGTGTTATAGAGCGGCATATGACCATAATGTTTTTTAATGCGGTGTATTACGAATGGGATGCCAAGGCGATAATGCTTAAAGCCTGTTAAGGCGGCAAATAAGGCAATTAATAAGGCTGCACCAACAGGCATTATCACCCGTTCGTAAGTTGGTAAAGTGGTAAAATCGTCGGGCTTATCTAAAAATAAGCTTTGAAAAAACATGATGGTGAGGCGAAAAAGTATGATCAACACTGCCGCAATTAACCCTGCACTTACACCAAGTAAGCACAATTGCACAGATGTTTTAGGCTTTGCTAGGCGACGTCTTAGTCTCTCAAGCCACATGCATATTTCCTCACAGCACTTTTGAGCCGCATTTTAGCAAATCAAATTCACTAAGTCGTTGGGATTTTATAATTTATCCGCATTTTGGGTAAATTTAGCTAATCTGTGCTGTTGTTAATTTGCTTCGTTAATTCAGGTAAGCGAGCGGTAATTGCTTTAGATAATTCATCTACAAGCGGTGCGTGTTTTTTATGAATAACTGTGTTTATAGCCAATTGTCTTAAGATAACCACAGAGAAGTCATTTTGAAAAATGTTGATATCGCTATTCAGTGCAGGGTAGAGCGCATAATCTAGACGGCCTTTTTTTAACATTTTAAGGGTATGGCTTAAGTCTTCGTTATTAATAATTTCTGCCTTTATATCAAACTCGCTGAGAATCTCGGTATCACCAATAGAACTAATAATTCGATTATTTGGTTTAGCTAAAATATCCCGGTCACATGGCCTTGATTTTCGACACAAAAGTACCAAGTTTATAATGCCAAGACTTGGCTCAACGACAATCACGTTGTCGAACTTTTTTAGGTTGCTTTTTGAACGCACAATATCACCGTCAACCACGCCTGCGTTCAATAGCAATACGCCTCTTCTAGCCGGGGTTGCTTGCATCTGAACCTTGATATTTAAATCACTATAAACATCAGCCATTATTTCTTTAAAAGGCGTGATGCGAGGTATATCTATATAGGTTAACAACAATTTTTTTGGCCGAGAGTAGTTTGTTGCTAAAGAACTAGTGCCAGCAAATAAATCATTGAGTAAAGTGATTTTAGCCTGATTCTCCGCATTATCTCTCATACCAATCACTAACGGGAAGTCTGGAAACTGAGTCACTATTTTTGGCTCTGGGAAGTTCTGCTGCCTTGCAAAGTAATTAAGAACTTTTGGCGCACTAATCGCAAAATTAATTTGCTTAGTTTGCATTAAGTGAAACAACTCTTTATCGTTTGTTGTTTTTACTATGCTGTCTTCATAGGATTTGATTACTTTTTTGATAACATCAGGGTAGGTGTAGGGCCCAACAACTCCTACTTTATTTTCACTAAAAAGCTGTTCAATATTTTCAAAATCCTGTGGGTTTGACTGGGTAGTAATAACCGCTATTTGGGAGTTTAAGATAGTTGGTGAGGCAATAAAACCAGGCATTACTTCTGAAGGCCAAGCAGGATAATAACCAAGGTAGCCTGTTAACTCGGCTTTTTTTATAGCATCCTGCCAAGGTAAGTATTCAACCTCAAGACTTATAGATTGTTTAGCAAGCGAGCTTCTTAAAAAAGCGATGGCATCTCCGCCATTTTCCATTTCACTGCTAGCATATGGAGGGAATTCTAGTGAGGTTATTTTCCAAGTTTCTTGTAACCTTGTACTAGCAGCTGAAGATGAGCTGAAAACAAGTATAATAAGAGCATAAAAACAAGTGCGCATGGTAAAAAGTTATTATTAATTGTTTAATAAGTATACGTCTAAATTAGATTTATTATCAGTATTTATTTGCTTATTTACAGCTCATAACATTACAGCTAAAGCAGTGATGCTTTTGGTTATACATGCGTTTGTCGGCCATGCTTAGCAATTCATCAAATGATTGAGCATCGTCGGGGTATAGTGCAAAACCAACACTCGCTTCAACTTGCAAATCACCAAACTCAGATTTTATAGGCGCTTTAATTGCACATATCAAGCGTGATAGCGCACGGTTTATTTGTGCTTGGCTCTCTATGTCGGTAACAATAACCACAAACTCATCTCCACCAATGCGTGCAACGCAATCGGTCTTGCTAGCTGTATCTTGTAAGCGTTTGGCAACCTCTACCAAAACTTTATCCCCCATAGCATGGCCATGGCTATCGTTAATCGGCTTAAACTTATCAAGATCAAAGTACAAGCAACCTACTTTAGAGCCTGTCTTTTCAACCCGAGCAAATTCTTGTTTGATGAAACGCTCAAGCGCATTTCGGTTCGCTAAACCAGTAAGATGGTCTGTTTGTGCCAGCTGTCGTATTTTTTTCTCTGCCATAACTCGTTTCGTAATATCGAAATTAACGCCAATCATACGGTTGCCGTATATTCTGCCATCAGCATTGATATAGCGGGTTTTGCCAGAAGGCAGAACTATTTGAAACTCTGCGTGGAACTCTTCGCCATTTAAGATCGCGAGTTTTAGCTTGTTGGTCACGTCTTCATATTCATCTGGATGCAGGCTATTTGCCCAAGCTGAATAGTCCCCTTTAAATTCTGATTTTGGGATCTCGAATAAGGTATGCATCCAGTCATCCCAAATCAGTTCGTTAGTATCAAAGTTCCATTCCCATATGCCAATATGTGCGGCATCAGCTGCCATAGACATACGCTGGTGTAAGCTTTCAAGCTCGCTTTTAGCTTGTTTTAATTCAGTCACATCTTCAGATACATCCAGTAAATATTGTGCTTTACCGTTGCTGTCTTTTATTGCGAGTTTACGGGTTTTTAGGTAGTGAGTATTGCCATCGATAGTGATTGGATTTTCATCGATAGTAAGGGTGTCATCTCCTTTTAATACATCGCGATCGGTTTGCACGAAGCTGACTGCTTGTTCATTACTAAAAATATCAAAGTCATTTAAGCCGATTAGTTGATTCTTACTTTTACCAAGTAGTTGCTCACCGGCCTTATTTACATGGCTAAATGTTAAATGCCCAGCTTCTTTCACAAACAACATAATTGGCAAATTATCGAAAATAGTTTGCGTAAAGGCTTCTTGATTTCGAATATCAGAGAGATCTTTTATGGTTGCAACATAAGGTCCGGACTCTTTTTTACCAATTGAACTGATTGCTAAAGTTATAGGAAACCGCTTTTTGTTCACTCGTTGTCCTTTTAAAAGTCGGCTGGTCCCTTTACCAGCACTTTTTTTGCTAAGCTGTGAGTCTCGTAAAATTTCATCAAGTTCTATAGAATTTTCCGGTATGAGAGTGCGAATATGTTTACCAATTAAGTCGTGTGGTTGGTAACCAAAAATGTGGATAACAGCAGGGTTGGCAAATTCAATTCTCCCTTCATTATTAAAGCTAATAACCGCATCTTTTACCGTACTAAGCACAGCTTTTAATTTTGCCGATAACAAGCTCCTTGCTCTGAGCTCAACAACACCCAGTACAAGCAGGCTTAATGCTGCAAGAATAAAAATAATAAGTTGAGCTAACGTTGAGTAGTCATGGTTCGTAACATAAGTGGTATATTCAGTTTCAAAAACCGACATCGATATCATGCCGATGTAATGCATCCCCGAGATTGCACTGCCCATTATCAAGGCAACGACCAGATTCATTCGTGTTTTATGAACGCCTTTGGCAAGTCGAAAATCATTAATCTTTAGTGCGATACCTGATAAAACAATAGCTACGAGAATAGACAAAGAGAACAGCCAAGGTTCATAGGCCATTTTTGCAGGTATAACCATCGCCATCATACCAACAAAATGCATACAACCGATTCCTGCACCCATTAAAATACTTCTGAAGAATAATCCTTTATCCGTTTGTAAGGCAGGGGATAGTACGATGTAACTGGCAAATACACTTGGTAAAATTGAGACCAAGGTGATGCTAATATTGTATTCAATAGGGATGGGTAAGTTATATGCAAGCATACCAACAAAGTGCATTCCCCAAATCCCTATTCCTAAAAAGCAAGAAGCCATGATGGTCCAGACCTGACTTTCATTTTTTAGATAAGAGTGCTTGATACGGGCAGATAATAAAAAAGAAATATAGGAAGCGAATATGGCTATGAGGATTGAAGCAGAAACGAGTAGTAAATCGTAGTCTGCCGGAATGACCTGTGCACTGTTTAAGTGATCAGTTATAAAGTGAAGCTTGAAGTGCTCTATCACAATTACCTTTCCTCAGTGCAAAATATCGCCAGCTAAAATGTAGTACAAATTAACTTTAGTCCAATACAAATAGGTTAGCCAATTGTCCCGCTAAATTGAGTTGCCCCATGTGGATACTTGATTAAAACACTCGGGTATTAGATAATTGCAACCATTATAGGTTTTGAGGGTTTTGGTATGTCAGATGAGTTGCCAATCAAGTTCAGCGATGCAGCGGCTGTTCGTGTTAAACAGTTAATCGAAGAAGAAGAGAATCCAGATCTTAAACTGCGTGTTTACGTAACGGGCGGTGGTTGCTCAGGATTTCAATATGGTTTTACTTTTGATGAAAAAGCTAACCCTGGCGATTTAGAAATTGTAAAAAATGGTGTGACACTAGTTGTTGATCCCATGAGTATTCAATATCTGGTTGATGGTACTGTTGATTACACTGAAGGGCTTGAAGGTGCACGCTTTTTTGTGAATAACCCGAATGCAACAACTACCTGTGGTTGCGGAGCCAGCTTCAGCGTTTAATTAGGTATTTATGAAAGCCACTTGATGTGGCTTTTTTATTGCTTTAACTTCTCATAAAACCCCGTCTCAGCTAAATATTACGTATTATTAGCAGGATTTTTTGCGTAGCCACGCTTACAGACATAGTTAGAGCAGCAAGGGCTCATTCCTCGTGTGACAAGTAAAGTGTGTGGTGAAACGCAAGAGCGAGATGTGTAAGAAGCCTTTATTGAGCATGCATTTGTGTCTGCGCTGTTCGTGATGGGTATCATATTGTGAAGGCAATTTAACAGCTTTTATCAGGCGTTTTTGATTTTAAGTGCCATGCTATTTTCAACTGTGGTTTGATCTTAGTTTAATTGTATTAAAGCAACCTTTTGGTATTGTGATAAATAACAATATAGTATTGATTAATACTCATAATGTTTAACACAACCTAGGTCTAGCAACAAAAGAGGCGATTTAGCGAACCGGTGCCCAGCGTTTGCATCCGGTACTGTTAACTACCTTTTTGTGACTACTGCCGATGGTGAGTGCATTGGCAACGGTTGTTGCCAGTGAGTTAACATTTGTCACAGAGTACTTTCGCCATTTTGTTGATGCTCAGAGATCGTCATTAGTTATCGGTAAATTCGTTACTGTTTAATTAAAAATGAGTGACCCTAGTGTTGGGTCACTTTAATCATCAGTAAAAAGAAGCCTAAAACTAACGCAGATGCGATTAAAATATATACAAATCCTTTCTTGCCTTGCTTAATTGGTACGCCATTTTGTTTTAAAAACAGGTACCATACCGCACACAGTACAATTGGCAACAAAAATAATATACGAAACATTTCCTAGCCTTTTTCAGTATTTACATACACTTTAAGCATAAATATGCAGAATTTAAAGCGATACTTTCATCTTGTTACGCTTCCAATTGATCAATTTTTTGGTACAGTTAACCAGTTAACTATAGAGCACTTGCTTTTATTTTAGCTACACTTTGACTTGTGTACAAAAACGGTTCATACCTAAAAGGTAGACATTTGTATCATTAATTACTCAAAGTGAAAGTTATTAGTATATAATGTATCCAAGAGTGAGACGGGCAAATTTCGCTCTTAAATTATTAACTTGAATCATCTAGTAGGAGATGTATTTTATGATGGGTAAAACTGTTTCTTCTGAAGAAAACTCGAAATTAACGAAATGGCTTAAAACTAAACGTCACGAAAAAGGTCACACAATGCGTAGCCTTGCTCAGGTTTTAGGTACACCACATTCTTTCATTGGTAAAATTGAAAACCAAGAACGTCGTTTAGATGTTATTGAATTCATGCGTTATTGTGATGCTCTAGAAGTTGACCCATATGAAGGTCTTAACTTGCTAAAAGACGCTTAATTATTCATTACTAAAAGCGAAACGCCGCTTTTAAAGTAATATAAATAGTGCAAGGAAGCACTGTTTAATCCCCTCCCTTGCACTTTTTCAAATTAATCACATTCGTATAAAATATGTTAATTACTCTGATGATAGTTGTTTTCTAACGCATAAAGCTTATGGCGAATTAAGAATAAAAATACGAGTGATGGGATCACCATTAGTGCTGTTAGTACAAAGAACATCGCCCAATTACCCGCTAACCAGTCGTCAATAACCACGCCGCTATAGCTTGAAAGCAAGGTTCTTCCTAAATTACCTAATGAAGCAAGTAACGCATAGTGAGTGGCACTAAAAGCTCTGTCGCAAAGCATAGATATGAATGCCACCATGGCAACCAGAGACCAAGCTTGGGTAAAACCATCAACGATAATAGCAAACGCGTATAGGCTTAGTTTAGGACCAGCAATTGCAATCCAAGCAAAGGCAAGATTTGAGGCTGCCATCGCAATACCACTAATAAATAAGCCTTTAACAATGCCATAGCGTTGATTGAATAAGCTACCTAAAAAGGTAAAGGCGATGGTGAGAACAGCAGTGCCAACTTTAGAGAAGGTTGCAATATCGCTATTTGAAAAGCCCACTTCTTTATAAAACACGATAGACATTCGACCCAAAAAGGCTTCACCGATTTTAAATAAGAAGATAAAGGCCAATAATGCCAATGCTGTTTTTACGCCATTACGGGCGAAGAAGGTTCTAAACGGATCAAAAACGGTTACAGCAAGCCAGGCAACGATTTTAGCAAAGCGAGTTTGTGTACTGCCAGCAAGCTTTTGTTGATATGTTTGTTCAAGCTCAGCTTGAACTGCTTCGCGATTTGATTCTGGCTCTTTTGCCCACAATACGCTGCTCATCAATAGCAACATAACTCCAGACAAGAAAAAATAGACTTGCGGCCAATCAATCGAAGGAATGTCAGCCATATAAAATGGCAGGGCGCCTAATAAGGCATAGCCGCTCCACCATCCTGAAGTGGCCATTGCTGCAGCTGCGGTGGTTTTATGGCTCTCATTTTCGGCCAAAGTATCGATACGAAACGCATCAATAGCAATATCTTGAGTCGCTGAGGCAATCGCAATAACAAAACACAATGCGGCTGCGAACCAGAGGTTGGTTTTGATATCGAGCCCTGCAAGCGAAAAGGTACCAATAAAAATGACCGACTGACAGAGTAAAATCCAGCTGCGTCGCTGGCCTAGCCAATTATATAAAAAAGGTAACTTTATACGGTCAACGAGCGGTGACCATAAAAAGTTAATGCTATACGCACCAAACACGATGCCGAATAAACCAATCATGCTACGGCTCAGGCCTTCATCTTTTAACCAAGCCGACATGACAGAGCCAATCAATACCCAAGGAAAGCCGCTACTAATACCAAAAATAAAAATATTTATTAAACGTTTGTCTTTGAAGTACGAGAAATACTCTGAAATAGAAAGGGTTTTTGTCATAGTGTTGCCAGTTTTAAGGGGCTTGCGCCCCTATTTATTATTGATTAGCGTCTAGCACTTTTACGTTTAAGATAACAACCGGTGTTTTTGGTACAAAGCTGTAACCAATTTTTTCGTTGAATGCAGTTTCGACACGCATGATTTTATCTAATGTGTCATAGCCATCCATTACCATACCAAATACAGCAAAACCCCAATCACGGCCTGGGTTAAGGTGATCGTTATCGTCCATGTTGAAGAAAAACTGACGCGTACCTGAGTGTGGTTTTCGGTCTTGGTATGCCATAGCGATACTATACATATCATTTTTTAAACCGTTGCCGCTTTCATTAAAAATAGGGTCGTTTTCGTGCAGACCATCGTAATCTTTATCGTAACCACCGCCTTGAATAACAAAATCACGTTCGTTGTCTTCATCACGCTCAACACGGTGAAATACACTCCCCTGATAACTGCCATCCGCAACGTAAGTTAAAAAATTATTTACTGTAATTGGCGCTCTTGAGCGATCCATTTCGACCACAATACTGCCAAGCGTGGTGACAATTTCAACGCGTGGAAACATGTTGTCTTTTTGAATAAATTTACCCTCAGTCGCTGCGAATGAACTGTGAGCAAACAACAATACAAAACTAAGTAAAAAAATACGCTTCATAGTTAACCTTCTAAGTAGGCGATTAATTCTGGGTCAGATACAATGCGGGTAATTATTTGTTCAGTCAACTTATTAAGCTGACCTTCTATTTTTGCGCGATCATGTCTGAGCGGCCCTTCAAGAGTCGCATTACCTTGGTAAATTTTATTGAAAGTGCTCGCATTTTTGACCACTCGTACCCCAAATTCTATTGTTGCATTGCTGCTATGGGACATCATTTTTTCTGTAACAACCGCTTGTAGCTTGTGAATATCTAATTCAAAACGCGTTGTTGATAAGTTTGAAATGTTTGCACCATTTCGGCTTAAAGCACTGTCTAAGGTGCTTTTTACAGAATCAGTAATTCCTGGGCTTGCAAGAGTTTTAATCTTGTCAGATTCAATTATTTTTAGGGTTACGTTGTCACCACGTAAGTCAATCACGCTAGTACTAACATTGGCACTAATATTTGAAATTTTCCCGCCTTGATATACTGGGTTAAAAATTAATTGATTAGGCTGGTTGCTACACGCAGTAAGTGCGGCTAACAAACATAAAGGAAGTAATTTTTTCATGAAGTAAGCTCCATTAATTATTTTTTGTAGCACTCAGTACTACAAACTTCTTGTTTGACCCAAGTAACTTACAATTGCCGAACATGCGTTTTAATTTTTCATGGTAGTCAAGGTGACGATTACCAATTATTCTTAATTCACCGCCTTGTTTTAATGTTTGTTTTGCCTGTTTAAACATTTGCCAAGCAATGTGATCCGTGACGGCTTGTGCTTGGTGGAATGGTGGGTTACATAATACAAGGTCAGTACTATTCGGCTTAAAATCGGTTAAACAGTCGTTTTGGACAAATTCACACTGCGCTAATTGCTCTGGTAAATTGTGAGTGACGTTTAATTTAGCTGATTCAACGGCCATATACGACTCATCAACGAACGTTATATGGGCGTTAGGGCAACGATTTAAGGTCATCAAGCCAACAACACCGTTACCACAGCCTAAATCAATGATACTGCGTGTTTTGCTTGTTTGCGGTAAATAGTTAAAGAAAAAACGCGCGCCAATATCTAATGAATCTCGTGAAAAAACATTTGCATGGTTTTGTATTTCAAATTCACTACCTTCTAGAGGCCAGTTAACAGGGTAGGGAGCTACTTTATTAAGACCACTGGTTTTACTGATGACTAAACGAGATTTTTTTACCGCTAAACTCGTCGATGTTTCACCAATATACTGGCTAAAGGCTTTGATGGTTGAATTATGGATATCTTTCGTTTTACCAGCAGCAATAACATCGATGTCACTAGGCAAAGCTGCACTAATTGCAGCAAGTTGATGCTGAAGATAGCCTAAATTGCGTGGCACTTTTAAAATCACTAAATCAACCTGATTAGGTAACGCTGCTAATGAGTCCAATTGTGTTAAAGATTCTGTTGATAGCTCATTGGCTTGTAAATTATAACGAGTAGCTTGGTGGGCAATATACGAGTCGTTAACTGAATGAACTGTTAATGTATTTAAAGCACAGGCTAACGCGCCAAAGCTGTCATTGAGTATTAGGATTGAATTTGCATGTGGATAGTGCTCTTGTACATAATTGACAAGGTACTCATCGCCTGAGTCCCACGCTTGAAGACTGCGATTTTTTTGATCTAACGGAAAGCGTTCTAGGGTATAGGTGTTATCACCGAGCTGTGCTTGGGTGGTCATCATGATTTTACGAAAGTATTAATGTATAGGTAAATTCTAACATGCAACAGCCAAACGCCAACCCTAATCATTTGCCTGAGGGGTTTTATTATCAAGCTAATGCATTAAGTGCACAAAAAAGCCTCGAGTTATTTTACTATCTACAGCAGCACCTAAATTGGCAGCAACCAACGATAAAGGTATATGGAAAAAGCCATGTGATCCCGCGTTTGCAATGCTTTATTGCTGATCCGAATGTTAACTATGGCTATTCAGGGTCACAGCTAATTGTTGAACCGTGGCCAGAGGTGCTTGATGCTATGCGTGCGCGTTTATCTAAAGCAATGCATATTCCATTTAATGCATTATTGGTAAATTTATACCGTGATGGGCAAGATTGTATGGGCTGGCATAGTGATGATGAGAAAGAACTTGGTGAGCAACCAACAATCGCTTCTGTATCACTAGGGGCCGAACGGATATTTAAAATAAAACATAAACACAATAATGAACAACATAGTGTTGTGCTGCAAAGTGGTAGTTGTTTAATTATGAATGGATTTAGCCAGCGAGATTACCAACATAGTTTACCAAAGCAGCAAAAACTTAAACACCCTCGAATTAACCTTACCTTTCGTTCAATCGTATAAAATCATTGGCAAAATGAGTCATGCCCTTGATATAGTAGCTAACAATTATTTTGCTATTAAAGGTTCATGACACATGTCAATGCAACAACAAATTGAGGAAAAGCTCGCGGCAGGTATCGAATGTAAACACCTAAATGTTGTCAACGAAAGTCATATGCATAGCCGTGGAACCGAATCGCACTTTAAAGTGGTTGTTGTGAGTGAAGAGTTTGCTGGTAAACGTTTGCTTGCCCGTCATCGTCAAATAAATGAGCTATTAAAAGATGAATTAGCAAACCATATTCATGCATTAGCAATTCACACTTTTACTCCAGAAGAGTTCAGTGAACAACATGGACAGGCACCTGAGTCACCGAAATGCTTAGGTGGCTCAAAGTTCGATTAAATTAGCAGGACAGTCACCTAAAATTAGATGGACAGTCACTGTAACTAGCTTGTTACTTGGGTATTTTAAGCTCGAAAGATTTAAGTGGGTCTGAAAAGTTTTTACTGATCAGACCTGTATTTTAACTATTAGCCTTTAAACTAGCGCTAATTTTTATTGTGATAGATATAGGATGATCAATGGTCATTAAGCCGAAAATTCGTGGATTTATCTGCACTAACGCGCATCCAGTAGGGTGTGCTGAGCACGTACAAGAACAAATTAATTATGTGAAAGCGCAAGGACCACTAAGCAATGCACCTAAAAATGTATTAGTGATTGGTGCGTCTACAGGTTACGGCCTAGCATCACGTATCACAGCTGCATTTGGTGGCGGTGCTAAAACGCTAGGTATTTTCTTTGAAAAAGAAGGTAGCGAACGCAAAACAGGTTCTGCAGGTTGGTACAACACTGCGGCATTCCAAGCAGCTGCTGAAGAAGCCGGTTTATGGTCTAAGAATATCAATGGTGATGCGTTTTCTAACGAAATTAAGCAAAAAGCAATTGATACAATCAAAGCTGATTTAGGTAAAATTGATTTAGTTATCTACAGCCTTGCGTCACCTCGTCGTACTGATCCAAATACAGGTGAAACTTACTCATCAACACTTAAGCCAATCGGCTCTGATATCACAACGAAGAACTTAAATACTTCAAAGCGCGTGATTGATGAAGTAACCGTTGAAGCGGCAAGCCAAGAAGACATCGACAATACAATTAAAGTAATGGGCGGTGAAGATTGGGAAATGTGGATTGACGCGCTTAAAGAAGCAGATGTTCTTGCTGATAATTTTAAAACAACAGCTTACACTTATATCGGTAAAGAGTTAACATGGCCAATTTACGGTCATGCGACAATTGGTAAAGCGAAAGAAGATCTTGACCGTGCAACACAAGCAATCAAAGAGTCTACAAAAGACTTAAATGGCGAAGCGTATGTTTCTTCATTAAATGCGGTTGTGACACAAGCAAGCTCAGCAATTCCAATTATGCCTTTATATATCTCTGCTTTATTCAAAGTAATGAAAGCAGACGGCACATACGAAGGTACCATTGAGCAAATTCATTCGCTATTTACTGAGAACCTTTACGGTGAAACGCCACGTTTTGACGAAGGTGGTCATTTATTCCAAAACTACAAAGAGTTAGGAGATGATGTTCAAGCTCGTGTACAACATGTTTGGGATACAGTAGATACAGATACAATCGACGAATTAACGGATTACGTGGGTTACCACAATGAGTTTTTACGTTTATTCGGTTTTGGTATCGACAGTGTAGATTACGAGCAAGATGTGAATCCTGATGTTGCGATTTCACAACTAATCGATTAATTGCTAAACAAACTGATTTTGAAAAGTCGCTTTTTTAAGCGACTTTTTTGTTTCTGGGTGAAAATAAAACACCATCAATAGCACTTTGGTCTATATTGAATTTTATTCAAATGGTTTTTGTAGTCTAAATAACCGTATCTGTCGTATAAATTTCATATTTGCTCTCGCATAGTCACCCTGATTGATGTTAAAATTCGGGCAATATATGTGAGGAGTTTACTGCGTTGCTTGTTTGGGGTGTTAAACAGGCTATTCTTTGATATTTAGAGTTTAACTTGAGCATATCAAATGGCGACGTGGTTGGTACGATTTTTCAGTTTCTTTCCGTTAATGTAATGCAAGTGCGTATGATCAACATAAAAAAAGGTCTGGATTTACCGATAGAGGGCGCACCTCAGCAAGTTATTCATGATGGTTCTGCCGTCAAACGTGTAGCTGTGCTAGGTGAAGAATATATTGGTATGCGTCCAACCATGCATGTTCGCGTGGATGACCAAGTCAAAAAAGGCCAGGTACTTTTTGAAGACAAAAAGAACCCAGGCGTCTTATTTACTGCACCAGCTTCTGGGGTAGTAAAAGAAATTAATCGTGGTGCTAAACGTGTGCTGCAATCTGTTGTTATTGAAGTTAATGGCAGTGAGCAAATCACCTTTGACTCTTTCAAGGCCGACGAGCTTTCGAGCTTAGACCGTGAAAAAGTTAAAGAAGTACTAGTTCAGTCAGGTCAATGGACAGCACTTCGTGCTCGCCCATTTAGCAGAGTAGCTGCTTTGGATGCAAATCCTAGCTCTATCTTTGTTACGGCTATCGACACTAACCCGCTAGCTGCAGATCCTGCAGTAATCATTGCTGAGAATACTCAAGCATTTGAAGCTGGATTAGCTGTGGTATCTCGTTTAACTGACGGTAAAGTATTTGTTTGTAAACAAGCTGGTAGCCAAGTGCCTAGTTCATCAATCCCTCAAGTAGAAGTACATGAGTTTGGTGGCAAGCATCCGGCTGGTCTTGTTGGTACACACATTCATAACTTAGACCCAGTTTCTGCAAGCAAGCAGGTTTGGCACTTAGGTTACCAAGACGTAATTGCGTTTGGTAATTTATTCCTAACAGGTGAAATTTTCACAGACCGTGTAGTTTCTCTTGCAGGTCCTCGTGTTAAAAACCCACGCTTAGTGAAAACTCAGTTAGGTGCATCTTTAGATGATTTAGTTGCTGGCGAATTAGAAGACGGTGATAACCGTGTAATTTCTGGTTCTGTATTATCTGGCGCTATTTCTCAAGGTCCACACGCGTTCTTAGGTCGTTATCATGTTCAAGTATCTGTATTACTTGAAGGTCGCGAAAAAGAGCTGTTCGGTTGGATTGCACCAGGTGCTAACAAGTTCTCAGTAACACGTACCTTCTTATCTCACCTTGCTCCTAGCCGTCTATTTAACATGACGACTTCAACAGGTGGTTCGAAGCGTGCCATGGTTCCAATTGGTAGCTATGAGCGTGTTATGCCTTTAGACATCCTACCTACACTATTATTACGTGATCTAATCGCACGTGATCTTGATGGTGCAATTTCGTTAGGTGCGCTAGAGCTTGATGAAGAAGATTTAGCATTATGTACCTTCGTTTGTCCAGGTAAATACGAGTACGGTTCAATCCTACGCGATTGCTTGACTACGATCGAGAAGGAAGGCTAGAGAGATGGGTTTAAAGAAATTTCTAGAAGATATTGAGCCGCATTTTGAACCGGGTGGTAAACACGAAAAATGGTATGCGCTTTACGAAGCAGCTGCGACTATTTTCTACACGCCAGGTTACGTAAATAAAGGCAAAACACACGTTCGTGATAACATCGACCTAAAACGTATGATGATTTTAGTGTGGATGGCGACGTTCCCTGCAATGTTTTTTGGTATGTTCAACATCGGCCATCAGGCTGCAGGTGCTTTAGCGCAAGGTTTTGAACTAGCAAATACATGGCAAGTTGGTCTGTTCCAATTATTCGGTGGTGAATTAACTGCTGACTCTGGTTGGGGCGCGAAAATGTTTTACGGTGCCTGCTTCTTCCTACCTATCTACGCAGTAACGTTTGCTGTAGGTGGTTTCTGGGAAGTACTATTTGCTTCAGTGCGTAAGCACGAAGTAAATGAAGGTTTCTTCGTAACATCTGTACTATTCGCACTAATCCTGCCTGCAACGATTCCTTTATGGCAAGTTGCACTAGGTATTACGTTTGGTGTTGTAATCGCTAAAGAAATCTTTGGTGGTACAGGTCGTAACTTCCTTAACCCTGCTCTTGCCGGTCGTGCGTTCTTATTCTTCGCATACCCAGCGCAAATTTCAGGTGACACAGTATGGACAGCCGTAGATTCATTCTCTGGTGCGACTATGCTAGGTCAAGCAGTGGTTGGTTCACTTGATTACAGCAACATGGAACTATGGTGGAATGCGTTCTACGGTTTCATTCAAGGTTCTGTAGGTGAAACGTCAACACTAGCACTATTAATCGGTGGTTTATTCCTAATTTATGTGCGTATCGCTTCTTGGCGTATCGTTCTAGGTGTATTCCTAGGTATGGTTGCAACGGCATTCTTACTAAATACAGTTGGTTCTGAAACTAACGCAGTATTTGCTATGCCTTGGCACTGGCACTTAGTTCTTGGTGGTTTTGCATTTGGTATGTTCTTCATGGCAACAGACCCAGTATCTGCATCATTCACAGACAAAGGTAAGTTCGCTTACGGTGCGTTAATCGGCTTTATGGTTGTAATGATCCGTGTTGTTAACCCGGCATTCCCAGAAGGTATGATGCTAGCAATCTTATTTGCTAACTTATTTGCACCATTATTCGATCACTTTGTAGTGCAAGCTAATATCAAGCGGAGGTTGGCACGTAATGTCTAGTAATAACGAATCAATCGGCAAAACGCTAACCGTTGTTGTTGCACTATGTTTAGTGTGTGCAATCATCGTATCGTTTGCTTCAGTTCAGCTTCGTCCTTTACAGCAAGCTAACAAAACACAAGATATTCAACGTAATATCTTAGCGGCTGCAGGCATTGAAGTATCAGGTACTGTGTCAGATACCTTTAACTCAAAAATTGAAGCTCGTGTTGTAGACATGAACACAGGTGAGTTTGTTGAAGGTGCTGATCCTAACTCATTTGACTTCGAGAAAACAAAATTCGACCAAGCTCGTAGCTTTGCGTTGAAAGCAGAAGGAATTAAAGACATCGCTGGTATTCAGCGTATGACAAAAAATTCACCTGTTTATATTTCGAAGAAACCTGATGGTTCTACAGATGCAATCATTCTACCAATCCAAGGTTATGGCCTTTGGGGTGTAATGTACGGCTTCTTAGCGCTTGAAAGCGATGGTGAAACAGTTAAAAACATCAACTTCTTCAAGCACAACGAAACGCCAGGTCTAGGTGGTGAAATCCAAAATCCACAATGGACTGCTAAATGGCAAGGTAAAGAGTTACCAATCAATATCATGAAGAGCGGTGCAAAGAATGAACATCAAATCGATGGTCTTTCTGGTGCAACATTAACTTCAAACGGTGTTGATCACACAGTTGACTTCTGGACTGGCGAGCATGGCTTTGGTCCATTCCTTGCGAAAGTACGTGAAGGAGCGTTGAAATAATGGCTGATACTAAAGAAATGAAGTCGGTCCTATTTGGCCCGGTATTCGCAAATAACCCGATCGCATTACAAGTACTAGGTATTTGTTCTGCGCTAGCGGTAACATCAAGCTTAAAAAATGCACTAATCATGTCAATCGCATTGACACTAGTAACAGCGTTTTCTAGCTTGTTTATTTCGTCAATTCGTAATCACATCCCATCATCTGTACGTATCATCGTGCAAATGACGATCATCGCATCACTTGTAATCGTTGTTGACCAAGTACTGCAAGCGTTCTCTTATGCAACAGCTAAAGAGCTTTCAGTATTCGTTGGTCTAATCATTACAAACTGTATCGTAATGGGTCGTGCTGAAGCATACGCAATGAAGTCACCACCGTTAATGTCTTTCCTAGACGGTATCGGTAACGGTTTAGGCTACTCAGTAGTACTATTAACTGTTGGTTTCATCCGTGAGTTATTCGGTAAAGGTTCACTATTCGGTGTTGATATTATTCCACTTGTACAAAATGGTGGCTGGTATCAACCAATGGGTCTATTGATTTTACCACCGAGTGCATTCTTCATTATTGGTTTATTCATCTGGGTACTTCGTACCTTTAAGAAAGACCAAGTAGAAGCAAAAGCGTAAGGGGCGAGCAGTGGAACATTATATTAGTTTATTTGTAAAAGCGGTTTTCATTGAAAACTTAGCTTTAGCCTTCTTCCTAGGTATGTGTACTTTCCTTGCTGTATCGAAGAAAGTAACAACATCAATCGGCCTAGGTGTGGCAGTTATCGTGGTACTAGGTATCTCAGTACCTGTAAATAACTTGGTTTATCATGCTGTTCTTGCACCAGGTGCATTAGAGTGGCTTGGCTACCCAGAGGCAGACCTTAGCTTCTTACGTTTCTTGACTTTCATCGGTGTTATTGCAGCACTTGTACAAATTCTTGAAATGGCATTAGATAAGTTCTTCCCTGCACTTTATAACGCGTTAGGTATCTTCTTACCATTGATCACAGTTAACTGTGCGATCTTCGGTGCGGTATCTTTCATGGTTGAGCGTAACTATAACTTCGGCGAGTCTGTTGTTTATGGTATCGGTTCAGGTGTGGGCTGGGCACTAGCAATTACTTTACTTGCTGGTATCCGTGAAAAAATGAAGTACTCAGACGTTCCTGATGGCTTACGTGGTTTAGGTATTACTTTCATCACTGTTGGTCTGATGGGTCTTGGCTTTATGTCATTCTCTGGTATTTCACTTTAAAAGGTAGCGAGGATAAATCATGAATGAGATTTTCTTAGGCGTTGGTGTTTTCATCGCTATCGTTGTTATTTTAGTTTTAGTTATCATTGGTGCTAAATCTAAATTAGTAGCAAGCGGCGATATCATCATCGGAATTAATGGCGACCCAGAAAAAGCTATTAAAACATCTGCAGGTAGCAAGCTATTAGGTGCGCTAGCTGATTCAGGTATCTTCGTTTCATCTGCATGTGGTGGCGGTGGCTCTTGTGGTCAGTGTCGTGTTCACATCAAAGAAGGTGGCGGCGATATCCTACCAACAGAACTTGATCACATCTCTAAAGGTGAAGCTCGTGAAGGCTGCCGTTTAGCGTGTCAGGTAAATGTTAAGAACGACATGGAAATTGAGCTTGAAGAGTCAATTTTCGGTGTTAAAAAGTGGGACTGTACAGTTATCTCTAACGATAACAAAGCAACTTTCATCAAGGAGCTTAAGTTACAAATTCCTGATGGCGAGTCAGTACCGTTCCGTGCCGGTGGTTATATTCAAATTGAAGCGCCAGCACACCACGTTAAATACGCTGACTTCGATATTCCAGAAGAGTATCGTGGCGACTGGAACCACTTCGGTTTCTTCGATCTGGAGTCTAAAGTAGACGACGAAACAATTCGTGCATACTCAATGGCTAACTACCCAGAAGAAGAAGGCATCATCATGCTTAACGTGCGTATCGCTACGCCGCCGCCAAGAGACCTAAGCCTTCCATGTGGTAAAATGTCTTCGTACATTTGGTCACTAAAAGAAGGTGATAAAGTGACTATTTCTGGCCCATTCGGTGAGTTCTTCGCGAAAGACACTGATGCAGAAATGGTATTCGTAGGTGGTGGTGCAGGTATGGCACCAATGCGTTCACATATCTTTGACCAACTTAAGCGTTTACAATCTAAGCGTAAGATGAGCTTCTGGTATGGTGCGCGTTCTAAGCGTGAAATGTTCTACGTAGAAGATTTCGACGGCTTAGCTGCAGAAAACGATAACTTTGTATGGCACACAGCACTGTCTGATCCACAACCAGAAGATAACTGGGAAGGTTATACAGGCTTCATCCATAACGTACTTTATGAAAACTACTTGAAAGATCATGAAGCGCCGGAAGATTGTGAGTTCTACATGTGTGGTCCTCCAATGATGAACGCGGCTGTTATCAACATGCTTAAAGATCTTGGTGTAGAAGACGAAAACATCTTATTAGATGACTTCGGTGGCTAACACCATACACAAAACAATAAGTTTTGGTTAGAATACAGGCCTCGTAGCACATAGTGTTACGAGGCTTTTTTATTTCTATACCTAACCCTGTGGTATCTAAAAGGTGAATGCTATGAATAGAGTGTTTTATCGCCAAGGCTTGATGGCCTTTTTTCTATTAACTATGACTTTACTCATGGCTGGCTGCAGCCAAGCAGATAAGGCAGAAGAGCTTTATTTTGAAGGTAAGACAATGGGCACCACTTATCACATTAAGGTGTTTGCAGAGTCTTCAAAGGTTGCAGGTGTTGATTTACATCCTGAGATTAAGCAAGTGCTTAAAGACGTAAATCAGTCAATGTCGACATACATTCCAGATTCAGAAATTAATCAGTTTAACAATTTACCTGCGGGGCAGGTGATGCCAATTAGCGCTGATTTCAGAAACGTAGTAGCTGAATCAATCCGCCTTGGCGAATCAACGAAAACCTTAGATGTCACTATGGGACCACTTATTGATTTATGGGGCTTTGGCCCAGATAAAAAGCCGACTAAACGCCCAAGCGATGAAGCTTTGGCAGCAATGGTTGCAAAGATAGGAGTTGATAAGCTTAAACTTACTGATGCGGGTTTAATGAAAACAATTGATGGTTTAGAACTCTCGTTTTCTGCAACCGCAAAAGGCTATGGTATCGATAGAGTCGCACAAGTGATAGAAAGTCATGGCTTGAAGAATTATATGGTAGAAATTGGTGGCGAGTTGCGTGTATCGGGTATTAAGCCAGACAACATCACTTGGAAAATCGCTATTGAGCAGCCTGATGCTGAGCCTGGCGTTCGTAAAGTGCATAAAGTGATTGAGCCTGGTACCAATGGTATTGCAACATCAGGTGATTACCGCATTTTTTACGAAATGGATGGTGTTACGTATAGTCATCTAATTGACCCAGAAACAGGTATGCCTAGTCGCCATGATTTGGTATCTGTTACAGTTTTGCACCCATCAGCGATGACTGCTGATGGCTTAGCGACAGCGCTTACTGTGATGGGCATGGAACGTGCGCAGCAATACGCTGAGCAGCATGATCTTCCAGTTTATTTAATTGGTAAGTCAGACAATGGCTTAGTAACTTATTCAAGCCCTGCTTTCAAACCTTATTTGTAGCAGGGCAAGAAGCAGTGCATACCCAAGCCACCTCAAGATGCAGAATTCAGCGTTTCACAGGTGCTTAATATCAAGGCGTTACTTTGCAACAATGGCAGTCCCTTTTAAGAAGTAATAACGATGAGAGTAAGCGCCTGTGAAGCGCCCAACGGGTTGGTTTAAAAGCGATTTATACTGCGTTATTGATTTTAACAATAGAACCACTATTGCTTGCAATCAATGCCTTGCCTAAATCGCTTTTAATTCCAACTGAAACTCGCACCTTGAGGTGGTTTGGGTATATAATACACGCAGCCTAATAAATTAGGCTCGATTTAATTGCTGACGATAGGGGCAAAGCAATGTCACTTTTTCTTCTTACATTTGGTCTACTTATTTTAATTGTGGCAGCGATGGCTGTCGGCATGATTGTGCAAAAGAAATCAATGGCCAGTAGTTGCGGTGGCTTAGGCGCTGTTGGTATAGACAAAGCCTGCGACTGTGACGACCCATGTGACAAGCGTAAAAAGCGCATGGCAAAAGAACAAGCCTGGAAAGAGAATCAAATTCTCTAATCAGAAAAAAGCGCCCAAAGGCGCTTTTTTAATACCTACCTTTATGTAGACAGTCACTGTAATTTCTTATCACAATCTTGCGGCAGAATATATCTTGTCTAAACTTTAGTTACAGCCCATGCATTTTAAATTATCAGTTCAAGGAGTGGACGATGGCTTTAGCAAGGAAGCGGCAAATCTGTTTGTCGAATACTAAATACTATCACTGTGTATCCCGATGCGTTAGACGCGCCTACCTTTGCGGAGAAGACACTCTTACAGGTAAATCATATGAACACCGCCGAGGGTGGGTTGAAGATCGTCTGCTTGTTCTTGCGAAGGTATTTTGTATTGATGTGTGTGCTTATGCAGTGATGAGTAATCATACTCATATTGTGCTTTATGTAGATGATAAAAAAGCAAATAGGTTAACCGATAAGGCCGTTCTTTTACGCTGGAATAAGCTCAGTAAAATGACGCCTTTAGGTCAAAACTTCCTCCGTGGTGAGCAATTGAGTGACGTTCAACAGGCCTTTTTAAATAAAGAGGTTGTAGAATACAGAGCGCGCCTTTCTAGTATTAGTTGGTTCATGCGAATGAGTATATTGCCAGGCGTGCAAATAAAGAAGACGAATGTACCGGGCATTTTTGGGAAGGGCGCTTCAAGAGCCAAGCACTACTTGATGAATCTGCTCTTTTATCGTGCATGGCCTATGTTGATTTAAACCCTGTTCGTGCAGAGGTTGCGAGGACCCCAGAGCAATCTAACTATACAAGTTTTAAAAAGCGAAGCCAAAGTGTGAAGAATTCAAAACAACCTAAGCTACTAGCTCGTTTTGTTGGTGGTATGAACAAGAATAAATCAAAGGGGATACCTTTTGAGTTAAAGTCATACCTGTTACTTGTAGAGCAAACAGGCCGCTGTATTAGCACGGATAAACGCGGATATATAGATCATCATTTACCTCCTGTCCTTGAGAGGCTTAATCTCGAGCCAGCAAGTTGGCTAACATTAACAACACAGTTTGAACATTTATTTCACGGTGCTGTAGGACGAATACAAGCTATTGAAAACTACTGTAGTAAAACTGCTCGAAAGCGGCGAAGTAATATAACAAGTTGTAAGTTATTACTTGCTAGCTAATCTTAAATTTCTCTCAACTTTTATTTTTTGCAAAACATTGCAGCTAACTCGTACTTTCAATTTTCAGAAAGCTAAATCTTTTATCTTGGTTTTTACTAGTGGATTAAGCTAATAGGGAGGTTGCCTACAAAACGAGTATTTTAGGTTAAAAAATCTAAAGTATTTGAAGATTTAGTAGGCACTTTTAAGAGTGCCTGTCTTTCAAAGCGTGTTTTTAATTATGGGTGACTGTCTTTTGTTATTAACTTTCTAGATTAATTAACTCAGTCCCCAAAATAGCATACTTATTTATGCCGTCGGCTTGTAAGAAAAAAGCAGCAGGGGCGTGAAGAGATGGTATTGATGTAAATATACTTTTGCACGCGTAAACTGGCCATTTTGAGGTGTTTTTTAATTTGTTCATATCACCCGAAAAACAGCTATAGCCTTGTTTTAAAATATTTTTATAGCTACTTTCTGTAAGCGTTAACGATTTATTTAAAACAAAGCTGTTACCTGCCTTAAAGCTTAGGCTGCTTGCATCTAAACTCGTATAACCTTGGCGGATACTACTTATATCACCTAGCTCTTTGATTACAGGTGACTGTCCTTTATTGTTAATTGCAATATCTATCTGGTAATCACCTAGCTCACTATTTACGATTATGTCGTCTATTAGTAAGTCGACCCAATTGTCTTTAGCGTTAAATGGAATAGCGTGATATTGCGATATCCTCGCGTCTTTCCACTCCCCCGAAGTTAACGAATCAATCGTCTTTTTGTATAAAACACGGTTAACCTTGCGTGCTATTTGTCGGTTTGGATCATTAGGGTACGCTCCTGATTCAATTAATATTGTTCTAATACCCTTTTCCGAAAAAGTATCCCCAAAGCTACGGTATGAGTAACTGTCGTTGTACTTTCCTAAGTGGCCTGGGATTATTGTTTCAACCGTTTTAGCTAAGTGGGCTATAAACTGCATAGCCTCGCCGCGACTTTTATTTACTTCTCTCGCTTCGTTATAGGCTGGCGCTAGCACTGAAATGGTGGCTTGTTTACCTTTTTTTCCTGCTCCGTAATATGCGTTCTGATCATGTAAATTAAAGCCAAAGTCAGGTTTAAACTGATTTGCGGCAGCCATTAGTATTTGCCCTTCTTTTGTGCGAAGAGCTTTAGCATCGCGATTTAAATCAATTCCTTGAGCATTATAACGGGTTTGTACGGCCGCGCCGTCAGGGTTCACCATAGGGATTATGAGAAGGGATATTTTCTGTCGCCAGCTTTTTAGCCATTGTGCGTTTTCATCAGCTGTTATGAAGCTTAAAAAGTCCATAAGTGCGGCAGTTGCAGTGTTTTCGTCGCCGTGCATTTGGCTCCACATCATCACTTTGATTGGGCCTGTGCCAATTTTAAGAGAATTGAGTGCCTGTCCTTGAAATGAGGTACCAATTTGTTCTAGTTTGACGCTAGGATGCTTTGCTACTTTTTTTAAGTGTGGCTCAATATCGGTGTAATAAATCGCGGGTTTATTTAATCCATTCACTACGGTGTCTTCAATCGTATTTGCGAGTACGCTGTTACTTAATGCTAAAATGGCTGCAGCGAGTGCATATTGACGCATAACTATCTCTTTTATTCTTTATTTTTGGTTTTGTTAGAATATTATATTTTAATGGGTTTGGCTAATCCTTGCTCAGTATTTAATCTTCAGTTATTACTGACTTAGTATGCTTAAAACGGTATTTATGCTTTAAAACGTTATTAATATGCTATTTTCATTTTCTTCATTGCTTTTAGCTATATAAAATAAAGTATTAATTTTAAATACTTAGCTTTAATTAAATCGGTTTTTTACACATTGATAGCGTGTGGTTAAACAATACTTAACTTTGTGCTGCCAAATTCTACTTGTACCGTCTGTTGACTTTGTTATACTCCACACCGAAATTTCAGTAATTACTGAAACTTTATTGATGAAGATCATATTACCGCATTTAAAAATAGGGTAAGCCACTTACCTAAAATGCAGTAAAAGCGATAAAAAGGCGTGGGTTTTGCGAGCAATTAATCAGTCACAAGGTGCCAAACAGTCTAGCTTAGCTAGGTTGCAACTGGCTGCGCGTGCATTTTTTGCTGGTAAAGAACTAATGTCAGTTTTAGCCTTGTTGCTGATTAATTCAGCCATGCTAATCAACGGTACATTAGAAGATGCTCAAGGGCTAAGAAGCTTATTAAGTGAAGGTGCTTTATACGAAATCCCACTACTTAATGTGTTGAGTTTTTTAGCTTACCCTGTGGTGTCTTGCCAATTACTTATTGGTTTATGCTGGTTGGTCTTCCATTTCTTTCCTGCGCGTCGTGCAGGTGTCATTTTACGTAAAGCGGCCTTCGCTGCGCGTGAAACGATAAAGTCTTTAGTAGTACACAGTGCTCATGGCTGTCGTGCTCCTCCTCGTGTAAGTGGTTGTCTGTAAATAAGCTTTGTTGCTTAAGTTCAGCCATTTTAGTCGTTTTCTAAGTTGTCTTTACTAAAGCACCTAGTGGGTTTTTTACGCCCAAATTTCAGTCAGCCAACCTAAATTCCCTTACTTTTTAGCGTGTCGATTTGTCGTGCTCGTTATTCAGCCGAGGGATATCTGTAGCATCTGTTGCAGAAAAGCGTCGTGTACTTATTTCGACAAGTGTTAACTTTTAGGTTGTAGGATATTCCTTTGTCAATTCGAAACCTTTGTAATATTGCTCTAGCGTCTTTAGTGCTGGCTTTGTCTGGCTGTAAAGGCGGGGTACTCGATCCAAAAGGTCAAATTGGTGTCGACGAGAAGTATTTAATTATCGTAGCTACGGTATTAATGCTGATTGTTGTAATTCCAGTTATTGCCATGACAATTTATTTTGCATGGAAATACCGTGATGGACGAGATCAAGAAATTTACGCTCCAAAATGGGCGCACTCAAACAAGATTGAAGCTGTAGTTTGGACCATTCCTATCATTATCGTTGCGATTTTAGGTGTGATCACATGGCAGTCAACGCAACAACTTGACCCATATAAACCACTTGAAGGTAAAGGTGAGCACCTTACTGTTGAAGTTGTTTCTTTGAACTGGAAATGGTTATTCATTTATCCAGAGCAAGGCATCGCCACAGTGAATGAGCTTGTTTTTCCTGCCAATGTGCCTGTGCAGTACAAGATCACCTCAGAAAGCACCATGAATTCGTTTTTCATTCCACAGCTTGGTAGCCAAATTTATTCAATGGCAGGTATGGAAACAAAGCTTCACTTAATAGCTGATGAACCGGGTACTTTTAAAGGCTTCTCTGCTAACTACAGTGGTGCAGGTTTCACCGGTATGAAGTTCGATGCCATTGCAACAGCTACTGAAGCTGATTTCGATGAATGGGTAAACAAAGTAAAAAATACCGGTTCTGCACTGACTAAGCAAAGCTATGTTGAACTAGCAAAACCAAGTGAATACGACCCAGTTAAATACTATGCCAGCGTAGATAAAGATATGTTCCATTCAATCGTAATGAAATATATGCAAGCGCATGGCTCTCACGGTGCAATGCAACACGCTATGCCAGAGCACTCAGCTCATAAGAAGCACAGCGAGGACGAGGAATAATCATGTCGTTGTTAGGTAAATTAACATTAGACGCAATCCCGTTTCATGAACCAATTATCATGGTTACCATGACGGTTGTTGCTGTCTTAGGTCTGTTAGTGGCAGGCTTAGTAACAAAATATAAAAAGTGGGGCGTGATTTGGCACGACTGGATCACCTCAATTGACCATAAGCGTTTAGGTGTTATGTACATCATTCTTGCGCTTATCATGCTTTTCCGTGGTTTCGCGGATGCCATTATGATGCGACTGCAATTAGCAATGGCTACCGGCGGTGCAAGTGGTTACTTACCACCAGAGCACTATGACCAAATCTTTACGGCGCACGGGGTGATCATGATCATCTTTATGGCGATGCCGTTTATGATTGGTTTAATGAACATCATTTTACCTTTGCAAATTGGTGCCCGTGATGTTGCATTCCCATTCTTAAATAACCTTAGCTTTTGGTTAACTGCTGGCGGTGCAATCCTGATTAATATCTCACTATTCTTTGGTGAGTTTGCGAAAACAGGTTGGGTTGCATATCCACCGCTGTCTGAGCTGTCATTTAGTCCAGGTGTCGGGGTCGACTATTATATATGGGCCTTGCAGATATCCGGCTTGGGTACCTTATTAACATCGGTAAACTTCTTAGCGACTGTATTTAAAATGCGTGCACCAGGCATGACATTAATGAAAATGCCTATTTTTACTTGGGCATGTACGTGGGCGAATATCTTAATTGCCGCATCGTTCCCAATTTTAACTGCGGTACTGGCAATGCTAACGCTTGACCGTTATCTCGATTTCCACTTTTTCACCAATGAATTAGGTGGTAACGCGATGATGTACATCAACTTATTTTGGGCATGGGGTCACCCTGAAGTTTACATTTTGATCTTACCTGCGTTTGGTATTTTCTCAGAAGTTATCTCAACTTTTGCTGGTAAACGCCTGTTTGGTTATAAGTCGATGGTTTATGCAAGCGGTGCGATTTCTATTTTAGGTTTTATCGTTTGGCTTCATCATTTCTTTACTATGGGCTCAAGCGCTAACGTTAATGCCTTCTTTGGTGTTATGACCATGGTTATTGCGGTACCGACCGGGGTTAAGTTGTTTAACTGGTTATTCACTATGTACCGTGGTCGTTTACGTATTACTGTGCCTGTCCTTTGGACTTTAGGTTTCATGGTGACTTTCACTATCGGTGGTATGACCGGTGTGTTACTTGCTATTCCTGGTGCTGACTACGTATTACATAACAGCTTATTCTTAATTGCTCACTTCCATAACACCATTATTGGTGGTGCGGTATTTGGTTATTTAGCTGGTTTTGCGTTTTGGTTCCCTAAAGCAATGGGCTTCAAACTTGACGAGAGCTGGGGCAGAAGATCTTTCTGGTGTTGGTTAATAGGTTTCTTCGTTGCATTCATGCCGTTATATGTACTTGGTTTCTTAGGTATGACACGTCGCTTAAATCACACTAACAACCCTGATTGGAATATTTGGTTATACATTGCAGCTGGCGGTGCGGTAATCATTATGTTCGGTATCTTGTTCCAAGTTGTGCAACTTGTAGTGAGCTTCAAAAATCGCGAGCAACTTGATGATACAACGGGCGATCCGTGGAATGGTCATACCCTTGAGTGGGCATCTGCTTCACCTCCGCAGTACTACAACTTTGCGAAAATTCCACATGTTGATGACATTGATGCGTGGACAGATATGAAAGAAAAAGGCTTAGCTTACAAACAAGAAGCCTCTTATAGCCCAATTCATATGCCAAAAAATACATCGGCAGGTGTATTAATGAGCGCAGCTTTAACAACCTTCTGTTTTGCCATGATCTGGCACATTTGGTGGCTTGCAGCCTTTGGATTACTGGGTGCTATCGTGGTGTTCATCAAACGTTGTTACACCAGCGATGTTGATTACTACGTGCAACCAGATGAAATTGTTGAACTAGAAACGGCTCACAATACAGCCGCTACGAAGGAGGTGAATGCATGAGTACCATTTCTGCAGGGCTCGACACCTTAAACAGCGCACACGGTCATGTCGATGCACATGACCATGAGCACCACGATACAGGTGGTAACACCGTATTTGGTTTCTGGCTTTACCTAATGACTGACTGCCTGTTGTTTGCATCATTCTTTGCAACCTATGCAGTATTGTTCATGAATACTGCTGGCGGTGTGTCCGGTAAAGACATTTTTGAACTTGATTTTGTTGCGGTTGAAACCGCAGCACTACTACTCAGTAGTATCACTTTTGGTTTTGCGATGATCTCTGCTCACGGGCAGAAAAAGGCGGCTACTTTAACTTGGTTGCTGGTTACCTTTGCCTTTGGTGCTGTGTTTATTGGTATGGAAGTATATGAATTCCATCACCTAATTGCGCATGGCAATGGCCCTCAGCAAAGTGCCTTTTTAACATCGTTCTTCTCTTTAGTGGGCTTACACGGTCTTCACGTTACAGCAGGTCTTATTTGGATGACTGTCCTGATGATTGAAGTTGTGCGCCGTGGTTTAAACCCACAAACAGTGACACGCCTAAGTTGTTTAAGCTTATTCTGGCACTTCTTAGATGTGGTGTGGATCTGTGTATTTACCGTTGTTTATTTAATGGGAGCAATGTAATGAGTCACAGTGAATCACATGTAATTAATAACTTAGAAGTTCATGCACATAATGATCAATCACATGGCAGCGTTAAAGACTATTTAATTGGTTTTGTATTGTCAGTGGTTTTAACGGCTATTCCATTTTGGGCTGTGATGAGTGGCTCGTTTTCTAAAACGACCACTGCATGGTGCATCGTGAGCATGGCGATTGTGCAAATTTGGGTGCATTTGAAATATTTCTTACACCTAAACTTCAAAACAGAAGACGGCAAAGCAAGTTCATTGTCGTTTATCTTTAGTGCTTTAATCATCGTGATGGTGGTTGGTTTGTCGGTGTGGATCATCTACGAATCGAACGCCATGATGATGTACTAATAACAATTACTTTGTAATTGGTAAAAAGATTTACGAAAGGAGCTGGTTAGTCTGAGGTTGTGTCTCCAGTTCTTACAGTCTGTTACTAACTAGTTTCTTTCGTAATATTGCGTTTGTGCTGAAAATTAGAGGAGTCGAGGAAGTGTTTCGACGTTATTTAAATGTCACTAAACCTGGCATTATCATGGGCAATTTGATCTCTGTCGCGGGGGGATTCTTGCTAGCCTCTCGCGGTGATATTGACCCATGGTTAATGATCGCAACCTTACTAGGGTTATCTTTAGTAGTGGCATCAGGATGCGCGATCAATAACGTAATTGATCGTGATATTGATGTTGCTATGGCGCGCACTCGCAAACGCGTCACAGTAACTGGCGAAATGTCAGCAAAGGCAGCTATGGCACATGGCATCGTGCTTGGTGTTATTGGTTTCGGCTTATTAGCTGTGTATACCAACGTAGTGGCACTCTTATTTGCTACTTTTGGTTACGTCATCTACGTAGGTGTGTACAGCTTATATATGAAACGTCGTTCTGTGTACGGCACCTTTGTAGGAAGTTTATCTGGCGCAGTACCGCCTGTAGTGGGGTATTGTGCCGTGACTGGGCAGTTTGATGCTGGTGCTGTGATTTTATTGGTTATGTTTAGTCTATGGCAAATGCCTCATTCATATGCAATTGCAATCTTTCGTTATAACGACTACCAAGCGGCCAGAATTCCTGTGTTACCTGTAGCGCAGGGGATCGAGAAGGCAAAGCATCACATTGTTTTATATATCGCCGTGTATGCGTTGGTTGTGATGTTATTAACCATTAGTGGTTATACAGGTTTAGCCTTTATGGCTGTAGCTTGTACAACGAGTTTTTGGTGGTTGCTAATGGCGCTTCGTGGCTATCGTCGCAATATTGATGTAAGCGGCTGGGCGCGCCAAGTGTTTGCTTTTTCAATTGTAAACATCACGGTTTTGAGCATAGCTATGGCTTTAGATTACCATTCGGTAGCTCCACAGCTACTTGTTTTAACTTAGAAAAAAGTTGCTAACATATCCCAATGTTACAGTAGCAAAGGCCCGGTTTTTTTCTCCACCGGGCCTTTTTTCTTTGTCGTTATTAAAAGCGAGCCGCTTGTTCAACTACAATGCCGTGACGAGCCGCTAAACGGCGATGATCTTTATCATAACCCCCACCAATTACTGTTGCGACAGGTACATTGCGCTCAAGGCAGCGCTTGAAGACTAAATGGTCGCGTTGCTCTATCCCTTGCCAGCTTATATCAAGTTTACCTAAACCATCTTGCTGCCATACATCAACACCTGCATCATAAAGTACTAAATCTGGGTTTAAGGTGTTTAATAAATAACTCAGAGTATCGTCAACAACGCCTAGGTATTCACTGTCAGCGACATTCGGTGCTAAACCTATGTCTAAGTCGCTGGCTGATTTTCGAAACGGAAAATTCTTTTCACAGTGAATAGAGCAGGTATAGGCGTAGGGCTGATGTTCCAGCATTGCTGCGGTACCATCACCTTGATGAACATCTAAATCAAAAATAAGTATATTGGTCACTTCGCCACTTTTTATCAGGGTTTCGCTGGTGAAAGCTAAGTCGTTTACCATGCAATAGCCTGAGCCAAAGTCAGTATGAGCATGGTGAGTGCCACCGGCTAAGTGACAAGCGATGCCATGTTTAAGTGCTAAGCGTGCTGCTTGTAAGGTGCCAAGTGGGGCGGTAAAAGTACGTGCCATCAGCTCTTTTGACCAAGGTAAGCCAATGCGGCGCATCGCCTTTTCATCTAATCTATTATGCCAAAGGTCGTTGATGTAATTTTCACAGTGCACTAATTCAAGGGGCTCTGGGGTGCCAAGCACCGGCTGTGTTAGGTTGTCATTTATTAATCCAAGGCTTTGTACATGCTCATATAAATAAGCAAACTTACTCATCACAAAGCGATGGTTAGGATCGAAACTAAACGAGTAATTTGGGTGATACACCAAGGGTAAGTGGGGATTTAACTGCATAGCTCATTGGATAGCTGAATTTGCTACAGCATAACGAATCTACTGGCAAATGTTTACTCTGGTGCGTGAATTAAATGGCCTAACTCGCGATGTAATAATGCTTCATCACCCAAGTTTAGCTCAATCAGTCGTTTTAAGTGAGTAATACTATCAATATCTATATGTTCACAGCGAAGGCCTGCATGCTGATGCTCAATATGGCACAGCTCCACTTGCATTTTTATCTCGATATTTGACTCTGGCAGGGTAAAGATTAAGTCTGCCTTACTATGAATAGGCACTAAAAATGAATCACTTTTAGTAATAAGCGCACCTTGCAAAGATAGATCAAGTAACTGACAGTGGTAGTCGTTATCTTCGATGCGAAGAATCGCAGGGCAAGAAAATAATACCCGCGAAAACTCTCTGCGTTCATTCATAACTTTATCTCCACCTATATTAACTTAATGAGTATAGATCATTATGAAATTAGTGAGAGAAATGATTATAGCAACAAAAAAGCCCCTAAATCGGGGCTTTTTGAGTATCAGCTAATTAGCCAATTTTTTTGTATTTAATACGCTTAGGTTGTGCCGCTTCTGCGCCTAAGGTTTTCTTCAGCCACTCTTCGTATTCTGTGTAGTTACCATCGAAGAAGTTAATTTGGCCTTCGTCACGGTAATCAAGAATATGTGTAGCAATACGGTCAAGGAACCAACGGTCATGCGAGATACACATTACACAGCCTGGGAACTCTAAAATAGCGTTCTCAAGTGCACGTAATGTTTCAACGTCTAGGTCATTGGTAGGCTCATCCAGTAGTAACACGTTACCACCTGCTTTTAATAACTTAGCTAGATGTAAACGGTTGCGCTCACCACCTGATAAGTCTTTAACGAATTTTTGTTGGTCGTTACCTTTGAAGTTAAAGCGGCCAACATAGGCACGGCTTGGGAATTCAAAGTTACCAATTTTTAATACGTCTTGGCCGTTTGAGATTTCTTGGAAAACGGTGTTGCTTTCGTCCATGTCACCACGGAACTGATCAACGGTTGCAAGCTCAACAGTATCACCAACAAGGATCTCACCGCTATCTGGCGTTTCTTCACCACTTAGCATTTTGAACAGGGTTGATTTACCCGCACCATTAGCGCCGATAATACCTACGATAGCGCCTTTTGGCATTGCAAAGTTTAAGTCATCGATTAATACGCGATCGCCAAAGCTTTTCTTCAGACCTTTCACTTCGATAACTTGGTCACCTAAGCGTGGACCCGGTGGAATGAATAGTTCATTCGTTTCGTTACGCTTTTGGTAATCGTTTTGCTGTAGCTCAGAGAACTGTGCCATACGTGCTTTAGACTTAGCTTGACGGCCTTTCGGGTTTGAACGAACCCATTCAAGTTCTTGCGCGATTGATTTTTGACGTGCTTTTTCAGATTTCTGTTCTTGTTGTAAACGTAAATCTTTTTGCTCAAGCCACGATGAGTAGTTACCTTCCCAAGGAATACCTTCACCACGGTCAAGTTCTAAAATCCAACCTGCTACGTTATCTAAGAAGTAACGGTCGTGGGTTACAGCAACCACGGTACCTTCGTAATCGTGTAAGAAGCGCTCTAACCAAGCAACTGACTCAGCATCTAAGTGGTTGGTTGGCTCGTCAAGAATAAGCATATCTGGTTTTTCAAGTAGTAAACGACAGATCGCAACACGGCGACGCTCACCACCCGAAAGGTGTTCAATTTTTGCATCCCAAGGTGGAAGACGTAATGCATCAGCTGCACGCTCTAACACGTTGTCGATATTGTGACCGTCGTGCGCTTGGATGATAGCTTCAAGTTCACCTTGCTCTTTAGCAAGTGCATCGAAGTCAGCACCGTCCATTGCATACTCGTTGTATACTTCATCAAGGCGGTTTAGTGCATTTTTAACTTCGCTTACTGCTTCTTCTACTGTTTCGCGAACTGTTTTGCTTTCGTCAAGCACTGGCTCTTGCGGTAAGTAACCGATTTTAGTGCCAGGTTGAGGGCGAGCTTCACCTTCAAAGTCTTGATCAACACCAGCCATAATGCGAAGTAACGTTGATTTACCTGCACCGTTTAGACCTAGCACACCAATTTTTGCGCCTGGGAAAAAGTGTAAAGAAATATCTTTTAAGATAGTGCGCTTAGGTGGCACAACCTTAGAAACTCGACTCATCGAGAATATAAACTTATCTGGTAACACCATGAAAGGAGCCTTCAATTTATAAGAAAAATTAACAGCGTATATTGTAGAGGCTCTGTCGCGTATACGTCAACGAAACAGGCTTTTATGGGCTTTGCTTTCAAACAAATAAAATTCATTTGGACATCTAAACATCTAGAGGTTGAAATTTCTAACTATCCGTTCATAATTAGCAGTCAGATAAGTATGCTCGGAGCCAGCTATGCCCATTACAGTAAAAGATGAATTGCCAGCCATTGCAAAATTACGTCAAGAGAACGTGTTTGTAATGCCAAAAAGTCGTGCTAAAACGCAAGAGATTCGTCCAATGCGTTTGGCTATCTTAAACTTAATGCCAAACAAAGTTGAAACCGAAGTGCAATTTATTCGATTATTAGCTAACTCACCGTTACAAGTTAATGTTGAGTTGCTGAGGTTGGATACTCATCGCACGAGTAGTAACTCTGAGCAGCATATGGATACTTTCTATCGTTATTTTTCAGAAGTGAAAGATAATAACTACGATGCCATGATCATAACAGGCGCGCCGCTTGCTCATTTAGAGTATGACGAAGTTGCTTACTGGGATGAACTAAAAGTTATTTTAGATTGGGCAGAGCAGCATGTTACGTCTACGTTGTTTTCGTGTTGGGCGGCCCATGCTGGGCTTTATCATCACTATGGTCTGAAACGTGAGCTGAAACCAAATAAACTCAGTGGCGTATTTACCCATAAAAGTTATTTTGATCATGCGGCACTTACCCGAGGCTTTGATGACACCTTTTTAGTGCCACATTCTCGCTATGGTCATATTGATATCGAGAAGATCAATGCCTGCGATGAGCTGGTTGTGTTAGCAGGCTCTGAGCGAGTAGGTGCCTATTTAATTAAAAATAAATCAGGTAGCCAAGTATATATTACGGGCCATCCAGAGTACGATGCCCATACCCTAAAAGGGGAGTATTTGCGTGACCAAGAAAAATCAGCTGATGCGCCTAAGCCAGAAAACTACTTCCCTTACGATAACCCAGATAACGAACCGTCGAAAACGTGGCAAAGCCATGCCTTTTTATTGTTTTCGAATTGGTTAAACTATTATGTGTACCAAACTACACCGTATGATATTAACTTAGTTAGCCAAGATGTAAGGACTAACAACTATGCCGAGTAATGCAGTGAATAAACGCGAACAATTAACCGAGGCGCTAAAACAGCGAATTTTAATCCTCGATGGCGCGATGGGCACCATGATCCAAGAACATAAATTAGAAGAACAGGATTATCGCGGTGAGCGCTTTAAAGACTGGCATGTACTTATTAAAGGCAATAACGACTTATTAAGCCTGACTCAGCCAAAAATCATTGCTGATATTCACCGTGCTTACTTAGAAGCCGGTGCCGATATCATCGAAACCAATACTTTTAATGCCACGACTATTTCGATGGAAGATTACGACATGGCTAGCCTTAGCCGCGAAATCAACCTAGAGTCAGCTAAGCTTGCACGCAGCGTATGTGATGAGTTTGAAGCAAAAGATCCAAGCAAGCCTCGTTATGTTGCAGGCGTACTTGGACCAACATCAAAAACCTGTTCTATTTCGCCAGATGTAAACGATCCAGGTTATCGAAATATCAACTTTGATAAGCTGGTGGCCGCGTATGTTGAGTCAACACTTGCACTTATGGAAGGCGGTGCAGACCTCATTTTGATTGAAACTATCTTTGATACGCTTAATGCAAAAGCTGCTTCGTTCGCTGTGGAAGAAGCATTCGAACAGGCTGGTCGTAGTTTACCTGTGATGATCTCAGGCACCATTACCGATGCCTCAGGCCGTACTTTATCAGGCCAAACAACAGAAGCATTTTATAACTCAATTCGCCATATTAAGCCGCTATCAATCGGCCTTAACTGCGCCCTTGGCCCTGACTTACTGCGCCAGTATGTTGAAGAGTTATCCCGTGTTTGTGAAACCTTTACCTCGGTGCATCCAAATGCAGGTTTACCGAACGAGTTTGGCGAATATGATTTAGAAGCCCCTGAAATGGCAAAAGAAATTATTGATTGGGGCAAGTCTGGCTTTATCAACATTGTAGGTGGTTGTTGCGGCACCACACCGGCTCATATAAAGGCGTTTGCGAAAGGCCTTGAAGGTGTTAAACCTCGCCAATTACCTGAGCTTGAAGTGCGTATGCGCTTATCGGGCCTTGAAGCGTGTAACTTAAACTAGGAAACCGACATGACTGACCAAATTGCTGTATTTACTAACGTCGGTGAGCGTACCAATGTAACAGGCTCGGCTAAGTTTAAACGCTTAATCATGGAAGAAGATTACGAGACTGCCCTCGATGTTGCCCGTGAACAAGTAGAAAATGGTGCGCAAGTGATTGATATCAATATGGATGAAGCCATGTTGGATTCGAAAGCTGCGATGGTAAAGTTTTTAAATTTAATTGCATCAGAGCCTGATATCTCAAAAGTACCTATCATGGTCGACTCATCGAAATGGGACGTTATTGAAGCAGGCTTAAAATGTATTCAAGGTAAAGCCATTGTTAATTCAATTTCACTTAAAGAAGGTGAAGAACCGTTCATACGGCAAGCCAAAATAATAAAACGTTTTGGTGCCGCTGCGGTTGTTATGGCGTTTGATGAAGCCGGTCAAGCTGAAACCGCTGATCGTAAGTTCGAGATTTGTCAGCGTAGCTACAAAATACTTGTTGATGATATTGGCTTCCCGCCAGAAGATATTATTTTTGATCCAAATATTTTTGCTGTAGCAACGGGCATTGAAGAGCACGATAATTACGCTGTTGAATTTATTGAAGGTACGCGTCGAATCAAGCAAGGCTTACCGCATTGTAAAGTGTCGGGCGGTGTATCGAATGTATCGTTTTCGTTCCGTGGTAACAACCCGGTACGCGAAGCTATCCACTCAGTGTTTTTATACCATGCGATTAAAGCGGGTATGGATATGGGTATTGTAAATGCTGGCCAATTAGCGGTTTACGACGATATCCCCGAAGAGCTGCGTAAAGCAGTGGAAGATGTGATCCTCAATACCGACCCCGGTGCAGGTGAGCGACTTGTTGAACTTGCACCAAAATACTCAGGTATGGCCCAAGCAGAAAAAGTTGAAGATTTAGAATGGCGTACATGGCCTGTTGAAAAGCGCCTTGAACACGCGCTAGTAAAAGGCATTACTGAGTATATCGACGAAGATACTGAAGAGTGCCGTAAGAGCAAAGCTAAGCCAATTGAAGTTATCGAAGGCCCGCTTATGGATGGCATGAACGTAGTAGGTGACTTATTCGGTGCGGGTAAAATGTTCTTACCTCAGGTTGTTAAATCTGCCCGTGTGATGAAGCGTGCCGTTGCCTATCTTGACCCTTTCATTGAAGCTGAAAAAGAAGAAGGCGCAACGAACGGTAAAGTGGTTATGGCAACCGTTAAGGGCGACGTGCACGATATTGGTAAGAATATCGTAGGCGTAGTACTGCAATGTAATAACTACGAGGTCATTGATCTTGGTGTGATGGTGCCGGCAGAGAAAATTTTGCAAACTGCTATTGACGAGAAAGCCGATATTATTGGTTTATCAGGGCTTATTACCCCTTCGCTAGATGAAATGGTGCATGTTGCTAAAGAAATGACTCGCCGTGGTTTTGAATTACCGCTACTGATTGGTGGTGCAACAACCTCTAAAGCGCATACCGCGGTTAAAATTGAGCCGCAGTATGATAAAGGTGTGGTTTACGTAAATAATGCTAGCCGTGCTGTGGGTGTGGTCTCTAATTTATTGTCTAAAGAATTAAAGCCAGCTTTTTTAGAGAAAACTAAAACTGAGTATGAAAAAGTACGTGAACAACAAGCACGTAAAAAGCCGCGCTCAAAACCAGTTACTTTACAGCGTGCTCGCGACAACGCAGCTAAACTCGATTGGGACAACTACACGCCACCTGTACCGAAAAAGCTGGGTGTGACTGAGTTTAAAAATGTTTCGATTGCGACGTTAAGACAGTACATCGACTGGACACCTTATTTCATGACGTGGTCAATCGCTGGTAAGTACCCACGTATTCTTGAAGATGAAATTGTTGGTGAACAAGCTAAAAGCTTATTCGCTGATGCCAACGCAATGCTTGATGAGCTTGAGCAGTCAGGTGCGCTACAACCTCTAGGTGTCATTGGGTTATTCCCTGCAAACCGAGTAGGGGATGACATTGAGATTTATACCGATGAGTCACGTACAACGCTTTTAACTACATCGTGTCATTTGCGTCAGCAAACGGAAAAAACCGACTTTGCTAACTACTGCTTAGCTGATTATATTGCGCCAAAAGGCACCCCCGATTACTTCGGGGCCTTTGCGGTAACTGGTGGTCTTGAAGAAGATGACCTTGCCGATGCCTTCGATGCTAAGCAAGATGATTACAATAAGATCATGGTTAAAGCAGTTGCAGACCGTTTAGCAGAAGCCTTTGCTGAGTATTTGCATGAGCAAGTGCGTAAAGAGTATTGGGGCTATGCGGTAGATGAGAATCTATCGAATGACGAACTTATCCGTGAAAACTACCAAGGTATTCGCCCAGCGCCAGGTTACCCTGCCTGTCCTGAGCATACAGAGAAGAAGAAAATTTGGCAGTTACTCGATACCGAGCAGCGTATTGGTATGAAGCTAACCAGTTCATACGCAATGTGGCCGGGAGCTGCTGTATCTGGCTGGTATTTTTCTCATCCTGAAGCTAAGTACTATGCTGTGGCGCAAATTCAAAAGGATCAGGTTGAAGATTATGCCAAGCGGACCAACATGACACTTGCAGAAGCTGAGCGTTGGTTGTCGCCTAATTTAGGCTATGAACCTGAATAGTAGTTAGTTATTAGCTTTAAATTTTAAATGAAACGAGCCAAATCTGGCTCGTTTTTTTACTGCTATATTGCCATTATTTTGTGCCCATTTTTTGATCATACTTTTTTATCTTTAATGCATTTTCATAGCTTAATTATTGGTAATTTCCTTCTAATTTAAATATTTGTGTTAAAGTTATTGAGGTTGAGCAAGGAGTCTAAGGTGGAATTGTGATTGATACTGTGAATGCAAGCGAGAGAGATAAAGCGCGATTCTTACGCGTATTTGCATTTATTGGTGCAGTGACCTCTTTGTTGATGTCGGTCACAAGTTATCAAGATGGCTACATCGCGTTAAGTTATTTATTAATTGTTGGCGTTGTAATTTTTGCTTTGCCTTTTTTAATAAAGGGGCGTGATCAATTTATCTCAGTACTCATGCTATACGCACTTTATGCAATGATGTGCTTCTTAACTGTCTCGGGTGGCAGCAATGGCACAGGGCCGTTATGGCTATTTATTGTATCTCCCGTGACCTTTTTTATTCGTGGCTTAAAGCGCGGTGCCTTTGATCTTATATTACTCGCCATTATTATCTCGGTGCTTTTCTACTTTACCGATCAATTAGGTTATTACAGTTATCCGAGCTACTACTTTCCTACACGGGTCATGCTGTGTTTCTCGATTTTATGTATTTTGGCCGGCTTCTACGAATATTACCGTAATAAATACAGTTTGCAGTTAATGGAGCAACTTAAGCTTAATCAAAAGCTTGCTCGCACAGACGCGATGACAGAACTCGCTAATCGTCGCTATGCAACAGAATGTTTGCAAGATGAGCGCTTTGGTGAAGGGTCAGTGTTTTTACTGATGGATGTAGATAACTTTAAGCAGATAAACGATACCTACGGACATCAAGTGGGCGATGAGGTGCTGATATTTTTTGCTGATGTATTTAAAAAAGTGTGCGAAGAAGGAGATGTTATTTCCCGTTGGGGGGGCGAAGAGTTTTTAATTGTGATCCCGACAGGCTATGAACTTAGGGCCAGAAAAGTAGCTGAAAAAATACATAAAAAACTCGCTGAAAAGCCATTTAAGAGTGGCCAGCATCGTTTTCATGTCACCTTAAGTATTGGCTTGTACGTGCGCGTTGCTGGTGAGAGCATGGATCATTGTTTAAACATTGCCGACAAACGGCTATACCGTGCTAAATCACAAGGTAAAAATCAAACGGTCGCTGAAGTAGATTTAGCAAAGCATGAGCCAGCTTAAAATATAAAGCCGCAATAAGCGGCTTTATTGATTGCTCAAATTAATGGCCTTTTTCAAAGTCGCTGACTTCACGCTCAGCTTCTTCTTTCGATTTACCGTATTTTTGCTGAAGCTTACCAACCAGCTCTTTACGGCTACCTTCAATTTTATCTAAATCATCATTGGTAAGGTCACCCCATTTACGTTGTGCTTTACCTTTAAGCTCTTTCCAATTGCCTTCTAAACGATCGCTGTTCATCATAATCTCCTTACTTTGTTAAACATTCACTTTAATAAAAGCAATCGCTGTACCATATGTTTTATTTGGTTAACTTGTTGATTAGTAGTTGTTTTATTTTTTATGATAGTAAGAAGGGAGGATAGAAAGTTGCAATTACTACGTAGTTTTTAAAGAAAGTCTGTAAAATTTTCTGTTCCGGTAGTGCTTTATGCTGCTCAGTGACTTTTAGATGTATAGCGATTTATTATACGTATATATTCTTCAGTTGATTTGAGCTTACGTAAGCTCTCGTTAAATAGGTCTCTTAAGGCTTCGTCACGAAATAAAAAGCCGTTCGAATTCTTGCCAAATAATGCAAATCGTTGCACTGGTTCAGAGACATCAATTTCCCCCTTGATGTTAATTAATGCTCGGTAATAGTCAAAAATTTTACCGTCCATCTGGATCACCTCATAGCGCTTTCGATACAAAAGTTGAACTTGTGCTAATTGATCATAAGTTTCTGCGTATTGTGGATTTTCTCTGGCCATTACTTGATATTCTGGCGAGAGTAATTCTTTAGCACCTTGCCATGAAAGAACACTAAAGTGTTTTAATTGGCCAATAGAATTAAGCTGAAGGTTTTGTTTGGTTAGGCTAAAAGCAAAGTTCTCATAGCTGTAAGCAATATCTGAAAAGTAGCCGCTCATTCTATGAGTCTCGATAACTTTTTCATTTATATCATAAACAACATCAACTAAGTTTTCATTGTATAAAGTGATCCGTCTTGCATAGGGGACGTAGACGAATTGTATTTGATAACCATGTGCACCGAGTGTCGCGCGAAGCAAGTCCGGAATAATGCCGGAGTTGTCTTCAACCATTACCCAAGGCGGCATGGTATTTCCAAGTGCTACCGTAATTTTTTGCTGACTAAACGCATTTTGAAACGGCAAAACCAAAAGTAGCAAGGTGATTAAAATGTGAAAGTAAATCCTGAACAAGTTAATTCCTTATCCTGATTTTTGTTTGGTTGCTTAATCAAGAATAAGCCTAAACAGGCAGAATGCAATGTTTTCACTTGTAAAACTCGATACAGAAAATAAGCCTCTATTCATCGCAACTTTTGATTTTTTGATACAATGCGCGAAAAGAAAGTAAGAGATACCTAACGTGCTGCCAGTTCAAGATATTTATCAATCCCTGTTAACCACATTACAGAGTAACCCTATGGCCTTATTGCAAGCGCCACCGGGAGCGGGTAAATCAACATGGCTGCCTCTTACCTTGATGCGCGAAGGGCACTTTAAACGCATTGTAATGTTAGAGCCAAGACGACTCGCCGCTCGCAATATTGCTCAGTACTTGGCAAGTCAGCAAAATGAAAAAGTCGGCGGAAGTGTCGGCTTACGTATTCGTGGCGAATCAAAAGTAAGCGCTGCAACAAAGCTCGAAATAGTCACCGAAGGCATGCTGACGCGTATGTTACAAAATGACCCAGAGCTAAGTGATGTTGATTTACTTATATTTGATGAATTTCACGAGCGCTCAATTGCTGCAGATACAGCTTTGGCATTTGCCCTCGAAACACAGGCGGCACTTCGCGATGATTTAAAAATCTTACTGATGTCGGCAACCTTAGACGGCGATCGTTACAGTGACTTTTTTAGCTGCCCTATTATCTCATCTCAAGGGCGAAGCTACCCCATTGATGAAGTGTATATTCCACGTAAAGACGAAAGCCGCTGGCTTGATGATATACCCGCCGTGATAAAACAGGCGCTTAGTGAGCAAACGGGTAGTGCTTTAGTATTCTTACCAGGACAGCGTGAAATCATACGCGTTCAGCAATCTCTAAACGATTTAGCTGATAGTGTCGAAGTATTTAGCTTGTATGGTGAGCAAAATAAAAACGAGCAACAAGCTGCTATAGCGCCAGCTAAAAATGGCAAACGCAAAGTGGTATTAACCACCAATGTGGCTGAAACCAGTTTGACCATTGAAGGAATACGCATTGTGGTTGATAGCGGCAAACGCCGTGCTGCTAATTTCAATTTAAAAACCGGTGTCACTGAACTTGTTACTCAAAGTATCTCTCGTTCTTCAGCTATACAGCGCGGTGGTCGTGCTGGACGTATTGAGCCGGGGGTTGTGTATCGATTAGGCTCTAAGCAAACCTTTGAGCGCCGTAACAGCCATGATACGCCAGAAATTCTTACCAGTGATATTAGTCAGTTGTTATTAGAGACAAAACAGTGGGGGGCATCACTTGCTGAGCTAAGCTTACTCGACCCACCAAGTAGCCAGCAAATTAAGCAGGCAACGGCACTTTTGAAAATGCTCGAAGCTATTGATGAAAATGAAAAGCTGACCTCGCTTGGCAGCCAAATGCTGAGCTATGGAGCCGATATTCGCCTCTCGCACATGCTTATTAAAGCAAAGCAACTAGAGCAGCGCATGCCTGGTATTTATATATTAGCGGGGTATTTAACAGCGTTGCTTGAAAGCCGAATTAGTATGCCTTCTGATCTTAATTTGGCATTACATAGTCAGCACAGCAAACCGCACCCAGTATTTAAGCAGCAATTAACTTATTGGCTATCACGCTTGCAGCTCAAGCCGGTTGATGAGCTTAAAACAGAGTATTTAGCGGTGCTGGTGGCGCTTGCTTTTCCTGACCGGCTAGCAAAAAAGCGCGGTAATGGTTATTTACTTGCCAATGGTGCGGGCGCAGACTTAAGTGAGGAGTTTTGGCATAACGATGATTATATTGCCATTGCTCACATGGGCGGTCATAAGGGAAACCGTGTTTTCGCTGCTGTTGCCTTTATGCCAAGTGAGCTTGAAGATGAGCTTTCGCATTTATTTACTGAGCAAACTCGCTGCGAATACGATGAGAAAGCAGGGCGCTTTATCCATCAAGATGAGCTCAAGCTTGGTGCTATCACAATAGCGAGTCAGCCAAGTAAACACCCCTTAGATAAGAGCGAGCGCACTAAAGCGTGGTTAAACTTATTTAGTAAGCAGGGTTTTTCGTTATTTAATGAACAGCCCGACAGTGAGCAGTTACTGATTCGAATGAGCTTAGCAAGTAAGCTATTACCCGAATCATTCCCACTTTTTAATCGTGATGAATTAATCGTTGATAACCAATGGCTTGCACCTTATTTTGATGATATTAAAAACCTTGAGCAGTTAAAAAAGTTTAACTACAGCGAAGCGATTAAAAGCTGTTTTGATTGGCAGCAGCAAAGCTTATTAAATGAATTACTGCCCTTACGATTAATCGTGCCAAGTGGTTCAAATGTAAAAGTGACTTATCAGCTTGATGGCCCTGCAAAGCTAAGTGTTCGTATGCAAGAAGTGTATGGCATGACCAGTACGCCTTTACTTGCGCAAGGTAAGTTGCCGTTATTAATGGAGTTATTATCGCCAGCTCGGCGACCGCTGCAGCTAACCCAAGACTTAGCTAACTTTTGGCAAACAAGTTACCGCGACGTGCAAAAAGAAATGAAAGGGCGTTACCCAAAACATTTTTGGCCAGACAACCCTGCCATCAGTCAAGCGACCAACAAAGTGAAAAGTAAAATGTGACTGTAATGAAGTGAGCGCTTAGCTCAGCTTTATTGCCTACCTTAGAGCTGCTCACTTCATAAACCGTTACAATTTCTAGCCTTGTTTTGGTTTCTCTTTTACTGGTTGTTTAGTAGTCTGAATTAGTCATTAGTAAAAAAGAGAAAGTCGGTGTCTGCTGCTATAACCCTTACTCAATACGTTAAAAAACGCACAGGTGTGCCCATTGGCCATAAAGATTCGCTGCGCAATATGCTGACACGTTCGCTGGGGGCTAGCTCATTTTATTTATTTTGGCGATATTGGAATCCGGTGTGGAGCTATTATTTATCTCGTTATGTGATGAAGCCTTGCAATGACATTATGCCGGTTTGGTGTGCCGTTGTTGTGACCTTTGCCGTAAGCGGAGCGCTGCACGATTTAGCCGTGAGTTTAGTGAAGTTAAAGCCAATATTCTTTTTTACTCCTTGGTTTACTGTGATGGGCGCTTTGGTATTGCTAAGCAAGTACAGCCAACTTCAGTTTGGCTCTGCTCCTTGGTGGTTAAGAGCGCTCGCCAACATCTGCTTTATTGTGCTGGGCTATTGGTTGACGAGCTTACTTTTTTAGCGTGTTATTACGTTGCTAAAGGGTAGTCGGTGTAGCCTTTAGCACCGCCTCCAAATAAGGTATCTGGATCATGCTGAGCAAGCTCAATACCTTGTTCAATACGAGCTGGCAGATCTGGGTTGGCAACAAACGGACGACCAAAGCCAATTAAATCAGCCCAACCTGCGGCTAATGCTTGCTCTGCTTTATCGCCAGTGTACTTGCCTGCATAAATCATTAATCCGGCATAGTTTTCACGTAGTGCTTGCTTAAAGCTTTGCTCCATTAGTGGCGCGTCATCCCAATCAGCTTCGGCAATGTGCAAGTAAGCAACGTTTAGGTCATTGAGTACTTTTGCTGCGCCAATATAGGTTTCAAAGGGGTTATCATCAACCGTACCATTGAGTGTTGTGAGTGGTGCAAGGCGCACGCCTACACGCTCAGCGCCAATTTCATCGCAAACCGCTTGTGTCACTTGTTGTAAAAAACGTAAGCGGTTTTCTAAACTGCCGCCGTATTCATCAGTGCGTTGGTTCGACTCTGAATCAATAAATTGATTAATTAAATAACCATTAGCAGCATGTAGTTCAATACCATCAAACCCTGCATCAACTGCATTACGGGCAGCTTGGCGGTATTCGTTTATAACCTGTTTGATGTCGTCATGGCTCATTGCGAGTGGCAGTGATGTGGCAACAAAGTCGGGTTTGTCATCTTCATCAATAAAAACTTTTACGTCCTTGGCTGCAATAGCTGATGGCGCAATGGGTTGCTCGCCACCCGTGTTACTTGGGTGAGACACTCGGCCAACATGCCAAAGCTGAGCGAACATAATGCCACCAGCTTGATGAACTTTGTCGGTTACTTTCTTCCAACCGACAATTTGCTCGGGAGTATAAATACCCGGCGTCCAAGCATAGCCCTTACCTAGTGCTGATATTTGTGTACCTTCGCTAATGATTAAGCCTGCGCTGGCACGTTGGGCATAGTAGTCGGCCATTAACTCATTGGCGATATCACCCGGTTGTGATGAGCGAGAGCGTGTCATTGGTGGCATAACAATGCGGTTTTTTAATGTATGACCGGCAAGTTGTACGGTTTCGAATAATTTGTTCATTACGGCTCCTTAAAAGCGAATATGCTTTCAGCATAACGAAAGTTATTTATGAAATTAATGCCAGTAATCACAAAACACTTTTGCTAAAAATGAAAAAACTATAGCGTTAACCTTGGTGCTATAAAGTCTAAAAATGCTAATACTCGTGATGACACACCGCTGTTTTGATAATACACCGCATGCACTTTTTCGCGGCGATTAGGGCTCAGCACTTCGCCTTCGAGCACTTTTACTAAACGGCCTGCTTTTAAATCTTCATTGATCATAAATTCCGACAACAAGGTAATGCCGTGACCTTGAATACAAAGCTGGCGAACAGTTTCACCACTTGAAGCACTGATTGAAAATTTAAGCTCTAAAGGCGTGGTTAGCGGCCAGTGGTTTAAATGCGGTGCATCGGTAAAACCAATAAGTTGTTGTGAGGCTAAATCGGTTAGCTCATTTAATGGTGGTGCAGCTTGTAAATAATCAGGGCTTGCTACTAGCTGTAGTTTGCTTATGCCCAAAGTGCGCGCATGCAAGTTTGAGTCAGCAAGTTCGCCAATACGAATGGCAATATCGGTTTTATGTTCAAGCAAATCGATAATGTTGTCGTGGCTGGTGATCTCGAGCTTTATATCAGGATAAGCGTGATTAAAGGCTTTTAAATGTGGCGCTAATTGGTGAAACACAAAGGGGCTCGCGGCATCGACTCTTAACTTTCCTGATGGGGCACTGTGTAGGAGTTTTAAGGCTTCTTCGCCTTGTGCAAGCTGACTCAGTGCTTCTCTAGCATAGCCTAAAAATAACTCGCCTTCTTCGGTCAGCTCAATGCGCCTTGTGGTGCGATTGAATAAAGTAACGTTTAAGGATTTTTCGAGCCGAGTCACCGCCCGTGATATTTTTGCTACTTGCTCATCTAAGGCATTGGCTGCACTTGAGAACCCGCCGGTATCAACCACGCTAATAAATGCTTCTAAATCTTGGGTATTGGAGACCACACTCATGGCTTTACCTTTTCATTTTTGACAAAAGTATTTTGTCACTACCGCTATTTTTTGCAAATTTAATTTTAGCCACAATAGTCGCACTTTCAAAAATTAATAGAGGATATGTGATGCCAATAGCATTACTTGCGTTAACTCTCAGTGCGTTTGCCATAGGCACCACTGAGTTTGTGATTGTCGGCTTAGTACCAACTATCGCTGATGATTTGATGGTTTCGTTACCGAGTGCTGGGTTACTTGTTAGCTTGTATGCATTAGGGGTTGCGGTGGGGGCGCCAGTACTAACTGCGCTTACCGGGCGCTGGAATCGAAAACATGTATTACTTAGTTTAATGAGTCTTTTTGTTATCGGTAACTTACTGGCTTGGCAAGCACCTAGTTATGGTAGTTTGATCACCGCAAGGGTTCTAACAGGCCTTGCTCATGGGGTATTTTTCTCGATTGGTTCAACCATCGCTACCGGGCTTGTCAGTAAAGATAAAGAAGCCAGTGCTATCGCGATTATGTTTACTGGTTTAACGGTTGCATTAGTAACTGGTGTGCCATTAGGGACTTGGATTGGTCAACATTTTGGCTGGCGAGCGACCTTTTTAGTGGTGTCTTTGTTGGGTTTAATAGCACTTATTGGCAGTGCATTTTTAATTCCAAGCAACTTAAAGCAAAGTAAAGCAGCCACGTTGGGTGAGCAATTAAAGGTAATGGTGCAACCTAGGCTTTTACTGGTGTATTTGATGACCATACTTGGTTATGGTGGGACATTTACTGCCTTCACTTATTTAGCGCCTATTTTAGAGCAGCAAACTGGTTTTGCATCTGCCACCATTAGCTTAATCATGCTGGTTTACGGGGTATCGGTTGCTGTTGGGAATATATACGGTGGTAAGTTAGCCGATAAAAAGGGCCCGATTAGTGCGCTTACTATTATCTTTAGTGCTTTAAGTATTGTGCTATTAGTACTGACCTTTACTATGCAATCTAAAGTAGCAGCGGTACTAACCATACTCGTATGGGGTGCATTTGCATTTGGTAATGTTCCTGGGCTGCAAGTTTATGTGGTTAAACTTGCTGAAAAATTCACACCCAATGCCGTTGATGTGGCCTCTGGGTTAAACATTGCAGCGTTTAATATCGGTATTGCGCTAGGTTCAGTGTTAGGAGGCGTTGTCGTTGAAAACTACTCATTACAAGACACTGCTTGGATTGGTGCTATTATTAGTTTAGCGGCGTTAATTGCAACAAGATACAGCGGTTATTTAGATAAACGAGCGCTTATAAAGCCACAAACAGCTTAAAAATAAACTATTGATAGTTAGGGGTTTTGTCGTTATTTTAGGTTCGTAATTTGATTCTTAGTCAATAACTAAAACCACAAGGAATAACGATGAAGCACCTTTATTTTCTGGCTATTTGTTTGCTAAGCGCATTTAGCAGCCATGCAAAGCAAGCTAACCCAGAGCTGACAGCATTAGCACAGCAGTACTTCAATACCATGGTTGCAACACAAGCACCTAATGCCACCAAAAAAGAGTTAGAAGCCTTTTTAGCTTTATTAACTGACGACGTAGCAAACCAACACTTACCTTATCAAACTGATGATTCAAGAGAACCAGATGGTAAAGCCATGATGCGCAAAGGCATGACTTTTTACCTTGGGGCGCACACTGAATATCAAGCAAACTTACTCGATACCTTTATTTTTAATGATTCGGCCATTGCTTTACGTTATACCCATCACGCTAAAGGTATACACCCACAAAACCAGCAAGAAATTGAATACACGCAAACCATTATGGATGTGCTCGAAATAGAAGATGGCAAGATAGCGGTTATTCGTAAATACCACGAATGAATCCATCAATTTTGAATTAGGCTACTTTTCTACGATCCTTTTTCATATAAATAACCTAAACTTAATGATGATAAATTTAGTTCGTATCAATGACATTGGCTTAAATTTAGACTGAGTAAAATTTTATTTGTGCGGTGATGTAATTTAAGTGCATCCCAAAAATGATGTTTTATCTGTAATTGAGAATGATGCTAAACATAACTGCATTAAGTTTAGGAAACCAACATGACAACAAGACAAACAGTATTAGCGGCAGCGTTGCCATTGGCATTACTATCGACATCAGCAATGGCTGACTTATCGGCTACGGTTACATTGGCGTCAGATTACACCTTTAACGGTGTGAGCCAAACCATGAATGATCCAGCGATTCAAGGCAGCTTAGATTATGCCTTTGCGGATTCAGGTATGTATGTGGGGACTTGGGCTTCAAATGTAGATTTTGGCGATGGTACTGACATTGAGTGGGATGCGTATTTCGGTAATTATGTTGAGATAAACGACGCCCTTAGTGTTGATTATGGTATTGCTTACTATTCATACCATGGTGAAGATTACTCAAGCGACGGTAACTATTTTGAGACTTATGCAAAGTTTGGCTATACCAATAGCCTAGGTTTCACAGAACTTAACTTTTGGTACGCTTGGGATTACTTTGGTACCGATGCAGGGCATGTGATTTCTATGGTTGCCCATACCTTTGAAATTGCACCAAATCATGCAATTCGTGCCAGCTTTGATATTTCTAATTCTCTCGATGGTAATAAGTTTGCCTGGGATGGCAACGATAAATCATACAATCATTATCGTTTAGCTTATCAAACAAGCTTTGCAGGTTTTGATTTCGAGCTTGCTGGCGAAAACACCAGCCTTGACTGGGATACCGCAGATGAGCGAATTGTAGCGTCTATTTCACGCAGCTTTGATTTATAAGCTCTGCTTTAATAAACGAAACGGCTAACCTTGGTTAGCCGTTTTTTATGCTTAGAGTATCTTAATGGATGAGGATTAAATCTCTTCGCCTTCGTGCTGCATCGCTAAATCATCAAGCTCAGCAAGGGTGTAATCAAAGTCACTCGTATCGACTTCGTAACGTATTTTCACGCCATAACCACCTTGGCAAAGTGTCGCAGTGACTTTAGCCACTGACCAATGTTTAAGCTTGTTTAAAAACCGATTGGCGGTTTGCTGTGAGTCAAAGCGATAACTGACTTGCGATTCCATCTCTTTTCTAGCCTAAAATTTTTTCGAGAGTGTATGAAATTGCTCTGTTTAAATCAATTGCTCATTGAAAAAAGCCAATGTGCGTTGCCATGAAAGCTCCGCCTGCTTTTCATCATAACGCGATGTGGAGTCGTTATGAAAACCATGATTTGCTTGTTCATACATATGCATAGTGTAAGGCACTTGATGGGCTTTTAAGTCGCTCTCGTATTCTGGCCATGTTGCATTAACGCGGTTATCAAACTCAGCTAAATGCACTAGTAGAGGGGCTTTGATGTTTTGTCTGAGCTCTTTGACTGCGGGTGTTCCGTAGTAGGGTACGCCTGCATTAATTAGTTTGCTATCAACTGCTGCTAGGTAGTTGACCATATAACCACCAAAGCAAAAGCCTACCGCACCGAGTTTGTCATTACTATTTGGGTGTCTTTTTATATATTCAGCTGCGGCGATAAAATCTTGTTGGATTTTTTGTTTATCCATAGAGCGCTGCATTGCACGCCCTTCATCATCGTTGCCAGGGTAGCCACCAAGAGGGTGTAATGCATCTGGCGCAAAGGCAATAAAACCGGCTTTGGCAAGGCGACGAGCAACATCTTTAATATAAGGGTTTAAGCCTCTGTTTTCGTGGATCACTAAGACTAATGGGTGCTTACCGGTTAAATTAGCGGGTTCGACTAAATAACCTTTTCCTTCGCCATGACCTTTAAACGAATCAAAGGTTTTATAGCTGGCTTTAATATCAGGGTCATTAAAGGATACTTGCTCAGCTAATGCGTAGTTTGGCAGTAAAGCGCTACTTAGCATTGCCATTGAATAACCAAGGGCTGCTAAGCCACCAAGCTTTTTCATAAAGGTGCGGCGATCCATTAAGCCATGGGCGTATTCATCGTACCAATCGAAAGCTTCTTGGGGAATGTGGTTATGGCGTTGCTCAGTCATACTTATATCCTTTAAAAACGAGTTAGGTTTATAACTTTAGCTGAAATATCAGCGATTAACAGCCAATTGCTTTGTTTGCATTAGTACATCCATAAAGCGGCGCTGCCAAATAGCCTTAAAGGCTTTGTTAAATAGGAATAAAAATATTAGCGGCATTAGCAACAGCTTTAAAATCAGCAGTGACAAGATATTCAAAAAGTCGATAAATAAGTCTTCGACGGCAGCCACCATGTTGCTAATGCCAGAGGTAACGGTATCAATAATTTTACTCACCTGTGACGATTGGTTTTGATTGAGTGATGCGTTAAGGTTTTCTAGTTGCTCGTTTAAGGCGTCTTTGTCTAGGTTAAGCGCTCTTTGTTGCGCGAGTACAGCATTAAATTGCTTTGTTAATTGCTGCTTTTTATCAAGTAGTGGCTTGGCTTGTTCAAGCTCAGTAAAAGTGAGTCTTTCAGACAAGCTGCGGGTTGCTTGAATCGCTTCTATTTGTGTTTCGATCTCTGCCAAATCACCTTTGAGCTCTGTGGCTCGCTGGTGGTTTTTAATTTGCTGTTCATTTAATAGCGATAACTTGTCGAAGATAGTTTGTTTTTCACTATCGACCTCAGCTTTTAGCTTAGCCGATAGGGCAGAGGCATTATTTGCACTGCTATTAACAGTCTCTACTTTTTCGCTCACAATTTCACTTTGCTGGTTTATTTGCTCATCTAAGAATATCTGGCTAACGAGGCCTGTTGTAAGCACCACCGCAGGTACTAAAAAGCGAATTAAAATCAAGCTTGCCATAATCTTATGACGTACGTTAGGCAAATAATTACGCCATTCACAAATAAAGTAAGCGACAACTGAAACTGTAAATACACCGCTAAAAATAACTCCAGAAGAAATGGTGTATAAAATGCGCTGTAAGAATAACGAGCCTATCGCAAGGCGCATGGCATCCGACATGTATTCTGCTAAGTCATTTACTGGGTCAAGAAGCTGTGCAGGTTGAATACTGGCAATACCAATGCCCACTTCGGCTGATTGCAACAGCGATATAGCAGCATTGACTGTTCGAGATGAAGCATAGACAAGTGTTGATTGCACAAGGGCGCTGTCGATAAAGCGCATGATGAAATGGTTATAATGCTCTAGCCAACAAAAAAGTAGCAGTATTGAAAGAGATAAATACTTGATAAGATGTTGCTTAGTTAGCATAACGCCCCCCGACAGTTTTTACGCTTACTCACGCTACACTATTCATAGTCGTAGAAGCAATCTAATAGGATTGAATTATTTTGCCGCTTAACTGTCTATGAATTGCTATTAATCGTTTTAGAGGAAATATGAAAGAACCTGCATCAATTGGTCAGTGCTGTATTGAAGATTTAGATCCCGTGCAAGACTTAGGTCGCTTAGTCTCTTATTTACGTTCAAACCTCGTTACTCACCTTGATGATGCTTTAGAGGATAAAGAGCTAACGTCGGCCCAATATATTGTGGTTGTGCTACTTGCGCGTGGTAAGGTAAATACCTTGGCTGAGCTTTGTGAGCACATGATGTATGACCGTGGCGCTATGAGTCGGTTACTTTCTCGTTTAGAAGACAAGGGCTTGGTTGCTAAAAAGCAGTCAGTTGAAGATCGCCGTTCAACTCTTTTATGCCTCACAAAAAAGGGCCAACAACTCTATCCTGAAATTTTACCAACCGTAAATGATATCTATCGCAAAGCACTTACAGGCTTCTCTGATGATGAGCAAAAGCAACTCGCAAGCTTGCTGTTTAGAGCAATTCATAATTTAAAAGCATAAATTTCTCTAAGCGGTACATTGTCGCTGTTAGAGCATTTTGATAATATAGTTGCCTAGGCATTTAATTTTAACAAGTCCGGGTTGTTATGTTTGAATCATCTTTGCTCGCGCAGCTTCACGCGCAATTTCCAGCTCATCAATTTAGCCCAGAAGGTTTGTCGGTTGTTCATACAGGCCGCTTTGCTAATGCCATTGTTTATCGTTACAAAGATGCGAAATTTGATTTAATTATTAAAGACTTTCAGCACAGCCCATGGTGGGTGAGAAAAACTATCGCGCCGCTTTTTATCAATCAGGAGTACAAGGGGCTGGCACGCCTGCAAGACGTAGACGGAGTGGTCGATAACTTTTGTCGTTTGTCATCTATTGCCATTGTTTACGATTTTATAGAAGGCACGCCACTTCGCCAGCTTGCCTTGCAACAGCAGCACTTACCGAGTGATTTCTTTAAAGAGTTTGAGCGTTTAGTTGCAAAAATGCACCGCCGCGGCGTGGTGCATCTGGATTTACGTAATTTGGGAAATGTGATTTGTTCAAAAGACGGTAAGCCTTACATCATTGATTTTCAGTCAGCGATTCGCTTTGCACGCTTTCCGCGCTGGTTACAGCGTTTTATGCGTGGTGCTGATATGAGTGGGGTTTATAAAGCGTGGCAGAAGTTAGCCAATGATTCATTACCACAAACGAAGGCTGATTATTTACACGACTTTAATCATGTTCGTAAGCGTTGGATTTTTAAAGGTTATCCCATACAACGCGCCTACTTATGGTGTAGTGGGGCAGTGACTCAGATACTCAACTCTGACTTTATTCGCAGTATATTAGATAGATTATAAAAAGCGCGCTTGCACGCGCTTAATGGGGAGAACTAGTATTTAGGCCAGCCATTAGCATCCCAATTAAGGGTGCTTATGAGCAATTTTGGCGTGCCATTATCACCTGCATCATAGGCATGACGAACAATCACATCGGTATTTAAAATGTCTTGTCCTCCTGGGCCTACCCATTGGCTATTACCCGCATCAAGAATGCTGCCGCCGCTGGCTAACATGTTGATGCCATTTTTATCTAGATATGGACCACGAATGTCAGTAGAGCGACCGTAAGCAATGCGGTATGTACTATTGGTACCATCACAGCATTTGCCAACCGAAACAAACAAATAGTAGTAGCCCTGGCGATACACTATGGTAGGTGCTTCGATCCCACCTGAGCGACTAGCTAACGAATAGATTTGGCCAAATGGTTTCATGGTCATCGGGTTAATACGTGTGAGTTTAATGCCCGAATTCCATGAGCCAAAGGCAAGCCATGGTGCACCATCTTTTGCCACTACAAGATCTGGGTCGATGGCGTTGTAATTATTGCTATTGGTGGTATTGATTACTAAACCATCATCACGCCAATCACCTGTTGCCACACTACTTGCAGAAGTAAGGCCAATAGCACTAACACGTGAACCAAAGGTCGAAATAGAATAATAAAGCCAGCTGCGGCCATTGTAGCTTTTTAATTCAGGCGCCCAGACATCAATTCCATCATGATCTGGCACGTAGTTACTCCACCAGCTTAAACCATTTGAGAAAATCGGTTGCGCATCATTCCAATCTACACCGTTGCTTGAATACTTACCGTAGATACCTGGGCCCGTTTGAAAAACCCACCAGGTGCCATTTTCATAGCCAAGGGTTGGATCGTGGGTGACTAAATTACCTGTAAGTGGCCAGTGATCTGCAGTGCCATTTGTCGTTGATGGATCAAATGGTGTTGATTCAACATTAGCAAGCTTGGTTAGTTGCCATTGCTGCGCATCGCTGCCGTTGTAGCTCCACTGGCTAATATTCGCTCCATCGTTGCCATCAAAAGCATATAAGTCGAGTGCTTTACCACTGTGTTCATTTATGAAGCTGTAGTAGCCGCTACCTTCATCATTAATTTGCCAATGTTGACTGGCAAGATTAGCGTATTCATATTGCACAACATTGCCACCATCGGCAGTTGAGAAGTCAAACACTTCGAGGGCTTTACCACTATTTAGATTAATAACCGAATAGTTGCTGCCACCTATGTTGGTAATTAACCAGCGCTGAGTATCGTGATTAGTGTTAGCCCATTGACTGACATTCGCACCATCATTGGTTTGTGCGCTGGCAACTTCAACAAACTTAGCACTGTACTTTGATTTAATCGTGTATACGCCATTATCAATCGCATAGGCACAGGGAAGTATCAGTGTTGATGCAAAGCTAAGCGCAGCGAGCGCTTTTTTTGAAAGTATCATTGTGTCTCCAAATCATTGTTATTGAGCTTTCCTTGTGTGTTCTGCTCCTTGGATGAGTTTTGATCAACACCAATCAATTAATAGCAGTGGTGCAGATTAAAACTATTTATAATACTTTATTATATTATTACCTTTGTAAAGGTTTTAGTGGGAATAATTAACAAAAAATTTACTTTCAACTGTTTTAGAGGGGGCGAAAGTGTTTTAAAGAGATACAAAAAAACCACTCAGTGAGTGGCTTTTCGGATGTTATTGAGTAATAAACTGACTGGGAATATCCCATTTCAGGGTATGTAGTTGACCTTGCCAAGTTTGAATGGTGATCCATAGTTTATCGTCTGCTGAGATGGTTTTTGGGGCAATAGCATGGGCATGCTGACCATGATTTGTACCATGCATTATGCCTTCTTCATCTTTGGCAAACTCAGTCAGTGACAAAGGCGCTTTACCAATATTTAGGTAAGCCTGGCGGATATTGCTGATGTCACCTTGATTAAAAGCAATAAAAAAATCTTTTACGTATTCATTGTGGTGTGAGTAAGGAGCATCTTCATTGAGCGGCATCGGCGCGATTTTAAATTCACCCGCTTGTTGCTCTTGCCAAAGAGCAGGAAACTGGGGATTTAATGATTGATAAATAAACCATACAGGCAAAGCTAGTATTACAGCATGCAAAATGTACTTTTTACGTTGCCACCAAGTTGCTTGTAAACGAGCCATTAGTTTGCCTCCTGAACATTATTTACTGGCGCAGCTTGGCGCGCTTTTACCGATTTGCTATTAACTAATTTAGCGGCATACATCATAAAACCTGTGATTGACATTCCACTTAAAATTAAACCAAAAATAAACCAAATAACTTTTGTCCAAAGACCGCCAATACTACCGTAATGCAGTGGATCGGCGATATGCGACAGGGTTTGTAAAGCGTTCATCGTCTCAGGGCTTTTGCTTACTGCAATTTCACCAGTCCATGGATTGACTGATGTTGAGTAGGCGTAGTTATCATAGAAAATAGTATCGCCACTTCCCATGATGTTAAACATGCCACGGTTATGCTCAGGGAGCATCACATAGCTTGCTTTGAAATCTGGGTATTTCTCTTTGGTAATCGCTAATGCCGCTTTTAAGTCTGTAGGCGGTGTTTGTTTATCTGCAGGTAAGGCTGACACAGCCACTAGCGGTGCGTGCTCTTCTATGTCTATTTCGTTATGCCACATGATGGCTTGTACTAAATACCACAGTCCAGTTAAAGCCATCACAGCCATAAACCAAATTGACCAAACGCCACTTAGGGTATGTAAATCTTTTAGAAAGGTTTTTTTACCTTGGTTAAAACGTAGTTTTGGCTGACTAAATGCACGCCAAAAGTTTTTATAAATCACTAAGCCTGTTACTAGCGCACCTAAAATGACAAAAGCCATGGCGCTGACTAGGTAGTAACCTACGCTGTAACCTTCTTGCCAAGGGAAGAATAGCCAGCCGTGTAGGGTACGCATAAATTCAATAAAAGAGATCGTGTCATTAACCGCTTGTACTTCGCCTGTATATTGATTGACGTAGGCCACAGCATAAGGTTTGTCAGTATCGGTGAAAATAACAGCATTCACCAGATAAGGCTCATAAGTGAGAACACTCATCACATCAGCTGTAGGGTAGGCTTTTTCAACGCTACTAATAACTTGATCAACACCTAGTGCTGGTAAGTCATTTGGGTTGTTTGCACGTGCTTCACTGTTAGTGAGCCAAGTAAGCTCATGGCTTATCACAGACACAGTACCTGTGATACAGATAAAGCAAAATAGCACCCACAAAGGGAGCGAAAACCAACCATGTAGTTGGAACCAAAGACGTTTACTCATGGTAAAAATAGCTCGACGTTAATTGATGATAGTAATTGTTATCATTTAAATTGTACTACAATGTTTTAAACAAACACAATCACTGTCGTCGAACTAGTAAAAAGGCTATTAAGCGCCTTTTTCGGAATTTTGATTCAGGGTAACAATCCGTTGTGGGAAAGGAATTTCGATATCCGCCCCCTGAATTGCTTTAAATACATTGCGGTTAACCGCTAATTTAGTCTCTATAATTTTGGTGGTTGGCACCCAAAAGCGATAGCTCAAGGTAACACCGCTTTGTGCAAAGCGCTCAATACCTACTTGTGCGTGAGGAGAGTCACTAACTAGCTCATGATCGTTTAAGACTTTTTCGATAAGCTCAATAGCTAGGTCAGCATTTGCATCATAAGCTATGTCTATTTCGCCTTTGACTAGTGAATAGCTAAACGAGTTATGTAAAATCTCGCCAACAATATGTTTGTTAGGAATGGTGATTTCGACTTTTTCTTCGTTAATAAGAATCGTGTGGCCAAGCTCAATGGTTTTAACTTGTCCGCTTACTCCTTTCACTTCGATAGTATCGCCAACGACAAATGGCCTTGTTGCAATGATCGCAAGACCAGCGCCGTAGTTTGAGAGCATGCCTTGCATTGCTAAACCTGCACCTAATGATGCGGCACCAATCGCTGCCACAAAAGGCGTGACGCTAATGCCTATTTTACCAAGGGCAATAACTAAGAACATGATGATCAGCAATACTTTTATGACATTACTGACAAAGTTGGTGAGGGTGATATCGATATTATGACGCTGCATGAGGCCAGCCACCATATTCGATACTTTTTGCGCAATCCATAAGCCAAAAAATAGAATTAAGATGGCACCTACAATTTGCATGCTATAGGTGACTAAATATTCCATTATCAGATTGTAGTATTTTTCGACTTGTTGTATTTCTGAGTCAATCATGTGTTTTCCTAACAAGGTTACTGCGAGCGTTGACTATACCAGAATATGCTGAATAACAGGATAGAGTATTGGCACTATAATAGCGCTTAGTAGTGCGCTTAATGCCATAGCTACAGAGGCAAAGGCGCCAGCTTTTGGCTGATCAGCAATCAATGACGCTGTACCAATGGCGTGACATGCAGTGCCAATGGCAACGCCTTTTGCTTGAGCGTTGCGAATATTTATCAGCGAGAAAATCAAATTACCAAAAATAGCCCCTAATACGCCAATAAAGATCACCATTGCTGCGGCCAAAGAGGGAATGCCCCCCAGTGATTCTGTCACTAATAAAGTGATCGGTGTCGTTACTGACAAGCTGGCAAGTGATGCACTTAACTGCGTGGGTGCGTCAAAAATATAGCATATTAGCGATGCTACCAGCGTCGCATTGAATACCCCTAAACTACAACTTATAAGAATTAATAGTAGGTTCTTTTTTACATGTATAAATTGCTGATAAAGCGGTAAAGCTAAAGCCACAATCGCAGGCTCAAGTAACCAACTTAAAATTTTACTGTGTTCGGCAAAAGGTGCATAAGGGAGTTTAAATATCACTAACAGCGCCGCAATTAAGACAATTGCCCAGCACACAGGGTTGCTAAGTGCTTTAGGAATGGCATGGTGTGCTTTAGAGTTCAAAAAGCGTAACACTAAGAAAAGAGCAATAATAAAAGGAACGCTTAGCCACCATAAACTAACTGTCATTTTCACGTCCTTTAAAGTAAGCAATAACAGAGCCTATTAGTAAAACACTGGTCAGTGGCACTACAAAAAAAATAGTCAGTAATAAAGGCCAATTCTGTGTAATTAAACCTAGGTGCTCAATAATGCCAACCCCAGCTGGGATGAAAAATAACGGCATATAATTAAGTAAAGGGCTGGCTGTCGGTTTTAAGTGTTGTTCTTTCACTAGGCCCGTTAACAGTAATACAAGCAGTAACACCATACCTAGCAATGGGGCAGGGAAAGAGCTTTCAAGCAAAGCCGTCAAATATTTAGCAACGGCTAAACAGCCAAGAATAATGATACTACTGATGAGGTATTTCATGAGTCAGGATGATTGCGAATAAAGTACAACTACATCATACCCTTGTCAGTTGTACTATGCGACTTTAGCTTACCATGATTTTGCATTATTAAATTTGATGTCTTCAGCGCCTTTCGCCTTCGCAATAGCCTTTTTGGTATTAGGGTTCATCAGTAAACGAATTTGACTCCATGTTTCTTTAGCGAGAATTTTGCGCTGCTGTGAGCGATAGCTTTGCTGAGTAATTCGTTTAATTGCAGCAAGGGTATCCGGCGAGCGGGCCATCAGTGTTTCGAGTACAGCGTCTGTTTGTTTATCAATGTCATCAGTTAGTTGCGTAACTAAGCCATATTCTTTTGCGTCTTCAGCCGAGATAGGGCCTGCATGACTTGCCAACCAAAGAGCTTGGTCGCGTTTCATCAAGCCAGCAAGTACCACGTTAGCCCCCATATCTGGGCAAAGGCCCCAACGCGCTTCCATTATGGCTAATTTGGCATTTTTATCGACGATGCGGTAATCAGCACCGAGTGCGATTTGCATGCCGCCACCAAAGCAATGTCCGTTAATTTTAGCAATCACTGGAATACTTAAATCTTGCCAACCTAACACGACTTTCTGCGCTAGGTTTTGGTTTCCTGGTAACCATTTGAATAAGAGTTTGACGATATTACTCGGCTTTTTCATCACCGCAGCAACATCTAGCCCAGAGCAAAAGTGTCCACCTTCGCCAGATATAACGACAGCGCGTAAATTGCGATCGCGTTTAATTTTTTTTATTGCGTTTGAAAGCTCAACAAACATAGCAAAACTTAGTGCATTTTGTTTCTCGGGACGAACAAGGCTAACCCATGCGACTTGTTGTTTTATTTCTAGTTTTATCATGGTAACTCCTCTGACCTGTTTGCTAGAGCTTACGAGTTAATTACAACTAAGTAAAGAATTGCTGATGTGTCGCAAGGAATCACTATATTTTCCAAAAATGGGTAACCTTGTCATATATTTAGTTACAAATTGATGTATATTTTTAAAACAAAGATGCTAGTTCATAGCTAGTTTGGTTTTGTGAATAGTTAGATACTTTCACAAAATCCCATGACACGACTAGACTTAGCTTTAAGTCGCGCTACAAGGAGTAAAAATATGCTGATGCGCAACACAGCTCGCATAACTAAACAATCATCTCGTTCTTTGGCTTTTGCTGCTTTTTCAGTAGCTTTAACAACCACAATGGTTGGCTGTTCAGATGATAAAGCACAACAACAAGCTACGCCGCTACCGGCCGTATCAGTATTTAATGTCGTCACACAAGAAGTTGGTAATTACCGAGAATTTGTTGCGCGTACTGAAGCATTCCAAGAGGTCGCAATTAGAGCCCGAGTTGAGGGGGAGTTAATAGAACGTCACTTTAATGAAGGCTCGTCTGTTGAAAAAGATCAGCTTTTACTAAGGATTGACCCATCTGAATATCGCTCAACGGTCGCAGAAGTTGAAGCTGACCTGAAAAGTAAAATTGCTGCAGCGGATGCTGCTGAACGTGATTTAAAGCGCGGAAGAGATGTGGCCGCACAAGGTTTTATTTCACAATCAGACCTCGATAAACTCACTACTAACTTTGAGCAAACGGCTGCAGCTGTAAAAGCGGCTGAGGCAGAGCTTGAAAAAGCAAAGCTTAATTTAAGTTATACAGATATTCGTGCACCGTTTGCAGGGCGTATTGGTAAAGTAAATTATGATGTTGGCAATATTGTTGGTCCATCATCAAATGAACTCGCAGAGCTTACCGATGTTGACCCAATTTACGTGAGCTTTCAGGTTGAAGAAGCAGATTACATCTCTTATCGCCAGCAACATCAAGCACCTTCAGATAAAGACCCTCGTGATGTGCCCATTGACTTAACTTTGCGTTTACCGAATAACTCGACATTTCCTGACAAAGGTGTACTGGATTTCGCAGATACTAAAATTAATCGAAACACAGGTACGGTTGAGCTTAGAGCTGAATTTGATAACCCTGATGGCATAGTTATGCCTGGCTTATTTGTTACCTTAATCGTTGAAAGTACCAATAAACAGGAGCTGGCACTCATTCCTCAAGTAGCGGTACAAGAAAACCAGCAAGGTAAGTTTGTACTTGTTGTTGATGATGAAAATAAAGTTGCTATGCGTATCGTCAAACTTGGTCGTCGCATTAATGCTATGTGGGTGGTTGAGTCAGGCTTAGAAGCTGGTGAAAAAGTCATAATCGAAGGTTTACAAAAAGTTCGCCAAGGTGCTGAAGTGAAAGCGGTTGAAAAAAACGTCGATGAGACAACTGGCACTATTTCTAGCAAAGCTAACTCTTAGGATTGAGATATGATCAGTAAAACTTTTATATCTCGCCCAAAGTTTGCCTTGGTAATATCGATTGTTATTACTATTGCGGGTTTAATTTCAATGGCATTGTTGCCAGTGAATATGTACCCGCAAATTACACCTCCGCAAGTTCAAATTAGTGCCAGTTACCCAGGTGCAAGTGCACAAATAGTTGAAGAGTCGGTGATCAGGCCCATAGAAGAGCAGGTTAATGGTGTTGAAGATATGATGTATATCGAATCAACATCTTCTAATAACGGTACGGCTAATATAACCGTGTACTTTAAGGTCGGAACAGACACAGATATAGCCCAAGTTAACGTACAAAACCGCGTCGCACTCGCTGAAGCAGGCTTACCTGAAGAGGTGAAACGTCAAGGTGTGTCGGTTAAGAAAAAATCGAGCTCGATGCTACTGGGTATTAACTTATATTCGAACCAAGAAAATATCGACGCAATTTTCTTGAGTAATTATGCGACAAACTATTTAACAGAGCCATTAGGGCGTATTAATGGAGTTGCATCTGCTGAAGTAATGGGCGAGCAAACTTATTCTATGCGCTTGTGGTTACGCCCTGATCGGATGGCATCACTTGGATTAACGGTGTCAGAGGTTCGAGCTGCGTTGCAAGAGCAAAATACCATAGTCGCTGCGGGTAAGCTTGGTGCTGCGCCTTCTGAACCGAGTCAGCAGTTTGAATATTCAATTCAAGCTAAAGGGCGCTTAAAAACCCCTGAAGAATTTGGTCAAACCATTATTCGCTCAAGCAAAGATGGCAACTTTGTACGCTTAAACGATATTGCACGTATTGAATTAGGTGCAGCAAGTTACAGTACAACAGCAAAGCTAAACCAGCAAGACACTGCGTTTATTGTTATTTATCAGCTGACAGAAGCGAATGCGACTCAAGTTGCTGCTGATGTAAAAGCACGTATGGCAGAGCTTGCTAAACAGCTACCGGATGGTGTTGAGTACTCAATCCCTTACGACACAACAGAGTTCATCAATCGTTCTATTGACGAAGTGGTTATTACTCTTGTTCAAGCGGTCGGCTTGGTTATTTTAGTCGTGTTTTTATTCTTACAAAATTGGCGCGCTACGCTTATTCCAACGGTTGCTATTCCAGTATCGTTAGTGGGGACTTTCGCGTTTATGATGATGATGGATTACTCCATCAACTTGATCACTTTATTCGGTTTAGTCCTTGCAATAGGTATTGTTGTGGATGATGCCATTATTGTAATTGAAAACGTTGAGCGAATACTTAAAGAAGAAAAATTGCCAATTAAAGAAGCGGTCACAAAAGCGATGGAGCAGGTATCGGGGCCGATAGTGGCAACGACCTTAGTATTGCTTGCGGTGTTTGTGCCTGTTGGCTTTATGCCCGGAATAACAGGGGAGCTTTATAAACAGTTCTCGGTGACTATTTCGTTTGCGGTACTCATTTCTTCTTTAAACGCACTGACATTAAGCCCAGCTTTGTGTGCTTTATTGTTAAATGAAAAGGCCATGAAGCCGATTAAATGGTTAGCGCCTTTCGAAAATATTATTACTCGCTCGACCAGTGGCTACAGTAAGGTTATTCAATTTATCTTAAAACGCACAGCAAGAATGGCGCTGTTTGCAGTGGTTATTTTTGCTGCGGCAGGGTGGTTGGTGAAAACAGTTCCTACGGGCTTTGTTCCAGCAGAAGACCAAGGATTTCTTTTTGTTGATGTGCAATTACCTGATGCCGCAGCAAGCGGTCGTACTAAAGAAGTGATGCACAAACTGGGTGATATAGTGAAAAATGAACCTGCCGCAACCGATTTTATTGCGGTATCTGGCTTTTCATTACTAGGTGGTGCAGGTTCTAATAATGCTTTGGGTATCGTCGTGCTCAAAGATTGGGAAGAGCGTACAAGTCCGGAGCTTGGATTACGCGCGGTACTGACGCGTTTAATGGGTCAGTTTTGGGCTATGCCAGATGCGCAAATCATGGCATTTAATCCTCCTTCAATACCGGGTCTTGGCACGAGTGCTGGCTTTGAGTTTAGATTACAAGACAGCGAAGGGCGTGAGCCTGCTGAGCTTGCACAAGTGTTAAATGGCCTGATTTATGAAGCCAACCAGCGTCCAGAGCTTTCTAATGTTTACAGTACATTTAGAGCGAACGTTCCACAGTATTTTCTTGAAATTGACCGTAATAAGGCAAAAGCTCAAGGGGTAGCGCTTAGTGATATTTTCTTAACTTTACAGGCGCAATTAGGGTCGTTATACATTAATGACTTTAACCAATTTAGCCGTACTTACCGCGTTATCATGCAGGCGGAAAGCCGTTTTCGTCAAAACCCTGCAGACTTGCAGTACTACTATGTACGAAATGATGAGGGGGCAATGGTGCCGCTCACCACTTTAGCTAAACTTGAGCCAATTCTTGGTCCAACAAGTTTGACCCATTTTAATTTATATCGCAGCGCCAGTATTAGCGGACAGCCAGCAGCGGGTTATGCCAGTGGTGATGCTATTAAAGCAATGCAAGAGTTGGCTGAGCAGCTACCAACGGGCTATGTCTATGAGTGGGCTGGGCAATCGAAACAAGAGATTGAAGCCGGAAATATGGCGCCCATCTTGTTTGGCTTAGCGGTGGTGTTTGTTTATCTATTCTTAGTAGCGCAATACGAAAGTTGGACAATTCCGTTCTCGGTAATTGCAGCGGTACCGCTGGCGTTATTTGGCGCCATGCTTGCGCTATATGTGATTGGTATGGAAAACAACATCTATGCGCAGGTTGGTTTAGTGCTCCTGATTGGTCTATCCACCAAGACCGCTATTTTAATTGTTGAATTTGCTATGGAAGAGCGCGCGGCAGGTAAAAGTATTTTTGAAGCGGCTCTTAACGCTGCAAGATTACGCTTTAGGGCTGTATTAATGACGGCACTCTCGTTTGTGCTTGGTGTATTACCGCTGGTGTTTGCAAGTGGCGCAGGGGCAGGTAGTCGTATATCGCTCGGTATTACCGTGTTATTTGGGATGCTAGCTGCAACCATCTTTGGCACCTTGTTAGTTCCGCTATTTTATACATTAGTGCAATCAATGCGTGAAAAAATAAAAGGCACAGCGAGTTCAGAGTAAAAATTCTTAAAATTACAAAAAAGTCAGGGTAACCTGGCTTTTTTTTTGGTAAAACTCAAAAGAGGTTTGTTATCATAGCCGAATTCAAAGCGATACACATGTGCAGAGGTTTAAGGAATGGCTGGTCCACGCTTATACAGTGAAGAAGAAGTAACTCATCAGGCTTATGATATCTTTTTAGAGTTAGCGCCTGATAACTTAAGCGAGCAAGATATTGCTTATTTTAACGAGCACAGAGAAGAGCTTGGCTTTATTGAAGAAGGTGAGCCTGACGAGCAGTGGCAAGATTTTGTTGCACTAGAAATTGAACCTGAGCTGTTTGTGCAAGTCTTAGTAGGGCTTGAATTCGACAATCAAGATATTTTATTTGCGAAAATATTAATTAGCCGAGACAAAGATGCACCGTTTTGCCACATCCTATGGAAAGATAGCGAATAACTCTCCAGCCGATGTTTGACTCTACTTTTAGTTGTTTTAATTCAATAAAACGAATTATTTTGCCCGCCCTGCTCGTATGCAGTTGGCAGGCTTTTGCTGTTGATCCGTTTGAAGACTTTCATGAATACGGACAATTATCAGAAGAAGAAATTCATAAAATTCATAAAGGCGAGTTGCTGTATGGAGATATGGAGTTTGGCTTTATGGTAAGTCGTGGCAATACCAACTCAACTAGTTTCAAACTCAAAGGTAATCTCTACCAAGACTTTGAAAAATGGCGCAACCAATTTAAGCTCGATACTTTATACAAACGTGACCGCAATGAAGAAACCGGTGATGAAGAAGTCTCAGCTGATCGAATATTTGTATCAGGCCAAGGCAACTATAAGTTAAATGTGAAAAATGAGTCGTTTTTCATTTATGGTGACTACGAGCGAGATAAATTTAGTGGTCTTGAGTTTAAGAGCACAGTAGCGACTGGTTACGGTAATCGCATTTATCAAGGCAGTAAGAATAAAGTCGATATCGATGTTGGCCCTGGTTTATATCGATCGGTGGCTGATCAAGATACGGCTACAGAAGAAGATCAAACAAAAACGGGTTATCTACTTCGTTTAGCGCTGCAGTGGGAGCGTACGGTCTCTGCGCGAACTCGCTTTAATCAAGACGTTAGTTATGAGCAATCGTTGTCAGGGTTAAACTCGCGTTTAAAATCAGAAACCTCATTGATCAGCAAAATCATGGGTGATGTTTCACTCAAATTTACCTATATGTATCGCTATAACTCAAAACCAGAGGAAGATAAGCTTAAGTACGATTCTGAGCTGAGTGCGACCTTTGTTTATAGCTTTTAAGAGAATACCTCACTATGTATCAACATAAGCAGTACGCTATTTTTATTTTTGTTATATTAGGCTGGATTGGCGGCTTCATCGCCTTAGCTTGGAATTTAATTGGTGCAGATATTCCGCTCATGGTGTTTAGCGCTATTTTGGTGCTGGTGGCCTTTTTATTCCATGGTTTAACCATCAAGGTCAACGATAAAACCGTAAGCTGGGCATTTGGACCTGGTGTATTTGGTAAAACAGTAGCTTTTGATGAGATTGAGTCTGTTCGAGCGGTAAGTAACTCATTTCGACATGGCATAGGCCTTCGTATTACTCATGATGGTTGGGTTTATAGTGTATCAGGATTCAGTGCTGTAGAACTGGCAATGAAAGACGGTACTCACTATCGCTTAGGAACCAACGACCAAGATGGTTTACTTGCTGCACTTAAATTGCATATTACTGAAGCTGTACCAGAAATTAGCAAAGAGGCTACGTCAGAAGCAGAGTAAATGATCAGCTATTTGACAGCAGTATATAGACATAAAAAAAGCGCCATAGGCGCTTTTTTTATGTCTATATTTTAATGGCTGTGACCACAACCACCTTCACCGTGCACATGACCATGTGCTAACTCTTCTTCAGTTGCATCGCGTACTTCAAGTACTTCAACATCAAAATGTAGCGTAATACCTGAAAGAGGGTGGTTACCATCTACAATGACGTCTTCGTCTTGAATTTCGATGATCATCACTGATTGGTCGCCAGCATCTGTCGTAGCGCGGAACTGCATACCAACTTCAATTTCCATACCTTCAAACATTGATTTTGGTACTGCTTGCATTAGGTCATCGTGACGCTCACCATAGCCTTGCTCTGGTTCAACGGTTACGCTGAATGTGTCGCCTGCTTCTTTACCTAATAGCGCATTTTCGAGGCCTGGAATTAAGTAACCTGTGCCAACGATGAACACTAGTGGCTCACCATCGAAAGAGTTGTCGATGGTGTTTTTGTTATTATCCAATACTGAATAATGCATTTTTACCACTTTGTTTGCTGCTACGATCATAGTCATTCCTATTTATTCATCTTCGAGAGAGTAAGGCAGAGCTTGAATTGATAACTCTACCTGAGGGAGGTGTTTTGCCCGCAAAATTTGGCCTGCTTCATTATCGTTAGGAAGCACAACCAGACCCATTAAGGTTTGCGTTTGTTGATTATAACTTTGGCTGATAAGCTTGCCGGCACGGCGCCAGTTTTCGCCCATTTGTGTTTCAAGCTCAAGCTCATCAAGTAAGCCTTCAGCTTTGCCTGACACGATATACATAGCACGTTTATTTTTGCCTAGGTATTTCATACGGGCTACGGTTTCTTGCCCTGTGTAGCAGCCTTTTCTGAAACTGATACCACCGAGCGCTTGCAAGTTAACCATTTGCGGTACGTATTCACCAATAGCATCGCTATTTAATGATGGCTCACCAGCAGCAATAGCTGCTTGTTGCCATGGAGCGTCATCTTCAAGCGCTATTACGTTATCAGGTAAGCTAAACTCATCATTGACCATAAGTAATACGCGGTTATTTGCAAGCTTGAGGGCTTTACCGTCAGCAAAATCGACTGCGTTATGCTCATCATCAAAAGTAATTGCTAAGGTTTCTAAAGCCGCTGTTAGGTCATCACCTAATAAGCCAATTAGCTGTTTTTCAGATTGCTGAATTTCTACTTGCGAAAATACAGCATATTTTTTTAACTCGACTAGAGATTGTTCTACCTCAGGCTTTGAACCTGCCAGGTAATAGCTGTCAAGGTGAGAAAACAACCTAAACACACCCCAAAGCTTGCCTTTTGCATTACAGTGGCCAGCCCAAAGGAAGTTGTCATTGCTTAACTTGTTGATATCTTGCGTGATTTGTCCGTGAAGGTAAGATAACTTATCTTTGCCTGTCAGGCTGATAAGTGAATAAGATAAAGGACATGCGTAAACAGTCGACATAAAAACCTTCTTTACGATATGAGTGAGCGCTAATGATAACTTAGTTAGGGTAGCAATTTAAATAGCTGTTTATTCGATAGCAATTTGGTAAACTGCAGACAAATAAGTACGAGGTTTAAAATGACTGAAATTCACAGTAAAGAACGTATTCGTTGGGCATGCCGTCGCGGTATGTTAGAACTAGATGTTTTATTTATGCCATTCGTTGAAGAAGCGTTTGACTCACTATCAAAAGAACAGCAAGCTGTTTTTCAACGCTTACTTGAGTGCGATGATCCTGATTTATTCGCATGGTTTATGGGTCACGAAGAGTGTAAGGACCCAGAGTTAAACGGTATGGTCGCGTTAATTTTAGACCGAGTTCGTGTATAGATTTACCGTTACAAATAACACCACAGACCACAAACCCTTTGTGGTCTTTTTTTGCTTGATAGCCATCATATTATGCTTTGCTTACCAGCATGTTATTGCTCAGCTTTTGGCGTGTTTAGCTTGTCTTTTTCTAGCCATTCTGTGTTTTAAAAAAGCCCAACATGCGCAGCCTGAAAATGGCGTTATTATTTTAGAGCAAGCAGAGCTTAGGTTCGTGAACGACAATCTTAAAATTCAAGGCCAGATAATGGCTAAAAGTTATGTGTTTGCTAATTTTGTAGTGCTAAGGCTGGCGGGGTTTTATAAATCACACTGGCTGATAATTAATGCAGCCAGTGTTGATGAAATGAGTTATTCGCGGTTAAAGCGTGCGATTATTGCAGTGCAGCAACCGTCTTAGGGGTTAAAATTGTTGGTGAGGGATTCTCGTTTTGCTCAGGATAATCAATAGTGTAATGAAGGCCACGGCTTTCTTTGCGCTCAAGTGCGCTGCGAATAATAAGCTCTGCGACCTGCACTAAGTTTCGAAGTTCTAACAAATTATTTGTAACCCTAAAGTTAGCGTAGTAATCATGAATTTCTTGCTGTAGTAACTCTACTCGGTGAAGCGCGCGCTCTAAGCGTTTTGTAGAACGGACAATACCGACGTAATCCCACATAAATAATCTTAGCTCATGCCAATTATGGGTAATAACAATTTCTTCGTCTGAGTTAGTTACACGACTTTCATCCCATAGTGGTAAAGCTTCAAGGGCTGGGCTTGAATCTATTTTGCTTAAAATATCCTTTGCGGCAGCATGAGCAAATACAATACATTCAAGTAGTGAGTTACTGGCCATGCGATTAGCACCATGTAAGCCTGTGTAAGCTACTTCGCCAACCGCATAAAGGTTGTCTAAATCTGTGCGGCCATTGAAGTCGGTCATAACACCACCGCAGGTATAGTGTGCAGCGGGTACTACCGGAATGGCTTCTTTGGTAATGTCGAGACCAACACTTAAGCATTTTGCGTAGATAGTCGGGAAATGCTCAATGATAAAATCTTTTTCTTTATGACTAATATCAAGGTATACACAGTTCGCGCCAAGGCGTTTCATTTCAAAATCGATAGCGCGAGCAACGATATCGCGAGGAGCAAGTTCTCCGCGTTCGTCAAAATCTTTCATAAAGCGGGTGCCGTCAGGGCGTTTTAAGTAAGCTCCCTCACCTCGCATTGCTTCTGTGATTAAAAAGTTTTGCAGTTCTGGGTGATATAAACTAGTTGGGTGGAATTGATTAAACTCCATATTAGCGACACGACACCCAGCGCGCCATGCCATAGCGATACCATCACCACTGGATACATCAGGGTTAGAGGTATATAAGTACACTTTACTTGCACCACCTGTTGCAAGTGAAACGAACTTTGCTTTAATTGTTTCAACTTTTTTATCGACACAGTTCCAAACATATAAGCCATGAACATGTTTGCCTTTTTTAGCTAGGCTTTTATCAGTGATTAAATCAATGGCATTGTAGTTTTCTAATAGGGTGATATTAGGGTGTGCTTGAACTTGGCTAATTAAGGTCGTTTGTACTGCACGACCTGTAGCATCAGCAGCATGTAATATGCGACGATGACTGTGACCGCCTTCGCGGGTTAAATGGAAACGTTCTTTACCTTTTGAATCAAATTCCATATCAAAAGGCACGCCTTGTTCAATGAGCCACTTTAAACACTTTTTAGCATTGCTAGCGGTGTAGTGGACTGCGTCGCGGTCACATAATCCGCCACCTGCATCCAACGTGTCTTCAACATGAGATTCAATGCTGTCATTCTTTTTGTCAAATACTGCTGCAATACCACCTTGAGCATATAAGGTAGAACCTTCGGTTAACGCTCCTTTACTAAGTACTGTCACTTTACAGTGATTAGCTAGAGATAAAGCAAGAGAAAGGCCAGCGGCGCCGCTGCCAATGATAGCGACATCAGTAATGTGATGTTTATTTTGGTTCATGTCTGTGGTCTTTGCGGTTACAATGCTCGGCTAGTAGTGCCAAAAGTTTGAGCAAATAAATTTTTATGTGGTATACGTATATGTACCATATTTGCTTTAACACTATTAGTCATTTTAATACGTTATACCAATCTTATTAGTTTTATCGTCACATAAACAGTTTATTGTTAACTGTTTTGAATTGTGAATTTAATATAGATAACCGTTGATTTTTAGGCAGTTATTAGGATTTCCGTGTAATAAGATTGGTATGACTCAATTTATTTGCGTGCTATTTTATAAAAAAATCATTTTAAACTGAACTTTTATATTCATGGTGCAGTCAGAGTTTGTGTAAACAATGGCGAGTATATGAATAGCAAGCAAGAATCAAACAGAGGAGTACCGGCTCGAATGAGCGAGCAGGATTTGGATTTAGCGCTAGTTAAAAGGGTCCAGCAAGGAGATAAAAACGCCTTCAACCTATTAGTTAGAAAATATCAGAATAAAATTGCAGGTTTGATTTCACGTTATGTATCAAACCAAGGTGATGTTGCTGATGTCGCACAAGAAGCCTTTATTAAAGCCTACCGTGCATTGCCTAACTTTAGAGGGGATAGCGCCTTTTATACTTGGTTATACCGTATCGCCGTAAATTGTGCTAAAAATTACTTAGTTGCTCAGGGCCGTAAGCCCCCAGCTAACGATGTTGATGCCGAAGAGGCAGAGTTTTATGACAGTGCTGATGCTATGCGTTCAAACGCATCGCCAGAAAACCTGTTATTAAGTGACGAAGTACGTGCTGTAATTTTTAATACGATTGATAGTTTGCCTGAAGATCTTAAAACCGCGATTACCCTTCGTGAAATTGAAGGTATGAGCTATGAAGAAATAGCCGTGGTTATGGATTGTCCTGTGGGAACGGTACGTTCACGTATTTTCCGTGCCCGTGAGGCGATTGATAATAAATTGAATCCATTAATAGGTGAGTCTTAGTATGACAAAAGCAGACGTTAACAAGTTGGATAATGAGCAGTTATCCGCGTTACTTGACGGCGAGCAGCAATTAACTGATCAAGCGATCACAAACGACGATGTGTCTACATTTGGTCGTTACGCAATGATTGGTGATGTAATGCGTGCTGAGGCAAATAATAACGCTTTTAACTTTGACATTGCAGATGCAGTGGCTGAAGCACTTGAGCAAGAACCTGTATACGCTGATTTCGCGAATAAAACAACGGTACCAAAAAGCGAAGAAATCGTGGCGGCAACAGGCACAGATAACGTAGTAGCATTTAATTGGCGTCGTCCATTTGCCCAAGTGGCAATTGCTGCCAGTGTTGCTATGTTTGCGATTGTGGGCGTACAAACTTTGCCACAAAACACCGAAGTACCACAAAATGACATTCCAACCTTACAAACAGTACCGTTAACCGGTATGGCTTCTCCGGTAAGTTACTCATCTGAGCAACCTGCGTTAGAGAATGCTCAGCAAGGTTTACGTGAATTACAACAGCAACGTATTGGTGCATTAGTTCTTGAACATCAACGTCAAGCGCGTGTTGCATATTCGCTAGAAGAATCGCAAACTGCAGAAAATGCAGAAGAGGAAAAAAACTAATTAAATGAAAGTTTTTACTTTTATTTTGTCGCTGGTATTAACGGCCCCTGCCATTGCTAGCGACGAAAATCCCGCCAAAACATTATTACATGATATGGCTACGGCCGTTCATACTCGCAATTTTGATGCATCGTTTGTAGTTGTAAAAGGCCAAGCGATGGAACCGTATCGATGGTTACATGCAAAACAAAATGATATCGAACTTGAGCATTTAAGTTTGCTTAACGGTGCTGGTCTTGAAATGGTGCGTGTTGATGATCAAGTTACTTATTTTGAACCGCATTCTGAGCCTTATTCAGTCAAAACAGACTCTATAGCTGGACCTATTCCCGAAGTGCTTTTTAAAGACATAGATAGACTAAGTGCTCATTATGACTTTGTTCTTGGCGGAAAAGGTCGTATTGCTGGTCGTTCTGCACAGTTAGTGCGCATCGAATCTAAAGATGAATACAAATACAACTATTGGATCTGGCTTGATACAGAGTCTTCGTTGTTACTTAAATCAGCCTATGTAAATCACAAAGGTGAAATGCTAGAGCAATTACAACTAACTCATATTAGCGTTACAGAGCAACCTGCGCCGATGTTAGTTGAAATGCAAAACCGTGAGTTTCCTGCTGTGCTTTCAACGAATGATATTGCCAGTGATAGCGACGGCGCAGCGAATGATTGGAAAATTGGCTGGCTCCCTGATGGCTTTAAGCTGTTAAAATCAGACCGTCATAAACTCGACTTAAACAATGAACTTGCTGACTATTATTTATATTCAGATGGGTTTGTTGAAGTATCTGTTTTTATTCAAAGACCCTTACCCGGTAAACGTGCAAGTGGTGCTTTAACATCAGGTGCGACGACGGTCTATGTTCACAATGGTGGTAGCTTTGATGTATCGGTTGTTGGTAATATCCCAGCTATGACAGCCAAAGCTATAGCAGAGTCGGTAGCGCGACCTCTTTAAATTATGATTGAACAAACACTCTCTGTCGTGTCAGTTAAAGGCACGACAGCGAATTTAGAAGCAGAGCAAAAGCAAGCTTGCGCAGGCTGTAATGGTCGCTGCGGTTCGCAGATCTTTGCTAAGCTGTTCGGAACAGCAAAAAAAACCTTTCCGTATACATTCGAAAAAGAGCTACAGGTAGGGCAAAAAGTAACCTTGGCACTCGATGATAGCCACTTGGTCAAACATGCAATGGCTGTTTATATGCTACCACTTTTGTTTAGTTTAGGGTTTGCTTTAATCGCATTTGCGGCTTTTTCGCTTGCTGAGGGCTGGCAAATTTTAGCAGCCGCCATTGGTGGCTTAACGGGCTATGTGATAGCTAAATCAAGGGTTAAGAGCCTAAAGCATGATATTAAAGTAATAAAAATTCACCCAATTGCTATTCCTTTCACTCAAATAGATGGTGATTAAAGCCAATTAAATGTAAAATTGCCGCTTTATACACTTAGTCCATTTTATATAGAAGTTTAGAATCCAGTTTATGAAGCATATCCGTAATTTTTCGATCATCGCCCATATTGACCATGGTAAATCGACTCTCTCTGACCGTCTTATCCAAGTTTGTGGTGGTTTAACAGACCGTGAAATGCAGCAGCAGGTGTTAGATTCAATGGACATTGAGCGTGAGCGTGGTATTACCATCAAAGCGCAAAGTGTAACGCTAAATTATAAAGCTAAAGACGGCGAAACATACCAGTTAAACTTTATCGACACGCCAGGACACGTTGACTTCACATACGAAGTATCACGCTCACTTGCAGCCTGTGAAGGTGCACTTTTAGTTGTTGATGCGGGTCAAGGTGTAGAAGCACAAACCTTAGCTAACTGCTACACAGCAATTGAAATGGACTTAGAAGTTATTCCAGTTCTAAATAAGATCGACTTACCACAAGCTGATCCACTTCGTGTAGCAGAAGAAATAGAAGACATCATTGGTATCGATGCCCTAGATGCTGTGCAATGTAGTGCTAAAACAGGTATTGGTATTGAAGAAGTACTCGAAATCATTGTTAAAGATATCCCGCCACCAGAAGGCGACAAAGATAAGCCACTACAAGCGCTTATCATTGACTCATGGTTTGACCCATACCAAGGTGTTGTATCATTAGTACGTATTAAACACGGTGAACTACGCTCAGGCGATAAAATTAAGATCATGTCGAATGATCAAGTTCATATCGCAGATAAAGTAGGTATTTTTACACCAAAGCAAACTAACACGGGCATCTTGAAAACCGGTGAAGTTGGCTTCGTAATTGCGGGTATTAAAGAAATTCATGGTGCACCAGTAGGTGATACTATTACTTTACAGCGTAACTCTGCTCCAGAGCGCTTACCAGGCTTCCAGCGTATTAAACCACAGGTTTACGCAGGTATGTTCCCAATTTCATCTGATGACTATGAATCATTCCGTGATGCGCTTGATAAACTGAGTTTGAACGATGCTTCGTTATTCTTCGAGCCAGAAAACTCAACAGCACTAGGCTTTGGTTTCCGATGTGGCTTCTTAGGTATGCTTCACATGGAAATCATCCAAGAGCGTCTTGAGCGTGAATACGACATTGATCTTATTACAACTGCACCAACAGTAATTTACGAAGTAGAGACTAAAGACGGAACTAAACAGATAGATAACCCGTCTGACTTACCGCCGGTGAATAATATTCTTGAAATCCGTGAGCCAATTGTTGAAGCTAACATATTAGTACCGCAAGAATTTTTAGGTAACGTAATTACGCTTTGTGTTGAAAAGCGTGGTATGCAAACTAAAATGAGCTACCATGGTAAGCAAGTTGCGGTGACGTACGAATTACCGATGGCTGAAGTAGTAATGGACTTCTTCGATAAGTTAAAATCAACAAGCCGTGGTTTTGCATCACTTGATTATAACTTTAAACATTTCCAAGCTTCAGACATGGTACGTGTTGACGTATTGATTAATGGTGAGCGTGTTGATGCGTTAGCTATTATTGTACACCGCGATATTGCACAATCACGTGGTCGTCAGTTAGCTGAAGCACTGAAAGACTTAATTCCACGTCAGCAGTTTGATATTGCGATTCAAGCAGCGATTGGGCAGCATGTTATTGCGCGTACAACAGTTAAGCAATTACGTAAAAACGTAATCGCGAAATGTTACGGTGGTGACGTGAGTCGTAAGAAAAAACTGCTACAAAAACAAAAAGAAGGTAAAAAGCGAATGAAGCAACTAGGTAACGTTGAAGTACCTCAAGATGCATTCTTAGCTATCCTTAAAGTTGGTAAATAATTAGAAGTAAATAAAGGAATTAATGCATGGCGGGTTACTTTTCTATTTTCTTAGTGTTGTTAACGCTAGGCTCAGGATTAATTTGGTTAATTGACCACTTTATGTTTGCGCCAAAGCGTCAGCAACGCATTGCCCTTGCTCAAAACGCGGCAGGTGGTGAGTTAGACGAAGAAACTGCTGCATTAATTGCGCCTGAGCCAAGTATCACTGAAACGGCTAAATCAATTTTTCCAATGATTGCGGCAATTACTATTTTCCGCTCTTTCATTTTTGAACCGTTTCAAATTCCATCGGGCTCAATGATGCCAACCTTATTGGTGGGTGACTTCATTTTGGTACAGAAGTACTCATATGGCATCAAAGATCCAATTTGGCGTAGTCAGTTAGTTGACGTTGATGAACCTGAACGTGGTGATATTGTGGTATTTAAATACCCATTAGACGAGCGTGTGGATTACATTAAACGTACGATTGGTTTACCAGGCGATAAAATTGTATATCGCAATAAGCACCTTTATATTCAGCCGAAATGCGCCGAAGGTGTGACTCAGCAAGGTGATTTGCTGTGTAATGAATACAACAAAATTGATATGGAAATCCTCAATAGTGACGAGTTCAAGCAGGGTTCTATGAATTTAGTGCGTTTAGAAGAAAACCTAAGCACAGTAAATCATAATATTTTGATTAACCCGCAAGCTCCTGAAATGAAAGGCCGTTATTATCAACAACCAGGTACACGCTCAGACGAGTGGGTTGTTCCTGCCGATCATTATTTCATGATGGGTGATAACCGTGATAATAGCCAAGATAGTCGCTTTTGGGGCTTTGTACCTAAAGAAAACTTGGTAGGTAAAGCCGTCTTTATATGGATGAGTTTTGAATTTGAAAATGGCCCAGATGACTTTTTACCAGGCTGGGTTCCAACTGGTGTTCGCTTTGAACGCCTAGGTAATATTCAGTAACGATGAAAAAAAACGTAACAGAGTTATACAACAGAATAGGTTATACATTTACTGATCAAGCTTTGCTTGAGCAGGCAATGACGCACCGTAGTCATAAAGGCCAACATAACGAGCGCTTAGAGTTTCTTGGCGACTCAATTTTGAGCTTTGTGATTGCAAATGCGCTATATACTAAATTTCCAAAAGCACGCGAAGGTGATTTAAGCCGTATGCGTTCGACCTTAGTTCGTGGTCAAACATTAGCTGAATTCGGCCTTGAATTTGGCTTAGGCGATTACTTACGCTTAGGTCCAGGTGAGCTTAAAAGCGGTGGTTTTCGCCGTGAATCAACCCTAGCTGATGCCGTTGAGGCGATTATTGGGGCAGTGTTCTTAGACTCAAACATTGAACAATGTGGTGAGTTAATTTTAAGCTGGTACGAGTCGCGTCTTGACGCAATTTCGCCGGGCTTAAATCAAAAAGATCCTAAAACATTACTTCAAGAATACTTACAAGCGCGCAAATTATCGTTACCTGGCTACACTGTAATAGATACAAAAGGCCAAGCGCACAATCAAACATTCACGGTTGAATGTATTGTTGAAGGGATGGATAGCATTATCTCAGTAGGTAGCTCTCGTCGTAAAGCTGAGCAAAAAGCCGCTGAAAAAGCCTTAAAGATACTTAAAAATGAATCTTGATGATTTAATTAGCAAAGAACCTGCAGAGCTAGACACGCACTGCGGGATGGTTGCCATTGTTGGCCGCCCAAATGTAGGTAAATCAACCTTACTTAACTATATTGTTGAGCAGAAGGTGTCGATTACTTCTCGTAAGCCACAAACTACACGTCACCGTATCATGGGTATTCATACCGAAGGTAAATACCAAGCTGTTTATGTGGATACACCTGGCTTACACGTTGAAGAAAAACGCGCTATTAACCGATTAATGAATCGTGCTGCATCAAGCTCAATTGGCGATGTAGAACTTATAATCTTTGTGGTTGAAGGCACACACTGGAATGAAGATGATGAGATGGTGCTAAACAAAGTACGTCAAAGTGGTCGTCCAGTGTTATTAGTTATGAATAAAATTGACCAAGTTAAAGACCGTGATTTAGTGCTTCCGCACATGCAGTTTTTGGGTGGTAAATTTGATTTTGTGGCTATTATTCCAGTCTCTGCAAAGCAGGGTAAAAATATTGATTTAATCAAAGATGAAGTGAAAAAGCGTTTACCGCTTTGTGAGTTTTACTTTCCTGAAGACTACGTAACAGACCGTTCAATGCGCTTTATGGCGGCAGAAGTTATTCGTGAAAAGCTGATGCGTTTTATGGGTGATGAGCTTCCATATTCAGTCACCGTTGAAATCGAGCAGTTTAAATGGCTAGAAAACGGTGTTTGGCAAATTAATGGCTTGATCCTTGTTGAGCGTGAAACGCAAAAACGCATGGTGATCGGCAATAAAGGCGAAAAGTTGAAAGTGATTGGCCGTGAAGCTCGTAAAGACCTTGAAGACATGCTGGATAACAAAGTCTTTTTAGAACTTTGGGTAAAAGTGAAGTCTGGCTGGGCTGACGATGAGCGTGCGCTACGTAGCCTTGGCTATGGTGAAGACTAAGTAAAGTCTTACACGCCATGGACAGCGAATTCTACACAGCATACTTGCTGCACCGACGTCCTTTTAGTGACTCGCAAGTAATGCTTGATATGCTGGTAGAAGGCGTAGGTCAGCTGAGAATGCTGGCGCGCATTAGTGGTCGCCAGGCCACTAAACATAAAGCACAACTACAACCTTTTCAATCTCTGCTCGTGCAATACAGCGGTAAGTCAGATTTAAAATACATCAATCGTTTTGAGCCCCATGGCGGGCAAACCGTACTGTCGGGTACTCAACTCTATTGCGGTTTTTATTTGAACGAATTAACCAACCGTATCGTACCTATCAATGAGCCGATGGAAAGTGTTTATCATCTTTATAAGAAGCATCTCGACGAATTATCAACGACTAAAAACCTACAAGCTGTACTACGCTCTTATGAGTTTCAACTGTTAGAGATGCTTGGATATGGCGTAGATTTTAGTGTTGATGCTGAAGGTGATGTAATTAACGATGCAGCAAATTATCAGTACTTTGCTGAATACGGTTTCTTGCTGCATGACGACCCCCATAGTGGCTTTTCAGGGAAGCAATTAAATGCCATAGCAGCTCATGACTTTAGCGCCCCTGATGTGTTATATATGGCAAAGCAATTAAGTCGATACTTACTCAAGCCTTTACTTGGCAAAAAGCCATTAAAAAGCCGTGAGTTATTTATTAAGTAGGCTGATGAGCAGCCTTGAATCGTTGTTTTAAACAGGTAAAAAAATGAAAGATATTCTTCTTGGTGTAAACGTTGATCACATTGCCACTTTACGCCAAGCGCGTGGCACGAGTTACCCAGATCCTGCGCATGCCGCAGCTGTTGCAGAGCATGCTGGTGCAGATGGTATCACCATCCATTTGCGGGAAGACCGTCGTCATATTCAAGACCGTGATGTATATGTGATGGCAAAAACGATTCAAACACGTATGAATCTTGAAATTGCAGTCACTGATGAAATGATCGGCATCGCCCTTGAAGTAAAACCTGCTTATGTTTGTTTAGTGCCTGAAAAACGTGAAGAGCTAACTACTGAGGGTGGTCTTGACGTTGTGGGTAATTTTGAAAAGGTAAAAGCAGCAACAGAAAAACTGACAGCTGCGGGAATTAAGGTTTCGTTATTTATTGATGCTGACAATGCACAACTTGACGCTGCAAAAGCTTGTAATGCACCATACGTTGAAATTCACACAGGTGCTTATGCCGATGCAGAGAATGACGAAGAACTTCACACAGAACTTGAACGTATTCGTAACGGCGTACAATATGCCAATAGCTTGGGTTTAATTGTTAATGCAGGCCATGGTCTTCATTATCACAATGTAAAACCAATTGCTGCAATGCCAGAAATTTACGAATTAAACATTGGTCATGCGATTATTGCGCGTGCAGCGATTGATGGCTTAGAAAAAGCAGTAAGCGATATGAAGCGCCTGATGATTGAAGCGCGTTTGTAAACATACGCTTTAATCTGTCAGCCCTTTATTGGCGCTGGCAAGTTTTGAATCGAGAGCGCGATGGATGCGATATCCACCGCGCTTTTTATTTACTTAAGTAAACTATCAATTGTGCAAGCAATGAAGCTAGCCAAGGTGAAAGGCAAAGTAGGGCGACTAAATACTGATGTTTTTTCTTAAAATTTTTTAAAACACCATCATCTATTGCCGACAATTCGCCTTTCTTGATTGAATGAAACACAATTGAGTTAGGTTTTGCTTTCATTAAGCGGGCTTGGCTTTCGTATGTTTGCCACTGCTCTGTGTAATTGGTTTTTACGTAATTATTAGCTTCAATACTTAGTTTTTTATAGCGGAGAAAAAACCAAGTGAGTGAAATAGCACTAAAGACGATAAGTAAGATAAAGTACAAAGCAAGTTACCTCGTATATTTAACAACGCGTGTACCCGTAGAATAAATAATATCGTTACTAGGGCATGAATAGTTAGGCTTGAGTGCTTTGCAAGATTGCTCAGGTGTATCAAAACAAAAATCAAAGCGGGTTTGGGTTTTCACAGCTTTATCAGTAATATTTTTCGCAAGCTCATTCCAATGCCAATCAGTGACAACATCTTTTGCCGCACTGGCAAATACAGGGTTTGTAGAGGCTATTACTTGAATATCTTTAATCTCATTTTTTGGCGTAATGACATACTCAATGGTCGCGCAGCCTTCTGCTGCTTGGAGCACCGCTTTTTTCGGATATCTGGCAGGAAAACGCTCAAGTTGCTGCCATTTTGTTGCTTTTAATTCATCATAGCTAACAGCTAAATCCGCATACTCTAGTTCCATTGGTTTATTTGTAGTTGAAGTACAGCCAAACACAAGTAAACAGCCAGCTAGAATTAGATAGTTTTTCATTAATATACTCCTTTATATCTTTTTTTGAGTGCTTTTTATCGTTGCGGCTCAACCATACCTGCATCACTTAACAAATTATTTAGCTCATCAATCAGCTCAAACAATTCAGGTTCAATGTAATTTAAATCGCAATCGCTTTTTAGTGATGTTTCGAGTGTTTCGGCAAGTGATTTTAGTTTTGGTACGCCGGTGTAACAACACGCGCCATGGAATTTGTGCACTATGCTAAGTACATGTTCACAATCTTCTTTTTCTATAGCTTCATTAAGTAGGCGTAAGGTTTCAGGTACACTGAGTAACAACATGTTGAGCATTTCTAGTGCTAACTCTTCTTTACCGCCAGCGCGTTGTAGCGCTAATTGCCAATCAAGGCGGGCACTTTCAAATGGAGGTTCTGAGTCAACTGTGGCAGCTTTGCTTCGTTCGCGATTAATCGGCGATTGTGGGCTATGATCGCTAATTATTTGTTTTAGCATATCTTCATCAATAGGCTTAGTTAAGTAACCTTTAAAACCATCTTTAAGCAGCTGTTCTTTTTCACCCGCTAATGCGTGAGCAGTAACTGCAATGATTGGCGTATCTTCATTGAGAGATGACTCGCGGATAAGTTTACATGCGGTAATACCATCCATAATTGGCATTTGGATGTCCATGAAGATCAAGTCATACTTATGGCTTTTACTTAGACTGTAGGCTTGTGAGCCGTTGTGTGCCGTATCAATTAGCTCAATCTGTTCTTCAAGTAAGGTGCAAATAAGCTTTAGGTTGGCATCATTATCGTCTACAACTAGTACTTTTAGAGGTAATAACTTTTCAGTGCCTTGTTCAATGTTATGCACTGGATGGTCAAGACGATAAGGGGCAGCAAGTACTTCACATAATTTACGATGGTTAAGTGGTTTGCTTAAGCAAGCATCTGCGCCACTACCCACAAAGGCTTCGCGCATATTGTGCGAGACCGTATTGAGCATAATATATAAATAATCAGTGACTGGGCGCACTGCTTTTACATAACTCTTAAGTTGCTGCATATCGTCAATTGTGGCGGTATGACCAATGATACAAATATCGTAACTGAAGTCTTTATTGATCTCATTTAAGAAGCTTTCTTCATCTATACAAGCGGTAACGCGAGTTTGCCATTCATGTAAAAGCGATAAGGTTGCTTGATGTGTATGCTCATGAGGCTCAAGGTAAAGAATACGTTTATTAATCAATGATTGGGTCGGTAAGTCACTAGTAATTGAGTTACTTGGCGTTCTGAATACGGCATTGAATGTAAAGCAGGTGCCATTACCAGGTGCTGAGTTCAGGGTAATACGACCATTCATCGCTTCAACAATGTGTTTGGTGATGATTAAACCAAGACCTGTGCCACCAAATTTACGGGTGATACTTGAGTCTGCTTGGCCAAATGGTGTAAACAAGGCATCTTGTTTATCCATTGGGATGCCCACACCAGTATCGGTGACAGACACTAAAATAGAGGCGCGCTCTTCATCTAATAAGCGGTAGCCAACATCAACCTTGATTGAGCCTTTTTCAGTAAATTTAACGGCATTACTTATAAGATTTATCAAAATTTGTTTAAAGCGGGTCGGGTCGCCAGTTAGATTGTCAGGTACTTGTGGATGGATAAATATCGATAGCTCAAGTTGTTTTTCGTGTGCACTTGGTGCTAACAAGGTCATAACTTCATTAATATTGTCACGGAGCTGGAATTGCATTGACTCAAGCTCCATGGCACCGGCTTCTAATTTAGAAAAGTCTAAAATGTCACTGATAATCGTTAATAAGCTATTTGCAGATAGCTCAATAGTATCGAGGTAATCTTTTTGATGCTTATTAAGCGGGGTTTTATAAAGCTGACGCGTAAAGCCAATTACACCATTTAAAGGCGTACGTAATTCGTGACTCATTTTGGCTAAAAAGTCTGATTTAACACGGTTAGCGTCTTGCGCGTCTTTTTTGGCAATACTTAACTGAATATTCTGAGTTTCGTATTGTTCTAAGGTCTCGCGGTAATCAGAGGTTGCCTGATCAATATGCTTTTGCATCTCATCACGTTGCACTACCATGGTTTCTGAAATGGTATTTAAGCCTGTGCGTAATAACTCAAACTCACCAAACATTTTTTTATCAAGACCTGTATCTACTTTCCCTTCAATTAATTTGTCGGTAGCTAGTACTAACTTATTAAGTGGTTGAATAAACATGCGGGTCAACCTAAATGCTAATACGCTCGCAAGTACTAGTGCTATGAGTATCACCACGCCACTGACCAGTAAGGCGCGTTGCTGGCCGATAATGGCTTGTTGTTTATTAAGCATGATCACCACATTACCTAGTGATGCTTGATAGCTATTATGATTCCAAATCGTGTCTTGACGGCTATGATTAATAATGGCGGTAGAAAATGTTAGATAGTGATCAGAGTTGTGTACTTGAATCCCATCCATACTGTTAACATTGCTTTTAACAATTTCTTTGAATTCACTTTGATATTTACTAAAAATCACTAACTCATTGTTTTCATCGAAAATAGCAATTGATTGGATCGCAGGGGAGTGTTTGTTATGAGTATGGCTAACTAAGCGGGTTAGTAAGGCTTTATCACGCTTTAGTAATGGTTGTTCAACAGCAATGGCTAAGGGCTCAATAATAGTAACGCCCTGCTGATATAAAATTTCATCGAGCTCAATGTAACGATTTATTGTAAAATAACCGCCCAGCAACAAGCCTATGATCACAGTCGGTATAAGTGTAAGTATTAAGACTGAGTCACGTAAGCCAAATTTAGTCATAAAGAATGTTGTTATCATTATAATCGTTGTTTAAGAGTATATACTTAATCCCGCTTTATCAATAATTAAGGTGTTGCCCAATGGCACAGATTTTCAAAGCAAAAAAGAAATCCGTTTCGCAAAAAATGCTAATCCTAAATGTCACTGCTATGGACCATCAAGGACGAGGCGTTGCTAAGCAGGGAAGTAAAGTCTGTTTTGTTAATGGTGCTTTGCCGGGTGAAGAAGTAAAAGCGTTATTGATTGAAGATAAGGCACGCTTTGCCAGTGCTGATTGTAAAAAAGTACTATCAGCCTCAGCGCATAGGGTTACTCCTTTTTGTCAGCATTATCAGATTTGTGGTGGTTGTCAGTTACAGCACCTTAATGCAGAACAACAATTGGTTGAAAAGCAAGCTGCGGTTAGTCAGCTGTTTAGCAAGTTTGCCAAAGTTGATGACTTAAATTGGCAAGCACCTCTGCTTAGTGAAGAGCGCCATTACCGTCGCTCTGCGCGTATTGCTGTAATGCATGACAAAGCCGCAAAGAAAATGCGCGTAGGGTATCGAGCTCAAGGGTCTAAACAATTGGTGAGCATTGAAAGCTGTGATGTGCTGAGCAGTACTTTTAAAGACGTTTTTTCAGTTTTTGATGTTCTTATCAACAGCCATTCAGGTCTTAGTAGTATTAGTCACCTACAATTATGTGAAGCTGATAATGCGGCCTTTGTGGTTATTAGGCATACCAAAGCTATTAATGCAGAGTTAAAAGCCATTGTCGTAACGGCGTGTGATGAATATAGCTGGCGTGTTGTGTGGCAATCACACAGTGGTGAAATTGATCACAGTGACCATCCAATGCCGTACTACCAGATACCAGCTTATGATTTACGCTTTGAATTTGGCCTTGAAAACTTTATTCAAGTTAACCCCCAAGTGAACCAAGCTATGCTTCATCAAGCAAAACAGTGGCTTGATTTACAAGGTCATGAGCAGGTATTAGATTTATTTTGTGGTATTGGTAACTTTTCATTATTGATTGCAAAGTATGCTAAATATGTTATTGGTGTTGAAGGGGTCGATTCTGCGGTTGCATTAGCAAAACAAAATGCGCAAACTAACTCATTGTCGAATACCGATTTTTATTGTTTTGATTTAACAAAATCAATGCAATCAGCTGCTTGGTTTAGTGCCGAACTTGATGTGTTAGTGCTTGATCCATCACGTACTGGCGCAATGGCAATTTTAGAGCAGTTACCACTTACTCAGTTTAAAACGATTTTATACGTCTCTTGTGATCCTGTTACTTTAGCCCGTGACAGTGCACTTATTTTACAAGCAGGCTTTAGCATTGAAAAAATTGGGCTTATGAATATGTTCCCGCATACTGGGCATATTGAAACGATGGCGTTATTTCACAGGAGGTAAAGCGCACATGGTAGCCACTAGACAGTCACATCAGCTTACAAAGCCGAGTGATTTTGCCAGCCGTATCGAGCTGTTAGCGCTAACAGAAGACAAACATACCTTATTAGAGCAAGCTCACCAATTGTGTCTGCATTGCGATGATGCAAAACGTGAAAACACAGCCATTGAAATGGTAGAGATTTTAGCCGAGCTAAATTTAGATGCAGATTCACTTGCCACGGCTTTTTTAACACCTTATTTCCTAGCCGAAAAAATCTCGATTGAAACTGTGACCGACAAGCTTGGTGATCACGTGGCGTTATTACTAACAGGTGTAAGCCAAATGGCTACCATCAGCACCTTAGCCCATCAAGGCAAGGGCACTGTTCAAATTGATAATATCCGCCGTATGCTGCTAGCCATGGTTGAAGATGTGCGTGCAGTGGTGATAAAACTCGCTGAACAAGTATGCCATTTGCGTGATGTTAAAGACGCCAGTGAAGAAGAGCGTGTAATTGCCGCTAAAGAAACACGTGACATTTTTGCACCCCTTGCTAACCGCTTAGGAATAGGTCAGCTTAAATGGGAACTTGAAGATCTTTCGTTTCGTTACCTGCACCCCGACACCTATAAAAATATCGCAAAACAGCTCGATGATAAGCGACTTGCTCGTGAAGCCTATATGGAAAATATGGTTGCTTTAGTAAAAGCACGCTTGGCCGAAGCGGGTATTGAGGGTGAAGTGTATGGCCGCCCGAAGCATATCTACAGTATCTACAAAAAAATGGCGCAGAAGAATTACGAATTCGATCAGCTGTTTGATATTCGTGCTATGCGCATTGTGGTGGAACGCCTGCAAGATTGTTACGCAGCATTAGGTATCGTGCATACCAATTGGCGGCATTTAAATAAAGAATTTGATGATTACATCGCAACACCTAAACAAAACGGCTATCAGTCAATTCATACAGTGGTATTTGGCCCTGAAGGTAAAACCGTTGAAATCCAAATTCGTACTAGCGAAATGCATCAAGATGCTGAGTTAGGTGTTGCTGCGCATTGGATGTATAAAGAAGGTGCATTGCCAGGACGTGGTTCTGGCTATGAGCAAAAAATTAGTTGGTTACGTAAGTTACTACAATGGCAAGAAGAAGTAGTTGATGGTAGTGACTTAGCTGAAGAGCTCAAAAATCAAGTAGTTGAAGACCGAGTTTATGTGTTTACACCAAAAGGTGATATTTTCGATTTACCACTGGGTGCGACGCCACTTGATTTTGCTTATTACATTCACTCAAACGTTGGTCACCGTTGTATTGGTGCAAAAGTGTTTGGCAAAATCGTGCCCTTTACTCATCAGCTCAGTACTGGTGATCAGGTTGAAATTTTAACTCAAAAGCAACCTAACCCAAGTCGTGATTGGTTGAACCCATCGCTAGGTTATATTAAGTCATCGCGAGCACGCTCTAAAATCCATCATTGGTTTAAACAGCTTGATCGCGATAAAAACTTGAGCGCCGGTAAAGAAATATTAGAGAACGAGCTGCAAAAACTAGACTTAACAACCAAAGACCTTGCGCCAGCAATTGAGCGATTCAATCTTAAAGGCATTGATGACCTGATGGTTGCGGTAGGCGCAGGTGATGTTCGCTTAAACCAATTATTAAACTTTATTAGTGACCGTGATGATGACGAACCACAAATTAAGTTTAAAAAACCAAAAAGTGTCACAGGTGATAAAAACGGCATTGTTGTTGATGGGGTAGGTAGCTTAATGAGCCATGTTGCTAAATGCTGCCGACCTGTGCCGGGCGATGAAATCATTGGCTATATTACTCAAGGCCGTGGGATTGCAGTTCACCGTGAGGATTGTGATTCGTTTGAAAAACTTCGTGATAAACATCCTGAGCGGGTGATATCAGTAAGTTGGTCAGACGATGTAAATGGCTCTTACTCACTAACTATTAAAGTAGAAGCCACAGATCGCTCAGGCCTTATTAGAGATATCAGCTCTGTCCTTGCAAACGAAAAGGTGAATGTGCTTAACATGAATGTCAACACCGTTGAAGATAAGCAGCTTGCGCTGTTTTCAATGCAGGTTGAAGTACATGACTTATCGAGTACTAACCGATTATTGTCTAAGTTACACCAAATCGAAGGTGTACATGATGCAAAGCGTGGTCATTCGTAATGAGTGATAAACATGCCATTGAGCAGTCGTTATCAATTATGGCCAAACTACGGGACCCAGAATCTGGGTGCCCGTGGGATCTAAAACAAGACTTTAAATCGATAGTGCCGCATACCCTCGAAGAAGCTTACGAAGTAGCAGACTGCATTGAAAAAGGTGAACTCACTGAGCTTAAAAGTGAGCTTGGCGATTTACTTTTTCAAATCATCTTTTATGCCCAACTTGCTAAAGAGCAGGGCTTATTTGATTTTGCAGATGTGGCAAATACACTAAACGATAAATTAATTCGTCGGCATCCGCATGTCTTTGCAAAGCAAAGTGAGCTGTCGGACGCAGAGCTTTCGGCGCAGTGGCAGGCTATTAAAGCGCAAGAACGAGCAGAAAAATCTACTTCACCTCAAATGAGTCTTTGGCAGGATATTCCTGATGCGATGCCAGGTCTTTCAAAAGCTAAGAAAATTCAACAGCGCGTAGCAAGCCTAGGTTTTGATTGGCCAAGTTATCATGGGGCCCTCGATAAAGTCGCTGAAGAAGTCGACGAAGTAAAAGAAGCGCTGGCTCATGACCCTTATTCAGAACACAGTGCAGAAGAGCTTGGCGATTTACTGTTTGCAACGGTAAATGTAGCCCGTCATATTAAACGCGATCCTGAGCAATTATTACGAAGTGCCAATGCTAAATTCGCGTCACGCTTTGAAAAAGTGGCTGTCTACTTAGATGAACGTGGCCAAAGTTTAGAAACGGCCAGTCTCGAAGAAATGGACAACGCATGGGAAGCCATTAAAAAGCAGGCCAAGTGAGCCTGTTTTGATACAGCTTGGGTACAGTGTAACCAAGCTCGTTTTTTGTGCACTTATTTGCTAATTTTATCTGGATTGATAGCAGCCCCTTTGCTATAATTTCGCCCCGTCTTGATTCTATATTATTCCTTTTAATTCCTGATATTCTAGGGTTCGCATGAGTACAAAATTTATCTTCGTAACTGGCGGGGTTGTTTCTTCGTTGGGTAAGGGTATTGCAGCAGCGTCATTAGCCGCTATTTTAGAAGCACGTGGTCTTAACGTGACTATTTTAAAGCTGGATCCTTACATTAACGTTGACCCAGGCACTATGAGCCCAATTCAGCACGGTGAAGTATTTGTAACTGAAGACGGTGCAGAGACTGACCTTGACTTAGGTCACTATGAGCGTTTCATCCGTACCAAAATGACTAGCCGCAACAACTTCACACAAGGTCGTGTTTATGAAGATGTATTACGACGTGAGCGTCGTGGTGAGTACCTTGGTGCAACAATTCAGGTTATTCCACACATCACAAACGACATTAAGCAACGTGTATATGACGGTGCTGAAGGTCGCGATGTAGCAATCGTTGAAATTGGCGGTACAGTTGGTGACATCGAGTCACAACCATTCTTAGAAGCAATTCGTCAGCTTGGCACTGAAATTGGCCGTGAGCGCGCATTGTTTATCCACCTAACGCTAGTGCCATTCTTAGGCCCTGCAGGTGAAGTTAAAACTAAGCCAACACAACATTCAGTAAAAGAATTACGTTCGATTGGTATCCAACCAGATATCTTAATCTGTCGTTCTGATCGTAAACTTCCAAATAACGAGCGCGCGAAGATCGCACTTTTCACTAATGTTGAAGAGAAAGCTGTTATTTCATTACCAGACGTAGAAAGCATCTATAAGATCCCTGCGTTACTTAAATCACAAGAACTAGATAACTTCGTATGTCGTCGTTTCTACCTTGAATGCCCAGAAGCAGATTTATCTGAGTGGGAACAAGTGTTATATCAAGAGTCTAACCCAACGGGTGAAGTGACGATTGGTATGGTTGGTAAGTACATCGAACTACCAGATGCTTATAAATCAGTAAACGAAGCATTAAAGCACGCAGGTCTGAAAAACCGTCTAACCGTGAACATCGAATATGTTGATTCACAAGACTTAGAAAGCAAAGGTACAGAGTTACTCTCTCACCTTGATGCTATCTTAGTACCAGGCGGCTTCGGAGGCCGTGGTGTTGAAGGTAAGATTTTAGCGGCTAAATATGCACGTGAAAACAAAGTTCCTTACTTAGGCATTTGTTTAGGTATGCAAGTAGCGCTTATTGAATATGCGCGTAACGTTGCAGGCCTTGAAGATGCAAACTCAACTGAGTTTAACGCAAAATCAGCACATCCAGTTGTTGGTTTAATCACTGAATGGCAAGATGCTGACGGTAACGTTGAAATCCGTGATGAGCAATCTGATCTAGGTGGTACTATGCGTTTAGGTGCTCAGAAATGTCACTTAACACCTGGCTCTAAAGTAAGTGAAGTATACGGTAGTGACGAAATTGTTGAACGTCACCGTCACCGTTACGAAGTGAATAACCACTTTGTAGAGCAGCTTGAAAAAGCAGGCTTAAGTTTCACAGGCTTATCTGAAGATAAGAAACTAGTCGAAATTATCGAGAATAAAGATCACCCTTGGTTCATTGCCGCGCAATTCCACCCGGAATTCACGTCAACACCACGTGATGGTCACCCGCTATTTGAAGGGTTTGTTGCAGCAGCACACACTCACCAAAAAGCGTCATCGTAATTTAAGTAGGCCGTGCTATATGCACGGCTTATTTGTTTTAAAAGCCAGCAGCAATAAAGCTGGCACTAACTCACCATTTTCGGGAAAAGAGGAATCAAGATGTCAGAAATCGTAAAAGTGATTGGTCGCGAAATCATGGACTCGCGTGGTAACCCAACTGTTGAAGCTGATGTACATTTAGCTGATGGTTCATGGGGCCGTGCTGCAGCACCATCTGGTGCATCAACAGGTACTCGCGAAGCGCTTGAATTACGTGATGGTGATAAAGCACGCTACCTAGGTAAAGGTGTTTTAAAAGCAGTAGGCTATATCAATAACGAAATCGCTGAAGCTCTTAAAGGTCAAAACGCAGTTGATCAAAAAGCTGTTGACCAAGTTATGCTTGACTTAGATGGTACTGAAAACAAAGAGAAACTAGGTGCGAATGCTATCTTAGCTGTGTCTTTAGCAACAGCTAAAGCGGCTGCAAACTCAAAAGGCGTAGAGCTTTATGAGCACATTGCAGATCTAAACGGCACACCAGGTGTTTACTCAATGCCATTACCTATGATGAACATCATCAATGGTGGTGAGCACGCTGATAACTCTGTAGATATTCAAGAGTTCATGATCCAGCCAGTTGGCGCGACAAACTTCCGTGAAGCGTTACGTATGGGCGCTGAAGTATTCCACAGCTTAGCAAAAGTACTTAAAGCTGAAGGTCACTCTACATCAGTAGGTGATGAAGGTGGTTTTGCTCCTAACCTTGAATCAAACGAAGCGGCACTTGCTGCAATCAAGGTAGCTGTTGCAAATGCAGGTTATGAGCTTGGTAAAGATATCACTCTAGCTCTAGACTGTGCGGCATCAGAGTTCTACGACAAAGAAGCAAATATCTACGACCTTAAAGGTGAAGGTAAAAAATTCACTTCTGAAGAATTCAACCACTTCCTTAAGGGCCTTACTGAGCAATACCCAATTGTTTCAATTGAAGACGGCTTAGACGAGTCTGATTGGGATGGTTTCGCACACCAAACACAACTAATTGGCGACAAAGTACAATTAGTAGGTGACGATCTGTTCGTAACTAACACGAAGATCTTAAAGCGTGGTATTGATAACGGTATTGCTAACTCAATCCTTATCAAGTTCAACCAAATCGGTTCATTAACTGAAACGCTTGCAGCTATTAAAATGGCTAAAGATGCTGGCTTCACAGCTGTTATCTCTCACCGTTCAGGTGAAACAGAAGATGCAACAATTGCTGATTTAGCAGTGGGTACTGCGGCAGGTCAAATCAAAACGGGTTCATTAAGCCGTTCTGACCGTATTGCTAAGTACAACCAATTACTTCGCATTGAAGAAGTATTAGGTGAGAAAGCACCTTACAATGGTCTTAAAGAAGTTAAAGGTCAGTAATCAGCCCTAACTATTTAGACTTTAAAAGCCTCCTTCGGGAGGTTTTTTTATATTTTAATTAAAGCTGAAATTGCTGTTTTAGGATCTCGCCGGTGAAGCTGGTTTTTAGATAAAAACCGCGAGGCAAGGTTTGTATTATTTGACCATTCGGGCCAATTGCATCAGTCAGCGCTTTGCTATTGGCTGCTTTTGGCCTTATTTGCATAACATCGCCTAAGTGGCCCGAAATCTCATCCACTCGACCTAGAGCTATTAGCTCCATTTGTTCTTCCCAATCACGTTGTAAGAGTGCGTCTTGCTCGGCCGTTGGCTGCCACAAAAAGCCGCTGCCTATGGTGCGGTGAAAAGGTAGAATTTCGCGTTCGCCTAAAATAGGTAACCATAAAACATGATTCAACTTTTTACGAACCGTACTTTGCTGCCATTTCATCCCAGTTACATTCAGTAGTGGTGTTACAGAAACAAACGTCGTTTCGAGTGGTTTGCCTTTAAATGAAATGGGCAGAGTTTTTAACTCAATTCCTAATTCTTCAAAATCAGGCGTTGGCTTTGAGCCTGCAGTTGCGCCAAGCACATATTCGATAAGTTGCCCGGTCCAGCCTTTTTCACGTAGCAAGTCTTCAGGTGTTTTAAAATGATATTGCTCGGCTAATTGCCCTAAAGTAAGGCCTGCTATAGCATCAACACGTTGCATTAATTCATTTATAGAAGCGGGTTTTATCGGTCGCATAAGGCGTTTATTTGATTGTCTAATTAACCGGATCATGATAGCAAATGTGCGCCTTAGTGGATATCTTTGTGTTTGAGTGTTTTTTGCGCACGTTAAGTGTGAGCTAAAAATAACCAATTAATTTTTTGGATATCCAGGCCTAAGTATATGATATTTAATTTAATTATTGTTTTTGTGTGTTGTTTCTATTTCATTAATTAGACAGTTGTTTGTATAAATACAGATATATAAACATGTTTATCCACAGTTTCTGTGGAGAAAGTGGATATTTTAACTGTGGATTGTGGATTTGTTTGCAATTTAGGCATGGTTTACAAAAGTTATGCACAAGCTGTGGGTAAGGTGATAAAAATGCGGTTGTAAATAGTTATTTTAATCAAATAGGGTATTTTTATAATAATTACATCGTAACGCCTTGATTAAACATGTTTGTTAAAAAATAAATTTTCAATCTAATTTAGGCTTAGGTGTAAAGTGTTTGCTGTATCGCAGGTTATGTGGAACAATCAATAAAAATCGACTTACAAATGAGGCACTAAGGTGATTGATGCCGAAGGTTTTCGTGCCAATGTCGGAATTGTAATTTGCAATAATCAGGGACAAGTATTTTGGGCTCGTCGCTATGGTCAACACTCTTGGCAATTTCCCCAAGGTGGTGTTGATGACGGTGAAACAGCAGAGCAAACCATGTACAGAGAATTACACGAAGAAGTGGGCTTGCTTCCTGAAGACGTTGAGATCGTCGCAAGTTCTAAACATTGGTTACGCTATAAATTACCCAAGCGTTTAATTCGCAGAGACTCAAGTCCTGTGTGTATTGGGCAAAAACAAAAATGGTTTTTACTGAAACTTCGTTGTAAAGATGAAGATGTAAATTTACTTAAAACTCATCACCCTGAATTTGATGATTGGCGATGGGTGAGTTATTGGTATCCGGTTAGGCAAGTTGTTTCGTTTAAGCGCGATGTATATCGTAGAGTAATGAAAGAGTTTGCCCCGTTTGCAATGCCGTTTAATAAACGAGAGCAACACAAAGATCATTGGCGACATAAACGATAAGGGTAACCTTATTTAAATTAAAGGAGCAGCATCATGTTAGCCACGCTCAGATCAATTGCTGAGGCAGTGTCGCAACAGGCGGACTTAACTAGTGCGCTAGCGTGTTTTGTGCAAATGGTAAAAGATGCCATGCAAACACAGTGCTGCTCGATTTATTTTGCAGATTATAGTCAAGACAATTTTGTACTGATGGCAACTCAAGGCTTAAACCCTGATGCGGTCGGTAAATTTCGTATAGGCTTTACTGAAGGTCTTGTAGGTCTCGTTGCGCAGCGCGAAGAGCCTATCAATATTGCTTTTGCAAAGTCTCATCCACGTTTCAAACTCTCACCCGAAGTTAATGAAGAAGGCTACAACGCGTTTTTGTCAGTACCAGTGGTGCACCAGAAAAAGGTTTTGGGTGTTATCGTTGTTCAGCAGAAGCTGGCGCGAGTATTTAGCCCTGATGAAGAATCGTTTTTAATTACTTTATCGGCGCAGCTTGCCTCTCAGTTAGCCCATGCAGAAATAAAAGAGCTGTTAAGGGTAGATGAGTTTTCTCATCAAACTTCTGTTTTAAAAGGTGTTTCTGGTGCTCCCGGTATAGCAATCGGCGAAGCTTTTGTAGTAATTCCAAAGCTAGACTTTACTTCTATTGAGTTGCAAAAAGATGAAGACATCACCACTCAACGTAAGTTATTTACTCAAGCGGTTGCTGCCACTAGAAATGAGTTTAGCACTTTATCAATGACCCTCAGTGATTCGATACCGCAAGAAGCCCTTGCTGTGTTTGATGTTTACCAACAGTTACTGGATGCAAAAAGCTTAGGGCAAAATGTAGAAGCGCAACTTCAGCAGGGCTGGAGCGCTAAAAGTGCACTTAAAATAGTCATCGAAAAACTAATTTCACAGTTTAATGCTATGCAAGACCCATACATCAAAGAGCGTGCAGTTGATGTTAAAGATATTGGGTTGAGGGTTTTGCATCACTTAGTCAATACAGAGCATGCAGCAAAGCCTTATCCTAAAGAGACTATTTTAATTGCCAGTACACTCACACCAGCCATGCTCGCAGAAGTGCCAAAAGGTCATTTAGCTGGGGTGGTGAGTGTCAATGGAGCTGCAAACAGTCATGCATCAATTTTAACGCGTGCAATGGGGATCCCTGCAATATGGGGTATAGAAGATTTACCTTTACTGCAATTTGAAGGTAAACCAATGATTCTAGACGCTTATGCAGGGCGTTTATATATTTCACCTTCGCAAGTGTTACATCAGGAATATAGCCAACTTAAATACCAAGAAACGCTATTGAATGATCGCTTTTTTGCAGAGCAAAGTTTAGATGCTGTTACATGTGATGGCGAACATATAAGCTTGTTAGTTAATGCTGGACTTGAGTTAAATATAGAGCATGACAATAAACCTTTCTGTGATGGCGTTGGACTTTATCGTACTGAAGCTTGGTTTATGCAAAAAGGTCAGTTTCCTTCACAGTCAGAACAAGAAAATTGGTATCGTGAAGTGCTTACTAGTTATCACCCCAATCCAGTGGTGATGCGTACACTCGATATTGGTGGCGATAAAGTTTTAGATTACTTCAATATAACCGAAGAAAATCCATTTTTAGGTTGGCGTGGTATTCGCGTGACCTTAGACCACCCTGAGCTATTTTTAGATCAACTCAAGGCGATGCTTAAAGCCAATATTGGTTTAGGTAATCTAAAAATTATGCTGCCGATGATCAGTGGCTCAGAAGAAGTGGATGAATCATTAAAACTGCTCGAACAAGCCTATTTTGAACTAAGTGAGCAATATCCTGAGCAGGCAATTGAACGACCAGAAATCGGTGTAATGTTGGAAGTTCCTTCGAGCGTATTTATGCTTGAAGAGTGGTCGCAAAAAGTCGATTTTTGTTCTGTAGGTAGTAACGATTTAACTCAGTATATGCTTGCAGTTGACCGATCAAATGCGCGTGTTGCAGAGCTGTTTAATCCTTATCACCCAAGTGTACTTCGGGTGCTGTTAAAAATTGCCCAAGAGTGTCAGCAGCATGAGCTGCCATTTAGTTTATGTGGTGAGTTAGGCGGCGACCCAGAAGGTGCATTACTGCTTATTGCTATGGGTTATCGAAGCTTGAGTATGAACTATTCTTCGATTAGTAAAATTAAGTTTGTGCTTAGACGTTTAAATGTTAGCGATATGGAAAAGTTACTTGCCGAGTGTTTATTACAACCCACTGCAAAACATGTACTTAGGTTAACGCGTAACTTTATGATTGAACATCAGCTCGGTGAGCTATTTTACACCCCAAGCCAAGGTCAATCATGAGGGAAAATTGTGCTGTGAAACGCCCAAAGGGTTGGTTTAAAAGCGATTTATACTGCGTTATTGATTTTAACAATAGAACCACTATTACTTGCAATCAATGCCTTGCCTAAATCGCTTTTAATTCCAACTGAAACTCGCATCTTGAGGTGGTTTGGGTATATATATTAGTTTAGTATATGTATATAACAAATTGAATATATGAGTGTGCTATGCATGACGTAATACTTTTAATGGTGTACTGCGCAATTTTGGGCTGTGTGGTTGGATTTTTAGCAGGTTTATTAGGCATTGGTGGCGGTCTTATTATCGTACCGGTACTTAGTGCGCTACTGGTTTCGTTTGATGTTGCAGACCCAAGCCATGTATTAGTTATCGCGATAGCGACATCGTTAGCATCCATTATTTTTACCTCGACATCTTCAGCCCTTGCTCATCATCGTAATGCTAACGTACCGTGGGAAATTGCTCCTTGGGTCATGACTGGGGTTGGACTGGGTGCATTAATAAGCGGATTTGCAGCAAGCTTTATTCCTGAACAACTATTGCGCTTTGTTTTTGCTGGTAGCGTTGTGTTTATAGCCTTGAGAATGGTGTTATCAACACGCACCAAAGCTGCCAGTGAAAAGCCGCTTCCTTCAGGACCTATTCTTGGCTTTTTATGTGCCATAATGGGGGCGTTGTCAGGACTAATAGGTATTGGTGGTGGAGCGCTGATTGTGCCGCTACTGCATTATTTTTCTGTTGATATTAAAAAGGCCATTGGTTGTGCTGCTGCATGTGGTATTGTCATTGCGCTGTTTGGCTCGGTGGGTTATGTATCTGCTGGGTGGCAATTAACATCGTTCAGTGATGGATTTGCCGGATTTGTGTATTTACCTGCTTTAGTCGGGATTGTGGTTACCTCGTCGCTAATTGCGCCTATAGGTGCCAAAGCCACGCATTACTTGCCAGTGGCAACAATAAAAAAAGTATTCGCGCTATTACTTGTAATAATTGCGCTTAAAATGGTGTTTAGTTAAAGGTTTTTAATTTTATGGCTCTTCAATTTCCAGATATCGATCCGGTTATTTTTTCGGTAGGCCCGCTCAGCGTACGTTGGTACGGTTTGATGTATTTAATTGGTTTTGCTTTAGCAATGTGGCTTGCTAATCGTCAAGCTGAAAAACCAAACTCAGGTTGGACAAAAGAACAAGTAAGCGACTTGTTATTTTACGGCATGCTCGGTGTGATACTCGGTGGTCGTATTGGTTATGTGTTGTTTTATCAGTTCAGTTATTTTATTGAAAACCCACTGTATTTATTCAGAATTGACCAAGGTGGTATGTCGTTCCATGGCGGTACCTTAGGTGTGATTACCGCAATCGCCATATTTGCTTGGACACGTAAAAAGTCATTATTTGAAGTAGGTGACTTTGTGGTGCCATTAGTGCCACTCGGTTTATTAGCAGGACGTATTGGTAACTTTATTAATGGTGAGCTGTGGGGCCGAGTAACTGACGTACCTTGGGCGTTTATCTTCCCTACTGGTGGGCCAGAGCCTCGTCATCCATCTCAACTGTACGAAGCCTTTTTAGAAGGTCTGGTGCTGTTTTTAATTTTACAATGGTTTATTAAAAAGCCTCGTCCAGCGGGAAGTGTTGCTGGGGTGTTCTTGCTTGGCTATGGTGTGTTTAGATTTATTGTTGAATATTTCCGAGAGCCAGATGCCCATTTAGGTTTATTCGCAGGCGTTATTTCAATGGGGCAAATACTGTCATTGCCGATGGTAATTGGTGGTCTTGGTTTGTTAATATGGGCCTATAAAAAGCCGCAACACAGCGTGGCAAGCAAAGCATAATATGAGCTAATCAATGAAACAGTATTTAGATTTATGTCAGCGCATAGTTGACGAAGGTGTGTGGGTTGAGAATAAACGCACAGGTACCAAATGTTTAACCGTTATTAACGCTGATCTTGAGTATGATGTAGCGAATAACAAGTTTCCGCTAATTACAACACGCAAAAGCTTTTACAAAGCCGCCATAGCTGAATTACTTGGTTATTTACGAGGTTACGATAGTGCTGCACAGTTTCGTGATATCGGCTGTATGACTTGGAATGCAAACGCAAACGAAAACAAAGCTTGGCTTGAAAACCCACATCGTCGTGGTGAAGATGATATGGGGCGTGTCTATGGTGTTCAAGGCCGCAGCTGGCAGCGCCCTGACGGTAGTCACCTAGACCAACTTAAAAAAGTTATCGATAACTTATCTAAAGGCATAGATGATCGCGGTGAAATAGTCACTTTTTATAACCCAGGTGAGTTTGAGCTAGGCTGTTTACGCCCTTGTATGCACACGCACACCTTTTCTTTGTTAGGTGATACTCTATACTTAACTTCATACCAACGCAGCTGCGATGTGCCGCTAGGTTTAAACTTTAATCAGATACAATGTTTTGTGCTACTTGCTTTAGTTGCACAAATTACCGGACATAAACCAGGTAAGGCGTATCATAAGATAGCCAATGCACATATTTACGAAAACCAACTTGAGTTGATGCGTGATGTGCAGCTAAAGCGTGAGCCTTTCGCGTCGCCAGAATTAAAAATAAACCCAAACATTAAATCACTTGAAGACATTGAAACCTGGGTTACAAAAGACGATTTTGAAGTAGTAGGTTATCAGTGTCACGATGCAATTAAGTATCCGTTTTCAGTGTAAGAACAATAAAATTTAAGGAGAAATCAATGAAAGCTGTGATCCCAGTTGCTGGTCTTGGCACGCGTATGTTACCTGCGACAAAAGCAATTCCTAAAGAAATGCTTCCTATTGTTGACCGACCACTGATTCAATACGTTGTAAATGAAGCAATTTCTGCAGGAATTAAAGAAATTGTTTTAGTGACGCATTCAAGTAAAAACTCAATAGAAAACCACTTTGATACCAGTTTTGAGTTAGAAGCAACGCTTGAAAAGCGTGTTAAGCGTCAGTTACTTGCAGAAGTACAATCAATCTGCCCGAAAGATGTAACGATTATTCAAGTTCGTCAGGGTGAAGCTAAAGGCCTTGGCCATGCTATCAACTGCGCAGCACCTATCATAGGTAATGAACCATTTGTAGTTATCTTACCGGATGTGATCATTGATGATGTGGCCAGCGACCTTAAAAAAGATAACTTAGCCGAAATGATCCAGCGCTTTGAAAGCACAGGTGAGAGCCAAATTATGGTGGAGCCTGTTCCGCAAAATGAAGTAGATAAATTTGGTGTAGTGGACTTAGGTGATGTAAAAATCCAGCAAGGTGAAAGTGCTGCAATTTTAAACATGGTTGAGAAGCCTCCGATTGAGCAAGCACCTTCAAATCTTGCTGTTGTTGGCCGTTATGTATTGAGCAAAAATATTTGGCCATTACTTGCAAAAACTCCTGCAGGCGCAGGCGATGAAATCCAATTAACAGATGCGATTGCTATGCTAATGGAAAAAGAAACTGTCGATGCCTACTCAATGAAAGGTAAAAGCCATGACTGCGGCAGTAAAATTGGTTATTTAAAAGCGATTGTTGAGTTTGCACTGCGTCGTGATGAATTCAAAGGTGAGCTTACAGACTTCATAAAGTCGCTGGTAAAATAAGCAATTTAGATTTCTAGTCAAAAATTACTTCATAAAAGTGCCTATATGGCACTTTTTTATTATTTACATAAACCTTACAATTGTCGATCATTACCCAATAAAGGATTTTTCTGATATACCTTTGTCTTAACGCATTGTTACCATTGAATGTAAATGAATAGTTTCGTTTATGGCTGTTTTCCAAAAATAACTAACACAAAGGTTATAGTCGAAACGTTAATACGTTAGTGGTTACGTTTTATATCTCAAATTATCTTTTAAGTGTTGATGTACAGGTAAGTACTAACAATATGCTCTTCTTTTAATAAGAAGCTAATTTTAATGGTACTTTAAAGAATCCTGATTATGAAATGTTACTTAAAGTCTTTGCGTTACAGTTTATACCTGATGGTGTTACTAGCTGTAGCTGGCTGTAGTAATAACCCATTGCCTTCTATTCTTAAAAATAAAAATATTAATATTACTTACCTTTTTAACAAAGCGTTTAAGCAATCAGATACTTTTAGTGTACTAATTCAAACGAGCCCAGATAAAGCAGCAATAAACTATAAATCAGTTGAAAATGTTAAGCAGATTCAAGATAACGATCTCAACTCTGTCTCTGAGCCATCAAACAAAACGGAGTTTCCTGAGCACAATTACAGTTTTGCTTTACAGCTTATGTCTGTTGAATCAGAACAAAGCCTTGCCTATTCATTTAAAAAAATGGTTAAGCGTGCGCCGAATATCTTCCAAGGAAAACCGATACTTAATATCGAAGTTGCTAAAGTAAATGAGCATACTTATTATCGCCTTAAGTTTGGCCGTTATAAGTACTTTAAAAATGCCAAAGCCGATTGTGAGGCTATTAAGCGGCAAGGAATTGATTGCTGGGTTGGTAACTACACTGACAACCGAATATATTTTTAGGGTCAAAGTTCATTCTAAAGGTGGCATTTTTATTGCTAAGTTTTAAGTCTGTTTTTGAGAATCGACGTAATCATGCATTTTTCTATTTTTTCTAAATACCTATTGATAGCCATCAGCTTAACTGTTTTAACAGCCTGTATGATGAGCCAAGAGCATAGCCAGCCTGAGCAACCATTTACGCATTCACAAAGCGCAGCTATTGCAGCAGCCAAAGCAGTAGAACCGGCCGTGCAATTAGGTTTATATTTAACACCGACAAAAGTAAGTCACCGTGTATTAGAGCTAAAGCGAGACTACCCTGATGTTTTGCATGGCCTGGATTTTCGTTTTAAAAAGCGTGAGCACAAAGGCGTAACCGTGTATGGACTAAGAGCTGGTCCATTTACAAACTATACTCAAGCTACTGCATTTTGTGAAATAGTAAAAAAGCTAGGGCAAACTTGTGTGACAGCTCCTTTTGTTGGACAGGTGCTGTAGCTACTGCTTTTGCGTCAACTAACTTTGCTATTCCTGTTTTAACAACCTCACATACTCAGTCTGAGTAGCGATTAATAACTTAAAACAGATCCATTACAAAGCGGCTTACTTCCTTTAATCACAGAGTTTCTTGCTTCACTATTATCTAGCTATATCTAGCAAATAATAATACTTAGGCATAATTATTGCTTTGTACTTACTAAGTTTAGTGAGGATGGCAATTATGCGCCTGTTATTTTATTCAGTTTTTTTAGTGTTGGTGGGTTGTAGCTTAACTGAAGAGCCACAAAGTGCGCCCCCTAGAGAAACCCCAAAATCGCCAATGGCACCATATACGGTGCATCAATACGTTGCTGATTTAAGCAGTCAGTTGAGCCGTATTCAAGGCCCTTATAAAGGTAATGCTCGTATTGCTGTTACCAGTTTTTATATGGCTGATGGCTTAGGAACTGATTTAGCAGAAGATCAGGGCAGTGGCTTAAGTCAGCAAATTCAAGAAAGTTTATTAACGCAATTTACTCAACTTGGTTTTCATACTATCGAGTATCGGTTAGAAAATACTTTAAATTTGCAGCAATCGGCCGATAGTGTACTTAGTCGTGATGTAAATACCTTACGTCAACGTCAGAATATTGACTTTGTTATTACCGGCACACTGACGCGGCAACAACATGCCTACATAGTTAACGCCCGATTGGTAAATACCAAAGATCTGCGAATAGTGTCAGCAGCAAGCACCGAGATCCCCATTAATGTCATGTGGGGAGCTGAAAAAGTTCAGCAGCGTGATGGCCAGTTGTATCGAAGCGAATATTAAGAGGAACTCATTTAATGAAACGTTTAATTTTAACTTTATGTTTGCCTTTAGGCTTTGGTTGCTCTTCGATGTTATCAGGTGATGCAACACAGCAAGATAATGAGCCTCAGTTAGCTGCGCAAAGAGAAGTCGCCGCGCCGCATAGTAACGACAGTGTGTTCCAAACTAATAAGGCGGTGATGAACAACAGCACTTTTACCGCTGCACCAACGCGTAAAAATATTAATCATTATGTGCGTGGCATCATGCAAGACTTAGTTGAAAATTTGCAATATGTTAGCGATACCACGCCGGTTGCTGTTTCAAGTTTTGTGTACCTTGATGCTGATTACAACTCAACGAATTTGCTAGGTAATCAAATTGCCGAAAGTTTCATTCATGAACTGCACGCATTTGGTGTACCTGTCATTGACTTTAAAACTACTGATTATATGCGTGTCACGCCAAGTGGTGACTATGTTTTCAGTCGTGATTATTTAGAGCTAAGCCAAGATCAAAATTTTAATTATGTATTGGCAGGTACCTTGGTTAATCATCAAAGTGGTGTGCTCGTTAATGCCCGTATTGTTGGCTTAGCAAGTAAAGCGGTTGTAGGGTCAGCGCAGGGTTTTATCCCGCAATCAGTGGTTGATGCCCTTGATAGCACCAACCGTAGTGATGGTATTACACTAAAACAAGCAAGTGAGTAAGCTATGAAAGGTTTTATCTTAGCATCGTTAACGCTCGCGCTATCCGGCTGCCAATTGCTGCCAGAGCAATCAGCAGAGCCGAAAAACGCACAGGCTTCAGCAAATGGTCAGTTAGATTACGTTGCTATGCTGCAAGCAGTTGAACAAAACGACATGCAGCAGGATAACGCTAACCATCGTCTATTTGTGCCATATCAACATCATAAAACAGTTGTCAATTATGTCGAGCAAATGGCGCTTGAGTTAGTTGATACTATGCAACAAGAAAGTGAGTTAGGAATTGCTATTACTTCTTTTGTCGATTTAGATGCAAGCTTAAAAACCAGCTCTCAACTTGGTAATCAACTATCGGAAACAATGCTGCACCAGCTGCAGAAATTTGGCTTTGGGGTTGTTGATTTTAAAGCGATGGATGTAATTAGTGTGACCTCACGTGGTGATTTTGTGATGTCGCGTGATATAGAAGAGTTAGCCGAGCGTCGCATTGCCAGCCATGTACTTACAGGCACGCTTATATATCGCCCTAACGGCGTTGAAGTGAATGCTCGAGTGATTAATTTAAACTCAAAACTTGTTATTGCCAGCGCACAAAAAGTGATCCCGTATTTTGTGCTAAAAAATGAGTCAATCCAATCTGCAACAGCTAGCGTTAATTAGCTCTTGCATTACACCAATCGGCTATTCTCGAGTCGATTGGTTTATTCTCCTTGATTAGCAAAGCCTTAGACCGTTATAATTTTAGTTACAAGTTACAAGTTACAAGTTACAAGTTACAAGTTACAAGTTACAAGTTACAAGTTACAAGTTACAAGTTACAAGTTACAAGCAATCCCTCAGCTTTTGAGTGGCCTCTTAGTTAAATGGATATAACGGCCCCCTCCTAAGGGGCAGTTACAGGTTCGATTCCTGTAGGGGCTACCAAGTTACCTCAGCACCCCTTAAGCTTAATTAACCCGTTACTTTTTCAAGCTCACCTGTGCGCCATGGTTCAATGATGATTTTGATATGGTCGTTTGGTTTAAACAAGGTATCAAAGGCACCTTGTACGCCGTCGATGCCGACTTTTCCTGTGCGCATTTTTTGCCATGCAATTTTACCTGAAGCGATGTTCTCGAGTGATTGAGCAAATTCTTCTGGTTGATAGTAATAAGAGAAAATAAGGTCTAACTCTTTGACAGTTGCATAGGCAAAATTAACGTTAAGTGGTGCAGTATGTACACCTGTTACAACGATTTTTGCTTTTGCTGGCGCACGTAAAATGTAGTCGTTTAATAAGCAGCTGACACCGGCGCATTCAAAAATAACGACCTTGTTGCTACCTGCAAGCACAGCGGCTTTAGCGACTTCATCATCCGCCATAGGGTTAACATATTCAGTAGCGCCAAATTCAAGGGCAATTTGTTTTTTGCTTTCTTGCGGATCAGAGGCAACGATGTGTTTTACGCCTTGTAACTTTAATGCGGCAATCGCGGCAAGGCCAATTGGGCCACAACCAACTACGATTGCAACATCATCATTATGCATTTGTGCGCGGTTCACTGCATGCAGGCCAACAGCAAGTGGTTCTGTAATGGCTGCCGCTTCTGATGGAACTGCATCAGGAATAGGTAATAGCAAGGCTTCATCAACAATAAAGTATTCAGAATAGGCACCATACAGCCCTGGAGTTACACCTACGCCAGCACCGCCAGCAGAGAGTAAGATTGGCACTGAGGTTACACGGGTTCCTTTAGCAAGTTCGCCTTTGGTATTTGGGCCGTAGCTGACGATTTCTGCCGCGTACTCATGACCTAATAATATTTCTTGGTCGTCACCTGCATCATTAGCCATTATGCCAAGGTTTTTATAGATATCGAATACATCACTGGTGTGGCGTGTAATATGAATATCTGAACCGCAAATACCGCAAGCTAGGCTTTTTACTAATACTTGGCCGGGTCCAGGAGTGGGAATATCAATTTGTTTTACATGCAACTTGCCATTTTGCATGGCAACAGAATTCATTTGGCTCATATGTGTGTCCTCAATTCACCTTATTTGTGAATTATTAGACTAAAGTAAAGTACCTGCCTTAATCTTGACTTTTTGCGACAAAAACACCGCTTATTGCGACATTGCTGTTTATAAACCGCTCATTGTGGAGTGTTTAAAGTTAAAACCCTAAAAACGATTAGGGTTTTAACTTTAACATTACAGAGGCTTAGCTGAAGTAGGCAGTATTGAGATATAAGTGAGTTAATACACCTGCAAAGTAACCGAGTAAAATAACCGGTGACCATTTTAAGTGGCTATTAAAGGTGTAGATCCCTCGCGCTTGACCCATTAGTGCAACCCCTGCCGCAGAGCCAATTGATAACAGGCTGCCACCTATACCTGCTGTTAAGGTGATAAGCAGCCATTGACCATGCGACATATCTGGCATCATTTGTAACACCGCAAACATCACAGGAATGTTATCTACAACGGCTGACATTAAACCAAGAATAATGTTCGCACCGGTAGCAGACCAGTTGTTATAAAGTAAATCAGAAAGCAGCGCTAAGTAGCCGATAAACCCTAAGCCACCAACACAAATTACAATGCCATAGAAGAACAAGAGCGTGTCCCATTCTGCTCTTGATACACGGCTAAATACATCAAAAGGAACAACGTTACCTAAGCGAGATAAGCGCTCTTTATCACCTTCGCGCTCTGCCATAGCGCGTTTTCTGGCAAGGGAGCCGGGTAGGGTGACGCGTAAGAAGTAGCCAAAAAACTGTAAATAGCCAAGGCCCATCATCATGCCTACAACTGGAGGTAAACCAAAGGCGGTTTTTAACACCACGGCGGTTAGTATTGTCAGTAAGAATAAGCACAATATGCGAAGCGCACCACGTTTAAGTTCAATCTCTTCGCCTACGATATCAGGGTGTTGATTATTGATATATAAAGACATAATAAATGCTGGAATAATATAACTTACTAAAGCAGGTAGGAATAAAACAAAGAACTCGGTAAAGGCGACAACATCGGCTTGCCAAACCATGAGTGTCGTGATGTCACCAAATGGGCTGAAGGCGCCCCCTGCATTTGCGGCTATTACAATGTTTACGCATGACATAGCAATAAAGCGGTTATCATTTGCTGCAACTTTCATTACTACGGCACATAGAAGTAATGCGGTTGTTAAGTTATCGGCTACAGGTGAAATACAAAATGCCAGTACACCGCTTATCCAAAATAATTGTTTGTAGCTAAAGCCCCTCGCAACCAGCCAGCTTCTTAGGCCATCAAATAAACGGCGCTCTTCTAGTGCATTGATGTAGGTCATCGCAACGAGCAAAAATAGCATTAACTCTGAAAATTCTAACAGGGCGTGACGAAACGCGTTAGTGCTCAGAACAGATAAGTTTTGTGCACTGTACTGCCAAGCAATAAGGGTCCAAATAATCCCGGCTGCAACCAATACGGGTTTTGATTTGCGTAAGTGAATTTTTTCTTCGAGTATGACGAGCACATAAGCAAAGATAAAAATAACAAGGCATATAATGCCAACAGGGTGGGTGAGTAAATCGATCGTACCAGTGGACGCAGCATGAGCTTGGCCACCGAAACATAGCAAGGAAAGGAGCAGTCCTTGTATTAGTTTTTTCATTTTATATTCCAATTAAATCATCTTAATTTCGTTACGGTTTGAGTAAATGTAGCTGCAGACATTTTAGGTTCATTCTTTGCTTTATGTAATAAATTGGTAACTAAGATGTTGGTATTTTGAATATAAATATCGGTGATGGTGAGAGCAGACCAGTTGGTTAATTTGTTTTTTAATCAATAGGTTGTAGGTGTTTAAATAATGTAAGGGCTGCATTCAGCAGCCCCAACTTGAAAATTATGCAAAGTGTTTTTCTAAATCGTCAGAGCCACCAATGTGCTCACCGCCTATGAATACTTGCGGTACTGTCTCACGACCTGAAATAGCTTTTAAGCTGGTTAATGATGCGTGTTGACCTAATATAATTTCTTCGTACACATAACCCTTTGCTTCTAATAGTGCTTTAGCTTTTGTACAGAATGGGCAATTAGGTTTCGTAATAATGCTCACTGACTCTGGTTTTATTTGCGCAGGGTTAATGTATTCAAGCATGGTATCAGCGTCAGATACTTCAAATGGGTCGCCTGGCTTTTGCGGTTCAATAAACATTTTTTCGATAACACCGTCTTTTACAAGCATAGAATAACGCCAGCTGCGCTTACCAAAGCCTAAGTCGTTTTTATCAACTAACATACCCATGCCATCAGTAAACTCACCGTTGCCGTCGGGCAGTAGGGTAATATTTTGGGCTTCTTGGTTTTGCGCCCAAGCATTCATCACGAATGTATCGTTTACAGAAATACAGACAATGTCATCAACCCCGTTTTGTTTAAATACAGCAGCAAGCTCGTTATAACGTGGTAAATGTGTTGATGAACAAGTAGGTGTAAATGCGCCAGGTAATGCAAATAGCACAACCGTTTTATCTTTAAAGATTTCGTCAGTAGTAACGGATTTCCACTGCTCGTCTACACGTGTTGCGAATGTAACGTTTGGTACTTTTTGGCCTTCAATATTGTTTAACATGTTTTTGATTCCTCTTGATTTGTTGAGTGCTATTATGCGGTTTGATTTTTGATAGTTCCAATCGTTTGTTTGTATTAATATGATAGATAAAAGCTATTAAAGGTGCGGTTATGAATTTAAAAGACTTCGAATATGTAAAAGCGGTTGCACAGTACAAGCACTTTAGAAAAGCAGCAGATGCCTGCTATATCAGCCAACCTACGCTAAGCGGGCAAGTTAAAAAGCTTGAACAAGAATTGGGTGTTGTTATTTTTGACCGTTCAACTAAGCAGGTCACAATCACCGCTCAAGGTGAGCAATTACTTAAACAGATCACACTTATTCTTGAGCAAACGCAAGTGCTCAAAGAAATTGCCGCCAGCTCACACGATCCACTAAAAGGTAAAATAAATGTAGGGATTATTCCTACCATCGCACCTTATTTACTGCCAACGCTATTAACATCAATGAAGCAAGCTTTCAGTGAAACCCAATTTTCATTTACTGAAATGCAAACAGCACAAACGCTGCTGGCCCTTGATAATGGAGAGATTGATATTGCAATTGTTGCTGATGTAGCCGATTTAGCGCCTTATCATGTTTCACCGCTTTATAAAGAAGATTTTTTGGTCGCGGTGTCAGAGCAACACGTATTGGCAAAACACACTGAAGTCGCTTTAGCTCAATTACAGGATTGTGATTTATTAATGTTAAATGAAGGTCATTGCTTTAAAGAACAAGCAGAACAATTTTGTTTTTCAGCAGGGGTCGAGGTGTCAAATCAATATAAAGGTAACAGTATTGAAACCTTACTCGCGCTGGTGGCAATGGATGATGGTGTCACTTTTGTTCCTAAGCTTGCATGTACACCACGTGAAGGAGTGAAGTACTTAGCTATAACACCAAACCAGCAACGCCAAATTGTCATTGCAACTCGTAAGCACTACCCGCACATAGCAGGTGTTGAGCAATTAGCTAACTGGCTAAATGCTCATGAAGGCCTACAAGCTCATTTACTCGCTAGCAGCTAATTCAACAATATCATTAATTTGAATGTTAGGCAGAGGTTGCTGATCAATACTCACGGCAACCGCTGATTGCTGATAAAGCTGAGTCACTTTTACCTGATTAAGTGTCGTGATTTTATGCGGGAGTTTATTACCCTGTGCATCCGTTAGGTAATTATGATGGGCAATATTTAAAACTTGCCCTTGCTCGAGACCATGAGCCTTACCAAGGTTTATAATCAGCCTATCGTTTTCGATATGCAGTATTTTACCTTGCGTGGGCAAACAGGCCATGGCTGCTTGTAAGTCATAGGTTAGAGTTTGGTTTATATCACTAATAGCTTGGCCATAGTCGGTTGCCCAAAATCGGTCACTATAAACATCGATGATCTCAGTCTTTTTATACGGCCAAATGCCTTCAGTTTGGTAGCTTTTTTGCCAAAGTTTTTCGTAAGTTGTGCCATCAAAGAGCACATAATCAACTTTATATGCACGCTTAAAACTGTCATCCTGCCAAAATGCATAGTCGTTATTAATTTTATGGTTGACCGACAAATCACGAATACGACTTAGTAACACATATTGCGAGTTACTTCGGCTAGTGATTTCCTCAAGTAGTGCATTACTATAATCGTATTGCTGAGTGAAAAAGTGATCTACCCTTAGCGGCATGTTGTAATAAGCCGTTGGCTTAGCTGCCATTTGTGTATTGCTTAAGCTATTATATAGGTGTTCGCTTATTGCTTTGTTTACGTCAAAAATTTGGCCCATACGAGCTTGCTCGCGATTGGCAAGTTGGCTTTGTGTAACAGCAATAAATTTAGTGTATTGGTTTGCAGGGCACTCTTCTGCTTGAGCAAAGATGTCTAAGCGAAGCGTAATAGCATAGGTGTCGTTATGACGATCTTCGCTGATTAATTCTATTTTCTGGATTTCACCGTGGCTACTTATTTTCAGCTGATCTTGCGTCAAAACCCCGTCAACTAGAGTCTGTACAGAGCTTACTCGAGCGCCAGAAAACACTAACGCCTGAGTAATGGCATCTTTAATGGCGGCAGATTTGGCTTGGCTAGTATCGCCATTTTTTACAACTGCATGGCCTGTAGATTCAAACCATTGCGCTAAACTATTGTTAGAAAACAAAATTGTAAAAGCTAAGCCAAGGCTTTTTAAGCAGGCTATTGTTTTATTGTTCATGCTGACACCTAGCATTAAAACTATTGAATAACCTAAATGAGCAAGGACTGTACCACAGTGGCATTAAACGTGCATATTTGTAGACAAGAGTTTTAAGCGGAAGCAAATTATGCGAGTACTTCTATTAGGTGGGCTAGTTGCCTGCGCAGCATTAACAGGCTGCAGTAGTATTTTTGATAAACATGTAGAATACACTTACATTGAGCCAGATAGCTACCCGGTGCTAAAAGCTGTGGGTTATGCGCCAATAAGTGCTCAGCCTGGCAGTAATGAATCGCAACGTACTCTACTTGCGATTAAAGCCTCAAAGCTTGAAGCTTACCGCGAGCTTGCTGAGCAAGTTTACGGGCAAAGAATTTCCGCAGGCACTACAGTGCAAAACAGCATTGCTCATAATGATCAATTACAAAGCCAAGTACAAGGTGTGATCAAAGGTGCACAGGTTATTAAAACCTATGCAGTAGGGGACACCTACGCAACTGAATTACAGCTCGATATGAAACGAGTGCACGATTTATACATCGGCGAAGTAAAACCGCGCCAAGTGAAAAAAGTAACATATTATTAGGTGCAACTTAGTCTAGTTGTAACCTATTGGCTTGCCGCATAAGTCCAGCAAATTCTGCAAGCATAAAAAAACGCGATAACTTAGTTATCGCGCTTTTTTAATGGAATAGTATTTAGGCTTTCAAGTTGTGAACGATTTTCTTATCGCCTTGAATAACACTTCCGCCTTGGTCGTAGGTCATCGATGATGGCGCACCGATTAAAATATCCTTAAGTTGTTTAACACTCAGCTGTGCTTGATGGGCTGCATGGGCATTAACATCGTTTTTCTTTTTGCAGCTTGATAGTAAAGTGTTAACTTGCTTGATAAGTGAACTCACTTCGTCATCTTGCGAATCATTGTGCGCAACAAGCTTTTGAACTTCTTTATCAATTGTTTGGATTTGTTGTAACAGAGAGATTTTTTGTTGGGCAATACTCTTTAATCCATCGCCACGTTTTGCAGCAATGGCTGTCAATTCATCATCTAACAGCGCAGCAATAGACTCTAAGCACGAAACTTGTTGTGTTAGTTTACTGGCAATTAAATGATTATGATCAGCCATAGACATCAAACTCGAATGCAGCAATGTTCTTTGCTAACTTCTCAGCATCAATTTGGTATTTACCTTCGCTGATTGCTTTTTTCAGCTCAGCTACTTTATTGCTGTCAAAGCCAGATGATTGCTCAGCTTTTTCTTGCAAAGACTTAAGCTGTTTAGCTTGAGGTGTTAAGCTCACAGAATCTGCACTTGCTTTAGGTGCGGCTGACTTTGCAGCAGCTGCATTAGCATTATCTTTTTGTAAATCAAGCTTCTTTTGCTTGGTATTTGTCAACACAGAAGGCTGTTGTTGACCATTATTGACATTGCTTACCATAATTTTGACCTATACATTACCCAACATATGCCTTTATATCGGCGGGCACAGCGGATACTTTAGCATAAATATAAAAAATTAAATATTTACTTGTACAGACTCGACCCCATCCACACGTGCATTTAATACTTTACCTGATTTTTTGTTTTTTACACGTACTAATTCGTCTAACGTGCCATCTTCTAAAGCAATCCCAGTGGTCTTAATTCTTAAACCGCGTAATGAGGCATAAATAGTGACATTATCGCCTTTGCAAACCATACACACCTGACGCATTACAATAGGGCTGCCATCACGCAAGTTACGTTTGCTACGGCTGCCAATAAGTATAGACTCATCTTGTACGTATTGCGTTCTAACAAACTGCTTTGGTTTCATTTCAACACGTAAATGCTCTGGACGGATGACTTCACCACGAGCAAGGTTGGTTGTTACAACAACCACAGGTTCGAGCTCAATTATGCGGACATGGACGTATTGAGTCCAACTATTTAGGTCTTGGCACTTAAGTTGTACAGTTACCTGCCGATTAAAAGGAGGTTCTGTTGGTAACTCTTTGTTTATTGGCGACTCACAAAACCTCTCTGGAATGCGACCATCTAATGGTAAAGCACTTATTTGTGGTTTGGTGTCCAGATCAGGGAGCTGTTCGCTAACAAAATCGATAGCGATTTGTTGAAGTTGCTCGTTATTATAAACTTCTGCCTGCAGTTGTGTTGCAAACAACAGGCTAGTAAGAAAATAAAAAACACTGTATCTTCGGCTTTTTTTTAACAAACTCATATTGTTTCGACTATGCTTATGGTTGAAAACAAGGTATAAATATTTTGCGTCAAAAAACAGACGCTTCGTAACCTTATGTAGCTTTAACACAAAGAAGGCAATTATTGTTCCAGCTCTGATTGTTTATCTTTAGGAGATTGAAATGGCAGGCATTTTAGACTCAGTTAACCAGCGTACTCAGTTGGTTGGGCAAAACCGCCTTGAATTACTATTATTCAAACTCAGAGGGCGACAACGCTTTGGTATCAACGTGTTTAAAGTAAGAGAGGTTTTGCAATGCCCACCACTTACTAACATGCCAAAATCAAATGCGTATATTCGCGGCGTTGCGCACATTCGTGGCCAAACTATCTCTGTTATTGATTTATCGATGGCCGTAGGTGGTCCGGCAATTGAAAATATCAAAGACAGTTTTATCATCATTGCTGAGTACAACCGTTCTGTGCAAGGGTTCTTGGTTGGCGGAGTTGAGCGCATCGTTAATATGAACTGGGAAAAAATAATGCCACCGCCTTCAGGTGCGGGACGTTATTCATACTTAACAGCGGTCACTGAGATTGAAAATGAGTTAGTTGAGATACTTGATGTAGAAAAGATCTTAAACGAAATTTGTCCAGTTAACACTGAAGTGAGTGCTGAAGTGGTTGGTGAGGGTGAAATTCAGCGTGATTTAGGTGAGCGTATTGTCTTTATTGCTGACGATTCAGCGGTAGCTCGAAACCAAGTTAAACGTGCGCTTGAACCTTTAGGTGTACAAACTGAGTTAGCTAAAAACGGCAAAGAAGCATTATTACGTTTACGTGAGATTGCTCAGCTTGATTGTAAAAATGATATTACTGAGCGCGTTGGCTTATTGATATCTGACGTAGAGATGCCGGAAATGGATGGTTATACCTTAACCGCCGAAATTAAAGCAGATCCAAAATTATCACCTCTTCATGTGATCTTGCATACCTCTTTAAGTGGGGTATTTAACCAGGCAATGATTGAAAAAGTAGGTGCCGATGATTTTATTGCAAAATTTAACCCAGATGAATTAGCAACAGCTGTGAAAAAGTGGGTTCATTGTGATTAATTATTTATAGGTGGTATTACTTTGGAAAATAAGCATTTACAACAAAGCGAATACGATCAATTCCGCTCTTTCTTAGAACAACAATGTGGCATCGTGCTTGGTGATAACAAACTTTACTTAGTAAAAAGTCGCCTAGCGCCGCTTATGGCACGTTTTAATGTCGAGTCTTTATCACAGTTGGTAAGTAAAACCTTAAGTCCTCATGAGAGGCAGCTTCGTGCCGCTGTGGTTGATGCGATGACCACCAATGAGACGCTTTGGTTTCGAGACCAATACCCATTTGAGCTATTGAAAACGAAGCTATTCCCTGAACTTAAAGATGTTCGTCGACCATTGAAAATATGGTCAGCGGCAAGTTCATCAGGGCAGGAGCCATACTCTATTGCCATGTCGGTCGCTGAGTTTCAGGCTAAAAACCCTGGCGTATTAAAGATGGGAGCGCAAATAATTGGCACAGACATTTCTAATACCATGCTTGATATGTGTAAGAACGCTGAGTACGACTCGTTAGCCCTTGCTCGTGGTTTGTCGATGGAACGACGTCAGAAGTTCTTTAAGGACAGCGGTAATGGAATGGCTCAGGTTGTTGAACCTATTCGCAAAATGGTGAGCTTTAGACATTTAAACTTACTAGATTCATACGCCTTAATGGGCAAGTTTGACATTATATTTTGTCGTAATGTGTTAATTTACTTCTCACCAGAAGTAAAAGCTAAAATCATTTCGCAATTTGCTCAAGCTTTAAACCCTAAAGGTTATCTATTTTTAGGTGCATCTGAATCAATGGCGGGCCTTAGTGACAGCTTTGATATGGTTCGTTGTAACCCTGGTATTATCTATCAAAAAAAGTAAACTCTCCTTAGCAACCTAGTCCTTAGGTTGCTAAATTTATCTATTTTTCAGTCTGTTATACAAATAAAGCTTACTCCTTATTTTTGGCTTATCTTTTGCATTGTTCACTGCAGAGTCAATTTTTTGGAGATGGTTATGGCTATCAGTTTTGATAAAGCATTTGGAGTTCATCCGCATGCGATGTTGATCCGTTCACAACGCGCTGAGTTATTAGCGACAAATATCGCTAATGCTGATACGCCGGGCTATAAAGCGAAAGACATCGATTTTGCCTCGGCATTAAAAGCGGCAAAAAGCAACCAGCAAGGTGGCAATAGTATGGTAAGAACCGATGCTAAACATATTGCCGGAGGCAGTCGTTTTGTTGGTAATGCAGAAATGTTTCGTACGCCAAATCAAGCAGATACAGGTGATGGCAACTCAGTTGATATACAAGTGGAACGAAACTTGTATGTACAGAACTCATTAGAGTATCAGGCAAGCCTGCAATTTATGAGTAGTAAAATTAAAGGCCTTAAAAAAGCCCTCGGTAGTCAAGGAGCATAATCATGAGTTTGTATAATGTTTTTGATATTTCAGCAACCGGTATGAGCGCGCAAAATGTCCGCTTAAATACTACTGCCAGTAATATCTCGAATGCGAATTCGATTAGTTCTAGCCAAGATCAGACGTATCGAGCGCGCCATCCTGTTTTTGCTGCAGAGTTGACTAAAGCGTCAGCATCACAAAGCAATCCTCAGGGCTCTTCTGTTGGCGTTAAAGTACTAGGCATTGTAGAGAGTGATAAGCCTCTGCAAATTGAATATAACCCAAACCATCCAAGTGCGGATGAAAATGGTTACATCTATAAGCCTAACGTTAATGTTGTAGAAGAAATGGCAAATATGATTTCTGCCTCTCGCTCTTACCAAACAAATGTGCAAGTTGCTGATGCAGCTAAGCAAATGTTAAGTAAAACACTGTTGCTTGGGCAGCGGTAACCGAGGATAAGTTATGAGTAACGACATCAGCAGTGCGTCATCCACGTATTTAGATAATTTACGTTGGCAAGACAATCAAAATAAAACAGAAGAGAAAGATGATACTTTAACGCAAGAAGACTTCTTCTCACTTTTAACACAACAGTTGTCGTTTCAAGACCCAAGCAAGCCAGCTGATAATGATCAAATGATTGCGCAGATGACGAACTTCACTATGGCTGAGGGTATTTCAAACTTAAATGAGAAGTTTGAATCACTGACTGCTTCAATGACATCAAATTCTGCGTTACAGGCTTCTACCCTTGTTGGTAAGCAAGCATTACTTGAGTCTGACACGATTGATTTTGATGGTGAAAATCTCGCTAAAGGGTCGGTAGTTGCAGAAACTGCCGTTGAGTCTCTAACGTTAAGAATAACAGATTCATCGGGCCAGTTAGTGCGCACGATTGAATTAGGTTCGCAGTCAGCGGGTGCTCTTCGTTTTGAATGGGATGGTAAAGATAACGATGGCAATGTACTCCCTGAAGGTGAGTATGACATTAGTGCTGAAGGCTTCGTAAATGGAGACTACAGCAGTATGCCAATGGCGACCTTTAAGAATATTGAAAGTGTCAATATTAATGGCGCCAGCGGCATTATCGTAAATACAAAAGAGGGTGCGGTTAGGCTAACTGATATAGCTGAAATCGCATAAGTAAAAAAGGTTTGGGTTAGCTTAGGCTAAGAGATAGGTTAGAGGTGAGTTATGAGCTTCAATATTGCATTAACAGGCTTAGCAGCCGCGCAAAAAGATTTAGACGTTACAGCAAATAATATTGCTAACGTCAATACCACGGGCTTTAAGGAGTCTCGTGCAGAGTTCGCTGATGTGTACGCATCATCAGTATTTAGTTCTGGTAAAACAAAAAATGGTGACGGTGTAAGAACAACAATGGTGGCACAGCAATTCCACCAAGGTTCATTATCTTTCACTAATAACTCACTGGACTTAGCAATTACTGGTGAAGGTTACTTTGCCATGGCAAATGACCTAGGTGCACAAGATTTTACATATACTCGTGCTGGTGCGTTCAAACTTAATAAAGACAACTTTATTGTGGATGCTAGCGGAAACTACTTACAAGGTTTCCCTGTTGATGAAGCAACGGGTGATACAACTTCTGTTAGTTTAAGCACATCTTCTGCGCTACAAATTCCTGATGCATCAGGTTCTCCACGCGCTACGACCAATGTTTATTCGTCGTTTAACTTAGATTCGCGTGCATTAACGCCAGCAGTTACACCATTTGACCCAGAGACAAGTGCATCGTACAACAGTTCAACATCAACAACGGTGTATGATTCTTTAGGTGAGCCACACATTTTACAGTTCTTCTTTGTTAAAACTGACGCAGCAGTGACTGGTAATGACAATGAATGGCAAGTGTTTGCAACGCTTGATGAAAAGCCGTTTGCTGCTAATGGTACTGAGCAAACTGCGTCGCCATATACACCTATTTCAACTTTTCAGTTTGACTCAAGTGGTTTACCACAAAGCACAGATGGGACTGCAAATACGGATGCTACGTTTAATCCATTAACAATACCTTCAGGCGGTATATCTGGTTTACTGTCTAATGGTGCGAGTTTCCCTGATGATGTAAACATTAACTGGCGCGATGAAGCTGGTACAACGAATAAAATACCGACTCAATATGCAAGTAACTTTGAAGTGAAAGCGCTTGAGCAAGATGGTGCGACTGTAGGTCGTCTATCAGGTATCGATATTGGTACCGATGGTAAAATTGTTGCTTCATACAGTAATGGTGATACTTCTTTCCTTGGCCAAGTTGCGATGGTACGTTTTTCGAACTCACAAGGCTTGCAACAAGTAGGTAATACTGCTTGGAAGAAGAGTTTAACATCAGGTGAGCCGATTGCTGGCGAACCAGGTTCAGGTACTTTAGGTTCAATTAACTCATCTGCGCTTGAGCAGTCGAATGTTAACTTAACTAGTGAACTTGTTGATTTGATCAGTGCGCAGCGTAACTTCCAGGCAAATTCACGTGCGCTTGAGGTTAACTCAACACTACAACAAAATATCCTACAGATCCGTTAATTTTAGCGGCTCTAAGCTAAATCCGACACGAAGGCTGCTCCCTCTATTGGCAGCCTTTTTTCATTTTACCGACCTCATTTTTCTTTCCTATTTTAGCGTCAATTTTACTTTGGCACTTTTATTGCATTTCTTAGTTATCGTATTTTTAGTGAGTCAATGTTATGGACAAAATGGTCTACATTGCCATGTCGGGTGCAAAGCAAAGTTTGCGAGGTCTTGAACTCAAGGCCAACAATCTTGCTAATGCTAACACCACTGGCTTTAAAGCTGATTTTGCACAAGCTCGCTCTATGCAAGCCTTCGGTGAAGGTTTGCCATCTAGGGTGTTTGCAATGCAAGAACGCCCTGGATCTAATATGGAATCGGGTGGCTTTGTTGAAACTGGCCGCGAGCTTGATATCGCGATGAGTGACCGTGGTTGGTTGAGTGTACAAGATGCATCAGGCAATGAGGCGTACACCAAAACTGGCACATTAAACATTACTCCAGATGGCGCGTTGATCACTAGCCACGGCCGTCAAGTAATTGGCGAAGGTGGTCCAATTATTTTGCCGTTACCTATCGAGAAAGTTGAGTTTAGTGAAGATGGCGCTATTCAGGTTCGCCCACAAGGTGCGCCTGCTAACTTTTTAGAAGTAGTTGATCGGCTGAAAGTGATTGAGGCTGATAACACCATGCTCGAAAAAGGCAATGACGGATTATTCCGACCAAAAGAAGATATGTTGGTAAATGATCTATGTGGTTTTTGTGATATTTCACCTAACGTGAAAGTACTGTCGGGAACGCTTGAGATGTCGAATGTAAACCCAGTGCATGAAATGGTCGACATGATCAGCAATCAACGCCAATTTGAATTACAAGTTAAATTGATGAAAACAGCCGAAGAGCTCGATGAGCGTCAAGATCAGCTGTTACGCATTGTTTAAGATGACTGAGAGGGTAGAGTTATGAATCCTGCATTATGGATCAGTAAAACCGGGCTTGACGCCCAGCAAACCGATATTTCGGTGATCTCAAATAATCTCGCGAATGCCAGCACGGTCGGTTACAAAAAAAGCCGCGCCGTATTTGAAGATTTACTATATCAAAACATTAACCAACCAGGTGGTCGTTCGTCACAAGACACTGAAATGCCATCGGGCTTAATGCTAGGTGCCGGTGCCAAAGTGGTTGCTAACCAAAAGAACTTTTCACAAGGTAACATGCTTACCACAGAAAATTCATTGGATTGGATGATTTCAGGTCCTGGTTTTTTTGAAGTGCAATTACCTGATGGCAATATTGCCTATTCACGTAATGGTCAATTCACGACTGACGAAGATGGTCGAATTGTGACATCGGGAGCGGGTTTTCCGTTGCAGCCTGAAATGAATGTTCCAGATGATGCACAATCAATCACTGTTTCGCAAGACGGTGAAGTGTCAGTTTCGTATCGCAGGGCAACCAGACAATGTGGTAATTGGTCAGCTAACTATTAGTGATTTTATTAATCCATCGGGTCTTGAGCCCATGGGGCAAAACTTATACACAGAAACCGCTGTTAGTGGTGCGCCTGTGCAAGGTAACCCAGGTATCGATGGTTTAGGCAGTGTGGTTCAAGGTTCTCTTGAAACGTCTAACGTGAATGTGACAGAAGAGCTCGTTAACTTGATTGAAACACAACGAATTTATGAAATGAATTCAAAAGTGATTTCAGCGGTTGATGAAATGCTTAGTTACATTAATCAGCAGCTTTAATGGGTAGGAGGCAGCATGCGTAATATTATCTTAGTCACATCGGCAGCATTAATGCTGGGTGGTTGTATGACAACGCAAAATCATCATGTGGTTCAGGATGACCCTTACTATGCGCCTATGTACCCGGAGCCTACAACAGAGCCTATGGTACCAACGGGGTCGTTGTTTGATAGTTATTCATCAAATGACTTGTACTCAGATAAAAAGGCTCTACGCGCTGGCGATATCATCACTGTTAAATTGCAAGAGTCTACTCAAGCGACCAAAGCAGCTAAAACCGAAACAGATAAAGAAACGGATGCGAGTTTAGATCCAGTAATTGGTCTGGGAGGTAATCCAGTTAACATTGGTGGTGATAGTATTCAATTTGGTATTGGCTCGGGGGCATCGTTTAAAGGTGACTCAAAGTCTAATCAATCAAACAGCTTATTTGGTGATATTTCTGTCAACGTGATGCGTGTTTTACCCAATGGAAACTTAGTTATTCGCGGTGAAAAATGGCTTACGTTGAACACTGGCGAAGAGTTTATTCGCCTTGAAGGCTTAGTTCGTCCAGAAGATGTTTCAGCTAGTAATACAGTAACATCAAACCGAATTGCCAATGCGCGAATTCAATATTCAGGTAAAGGGCAAATTCAAGAAACACAAAGCGCAGGTTGGCTGTCTCGTTTCTTTAGTAGTTCGCTTTTCCCATTTTAGAGGAACAAAGTCATGAATGGGTTTAAATACATCATCGCTCTTTGCTTAATTAGCCTGCAGTTTTCTGCACAGGCTGAGCGAGTCAAAGATGTATCTATGGTTGAAGGTGTTCGTGCAAACCAATTAGTCGGTTATGGTTTGGTTGTAGGTTTGCCAGGCACAGGTGAACAAAGCAGATTTACTCAACAGAGCTTTAAAGCCATGTTAAATGGCTTTGGTATTACTTTACCAGATAGCTTAAAACCTAAAATTAAAAATGTTGCAGCCGTTGCTGTTCATGCAGAGCTACCAGCATTCAGAAAACCAGGGCAAACCATAGATATTACGGTTTCGTCTATCGGGAGTGCAGGTAGTTTACGCGGTGGTACCTTATTACAAACCTTTTTAAAAGGGGTTGATGGTAATACGTATGCGATTGCACAAGGCAGCTTAGTTGTTGGTGGTCTAGGTGCTGAAGGAGCTGATGGTAGCCGGGTCATTATTAACACGCCAACGGTAGGTCGTATTCCAAACGGTGCCATTGTAGAGCGTGCTATTAAGAGCCCGTTTATGCAAGGTGACTACATTACCTTTAATTTAAACCGCCCTGATTTCACAACGGCAAAACGCTTAGAGCAAACAATTAATGATTTAGTTGGCCCTGATAGCGCGCAGGCAATCGATGCAGCCTCAGTTCGTGTATTGGCACCGCGTGATGCATCTCAACGTGTTGCGTATTTGTCTACTCTTGAAAACTTAGAGTTTAAGCCGGCAGACACCGCTGCAAAAATTATTGTTAACTCGCGCACTGGTACAATTGTGATTGGTAAAAATGTGAAGCTGCAGCCTGCGGCTATTACGCACGGTGGTTTGACGGTCACTATTGCTGAGCAGCAAAATGTGTCACAACCAAATGCCTTAAGTGAAGGTGAAACAGCTGTCACAAATCAAAGCATTATTGATGTTAATGAAGATGACTCACGTGCTTTTGTATTTAACCCAGGTGTTAATCTTGATGATCTCGTTCGAGCCATCAATGAGGTTGGAGCCGCACCGGGTGATTTAATGGCGATTCTAGAAGCTTTAAAAGAAGCGGGGGCGATAAACGGGCAACTGGTTATCATTTAAATTAAAGCGCGCTTTCGAGCGCGTTTTTGTTTCTAGTAGTTATTAAATCATTTAGCTCACAGATATCAGTCAAATCTTTGTTCTGAAGTTACTTCATTCCACTATCAGTTATTAGCTATTCATTTATAAAGTTTTTTATTGGCGCAATTTTTGCATTTTATTTTTCATTATTAACTATTGTGTCAAAAAGCTGATGGATACTAATCATCTCGACAAGCAAAACTTTTTTGATTTAGGTAACTTAGACTCATTACGTCAAAGTGCTTTGAAAAGTGATGCCTCTAGCGATGCGTCAAAAGAGGCGCTGAAAAAAGCGGCGGCACAATTCGAGTCTATCTTCACTCAAATGCTTCTTAAAAGTATGCGTAAAGCAAATGAAGCGTTTGAAGATAAAGACAGCCCATTTAACTCAAGCGGCGTTAAGTTTTTTGAAGAGATGCATGATCAACAAATGTCGGTTGAGCTTTCATCTAATGGCTCGCTCGGTCTAGCTGATTTGATAGTGCAGCAGCTTTCGCCTGACGGTAAGAAATTTACTCCTGGTTCTGTGCTTAGAACTACTGCTGACTTTGATAGTGATAAACGGGCAAGCGGTGTGGTTGATAGCAAAACTGATGTTAAGGCTGAACCGCAAGCTGTCGCAGATACAACAGCAAACGAGCAAACAGAAAACCGCTTTGAAGATGTGGAGTCTTTTATTAGCTCTGTTTGGGAGCACGCAAAAAATGCTGCACAGAAGATTGGTTTAAATCCTGCTGTGATGGTTGCTCAAGCAGCCCTTGAAACAGGTTGGGGTAAACACATTATCAGTAAAGCTGATGGCACAAGTAGTAACAACTTATTCAATATTAAATCGGATACGAGCTGGCAAGGTGATAAAGCGAGCAAAGTCACGCTTGAGTTTGAACAAGGCGTGCCAGTTAAAAAGCAAGCAAGTTTCCGTTCTTATCAATCGATTAAAGACAGTGTTAACGACTTTGTGGATTTCTTAAATGAAAACCCACGTTATCAAGAAGCACTCAATAATACTGCAGAGCCTGCAGCCTTTTTAGATTCGTTACAAAAAGCAGGTTATGCAACTGATCCAAATTATGCCGATAAAATTAAGCAGGTATTGAAGCGTGTTGAGCTTCAAAGTGTCGCTGCTTCATTGGTACGTTAAGGAGTAGACCCTGATGTCATTTAGCTTATATGACATAGCAAATGCCGGTGTAAGAGCTAACTCTGAGCTTTTACAAACCACCAGTAAAAACATCGCCAACGTTAATACCGAGGGTTATGTGCGTGAGCGTACTGAGTTCACAACCATGATCGACAACCAAGTGGGTCGTGGTGAAACGTATCGCTTACTGAATGAATTTGCGCAAAAGCAATTAAATAGAGATACCTCTAATAAAACATTCTTTGATCAGTTTGTAACTGAAGCAAGCCGTGTAGATAGCTTGTTTTCTGAAGAGTCAAACAGCTTATCAACGAGTGTCAATTCGTTTTTTAACAATGTACAAGAAAGCTTAAATCAACCGTCATCAACAGTAGCTCGTTCACTGGTAATGACTGATGCACAAAACTTAATTGATCAAATGGACAGATTATCGAGCATTGTGGTTGACCAAAAAGCAGTGGTAAATGAGCAACTAGAGATTTTTTCTGAAGAAGCAAATAACCTGATCCAAAATATCAGTGATTTGAATACTAAGATTGCGTCGGTTCATGGTACTGATCGTGAGTCAGTATCAAGTGGTTTATACAATGAACGCGATAAAGCGATTCGTGACTTATCTGAGCTGATTGATATTGAAACCCTTGATGGTAATAACGGCGAAAAGCAAGTGTATTTAGGCTCAGGCCAAGCTCTTGTCATGCAAAGTGGTACATTTAACTTGTTTTCATTCAGTGGCGATCCTGATCCGAACTTTAAAGAGCTGAAACTTGATGTAAACGGTGGCAAAGCTGTGCCGCTTGAAGTTGATGTGAGTAAGTTGAAAGGCAAAATAGGCGGATTATTGGCATTTCGTGACGACATTTTAGTGCCAGCGCAAAACCAGCTAGGTCAAATGGGGTTAGCGTTAGCTGATGCCTTTAACCAACAAAATAGCTTAGGTATGGACGCTAATGGTGAAATTGGTGGTGATATTTTTGCTATTCCAACCGTTGATGCGTTCGGTTATCAAGCCAACACGGGCACATCAACAATGACGGCAACTCTTGAGCCAGGTAAAGGCAGCGAATTGCCAGCAAGTGATTTTATCGTTACTTATACCAGTGCTACGACTGTTGAGATTCAGGCAATCGATAATAAAGGCGAACCAATTGGCACCGCGTCAACAGCGAATGTGACAGCAGGTGTGATTGATTCATCAACCATCACTGGCGGCGAAGCGTTTGGTTTACAGCTCAATGTATCGGGTGCTGCCAATACCGGTGACCAATTTATGGTTAAGTTGAACTCTCAGGCTTCTACGAGCCTAGAGCTTGCGACGGAACGCCCTGAAGACTTAGCATTAGCATCACCTATTCGAACTGCGAACGATATTAATAACACCAGTGACGCAAGTATTTCTGCTGGTACAGTCTCAGATATTGATAACTCAACGGGTATTACCGTAGGCCCACCACCTAGTTTGGCGAATGGCGATATCACGTTAGTGAAAACGGCGAATGCTAACGAATATCAAATCACAGATGGCAACGGCACATCAACGTTTACTATTACACCACCTGCTGAGAATATTCTTGCTCAAGCGGGAGCTCCTTATGATGCTTATGGCTTCGATTTTAATATCGAAGGCTCTCCAGCTACAGGCGACACTTTCACACTTGAGTTTAACACTGGTGGTTTTGATGATAACCGTAATGGTTTGCTATTGGCTGATTTACAAAATGGTGAACTAGTTCGTCAAAATGTTGAAGCAAGTAGTACTGCTGATAATCATAAAACCTTTAATCAAGCATATTCTGGAATTGTTACTGATATTGGTGTTGTGACTAGTCAAGCTCAAACCAATGGTGCAGCCTTTACAGCATTGGCTGATCAATCAGAAGCTTGGTATGAATCACTCTCAGGTGTAAACCTTGATGAAGAGGCGGCAAACTTACTGCGTTTTCAACAATCGTATGCGGCATCTGCACAGGTACTTTCAACAGCACGTACTATTTTTGACACCTTATTAAGTGCGGCGAGGTAATTATGCGTATTTCAAATAACATGATGTATAAGAATAACCTTAATTCTATTCTTAACTCACAGCAAAACGTTAATAAAGCACAAGAGCAGGTTAATACTCAAAAGCGTGTATTGACTGCTGCTGACGATCCTTCAGCAACGGCTCGCGCTTTACTTTATAACGATCGCATTCAGGGTAATGAACAGTTCACAAAAAATATCACTATGTTGAATAGCCGCCTGACGACAGAAGAAAGTGTGCTGCAAAATATTAAAGGTGCACTTGAGTCTGCTTATACTTTATCTATTCAAGCGGGTAATGGTGCCTATAGTGATATCGACCGTGAAGGTATTGCTGAAGAAGTTAAGGCACTACAAAGCACCGTTCTTGATTTAATGAATGCAAAAACCGAAGACGGTAAGTTTATCTTTTCGGGCTATCAAGATAATACCCCTTCTTATAGTTACAATAGTACGTCTGGTCGCTATGAATATGGCGGCGATCAGGGGCAACACAAAATCAAAGTGGCTGAAGGTGTAGAAATAAAGTCGAGTGACAATGGTTTTGATACGTTCGAAAAAGTTGATGCGCGCCTAAATGTGGCCTCAAACGACGGCACAGTTTCGGGCGGGATAACAAGCTCAAAAGTTTATGTTACTGAACAAGCTGATTTTGATAAATTCCATCAGGCAAATTACAACGCTGATCCTGCCGCCGCTGCAAATGCCAATACACTAAGCTTTATTACTACAACAGGGACACCTAATACATTTGTTGTGCAGCAAGCGGGTGTAACGATTGACAGTGGCAGCTTTGAAGACGGCAAAATTGAATATCAAGGTATGGAAATTTCTGTTTCGCCTGTTGCAAACGGCCAAATCGATGTTGACCTTGAAGCGCCACAAAAAGAGAATGCGTTAAATACTTTGGATGATCTGATAGCAGGACTAACCAATCCTGATTTAACTCAGGAAGAGTTTGATCAAGTTTTAGCGGATGCCATTGTACAACTCGATAATGCTAAAAATCAGGTTTCACTTGTACAGGCAGGTTTGGGTGGTCGCTTAAATACAGCCAAGAAAATTGAACAATCAAACGGTGACTTAGATACCAGTAATAAAGCAGCGAAAGCTGAGCTTGTTGAGCTTGATATGGCTGAAGCGATTACTGAACTTACCAAACAGGAAACATCACTGCAAGCTGCACAAGCAACATTTGGCCGTTTGGCTAACCTTTCCTTATTTGATTATTTATAATTTTTGTAGGTTAAGCTTAATTAATAAGCTTAACCTACAAAACCTACCTTAAGCTTCCTACTTTAAAAGTGCTTTTAGCTCACTCTTTATTTTGTTTTTACCCTCATTAACACATCGTGATAGCGGCTTTTATGGTAACCAGAAGCCATATTTAGTTAAAAGGTTAAAATATTTCTTATTTAAATACAGTGGTTTGTATAAAATTTTAAAAATTGTTTAAAAATTCACTAAAGGATTTTTTGAGCGGACCGATAACTTAATTAACCAAGCAGAGTAACAAATAACAGTTACCGCTTAATTAGAGTAAGTTTGAGAGTAAATGATAAGTTTACTTCGGGAGAAATATCATGGCACTTTATGTAAATACAAATGTTAGTTCATTAAACGCACAAAGACAATTAATGAATTCTGGTAACTCACTAGATACTTCATTCCAACGTTTATCATCAGGTCTGCGTATCAATAGCGCAAAAGATGATGCGGCAGGTCTACAAATTACAGACCGTTTATCATCGCAAATTAATGGTCTAAATCAAGGTAACCGTAACGCAAACGATGCGATCTCACTTGCACAAACAGCGGAAGGTGCACTAGACGAAGTTACGTCAATGTTTCAGCGTGTACGTACACTTTCTCAACAAGCGGCAAATGGTTCAAATACAGATGAAGACCGTTTAGCGATTCAAGAAGAGATTCGCTCGTTGATGAGTGAAGCGAACCGTGTGGCTCAAGATACTACCTTTGGTGGACAGAACCTTCTTGATGGAACTTATTCGGCTAGCTTCCAGGTAGGTGCTGATGCGGTGCAAACTATTGGCTTTAGTATGAAAACAGTGGGTGATACTGCTAATGGTGCAAATAGCCTTGCTGCAAATGGCGGGTTTACGTTGTCAGGCTTAGCAAACGTAGCTTCTGCAGTTACAGGAAAAGCTTTTGTAGCAGCAGCTTCTGGGAGTTCAGCAGCGGCTGTTAAGGGATTGCTTGATACTGAAGCTTTATCTGCTTTATCTGCACTTGATAGCTCATTTGCAACTTCTGATGCCGCATTTTCAGTTGTGTTTACTGAAACAGGTATCTCAGTATCAAGTCAGGTGGGTGCACAGCTAGTACTTGCTGGTATGGACTCACTAATAGCAGTAGTTGATAAAAAACGCGCAGAGTTAGGTGCGGTACAAAATCGTTTCCAATCAACAATTCGTAACCAATCGAATATTGCTGAGAACCTTAGCGCTGCTAAATCACGTATTAAAGATACTGACTTTGCTCAAGAAACAGCGAACTTAACTAAGATGCAAATCTTACAACAAGCTAGCCAAACAATCTTGAGTCAAGCTAACCAACGTCCTCAAGCGGCTTTAAGCTTACTAGGTTAATAGTTGGGGATTTGAGTTAAAATGAAGTCAAAACTTTGACTCAAAAGAAAAGCGCCTTTGTCTAATGGGGTATTAACAAAGGCGCTAAGATAGGATTATAAAGCGGAGGCGCTAAAAATCCTGACAGTAGTGTTCTAACATTTGTAAGAACATAAAGTTTATAGCACAAATTATGCCATAATTTGTGAAAAAGAACCCACTCTTAAACTTATCTCTTCCAAGGCTCCTGTTATAGGAGCCTTTTCTCATTCTTTAGTGTTTATTTAATAGTTGGCCTATTAATTGCTCTAGTTCTTTTAAGTTAATCAACTAATCAGCAAAGTGGCAGTTTTTTGCCCCAAGGCGACTTAGATTTGCCGCTGTAAGGGTCACTTTGTCAAGTTCACTTTTAAAAGTGACTTAACTTTGACAGATAAGAAGAGAGTAAATTATGGCTTTATATGTAAATACTAATGTTAGTGCACTAAATGCACAAAGACAGTTGGATAGAACAGGTACGGATTTAGATACTTCTTTTAAACGTCTTTCATCAGGCTTGCGTATTAATAGTGCAGCTGATGATGCTGCAGGTTTGCAAATTTCTGACCGCTTACAATCGCAAATCCTTGGACTAAGCCAAGGTAATCGAAATGCTAATGATGCTATATCACTTGCACAAACTGCCGAGGGTGCGATGGATGAGTTAACGAGCAACTTTCAACGTGTAAGAACATTAGCTCAACAAGCTGCGAATGGATCAAATACAGATGAAGATCGACTTGCGATTCAAGAAGAAATCAGACAGCTAATGGCTGAAGCAAACAGAATTGCTTCTGACACTACTTTTGGTGGGCAAAACTTACTAGATGGTACTTATGCCGCAAGTTTTCAAGTTGGTGCCGATGCTGTGCAGACAATTGGGTTTAGTATGCAAGAGGTGGGTGAGTCAACTAACGGTAATAATAGCTTAGCAGCTAACAATGGCTTTACTCTTTCAGGGATTGCCTCTGTTGCTTCAGCTGTTACAGGAAAAGCTTTTGTAGCAGCAGCTTCTGGAAGTTCAGCTGCGGCTGTTGCTGGCTTACTCGATGCGGATGCACTAGCAACATTATCAGCGCTGGATACAGCTTTTGCTAGTTCAGATGCTGCTTTCTCTGTTGTTTTTACGGAAACAGGTATTTCGGTATCAAGCCAAGTAGGTGCGCAACTTGTAATGGCTGGTATGGATTCACTAATAGCGGTAGTAGATAAAAAACGTGCGGAGCTTGGTGCTGTGCAGAACCGTTTTCAATCTACAATTCGTAACCAAGCAAATGTATCTGAAAACTTAAGTGCGGCAAAATCACGAATTAAAGATGCTGATTTTGCAGCTGAAACAGCAATACTAACTAAAAATCAAATCTTACAACAAGCAAGCCAAACAATCCTAGGTCAGGCAAATCAACGACCTCAAGCTGCTTTAAGCTTGTTACAAGGCTAAAATTTAAAAATTATTAAAAAATTTACAAATAAAGCTAAAGCTTTCGCTTAATCAGACGATAACTGATTTAGAGAACTATAAATCTAGGACTCTAAGTCGGTTAAATAGCAGGGTAGGGGTATCCCGCTGTTTAGCTATAAAATGATAAAGCGGAGGCTAATATGGCTTTATATGTAAACACAAATGTGAGTTCTTTGAACGCACAGCGCCAGTTAATGAAATCTGGCAACTCACTGGATACTTCATTCCAACGATTATCATCAGGTTTGCGCATTAATAGTGCTAAAGATGATGCTGCTGGTATGCAAATCTCTAACCGTTTGACAGGCCAACTTAATGGTTTGAATCAAGGTAATCGTAATGCTAACGATGCAATTTCACTGGCGCAAACCGCTGAAGGTGCACTAGACGAAGTTACATCAATGTTCCAGCGTGTACGTACGCTAGCTCAACAAGCATCAAATGGTTCAAATACTGATGAAGACCGTTTAGCGATTCAAGAAGAAATACGCTCTTTGATGAGTGAAGCAAATCGTGTTGCAGAAGATACTTCATTTGGTGGACAAAACCTCCTTGATGGTACTTACTCAGCAAGTTTCCAAGTGGGTGCTGATGCCGTTCAGACGATCGGCTTTAGTATGAAAACAGTGGGTGATACTGCTAATGGTGCAAACAGTATAGCTGCTAATGGCGGCTTTACATTATCAGGTCTTGCTAACGTAGCTTCTGCAGTTACAGGAAAAGCTTTTGTAGCAGCAGCTTCTGGGAGTTCAGCAGCGGCTGTTAAGGGATTACTAGATACTGAAGCTTTATCTGCTTTATCTGCACTTGATAGCTCATTTGCAACTTCTGATGCCGCATTTTCAGTTGTGTTTACTGAAACAGGTATCTCAGTATCAAGTCAGGTGGGTGCTCAGCTTGTACTAGCAGGAATGGATTCATTAATTGCTGTTGTTGACAAGAAACGTGCGGAGCTTGGTGCGGTACAAAATCGCTTTCAATCTACGATACGTAATCAGTCAAATGTCGCTGAAAATTTATCAGCTGCTCGTTCTCGTATTCAAGATACTGACTTTGCGACAGAAACAGCGAACTTAACTAAGATGCAAATCTTACAACAAGCTAGCCAGTCCATTTTAAGTCAAGCAAATCAACGCCCTCAAGTAGCGCTTTCATTACTAGGTTAATGTTTGTTTTATAAGTCACTTCAGAGCTCAGGAAATTTGCCCCGAAGTGGCTTATACTGACAGAGTAAGATATTAAGAGGTGCTACAATGATAGATCTTAATTCAATGCAAAGGTTGAATGATAACCACGCTACTAGTGGGAACTCTGCAAATTTAAATGCTGAAATAGTTGATACCAAAGCAGATAAAGGCACAGAACTTGCTGGCAGAGAGGCTGTAGACATTGAGCTGGATTCTAAACAGAATGAGCAAAAAGACAAAAAAGATCTGATTGCTGAAGTAAAGCAGAACTTAGAAAAGCTTAATAATTACATACCCGTCACTTCAACAAATTTAATTTTTGAATTTGATGAAAAAGGTGATCCGCCAATAATAAAAGTTTTAGATAGAGAAAACGATGAAGTTATTAGGGAGATCCCAACTGAAGAGTTTCGTGAAGTAGCTAAAGCTTTGGAAGAATTTGCCGATAAATTAACCAATAAAGGTTTGTTGTTCGATAGAACTGCATAAAGTTTAGTATTTAGGAGTATTAGAATGGCATTAATTACATCAGCAGGAGTTGGCTCAGGGCTCGATCTCGAAAGCATTATCAGTGCAACACTATCAGCTGAGAATACCCCTAAAATACAAGCATTTGCTGAAAAGCAAGAGTCGCTACAAGTGGAACTATCTTCGTTAGGCGAAGTTAAGTCTGCAATGTCTAAGCTGCAGGATACAATAGAAAAACTAGCCGATATTGATAATTTCAATAAACGTATTGCAAACATCAAGCAGCCGGCAAGTGATGATGGCGATCTGATATCAGTGACACCAACATCTGATATTTCACCTGGGGACTTCAACATTGAAGTGGTTGAGCTTGCGCAGGGTAGCCGGGCGACATCTAATGCCGGGCTATTTACCTCAACAGATGATGTTGTTACAGCTTCAGGTGGTACATTATCATTCGCTGCGGGTGATAAAAGCTTTGACTTAACTCTGGATGCAGGAGCTACGCTTGCTGACTTACGCGATGCAATCAATGATTCTGACGATAACTTTGGTGTAACAGCAAATATAATAAATACAGGTACCGAATCAAAATTAGTACTTACATCAAATGTGTCAGGTGAAGGTAATGACTTAGTTATTACTAATGACACTGCTGAACTAGATAATGTTTCGACACTTGCCAACGATGGTGTTAGTGCAGGTGGTATTGCTATTGCTGCAGGTGATGAAGCCAAAAGTGCAGAAATCAAAGTTGATGGTATTTCTATTGTTAATGATACCAATACATTTAAAGATGCTGTTCAAGATATGACTATTGTCGCTAAGCGTCAGAGTGTTGACAATGAAACAGCTAAACTTTCAGTTGAAGTAGATACTGCAAGTGTGACGAAATTGGTCGATGAGTTTATCTCTAATTATAACAATTTAATTGGTCAGATAGGCTTACAAACTAGGATCGGGAAGCCTTTAAATAGTGATGCGACCTTACGTTCATTTGATTCTCAATTAGTTAATGCTTTATCTACAGAGATAACTGATGCGGGCCCCTTCACGAGTATATTTGATATTGGTTTGGGTGTTAATAAGGAAGGCTATATTGAGAAATCTAGCCTAGTTCGTAGTTTGAATGAGGCAATGGATGAGAATTACGATGATATTGGTAAAGCATTCGCGGGTGAGGGCGGAATAGCTAAGCAGTTAGAGTCACTTCTTGAAAATTATGTTGAGAATGATGGTATTATGAAGCAGCGAGAAAATAGCTTAAACTCTCAACTAGAAGATCTAGAGGATGATGTTGCAAACCACGAATATAGAATGGAGTCTCTAGAGGCTCGATTAAGGCAGCAGTATGCAGGGCTAGATGTATTGCTAGCGCAAATGCAATCTACTCAAACTTATTTAAGTTCACAACTTTCAAGTTTACCTGGTTTCACGAAATCAAGTTCTTAACAAATTAATTAGGTGATTTATGTATAACGCTAAAGTGAAAAATTATCAAAAGGAAGCACTTAAAACTCGATTGGCTGGTGCTGATCGATATGAAGTGATTCAAATGTTATTTGCTGGGGTACTCGAAAAGTTGGTGCATGCTAAAGTATCAATAGAATCTAAAAATTATGAAGCAAAAGCTGAGCACATATCAAAAGCTACCGCAATAATTGAAGCCCTACGAGGTTGTTTGGATTTTAAACAAGGTGGAGAAGTAACTGAAAATTTATATGCATTATATAGCTATATGATTGATCGCTTAGTTGACGCAACTATGAATAATGATGCATCAATTTTAGAAGAAGTTGGTAACCTGATAAAAGAGATTAAATCGGCTTGGGATGCAATTCCTGTTGATGTAAGAATGCAAGCCCTTGATGAGCAGAGAGAAAGTCAAGTTGGATAAAGTTTTAGAGCTCAACACTGCTCTTGTGGGTATCAAGGCTAAACTCGCAGATAAAAGTAATTTAGATTTTGAGCTACTAACTCTTAAGTTTAAACAATTAGATAGTTTAGTGAGAGAATTCTCAGATAAAGAGTTAATTGAGAATAAGATTCAAATAGAAAGCTCGCTAAACGAAATGATAGAACTTATTAACTTGTTAGAAAGCAATAAAGAAACCGTTAAAATTGAATTAGGTGAGTTTATGAGAAATAATAATAAGTTAAGAGCATACAAAACCCCTAAGTAGAACTTAACATCTGACTAAGTTTTAGTACCTAGGCATAAAACTTGCTCTTTAAATGCTGATAGAGAAAATACTAGGTAATAAGATGAAAAACTATAGTAGTGAAATTAAAGAGCTCGAAGAGCTCTTGGTAGAAAAAGAACTGTTATTAAAAAGAGAGAGGATATTAGCTGACAAAGCCAATATTTTATTTTCAAATAACAAATCTATGTTCGAAGAGTATTACCCCGATATTGGAAAATTTATTTCGGGATACCAGCCTAGAGAAGATTTTTGTCTGCATGCAACAGCCGATGGTGCAGCTAACTTTGTACCATCAGGAAGTTCAATACCATTATATGGAAACACGCCTATAGAACAAGCCCAAAAACAGGTTGAATATTACACTAAAAATGCAAACTATAGCCGAAGAAATTATTTCTTGGGAAATGAAGTTAAAATTAATGACGAGCGTATTCATATTCAATACGTTGCCAAGTTATATAATAGTTTTTTAGAGTGTTCAGGGTTGGAAGTGCTTAAAGAGCTTCCTGAACATTATCCTACTTGTTTAGTTTTTGGGATTGGCCTTGGGTATCACTTACCAGCGCTTTTAGAAAAACATACGTTTGATTATTTATTTATTTGTGAACCAGATGAAGAGCTGTTTTATGCCAGTTTGTTTTGTATTGACTGGTCTAAAATAGTAAAAGATATTGATGATCAAGGTGGGTGTTTATTTTTAAATATAGGTATTGGTTATAATGAATTTTTCAATAGTGTTTCCGCAATTAGTGAAGATATAGGCGCCTTTTCACTCATAAACAGTTTTTGCTATCAGCATTATCCGTCTGATGAAATTAATAAAGCAATTAAAGAGTATTTTGATAATTACTACCATCTTCACCATGGCTATGGATTTTATAATGATGCAATTACAGGGTTGTCACACGCGATTCATAATATAGAAAATAATATTCCCTGCTTTATTCCTAATAGGCAAGGTCTACAATCAATGAAAAACGTTCCTATCTTTGTAATAGGGAATGGTCCTTCACTTGATGAAAGTCTTACTATTTTAAAGAAGTACCAAGGTAAAGCGATAATTTTGGCTGGTGGTACGGCACTACAAACTTTGGAAAAAGCGGGTATTGATTGCGACTTTCATATTTTAGTTGAAAGAACAAAGTTAACGCTTGATATTCAAAAGGCGATAAAGCCAGAGTCAGGATATCAACAGAAAAATTTATTGGCTGTAGATGTGATGTACCCAGATGTTTATGATTTATATAACTGGGGAGGAATGGGTATGAAGGGCCCTGAAGCTGCATCTTCTTTTGTTCGCTTACAAATTTTAAAGAATTTTAATGTGAATGTTCGCCCATTACCTGGAGCTGGACCCCTTGTTTGTAATACAGCACTATCTTATGCGTTAAATTTTGGCTCAAAGGATATTTATTTATTTGGTGTCGATAACGGAGCTGTCGACGTTAAGCAAAGTCATTCAAAGCTGAGCATATATAAAGATAAGAATTTTTCAGATAAGTTTAAACCATTAGAAGGTGCATCTATTAAGCTTAAAGGTAATTTAGACTCTGATGTTTACGCTACTACTTTTATGAGCACAGCAAAAAGAAATATGGATATTTTATTGTCTAACTTAAAAGACGTAAATGTATACAATGTTGGAGAAGGTGCCGAAATTGAAAATGCTTATCCAACGAGAGAAAATGAGTTGTTGTTGTCCAATTTACCAGATTTAGATAAGACAAAGGTAATTGCAGATATCAAAAAGAACTTTTTTAAAGCGATACCGAAGAATGACTTAGAAGCAGATTTAGCTTTTGATATGTTTGATGAGCTATGCGATCACCTTATTTCTATTGGTAAACGAGAGTTTAATTCTCGAAATGAAGCTCATGAACTTATGAAGGCACAGCAACGCGTTATTTATTCGTATCGCAAAACTAAATATGAACACCTTTTCCATATGCTTAAAGGATCTCTACTGTATATTCATTGTCCTTTAGTTACTTTGCTCTATTATTACAAGGATGAGAAAGAAACTTTAAAAGTATTTAGAAAAGCTTTTGATGTTTGGTTAGATTTTTTAGAAACAGTAAAAGTAGATTTTAGACTTAATTTTAAAACGAAATGTAATTGGTCAAGACCTGAATTCCTCGAAGAACAATGTGAAAATAATGAAGTTACTACATCTGCTTAATCGCAACGAAAATTTGTTTGATGATGACCTGGCTAGTTTTGACGACTATTTAAGTGACTTAGTTTCACAGTCTCGTTTTTTAGTTTTAGGAGGTGCAGGAACTATTGGTCAATCTGTCACTAAAGAACTATTCAAAAGACGACCACAAGTTCTACACGTTGTAGATATAAGTGAAAACAACTTAGTTGAGTTGGTGCGAGATATTCGTTCTTCATATGGATATATAGGAGGAGAATTTAAAACATTTTCACTCGATATTGGTTCGCTTGAGTTTGAGTCATTTATGGCTTATCAATCTGGCTATGATTATGTTTTGAATCTCTCAGCACTTAAACATGTTCGCAGTGAAAAAGACCCATTTACGCTCATGCGTATGGTTGAGACCAATATTTTTAATACGCAAAAATCTCTCTTCCAAGCGATAAATAAAAGCGCTAAGAAGTATTTCAGTGTATCAACAGATAAAGCAGCAAACCCGGTCAATATGATGGGGGCCAGTAAGCGTATTATGGAATTATTCTTAATGCAGGAAAGCAGGAGATTGCCAGTTTCCATGGCCCGGTTTGCAAATGTTGCATTTAGTGATGGTTCTTTAATGCATAGTTTTGATATGCGTATAATGAAAGAACAGCCGCTAGTTGCCCCAACTGACGTGCTTCGTTACTTTGTTACTCCAGAAGAATCAGGACAGTTATGTTTGCTATCGTGTCTATTGGGTAATAATTTAGAAATATTTTTTCCAAAACTAAACGATGCGTTACATTTACAAAGCTTTTCAAATTTAGCAAGCCGTTACTTAAAACTAAGGGGCTTTGAGCCTTACTTATGTGAATCTGAAGAACAGGCTAGGCAACTATCAAAAACCCTTCCAAAAAAAGGTAAGTGGCCTTGCTTATTTTCAAGCTCAGATACTTCTGGAGAAAAGCCTCAAGAGGAGTTTTACACAGAGCAAGAGATAATTGATTGGCACCGCTTTTCAAATGTGGGAGTTATTAAGCAGAGCCCTGTTTATGATGAGGAGCAGTTGCGCATTTTTTCTGAAGGTATTTCCGATCTAAGGCATTCTGGAAAATGGACATCTCAAGATATAGTGTATTTGTTTGAGAGTTTATTGCCTGAGTTTCAGCATTTGAATCTAGGTAAGTCATTAGAGGAAAAAATGTAGTGTTTTCCAGCAATGATTTAATTTCTTTTATTCGTAGTTACTATAATGATGATTCGTTTATTCCTTTACATAGACCTACATTTGATCACCACGAGAAAGAAAATGTATTGGACACAATTGAAAGCAGTTTTGTTTCAAGCGTTGGAGGTTATGTTAATGAGTTCGAAAAGCTTCTAGAGTCTTATACGGGAGCTACAAAGGCGGTTGCTATGGTTAATGGAACCGCTGCTTTACACTGTGCTCTGTATTCCGCAGGAGTAGAGCCAGGTGATATTGTAATTACTCAAGCTGTTACTTTTGTAGCTACATGTAATGTTATTCATTACTTGCATGCTACTCCTTTATTTATTGATGTGAACAAGTATAGCTTAGGGTTATGTCCAGATGCTCTTTCTCAGTACCTTGAAGAGAATGCTTTAATTGACATTGATGGACAATGTAGGCACAGAAAAACGAGTCAAATTATTCGTGCAATTGTGCCCATGCATACATTTGGCCATCCTGTTCAACTTTTTGAGTTAAACAATGTTTGTCAAAAATGGAATATAGTATTAGTTGAGGATGCTGCAGAGAGTCTAGGTTCATTGTATAAAGGTAAACATACAGGTACATTTGGTAAACTTGCAGCTTTAAGCTTTAATGGCAACAAAATTATTACGACTGGCGGAGGTGGGGCTACGTTATGCATGGACGAGAATTTAGGCAAACATGTAAAGCATTTATCTACAACAGCTAAAGTGCCACATCCTTTTGAATACTATCATGATGAAATGGGCTTTAACTATAGAATGCCTAACCTAAACGCTGCGCTTGGATGTGCTCAAGTTGGTAAACTCGACCAGTTTGTATTATCGAAAAGAGAACTTGCTAGAAAGTATCAATGCTTTTTTGATGGTTCCAAATTTTCGTTTGTTACAGAGCCAGAGTATGCGCGTTCAAATTACTGGTTGAATGCAATTATATGCCCATCTAAGATAGAAAAAGAACATCTATTAAAAGAAACAAACGCTAATGGTGTAATGACAAGGCCATTATGGCAATTGGCAAATACATTACCTATGTTCGAAGGGGCATTACGTGGAGCTCTACCTAATAGTGAATGGTTGATAGATCGAGTAGTTAACTTGCCTAGCACACCATTAGAAAAGAGTTGTATTTAATGTTTTGTAAATATGTCCTGATAGACGGTCATGTTGTCAGAAATGAAGATGCAAAGATAAATGTTACCGATATGGCTGTATTGTTTGGCTTTGGTGTCTTTGAATCAATACATGTTTCTAATCGACAACCAGTGTCAATTGTTAAGCATTTAGAAAGATTTACAAAAGCATTAGCTAAATGCAATTTTCAAAAATTGTTAAACCTACCTATTAGTGATTATGTTAGAGAATGTATCGAACATAATGATTTGGTTGATGGACAAATTTTAATTGTGGCTACAGCTGGTGTCGATGGTGAAGGGGGGAGAATTGTAATACTTGCTAAAGCATTTACGCTGCCAAAAAGTGAATTGAGGCTTGTAAAAGCGAAAGTGTTACCTGAATTTCGAAGTGCTCATTCGGATATGAAACTCACTAGTTGTGCTTCTACCCTGCTTACAAGAAATGACTTATTGAAATCAGGCTTTGATGAAGCAATTGCTTACCGGGGAGATTGTATTACAGAAGGTTTGTCATCTGCAATTTGTGTAGTATTCAAAGATAAAATTGTTGTGGTATCTAGCACACATCCTATTTTACCAAGTGTAAGTCTCAAAAATCTTTGCCAAGTATTTGATAGAAATCAACTTAATTATGTTTCACATGAAGTAAAACTAGATGATCTTAAAGATTGCGAAGAGATTTGGATGGTCTCTTCAACTTGGGGAATTCGTGCAGTAAAAATGTTTTTTTGGGATGGAATTGAACAAGAACTTCAATTCAATTTGGCCCAAAAAGTGCATGGTTACTATCAATTAATGTTAAATAATCAAGAATTTGATTAATAACATAATAAAGTTTTAGGTGAGTGTATGAATAATAGTTTTGATGATGTAATCGTCGGTGCTGGCATTGCAGGTATTGTTGCAGGTTTAGTGAAAGCTAAACAGGGGCGAAGAGTTTTATTGGTTGATAGTGCACATGTTGCTGGTGGTCTGATGAAGTCGATGCATACTGAAGAGGGGTATGTGTTTGACTACGGGACTCACCTTCTTAGCGAGCTTGCGATAGACGAACTTGATGATTTATTGTTTAGTGAAGTTAGAAAAGGTGACTGGCTGCAGTTCGATTATTTAAAATCTGGGCATTACATTAAGGGGGTGCTCGGAGAAAAATCCCCAGTAGTTGATGCAGGTACTATGGATTTAGCCAACTATTATAAGGGGCTTTATGAATTAGTAGAGACTGTTTCTCAACGCTCATCCAGTTACGAAAATCTTATCGAGCATCTTAACTGTACATTTGGTTCGACCATAACAAATCAGCTCATAGCACCTGCAGTAGAAAAGCTATTTTATGAACCTGCATCTAACTTAGCCCCCGACTCGCACCTACTCTTTGGATTGGCTAGAGTGCAGGGGTTTAGCGCTGAATCAGTTCGAATACTTAAACAATTTGAGCCATTAAATGAGGCTTTAGCGTTTCGATCGCATCATGAGGGAAAAACCGGGCAAACTCGTTTCTATCCAAGAACAGGTGGCATTGGTCAATGGGTGAATATTCTCCTTGAAAAACTTAGTGGTTTTGGAGCTCAGGTTTTACTTGGTACTCAAATTGAAAGTCTAGGCGTAGAAAATGGCATTGTTAACAAATTAACACTTTCAAATGGTGAACAAATTCAATGTAACTCTTTGACTTGGACTGTTCCTTTGTTTGGCTTGCTGCGATTACTCCCAATTGAGCTTACAAAACCCATTGAGCCACTAAAGTTCTTGGACTCTTATCTTGTACACCTGATTGTTGATAGAGCACCCATTACAGATTTACACTATTACTGTAATTATGATCCCGCTTTTAGTCACTTCAGAACAACTTTGTATTCGAATATGCAGAGTAAAGGAGATGAATTAGGTTATCGTGCAACTGTGGAAGTGTTTCGACCTAATGATTCTGACTCTTCAAAACCAACTGGGGATAGAATATTAAAAGAGCTCATTGATTGCGGTGTTTTCCCTTCTAATAGTAAAGTAGTGTATGAAAAAGCTGAACTACTTAAAAATAGTTTCCCTATACCGACGATTAACTTTAGAAAAATGCAAAGTGATCAGCTTTATATAGCTAAAAAGTACATCAAAAATATAGAGTTGTTTGGTAAAGCTAGGGGTGACATTTTCTTTATGAACGATGTAATTGTTGATGTATATGAAAATGCAACAAGATAATAAAAAATGTCCTGGTATGAAACGTTCATTTGAACGATGTGAGCGCTTTCTCGCTGATAATAATAAGTCAGCGGCATTCTTTGTCGCTGCACTTGCATTTCGTGATAGGCTTGAAGCAGTTTATGCGGTTTACCTACTCCAATGTGGGCATGAACTTTGCCGTTCATTTGGAGTTAAAGCAAAACTTAATGAGTTACAGCGATTGAATTTACTCTGCTCGCATGATTTAGAATTATTTTCTCGAGCATTAAGCGCCATAGAAAAATTTGAAAATGACGTTTTATGGACAGTTACGGATGTTGATTGTTCTTCTTTAGATTTAGTACTGGAAGCTGCGAAAATCGCAGACAGGCTAAGAAAATCAAATCTTGAAGGTTAAAATGAGCCTTATGGAGAACAAACAAATCCAGGCGCTACCCAAAGTTATGCTAGTGACGACTTCACGAGCTGAGTTTGGTCTGTTTTATTGGCTCATAAAAGAGCTAGAATCAAGTGATTCAGTAGAATTTCAACTTGTCGTTACAGGTAATCATCTGGTACCGGAACAAGGTTATACAGTCGCTGAAATTGAGTCTGAAGGTTTACCAATCGCAGAAAAAATTGACATCATTATTGCTGGGAGCAGTGCTGCTGCTAAAGCTAAATCATCAGCTTTAGGGATGATGAGCTTTACTGATATATTTTCTCGTAGGCAGCCAGATTTGGTAATCGTAATGGGTGATAGATATGAGCTATTAGGAATAGTATCTGCTGCGGCATTGATGTCAATTCCTGTAGCGCACTTTTCTGGTGGTGAAATTACAGCAGGTGTTGTTGATGATATTGTTAGGCACGCACTAACAAAGCTTTCGTACCTCCACTTTGTGACTCATGAAAGGCATCGGAAAAGAGTCATTCAACTAGGGGAGAGTCCAGAAAGAGTCTTTAACGTTGGTGAACCGGGGTTAGAGCACCTCTTTAAAACACCATTACTCAATAGAGAAGAATTATCGAAAAGTATAGGTTACTCATTAACTGAAAAGTTTATGCTCTTTACTTTTCATCCTGTTTCTTCAGATTGTTCTTTAAATCCTGCTGAGCAACTTCGAGAAGTTCTAAAAGCACTAGCACATCATGATAATTATCAAGTTTTGATGACATATCCTAATACGGATGAGGGAAGTGATTGCTTATTACCTCTACTTAGAGATTTTGAATCAAAAAATGCTAATAGGGTTAAGCTTGTCCCATCGCTTGGCTTTAGGCGATACCTTTCGGCTCTAAAGCATTGTCAGCTTGTTATTGGTAATTCATCCAGTGGACTTGTTGAAGCCCCATGTTATGGAAAAGCTACAGTCAATATAGGTTCAAGACAGGATGGAAGGCTGAGAGGGGTAAACGTTATTGATTGTGATGTATATTATAGAGAAATTGTTGACGCAGTTGCTAAAGCTTTGACTCCACAGCATCAATTAATCGCAAGAAATGGCAGTAACCCATATGGTGATGGTAAAACGGTTGGTAAAGTAATTGAAATAATTAATAAACTTAAGTTCCCATTGCCGAAAATTAAAAGTTTTTATGATCTTGAGGATTTATGAATAGTGTCAAAATAATTGCAGAGATAGGTGTAAATCACAATGGTAGCTTGGAGCTAGCTAAACAATTGATTGATCTTGCAGTTGAAGCAAAAGTTGACTTTGTTAAGTTTCAAACTTTTAAATCAGAAGCCGTTATCTGTAAAAATGCAGAAAAAGCTGAATACCAGAAAAATAATACTGGGTGTGGAGATAGTCAGTTAGACATGGTGAAGAAGTTAGAGTTAACTTTTGAACAGCATAGAGAGCTCAAAAAGTATGCCGAATCTAAAGGAAGCCAATACCTAAGTACACCTTTTGATCTTGAAAGCTTGAGTTTTTTACTGGATCTTGGCCTTAAAACAATAAAGATTCCTTCAGGGGAAATCACGAATTATTTTTTATTGACGGAAGTTGCTAAGCATGAAGTTAATATTATTTTATCTACTGGGATGTCAACAATAGATGAGATATGTCATGCTGTTAGGATTCTGAAATTTAATAATAAAATAAAAGAAATTACAGTGTTGCATTGTAACACTCAATACCCAACTCCTTATCATGATGTTAATCTAGCAGCAATGAAAACTATGGCAGATAAGCTTGGTTGTAAAGTGGGTTATTCTGACCATACTTTGGGCACGGAAGTGTCAGTAGCAGCTGTCGCTCTTGGGGCTTGTGTTATAGAAAAGCATTTTACATTATCACGCTTGTTACCTGGGCCAGATCATTCTGCATCAATTGAACCGTGCGAGTTAAGGAGTATGGTAAAGGAAATTCGAAATATCGAGAAGGCAATTGGTAAGCCTGAAAAAGTAATTACATCTAGCGAAGTGAATAACATAAACATCGCACGCAAATTCCTTGTAGCGTCTAGGTCAATTTTAGCTGGACAAGAGTTTAGCTTAGAAGATTTTAGCGCTAAGCGTACTGGAGTTGGTGGTATATCCCCCATGTTGGTAAAAAATCTAGTGGGTAAGATAGCAAAACATAACTATAAAATTGATGATGTTATCCAACACTCTGAGAACGATTCAAAGTGAAAATATTTGGGGGAGAGATAGGCATTCCTGAGCAGCATACAGAGATTTTCGCTTCAGGACGGAGTTCTTTGAGGCGTATTTTAAGCTGTTTTGAACAAGGTAGGAAAATTTTACTACCAGATTTTTTGTGCCCTATCGTTTTTGATGAGTGCAATCGTTTTGCTGCTTCAATTGAGTTTTATTCAGTCTTACCTGAATATAAAGTCGATTGGCAAAACTTGCCCTTGGAGAATTTCGATATTTTGTATGTGGTGCACTATTTTGGGTTCGTTACAGAACTTCCCAGTGATTTACCAGAAGACTTAGTTATTATTCATGACTGTGTTTTTTTACCTTGGATTGATCCTGTATTTTCTTCATTACCAAACCACCAGATAGGATTTACTAGCTTTCGCAAAATTCTCCCAATTGTAGAAGGGAGCTTATTAGTTTCGACAAGAGCTTTACCGGCTTTTGATAGTGATACGCGATTCTCAGTAAATGAGTTTAGTAAAGCCAAGTTTGAGGGAGCAAAGTATAAGGCACATTATCAAGCTTCAAAACAAAAAAATTCTGAGAGTGAGGAGCTATATTTAAGTCTACTAGCAGAAGGTGAGAGTCTGATTAATGGGGGAAGAGATATTGAGACTGTTTCAAAAAGTTATGTTGCAAATATCTCCAATTGTATGGGCTTAAGTCTAAAAGGTTTAAATGATAGGCAGCATAGATTTACAAAGGTTCAAACTATTCTAGAGCAAACTAAACAAAGCCCCATTTTTCCTAGCTTTTATCCTGTGAAAGTTCTTAATGCAGCGTCAGTCCGCATGAAATTAGCCTCTCAACGTATATATCTACCGCACTTTTGGCCATTAAATGATAGTTATTTAGGGGTTGGGATGAAACAATTTAATAATTTATTGTTTATTCCTCTCGCGCCGGAGCATGATATTGGCTTGTTTAATCAATTATTAGAGGTCGTCTCAGAGCATGTTTGTTAATTTTTATGTCGCTAAAAATTGGTTTGAGGGGCTCTCAGGTGAATATAGGTATCCAACTATTGATCCTGAATATATCCAGCTAGAAACAATATTTAATCCCAAACGAGAAGCAATTTATTATTTAGTTGAAAGCGGAGATAAGTTTTATTACGTCGCTGGATACTTGACTTACAGTGATAATGGAATTATTGATTTTGAGACCCCTAGAGGATATGGGGGGGTAGTAACAAACATTAAAGAGATGACTGAGCTTGAAAAGTTGCAAAGTAAGTGTGGGTTAAGCTTTAAAGAGCGAGGAGTGTTATGTGGTTTTATTAGAAATATTCCTATCTTAAACAACCATACAAAAACGTCTCTCAGGAGTTGGCGCGATAGGTCTACACTTCTTATTGACCTTGAGAACCCTGATTTATTGCAAAGCTATAAAGTTAGAGCCAGAACTGCAGTAAAGAAAGCGAAAAAGTCAGGTGTTGTTATTCATGAAGCTAACAGCACAGCGCAATGGCAAGAATTTGCTTCTCTTTATGCAAATCGTATGGCAGAGCTAAATGCTAGCAGCGAATACTGTTATGACATAGATTATTTCTCGGAATTAGAAAAGCTTAGCAGTGCATCTTTAATATTAGCGTACCTTGACGGTAAACTGATAAGCGGCTGTGTAATACTCAAGTGTGGAAATTATTCAGAATATTATTTATCTGCATCGAGTAAATGTGGAATGAAATATGCTTCAACTCAGGCGTGTTTGCACTATTCGGCACAAATGAGCCGGGAGAATGGAGCTAAATTCATGCATTTAGGTGGCGGATTAAGTGATAGCGAAAATGATTCTCTCTATTTTTTTAAATCTGGGTTTACAGATAAGCATTTGGACTTTTTTGTGAGTAGTTGGATATTCGATGGTGAAAGCTATCGGGTTCTAAAAGAGAAGTATAAAGCGCAAGTAAAAACTGTTAACAGGGTAATTTTTTACAGGTGATATATGGCTTGGAATAATGTTTGGGAGCAAGTGTTTTCTTCTCAAGAGTGGGGTAAATACCCAGGAGAAGATGTTATACGTTTTGTAGCGCGCAATTTTTATAATTTAAAAGATAGGCGAAGTGTTAAAATACTTGAAATTGGCAGCGGACCTGGTGCCAATTTATGGTTTTTGGCCCGAGAAGGGTTTAACGTATATGCAATAGAAGGCTCTGAAACTGCTGTAAAGCAATCTAAAAATCGTCTCAACAATGAGGTTCCTGGGTGGGCTGGAGAGATAACAGTTGGTGATTTCTCATCCCTACCGTATGAATCTGATTTTTTTGATGCAGTAATTGATATTGAAGCTGTAACCCACAACCCATTTATCGAGTCTAAGCAAATATACAAAGAAGTGCACCGAGTACTTAAAGCCGGCGGAAAGTTATATTCTCGTACATTTGCTAAGGGAACGATAGGTGATGGTTTCTGGTGAATTAATTAGTAAAGATTGTTATTTACCCGAGGAAGGTCCGATGGCAGGGAAAGGGCCAACTCGATTTACCCATGAAGATGATATAAAAGTGTTATTAAGCCCTTTTTCTAATGTGAGTTATGGTGCAATAAGTCGCGAAGAGGAGGGAGTATTAATCACTAAAGAATGGTGTATTACAGCAATAAAGTAAGGGGTATCAATTATGAATGATGGTTGGACCAAGTCTATTTTACCACTTCCAGCAACAATGCAAGATGCTATAAAAACATTAAATGAATCGTCTATTAAGTTAGTTTGCTTGACGAATGCTCATGGAGAGTTGAAGGGAGTAATTACTGATGGTGATATCCGTCGTGCAATTGTTTCCGGTAAAGGGTTAAGTACACCAGTTGTTGAGTTTATGTGCGAAACACCTATCACAATAAGTCCACAAGACAGCAGAATGTCTAGGAAAAAGGCATTCGAACACCACAAGTTACTATATATTCCAATAATCAGTTCACAAAATAAGGTGATCGATATTGAAATTTCTCAGTCAGTTACCACTTTAACACAAAGCAATACAGTGTTTTTGATGGCTGGGGGTTATGGTACTAGATTACGGCCGCTAACAGAAGAATGTCCTAAGCCGCTGCTCAAAGTTGGCTCTAAACCTATATTGGAAACGATAATCGAAAGTTTTGTGAATTACGGTTTCCAAGAATTTAAAGTATCGGTCCACTACTTAGCTGACCAGATCAAAGATTATTTTCAGGATGGTCTTAAGTTTGGCGTGGATATTGGTTACGTTGAGGAATCTAAACCATTAGGTACTGCAGGTGCATTAAGTTTGTTGCCAACACAAACGGATCCATTAATTCTAATGAATGGTGATTTGTTGACTAAAGTTGATTTCAAAGAACTGCTAACTTATCACCTAAATGAACAAGCTCAAATCACTATGTGTGTTCGAGAATATGAATATCAAGTGCCTTATGGTGTTATTAACGTAGAAAATAATCAGGTAAAAGAGATAATTGAAAAGCCTATTGAGAAGTACTTCGTAAACGCGGGGATATATGTGCTCTCTCCAGAGGTTGTCAATTCGTTAGAAAAAGGATTTTATAAGGATATGCCAGATCTTATTAATGAATACTTAGACAAGGGAGAAAAGGTAGCACTATTCCCTATACATGAATACTGGCTTGATATTGGTCGAATGGCTGATTTTGAGCGAGCTCAAATTGATTTTTTACATAACTTCTAGGGATTATTTTGAAAGTTTTAGTCTCTGGATATGGTGGTATAGCAAAACGTCATATCAAAAATTTAATGTCTCTAGTTAATGTTGAACTCATGGTAGTAGTTCGTCAAAGTGAAATGGATTTGGAACAAGAATACGGCGTCCCTATTTTTGTCTATCAAAGCTTTGAACAGGCATTGGAAGAACACATATTTGACCTTGCACTAATTTGTTCGCCAGCTTCAGAGCACTTTAAACAAGCCTGTATGCTTTTTCAGCTAGGTGTTCCTTGTTTTATTGAAAAACCTGTGTGTTTAAATTCAAAAGAAGCAAAAGAGCTATTGAAGTCATATAAATTGAACCCCGTTCCAGCATTGATTGGCTATGATTTGAGATACACTGAAGGTTATCTAAAGGTTAGCAAAATTTTGTCTGAATTGCGGCTAGGAACTATTTGGCGTTTATCAGTAGATGTGGGGCAATACTTACCTGATTGGCGACCCAATAAACCGTACCAAACTTGCGTATCTGCACAAAAAAAATTAGGCGGTGGTGTCTTAAGAGAGCTTAGTCATGAACTAGATTATTTAGTAGGTTTATTTGGATTAAAGCTAGATGATTTGAGTGTTCTTAAACGTAATCATTCTAATCTTGAGATGGATTGTGAGAATGAAGTAATAATTTTGAGTTTGGCATCAATCGAAAGTCAATTCCCTAAGGTTAGCTTAAACCTCAAAATGGACATGCTTTCCAGAAAACCTTTTCGTGTTTTGAAAGTAAGTGGAACTGAGGGGGAGTTAGTATGGGATTTGATAGCCCAGCAGATCATTGTTTTTCAGGCAGGAGTTGAGGAGACAATATCTACTTTTGATTCCACTGATCAGCCATATTTGCGTATGCTAAAAGACTTTATTGACAGAGTTGTTAACTCAAAATGTGATTCAGGTACCTTAAAACAAGGTATAAGAGTTATGGAATTGATTGAACAGGTTGAAAAAGAGGGAATACAGATCAGTGGCTAGAATCTTTGTAATAACATTTGCTAGAGAGGGATCAAAAGGCATAAAGGGAAAAAATATCAAGCACATGAATGGTAAACCATTACTTGCATATAGTATTGACTTGGCAAAAAAGATACCAACAGTACACGATATTTTTGTTTCTACAGATGGTACGGAAATTGCTGAAATTGCACGTGAATATGGTGCTGAAGTTATAATCAGGCCTGCTGAATTAGCAAGTGATAGTGCTAACGAATGGGATGCATGGCAACATGCCATTAAATATTTGAAGGCGAACTTTGGCATGCATGATGATGATCTATTGTTAAGTTTACCATGTACGTCTCCTCTAAGAAGTTTGCCAGATATTAATAAATTAATAGAAGAGTTCAAAGATTCTTCTAGTGATCTTGCGTTGTGCATCACAGAATCTGCAAGAAACCCTTATTTTAACATGGTTAATGCTGATAATAATGGAATTGTTAACTTGGTTTGTGATGCAGGAAAGTTTCACCGCAGGCAAGATGTACCGAAAGTCTATGATATTACAACCGTGGGTTATTTGACGACAGCTAGGTTTATATCATCAGCAAATGGAGTCCTTTCAGGTAAAACGCTGGGTGTCGTTGTTCCTCGAGCGAGCAGTATTGACATAGATGAACAATTGGACTTTGATTTTGCAGAATTATTGCTAAAAAAGCGGGAACAAATATGAGAGCTATTTCACAGTTGTTAGATTTGCATAAAACTTGGACACTAATTACTGGCGGTGCGGGGCATGTAGGTAGAGCTTCGGCAGAAACTATTTTGGAGTTAGGTGGAAATGTTATTTTAGCAGATCGCGATATAACTTCCTTAAATGAATTAGTTGAACATGAGTTCAACAAACCTTTTGCTACAGGTCGCTTATTTATATTACAAGTTGATCTAGCTGACCAAAATCAAATCCGTCATATGATGGATGAGGTGTCGAAAATCACTGGTGGTATACTTAATGGTTTAATAAATAATGCTGCCTTTGTTGGTACCGATAGATTGGATGGTTGGTGTGTACCTTTTGAGGAACAATCTACCAATACATTTAATGATTGTTTAGGCGTTAATTTATCTGCTCCATTTTTGTTAAGTCAACAAGCTTATGAGTTGATGAAGAATCAAACTCATGGCCCAAAGAGTATTATAAATATTTCCTCTATCTATGGGGTGGTAGGACCGAAAATGGAACTTTACGAAGGTACAGAAATGGGGAATCCTGCAGCATATGCTGCAAGTAAAGCTGGTTTAATGCAATTGACGCGCTGGATGTCAGCGAATGTAGCACCTGCAGTTAGAGTTAACAATATTGTTTTAGGTGGTATTGAAAGAGGTCAGCCTGAGAGCTTTTTAGAGAAATACAATGCTAATGTTCCAATGGGAAGGATGGCAAAAGAAGAAGATATTAAAGGTGCTATTGCATATCTAAGCTCTGAGCTTTCAAATTATATGACAGGGCAAAGTTTATTTTTAGATGGTGGTTGGACTGCTGTATAAATAGTCTATACTTCAAAATGACTATAATTTTTGGAGTTAGACATGAAAATAGATAACTCAAATTCCTACCTTAACCAAACTCAGCAAACGGGCAATAAGCTTGCTGAGCAATTAGCGTCAGGTAAAAAAGTAAACTCAGCGGCAGATGATGCTGCTGCACTACAAATTATTGATAGATTAACATCACAGCAAGATGGCTACAGTCAAGCAATTAACAATGCGTACGATGGCATCTCTTACTCGCAAGTAACGGAGTCAAACCTATCAGGTGTAAATGATGCCGTCTCGCGTATACGAGAGCTGTCCATTCAAGCGGGTAATGGTGCGCTTACAGACAGTGACAGGGCTGCACTTCAAGAAGAAGTGTCGCAATTGCAAACACAAGTTTCAGAAACATTCGAAAATGCCTCATTCGGTGGTAAACCTTTATTTGATGGTGAACAAGTGTCTTTTCAGGTTGGCCCAGATGCTAATACCACACAATCAGTGACGCCATCGGATGGTAGTATTGCTTCAGTTATTGCGGGAATCGATATTTCAACGCAAGCAGGGGCACAAGCTGCCATAGATATTAGCGACCAAGCAGCAGAGGAAATTAACGCTCAAAGAGCTGAGCTAGGCGCTTTTCAAAACACCTTAGCGAGTACGATAAAAGGTTTAGGTAACCAGCGAGAGAATATTGCTGCGAGCCAAAGCCGAATAGAAGATACTGACTATGCAAAATCAGTGTCTGATCAAGTAGCTAATGATATTTTGTCACAAGCATCTGTTACTTTGCGTGGTCAAGCAAATCGTTCAGCTGAATCCATTTTAGGTTTACTTTAATTCTTTAGTATTAAATTCAGGGGCTAAGTGACTATTTTTTGGCGTTGATGTCAATAAATTGCCGCTTAGCGCTTGCATCCCTCCTAAACTCGCTTACAATTTAGAAATTAACTAACCTCGTGGTAACTGTGGTTCGCCAATAATGATCTTAATTTTAGACAATAATAATAATCGTGCGATAGGTTTACATGCAGCACTTACCTTCATTGGTGAAACTGCACAATTAGTTGATGAGACTTCGTTACAGCCTTTTTGTGAAAAACATCAACAGCAAGAATGCATGGTCATTCTTGGTGCTTTACAGCAGCTAAATCACGAGGCTGTGATCAAACAGTTTCCTGCCATTCCGTTTTTATTAATTGGTGAAACACTCAAACCGTTACTAAGCATTGCTAATGTTGTTGGTTTAATTTGTGAGCCGTTTAACCATGACGTAACTACTCAGCTATTGCATGATTGTCAGCAATATCAGCGCATGCTACCGGGTGACCATAAACAAGCTAAATCCAATAAGTCATTTGATGGTTTAGTCGGTGAAACCGAAGCTGTAAAAGATGTGCGCTTTTTAATTGAGCAAGTAGCAAAAACCGATGCAAATGTGTTGATCTTAGGTGAGTCAGGCACAGGTAAAGAAGTTGTTGCACGTAACGTTCATTTACTCTCTAAACGCAATACAGGGCCATTCGTGCCGGTAAACTGTGGTGCTATCCCTGGCGAGCTTCTAGAAAGTGAGCTATTTGGCCATGAAAAGGGTGCTTTTACGGGCGCTATTTCTGCACGAAAAGGGCGCTTTGAATTAGCGCAAGGCGGCACGCTGTTTTTAGATGAAATTGGTGATATGCCTTTGCAAATGCAGGTTAAACTACTACGTGTGTTGCAAGAGCGTAGCTATGAGCGAGTAGGGGGTACTAAGCCTATTCAAGCTGACGTACGAATTATTGCTGCAACTCACCGTAACCTTGAAGAAATGATTGAAAAGGGCGACTTCCGTGAAGACCTTTTTTATCGCTTAAACGTGTTTCCAATTGAAAACCCTTCGCTAAGTGAGCGTGCTGACGATATTCCTCTACTTTTAAAAGAGTTAATGCGTCGTGTTAACGAGCAAAGTGGCACAACGGCCAAATTTACTGAGCGTGCGATTCAAAGCTTAAAAGAGCATGCGTGGCCGGGGAATATTCGTGAGCTTGCTAATTTAGTTGAGCGTATGGTGATCATGTTTCCTGATAAAGTGGTTGATGTGCCAGACCTTCCAGCTAAATATCGTTATATCGAAGTTGAGGCTTATGAACCTGAGTACCCTGAAGAGTTGATGGAGCGAGATGCGTTCAACGATATTTTCAGCACTGGCTTTAGTGATTATGATGATGAAGAACCTGATGTACCAGCAACAACGGTTGACTCAGGTTTACTCCCTGATGAAGGCATTGAGCTGAAAGAGTATCTTGCTGAGCTAGAAATCAGCTTAATCAGCCAAGCATTAGAGCGCTACGATTATGTTGTTGCACGTGCAGCAGAAATTTTAGGTGTTCGCCGTACCACACTGGTCGAAAAAATGAAGAAATATAACCTAACGCGCGACTAAGCCGCGTTAGGTGACTTCCTCGATTTTATCTATTCGTACTCACTGATTATCTCAGCCTTTCTAAAGCAATCATTGCTATGATCATTTACCATGCCGCAGGCTTGCATATGCGCATACACAGTGGTTGGACCTAAAAACTTAAAGCCGCGCTTTTTTAAATCTTTGGCAAATGCTCTTGAGGCTTCAGTAATAGCCGGATAGTCTTCTAATTTATCAAGGTTGTTTACCAAAGGCTTGCCATCGACAAACTGCCATTGGTAGTTTGAGAAGCTGCCAAACTCTTTTTGAATTTCAATAAAACGTTGTGCGTTATTGATAGTCGCAGCTATTTTGGCGCGATTACGAATAATGCCTTCAAACTGCATTAACCGTTCGACGTCGTCTTCGGTCATTTGGGCAACCTCTTCAACTACAAAGTTTTTGAAGGCACTGCGATAGCCATCACGCTTTTTAAGTATGGTATACCAACTCAGTCCCGCTTGTGCTGACTCTAGGGTTATAAACTCAAATAAACGGTGATCATCATATAATGGCACCCCCCATTCTTGGTCATGATAGGCCACATAATCTTCTTTGCTGGTATCGAGCCATGGGCAACGACAATGGTGTTCTTTTTGCATTATTTCCTCGCGATTGTCATTTTTTTGTCAGTGTTGTTTTTGTCTTTAATTTATTGAAATAAAACAAAAATAAATTTGGTACGAATTGTGCATTTAGCTAGGTAGACACGATTTTTTGAGTATTGATTATGGCCTTAGCAAATGTCCTAAAACCACAATTTATCACAGCCAAACAATATAACCCATGCTTACTACAAGAAGAGTATGTGGGTGAGTTGAGCGAGTTGCGCCAACAAGCCAGCTGGTTGGGTCATTTGGTGGATACTATGCCCGCAGGTGTAGTTGTTTTAGATGGCCGAGGTATGATCGCGAAAGCAAATCAAATTGCCATTGATATGCTAGGTGAGCCCCTTGAAGGTGAAAAGTGGTTTAGCGTTATTCAACGTTCATTTCGACCACAACAAGATGATGGGCATGAAGTATCACTCAAAGATGGTCGTTTAATTAAGCTTGATATTACTGCGCTTGCCCCAGAGCCAGGACAGTTAATTTTAATGACAGATTTAACTGAAACCAGACGTTTACAAAAGCGGATGGCACATATGCAGCGCTTAAGTGCGCTTGGCAAAATGGTTGCTTCGCTTGCTCATCAAGTCAGGACGCCGCTATCTGCTGCCATGTTATATGCCGCAAATTTAGGCTCAAAGCGTCTCCCAGAAAGTTCTCGTGGTAATTTTCATACAAAGCTAATGTCGCGTTTAAAAGATTTAGAAACCCAAGTGAATGACATGCTGTTATTTGCCAAAAGTGGCGAGCAACAAGTGGTCGAAAGTGTGTCGATGCAGCAGTTACTTAATGAAGTAAAAGCGGGTGCTGATGCTATGGTTGCTCAAAATAACAGTGAACTTAGCGTGAACTTACCAGAGCCAGATATTGAAATTGTGGGTAATAAAAGCGCTCTGGCGAGCGCTATTCAAAACCTGATCCATAACAGTATTCAAATCATTGGCTCTGAGGCTGTGGTAACACTGAGTGCTGAGCGTGACGAAACTAGCGAAAACTGTGTTCGCATCAGTGTCAGTGATAATGGCCCAGGTGTTGATTTACGCCATGCCAATAAATTATTCGAACCTTTTTACACTACCAAAAGCCAAGGCACGGGGCTTGGACTTGCAGTTGTAAGTTCAGTCGCCAATGCGCACCAAGGACGGGTTGAAGTGACTAATAATGCTCATGGGGGAGCATGTTTTAGTTTGATCTTGCCAATTAGTGCAGAACCAATGTCAGCGGAGGCAAAATGAATACTAACTCTATTTTAGTCGTTGAAGACGACGCAGGCTTACGAGAAGCGCTAATCGATACCCTTGAAATGTCGGGTATTGATTGCGTTGCTGCAGATAGCGCTGAACAAGCGATGATCTTGCTTAAGCAAAATAGCTATTCATTGGTTGTTAGCGACGTGCAAATGGGCGCTATGAGCGGCCTTGACCTACTACGTAGCATTAAACTTAATTATCCTGAGCTGCCGGTATTAATGATGACGGCCTATGCCACCATTGATGATGCTGTAGAAGCAATGCGTCTAGGCGCGATTGATTACATGGCTAAACCGTTTGCCCCAGAAGTGCTTCTTAACATGGTGAGCCGTTATTTGCCTGAAAAGGAAAAAGAAACTGATGGCCCAATTGTTGCCGATCCATCGAGCATTAAGCTATTAGAACTTGCGAGTAAAGTTGCGCGCTCCGATGCCAGTGTTATGGTACTCGGCCCAAGTGGCTCGGGTAAAGAAGTGTTGGCTCGTTTTATCCACGACAAATCAAATCGTAGCGATGCCCCCTTTGTTGCTATTAACTGCGCGGCTATTCCGGAAAATATGCTTGAAGCAACCTTATTTGGTTACGAAAAAGGGGCGTTTACCGGCGCTATTCAAGCCTGTCCTGGTAAATTTGAACAAGCTCAAGGTGGTACCATCTTACTTGATGAAATTACTGAGATGGATTTAGGCTTACAAGCTAAATTACTGCGTGTACTTCAAGAGCGCGAAGTAGAGCGCTTAGGCGGACGTAAAACTATTGAACTTGATGTTCGCGTACTCGCCACAAGTAACCGAGATTTAAAAGAAGCGGTGAGCGAAAATCTATTTAGAGAAGATTTATATTATCGCTTAAATGTGTTCCCGCTAATGTGGAAACCACTGGCTGAGCGTCCTGGCGATATTATTGTATTGGCTGAGCATTTGATAGAGCGTCATTGCCTTAAAAGTAAAGAGCCTATCGCTCAACTAAGTGAGAGTGCGAAACAAAAGCTACTATCGCATGCTTGGCCAGGTAACGTACGAGAGCTTGATAACGTTATTCAACGGGCGTTGATATTATGTGATGGTAATAGTATTCATCAAGACGATGTTTTTATTGAAGAGTTGTTATCTGCCGATATCAAGCCAGTCGCTACGCCATCACACAATGCACCGGCTTATCAAGAGCAGCCTGTAGAGGTTAATATAGATACCGTGCCACAAGTAAGCGAGCAAGGTAATTACAAAGACGAGCTGAAAGATAAAGAGCATCGTATTATTTTAGAAACCTTAGCGCGCTGTAATGGTAAGCGTAAAGAGGTTGCAGAAACCTTAGGTATTAGTCCACGCACTTTACGTTATAAACTGGCGCAAATGCGAGACTTAGGTATAGCCTTACCTGCATAGATTCCTTCCAAAAAGTTAAGCAAACAAGCTCACATTTTTGTGAGCTTGTTTGCTGTCAAAACTCTGACAAACCAAGATTGCTGCTTAAGCTATTGAAATTGCAGTTTTTATTTTGTGGCACGGTTTATGCTTTATCAGTTCATAAGTAAACTGCATTGTCAGAGAGTATTATGAAAGTTCAAAACAGCGCATTATTTCAAGAAATGCAATCTATGGCCTTAGAAGCAGGCCGTAGCAACTCAATTAATAATTTACCAACACAAACTCAGCCAACATCGTCGGCACAGTTTGGTGATTTACTTACTAATGCACTTGATACAGTGAATGGCTTACAACAAGACGCTAAGCAAAAAGTAACGGCAATGGAAATGGGTGACCGCAGTGTTTCTTTAGCTGATGTGATGATTGCTTCGCAAAAGTCATCAGTGGCATTTGAAGCAACGGTTCAGGTTCGAAACAAACTTGTTGAAGCTTATAAAGAAATCATGAACATGCCTGTGTAACTAGGTAGTGGAGAATTATTGTGGCGCAATCTAATCAATCAACTGATCTAGCCTTAGCAGGCGGTGGTATCGATTCAACCGATACCGATGATCAACAAGAGCAAAAGTCAGGCTACCTAAGTGCCTTAAACGGAGTAGACGTTTTACGTCAGGTTACCTTAGTGATTGCTTTGGCAATCTGTTTGGCTATCGCAATTTTCATTATTATTTGGGCTCGTCAGCCAGATATGCGTCCGCTTGGTAAAATGCCAACGGAAGAGCTTATTCAAACGTTGGACTTTTTAGACGCTCAAAAGATTGATTACGAACTCGATGGTAACGTCATCTCTGTTGAAGAAGGTGAATACCAAAACATAAAGCTATTGATGGCTCGTGAAGGCCTAGAGCAAGCGCCAAGCTCAGGTACTGACATCATCATGCAAGACATGGGATTTGGTGTAAGCCAACGCCTTGAACGTGAACGTTTAAAACATGGTCGTGAGCAACAGCTTGCGCGTACCATCGAAGAGCTAAAAAATGTTACTCGCGCCAAAGTACTTTTAGCTATTCCAAAAGAAAACGTATTCGCTCGTCGCGAAAAACAGCCCTCAGCTACAGTAGTGCTAACCTTAAAACGTGGCCGTTCGCTTGATGGTGAAGAAGTTGACTCAGTGGTTGATATTGTTGCCTCAGCGGTACAAGGTTTATCGCCAGAGCGTGTTACCGTGACTGATCAAAATGGTCGCTTACTTAATTCTGGTTCACAAAACTCACTCGCGGCACGCTCTCGTAAAGAGTATGAAATTGAGCGTAAGCGTGAAGAAGAGTACTTAAATAAAATCGATAGTATTCTAATTCCTGTAGTGGGCCTAGGTAACTATACTGCACAAGTCGATTTAAACATGGATTTCAGCGCAGTCGAAGAAACACAAAAACGTTATAACCCAGATTTACCGGCAGTGCGCAGTGAAACAACTTTCGAAGAAAATAACATAGGTGGCCTCGCTGTCGGCATTCCTGGTGCGCTAACTAATCAGCCGCCAGTAAACTCTAATATTCCTGAAATTGCTGGCCAAGGTAGTGCGGGTTCAGCAACGAATCCTAGCCGTTCGCATAAAGAAGCAACACGCAACTACGAGCTTGATACAACTATTTCGCATAAGCGTCAGCAAACCGGTGTTATCCGTCGCATAAGCGTTTCAGTTGCCGTTGATTATGTGCCGCAAGTGGGTGAAAACGGTGAAACAACCATGGTTCCTCGCTCTGTAGAAGCATTGTCAAATATTCGTCGCTTACTACAAGGTGGTGTTGGTTTTGATATGCAACGTGGTGATGCACTTGAAGTTGTAACAGTACCATTTGTTCGTGAAGATGTTGGGGAAGCAATTGAAGTTCCGCTTTGGGAGCAAGATTGGTTCATGAAGATGCTACGCTTAGCATTAGGTGCTCTGGTTATCATTGTATTGATTGTCTTTGTAGTAAGACCTATGTTGAAACGTCTAATTTACCCAGACGATACACTAGAGGAATATGATGAAGATGCATTAAGTGCTGGTGTAGATATTGGTGATAGCACGCTAGATATGCTAAATAAAGACTTTGACTCTGCTGCTGTAGGATTCTCAAGTGATGGTACACTACAGCTGCCAGACTTACATGGCGATGAAGATTTACTCAAAGCAGTTCGTGCATTGGTTGCAAATGAACCAGAACTGTCTTCTCAAGTAGTGAAAGCGTGGTTAACAGAAGATGACTGATCAAGAACAAAAACAATTACCACCGGCGTTTGATGTTGATAAATTAGACGGCGTTGATAAGGCGGCAATCTTATTGCTGAGCTTATCAGAAGAAGATGCTGCGCAAATCCTTAAACACTTAGAGCCTAAGCAAGTGCAAAAAGTGGGGATGGCAATGGCTGCGCTTGATGATTTATCGCAAGCGAAAATTAGTGCAGTCCATAATTTGTTTATTGAGCAAATTCAAAGCTTCAGTACCATTGGCTTCCAGTCTGAAGACTTTATCAAAAAAGCGCTTACCGCAGCGCTTGGTGAAGATAAAGCCGCCAGCCTTATTGACCAAATTGTCATGGGGTCAGGTGCGAAAGGTCTTGATTCACTGAAGTGGATGGACTCAAAACAAGTGGCGAATATTATTCGCAATGAGCACCCTCAGATTCAAACCATTGTTTTATCTTATTTAGAACCAGAGCAATCAGCAGAAATTTTGTCGCAATTCCCAGAGAAAGTGCGTTTAGATTTAACTATGCGTATTGCTAATCTTGAAGAAGTTCAACCGGCAGCATTACAAGAGTTGAATGAAATCATGGAGAAACAATTCGCCGGTCAAGCTGGTGCGCAAGCTGCGAAAATGGGCGGCTTGAAAGCTGCTGCTGATATCATGAACTACCTAGATACCAATGTTGAAGGTCAGTTAATGGATTCAATCCGTGAACACGATGAAGAGATGTCGCAGCAAATCCAAGACCTTATGTTTGTCTTTGAGAACTTAATGGATGTTGAAGACCGTGGTATTCAAGCGATTCTTCGTGAAGTACAGCAAGATGTATTAATGAAAGCAATTAAAGGCACAGATGAAGCATTGAAAGAGAAAATTTTAAGTAACATGTCAAAACGTGCCGCTGAATTACTCGCTGATGATCTTGAGGCGATGGGCCCTGTTCGTATTAGTGAAGTTGAAGCTGCACAGAAAGAAATTCTTTCTACGGCACGTCGTTTGGCTGACTCAGGCGAGATTATGCTTGGTGGCGGTGGTGGTGAGGAGTTCCTGTAAGCCATGAGTAAGTCTTCTTTTCATACCGGACGTCCAGTGCATGCCAGCGAAGCTGCTGATGAATTACTTGAAAACTGGCCAATCCCTGAAGTTACGCAAGATACAAAAAAACTTGCTGGGCGCTCAACTGCATACGGCACGCCTCTAGCTGATTTATATCGTAAAGAACAGCAAAAACAACAAGCTGACGAACAACCAGAAGAGCCTGAAATCCCGTCATTGACTATGGCTGAACTTGAAAAAATCCGTCAAGATGCCTTTGAAGAGGGACTAAAGCAAGGCCATGAGCAAGGTTACATAGACGGTTTTGAAAAAGGCGCTCATGAAGGTAAAGAAGCGGGGTTTAAAGAAGGTGTTGAGCTTGGTAAGGAGCAAGGCCAAGAAGAAATTAAGCCTATTTTAGAAGAGCAGCTCACTAACTTGAGAAGCTTGCTCGATAGCCTTTCTCAGCCTTTATCTAAAGTAGATGAAAGTGCAGAAAAGCAGTTAGTGCAGCTAGCGGTCATGTTAACTGAAGTATTAGTTTATCAAGAAATTAAAACTTCACCAGAAGTCATTTTGCATGCTTTAAAGCAGGCTATTGACGCTTTGGGTGAAGAACAAGCGAAAGTACGTATTCACTTACACCCTGATGATATCGATTTAATTACCCAAAGTTATGGCGAGCAAACCATCGCAGATAATCATTGGCAGTTAATCGCAGAACCCACATTAGATCGTGGTGGCTGTGAAATTAAAACCCCACAATCATCCTTAGATATGACAATTAAGACCCGCGTCAAAGAAACGTTGGAAAACTTTTTGCATAGCAGTGGTATCTAACACTTTTTAGGCTCATTATGAGTGCTCAATCTATGACTCTAAGCGAACGCTTACAGCGCTATGAAAAACATATCAAGGCTCCCAAACCTGCTGTTGCTGGTATTCTGACGCGTGTCGTTGGTTTAACACTTGAAGCAAAAGGGCTTAGAGCACCGGTTGGCAGTCAATGTAAAATTGAGACCATCAATGGATTTGTTGATGCTGAAGTGGTTGGTTTTAATGACCAAACACTTTACTTGATGCCGAATGATCATATCTCTGGTGTACTGCCAGGTGCGCGAGTTATTCCAAAAGTAAACGAAACAGGGTTGCCTGTAGGAATGAGCTTACTTGGCCGAGTGGTGGATGGTCTCGGTCGGCCGCTTGATGGCTTAGGTGCCATAAATGCTGAGCATCATCTAAAGTTTGCACAAAGTCCAATAAACCCGCTGGCAAGACGTCCTATTAGTCAGCCTATGGATGTAGGTGTTCGAGCCATCAACTCCGTTATTACTGTAGGTCAAGGCCAGCGTATGGGTCTGTTTGCAGGCTCAGGTGTCGGTAAATCAGTGCTACTAGGTATGATGACTCGCGGCTCTGAAGCTGATGTAATCGTTGTTGGCCTTGTGGGGGAACGTGGTCGTGAGGTAAAAGAGTTCATTGAAGAAATTTTAGGTGTTGAAGGTCGCAAGCGCTCGGTGGTAGTTGCCGCTCCAGCCGATGCCTCGCCATTAATGCGTTTAAAAGGTTGTGAAAGTGCAGTGACCATTGCTGAATATTTTCGTGATCAAGGTCTTAACGTGTTGTTATTACTTGACTCTGTTACCCGTTATGCCATGGCGCAACGTGAAATTGCCTTAGCGGTTGGTGAGCCTCCAGCTACGAAGGGTTATCCGCCTTCAGTATTTGCTAAACTGCCTGCGCTGGTGGAGCGTGCCGGTAATGGTGGTGAAGGGCAAGGTGCGATCACCGCGTTTTTCACTGTGCTTAGTGAAGGGGATGATATGCAAGACCCAATTGCTGACTCTGCCCGTGCTATTTTAGACGGCCACATTGTTTTATCTCGAGATTTAGCCGACAGTGGTCATTATCCTGCTATTGATATTGAAAAATCGATTTCTCGTGTTATGCCACAGGTTGTATCTGAAGCGCATATGCAACAAGCTCGCGTGCTAAAACAAGTGTATTCAATGTATCAACAGAACAAAGATATGATCACACTCGGTGCGTATCAAAAAGGCACCGACCCTATGCTTGACCAAGCAATTAATATGATGCCACGTGTGAATCAATTCCTTCAGCAAGGCATGAAAGATGTGATCAGTTATGATGATGGTCTACAAGGTCTTGCGCAGTTATTAGGACAAGGTTAATGGCAAAAAGTAAACTTGATTTATTGTTAAAGCTTGAGAGCGATAAAGAAGAGTCTCTACGCATGGATTACTTAAAAGCGCAGCAGCACTTACAAAGTAACCAACAAAAACTGCAAGGGCTGAATAACTTTCGCATGGAGTATTCTCAGCAGTTACATTTGAAAGGTCGCTCTGGTTTGTCTAGTGCCGGGTTTAGTCAATATCATGCCTTTATCGCAAAAATTGAAGAAGCGATACGTCAGCAAGCAAGCACTGTGAATACCGCAAAGCAAGTTGTTACGCAGCGAAAAGCACTGTGGTTAAAACAGCAAGTGAAAGCTAAAGCAGTTGCGAAGTTAATCGAAAAGCAAGCTGAAAAACAAGCGATGCAAGTGGCTAAAGCGGAGCAAAAAATGCTGGATGAGTTCGCTTCAAATCAGTTTTATCAACGTCAACTTAAAAACGCACTTCTCTAAAATACGACCTTTTTTAGGCATGTTAATTGCATTTACCTAACCAGTAGCATTAATTTTGGCACTTGCGGCGGCAAATTGCCTCTTTAGTTTTAGGTGAATTATGGCGATCAGTGATATCAATTTGCAGGTTAAAACTGAGCAAGGTACTGGTTTTTCAGGCAAAGAATCAGAGTCTAGCGACAAAGCATCGGGCTTAAGTTTTTTAACTTCACTAACACAAGCAAGTGAAGCGGCAAACGCGCAAGCAAAAAGTGATGCAGGTGCTGACTCAGTTGATGAAACTAAAGCTATCAGTACTTCTGAAGAGCCTAAATCAGGTGCTAAACCTGGTGATGAAAGCACAGCTGCTGATGCTAAAGCTGCAACTGCTACCACCTCTTCAGAACAGCAATCTAAAACAAGTCCAGATGTTCGTAATGAAGCTGTAACTAAAGAACAAAGCGATGAACTTGCTCTTGTAGAAGATGAGGAAAACTCACTGCTTTCGCAAATTAATGCGGCTCAAGCTATGAGTACGCGTGTTAATAAATTGATTGAAAATAATGATGTTAGCCCTGTAGTTGTTGATAAAAAACCATCCCCAATCGATACCATTACACCTGTTATACCTTCACCGATGACAGACGTTGCACAAACCGATGATTCAAAAGCCGACGCGGAAGGCGATAATTCAATAGCAAGCTTATTACATAAGTCTAAAGTTGCGACTGCGGTAGATAGCCAGCTAAAAGCGATGGGTGATTTACCACCAAAAGATAGCATAACCCCAGTTATTGACAGCCCATTAACCGATAAAGGAAAGCAGGGTGTTTCAGCTGTTAATACCCCTGATACAAAACCTCAGGTAAGTAATCTTAATAATGCAACTGAACAAACAGGCGGTAAAAAGGCTGATGTTGAATTAGATGCTCTGTTGAAATCTACTCAAAAACAGCAGACTGCGGATTTAGAAGGTAAAACGAGCGAAGTTAGTTCAAAACAAACTCAAAGCCACGTTGATAAATCTGCAGCAAGCATCATCGACAAGAAAGTGACAGATAACTCAATTGTTGGCCTATTCGCTAAGGTACAAAGTGGTGATGGAGAGGCTGTGAGTGAGTTCGCTAAAGGTTTGTCGCTAACCTCTGAACAGCAAAAGCAACTTGAGCAACAAATAAATCAACTGAAAGCTGATAATAAACTCAGCGCTGATGAGGTGGCAACAATCAAGTCGCTATTGTCTGAATTAAGCAATAGCAAGTCAGCAGCACAAAGCCCTGTATCACAATTTGCTGTAGAACAAGACATTGCTAATGAAAATCAGGCAAAACAAGATACTAAATTAGCTGACAATAAGGCTCTAGATAACAAGTTACCTACAGGCGTCGAAAAGCAAATCACGGCGTTGACTAAGGATGAACAGCAAGCGCTTTTAAATAAAGTGAATACTCAACTGCAAACGTTAACGCCGGGCACTGCTCAGTACGAAAAGCTCTCTGCGGCACAAACCTTGCTCACAGAGGCTATTAATGCTCCAGCCAAAGTAAATACAGCCACAGCAATGCCTGTTCCCGCAGCAACAGTCACAGCTGAACATAGCAAGGCGAAACAAAATAGCTCAGCGCAAGTTACAGCTGATGCAAGCAAAGCAATGATTGGTGATGACGTCACAACAGAACTGGATACAAAACTCAATACCGAACGCACACAAGAAGCTGTTACCCCGCGCGTAGCTCAGTTATTTACTCAGATTACGGCTCAAGCAAATGCAACAGTACAACCAGGTGCTTATGAAATGGCTCATCAACAATACGAGCAAGCGCTTGAAGTACAAACAATGCATACGCAAACAACAGCACAAACCCAGGCTCAATCTAAATCAGTGGCCCTTGACCCTGGAGTAATGCAAGCGATTAACATTATAAAAAGTGATGCAGCAAAAATGCTTCAAGAGCGTGTTAGTGCATTATTAAATATCAATAATAAAGAAGCTGAAATTCGCTTAGACCCGCCAGAAATGGGCAGTATGCAAATTCGTATACGTAGCGATGCAGAGCAAGCTCAAATTAATTTTGTTGTACAAAATCAGCAAGCAAAAGAAGCTTTAGAGCAGTCAATGCCACGTTTACGAGAGATGCTAGCGCAGCAAGGTATTGAACTTGGTGAGAGTAGTATTCAGCAGGGTAACCCTGAGCAACAACAAGAGCAGTCAGGGCAAGGGCAGTTCGCTGGAAAACAACAAACACAAGAGCAGCAACAAGAAGTAACAGCGCAAAGCTCAGAAACTTCTCGACAACAATCTTCATCATCAATAGATTACTATGCATAAGTCCTGCTATTATAAGAAATAAAATAGTTACAGCCTGATGAACAGATTGCTGTAACTTTGAGGGAAGTGACAATGGCCGAAGAAGCAAATTTAGAAATAGAAGATACGGGTAAAGGCAAAAAGAAACTAATAATCATCATTGCTGCTGTAGTGTTGATAGTTGGTGCAGCTGCAGGGTACTTTTTATTTATGGGCGATGATGCCCCTGAAGAAAGCCTAGCAGATGAAACCACAGTGACTGAGTCCGCTGCACCATCGAGCTCCGCACAAATTGGTTCGGCTTTATATGTCGCAATGCCACGTCCATTTGTATTTAATGTGCCCGGTGCTAGTCGAGACCGTATCGTACAGATAAAAGTTCAGCTACTAGTGCGCGGTGAAGTAAACGAAGAAACTGCCAAAAAACACATTCCACTTATCGAAAGTACCTTACTTGGCGTTCTTTCAACAACGACCGCAGATGAATTAGGTACTAGCGAAGGTAAAGAGTCAGTGCGTGTCGCTGCACTTGAAAAAGTACAATCAGCATTAAGTGATGTTGAAGGTAGCAAAGTGATAGAGCGGGTATTATTTACCGGCTTTGTGATGCAATAAGGGGTCAGCGTGAGCGATTTATTATCTCAAGACGAAATTGATGCGCTCTTACATGGCGTCGACGAAGTCGAAGAGGAAGATATTCACGAAGGTGATGACTTAGACAGTAATACCTTACAGTATGACTTCTCATCACAAGATCGTATTGTCCGTGGTCGTATGCCGACCCTGGAGATCGTGAATGAACGTTTTGCCCGTCATATGCGAATTAGCTTATTTAACATGATGCGCCGCACCGCAGAGGTGTCGATTAACGGCGTGCAAATGATTAAATTTGGCGAATATATTCACACCTTATTCGTGCCAACCAGTTTGAACATGGTACGTTTTCGTCCTTTGAAGGGCACAGGCCTAATTACCATGGAAGCCCGATTAGTATTCATTTTAGTGGATAACTTTTTTGGTGGAGATGGTCGCTATCATGCAAAAATTGAAGGCCGAGAATTTACCCCTACAGAGCGTCGTATCGTTCAAATGCTGCTTAAAATTATCTTTGAAGATTATAAAGAAGCATGGGCACCGGTAATGGATGTATCTTTTGAGTACCTTGACTCAGAAGTTAACCCTGCGATGGCTAACATCGTAAGTCCAACTGAAGTCGTTGTTATTAGCTCTTTCCATATTGAGCTAGATGGTGGTGGTGGTGATTTCCATATTGCACTGCCGTACTCTATGCTTGAGCCTATTCGTGAATTACTCGATGCCGGTGTGCAATCAGACACCGAAGACACTGACCTACGTTGGAGTAAAGCATTGCGTGATGAGATCATGGATGTTGAAGTGGATTTGTCGACTCAATTACTTGAGGTCGATTTAACACTACAACAAATCATGGAGCTTAAAGCTGGCGATATTATCCCTGTGGAAATGCCAGAACATATCACCGTCTTTGTAGAAGAATTGCCGACCTTTAGAGCAAAAATGGGTCGTTCTCGTGACAATGTTGCACTACAAATTAGCGAAAAAATTAAACGCCCTGAATCAGTTAAGTCAGAACTACATGTGTTCACAAAAGGTGGCAAAAAACTGGATTCAGATGCAGAATTAGCAGAACTAGAAGAAGATCTACATCTATCAGAAGGTGTGGATTTAGACTGGTAGTCGATTTATAAGGTTAAACATAATGAGTGATGATCAAGATACAATGGACGAATGGGCTGCGGCATTGGCCGAAGCTGAAGAAGCCGAAGGTGGTTCAGGTGATGCGGCTGTGGCTGAACTTGATGAACTAAAAGATGAAAGACATGAGCTGTCTGGCGACGAAAAACGTAAACTTGATACTATCTTGGACATTCCTGTTACTATTTCGATGGAAGTGGGTCGTTCAAAAATCAACATTCGTAATCTATTACAGCTCAACCAAGGTTCAGTGGTCGAACTAGATCGAGTAGCTGGTGAGCCACTTGATGTATTGGTTAATGGCACCCTGATTGCGCATGGTGAAGTAGTCGTAGTAAATGATAAGTTCGGTATTCGTTTAACTGACGTTATTAGCCAAGTTGAACGTATTAAAAAGTTACGATGAATGCTTTAGTTGTTTTAACAAGTGCGTCGAGCACTGTATTTCCCACGGCATCACCAACGGCAGATTTATTGTCTATGGTGATGTCTTTGCTTTTAGTGCTTGTGGTTATTATTGCCTTGGCTTTTTTGGTAAAAAAATTAAACCCAAACCTTGCCAACAGTGATGAGTTTAAAGTAGTGCGTAGCTTGCCCTTAGGCTCCCGTGAACGTTTGATGGTTATTGAAATTGATAACGCTCAACACTTAATTGGTGTTACCCCGCATAGTATTAATTACTTGCATAAGCTAGAGACACCTTTACAAGAAAAAGAACTCCCAGAACTTGCCAAGAAGTTTGGTAAGCTACTGAACCCACAATCACCTTCAAATAAAAAGAATTAACGCTATGATCAAGTGGATACTTATTTTAGCAAGTTTGCTGTTTTTGCCGTCGGTTAACGCTGAGGGTATAGAAGCCCTGACTATTACCACTAACCCTGATGGTTCTCAAGATTACTCTGTGACGCTACAAGTGTTAGCGATCATGACTGCGCTGAGCTTCATTCCAGCGGCAGTGATTATGATGACCTCATTTACACGGATTATTGTGGTTTTGGCGATATTACGCCAAGCAATAGGCTTACAACAGACGCCATCGAATCAGATTTTGTTAGGTATGTCGCTGTTTTTAAGTATTTTTATTATGGCGCCAATTTATCAGCAGGTGAATGAGCGCGCTATTGAGCCATACTTGAATGAGCAAGTTACCTCAGTACAAGCACTTGAGCTTGCCAAAGAGCCAATGAAAGCTTTTATGCTCTCGCAAGTTCGTATAAAAGATTTAGAGACCTTTGCGAAAATAGCTGGTTATGAGCAATTAGACTCGCCAGAAGACACCCCACTGATTGTTTTAATCCCAGCCTTTGTTACCAGTGAACTGCAAACGGCCTTTATCATTGGTTTTATGTTTTTCATTCCCTTTTTGATTGTGGATTTGGTTGTGGCCTCCGTATTAATGGCCATGGGTATGATGATGCTTTCGCCGATGATTGTATCTTTACCATTTAAGATCATGCTATTCGTGTTAGTTGATGGCTGGGGTCTTGTTATGGGCACACTTGCTAAGAGTTTCGGGCTCGGGGTGTAACAATGCACTTCAAGGCACATAATTAGTTAGGAGAGACAAAATGGAACCGGAAATTTTTGTCGATATTCTGAGTGATGCACTATTTTTAGTCATTAAATTGGTATCGGCAATTGTGGTGCCAGGCTTGTTAGTCGGTCTTGTGGTGGCAGTTTTTCAAGCGGCAACATCCATCAATGAGCAAACATTAAGCTTTTTACCCCGTTTGTTAATTACAATTAGTGCATTAATTTTAGGCGGTCACTGGTTCACTCAAGAGCTTATGGACTATTTTACTCGTTTAGTGATGTCGATACCGGAGATTGCAGGCTAAATGGAATTTCCATTTGCTGTCATTATTCAATGGCTCAGCGATTTTTTGCTACCATTGGTGCGTATTAGCTCCATGATCATGATTATGGCAGGCCTTGGTGCGAAGAATGTACCCACTCGAATTAAACTTGGTTTAGCGGTAGTCGTTACCTTTGTTGCTGTGCCTATGCTGCCACAAGCGACCTTCAATAACCTATTCTCCTTTGAAATGATCCTTGTCGTTATTCAGCAAATGCTTATTGGTGTGGCGATAGGCTTTGCTTCAGTACTATTACTAAACACTTTTGTACTAGCTGGGCAAATACTTGCAATGCAAACTGGTCTTGGTTTTGCGTCAGTTGTTGATCCATCTAACGGCATGAATGTCCCCGCGGTTGGTCAGTTCTATTTAATTTTGGCTACCTTGCTATTCTTCGTATTTAACGGTCATTTAATGATGATTCAAATGGTCATTCATAGCTTTGAGGTACTACCAATCGATGGAACTTGGTGGTCCGTTGATCATTACTGGGATATCGTCACATGGGGCGGTTGGATGTTTACTACTGCCTTGGTGCTTGCTTTAGCGCCACTGACGGCGATGCTTGTTATTAATATGTCATTTGGTGTAATGACCCGTGCGGCACCGCAATTAAATATTTTTTCGATAGGTTTTCCGTTTACCTTGGTGGCTGGTCTTGTGATTATTTGGGCTACTCTAGGTAACTTTATGACTCAATTTGAGTTTCAGTGGTTAAAAATGGTTGAGTTAATGTGCAGCCTAGTTGGTTGTACACCTTAGGAGCGCGCCATGGCTGAAGATTCAGGTCAAGAAAAAACCGAAGAACCCACAGGAAAAAAAATAGAAGACGCCAAGAAAAAAGGCCAGGTTGCTCGCTCAAAAGAGTTAGGCACTATGTTTGTGCTTATCTTCTCGGCAATTTCTTTATTATTGTATGGTCCTGAAATTGGTAAGGGACTTTATAATGTCATGGGGCGCTTATTAAGTCTTAATCGAAATGAAACCTACGACACCACTAAAATGTTCTCTGTGTGGGGAATAGTTGCGGATGCTTTACTATTCCCTATGGCAATGTTTGTTTTTATTATTGTAATTGCAGCTTTTATAGGCAATACACTATTAGGAGGATTTAACTTTAGTTGGCAAGCGGCGGCACCAAAAGCGAGTAAAATGTCACCAGCTAAAGGCATAAAACGTATGCTTGGCCCTCAAGCTGGGGTAGAGCTGGTCAAGTCTATTTTAAAGTTTGCTGTCGTTGCCGGTTTTGCGGTGTTTTTAATCAATACCTTCTTTGATGAAATACTACATTTAAGCCAAGAAAGCGCCCCTAGTAATTTTATTCATGCGCTTGAAATTTTATCTTGGATGTTCCTTGGGCTAACTTGTACATTAATTATTATTGCCGCCATTGACGCTCCTTACCAAAGTCATAAACACCATAAAGAGCTAAAAATGACCCTGCAAGAAGTGAAAGACGAATACAAAAACTCTGAGGGTGACCCGCAAATTAAAGCGCGTATTCGTCGAACCCAGCGGGAAATGTCGCAAAGGCGGATGATGCAAGATGTTCCTGATGCAGACGTTATTGTAACCAACCCGACTCACTATTCTGTTGCACTAAAATACGACACAGCTAAAGCTGGTGCGCCTATTGTTCTTGCCAAAGGCGTGGACGAGCTTGCTATGCAAATTCGTAAAGTGGGAAAGGGTAATGACGTGCCAATTGTCGAATCGCCAATGCTTACTCGTGCGTTGTATCACACTACCGATGTTGGTCAGCAAATACCTGATCAACTATTTACCGCAGTAGCGCAAGTGCTAGCTTATGTTTTCCAGTTAAAACGCTTCCAAAAAGGGCGCGGAAAACGTCCTGTTCCGCTCAATAAAAAGCTACCAATACCAGATGCTTACAAATATTAATTAATACCTTTATAACTTGGAATAGTTATTGCAAATTCCGTGTAGTGTCAATTTTTTGAAATTGTTGAATTATGGAATTTAAAGCGGTATTACAACAACTTAACAGAGATAAAAAAGAATATGCTAAGGGTATCGGTACGCCGTTAATGGTACTTGCTGCGCTGGGTATGGTGATATTACCTCTGCCTCCGTTTCTTTTAGATATTCTTTTTTCGTTTAATATTGCTTTAGCACTCGTGGTGTTACTGGTTACGGTTTATACCATGAAGCCCCTTGAATTTGGTATGTTCCCGGCGGTTCTACTGATTGCAACTATCATGCGCTTAGCGCTGAATGTTGCCAGTACCCGTGTGGTATTGCTAGAAGGTCATAATGGTGGAGATGCAGCTGGTAAAGTTATCGAGGCCTTTGGCTCGGTTGTTATCGGCGGTAACTATGCTGTTGGTTTAGTGGTCTTCCTTATTTTAATCATTATTAACTTTGTGGTTATCACCAAAGGTGCTGGCCGTATTTCTGAAGTATCAGCTCGCTTTACTCTTGACGCAATGCCTGGTAAACAAATGGCGATTGATGCTGACTTAAACGCAGGTTTTATCAGTGCAGAGCAAGCCCGTGAACGCCGTGAAGAAGTCACCCGTGAAGCCGACTTCTATGGTTCAATGGATGGTGCGAGTAAGTTCGTAAAAGGCGATGCAATAGCAGGTATCGTCATTCTAGTGATCAATATCGTTGGTGGTTTATTCGTCGGTATGATCCAACATGACTTATCTTTCAGCCGTGCGATGGAAGTATACACCTTGCTAACCATTGGTGATGGTCTAGTTGCACAGCTGCCTTCACTATTACTGTCTATCGGTACCGCAATCGTTGTTACTCGTCAGAATGAGTCGCACAATATGGGCGACCAAGTTAAGACACAGCTAGGTAACGAAAAGTCACTTTATATTGCATCAGGTATTCTGATCATCATGGGTCTAGTACCAGGTATGCCGCACATCGCATTTTTAAGCTTAGGTGCTTTACTTGGTTACCTTGCTTATTTCACACAACAACAAAAAGCGAAAGCAGAAGCTGAAAAAGCCGAGCAAGAAGCAAATGGTGGCGCACCAGGTACAGGGGTTGCCAACAAACAAGAGCAAAAAGAACTGGGTTGGGATGACGTTCAGCAAGTTGATGTTATTGGCTTAGAAGTAGGTTATCGCTTAATTCCACTCGTTGACCAATCTCAAGGTGGTGAACTGTTAAATCGTATTAAAGGTGTGCGTAAGAAACTGTCTCAGGAGCTTGGTTTCTTGGTGCCTCCTGTGCATATTCGCGATAACTTAGAACTTGACCCTAATGCATACAGAATCACTATGATGGGTGTTTCAAGTGGTGAGGGTGAGCTTAAACATGGTGATGAGCTAGCGATTAATCCAGGCCAAGTATTTGGTCCAATCAAAGGGGTTGCCACAAAAGACCCTGCATTTGGATTAGATGCGGTTTGGATCAAACCTGACCAAAAAGATGAAGCACAATCACTTGGCTATACCGTCGTTGATTCAGCAACGGTAGTTGCAACTCATATTAGTCAGTTACTCACGAACAGTGCTGCTTTACTACTTGGTCATGAAGAAGTACAAAACTTATTAGATATGTTAGCGAAGAGTCATCCTCGCCTTGTTGAAGGACTGGTTCCTGACGTATTACCACTTACTACTATCGTAAAAGTGCTACAAAACTTACTCAATGAAGGGGTGGCAATTCGCGATATGCGCTCGATTGTTCAAACCCTTGTTGAGTATGGTCCACGTAGCCAAGACCCTGATGTACTAACGGCTGCAGTGCGAATTTCACTTCGCAGACTTATCGTTCAAGACGCTGTTGGTATGTCTTCTGAGATCCCTGTCATTACCTTGGCGCCTGAGTTGGAACAGATGTTGCATCAGTCACTTCAGAATGCAGGTGACGAAGGTGCCGGAATAGAGCCAAGCCTTGCAGAGCGACTTCAACAATCATTGAATGAAGCGCATCAAAACCAAGAAATGGCCGGTGAACCTTCGATACTGTTAACGTCAGGAATGTTACGTACTGTGTTATCTCGTTTCGTTAAGTACACAATCCCAGGTTTAAGGGTGATGTCTTATCAAGAGGTACCAGACGAAAGACAGATTAAGATTGTCAGCTCAGTAGGCCAACAATAGGATAGTAAAGGGGTTGAACCATGAAAATTAAACGTTTTTTTGCTAAAGATATGCGCACTGCACTGAAAGAAGTGAAAGATGAGTTAGGTGTTGATGCGGTTATTATGTCGAACAAAAAGCTTGCTAACGGCGTTGAAATCGTTGCAGCTGTTGATTACGACAAAGCAGCCCCGAAAGCCGAAGCTAAACCTGCAGTGGCACAATCAGCACCTGCACCACAGCATAATTTTGTTAAGCCTGAGCCAATGCGTGCTAAACCTGAGCCGCAAGCGAAAGTTGCTGATAGCCTACAAGCGTTACTTGAGCGTCAAGCCCCACGCCCTCGTTCGCCAGAGCTGGCGTCAATGTTTAGTCAATCTGGTATTGATACGAGTGAACATTATCAACCAAAAGAACCAAGCTTTGAGCAGCAACAGCCTGAATATAAGCAAGCTCCTCGTTATCAGCAGCAAGCAGCACCTCGTGTACAAACTCAAGCTCATAGCCTAGGGTTTGATGACGATTTAGACGCAGGTTTTGATGATTTAGACTCACCCGCTGAGCATAAAAACTCAGCCCCAGCTAATCAATCAGAAATGACGACTATGCGCGAAGAAATGAATGCGATTCGTCAATTACTTGAACACCAAGTATCTGGATTAATGCAACAAGATATGGCGCGCCGTGATCCAACACGCGCTTGTATGATTGATCGTTTAGCTGGTATGGGGATTGAGCGTGATGTTGCTGAGCAAATGGCGTGTTTTATTCCTGATGATGTATCTCGCCAACAAGCATGGCAAGCGCTGCTGCAAATGGTTGAAAACCAAATGCATACAACTAACAACGAAATCCTACGCCAAGGTGGAGTTTTTGCACTAGTTGGTCCAACGGGCGTTGGTAAAACAACCACAGTTGCGAAATTAGCAGCACTTGGAGCACAAAAATATGGTGCTGATAAAGTTGCACTGATCACCACTGATACATACAGAATTGGTGCCTACGAACAATTGGCTACTTATGGTCGTATTATTGGTTGTGGTGTAAAGCAAGTAAAAGATGCGAATGAATTAGCTGAAGTGTTATACCATTTACGTAATAAGCGTCTAGTATTAATAGACACTGCGGGTATGAGCCAACGAGATTTACGCTTAACTGAACAATTAAACACCTTAATGCGTAATCAGCGCGTTGATATTCGTAGTTATTTAGTATTAAGTGCTACAGCGCAGATAAATGTTTTGCAAGAAACCGTAAGACACTTTAAAAAGGTTCACCTAAGTGGCTGTATCTTCACTAAATTGGATGAATCTTTAAGTTTAGGTGAGATTATTAGCATAGCGATTCAAAATCGTCTGCCAATAGGGTATCTTACTAACGGTCAGCGCGTTCCTGAGGATATTCGCGTAGCGAATGCTGAAAAACTAGTGAAAAAAGCTGAACAATTGTATTTAAAACGAGCAAAAGCACAACATTCAAGACGTCAAGCAGTAGCGTCGAACACAGTAGGGATGTATGATTAACACAGTATTAGATCAAGCAAGCGGCCTGCGCAAAATGAATCAAAATAATAATAGTGGCGTTAAAGTTATCGCTGTTACTGGCGGTAAAGGTGGAGTGGGTAAAACCAACGTCTCACTCAACACCGCAATCGCATTAGGCCAGCAAGGAAATCGTGTATTAGTATTAGATGCCGATTTAGGTTTGGCAAACTGTGACGTGATGCTTGGCCTTCGTGTTGAACGTAACTTATCTCATGTTTTGTCGGGCGAGTGTGAGCTTGATGAAATTCTCGTCGAAGGCCCTGCAGGAATCAAAATTGTACCAGCAACGTCTGGTTCTCAAAGTATGGTTGAATTATCGCCATCTGAGCATGCAGGTCTTATACGTGCATTTAGCGAGTTAAACACTGAGTTTGATATTTTAATTGTTGATACCGCCGCAGGTATTTCAGACATGGTATTAAGCTTTTCTCGTGCAGCCCAAGACGTTGTTGTAGTTGTATGTGATGAACCCACCTCAATTACTGATGCTTACGCACTTATAAAAGTACTTAGCCGTGAGCATGGCGTATATAAATTTAAAATTGTTGCCAATATGGTGCGCAGTTTGCGTGAAGGGCAAGAATTATTTGCTAAACTTTCAAAAGTAACGGATCGTTTTTTAGATGTTTCGATGGAGTTAGTAGCAACCATTCCTTATGACGAGAACATGCGTAAGTCTACGCGCCGTCAAAAAGTAATCGTTGAATTATTCCCGAATTCACCAGCAGCGGTGGCGTTTAAAACATTAGCAACAAAAGCAGTTAAATGGCCGATCCCTAATCAACCGTCTGGCCATTTAGAATTTTTTATTGAAAAACTAGTAAACGGCTAACTATGACAACATCGGTGAATAAAGCGATGGGATATCAATCAGCACAAAATTTAAATGCGATTGTTGAAAAACATGCCTCTTTAGTGAAAAAAGTGGCGTGCCATCTAATTGCTCGTTTACCTGCCAGTGTGCAACTCGATGATTTAATTCAATCAGGCATGATAGGCCTGATTGAAGCGTCAAAAAACTTTGATGCTAGCAAAGGTGCTAGTTTTGAAACCTTCGCAGGTATTCGTATTCGTGGTGCTATGCTGGATGAAATTCGCCGAGGTGACTGGGCTCCACGTTCAGTTCACCGAAATGCCCGCCTAGTGGCAGAAACCATTGCCGAATTAGAGAGCACGTTAAATCGTGAACCAAAAGACACTGAAGTAGCTGAAAAACTTGATATTACACTGGATGAGTACCATCATATTCTACATGATGTAAATTCTAGTAAAGTATTAGGCATTGAAGACTTAGGCGTGGATGAAGATGTCATCACACCAGTAGGTCAGGATTTAGGACTAGACAAACCGTTTAATAACGTTAAAAATGAGCGGTTTAACCAGTCTCTATTAACGGCTATCCAATCGTTACCAGAAAGAGATGCTCTCGTTTTGTCTTTGTACTACAACGACGAAATGAACTTAAAAGAAATAGGACACATACTCGATGTTAGCGAGTCGCGTGTGAGTCAAATACATGGTCAGGCGATGATTAAGCTCAAAGCAAAAATCAATGACTGGATTAATTAGTAGTAAGTAAATAAAGGTTCAAACCTCACCGGAGGATGTTTTGGATAAAAACATGAAAATTCTTGTTGTTGATGATTTTTCTACAATGAGACGTATCATTAAAAATCTATTAAGGGATTTAGGTTTTACCAATGTGCAGGAAGCTGACGACGGTTCAACAGCATTGCCAATGCTACAAAATCAAGAATTTGATTTTGTTGTAACAGATTGGAACATGCCTGGTATGCAAGGTATTGATTTGTTACGCGCAATTCGTGCTGATGATAGCCTTAAGCATATTCCTGTGTTAATGGTGACAGCTGAAGCGAAAAAAGAACAAATTGTTGCTGCTGCTCAAGCAGGTGTTAATGGCTATATCGTTAAACCATTCACTGCTGCGACACTTAAAACCAAATTGGAAAAAGTGTTTGAACGTTTAGGTTAATCTAAGGGGAGAGGCTTATGTCAGCACTTGCTGCGCCTCAAATAAGTTTAGAGCAAGCTCGTCAACTTGTTGAGTATCTTGAAAATGGTGAACAAGAAAAAGCTGATAAGCTAATTCTTGATGCTGCGTCAAAAGAGCAATCAGAGTTGTTTGCTGAAGTCGGTAAATTGACGCGTCAACTTCATGAAGCGTTAAAAAACTTTGACCTAGATACTCGTCTCGCTGATTTAACTACCGACGCTATCCCAGATGCTAAGCAGCGCTTAAATTATGTTATGGAAATGACAGAAAGTGCCGCCAATAAAACTATGGATGCAGTTGAAGCAAGTTTACCGATAGCGCAACAACTTGCTGATGAAATTGCTGCAATTAAGCCTACTTGGGATCGTTTAATGAACCGAGAAATTGAACTCGGTGAATTTAAATCGTTATGTCATAGCCTAGATAAGTTCATGAATAACTCGCACACAAAAACCGATGAGCTTCAAGGCTTGATGACCAATGTGCTGATGGCGCAGGATTATCAAGATTTAACTGGACAAGTTATTCGTCGTGTCATTGAACTAGTGCGAGAAGTAGAAGACAGTTTAATTAATCTCTTAACTGTGTTTGGCAGTCAAGAAGATGGTCATCAACAACAAGAAAAACAGGCCATAGAAAAAGCACCTGCACCAAGTGACACACTAGCAGGTCCTGAAGGGCCGATTATTGATAAAGAGTCTCGCGATGATGTTGTTTCAGGACAAGATGAAGTCGATGATCTATTATCAAGTCTGGGCTTCTAAGAGGAGAGTAGCTGCATGAGCTTTGAAGTCGATGAAGATATATTACAGGATTTCCTTGTTGAAGCAGGAGAAATCTTAGAGCTATTGTCGGAGCAATTAGTTGAGCTTGAAAACAACCCAGAAGACAAAGATCTATTAAACGCCATTTTTAGGGGCTTCCACACTGTTAAAGGTGGTGCAGGTTTCTTAAGTATGACTGAACTTGTTGATGCTTGTCATGGCGCAGAGAATGTTTTCGATTTATTACGCCAAGGTGTACGCACTGTTACGCCTGAGTTAATGGACGTAATATTACAAGCCCTTGATACTATTAATGAAATGTTCGCCACGATTCAAAATCGCGAACAACCAGAGCCTGCAGATCCAGCCCTATTAGAAGTCCTTCATAAATTAAGTCAGCCGCCTACTGCAGAAGAGCTTGCAGGTGAAGATTTATCTGTAGCAGAGGACGTTGCAGTTGCACCTGAAGAACCAGCAGTTGAAGAGGTTGTTGTTGATACGCCTGAAGTCACAGCAGATACAGCAACAGACAACATCGATGAAGATGACCCATTTGCGTTCGATATGTTATTTGATGGCGGCGGTCTTGCTGATAGCAGCGCTGAGTCTCAAAATATTGACGAAATCACTGAAGATGAATTCGAAAGCTTGTTAGATGAGCTGCATGGAAAAGGCCAAGGACCAGCAGCATCTGCTCCTGAGTCAAATAGCAGTGACAGTGATGATATTACCGATGATGAATTTGATAGTTTATTAGATGAATTGCACGGTGTTGGTAATTTTGGGGAAGTAAAACAAGATAATACTGCCAAGCCTGAAGCTACAAGTTCTATTGAGCCAGCCTCTGCCACCCCAACTGCGGAGGCAGCAAGCAGCGATTCAGACGATGAAATTAGTGATGATGAGTTTGAGGCACTTCTTGACGAGTTACATGGCAAAGGCACAGCTCCTCAATCATTGGAAAGTTCAACCGCGGAAAAAGCACCTGAGCCACCAAAAGCTGAACCAGCAAAACCTGCTCAGCCTGCAGCCTCTAAACCGGCACCTGCACCGAAACCTGCAGCTGCAGCTAGTAAACCTGCTCCAGCTCCTGCAAAAGCGCCAGCAGCTTCAGCGGCACCGAAAAAGGCTCCGCCTCCACAGGCAGAAACAACGGTTCGTGTTGATACCAAACGTCTTGACGAAATCATGAACATGGTTGGTGAGCTTGTATTGGTTCGTAACCGCTTGGTAAGTCTTGCGAATAACAGCAACAGTGAGTCAATGGGTAAAGCCATCTCGAACCTAGACGTGGTAACCGCAGACTTACAAGGTGCGGTAATGAAAACCCGGATGCAGCCAATTAAGAAAGTATTTGGTCGTTTCCCACGCGTAGTTCGTGACTTAGCTCGTAGCTTGAAAAAAGACATTAATCTGCAGCTAGTAGGTGAAGAAACCGATTTAGATAAAAACCTTGTTGAAGCACTTGCTGATCCATTGGTGCACTTAGTGCGTAACTCTGTAGACCATGGTATTGAAATGCCAGATGTGCGTGAAGCTGCAGGTAAACCGCGTACAGGTACAGTCACGCTCTCAGCATCACAAGAAGGTGATCATATTCTGCTTACCATTCGTGATGATGGTGCTGGTATGGATGCTGATAAGCTGAAAAAAATCGCAATCAGCAAGGGTGTAATTGATCATGATCAAGCAAGCCGTTTGTCGGATACAGAAGCATACAACCTAATATTTGCTCCTGGTTTCTCAACGAAAGAAGAGATCTCTGATATTTCAGGGCGCGGTGTCGGCATGGATGTGGTTAAAACTAAAATAACCCAGTTAAATGGTTCGGTTAACATCCAGTCGGAATTGGGCGTAGGTACTGCACTAGAAATTAAGGTGCCATTAACGCTTGCTATCTTACCAACTCTAATGGTTGTTGTAGGTGAGCAAACCTTTGCTCTACCGCTTGCTGGCGTAAGCGAAATTTTCCACCTTGATTTAACTAAAACTAACGTAGTTGATGGCCAACTGACAATAATAGTTCGTCAAAAAGCGATTCCGCTTTTCTATTTACAACATTGGTTAGTAAAAGGTGCCAACCGCCAAGAGCGTAAAGCAGAAGGTCACGTGGTGATTGTACAAATAGGTACTAAACAAGTGGGCTTTGTTGTTGACTCATTAATTGGTCAAGAAGAGGTGGTTATCAAACCTTTAGATGCCTTATTACAAGGCACGCCAGGAATGGCAGGTGCGACAATTACTTCTGATGGTGGGATTGCATTGATCCTTGATGTACCTAGTATGCTTAAACATTACGTTGGCTAATAATAAATAATAAAGTGCAGTGTTTAGCTGCACTTTAAATGATATAAAACAAGAGAGTGCCAATGGCAGTCAAAGTATTAGTTGTTGATGATTCAAGCTTTTTTCGCCGCAGAGTAAGCGAAATTTTAGAGCAAGACAGCAATATTCAGGTAATTGGTTTTGCCGTTAATGGTCGTGAGGCGGTAGATAAAACCCGTGAATTAAGACCTGATGTAATTACTATGGATGTTGAGATGCCAGTTCTTGATGGCATTAGTGCTGTGAAAGAAATAATGGCAGCAACACCGACTCCTATTTTAATGTTCTCATCACTCACCCGTGATGGTGCAACAGCAACCCTCGATGCACTTGATGCTGGTGCTTTAGATTTTTTACCGAAAAAATTCGAAGACATTGCACGTAATAATGAAGATGCAATCGCGCTTTTACAAAATAAAGTAAAAGAAATTGGTCGTCGTCGCCTCTCTCGTTTTTCGCGCCCAGCACCTATTTCGAGACCAACTCCGGCTCCTGCACCAAGGGGCAGTAGCGCTACAAGTACTAGCAGCGGTATTGTTCAGCCTGATCGCAGCTTTAGCCGTTCAGCTCCTGCTAGTTCGCCTGCGGAATCGTCATCGAGTACAAGTAAAATTCGAGCTTCGGGCAAGCAATATCAGTTGGTTGCTATTGGTACATCAACTGGTGGGCCGGTTGCGCTACAGACCATTTTAACTCAGCTGCCTGCTAACTTTCCGCATCCTATTTTGCTTATTCAACATATGCCAGCTGCGTTTACTCCTGCTTTTGCAGCACGCCTCAATGGTTTATGCAGAATCAATGTGAAAGAAGCGCAAAATGGTGACCGCTTAATGCCAGGTACAGCCTATTTAGCGCCAGGTGGTCAACAAATGTTGATTGAAGGGCGCAGCGGCTCTCGTACATTACGTGTGTTTGAAGATGATAGCCCACGTATTACTTATAAGCCAAGTGTTGATGTCACCTTTGCGAGTGCAGCAAAAACCTATGGCGGTGATGTTCTAGCCGTGGTGTTAACGGGTATGGGTGCTGATGGTCGTGATGGAGCGCGTATGCTTAAGCAAGTCGGTGCAACCATTTGGGCGCAAGATGAAAAAACCAGTGTAGTGTATGGTATGCCACAAGCCGTTGCGAATGCTGGTTTGGCTAGTGAAAGCTTAGCGCTCACAGATGTTGCAGCCCGCCTAACGCGTGAGACTGGCTGTGGATAAGCTGTCTTTTCTCGGCTTAATTATCGCAATTAGTGCTATTGCATTTGGTTATGCATTAGAAGGCGGCGTTGTCACAGCTTTGTTCAATGGACCTGCGCTGATTATTGTTCTTGGCGGTACGCTTGGGGCTGTTATGCTCCAGACCCCTGGTAGTGTTTTTGCAAAAACACTCAAAATTAGTCATTGGGTGTTCTTTCCGCCATATCATGATATTGATGCAGCTATCGAACAAGTAAAGCGCTGGTCGCACAAAGCACGCCAAGAAGGTTACTTAGCGCTTGAATCTGAGGCACTTACTCATACAGACCCATACGCGGCAAAAGGGTTGAGTCTACTCGTTGATGGTATCGATGAGCAAAAGCTTAGAGATACCCTTGAAATTGACTTAATGCTTGAACGAGAGCGCTTGTTAGAGGTTAGCCGAGTTTATGAAGCGATGGGGGGTTATAGTCCAACAATTGGTATTTTAGGTGCGGTACTTGGTTTGATTCAGGCAATGCAATTTATAACAGATCCTGAAAAATTGGGTGCGGGTGTCGCCACCGCTTTTATCGCTACCATCTACGGTGTAGGTTTAGCTAATTTATTATTCTTACCTATGGCCAATAAGTTAAAGCAGCAAATTGAACAAAAGATGCTGTATCATGAATTACTTGCTGAAGGCATTATTGCTATCTCGCAAGGTGAAAGCCCACTGAATATAGAACTAAAACTTGAGGCGTACCGTGTTGAGCGTCCAAGCTTAGTTGAAGAGTAATTTATTATGATGCGCCGTCGTCTGCGTCATAACACGTCAAAAAACCAACATACCGAGCGTTGGCTTGTTTCTTATGCCGATTACATGACTATCATGTTTGCTTTTTTTGTGGTCATGTATGCCATAGCAATTAATAAAAATGAAGACTTTCAAATTCTCTCCGATTCGCTTGAGCAGGTTTTCGAGAAATCAGCTCGTGAGCAACAGCAAGTTGGAACCGGAGTGAACGGCACCGGAATTTTAACAGACAGAGTCAGTCCAGAAAAAGACATCCTTTACGGTGAAAGTATCCGAAAGGATGAGCAAGGGCCTGAATTACTTGATGGGCAAAGTGAAACGAGTAATATTGATAAAAAGCATCTAGGCAAGCCCCTTGATAGTTTGCTAACTAAACTACAATCTGCACTAATTGATGAAATTCGTGATGGTGAAGCAAGTTTAGAGCTTCATCAAGACTGGCTTATTATTGAACTAAGCTCAGGTATGTTGTTTTCTTCGGGCAGTGCTGTTGCACAGCAACGTGCAAAGGAAGTTGTAGGTTTAGTTAGAGATATTATAGCGCCTGTTGATAACTATATCCGCGTGCGTGGTTATACTGATAACGAAGGTATTCGTAATGAAATGTTTCGCTCTAACTGGGAGTTATCGGTAGCCCGTGCAACATCAATACTTGTTGAACTTGAGAGTTTAGGTATTAATCCTGCTCGAATGGCTATTGAAGGTTATGGTGAATATTCACCTTTCGCTAGTAATGACACTGAGCAAGGTCGCGCGGAGAACCGTAAAGTGGTCGTAGCGTTATCGAAGTATGGTTTACCCCCCGAAGAGCCGCAAAGTACTGAACAAGAATCACAAAATCAACCGGAAAAGACGACAGAAATTGAGTTGCCAAGTGATGATAACAGCATTAAAGTGATTCAATTACCGCACGGTGGCATTAGGATTACCACGCGCAATGAACAATAATAAGGTGTGATGTGAAAGTTTGGACCGTAGCGAATCAAAAAGGTGGGGTAGGGAAAACAACAACAGCTGTTAGCCTTGCTGGCATTCTTGCTTTACAAGGAAAACGAGTGTTACTTATTGACACTGATCCGCACGCATCATTAACTTATTATTTTGGCATTGATTCTGAAGAGCTTGAAGTCAGCGTGTATGATATCTTTGCACGCGGCAATAGTATGGCCAGTGAAGAAGTTTTACAGGCTCTGTGCCCATCTACGCTAGAGAATCTTGACATTTTACCGGCGACAATGGCAATTGCTACGCTAGATAGAAGCATGGGCAATAAAAATGGTATGGGTCTGATACTTAAAAAAGCACTAGCTAAAATTAGTGACCATTACGATTATGCAATTATTGATTGCCCACCTGTTTTAGGTGTTTTAATGGTGAATGCACTTGCCGCGAGCGAACGGATATTAGTACCAGTACAAACAGAGTTTTTGGCCTTGAAAGGTCTTGACCGTATGATGCGTACGATGGAGCTAATGCAAACATCGCAAGCAAAACAGTACCAATATACGATTATTCCAACAATGTACGACAAACGTACTAAAGCATCACTTGAAGCTTATAAGACTCTGCAGGATAATTACAAAGATAAAGTATGGTCAGGCGTGGTGCCCGTCGATACAAAATTTCGAGATGCTAGTTTAGCACAACAGGTGCCGATTCAATTTTGCCCACGCTCACGTGGCGTGTTTGCATATCGCGCACTGCTTGATTACTTAATTGCACAGGGTTAAAGATGAGTAAGCATTTATTTGCCAATGAAAAAGTGATGACCCAATATTTGGGCGCTTTGTTGTGTGAAGATGAGCCTACTGAAGAAAATCTAGAGCCGGTTGCAAAGTTACTGGAGCAGGTTAAAGAGCCTGAAACTAAGACAGAAGAAAAGCTGACAGAGGTTCAGCCTACCCCAAAATCTGCTTTACCGACCCCTGAACCGACTAAAGAGCTTGAGAAAACCGAGAACCAAGCTAATATCAAAGATATAGTTGCAGAACCTAAAGCTGGACTGGTTGCAAAAACTTCGTCTGATCGTCAAGAAGACTATTTTGATGGTGAGTTTCAGGCGTTGTTCTTTGAAGTGGCGGGTTTAACTCTTGCTGTACCTTTAAAAGCATTAGGGGGAATTCATCAGCTGGGAGAGGTTAATCAATTATTTGGCAAGCCTAAATGGTTTAAAGGTGTAATGCTTAACCGAGAAGAAAAGCTTAATGTTGTTGACACAGCACGCTGGGTAATGCCAGAAAAATATGATGAAAAATTAGAACAATCACTAAATTATCAGTATTTAATCACCTTAGGCGACAGTCAATGGGGATTATTGGCTGAAAAGCTCGTAAATAATATTACGCTTCGTAAAGAAGATGTAAAATGGCGAGCGAAATCAGGTAAGCGGCCTTGGCTTGCAGGTGTCATCAAAGAGAAAATGTGCGCCTTGATTGACGTTGAAAATTTAAATCAATTGCTAGAGCAGGGCTTAGACAGCCGTGAGCAGTAACTATTTTTACGGAGTAATAGCATGAGTGAAGAAAGACTACTGTCAGCAAATAAAAACGCTGATAGCAACGATGAAGTGTTACAGTGGGTAACCTTTAAACTTGAAGAAGAAACGTACGGCATTAACGTAATGCAAGTACAAGAAGTACTTCGCTATACAGAAATTGCTCCTGTGCCAGGTGCGCCTTCTTATGTGTTAGGTATCATCAACTTACGCGGTAATGTTGTTACTGTTATCGATACTCGTGCGCGTTTTGGTCTGATGGGCGCAGAGGTAACTGATAATTCACGTATCGTCATCATCGAAGCAGAAAAGCAAGTGATCGGTATTTTAGTCGACAGTGTTGCTGAAGTGGTTTACCTACGTAGCTCTGAAATTGATAGTGCGCCAAATATTGGCACTGAAGAGAGTGCTAAGTTTATCCAAGGCGTATCAAACCGTGATGGTGAGTTATTGATCTTGGTTGATCTTAATAAATTATTAAATGACGATGAGTGGGACGAGCTAAGCGCACTATAAGCGTTTGGAAATTATATGCTGTTATACTCTTTGTTTGGTGCCTCAATCTTGCTTGTATTAGTGTGTTTGGGGCTTATTTTTGTCAATAACAATAAGCAAGCGCTGGCGATTCAAGCCAAGCAAAAACAGCTACAAGAAGCTCAGCAACAGTTGAGTATTTTGCGTAGCGAAGTGGCTGAAATGCGTGCCGGAATGCTTAGTATTGGCAAACGAGTTGTCGCTGTTGAAGAGAAAAGTAAAGAGCTTGAGCAGCTGCAAGATGCACAAAAATATGATGATCCGAATGCGAAAATTTATTCGCGAGCGGTAAAAATGGTTGAGCTAGGTGCTGATTTAGAAGAAATAATTCGTGAATGTGAATTACCCAGAGCCGAAGCAGAGCTGCTCATGTCACTTCATAAACAAAAAGGCGCCCAATGAGGCGCTTTTTTATTTGAGTTTTTGAACCCTAAGCTTGAATGTTGAGCTTACCCTGAAAATCTTGCCAACCCGGTGGAAATTTACCACGTAATACATATGAAAAAGCAATTAACTCAGCAATCACGTAGTAAAGCTCTTTTGGAATTTCTTCACCTAACTCAAGATGCGATAAGGTTTGTGCTAAGTCAGCATCTTGGTGTATCAAAATACCTTTTTGCTCAGCAAGTTTAACGATTTCTTCAGCCAATTCACCAAAGCCTTTACTGGTTACTCGTGGCGAGCTGCCTGCTTCATATAGTAGGCCAATTGCTGATTTATGCACCGATTGTTCACTCATAAATATTACACCTTAATATTAATAATCGCATGCGATTTATAAAAAGCTTGGTGGCTTGATGTACCTTGCTGCAAGTTTAGCTCGCCTACATTTAAGCCATGGCCAGCTAATTTATGACGCAGTGTTTCTAAGTGCGGATGAGCAAGTGCGGTTACTTCTTGTGAAGAAGCGAGTAACTGACAATCAACTGCTTTATCCATCACCTCTGCGGTAATTTGTAACTTGCCAAGCTGGGCATAATCAAAGTTCAACCGCACAAACCAGACATTCTTAGCTTCGAGTTTATTTTTACTTGGCTTTTTATACTGCCCTAAGCTGATTTCTGTTTGCCCAGTATCAGGAGGTAACTTCATCGGCAAGAAAAACTGCGCCAAAGCACTGTTATCTTGTTGCTGATTGATGGGCGTTGTTTGCACCTGAGCCAAAGTGTTTTTTAGTTGTGAAGCTTCAGCTGCCATAGCTTGCATCGCAGGCTGCTGTAGCTGTTCTAGTAACTTACTGCCGTTAACGGCTTTAAAGTTGGGCACTAACACTTGCAGTAAGGCATCAAGACCTGTCTGATTATTAAAACTAAGGTTGGTTGGTGCTTGGTTAATAATTGGTGCGGCAAGTGTAGCCACTGCTAATTGTTCTAACCCTTGGCTAAAGCTTGCTTGCTGAGTTTGGCTAGGCAGCGCTGTTGGCCTGAGGATACTTAAAAGTTCTCGTTCAATCGTTGTAGGGTGCATGTTTTGACTCGAGATCATGCGATTAAATGCTTGATTAACGAGTCGATTTAAATCTACTGAAGATAATGTATTTTGTTCACTCAGTGCTACAAGTTTTTCTGTTAATTGCACCGGTAGAGGTATGCTTGCTATAGGCTTGCTTTCAGGGAGCGGTAATAGTTTCGAAATCAGTGCCGCTTCAATCGGTCTTATCGGCAATAATGGCTGACTCAAGTTCGGTTCTTTCAAAGCTAAAAAAGGGGCGTGTAATTGAGTTTGCTGCTGAGCAACTTTTTGTAACCCTGCGGTTTGCTCACTAAGTGCTCGAGTCGCTGAGTTTAATGTCGCTTGTTTAGTTTGTATAACCTGCTCACTGCTATTTTTAACTACTGAATTTGCAAGATTACTTTTAACTTGAGCAAGCTGTTCAGGTACAGGCTTACCAGAACTCAGTGTATTAACAGCTTTGTTGTCTGTAGGCGCTGTTTGCAAAGTATTATCTGTGCTCAGCAAAGAAGGTTGTGTTTTGCTACTGTTTGTTGATGATTGACTCGCCTGAGTTTGTGCATTAACAAGCGGCTCTAAACTGACTTTTATTCGCTGCAATAGTTGTATTAAAGGTGCCGCCTTGTTATAGCTTACGGGTAAACTAACTTGCTTTGCAGACTGACTTTCGGTTAATGATTCTGTCTGTTTAGACGTAGGTAATGGCGTATTAGCTGTAACTGGCCCACTGGCTTTTTGCGCTACTTGGAACGCAGCGTGTTGTGGCGCGGTTTGTTGAACAGCGGCAAACTTTATTATATTGATTTTATTAGCATTAAAGCCTAGCTGGCTAATCATGTTTTTGCTTTCAATCAGCTGATGCGTTGACTGGTTAACAGCAGCTTTTGTGGTAGCAGGGAGTTTTTCAAAATAGCGCACTGCATCACTAATACGCGTTTTTAAATCAGCAAAACTGTCTTTTAGCCAAGAGCTAATTGGTGAATTTGAGCTGCTCGATGGTGCTAACAACGTATTCTTAGGTTCAACAGCTTGGCTTTTTAATGCTTGGTTAAATGTTTCAGACAGCGAATTCTTTAACAGTATTTGTTGCACAGGTGCTTTATTTATCAGTTCAACAGTATTTTTAACTTGCTGGGGGATTAGTTTTAATGCATGCGGGTGAAATTGCCACTGGGCTTGAATCTGTTTGGCTTGCTTTGGCGACATTCTTGAAAGAGGTAGAATTAATTCGTTTTGTTGTTTGTTAGCAACACTCAGTTGCACTTGCTGCCCAGCTAGTTTTAAGTTCATTTCAGGGGTTAGCTTAGCCACCAACTCGGCTACTTTTTGTTGGTTAACACTTTGTTGATGCAATGAATCGCCAAAGCGATTAATAATATTTAAGTTAAAGCTGTTTTGTTGATTGGTAGCAGGCAGCAAAATGGCTTTAAGTGGTGCTTCAGCTTTTAAAAGAGCAACGAGGCTATTGTTAAGAGTAAACTCTGTTTTTAATGTCGGTAGTTGTAGTAAAGGTTTGCTTGGTGCAATCTGAGCTGGGTGTGGCAGATTTGTATTTGCACTCCCTTGCGTTAGCAAGTTCAGTAGTGCTTGTAACTGCTGGCTTTTGCCAAGTGTAATCGTCAGCGGTGATGGTGTGATAGTCAGCTGTTTACCATCACTACTTAATTGAATGTTGGCCGCTAAAAAGCGCTCAGTTTTGAGATTCTCTTGCTCTGTTGATAAGCGTAATGTTTGCCATGAGTTATTGATTAGCACGTCCATTTGCACGCTGTGCTTACCAATCACAATATTACGGGCAGTTAGGCTCTGCTCAGCCAGCATTTTTAAGGCATCATTTGGTGAGTGTTCTGATGCACTGCTGATTGCTTTTGGGTCTAGATTAAGCTGAGTGCTGAGAGTCAACTGGCTTTGTTTATTCATTATTTTAGATCAAATATAAGTTAATCGTTTTAAAGCAATATTCGTATTACCCTATCATTATGGTAGACTAACGCCTAATTTTGGGTATAGAGAATCGTCATCTTGTTACACATTAAGGCCGTCACCTGCATCAAGCAAGATCGTTGTTTGTTTGCGGATCTTAATTTCAGCTTGAAATCGGGGCAAATTATGCAGTTAGCTGGTCCGAATGGGGCTGGTAAAACATCATTATTGCGCATTATCGCGGGTTTCGCTATGCCAGATGAAGGCGATGTTTTTTACCAAGAGCGTTCGATTACAAAATACTATGATGAATATGCACAAGAGCTAATGTTCATCGGCCATAAAACCGGTGTAAATACGCAACTCACTGCCCTTGAGAATGTTGCATTTTGGCTAAAAATTAATGGTTATGATTGCAAGCAAGACTTATATCCGATCCTAGCAAAAATAGGTTTAGTTGGCCTTGAAGATGTGCCTGTTCGCATGTTGTCAGCAGGACAGCAGCGCCGTGTAGCCTTAGTAAGGTTGTGGTTAAATAGTGCCAAGCTATGGATCCTTGATGAGCCATTTACGGCTCTTGATAAAAGCGGTGTAGCATTTTTGCAAGAACGCTTTGTTGAGCATTTAAATGCTGGCGGCGCAATTCTATTAACCACCCACCAAGATTTAACGACACAATTTAGTGACCTAAAAACAGTGACTTTGGAGTATCGCCACTGATGGTAAAGCAGCATTCGTATTGGCAATTATTCTCTGCGGTTTTTTCTAAAGATCTGAAATTAGCGTTTCGTCAGCGTGCTGAAATCGTTAACCCCATCTTGTTTTTTCTTATTGTTATTACACTTTTTCCGTTAGCAATTGGCCCTGAGCCTGGACTGCTAGCTCGCATGGCTCCGGGTATTATTTGGGTTGCTGCGTTACTATCGACAATGTTAGGCCTAGATAAACTATTTCGTGATGATTATCACGACGGAACATTAGAGCAATTAATTGCCTCTTCGTATCCATTACCGTTGACAGTGCTTGCAAAAGTTGCGGCTCATTGGGTTATTACGGGGCTGCCTTTAGTGTTAATGACACCGGTATTTGCTTTGTTATTGAATTTAGAAAGTTCAGCGCTTTTAGCAACTGTTCTCACGTTATTGTTGGGGACACCATTGCTTAGCTTCATTGGCGCAATTGGCGCTGGACTTACTGTGGGACTGCAAAAAGGCGGCATTCTAATGAGTTTGCTTGTTTTGCCTTTGTATATCCCTGTACTAATCTTTGCAACCTCTGCTATTGATACCAGCTCTATGGAGCTTGCCTATAGCGGACAGCTTGCAATTCTTGGTGCCATGCTAATCGTAGCGATTATAGCGGCGCCAATTGCCATATCGTCAGCATTGAAAGTGAGTGTAAGTTAATATGTGGAAGTGGTTACATCCCTACGCAAAAGCAGATCGTGCTTACCAATTGTGTAACACCTTACTGCCTTATTTCGCCGTCGTTACGGTGGTCTGTATGATTGTTGGATGGGTCTGGGGGCTTGCTTATGCTCCAGCCGATTACCAACAAAAAGATAGCTACCGAATTATTTTTATCCATGTGCCTTCAGCAATTTTATCAATGGGCGCTTATTCTTCTATGGCGATTGCAGCAGTGATCGCACTAGTATGGCAATTACGTAATGCTGAACTTGCTGTAATTGCAATTGCACCAGTTGGGGCATGTGTGACAGCGATAGCACTAATTACCGGCGCAGCATGGGGTAAACCTATGTGGGGCGCATGGTGGGTGTGGGATGCGCGTCTTACCTCTGAGCTCATTCTGTTATTTTTATACTTGGGTGTGTTATCGCTTTATCATGCTTTTGAAGATAAAAAAGCAGCGGGTCGTGCCGCCTGTATTTTAGCGATTGTTGGAGTTATCAACTTACCGATTATTCACTTCTCGGTAGAGTGGTGGAATACCTTGCACCAAGGTGCAACCATTACAAAGTTTGATACTAAAGCCATTGATCCAAGCATGTTTTGGCCATTAATGGTGAACATAGTTGCGTTTGCAGGTTTTGTTGGGGTTGTGACTTTAATCCGCCTTAAAAACGAAATTTTACAACGTGAAAAGCACCGCCCTTGGGTGCGTGATATGCTTAAGCGAGGTTAATCATGCAGTTTGATTCTTTTTCAGATTTTATTGCCATGGGTGGCTATGGCTTTTATGTGTGGTTGTCTTTTGGCAGCTGTGCATTGATTTTACTCGGTATTTTATTTAGTTCGTTAAACGATACAAAGCGTATTTTCTCTTCAGTTAGGCAGCAAGCACAACGTGAAGAGCGCATTAAGAAAGCGAAGCAAGAGGCAGGGCAATGAATCCAAGACGTAAAAAACGTTTATTAGCTGTTGTAGCCATTATTTTTGGTGTGGGTGCAACCATTGGTTTAGTGCTTTATGCACTGCAAGAAAACATCAATCTATTCTATACCCCAAGTGAACTTGTTGAGGGTAAAGGACCAAATAAAGAAAAACCGCACATCGGTCAGAAGCTACGTATAGGTGGCATGGTTGTTCCAGGCTCAGTTGTTCGAGATGAATCAAGCTTAAAGGTAAGCTTTAAGTTAATAGATAAAGGCCCTATGGTGACCATTAATTATCAAGGGATTTTGCCAGACTTATTTCGTGAAGGCCAAGGGATTGTGGCGCAGGGCGTGTTAGTAAAAGCGAATGAAATTGATGCCTTTGAAGTTCTTGCAAAGCATGATGAAGAGTATATGCCAGCAGAAGTTGCAGAAGCAGTGAAAGGTATTAAACACGAAAAACCGACGTATAACTTAGAGAACGGTAATTAATATGATCCCAGAACTCGGTTATTTTTCTTTAACACTGGCTATGGTGCTCAGTGTTTTACTGTGTATTTTTCCTTTGTGGGGGGCGCATACCGGCAATTTACGTTTAATGCGCGCAGCTCCATCATTAGCAATTGGGCAGTTCGTATTTGTACTTTTATCATTTGCAGCACTTATTTATGCCAGTTTAACCGACGACTTTACCGTATCGTACGTTGCTTATCACTCAAGTAGCACCTTACCTTGGTACTACAAAATCACTTCGACATGGGGTGGTCATGAAGGAGCAATTTTACTTTGGTTAGTGATGCAAGCAGGTTGGACAGCCGTTGTTGCTATGCGCTCGCAATCATTGCCTTGGGTTTTACGTGCCCGAGTGCTTGGTGTGTTAGGCTTTTTAGGTGTCGGCTTTATGCTGTATACCTTGTTAATGTCGAGCCCATTTGAACGTCTATTGCCGTATTTCCCAGTTGAAGGTCGCGATTTAAATCCATTACTGCAAGACCCAGGTATGATTATTCACCCGCCATTGCTTTATATGGGTTACGTAGGTCTATCAGTGTCTTTCTCATTCGCAATCGCTGCGCTACTTACTGGTAAACTCGATAATACTTGGGCCAAGTGGTCTCGTCCTTGGACTATGGCTGCATGGGGGTTTTTAACTTTAGGTATTACCATCGGTAGTTGGTGGGCATACTCAGAACTAGGCTGGGGCGGCTGGTGGTTCTGGGATCCCGTTGAAAACGCTTCTTTAATGCCATGGCTTGTGGCAACAGCGCTATTACACTCACTCTCAACCACAGAAAAACGTGGTGTATTTAAGTCATGGACAGTGTTACTGGCTATTGCGGCATTCTCTCTAAGCTTACTTGGTACTTTTATTGTTCGATCGGGCATTATTGTATCTGTGCATGCCTTTGCGTCAGATCCTAATCGCGGTATGTTCATTTTAGCTTTCTTAGCCATTGTTGTGGGTGGAGGTTTATCGCTGTATGCACTGCGTGTTTCACAGGTGAAAAGTGAGGGCCGTTATAAGTTTGCCTCACGTGAAGTTGCCCTTTGGTTAAACAATATATTTTTAGTTGTGGCAACGCTGATTGTACTTCTAGGTACTTTACTGCCAATGATCCACAAAGAGCTTGGCTTAGGCAGTATTTCGATTGGTGAGCCTTTCTTCAACAAGATGTTTGCTATTCTACTAGTGCCATTTGCCATTTTAATGGGTATGGGTCCACTGTTACGTTGGAAACAAAACAAATGGTCAATGCTGCAGAACAAACTTGTTCTGTCGGCAGCAGTAAGTTTAGTTGCAACGGCGGCATGGTTGTATTCAAGCTACGACGTGATTGCGCCAATTACTTTTATTGCAACAGCATTGGCGGTATGGATTTTTGTTACCACTCTTGTTGATTTAGCTGCAAAAGTGACTATTCATAGCTCTCTAGGCGAAGGCTTTAAACGACTAGGGCTAAGTTACTGGGCGATGGTTTTAGGTCACATTGGTTTAGCATTCGTGATTGCAGGTGTAACGTTAACTTCTGCTTACTCAGTTGAGCGTGATGTATCAATGAAGCCTGGCGAAACCGTGGCTTTAAATGAATACCAGTACCGATTTGACGGTGTTAAAACAATTCGTGGCGCAAACTATAGTGGTCATGCAGGTGTCGTCACTGTACTGAAAAATGATAAAAAAGTGACCGTTTTACATGCTGAAAAGCGTCGTTATGACATTGGTATGCAATTTATGACAGAAGCGGCTGTTGATGCCGGTTTTACACGAGACTTATACCTAGCACTGGGTGAGCAATTAAGCCAAGGTGCTTGGTCGTTACGTATTTATCATAAACCTTATGTTCGTTGGATGTGGCTCGGTGGTATCTTGATTTCACTGGCAGGCTTTTTAGTGCTTGGTGATAAACGCTATCGCCAGAAGTCGACTAAGCAGGAGGCTTTAGTATGAATCGCAAACTCATCGCACTAGCGCCTTTATTGGTGTTCGTTTTACTGTGTGTGTTTTTATATCAAGGTTTGTTTGCTAATCCTCGTGAGTTACAAACAGGGCGTATTGGGCAGGCTATGCCTACTTTTAACTTGCCAGATTTGATGGATGAGTCAAAGCGTTGGACTAACGCCGATTTAAAAGGTGAAGTTTACCTACTTAATGTATGGGGTACTTGGTGTCCGACTTGTTTAGCTGAGTTAGGTTACTTGACTGAGCTTAGAGAGCAGGGCGTTAAGATAGTTGGTTTATACTATGAACAAGGCTATGACCCTGATTTCGATGGTCAGTTTGATATTAACGCACTACGTGAAGACGTAACTAGCATGCTTAATCGTGCCGGCGACCCGTATCAATTTAATATCTTAGATTTAAAGCGCACTTTAGCTCTTGATTTAGGGGTTTCTGGTGCGCCAGAAACCTTCTTAGTCGATAAGCAAGGCACTATTTTGCTGCACCATACAGGCGATATTAATCCGCGTGTATGGCGTGCTAAATTCGCACCGTTAATGCAGGAGTTACAGTAATGAGACTCGTGATCTTTTTAGTAAGTTTGTTTATCACGTTTACAGCATTTGCAGAGCAAGACAAGTATCAATTTGATGATAAAGAACAAGCCGTTCGCTTTAGTGAGCTAACCAAAGAGCTGCGCTGTCCAAAATGTCAAAACCAAAATATAGCTGACTCAGACGCGGTTGTAGCCAAAGACTTACGCGATAAGGTGTTAGCGCTGGTAAAAGATGGCAAAAGCAAAGATGAAGTCATTGATTACATGATTGACCGTTATGGTTACTTCGTACACTACGATCCACCAGTCACACCAGCAACCTTGGTATTGTGGGTATTGCCTGTATTGATTGTGGTTCTTGGCTTTGGCTTTATTGTTTTACGCCAACGCAAGGCATCAGTGAAACAAACATGGACAGAGCAAGACGAAGCATTACTTGCAAAATTAATTGAACAAAATCAACGTCAGGAGCAAAGCTAGATGGCATTAATGTGGGCTTCTTTTGTTTTACTCACACTGATTGCATTGCTATTTGTTGTCGTACCGTTTTTTAAACGTGAGCGTATTCAACGTCTTGATCACAATGCAAACTCGGAGTTAATCCGAATTTATCATCAACGTTTAGATGAACTTAAAACTGAACTCGATAACCAACGTATTGATGCACAAATGCACGATGAGTCAGTTATCGAACAAAAACGTCGTTTACTCAATGAGTTGTCGCCTGAAAAAGCGTTGAACAGTAAAGGTAATAACCGTATTTTTGCCCTTACTGGCGCAGGCTTTTTGATTGTTTTAACAGCTATCTTTTATGGTTATACCGGTAGTCAGCAGCAAATTAAAGGCTGGCATGACGCGATGGCTAATCTTAAGTCATACGGTGAGCGTGCCGTTATGCAAGAAGGTGAGCCTTTAACACCGAATGAGCTACAAGCTTTTGCTTTAGCACTGCGTACTAAGCTTGATCAAAGTGGTGACGATGAAGTGGCGTGGATGCTACTAGGTCGTGTTGCTATGTCATTAAATGAATTTGATATGGCAATGCAGTCATTTGATAAAGTGCTTAAAATGAATCCTGATAACAAACAAGTGCTGATCAGCTACTCGCAAGTTTTGCTAATGGAAGGCAGTGATGCGAATATGTCTCGAGCAGCGACTATGTTATCAAGAGTGCTAAAAGCAGAGCCAACTAATATTGATGCAATCTCATTATTAGCATTGATTGCTTATGAGCGTAAAGATTGGCTTCAAGCTAAAACAGCATTTGAAGTATTGCTTGCAAGTATGCAGCAAAGCGACCCGCGTTATAGCATGATTGCAGAGCGTATTGCCGAAATCGATGCCCATTTAAGTAATGATCAGCAAGTCAAAAAGACTGAATTAGCAGAGGCTACAAGCAGTGAAATTAGCATCACAGTTGATTTAGACCCTGCACTTGCCGATTCACAGCCGCAAAACGGTACATTGTTTATTTTTGCTAAAGCGGCAAGTGGCCCGCAAATGCCATTGGCTGTAGTTAAAATGACAGAGTATAGTTTTCCGTTAACAGTGATGTTAAGTGATACTAATGCGATGGTTGAAGGTCTGAATCTATCTAGTGTCGATAAAATTATTTTAACTGCGCGTTTATCAAAAGATGCAACTGTGGTAACTTCAAGCGGCGAGTTGGAAGGCAAGTCGGATGTCTTAGAGCGTGCAAACGTTAAAGAATATTCACTGCTAATTAATGAGTTAATACCGTAAGGATAGCCGATGTTTAGGCACAGTATATTTTTTATCTTTTTTTTAGTACTTGCAGGATGCGCACAGATACCTGAAGAAAAAGTGGATGAGCGAGACCCATTACAGTCGTTTAACCGTCCTATGTATGATTTTAATATGGACGTGCTTGATGCCTATATTCTTCGTCCAGCAGCCGTTGGTTATGTTACAGTGACACCAACCCCTGTTAGACGCAGTATTGTTAATTTTACTGATAACATTACAGCGCCGACAGATATGGTCAATGCTGGTCTGCAGGGTAAACCAGGTAATATGGGTATTAGTTTAGCGCGCTTTCTAGTGAACTCTACGGTAGGTCTACTTGGCTTATTTGATGTAGCCTCATCGCTTGGTTTAGAAATTGTCGATGAAGATTTTGGTCAAACCCTAGGTGTATGGGGAGTCGGTGATGGTGCTTATTTAATGATCCCAGGTATGGGGCCAAGTACAGCACGAAATCTAACTGGTGATGTGGTAGATAACTTCGTTCTACCTGAAATTACACTAACCACACCACAAACTATTCTGGTATTTGCGCTAAAAGCCGTTGAAGCACGTGCCTCGTTGATGCCGCAAGAGAGCTTATTAAATGAGTCGTTAGACCCTTACATTTTTATGAAGGATATCTACTTCCAGCGTCAATTATATGAGCTACATGATGGTAATCCACCAGTAGAAAAAGAACCCGATGATTTTGATGAAGATTTCCTAGAAAATCTCTAACCTAAAAAATCAAACCAATAAAAATGCCAGCAATTGCTGGCATTTTTATGTTTATATGGGGGAAGTTAATCTCCAAATACACCCATTTGTTCATTAGACCAGCTTAATGCATCGTGGTAAGCATCAGGTACTTCTTCGGGTTTAAGACCCAGTTCTTCTTGAATATCCTTTGCTTTATCCCACTCAGCTTGTTCATAAAATTTTACTAAGCGTAAATAAGTCGCTAGTAATCCTTCACCATGAAGCAAAGCACCCTTGATTTCATTTGTAAGAGGAAGTTTACCCATTACGCTTGGCATATCTTCATCGAGGATAGCGTCCATTAACGACATCATACCAGTTAAAAATGCCATACCCGTATCACGTAACTTGCCATGGCTTATTGCTAATAACTCAGCAAAACGGGCGCGGGTTAGTGATAAACGTATCAGCTCTGCAGGTTTATCTGCCGCAACTTGTGCTGCAAATAAAAGTGATAAGAAACGTTTGATTTCTTCACTGCCTAAAACAATCAGCGCTTGTTTTATCGTGCTAATTTCAGCTCTGCGTTTGAAAGCTGCTGAGTTTGAATAGCGTAATAACTTGTAAGATAAGTTAACGTCTCGTTCAAACACCTCGGTGATTTTTCTGAGATTTAAATCAATACTTGAGGTTTCGTATAAAAGCTCGGCAAGAGCCATCTCAGAAGGAGGTAAAGTTTTACTTTGCACCATTTCAGGCTTTGAAAAGAAAAAGCCTTGAAAATAGCTAAACCCCATGTCCAAAGCAAGTTGGTATTTTTCGTATGTTTCAACTTTCTCGGCGAGTAACTTGATGTGCGGGTGAGGTTTGATTGCCTCAACGACGGATTCAATAGACTCTTTATCACAGGTTAAAAAGTCAATTTTGATAATATCGATATACGGATAAAAATGGCGCCAAACAGGTTGGTGTATGTAATCATCAAGGGCAAGCGTATATCCGCGCTCTTTTAAATCTTGAACCATTGCTAGTAAACGTTTACCCGGTTGAATCGTTTCAAGAATTTCGACAACTACTTGCTCTTTACCCAGTAAAAGTGGGTAGCCTTTTTGGAGTGTCTCTAAAGTGAAATTAATGTAGGCTGGTTTGTTATCCGTTAAATCTTCTAAACCAAAATTGAACTGACTACCTTCAATGAGTCGAGATGTCGCTTCATCACCGTCAATATCAGGAAAAACGTTATCTACGCCATCCCTAAACAAGAGTTCGTAGCCGACAAGTTTCTTTTCCTTATCTAAAATAGGTTGGCGTGCAGCGTAAAAATACATAGTCCTAGCAAGTCCACTTCGGTTAATTCATTTATCCATGAGCAATATAAGTCATCGTGCCTAAAATAGCATTAATTAAATATTCATTTTTGAGGATAAATACTGATTTTCTGTGATCCTAAGACTAGGATAAATTGTAATGAAATTCTATAACTAGCGATTAAATATCACATTTTTGTTATGAAAAGGTTGTAATTGTAAACCCTGCCACTGAACGGCTTGATTGGAGTTGTAGGGTAGAAGCATGTTATAGTCATGAGTGATATCGGTTTTTACCCCAATAATGTCTTAAAATTAAGTAACTTGCGAGTCATTATTCGGATTAAAAGCCAACATTAAACAATTATTGGAGGCTAATTTGGAAACAGGAATGATAATTTCGTTAGCATTGTACTTCATCGTAATGTTGGGGATTGGGCTATACGCTTATAAGCAATCCACAGACGATGTATCAGGTTATATGCTAGGTGGTCGTAATTTATCACCAAGTGTTGCTGCGCTTTCAGCAGGTGCATCAGATATGAGTGGTTGGCTGCTAATGGGCTTACCAGGTGCAATGTATCTGTTCGGCTTAAGCAAAGTTTGGATTGCTATAGGTCTAGTACTCGGTGCTTGGGCTAACTATTTCTTGGTAGCGCCTCGTTTACGTGTTTATACTGAGAAAGCGAATGACTCAATCACCATTCCAGATTATTTCGCAAACCGCTTTGATGATAATAAAAATATACTGCGTGTTATTTCTGCGATAGTAATCATTGTTTTCTTCACCTTGTATACTTCATCAGGTGTTGTCGCGGGTGGTAAGTTATTCGAAAACTCATTTAATATGAGCTATGAAATGGGTCTGTATATCACAACTGGCGTTGTGGTGTTATATACCTTGTTTGGTGGCTTCTTAGCAGTAAGCCTTACAGACTTTGTTCAAGGCTGTATCATGTTTATCTCGCTGCTTGCAGTACCAATTGCGACATATACTATGCTTGATCAACCATTCATGGATACACTCGCCAATGCACGCTATGATTTATTGTTAAGCTCACCAAAAGAAACTGAAATTCATGCACTTAATATGATGGACTGGTTTGCTGGTGGTTCGACGATTGCTATTATCTCTGCAATGGCATGGGGTCTTGGTTATTTTGGACAGCCGCATATTATTGTTCGTTTTATGTCTGTGCGTTCAGTTAAAGATATGCCAACTATGCGACGTGTGGGGATGTCGTGGATGACACTTTCAGCAATTGGTGCTGTGTTAACAGGTTTATTTGGTGCTGCTTATATGCTTGAAAACCAAATGCCAATTGATGATAAAGAAACTATTTTCTTGGTATTGTCTGAACTTATCTTCCATCCTCTAATTGCTGGTTTCTTATTGGCTGCTATTTTAGCTGCGATTATGAGTACCATCTCATCGCAATTACTAGTGTGTTCAAGCTCTCTAACAGAAGACTTCTATAAGATTTATTTAAACCGAAGTGCTTCTCAAAAAGAGCTAGTATTAGTCGGTCGTATTAGTGTTATCTTGGTTGCTCTATTTGCTATTTACCTAGCATATGACCGCGATAGCTCTATTTTGGATTTAGTAAGTAATGCATGGGCTGGTTTCGGTGCTGCATTTGGTCCATTAGTACTACTTAGCCTTTACTGGAAGCGCATGAACTTACAAGGCGCTATCAGTGGTATGGTTGTCGGTGCTGCAACAGTACTGTTTTGGATTTACGCGCCAATTAAGATCGATGGCCAATCGCTAAGTGCAATTATTTATGAGATTGTCCCTGGCTTTATTTTATCAACGATTGCCATTATTGTTGTGAGCCTAATGACGACTGAGCCGAAAAAAGAAATTACAGATTTATTTGATGAAGTTGAGTCATCACTTTAGTTTTGAGTAAGCACAAAAAAGGGCAACATTTGTTGCCCTTTTTTAATTTTATAACCAATGCTTAGCTTGCAGCTTTTTCTTTTATATCTGCAACGTTATCGTCTGATTTTGATTTTTTAGGCTTCGCAGGAACCTCTTTTGCACCTTTAAGTACAGCCATAAATTGGTCTTTTTCTTTTGCCATTTCAAGCGCTAGTGATTCAATTTGTTGCTCGCTTAATGGTACATCAACTTTTTCAAGCATTAATTCTAATGACTCAGCAATGTCGAGCATTTTGTCATACGCATCAGCTTCTTTCTTAGTAGTAAACGTCATGCGCTCGACTCCGTTTCTTTCTACAACATATTTAACAACAACAGCCATGATTTCTCCTGCATTTAAGCGTGGCATTTGCAGCGTAAAATCGCCACTTTGATTACTGTTTTTATATACAGTAATGCTTCGGGCCTTACTTTGCAAGTATCTAAAGAAATTTTTTATGGAACAAATTTGACAATAATAGGGGCATTAGCTTTATTTATATTGTTACCCAAAGTTAAACACAAGCGATGGAGTGAGTGTTGGGTAATAGCTAACTACCTGTCCAAGAGGGACATCACGGAGGAAATTATGAAATTACTATCAAGTCTTTTACTTGCCACGAGTATTGCGTTACTGCCTACAACACCGGCATTCGCCGTAAAACCAACCGAAGCAACACAAGTTAAAATGCAAAAGCTCAGTATTAACAAAGCTAGCATCGATCAACTTACTCAATTACCGGGTATTGGTGAGTCTAAAGCTAAAGCGATTGTTGAGCATCGCAATAAGCAAGGTCCGTTTAAGTCGGTAGAGCAATTAAAAGAAGTAAAAGGAATAGGCGATAAGGTATTTGCTAAACTTGAGGGGAAAATTACGCTTTAAAAGACTAGGGCGTGTTGACCTATTGTGATTAATTTTGCAGCAGTATGTTTGGTATTTAAGCAAGGCAGAGCCTATGTCGTGTGGTTGTTCAACATAAATAGGCGATAACGCAGCATCCATACCAAACACGCGCTACCTTTTGGGTTCTTCCTAGGGGCGATTATCTTTTTATTACTTAAATAGATGAAGCTAGAGGCCGTGGGCAGAACGCGGTAGCTTTGCTCGATTTTTACTTAGTCCACTAGGTTACAAATCTCGCGCCGCGATTAAATTGCCCCTAGAGTGAACAAACTTTAATCCACAAAGGTCAACACGCCCTAAACAGGGCGTTATTCGCCCTGTTTAAATTCATTGATAGCTTTGTCTAAATGCGCTAGTGCGAACAAATTTTCGATAGGTGTTGTGATAAGTGGGTAACTTAAGCCTGCTAATAATAACCAAGGTAACAGCATCCAGCCTTCAAAGTAGGCTAAACCTAAAAATAATGGCGCAAGAAAGGCAAGCTTACACACCGATAAAATAATCTTTTTACTTGGGCTTAAATGAGCCAGAGCAAGTGCAATTATTTGCTGGCGCTGCCTTACTTTAAAAGTTTTTAAAGCAGGGATTTGACTAGTAAAAAAATAAATCATTATAACGACTTTTTAGTTACTAAACGGCTAAATAAAACGGCTACAAAGACTATTGAAAACGCAGCGAAAATAATCTCCATCCATGCAGGCATACTCATTGATGCAAATTGCCAATCAATATTGCCGCAATCGCCAGTGGCTGCAAAAAAGCTAGGGATCCATTCATGCAGTGGCATAAAGCTTGGGAAATTAGGCTCAAATGCGCAGCTAAATGCAAAAGGGTCGGTATTGTTTTGCATTGCAATGTGTTCTTTAGCAATAAAGTAACCCCAGATTGCAGAGATACCCCAAGTAGCAAATGCAACAAGGCGAACAACCATATTTTGTGGGTTAATCGCTCCAATCACACCTGCTGCAAGTAAGCCTAAAACAGCGGTACGTTGATAAATGCACATAATACATGGTTCAAGTCCCATGCTGTATTGAAAAAACAACGCAGTGACTTCAAACGCTAGTGAAATAAATGCTAATAATAACCAAGGTGTTCTTTTAGTTGCTAATTCTGCTAACCAATTCATGAATGATCCAATTTGAAATTGTTTTCAAGATTATGCTTAGACGGGGCTGTGGGTGCAAGTATCTAAGATGAAATTATACGAAAAAGGAGCCAAGCGGCTCCTTTCATTAATCAGTAATGATCGTCAGTTAAACACTTACAGCTTGCAAAGACTCACTTTGATAACAACCAAGTACACGGGTGTACTGAGTATGTTCTTTTAGCTCTTCTAGTGCCTGTTTAACATGTAAGTCATCAAGGTTTGCTTCGAGATCTACATAAAACACTTCTTCCCAAGGGTTTCCAGGTACTGGACGTGACTCTAGTTTTACAAGGTTAATTTTGTGATGTTTAAAAATCATTAAGGCGTCAGCTAACGAACCCGCTTGTTGCTTGGTGGCCATAATTAAACTCGTTTTGGTTGGGATTTGTTTCGACACTTGAAGAGGTTTACGGGCTACTACAATGAAGCGGCTATGGTTTTCACTTTGATTGGCCAAGCCTGATTTAACCACTTCTAAACCGACGTTTTTCCCTGCTTGTGCAGAGCCGATAGCGGCACTGTTTGCGGTTTCAACTGCTGATTGCAATGCATGGAAAGTTGAATCACAGGTTTCATGTTGAATGTCACCTAAGCCCTGAATGAAACGGCTACATTGAGCAAAAGGCTGTGGGTGAGCAAATATTTTATTGATATGAGATAACTCAGTACCAGGCATCGCTAATAAACAGTGTTCAACGCTGTGCGTCACTTCACCAACAATTGATACTTGAGCGTGCTGTAATAAATCGAATACTTCATTGATACTACCAGAACTGGTGTTTTCAATGGGTAATAAACCAAAATCAGCTTGGCCACTTTCTACTTTACCGGTGATTTGGTCAAAGCTAGAACAACCCATTTCAATTACTTTACCCGGGCGGCGGCTGAAATATTTATGACAGGCTAATTGACTGTATGAACCTTGACCACCCAAATAAGCAACACGATGACTTTCGCTCATGGCTTCTGGGTTAAGGTTTTTTTGCAACATCGCTTGTTGGTTTAGAACAGAATCTTCAAGAATGGTTTGGAACACGTTATTAATGTAGTACGCATCAAGGCCTAATGATTTTCCATAACTAATGAGCTTTTCGAGTAATGCTTGTTCGCGAGCCTCATCGCGAATTGGTTTGTTATTGGCTATCTTGTACTCAACCACGCTGTGGCTGATACGACGTCTTTTTGCCAGTAAGACAAGTAAGTCGGAATCTATTTCATTAATATCGTGTCGTAACGCATTTAATGTATCAATGCTCATGTTGGTTTCCTCATTCCAAAACAGTGCGCAAACAAAAAAGCCTCCCAAGTGGGAGGCTTTAGCTATTCGGTGAATTTATCTCGCAAACAGTTAAGCCTCCTCTATTTAAAGAAGCTAAAAAACGAAAAGTAAGTGCGAGAGATAATTTGTTTCATTGAGTTAATGTAAAAACACTTGTATGTAAAGTCAACCGCCTATCGAGGCTAATTTTGAAATCATATGTGTTTATTCAGAAAATTCATTAATCTTCATAAAAAATTTATAAATATAAAAATGAATCTGGTATATTTGTTTTTGCACAATAAATAATAACAATTATTAATAAGGTAGTCCTGTGGTGTATCGACGACCGCCATCACGTTTTGGTGTGAATTCATTAAGTATGAAATTGTCGCTGCTGATCTCTGCGATTTGTTTGATTGCAGGTATATGTGCTGCGGCTTTGATGCTTAAATCTGAAGAAAAACAGCTTGTTTTTGAAGAGCATGAACTTTTAAAACACTCGAGTGAACGCTTGAGTCGTCAATTTAACCGCCTGATTAAAACTAAAATAAATATCGCTGAGCAGGCTAATAATGTTGTAAGCAGCCAACTGCTTCACAATGAGTCTCACTTACAAAGCAAACGAAGCGCCGATATTAAATTTTCCGTTGATGGCAGTATCCGCAGTACTTCAGAAAATGGTTTATCTGCAGCGTTTATCCCTCAAGATAAATATTCTGAATTTTATAAGCAGCTTATAAACGATTCTGAATCATTGTGGAAAATCGTTTCACCTACTTTAATTCAAGATTTCTTTAATTTTTACTTAGTTACGAAAGACAACTTTATTCGTATAGCGCCACCAAACTGGGCGCTAAATGTACCTGGCGACTTTGACTTCACCAAAGACGAAGCCTTCAATTATGCCCAAGCTGCAACTAATCCAAGCCGAGAAGCGGTATGGTCAAAAGTGTATTACGACACTATTTGGCATAAATGGGTCGTTAGTGTACTTGTGCCAATCTACCTTGATAACGAATTTTTTGGTGTAACAGGTAGCGATATTGCTCTTGAAACTTTATTGGCACAACTGCCTATTGGTGATCGTGAGCAACATCTATTTGTTTTCGATGCAAAAGGTCAGTTATTAGCTCACCCTGATTTAGATAGGACAACTTTAGAGCAATATGGACGAGAAGGTAAAAAATTACTGACAGAAGATTTTGTTAATCCCGATCTGCAAAAGCTAGTGTCTGAAACGATTCGCTTAAAATTACCTGAGTCTGCAAATTCATTTGTCCAAGATGGCGAAACTCACATTATCAATATTCGTAAAGTTGAGAACCTAAATTGGTATATTGGTATTTATAAAAAGCGTTCGTCGGCACTTTCAGCACTAGAAGAGCTAAAAGTAAAATTCTTTGGCTTGTTTATCTTGTACGCTATTTTAGTTGCCTTGTTATTGCATCAAGCACTTTACCAATTAGTACTGCGTCGTATTCACTCATTAGTTAACGCGGTGGTGAGTTTTGGCAAAGGGCAATTACAAACAGAGTTTCCAAAAGCCAATAAAGATGAAATTGGTACCTTAAATGGCTCTTTCAGAGACATGGCTATTGAAATTCGTAAATTAATTGATGGGCTAAACCAGCGCATTAGCGAAAAAGAAATAGCTGAAAAGGCAGCTAACCGCTTATCTAAAGCTGTGGCTTTCTCGGGCACCGGTGTAGTGATCACGAACCAAGATTTTGAGATCAAATACGTGAATCCGAAAATGGTTGAAATGACCGGTTTCGAAGAGCGTCATTTCATTGGTTCGCCGCTGTTAAATATCATCTCTCAAGAAATGGCTATTTTAGTTGATGATATTGATATTGACTTACGTAGCCGTAATTACTGGCGAGGGGATACCTTATTACAAGCTAATGAACGCCAATCTGTTTGGGTTTCGCTAAGTATTTCACCAATTCGTGAAGATGGTGGTGAGATCACCAGTTATGTGGCATCTGCGCAAGATATTTCGTTTGTGAAAGAAAGCCAACGTAAAATGGAACAACTGGCTTACTTTGATACTTTAACTGGACTTGCTAACCGCACTTTCTTCAGAATGCAGCTGCGCAAGTCAATGGCACTTGCTGAGCGTGGTCATTATGCATTTGCCTTATTCTATTTTGACTTAGACGAATTTAAACGTATCAACGATACGCTAGGTCATGATGCGGGTGATCAGTTGCTAGTAGAAGTTGCTAATCGCCTGAAAAAGCGTCTGCGTACAGAAGATACGATTGCGCGTTTAGGCGGCGATGAATTCGCGGTATTATTAAGTGGTATTGAGCATCAAACACACGCCATGGAAGTCGCAAATACGATTCAACGCACTCTCAATGAGCCTATCAAATTAGGTAATAATGAAGTGATCATTAGTGCCAGTATTGGTATCACTATGGCGCCATTTGATAGTCAAGAAGAAGATCAATTACTTAAACATGCTGACCTTGCGATGTATGAAGCAAAAGCCAAAGGGCGCAATACCTTCCACTTCTATAGCCAAGAATTAAATGCAGCTGCGAACGAGCGCTTATTTATTGAAAATGAGTTACGTACTGGTATCCGTGAAGGGCAGTTTAGAGTTTATTATCAGCCACAAGTGGATTGTCGCAATAATCAGGTAGTTGGGTACGAAGCGCTTATTCGTTGGTTCCACCCTGAAGAAGGAATGATCCCACCGACGAAATTTATTCCAATTGCTGAAGCAACCGGTTTAATTGTTGAGTTAGGTGCATGGATATTACGAGAAGCCTGTGAATTTGCGGCTCGTTTAGCAAGCCAAGATTTGAAGAATAATATTTCAATCAATCTATCGGCTCGCCAGTTTAAAGATGCCAACCTAGTGACGACTCTTGATACGATAATCAAGCAAACAGGGGTTGAGCCTAAACGCTTACACCTTGAGTTAACAGAAAGTATGCTGATGGGGCATGTTGAAGCCGCTATTTTACAACTGCATCAATTAAAAGCCTTGGGGGTATCAATTTCAATCGACGACTTTGGTACTGGCTACTCTTCATTAAGTTACCTAAAACGTTTCCCTGTGGATATCTTGAAAGTTGACCGCTCGTTTGTGAAAGATATCCCTGAGGATACTAATGATATGGAAATTACCGCTGCGATTATTGCTATGGCGCAAAAGTTGAAACTTAATGTTGTTGCCGAAGGGGTTGAGACCATTGAACAAATTGAGTTTTTACAAAACAACAACTGTTATATTGTGCAAGGTTACTACTATAGCAAGCCTATCCCTGAAGATGAGTTGCCTGCACTTTATGAACAGCTCAACTCGTTGAATTCATAAAATACAGAACTCAAAAATATAGGGGGCGACTAGCCCCCTGCAATTTTAACTTTAAATTTTAGTCCTTCGAGAATCGCTTTTAGCTTATCTCTGTCATCACCTTGAACTTCGATGATACCGTCTTTTACTGCACCGCCTTGGCCCATTTTACTTTTAATGGTCTTAGCTAATTTTTTTAAGTCGTGCTGTTCGCTGTCGATCCCAACAACTAACATGACACCCTTACCTTTGCGGCCTTTGGTTTGACGTTCAATACGCAAAAAGCCGTCTTTAAAAATTTTACCTTGGGTTGGTTTGCTTTCTTTAGGTTGCTCAATGCGACCCGTAGCAGTTGAATAAACTAGATTATTATCGCTCATAGTGGATCTCGTAGTAGAAGCTTGGCTAAATGATAACAAATTTCATCCTAAGTGTTTTAATTTTTGGCTTATTTGTTCTAAGCGGTTATATTTAATTAGGTATCAGGAAAGATTTGTTTATTAGGAGTTTATTATGAGTTTATCGCGCAGCACTTCTGCTGATGGCGCTATATTAACCGTACAAATCAAAGGAAAATTTGATTTTAATTTGGTGCAATCTTTTCGTCAGGCGTACGCCGATCTTAACGACAATATCGATAAAGTGGTTATTGACCTCAGAGAAACAGATTACATGGACAGCTCAGCGTTAGGCATGTTGCTGAACATGAAAAAAAACCTAACAGGCAAAGTTGAAACAATTCAAATTAGCAATTGCCAACCGCAACTGAAAAAAATCCTGCAAATCTCACGTTTTGATAAAAAGTTCGATATTGATTGATGCTTAATATTCTGGTTGTAGACGATCTAGCCTTAAATCGTCGCTTATTAACCGTGATGTTAGAGCAGCAGGGCTACCGTGTTTATACCGCTGAAAACGGGCTTGTTGCTTTAAACCTGCTCGAAGAACACACCATTGATATTGTGTTACTCGATGTCATTATGCCTGTGATGGACGGCTTTGAAACCGCAGCGATTATCAAAGAGCGCTTTAGCCAAGTTTACTTACCGATTATATTTATTACCTCTTTAGAAGATGAAGCGAGTTTTGAGCGTTGCTTAGCGGTTGGCGGCGATGACTTTTTACATAAGCCATTTCAAGAGGTCATTCTTAACGCGAAAATTAAAGCGCATAGCCGGATCCGTAATTTAAGCCAAAAGGCAAGAGAGCAAAATCTACAACTTGAATATCATCAAAATCAAGTCGAGCGCGAACATGAAATCGTCGAACATATTTTTAATAACGCCCTCGAAAACCAACAGTCATTTCCGTCGCATTTAGACTTTCATTTATCACCTGCCGCTATGTTTAATGGCGATATGTTTTTGGTAGCACAAAGCCCAATTGGCAGCTTGTACTGCATGCTTGGTGATTTTACCGGCCATGGTTTAGCTGCTGCGGTCGGAGCACTTCCTGCTTCAAGGGTATTTTATACAATGGTAAGTAAGGGGATGTCAGTCAGTGATATTGCTGCAGAAATTAATTCAGTACTAGGTAAATTACTGCCAGGACATATGTTTTGTGCTGCTACCATTCTAGAGCTCAGTAACACCGGGAAAAGTGTTTCGGCTTGGCTTGGAGGATTACCTGATACGTATATCATCGACCAAAATGGAGAACTCATTCGCACTCTTGAATCTCAACACATGGCACTGGGTATTTTAGAAGAGGATGAATTTGAACGTGCACTTATTCACATAGAGGTAGAAGATACTTCTCGTATCGTGATGGCGACCGATGGCATTATTGAAACGACTAGCCCAAATGATGAATATTTTGGTGAGCAGCGTTTTAAAAAGGTGCTTGGCTCAAAGCCAAATATTTCTTCAAATCAAGTATTAGAACGAGTAAACAAATTTGCCCGCGGCAATAAACAACAAGACGACTTAAGCTTAGTATTATTAAATTGTTTACCTATGGATGAGTCTGAGCAAAAGTCTGAACAGCTATCTGCATTACCCTTTAATTTTTCATTGAGCTTAAATTCAAAGCAAATCAAAAGCACAGATCCTGTGTTGGAAGTAGTTGATGTAATAAGTAAAGTGGCGGGGTTAAATGCCCATCGCGCAAATATCTTTTTGATACTCTCAGAGGCCTATAATAATGCCTTAGATCACGGTGTGTTAGGTCTCGACTCAGAGATTAAGAATCAAGAAGATGGCTTTTTAATTTATTATCAACAACGAGAAGAGGCCCTCGCAAATTTAACAGATGCTTTAATCATTATTGATATCCGTTATTGCCCCGAAGAGTGTGCTCTATATTTTACCGTTTGTGACTCAGGAAACGGTTTTAGTAAAGAGCAAACAAATCAACAAAGCCTTGCAAGGGAGCATGGTAGAGGCTTGTGCTTACTTAGAGAAGTTGCCTCAAAAGTGACATTTAATAGTGCTGGTAATCAAGTCGAAATTTATTATCAATTAACAGCAAGCAGTACTAGCTCACACTAAAATCGCATGTTATCATTCTGGCATTATAGATGTTTGGATGGCTAAATGATTTCTAACTACTTATCTACTGCACAGCTTGAATTACCAGAAAACTTGGTTGCTGAGCAATTATCGAACCTTGAACAATATCTTGCAGAGTCCGCTTCACCAGCAGTGCGTTGGGAGTATCAAATTCCTGAGCTAGGCGAGGGGGGGTCGTGTAGCTTATTTGGTTATTTGCAAGATGAACCATTCAAATTAAACGATTATGTTGCAGATGATGCTACAAATACTGAAAAGCTGACTAAGCTTCAACAAATCATCGATTTTGTCGTTGCTCAGACTCAAGTTGATTGGTTTGGTATTTATCAAGCAACAAATACTGACGAAGGCCCTCAGTTATTAAAACTGGTTTATCACGGGGCACCTAGCCGACCATTATTCCCGCTTACAGAAGCGTTTGCTAAAGGTAGTAACAATGTTCAAGTCGCGCTTTCTAAGCAAGGTCGCGTGATCAATAACGTTGCTGATTATCTTGCAAAAGGTGGTGAGTATTATACCTGCGATCCAAAGGTGAAAGCTGAAACCTGTTTACCCTTACTATCAGCTAAAAATGAATGCTTAGGTATTATAGATGCAGAAGCATTTAGTAATGATTTCTTTGATCAGCAGACCCTTGCATTACTTGTGGCTTGTTGTATTAAAATTCCTCAACTCTTGGTCTAATTTTACTAGTAATCAGGCTGGGTTTTTATGTTAAGCTAGTGGCAACGCTAACCCCTATAAAAAGAGATAGTCAATGTTCTCAGAATTAAAACCATTACCAACAGATCCTATTCTTGGCCTAATGGCGGCCTTTAAACAAGATACAAACCCAAAGAAAATTGATTTGGGTGTAGGTGTTTATAAGGATGAGCAAGGCAATACGCCTGTATTAAAAGCGGTTAAAAAAGCGGAAGCGTTTCGTTTAGAAAACGAAACCAGTAAATCGTACATTGGCTTGGCTGGTAACTTAGATTACTGTCAAAAAATGGAAAACTTATTACTGGGTGAGCATCCAGCACTTTTAGCTAACCGTGTTCGCACTGCACAAGCACCAGGTGGTACAGGTGCGCTACGTGTTGCTGCCGAATTCATTAAGCGTTGCAACAAAGATGCGACGGTATGGGTAACTACGCCAACGTGGGCAAACCACATCAGCTTATTTGAAGCGGCGGGCTTAACAGTAAAAGAATACCCTTACTACGATTACGAAAATAAAGACCTTTTATTTGATGACATGATTAATACCCTTAAGCAAGTGCCTAAAGGTGATGTTGTGTTATTCCACGCATGTTGTCACAACCCAAGCGGTATGGATTTAAATGCTGAGCAATGGAGCACAGTTGCTGATCTTGCTGTTGAAGTTGGTTTCACGCCACTGGTTGATATTGCTTACCAAGGGTTTGGTTCAAGCCTTGAAGAAGACGCAGCGGGTCTTCGTAAATTAGCAGCAGCGGTAGATGAGCTAATCATCTGTTCTTCTTGCTCGAAAAACTTCGGTTTATACCGCGAGCGTATCGGTGCATGTTCAATCATTGCTAAAGATGCAGCGACTGCTGATATCTCTAACTCTGTATTATTAAGTGTTGTACGTAGTATCTATTCTATGCCGCCTGCGCATGGTGCTGATATTGTTAGCACGATTTTAGGTAGCACTGAGCTGACGCAAATGTGGCATGACGAGCTTGATGAAATGCGTAATCGTATTAATGGCTTACGTACTTTAATCAAAGAAAGCTTAGCAGCGAAAGGCATTGAGCAAGACTTCTCATTTATTGATCGTCAAAATGGTATGTTCTCATTCCTAGGTATTAATAAAGAGCAAATCGAACGTTTACAAAAAGAGTACTCAATCTACATTGTTGGTTCTAGCCGTGTAAACGTTGCTGGTATCAGCGATGCAAACATTGACTACTTCGCAAATGCAGTAGCAGACGTTTGTAAGTAACCTGCTTTATAGTGATAAAAAAACCGCAGTGTGTGAAGTGACTGCGGTTTTTTTATGCCTGTAATATGTGTTACTACGAGTAGGTATTAATGCAGCCAGCGAATGGCGTCATTGATCATACTGTTGTAGCTATCAAGTGGAGCGCCAATACTCGCTATTAAGATAGTATCCGCTCGCTCACCGCGGTTGATGTGGCCAGCGAAACGCTCATCATTGAAATCGTCAGAGCCAGTGCCAAATGGTTGCTCGTCAGAAGGTACAATGAATACCGTCATCGGGCCAAAATCAGACTCAAATACCAAGTGCAGGCCTTTTTTGCCTTGAAAGTCACAAAACATCAAATAGGTTACTTTACCTGGTAGCTCATCTAGGTGTCCGCCAATAGTAGCAAACTTTTCATTTACATAAGCAAGGTCTATCGCTTCATGCTTATCTAACGCGCCAATCTCATGATAAAGGTGTGTAAAGGCATGCTCACCCACACTGTATAAAGTATGTTGTTTGTTAATGACAAAGAACACACTAATTGCCACTAAAAACGATGCTGCGGCGGCTAAATACAGGCGATTGAAGGCAAAGCGCGACTTAGCCTCAATAATAGTGTCTAGCGGCTGCTCATGGTTTTCTTCACAAGCATAGGTGTTATCAATAATTCGCTTTGCCAAATTTTCAGGCACGGGTACGTTAAGCGCTTTGCTTAGTTCATCATCGAGGGCACGTACATCATCAATAAACGCCTGTTTATCAGTGTCCTGCTCGGCAAACGCTTCAAGTTCCTTATCAATAGTGCTTGGCTCGGCGAGGATGCGGCGGCGAAACTCGAGTTCATCCATTAATTTGATGCTCCTCTAAGTTGATCATCATCACTGCTTAAAGCCTCTTTAAGCTGGTTTCTGGCACGAAAAAGTCGTGTCATGACAGTATTTTTATTTAAATCGAGGATCTGGGCAATCTCGTCGCCAGAGCAACCCATTACCACCTGCAGCAGTAATGGTTCTCGATACTCTTGTGATAACTTTCCAATTTGTCGTTGAATCACTGTTTGTTCCATTTCAGCATCAAGGGTTGTACTTTTTTCATCTACAAGGGTGTCGTTTTCAACATCGGCGTAATCAAATTGTTTACGTTCAAAGCGACGTGCATTCTCGCGACGTAAGATAGTTAACAACCAAGGTTTTACCGCTTGTTGATCTTGCAGTGAATCCAAGGCACGCCAAGCCCTCAGGAAAGTTTCCTGCACTAAGTCTTCAGCAATGTTCTGATCACGACACAACCAATACGCAAAGCGAAAAAGCTCACTGTGGTAGACATGAACCAGCGCTTCATATCGCTTTTGTTTTTCTGTCATAGTAACTAAGACCTGCCTATCAGAAAAAATCTTTCTGAGATTATTATTTTTTTCTTAAAAAAACGGCTAATTCAAGATTAGCCGTTTATATTCAATCTATTAGATTAATCGTTAATCGTAAAGATTTTTTAATTCAGTGTCATTACTTGTCGATTGAGTGTGCTTTGTTGCTTGGCTTAGCAAGTTTACAATTAAACTTAAATCAACTTGTTCATCTGCTGAACTATAAAGTTTAGTGCGTAATTTAGCAATTTCATCATTAAGTTGTGTGTTTTTGAGTGATGCGAGTAAATACTCAATGGCCGCTACATTCTTACCTGTGTACTGTTTTGCATAGAGGTTTAATGCGTTATAAAACGCTGAGCTATTGTTCTGTTTTGCAAACAGCTTTAACTCATTTAATGACACGGATGTAACACTCTTAGATAATGCTTTAGGCGTTGATTGTTGAGGGCGCTTTTTAATGTAAAGCACTAAGGTGACTAACCAAAGTCCATAGCCGACAACTGCCACGACAATAAGCCACATTGGCGTCGTGACTTGCGTAACGGTTTGCACATTAGTTGGCGTATGACTCAGCTCATTAGAGCTTGCTGTTTGCGGCTCTGCGATAGCAGGGGCTGTTGGTGTGAGTGGATTTGTACTTGGCACAACTGTTAATGTTCGAGCAGGTATTGTCGCGTAGCTAATACGATTGATTTTGGTATTAAACCAAGGCAGCTTTATTTCAGGCAATGTATAAGTGCCTGGTGTTTGCGGTAATAAAGCATAAGAAGCCGTTTGTTGTGAAATAACACGGCCATCACGTACCAGATGATTACTCTCTTTTTCATCAGGGTAACTTCTAAAACCTTGCACCTGCGGCATATCGATATCAGGAAGTTGCTCTTTAGTAACCCCCAATGCGGTTAAGGTGATAGTTCGAGTGATCGGCGTACCGACTTCCACGGTGTCATCTTTTGGTTGCCATTGCTCATCAAGGTTAACCAATTCACTCGGTAACCAAGCACCTGAGTAGTTTTCTGGAATTGGCTTGATTTCAATATCGACATCTTCGCCCATTGCTGAAACAGCCATTTGTCGGTAATTTTGACGAATACGGCCATTGAATACTGGGGCTGTGATGGTATTCACGCCACTTTTTTGTGGTTGCACTAAATACTCACGGGTGATCACTAAATAGCGTTTTCCATCAATTAACTCATAGTCTTCAGATTGCTTGTTAATTGGAGTTAGCTCAGCGTTTTCCATTTCTGGTGTGGTTAAGTTGCCATCAAGCAGTTCTTTGTTGTTGTCTAAATACAATTTAACCGTATAAACACCGGCTTCTTGCACGTATAAGCTAGTTGGCTTGATGCTTGTTTTAATGAAGGCTTCTTTATTTTGCTCAGAGGTTTGGCTGCGCTTAGCCACCGTTAGCTCAATCGGTTTTGAACTGACACCAGCAACGGTAAAAGCAGGAATGGTATAAGTGCCTTCTTTGCGGGTCATCAGTTTTACAGACCAGTTAGTTTGCTTACTGATTTCACCATTAATAATGTTGGTACGCGAGCTTACACTGGTAGGCCCTACAACAAAGTCTTTTAATAACACTGAAGTGTCGGGTTGTTCGCTGTTAATAGAGTCGTCTGCTGAGATGGTTAAAACAAAAAACTCACCGGCAAGGACTGGGTTTTTATCAACACTTGCCTGTAGCTGGGTGGCAGCCCAAAGCGGCGCTGCCGCGATTAGCAATAAACAACATAATAATCGCATTACCATGATTTTTCGGCTCCTCGTGGACGACGTTGATAGTTTCGTTTTTGTGCTTCTAATTGCATTTTATTTCTTAATAAGATCGCAGGATCATCGGGAACTTTACGCAGCAATTGATTAAGTTGCTGGGCTTTTTCTTTCTCTTCATTAGTCAGCTCAGCAGCTTGTGCCTGCATAGCCTGTTGCTCTGCTTGCTGTTTAGCTTGTTCATCGCTTTGCGATGGCTCTGGCTGGGCATCTTGTTGCTCAGGAGATTGCTCTGGCTTTTGCTCACCTGATTGTGGCGACTTTTCTGATTCAGATTGCATTTCAGGTTTGTTTTGTTGATCACTTTCAGAGTCACTTTGCTCACCTTTTTGATCTGACTGTTCGCCTTGCTCTGAGGGTTGTTGGCCATCTTGCTGCTCACTTTGCTCAGAGTTATCGCCTTGCTGGGAGTTTTCACCCTGTTGCTTTTGCTGGTTATCTTGCTGACCATCGGAGTTTTGTTGATCAGTGTTTTGCTGTTGATCTTGTTGCTGCTGTTGCTCTTGCTGCTGCATTAACTGTTCAACAAGGGCTTGGTTTTCTTTTGCTTCAGTGAAGTCATTTTTAAGCTGTTGGGCTTTCTTATAAGCTTCTATTGCTTGCTCTAGTTCACCTGCCTTTGCAAGGGCATTGCCATAGTTGTACAAACCCGTCGCAGATTTATCTTCACTAAACGCATCCATGGCAGCTTGGTAATTACCTTGCTGATAAAGGGCTGCGCCTTTTAATTGCGTGTTTTCAGCTTGGGCGGCTTGTTCAAATTGATTTTGCTGATAGGCATCGAGAGCGCGTTGGTCTTGGTTTTTAAACACCTCTGGTAACTCGGCGGCGTAAACCTGTTGCTGAGGTAATAGCATAACGAACAAAAAGCCAAGTACTAGGCTGCTTCGGCGAATTAAAAAGAGCGCTAATGGTAGTAAAATAACAAGACCGTATATACCAGCATCAACACGCCATAACGCTTGGCTTTGTTTCTCGTCTTTGAGTACTTCAGCATTGGCTGTTGGGGCAAATGTTTGAATATCTTGATTACTGGTTTGATAAAGTGCAAATTTGCCACCGCTGTTGCGCGCTAAAGCACTTAAGCGACTGATATTTAGCGTCGGAATAACAATCTGTCCTTGCGAATCTTTTAAAAAGCCACCTTCAGGTAACTTAATAGGCGCACCTTGCTCCGTGCCGACGCCATAGACATTCAAGCGATAACTCGACTGAGCGGTAAAGCGACTAATATCTTCTTGATCAAGGCTATCAACCCCATCGGTAACTAAAATAATATCACCATCTAAATAGCCTGCTTGTTTAAGTAAATCGTCGGCTTTTTCTAGGCCTTCAATAACATTTGAACCTTTGCTCGGCATGATATCTGGGCTTAGGCTTGGGATGAGGTTAGCTAAGGTGCTGGCGTCATTGGTTAGCGGTGAAATGGTAAATGCAGAACCTGCATAAGCAACCAATGCCGTATCACCTTCTTTGAAAAGTTCAATCATATCAAGTGCTTTAAAGCGAGCTTGAACTAATCTATTTGGTGCGATGTCGGTACTGAACATTGAGTACGACATATCCATCACAATAACCCGTGCGTTTTTCGCTTGAAACACTGGGACTTGTTTTTTCTCGAAGCTTGGACCTGCTGCAAACACAATGGCTAGCAAGGTAAAAATAGCAACTAGCCAAAGCGGTTGGCTTTGCTTTTTATGATTGTCGCTCATTACAAACTGCGCCAAATGGGGGGCAATTAAATCAGCTGGGGCGTTCTTTTTATTGCGTACTAACAACACACTAAAAATAATCAGTGCGGGGAGCAATAACCAAAGTAGTGCAGGGCGAATAAATTCAAAATCCATACTAGCTCTCCTGCTTAAGTTGGCGAATAAAACTTACTAATATTGTTAAGCTGATTAAGCCTAGCGCCACAAGCAGTGGAATATAAAACAATGAAATTTGTGGACGGAACGTCTGCTCATCGCTACTGATAGGCTCAAGTTTATCGAGCTCCTGATAAATTTGCTGCAAGCCAGCCACATCTTTTGCACGAAAATATAAGCCGCCAGTTTGTTCTGCAATACGTTTTAGTAAGCTTTCATCTAAGTTACCGCCACTCATTCCACCCATATTGAATAAGCTAAAACCACGCGGGTTATCGGAGCCAACACCTATGGTATAAACCTTGATGCCTTCTTCACGTGCTAACAGTAGTGCATCTTCTGGGTCAAGGTTACCTGCGGTGTTTTGACCATCAGTTAATAGCACTACGATACGGTTACTTTCATCTTTGTTAGCAAAGCGTTTTACTGACAAACCTAATGCATCTCCGATAGCTGTTGCTCGACCAACTAGACCGATTTGCGCCTCGCTCAGCATTTGGCTCACGGTTTTAACATCACGCGTAAGAGGTGTTTGTAAAAATGCGGTGTCGCCAAATAAAATGAGACCAAGGCGGTCGCCTTGACGTTGCTCAATAAAGTCACTCAGTACCGCTTTTACCATAGTTAGCCTGTCGACATACTGGTTTTGATAGGCCATATCTTGTTCTGTCATAGAACCAGATAAATCTACTGCAAGCATGATATCGCGGCCTTCATTGGGCAAGGTGATGGGGTCATCAAGCCAAGTCGGGTTTGCGATAGCAATAACTAATAATCCCCATACTGCCCATTCGAGCAAAGATACTTTACGACTATGTTGCTGCACCGCTTGATTATTCAAACCAAGCTTAGCAAAGCCAGGAATACGCAACCGTAATTGCCCTTGTTGCTTTAACGGCATAAAGCGACTTAAAAGCCAAGGTAGGGGTAAAAGCACAAAACACCATGGCCAACTAAACTCAAACATTAATTGGCTCCTTGAGTTTAAAGTTGCGAATGGCACTGCGTAATTTAGCTGCAAGTTCAGCATTATTACTTTGCTGCTGATAAAGCGGCATCAACTCGTCGTAACTAAAGTTATCGCCACTTAGCTTAGATAAATTTTCAGACCACTTTGCCAAAGGCTGAGAGGCAAGTTGACTGCTGTAATAATGACGGGTTAAACGTTTTAAAATAATGTGTAGCTCTTGTGCATCATCATCACTAAGGGTTTTACTTAATTTAATGGCTTGTTTCTTGGCTTTTTTGAACTGTTTGTTTTTATATAAAAGCACTAAGCCGATAATTAATAACGAACCAACTAAGGCGATGATCAGCCACCAAATTGGAGCAAGTGGCCACCATGCAACCTCGGTCGGTGCAATGACATCATGTAAGCCATCTAGCGGATTTTTTTGCATTGTTACTTTCTCACTAATTGCAGCTCAAGTGGAGTGGCTGCACTGAATGAAATTAAACTAAGCCCAGATTTTTGTAGGCGCTTTAACCTATTAGAAAAAGACTCTTCAGCAGATTTAGCGAAGCGCTCGCGAAATTGCTTGTCCATTAATGGTAAAGCAAGATCTTGTCCATTTGCAGACACAGTTACTGTTTGTTTAAAAGCAGGTAACTGATGTTCAAATGGGTCACTAATATGGCAACCAACCAACTCACAGTGTCTGCTCAGCATTTCAAGTTGTTTAAAGCTCGCTTCATCAAGGGCACTAAAATCAGAAACGATATAAACTAGGCTACCGGGTTTAGCCAAATGGTTAAGGCGTTTTAGGTTTTCACTAAATAGGCTGTTGGTTGTTTTGTCGATATTATTGAGCGCTTGGTTGTGAATATCACATAAGTTGTGACAGAGCTTTAACACCGCCTTTTCGCGTGACGTAGGCTTTAATTCGTGATGACTATGTTGATTAAACACCAGACCACCAATGCGGTCACCTCTTTGACACGCCGACCAAGCAACTAATGCGCTAATATGCGCTGCTTGCACCGATTTTAACAGTAACTTTGAGCCAAACAGCATCGAGTTAGAAAAGTCGGTAAATACAAAAACAGGGCGTTCTTTTTCTTCTTGAAACAGTTTAGTGTGGGTTTCGCCTGTACGGGCGGTAACACGCCAGTCGATAGAGCGTATGTCATCACCAGCTTGATAATGACGCACTTCAGCAAACTCCATCCCGCGACCTTTATGTGGCGCAAGGTATTGCCCAGCTAAACTGTTTTTGATTTTTACTTTGGGCGCAAGTTCTAGTAAACGAGCTTTGGCTTTGTAATACATCAACTCTTTGAGTGATAAATTGACGCCTTGACTATGGCTCGTTGCTAACCACGCCGCTGTATCAAATTGGCTCGACATAGCTTATGGCACTGCTACCAATTCTAAAATACGGCTGATCACGTCATCTTTACTGATGCCATCGGCCTGCGCTTCGTAGCTTAAAATGATACGGTGACGTAACACATTATGCAGCACCGCTTGGATATCATCTGGGGCTACAAAATCACGGCCTTCAAGCCAAGCATGAGCTCGTGCGCATTTATCAAGGGCAATGGTTGCACGCGGGCTTGCGCCATATTCAATCCAGCGGCCAAGTTGCTCATCAAGCTCTGAAGCTTCACGGGTTGCAACAATTAATTGCACTAGGTACTTTTCAAGTGGCTCAGCTAAGTACAAGCCTAAAATAGCTTTACGCGCAGCAAAAAGTTCACTTTGACTAATTTGTTGTGTCTCTGCTTGCTTATCAGAAATAGCCTCGCCACGGGTTAGGCGTAGGATATCTAATTCGTGTTCAGCACCCGGGTAATCAATGCTCAAATGCAATAAGAAGCGGTCAAGCTGTGCTTCTGGTAGTGGATAAGTGCCTTCTTGCTCTAGCGGGTTTTGGGTTGCCATAACCATAAATAGATCAGACAGTGGATAAGTGTTTTTACCAACCGTTACTTGGCGTTCAGCCATGGCTTCGAGTAGCGCAGATTGTACTTTAGCAGGGGCACGGTTAATTTCGTCAGCCAAAATTAGGTTATGAAATAACGGTCCTTTTTCAAATACAAATTCACTGGTTTGCTGACGATATATATCGGTACCTGTGACATCCGCAGGTAATAAGTCTGGGGTAAACTGAACACGTTGGAAGCTACCTTCAACCCCTTTTGCTAAGGCATTGACTGCACGGGTCTTTGCAAGACCTGGAGGGCCTTCTACTAATAAATGGCCATCTGCCAAAATCGCGATTAACAGTGCTTGGGTTAATTGTGGTTGGCCGATAATTTGCGTGTCTAAGTATGATTTTAATTGTGAAAATGCGTTAACTGCCATAATAAAAAGACTGTCCTAAAAGCGTGAGTCAAAAATTGTTTTTGCTATGCGCCAATGCGTTATATTCAGTACCGATAAATTCTTTACGCGGTACCGTGGTGGGGCGCTATTAACAAGTTATAAGGATTCAAAAGTTATAACACAAGTGTTAGACACAAAATCCTCAAATAGTTCGTTATTTTTTAAGGATTTTTAGCCTACCATATAAATACAGTGTTTTTTTGTAAATAGGCCAAAAAAAGCCTATGGTTGAAAACTTAATATTGGCATTCGTACACGGGTTGTTTTAGAATCAGGAAAAACAAACAGGTCAGACCTGTCAGCGGGAGAGCATAAATGTCTGAGCAAAATATACTTAAAACAGCAAAAGGCGATCGTATCGCTATCGTTAGCGGCCTGCGAACGCCATTCGCAAAGCAAGCCACAGCATTTCATCATGTACCAGCCCTTGATATGGGTAAGTTAGTTGTCAACGAAATGCTTGAACGACTTAACTTTAATAAATCTGAAATTGATCAACTTGTATTTGGTCAAGTAGTGCAAATGCCAGAAGCCCCAAATATTGCCCGTGAAATCGTATTAGGTACGGGCATGCCTGTTTCTGTTGATGCTTATTCTGTTTCGCGTGCGTGTGCGACAAGTTTCCAAGCCATTGCTAACGTAGCCGAGTCAATTATGGCAGGCTCAGTGCAAGTGGGTATCGCTGGTGGTGCTGACTCATCGTCTGTATTACCTATTGGTGTCAGCAAAAAATTAGCGGGTAGCCTTGTTGATTTAAACAAAGCACGCACGCTTGGTCAGCGATTAAAGATTTTCTCAAAACTACGTCTAAAAGATTTACTTCCTGTGCCGCCAGCGGTAGCTGAGTACTCTACAGGCTTATCTATGGGTCAAACGGCAGAGCAAATGGCTAAAACGCATAGTATTAGCCGTGAAGACCAAGATGCTTTAGCACATCGTTCTCATACTCTTGCAAGCCAAGCATGGGCTGATGGCAAACTTAAAGACGAAGTGATGACTGCGCATGTAGCGCCTTATAAGAGTTTTATTGAGCAAGATAATAACATTCGCCATAACTCGACTGTTGAAGGCTATGCGAAATTAAAACCAGTATTTGACCGTCAACACGGTTCAGTTACAGCCGCTAATGCTACGCCACTAACTGATGGTGCTGCTGCGGTATTAATGATGAGTGAAAGTAAAGCAAAAGCATTGGGTTACAATATCTTAGGTTATGTACGTAGCTTTGCTTTCTCGGCAATCGGTGTCCATGAGGACATGCTAATGGGTCCGGCTCACTCTACGCCAATTGCTCTTGACCGTGCAGGTATTACATTAGCAGATTTAGATTTAATCGAAATGCACGAAGCATTTGCAGCGCAAACACTGGCTAATATGAAGATGTTTGCGTCAGACAAATTTGCACAAGAAAAGCTTGGTCGCAGTAAAGCGATCGGCGAAATTAACATGGACAAGTTCAATGTATTAGGTGGCTCACTAGCATACGGTCACCCATTTGCGGCAACAGGTGCACGCCTGATCACGCAAAGCTTAAATGAACTTAATCGTCGCGGTGGCGGCTTAGCGCTTACGACTGCGTGTGCAGCGGGTGGCTTAGGCGCAGCCTTTGTATTGGAGAGTGCGTAATGACAGATTCAGTATTTAGTTTATCAGTGGCTGATGACGGCGTAGCCGTTGTAACCATTGATGTGCCGGGTGAGAAAATGAACACCCTGCGCAGCAGTTTCGCAGAAGATTTAAAAACCTTACTCAAAGACGCACAAGCGCAAGCTGTAAAAGGTATGGTATTTATTAGTGGTAAAAGCGATAACTTTATCGCTGGTGCTGATATTAAAATGCTTGATAGCGCGAATAGCCGTGAAGATGCATTAGCGTTAAGCGAAATGTGCCAACAAGCCTTTTTCGATATGAAAAAGCTACCTTTCCCAACAGTAAGTGCTATTCATGGTGCAGCGTTAGGCGGTGGTTTAGAGTTTGCTTTAGCATGTGATTATCGAGTGTGTTCTGACAGCGATATCACTAAGCTTGGTTTGCCAGAAGTACAGTTAGGCTTATTACCTGGTGGTGGCGGTACTCAACGTTTACCAAAATTAGTTGGCTTGCAAAAAGCACTTGAGTGGATGCTTACAGGTAAGCAAGTGCGTGCTAAGCAAGCGAAGAAAACAGGCTTAGTAAATGACTGTGTACCACACAGTGTATTACTTGACGTTGCTAAAGAGTTTGCTCTGAAAGGTAAGGCGAAGGCTACTAAACCTAAGCTAGACCGTTTGAGTCAATTACTTGAGTCAAACCCATTTGGTCGCAATATTATTTTCAAAAAAGCACAAGAAAACGTGCTGAAGAAAACAGGCGGTCACTACCCAGCACCTTTAGCCATTATTAAAGCGGTTCGTGCAAGTGTTGAGCTTGATCAGTTAAAAGCATACAAAACTGAAGCAGAAGGCTTTGCCACGCTGGTAATGAGTGATGAGTCAAAAGCATTGCGCGGTATTTTCTTTGCAACCACTGAAATGAAAAAAGAGTGGCGTAATGATGATGCACCAGCAATCGCTAAAGCGGCAGTATTAGGTGGCGGCCTCATGGGCGCGGGTATTGCCCATGTTAGTGCTGTAAAAGCGGGTGTTCCAGTGCGCATTAAAGATGTGGCTGAAAAGGGCATCAGCAATGCAATGAACTACAGCTATAAGATTTTAGATAAAAAGCAAAAGCGTCGTATTTTATCTAAAGCTGATTTACAACAAACCATGAACCGCATTACCGGTACAACCGATTACAGCGGTTTTAAACACATTGATATCGTTATCGAAGCAGTGTTTGAAGATCTTGCTTTAAAGCAAGGTATGGTGGCTGATGTTGAACGTGAATGCCAAGACAACACTATTTTTGCAAGTAATACCTCATCATTACCGATTGCACAAATCGCTGCTGATGCAGCACGCCCAGAAAATGTAATTGGTCTGCATTACTTCTCTCCAGTTGAAAAGATGCCACTTGTTGAGATCATTCCACACGCCGGTACGTCTGAAGAAACTATCGCACGCGTTGTTAACTTTGCCCGTAAGCAAGGTAAAACCCCGATTGTGGTTAAAGACATGGCTGGTTTTTATGTAAACCGTATCTTAGCGCCTTATGTTAATGAAGCGGCTAATTTACTGCTTGCAGGTGAGCCAATTGAAAAGATTGACCAAGCATTGGTTGAGTTTGGTTTCCCGGTAGGGCCTTTAGCGTTACTTGATGAAGTAGGGATTGATATAGGTTCTAAAATTGCGCCAATCCTTGAAAAAGAGTTGGGCGAGCGCTTTAAAGCACCTGACGCCTTTAATCGCTTAATCGATTCTAAGCGTTTAGGTCGTAAGACTGGCCGTGGTTTTTACCTTTACGACAAGAAAGATAAAAAAGTGGATGAGTCAGTATACGAGCTACTTGGTGTTACGCCATCACCTCGTTTAAACAAGAGCGAAATTGCTAAACGTTGTGTTGCGCAAATGCTTAACGAAGCGGTACGCTGTTTAGATGATGGCATTATTGCAAGCCCGCGTGACGGTGATATTGGTGCTATTTTTGGTATCGGTTTCCCACCATTCTTAGGCGGTCCATTTAGCTATATGGATAAACTGGGTGCAGCACAAGTGAGCTCAGAAATGGCGACTTTTGCTAACTACAACCCTATTTTCACACCTTGCGATACGTTAAAAGCAATGGCTGAAAAGGGGGGGCGTTTTTACCAAGCAGAAAGCGAAGAGCTGGCAATAGCTGAAGCTACGCCTGTCGATCCGGTTGAAGTAACCAAAGAAGTGGTTGAAGACGAGCAAGCGTCAGAAGAAGCTAATACAGAAACGACTAAAAGCTAATTCTTTAAATTAATTAGTTAATTTTAAAAGCCCTGCTTATTGAGCGGGGCTTTTTACTTATATATTGGCCATAAGTGGTATTTAATTCTCGAAATCAGTTTGTTATAACTAGGTTTATTTACTAAGCGATTAATCACCATGACTCTCACCACTTCGCGATTAACACTACGGCTGTTAAATGCCGATGACTGGCCATTGTTTTATACTTTGCATAATGATGCCCAAGTGATAGAGAAATGCTTCGATAAGCCCTCAGAGGCGCAGCTACGAGCAAAGTTTAATGAACGCTTAAAGCCTTGGCAGCCAAATTCGAATTCACCACTGTGCTTAGTTATTGTTGAAACCAGTACAGGTAAAGAGGTGGGTGTAACTGGGTTTACTTCATCAACAGTGCCTGATAGTCAAGAAGTCGGTTATTTGCTGCTGCCTAATTTTCATGGTCGTGGCTATGCCACAGAGTCTTTGCAAGCAGTGCTTGATTACGCCAAATCAGAACATGCTGTGCGGGAATTTAAAGCGGTTGTCACCGAAGGTAATATCGGTTCAGAAAAAGTACTTGAGAAATGTGGTTTTCAGTTAGTCGATAAGCAGCTAGATGCGTATGCTATTGGCGGTGTTTTGTATACCGATCATCATTTTTATTTAGGTTGCACTGATCACAGAGCGTGATCAGTGCGCAATTTTACAGATGAAGCTCAATCGCTTTTCTGTCTTTTTCTGGCATATTCGCAACCACTAAATCAAACGAATTATCAATCATCCGCTCAATCTCTCCTTGTGGTACGGTACCATCTAAAATAACCGTATTCCATAAACGTTTGTTCATGTGATAACCCGGGATCACCGACGGGAAAATATCACGCAATGCTTGGGCTTCATCTGGCTCGCATTTCAGATTTAGCCACCATACAAGATTACCTTCATCGTCTGTTTGGCCTTCTTTGCCCTCAGCAAGGGTGGCAAACATTTTATGATTCACCTTGTAAACGTCGACATCTTGGCCAAATGGTTGGGTGATCATCACCAATGGCTTTTTCATTAAATATTCGTGTACTGTGTGTTGATTCATGATCCAATCCTTGAAGTCATTTTTCGTAGTTATAAACATAGCAGCTTTTTCTTAGTTTTGAGACAACTAATATTATAATTTGCTGAAAAATCGAATAAATAACGGCTGTGAGTTAAAACTGCAAATTTTTATTGAACAATAGCCATTACGTGGTAAATTTCTGTCAACAAAAAACGATAGGAATACACCCATGCCTAAGGCAAGTGAAGTTAAAAAAGGCGCCGCTATCGAGCATAACGGCCGTGTTTTAGTAGTTAAAGATATTCAACGTTCTGTACCACAAGGTCGTGCTGGTGGCAGTTTATACCGTATGCGTTTATACGATGTGGTAACTGGTGGCAAAGTTGATGAAACATTCAAAGACAGCGACATGCTAAAGCTTGCTGATCTCATTCGTCGTGAAGCAATGTTCTCTTACATTGACGGTGAAGAGTATGTATTCATGGATAATGAAGACTACACGCCTTATAACTTAAATAAAGAAGCGATTAGCGAAGAGATTTTATTCGTAAATGAAGAAACTCAAGGTCTTCACGTAATTGTAATCGATGGCGCTCCGGTTGGCTTAGATTTGCCATCAAGTGTTGAGCTTGTTGTTGAAGAAACCGATCCTTCAATTAAGGGTGCTTCAGCAAGTGCACGTTCAAAGCCTGCACGTTTGACAACCGGTTTAACGATTCAGGTACCTGAGCATATTTCTACAGGCGATCGCATTCGTATCAACACGGTTGAACATAAGTTTATGGGCCGCGCAGAAAAATAACTTTGTGGCTCTTCAAAAACCGGCTTTTAGCCGGTTTTTTTGTTTTATTTGTAAGGCGCTTATAACAAAATGCATTGAAAAAGGGACTAAAAACGCGCATTATTATTGGCTTACGAAAACAACAATAAATACCAGTAGTAGATTAATGTTGAACCACGGATTGGAAAACAGAGAATACATCAAACTCCCCGAAGGCGTTAATATCGCTATCACTCCTGCAGGTGTTGTCGCCCGAAGCTATGCCTACACCATCGATTTTATTATCCGTAGTTTGGTTTTACTTGCTGTAGGCACTGTACTTGCCTTTTTTGGCGATGCAGGGCAAGGACTTATATTAATTGCTTACTTTTTAATTTCATGGGGCTATAACATCCTGTTTGAAATGGAAAGTGGCCAAACCCCAGGTAAAAAACGACTTAATATTCGTGTTGTGCAAGACAATGGCTTACCAGCGAGCTTTTCGCAAATAGTTGTGCGTAACTTGCTACGCCCCGCAGATATGCTACCGATAGGCTATTTTTTGGGCCTTGTAGTTATGTTGTTTAACAACCGCTTTAAACGCATTGGTGATTGGGCGGCAGGCACCATGGTTATTTACGACGATGAGTTCGCAGAGCGGCCTGAAATAGCTCAAGGTGAAGTGCATATTCCTTCAATTAGCTTAACTACCGAAGAGCAATTAGCTGTACTTGCTTTTGCTGAGCGCCATGGTGAATTATCTGATGCAAGGCGTCGTGAGTTGGCAGCTATTTTAGCTGCACCGTTTTCTACAGCAGAGCACGAGATTGAAGCGCAGCTCGTTAGTTACGCACGCCACTTCGCTGGGCAAGTTCAACACGATAACGATTACCCGCAGCAGGAGGGTAAACAATGAAGCAAACTCAATTTGTAAAATCAAATAGCGTAAGTTGGGATGAGTTCGAAGCCCTTTGTGAGCAAAATAATGCTGAGTCTTTACCTGTTAATTTTCCTAATTTATATCGCAAAGTTTGTAATGATTTAGCCATTGCCCAAAGTCGTCAATACAGCCCTGTGTTGATTGAGCAAATAAATAGGCTTGTGCAGTTAGGGCAAAAGCGCCTTTATTTGTCTCGAAGCAATCAATTCTCTGAAATATGGCATGTGGCGCGAACTGCATTTCCACGCGCACTGTATGAAAACCGTTTAATGCTGGCTGTAAACTTAATCGCGTTTTGGGGATTGGCCCTTATCGCTTTTATTTGGGTGACAATTGACCCTGATGCCGTTTATACATTTTTAGGGCAAGGCACAGTGCTTAATATCGAACAAATGTATAACCCCAGTGGCAGCGTTCAATCGGCTGAGCGCGGTGCACCGCAAGACTTAATGATGTTCGGTGTCTACATTTACAATAACATAGGAATTGCATTTCAGATGTTTGCAGGTGGTGTGCTGTTCTGTGTTGGCGCTGCTTTTTTCCTATTATTTAATAGTTTTTACTTTGGTGCAGTTGCTGCTCATATTGTTAATGTAGGTTTTGAAGGGCCATTTTTTTCGTTTGTTATCACTCATGGCTCGTTTGAGTTGACTGCTATCATCATTGCCTCAGCTGCAGGATGTCAGATTGGTTACGGCATATTAAGCCCTGGGCAGTATACCCGTGCATATGCAATGAAACAGGCTGCACAAAAGGCACTTCCGCTCATTGTTGGTGCTTTTTTAATGTTAGTAATTGCTGCTTTTATTGAAGCGTTTTGGTCACCTCGTGATATTGCTTACGAAATTAAATATATAGTTGGCAGCGGCTGTTGGTGTTATGTCATTTTCCGTTTGTACAAGGGAATGCGCTATGGAGCTTAATCGTCTTAGCTTCACACCCCGCAAGCGCAGTGCTTACGAGACCTTTGATTTAACTGTGTTGTTAGTTAAGCAGCATATTGTGGCGCTGATCACTTTGTATTTGATGATGGCTGTTCCAGTATTTTTAATTGTCGGCTTTTTATTAAATTGGGGCATAGGCGGATTTGTTGTTTGGTGGCTTAAACCTGTATTTGAACGACCTTTACTCGATTACATGTCAAAGGCGGTATTCAATCAACCGGTCAAAATAAGTAGTAGCTTAAAGTCACTTAAACAGTTAAAAGTTGCCGATATGCTAGCGCATTTAACCATTTTCAGGCTTAGCCCAAATAGAGCATTTTTAGCGCCCGTTGAGCAACTTGAGCGGCTATCAGGCGAGCGAAAAACAAAGCGCAAGCAGGTTTTATTTGCCTCAACGAAGCCAAAGCAAACGTTGTGGATGCTATTTTGTGTGCATTTTGAGTTTATCTTATTAATGGGGATTTCTGCGCTGACAATTGCACTTGTGCCCCATTCATTTTCAGCACAAGAAGCCATGTATCAAATTTTCGAAGCGCCAATCTGGGTTGAGATAGCGTTTAATTTTATATACATCCTTAGTATTTCCTTAGTGGCGCCGCTTTTCGTCACTGGCGGTTTCCTTGCTTATTTACATCGCCGTGTTGAACTTGAGGGCTGGGATATAGAGCTCGCATTCAAAAACATTCGTACCCGCCTTGCAGGCGTAGTCAGTGCTGTAGCACTACTTATACTTACAACGTTCACGCTGCAACCATCAACTAGCTATGCAGAGCAAATCGATAAGCAAGCGGTAAAAGAGCAAGTTACAGCTCTTTATAATGAGCCTAATGTCATTGAAACTGAGACTACCTGGCTGCCAAATATTGAAGCGAAAGCGAGTTCATCAGATAGTGATTGGTCGTGGCTTATCGATGTGTTTACAGCCATTGGTCAGATGTTTGGTATGTTGGTTTGGGTATTGGTAGGTTTATTAGTCATTTGGCTAGTTTATTACCTGATGCAAAAGCGCGGTTTTTTTGCCAATTTAAGCTTGCCTGAGCGTAGTAAAGTGAATGAAGAGTCGGTGATCCCGACCTTATTTGCAGAAATTAAAAGTAAAGATTTACCTACTGATTTAATTGCCGCTGCAAAGCAATGCTTTGAGCAAGGTCAGCATCGCTTGGCGCTAGCGTACTTGCTTCATCATGCGCTGACTTGGGCGCAGCAGCGACATGAAGTTCGCTTGCACCGCTCGATGACTGAGCGCGAATGTAAAGGTGCAATTGATGCAAAGGTACCTAGCCAAGGGCAAGCGATTTTTGCCCGCTTATTTTCTGCATGGGTCACAGTTGCTTGGGGCCATAAAACCCCTGATATCGACTTTATCGAGCTGACTGAGCAAATTACAGCAATGACAGCAGAGACTAAGGAGCAAGCCCGTGAAGCTTAAATATGTGCTGATTGCGGCGCTAGTGGTGTTTAGCATATTTGCTATTGCTGGTATTGCTTCTTTAGATTGGCAGAAAAAAGAAATCGAAATTGGTTTTCATAGTGATGTGGCAAAAGACAATTTCACGATGGCTCAACGACTACTCAAAGCCAATGGCATCGATTGGCAGAAGAATAAGCGCTTGGTAGAACAAGTACAAAGTGATGAGTTAAACATAGACCCGCAAAGTATCTTAATTTTGGATGAAGCAGTGCTTGCTGATTCTTACCAGTTAGATGTACAACTTGCTGATTGGGTCGCTGATGGCGGGCGTTTAATTTATGTATTAAATAGGCAACGCGATGAACTGGCGATTGATAACACGGTGTTTTTTAGTCAGCTTGGCATCAATGTGCAAAGCCAAGAAGATGTCTTTGAATATGACTTTGCGATGCTTAAAGAAGGGAATAAAAACAGTACGCTATCTATCGATGAAAACACTCAGCTCGATCTTGAGTTAAGTCGCGCGTTTTATATAGAAAATTGCCCCGGTGTTAGCACCAATAGTGAAAATAGTGACACCCTGATGTGTGACTTTGCATTTGGTCAAGGTCGGGTCATCGTTATGCCGTCACTGTTACCTTTTACCAATTACCGACTTCGCCATCTTGATCATGGCAGCTTATTACTTTGGCTAAGTAAAGGAGCTGATAAAGTCACTTATGTACCTTACCTAACTTACCCAAATTGGTTTGCCAAATTATGGCACTGGAGCTGGCAATTTGTGGTGACGTTGCTGTTATTAATTGTGCTTGCAGTGTGGCATATAAGTAGTCGCATTGGCCGCTCTTATACTCCTGAATTCGATATAAAAACTAGCTTTAATCAGCATATTCGTGCAGTAGCAAATTTCTATACAGAGCATGGTCACGAAGCCGTATTATTTACCGCACTAGAAAAAGATTTTTACGCCAAAGTAGAGTCGCGAGTGCCTAACTTTAAAATGCTCAGTGCTGAAAAACAGGCGCAGATCATCGCTAATTTAACTCATTTTGAAAAACAACATGTGGCTCAGTTACTTGCTAGCAAGTTGCCTGAGTCAAAAGAACAACGAACAGAATATATAAAACGATTCAAACAATTAAGGAATGCCTTATGAGCACGGAATTGGATACTAATCGCATGAGCTTAATTGAGGCAGCTGATGCAGTAAAACAAGTAAAGCATAACATTTCACGTGTGTTAGTTGGTCAAGATGCCATTGTTGAAGATGTACTTACCGTTCTATTTGCGGGTGGTCATGTGTTACTTGAAGGGGTTCCTGGACTTGGTAAAACGCTACTGGTTAGAGCCCTAGCAAAGAGCTTAAATGTAGATTTCTCGCGAGTGCAGTTTACGCCGGATCTAATGCCGTCAGATGTTGTTGGTCATAGTTTGTATGATATGAAATCAGGTGAATTTAATATCAAAAAAGGCCCAGCATTTACTAATATTTTGCTGGCTGATGAAATTAACCGTGCACCAGCTAAAACGCAATCAGCACTACTTGAGGTAATGCAAGAGCAACAAATCACCATTGATGGTGAGTCATTATCTATTGATTCACCGTTTATGGTACTCGCTACTCAAAACCCGTTAGATCAAGAAGGGACTTACCCACTGCCAGAGGCTGAATTAGACCGCTTTATGATGAAGGTCGAGCTTGGTTTTCCTTCACATGAATCGGAAGTTGAGCTTTTAAAACTGAATACACAAATAGTTTCTAATGAAACCAAAGTAGAGCAGCTCCCTACAGTATTGGATGCTAAGCGTATTGCTGAAATTAAACAGCTTTGTGCAGATATCTTAGTGGACGAACAAATACTTAATTATGCTGTTGATATTGTGCGAAGTTCACGAACTTGGCAGGGTGTGCTGCACGGCGCAGGGTTACGGGCCTCAATTAACATCATTAAAGCTGCAAAAGTAATGGCATTGATGAATGGCCGTGACTTTGTAACCCCAGATGACGTGAAGTCAGTGTCAGTGAATATTTTAAGGCACCGTTTAATTTTATCCGCTGATCTGGAGCTTGAAGGGGTATCATTTGATGAAGTGATCAGTGCCATTTTAGCCAGTGTTGAAGCGCCGCGCTCATGAATCGCATCAAGCATAGACCTGCAAAACGCTTAGTACAATTAACAGCTTTGCTGCTGTTATTGTTGCTTGTCTGTGCTATTGCATCGGTTGACAGCTTAGTGCTAACGGCCTTGTTATTAGTGCCCTTATTGGTGGTATTTGTAGATTATATGGCAGCGAAGTCAGAGCCTTTACTTGAAGTGAGTGCACAAACTAATCTCAACATGGCCTTATATCGACGCCAAGCATTAAATGTAGTCATTAAAAATAAAGCTAAGCATGCGACTATGTTAGATGTTAGTGTTCATTTAAGTAATGCGATTGAGCTGCAAAAACCACAGCAAACTGTGTTTATTGATGCGATGCAACAAGCTAAGCAGAGCTTTAATTTACGTGCTCACAAACGAGGCGATGCAGAGATTAGTGCGATTGAGCTTAGAGTTGGGTCCGCACTGGGTCTTTGGCAAACAAACTGGTTAACTGCTCAAGCTATCCAATTAAAGGTTTACCCAGATTTTAGCCGTGTTACTTCAAAGCAGCATTTAAATGGGGTGGTGAATAAGCCAATTTCAGGTTTAAAACTCTCTAAAAAGCGCGGTGATGGTATTGAGTTTCAGCAGTTACGTGAATATCGCCAAGGTGATAGCGTCAGGCAGATTGATTGGCAGGCGACTAGTAAGCGTCGAAAACTCATTTCTCGTGAGTATCAAGAAGAACAAAACCAACACGTCATAGTGATGCTAGACGCCTCTAAAAAAATGGCCATAGAAGCCAATGAAGGCAGTCACTTTGATCATGCTTTAAATGCATTATTATTGCTGTCACACACGGTTTTAAAGCAAGGTGACTGGTTTAGCATGCAAAGCTTTAACCAAAATTTGCGTTGGTTACCCGATGTAAAAGGCGCACAAAATGTATCAAGGGTGATGAATCACTTTTATGATCTATACCCAGATAAAAGCAGTAGTGACTATTTAGTGGCTGTGAACCAATTAATTGCCAAGCGCAGTAAACGCTCTCTAGTTTTATTAGTCACCACGCTCGATGAGCAAAGTATTGATGAATTAATGCCTGCAATTAAGCTATTACAAAAGCATCACTTAGTCGCACTTATTAATATTAACAATCGTGCAGTGAATGAAGTACTCGAAGAGCCTATAGAAAAGTACGAAGATGCAACCAGCTATTGTGCAGCATTAGCACTATTAAATTCACACAAAGCCAATATGGCTAAGCTTAAAAAACAAGGGGTGATAGCCATAGACTGTAACCCTGAGCAGCTACTACCGCATGTGCTTAACACCTATTTAAATGTGAAGCACTCAGGGGCATTGTAATACCAACCGGCAATAAAAAAGGCATTGAATTCAATGCCTTTTTTATTAGATAACGAAATGGTTATTTCTGATTATCAATAGCTTCATTAATTTTGTATTGGAAATAAATAGCATAAAAGAAAAATGTAAGTATGCCACTTAAGTGCACAGGTTCATTGCTGCCTTCATTAATAAGCTCTTGAAGTGAAGTTCTTAACGAGAAAATGAATACTAGACCAACAATAAAAGTAATGATTGAAAAGATAGAAGATATTACTTCTGGAATAGCTGTAAATGCTAAAGCAAAGTTGATTACATAAAGTACAATATAACCATAAACTAAGTTTTGGTTTACTTTATGTTTAGCAAGCATGTTTGCCTTATTTGTTCGGCTTACAAGCCAATATATTGAGTAAATTCCCAATGTGATAAGACTTAAAAAAAACACGCCCCAAGCTGAGAAACGATCAAAATTCAAAATTGGTTTATTTCCGCCATTATTTTGTTGAGTAAGTTCGGCTTCTGGCGCTGCATAAATGTTAGCTGATTCTTCAGACATAACGATTCCTCATGATTATTTTTGTATATTCCTTTGTGCTAACCGCACGTCCCTATAATAGCAAAATGGTTGGTTTTTGTACATTGTTTCAATAACCTAGATGACAAAGCTAAAGAGTATTAAAGCGAGCATAAATAGGCCTTATAGAGGCTATAGCATGCGTGAAGTTTCAATGCTTGATGAAATTATGTACACTGCCGCTGATTTTAATGAGGTGCTTTGTGCTATTTATATTTTTGAGCTGTATTTTTATAGTGGTTATGTATTTAGAGTCTCTTTCTAAAGGGATGCCAGTGAAACGTTGGATGCTGTTAGGTGGTGTGCTGGGGCCCGTAGCTTGGTGTTTGTTTAATGTGCACTATCGCCGCGCATTTGTACGCCATGTTGGCCGCAAGTCATGTGGCTGGCGACCTTAAGCTTTTACGGTTTTTAATAGACTCGGCGCTGACTTATCAAGTTGCTTTTGCAAGAATGCGGTAAATTCTGGCTGAGATAATGGCTTAGAATAATAGTAGCCTTGTATTGTTTGACACTTTAACTGTTCTAACATAGCTATTTGTTCAGCTTGTTCTACACCTTCTGCAACCACATGTAAATCAAGGTTATGAGCAATTGTCACAATAGAGTCGACCATATTGCGGCCTCGTTCAGATTGCATATCGTCAATAAAGGCTTTATCGACTTTCAAGGTATTAAGCGGAAACTGTTTTAGATACGCTAATGATGAATAACCCGTACCAAAGTCATCCATTGCAAGGTGTATACCACGGGCGCTGAGTGAACGCATTACGGCAATAGCTTCGTTTGGATCATCCATTACGGTGCCTTCTGTGATCTCAAGCTCAAGGAAGTAAGAGGGCAGTTCATTCTTTTGTAATATTACATCAATACGGGTGGTTAAATCAGGCAAGCTAAACTGTTTAGCCGATAAATTCACCGCGACACGACCATTAAATAAGCCTTGATCAATCCATGCTTTTACGTCTCGGCATGCCTTGTTTAAGACAACTTCACCAATTTCGATAATTTGCCCAGTTTCTTCAGCAATCGGTATAAACACACCTGGACTGATCACGCCTTTTTTTGGGGTAATGAAACGCACCAGTGCTTCCATACCATCTAGCTTACCTGTGCGAATGTTCATTTTCGGTTGATAGTAGACTTCGAAGTGATCTTCTTTTAGGCCGTAGCGCATCAAGTTTTCGATTTGTAGGCGTTTAACTGCTTCACGGTTCATAGTGTCATTGAAAAACAGGTAGCTATTACCTTTTTTCTTAGCGTGATACATGGCTGTATCGGCATTTTTAAGCAATAACTCTGGGGTATTCCCATCCTCAGGAAACAGCACAATACCCACACTTGAGGTGATCACAAGTTCATGGCCAGCCATATTAAACGGTGTGGCAATTGCCGCTAAAAAAAGTTTAGCCATACGAGTAATGGTATGAATATCGTTAGTTTCCGGACATTACCAGTGCAAATTCGTCTCCCCCTAGGCGATAGAACACATCTTTTTCACGGGTTAACTTATTCAAACGCATCGCAAGCTTAGATAGCAAACTATCACCGAGCTGATGACCGAGTGAGTCGTTGATCTTTTTGAAGTTATCTAAGTCGAAGACTAATAAAGCGTGATGATTATCTTGCTTAGCGAGCTTCTTCAAGTTTGTGAAAAACAAGTTTCTGTTTGGTAAGCCCGTTGTGCGGTCACGGTTCGATAAATTATGTAATTGTGATTCGGCTTTTTTACGCTCAGTTTGATCTGAAAAAACAACTACATAGTTGCAAATTTGATTGTGCTCATTTTTAATCTCATCAATTGAAATTTCAATCGGTAACAGCTGCCTCTTCGCATTGCGAAGTTTTACCTCTTGCTGCCAGTGTTCTGTCGCTTTTACAGTGGCTTTAATTTCATCTACATAGCTTTGATCGTAGCCATTTAGGGTAAATTCTTTCTTTAAGTATTGTTCGCGGCTACCACCAAACAAAGTTAAGAAGCTTGGATTTAAGTCAACCAGCTTGAAGTTTTTATCGTAAATAGCGATAGCATCAGTTAATGACTCAACGCATTTAGCAAATAGGTTTAATCGTGCTTCCGTTGATTTGAGCTGAGAAATATCTCGCACAGTTCCTGTCATTCGCAAAGGGTTTAGGTTTGCGTCTTTTTCTATGATCTTGCCGCGATCTAGAACCCAATGCCAACGACCTAGGGTGTCTTTAATGCGATAACTCGCTTCAAAAAAGGCGGTATGTTCGGCAAAGTGTTTTTTAAGAGCTTTTTCGACGTGTTGTAAATCGTGAGGGTGGATATGTTCGCGGTTAGGGGGGAAGCCACTGCTATTATTAGTATCTGAAGTGTATTTATCATTAATTCGTAACACTTCTCCGGTTTTAATATTCCAATCCCAGAGGGTGTCGCCACTGCCTTCTACGGTACTTTTTAAGCGATGTTCTGAAATACGCAGTTGCTTTCGAGAGCGCTTCAATTTAAAAATGACAAATAATAGGTACGGCAATAATAGCATCATAATAGCGCTTGGGATAAGCAGCAATGTGCTCTGTTCAAGCTCTATAGGACTAGCGGATGCTGAAAAAATCCCAGTCATAGTTATTGTTAAAAAAGCAGAAATCATTTTTATTATTTTTATCATTAATGCATTACCGTAATTCGCAACAATTAATCTAATCTAAGCTCGCGTTCGAGTCAAAGAGAATGCGAAGAAAGTGTTGCTTTTGGCTGTTTTTTGTCCTTAGGTTCGCTTAAAAGTTCTATTCTTGGCCTGTTGTCACTAAACGTTACGGCAATATATTGCTGCATTTGGGTTAGGCTTAACTTATCAAGCGCCTCTAAAAGCTGCTGTTGCATATTAAACTCTGTATCGCGATTGCCTATAGCTAGCCATAGACGCTGCGAACGTAAGCGTAAATTTTTATCTTTTTCAGCGATGTGAGTGACAAGACCTGCTTTGGTGTCGAGCCACTGCTGCTCAGATATGTTATTTATTTGCGACACATAATTATTAATAAATTGTTGGTGACGTTGAAGAATCTCATCAGCACTATGTTTAGGTGACTGAACATAAAAAGCGATACCAGCGCGTGTGTTAAAAGGTGCATAGCCAGCACCGACTAAATAGCCTAGTTGTTGCTTGGTTCTTAATTCATTAAAGTAGTCTTGATTTATCAGGTGATTAAGTACCATCATTTGCACTTTTTCGGTGGTGTTATCAGTTTGAGCTTGATAGTAAAGTACCATCGCATGATCACTACAATTTAACGTGAAGCGCTGTTGCTCCACTTCGGTAATATTATTAAGTGGTCGCGTTAAATCAATGATAGTGGTGCTACCAGACAAGTGTTCAGTAATTTGCTTTTGAAACTTAAGCGCATCACTTCGTTGCCAGTTACCATGTAAAAAACATTCAACATGCAAAGCTTTAAAAAACTCATTTCTAAAGCAATTGAATTGATGAAAGCTAGTATCCTTTAAAGCCTGTGCGAGCGCGTTAGGCTCTGGGTTCCACGGCATAACTTGCGCACCCAAAATACTAAATAATTCACTAACAGGCTTGTTTTGATTGCTGTTTCGCCAGTGTCTAACTAGTTGTTTTTTATATTCAGCAAAGCGTTTTGCACATATCTCAACATTAAATAGAGCTTCAAGTAATTCGTTAACTAGCTCTAACTGGCTCGATGAAAGACCTGCGGTATGCAAGGTCAAGCCGCCTTGGTGAGATGTTAAGTGATAACTAAGGCCTGCCAGTTCTGCCGGATAAAATTGCTCAGCAACACTGTCCATAAACAAGTCTGCAAACAAACGAGTGAGGGCCATATGTTTAACATCTTTAATGGCAAAGGTTGAGTCCATCGCTAAGTAAAAATGCCCTTTAGCCACTCGAAAAGTAGCATCTTGTTTAAACCAAAAGTCAAAGCCTTCTTTTTTGACTAACAATTCAGGCGATCTAGTTGGTTTCTCTAATGGCAGTAGTTCAACATCTTTAGTGAGGTATGGATTAGCACTTGGTAAGCACATCTGTGGCAATGGCGTGTTAATTTCACTGAGTGCTTCTAACCAACTTGTCGAGATATCTTCCACTTTATAGGGGGTGTTGTACCAAGCTGTGGTGTGCTCTGGTTCTACACCTGGATGAATTAAGACCAAGCGCATATTGTCAGGTGTGAGCCATTGCATGGCAATTTCGTGAGCGCAACGGTTAAAGCCGTCCATTAAATAATCGCCTTGTACATAATTAGCTTCATCGTAATGCTGCATATTTATGCTTAAATTACTAACCCAATCAATTAAGCGAGCTTTTTCTTGGTTATCAAAGGCAATTTGTAAGAGATTCTTTTTATCTTGATAAAGACGTGGCAATTTATCGCAGTTTTGGTTTATTAAACAGATATACTCAAACACCACCTCTACGATATCTTCATAGTACTCAATACCTTCATCAGTTAAAGCCATGCTGATGTTAAAGTCTTTAAAGTTACTACCGTTAATGCCCCCACCTGCAGAAAGGGCATTTATCCAGCCTTGCTCTTTTAAAATAGAGTACAGTGATCCTTTGCCTTCGTAACCGAGTAGGTGAGCAATAAAACTAACGGTTTTGTGACGATAAAAGTCGTCAATATTAGGCATTGCAAAGCTAATGATCAGCTTTTGCATATGTTTATGTGGTTCAATGTGTAACACCTTACCTAAGTCTTGTTTACGGTAAAGTGGCTGTTCTATGATCTCTTTGCTTTTTGGTTGACCTTTAATTTCGCTGAAAAACTGTTTTACCCAAGCAGTCATTGTCGCAATATCTTCATTGCTACATATCACAAGTGTCATCCACTGAGCTTGATAATGGCTATCGAAAAAAGCACGTAACTCATCACTTATGCAGCCTTCACGATCAGCGAGGGTTTGCTGGTTACCGACCGAGAACTTTGCAAAAGGGTGGGCTGGATTGACTGTTTCTTTGTGAGCCTGATAGATGCGTCGGCCATCATCTTTTATTTTTAGCTTAAACTCAGCATCTATGGCATTACGCTCTTTAGTTGTTTCTTTAGGGTTTAGTAACGGTGCTATGAAGAAACGGCTAAATTGTGCTAATGCTTCAGCAAACTGTTGGTTTTTAATATCAAAGAAGTAGCATGTGTGCTCTGTGCCTGTCCACGCGTTAGTGTTGCCACCAGATTGTGATACAAAATTAGAAAAACCACCCGACTCCGGGTACAGGTCTGTGCCTAAAAAAAGCATATGTTCCAAAAAATGTGCAAGGCCTTGTCTATCAAGAGGATCGTCAAAATGGCCTGCGTTGATAGCCATAGAAGCCGCTGATTTTGTTGATTCTAAGTCTTGCACTAAAAGTACTTTTAGACCATTGTCCAGTGTTAGGGGTTGATATGTTCTGTTATCATTGCGGCTGATATTCAAAAGATGCTCCTGAAAGAGTGCGTTAATGTCCTAACAACAGATGATATTTTCAGGAAAGCTAAAAAAGACAGAGCTACGAAAATCTACCTGAATATCATAAGCGGATGTTTAATGTATCTAGTGATGATATTCTAATATAGCGGACAATCAAGCAAACTGGCTACTGTTTTATATTCTTTAATCGGTTGATTTTTTATGAAAACAATCTTAATCATGCGCCATGGCGAAGCTACGCCAATGCAAGCAGATGATGCAGCAAGACAACTTACCGAGACCGGTCACTATGAAGCCAGTCGTATGGGGCAGTGGTTAGCAACCTATCATAAACCCGATGCCTTGTTGGTGAGTCCTTACATTCGTGCACAACAAACGGCTGCTGATGCTACACAACATATTTCGTTAAAATTTAATGAAACTTGCAGCGATATTACCCCTGATGGTGTTCCACAAATTGCTGCTGATTACTTGGAAACTCTGATTGCTATGCATCCACAATGCAACACCTGGTTAATCGTTGCCCATATGCCAATTGTTAGCTATTTAGTTGATCAGTTAAGTCCAGGTCATATGCCTATTTTCAATACAGGCGCGGTTGCAGTTATCGAATATGATGAACACAAACAGCGCAGCCACTACCTCAGTATTCACTCGCCAAATAACGTCGAAATCTAACAGTGGATTTGCTAAATTAGCGCCACTGTTAATTTTTCAAGTTCTTACTATGACAATCGAACGTTTACAAACCGGTGCGCGTATGAGCCGCATCGTCAAGCATAACGGCACAGTATACCTATGCGGACAAGTTTGTGCTGATGCTGAAAAAGATATCACCGAACAAACTCAAACTATGCTCGATAAGGTAGAAGCTTTACTTACTGAAGCGGGTAGTAGCAAAGAGCATATGCTAAGCGCCACCATCTATTTAAAAAGCATGGAAGACTTTGCAGCGATGAATGCAGTTTGGGATGCATGGGTACCTCAAGGGCATGCTCCAGCTCGCGCTTGTGTTGAGGCAAAAATGGCGCGTGATGTTCTGCTCGTAGAGATTTCTGTTGTTGCAGCAGTTAAGTAACGAACGGCGTAAAGCGCATTTGATTGCTCGATTTAACGAGCAATCAGGACGCGCAATTATTGAACTACCGAGTTGGCATTTTTGCGATAATGAGCAAGATGCCAATGACTGCGCATTGCTGGTTTTAAGTGGCGAAAAGCAAGCAACAACCCCTTCATTATATTGGTTCGAAGCAAATAATGAGGCTCTTCCTGAGGTCGGTGATTTAGCCATTTTTACCAATTGGCACGGACAGCCCTTAGGCATTATTGAAACTGTCTCAGTGACCATCATCCCATATAATCAAATAAGTGCAGATTACGCTGCATTAGAAGGCGAGGGCGACAAAAGTCTTGCATACTGGCAGCGTGTGCATTGGGATTATTATCAGCGAGAGCTAGCAGGTACGGATTATCAATGTCATCCTGATATGCCATTGGTGTGTGAGCAGTTTAAGTTAGTTTTCAAGGAATCAGAATGAGTTCGAATCCTGTGGTTTTTATTACCGGGGGCGGCCGTGGTATAGGCGCAGCAACGGCAAAGTTATTTGCCAAGCATGGTTATGATGTATGTATCAACTATAAGTCGGATCAGCACAGTGCTTTGCAAGTTGCCAAAGAAATAGAAAAACTGGGCGTTAAAGCGTTTACTATACAAGCCGATGTTGCTGATGAGCAGCAAGTGAAGGCAATGTTTGCGAAGCTTGATACTTGGGCACCACGTTTAGATGTACTGGTTAACAATGCAGCAATGATGATGCCGCAAATGCCGCTTTTAGAGATGGATGCAAAGCGCATTAACGCCATTTTAAGTTGCAATGTTACAGGCGCATTTTTGTGTGCACGAGAAGCAATTAAGCGTATGAATAAAGGCAGTATTGTGAATGTTTCATCAGGTGCGTCGCGCACAGGCTCGCCAAATGAATATTTAGATTATGCTGCATCTAAAGGAGCGCTTGATACTTTCACGATCGGCCTTGCTAAAGAAGTCGCCAGTAAAGCTATTCGGGTAAACGCGGTAAGGCCAGGCCTTATTTATACCGATATGCACCGCGATGGCGGTGAAGCAAACCGAGTTAATAGGTTAAAATCTAAGTTACCGCTAGGGCGAGGTGGTGAAGCTGACGAGGTCGCCTCAGCAATTTACTTTTTGGCAAGTGAGCAAGCATCATTCACAACGGGCAGTTTTATAGATGTATCAGGTGGCTTATAAAACTAAAGTAAAATACTTAACCAAACACTAAAGCTTACAACACTTAATACCGTTGAGAGCACCACAGCACTTGCGAGTGTTGCTTGATGTTGCTTAATTTGATTAGCGATTAGATAGGCGTTTACACCTAAAGGAGAAGCGCTCAAAAGTACCAGCACGTTTAGTAACGATTGTTCTAGATGAAAGACGTAGTTGGCAAAAAAGTAGACTCCACACGGTAACACGGCAAGCTTGATGATGGTTGCGATGAGTGATGCTTGTAAGTTGTCTGACACCTTATAAAACGCAAGGTTTGCTCCTAATACGAATAACGCACAGGCAATGGCAGGTTTGGCAAGTAGGGTGAGGCCATTTGCTAAATCATCAAAAAGTGTAAAACCAAGTAAGTTAACAGCAAGGCCGCTACTGATACTTAACACCACAGGGTTCAGCAGCATGTTTTTAGCAAATGCTCGCCAAGAAAAAGACTGCTGCGATTTAGCACTAAGTAAAAAGGTTAGGGTAAACAAAAGTGCACTATGAAAAGTAATGATCATAAACACAATACCGACCATTTGCTCGCCAAGTGCCGCAATAATAATTGGCAAACCTACCAGCACTGTATTTGAATAACTACTGCCAAGGGCAAAAACTGCGTGATGTGATGCTGCAGATTGTTTCTTAATGAAATAGCGGTCAATAACATAGCCAAGGGCGTAAATAGCCAATACCGGAAAGTAAAAACTTAAAAAGCCCGCAACAGAAACACTACTTTGTAAATCGGCTTGTGCCATATTTAAAAATAGAAACGCTGGCACGCTAATATAAAAAGTGAACTTACTTAACCCTGCTATATGTTCTTTCGATAAAAACCTGCTACGAGAACTGATATAACCACTTAACACGATAAAAATCAGTGGAAAGATAATCGAAAAAATATGCACATTAAGCCTTATGACAAGAAGACGTTAGCGTCTGAATTCATCACTTTGTGGAAGGTTAATTAAAATAAGCACAGCACCTTTACCGCCAAATTCAAGAGGTGCTTGGTGCATAGCAATCACATCAGGGTGTTGTACTAAATATTGCGGCACTTTGTGTTTGAGTATGCGTTCACCAATGCCATGCACGACACAGGCACAATAGTAATGCTGCTTTTTACACTCATGAATTAAACCAGCCAGCTCATCTTTGGCTAATTCTTTATTTAAGCCATGTAAATCAAGGGTTAAATCAGGTGGGTAATCTCCACGACGAAGTTGTTTTGCCAAATAGCTATCATGACCAGGTTTGACATAACTCACAGTTTCCATGAGTATCTATGTCTGGTACATATTCATCAGAAAAGAAAAATTCTGCCTGATGTTGCTTTTTTTGCTGGGAAAATTGTTTCGCTTGTGACACTTTAGGCTTATTGGTGAATCGAATAGTGTCTTGTTTAAATGCTTTGGCACCACTAATACTCTGACGAAATAAGTCAATATCGTCAGTGCTAATGTGATTGTTGGCGTGGGGATCTTTTTTCATGGCGGCAGTCTAAACAAAAAAACGCTAAAAATCGAGTAAAAACCAACTGAAAAGACGGTACAATACGCGTCAGAACAGACTTTGAAAGTTAAGGAACATACATGAACCATTTCCAGATAGAAGACGCAATTTTAGACGAGGCAATTGCAGAACTTTCAACGTTGCATGATTGGTTACGTTGGACAACCAGTCAATTCGCCAGCAGTGGTATTTTCTTTGGGCACGGCACAGACAACGCATGGGATGAAGCAGTTAGCCTTTTATTACCTGCACTTAGCTTGCCAATCGATGCACCTAAAGAGCTAATGCATGCGCGTTTAACCAGCACCGAGAAAAGCCGTTTAGCTGAACTAATTGCAGAGCGTATTAATGATTGTACGCCAGTACCATACCTGACCAACACCGCGTGGTTTGCAGGTATGCCGTTTTATGTTGATGAGCGTGTGTTAATCCCTCGCTCACCATTTGCAGAGCTAATTAATAATCGTTTTGCTCCTTGGTTAGAAGAGCCAGAGTCGGTAACGCGCATTCTTGATTTATGCACTGGCTCAGCATGTATTGCCATTGCCCTTGCACAAGCATTTGAAGATGCACAGGTTGATGCGGTTGATATTTCTTACGAGGCGCTAGAAGTTGCTGATATTAATATTAGCGATTACATGCTGAATGACCGCGTACTGCCAATTCAGTCAGACGTGTTTAGTGGTGTTCCGGGTCAAAAGTACGATCTGATCGTAGCTAACCCACCTTATGTTGATGCTGAAGATATGGCTGATTTACCACGTGAATTCCATCACGAGCCAGAGCTTGGTTTAGCATCGGGACATGATGGTCTTGATGTGACTCGTACCATTTTAGCGGAAGCCGCAGAGCATCTAACTGATAACGGTTTGTTATTTGTCGAAGTTGGTAACTCTATGGTACATATGGAAGCGCTGTACCCGGGTGCACCATTTGAGTGGGTTGAATTCGAACAAGGTGGCCTTGGCGTGTTTGTAATCAGCAAACAGCAGCTTGTGAAGTATTTCGCAGATTAACAGCATATTTTAAAAGCCGAGCCTGAGGGCTCGGTCTCAGTAGTCATTAGGAATGAGGAAAGTTAATGGCAGGTAATAGCATCGGACAACTATTTAAAGTGTCCACCTTTGGTGAGAGCCACGGCGTTGCATTAGGCGGCGTTGTAGATGGCACACCAGCAGGTCTTGAAATTAGCGAGGCCGATTTACAAATTGATTTAGACCGTCGCAAGCCGGGGCAAAGTCGTTATACAACACAGCGCCGCGAAAGTGATGAAGTAAAAATTCTTTCTGGTGTATTCGAAGGTAAAACCACAGGTACTAGCATTGGTTTACTGATTGAAAACACCGATCAGCGTTCAAAAGACTACGGCAAAATCGCTGAAGTGTTTCGCCCAGGTCATGGCGATTATACCTATTGGCATAAATACGGTATCCGTGATTATCGAGGTGGTGGTCGCTCCTCAGCCCGTGAAACGGCTATTCGTGTAGCGGCAGGTGCAATTGCGAAAAAATACTTAAAACAGTTTCATGGTATTGAAATTCGAGCATGTTTGAGCCAACTAGGGCCAATCAAAGCCGAAGACTATAACTGGGATGAGGTGGAAAACAATGCATTTTTCTTTCCAGACACCAGCAAGCTAGAAGCGCTTGATGAATACATGCGTGACCTAAAAAAACAAGGCGATTCGGTAGGCGCTAAAGTTAAAGTGGTTGCTAAAAATGTTCCTGTAGGTCTTGGTGAGCCAGTATTTGATCGCCTTGATGCAGAGCTTGCACACTCATTAATGAGTATTAATGCGGTAAAAGGCGTTGAGATTGGTGATGGCTTTGATGTGGTTGAGCAAAAAGGCTCTGAGCACCGTGATGAGTTAACCCCAGATGGTTTTACATCAAATCACGCAGGTGGTGTACTTGCAGGTATCTCGACAGGGCAAGATATCATTGCCTCAATCGCCCTTAAGCCAACTTCAAGCATCACCATACCGGGCAACAGCATTAATACTAGTAACGAAGCGGTAGAGATGATCACTAAAGGACGTCATGACCCATGTGTAGGTATTCGTGCCATTCCTATCGCTGAGGCGATGATGGCGATTACCTTAATGGATCACTTATTGCGCCAACGTGGCCAAAACCCACATGTTAGCCATGAACATGGACCAATCAAAGGTTCGATTTAAGCGCAGCTTTAAATAAAGTAAACGCAGTTAATAAGCGCGATAATATCATCGCGCTTTTTTTATGCCTGTTAGAATTTTAATAAGGGAAGTAGGCTGTGTTTGCTATCAGTCCACATTGCCAGCTCGTTATGTGGGTAGCGTTTAATGGGCGACAAATCACTGATAGATACACGATTTAAAAAAGCCTGATTATCAGTTAGCACCACCCAGTCTGAGCCTATGTCTGATGGGGTATGGCCTTGATAGCTAAACTTTAACATAGCCTTATTGAAGTGTTGGCTATGTGCCTGTAATACAGGCAGTAAGTCGATATGATTATTTGAAATATGCACAATCAATACGCCATTTTCATTGAGCCTCTGCCAATAAAGTGACATTGCTTCTTGGGTTAGCAAATGCGCAGGAATTACATCACTTGAAAACGCATCAATTATTAAGACATCAAATATTTCGTTTGCATTATTTTTTAGCGTAATACGACCATCCCCTAAGCTGACTGTGAGCTTGGCTTCACTGTTTTCAAGATATGAGAAATAACGTTTTGCCATCTCGTATACAGCAGGGTTTAACTCAAAAAAGTGAATACTATCCTGTTGGTCTGCAAACCGAGCTAATACGCCTGCACCTAAACCAATCACGCCAATGTTTAGTGCGCTGTGTTGCTTTAGTATGGCAAGTGATTTAGCGACACCAGTATGCTGGTGGTAATAACTTTGCCCAAACTGTTGGCTTGGATTTAGTGGCTCTGAGCCATGAATCGTGGTGCCGTCAATTAAGCGCCTTTCTTTTATTGATTGAGTGTTTATATCTTTAACCGCTAAATAGCCATAAAAGTTGCGGCTAGTCGCAACGTTATATTGGTTAAAGTTTACCGCTAAAAAACAATAGCATGCTAACCAAGTAACTGAGCTGGTTGCGAGAGTGAATTTGAGCTGTTTTGTCTTTGTTTTAGCTTTTATTTGGTAGTAACACACAAAACTAAAAATAACCGCTAATGTAAGTAAATACTCGTCAATCTGGACAAATAGCAATGGGGCAATGAGTGTACTGAAAAGCGAACCTAACACACCGCCAAGGGCGATATAAAAATAAAAAACGGTAAATTGCTCGTTTTCAGGGGCTTTGTTTCTCAGCTCACCATGACAGACCATACCGGCGGTTAATAGAATCATGCTGTAAATTATAAGCTGGGCTAGGGCATTGAATAAGCTGCCAAAATAAAACATCAGCAGGCCTGCAAAAGCCGAAAATATAAACGCATATGCCCAGACATGACGCTGATATTTTGCTTTGTTGGCAAACGTATAACTAAAGGTGAGCAAGTAAATTACAAGAGGTAACGACCAAAGTAATGGCATGGGGGGAATATTAGTGCTGATCATATGCGTGGTAGATACCAACATGGCTGAGCTTAAGGCACTTAATAACAGCCATTGACCTTTACCTTTTAATAGTGCGACAGGCCTAGTCTGAATAGACTCTCTTGATAAATCGGGTGCTTTTTTTAGTAAAAATATTACTAGAAGTGCTAATAACAAGCAGTAGCTGATAAGTCCAAATAGCCAGTAGGTAGTTTGCTGCTCTAAAGAAAATAGTAATTCATAAACGAGCGGGTAGCTCATTAACGCCAGTAAAGAACCCAAGTTTGAGATGGAATACCAATGGTAAGGCACCTGTGCTGAAGCAGTTTGCACATACCATCTTTGTAAAAGTACGCTGGTAGCGCTCAGTAGAGTAAATATTGGACCAATTTCTATAAATAAATTAACAAACACCGCAAGCGCAGGCGGCCAATTTGTGAGATTTGGGGCTGCAAATTCTGTCACAACAATGAGTGTGGCAAAGGTGACTAAAACTATATGGATGACTACCTGCAACTTAATATGAAAACGACCCATGTTATGCGCATAGAAATAGCCAATAAGTAACATGACTTGATAAAACACTAAACTCGCTGACCAGATAGAGGCACCACCACCAAATTGTGGTAGCAGTTGCTTTGAAAGCATCGGTTGGATTTGAAAAATTAAAAAAGCACTGATGAAAATAGTGAGCGTTGATAAATATTTATACATTGTTTTTATTACCTATTTTGAGATAGCAAAAACAATCCAATAGCCAGAGCAAAGTGACAATGGAGTAACCCTTGAGTTTCTCTTAAGAAAACCTTAATCTTTGATTCGTAAATATTTATTGGAGAAGTAAGTGGCGCGTTATCGAATCGGCAAGTTTGCAATTGATGAGAGTCGATGTTTAATTTCATCGCAAGATTATAAGCAAATAGTCGAGCCAAAGGTCATGGATGTATTACATACCCTTTATTTAAATAAAGGTGAAGTTGTAAGCCAAGAAGTAATCTTTGCAAAAGTGTGGCCTAATGCTACCTATAACCCCAGTTCGGTACAGCGTTGTATAGCATTGCTACGAAAAGCACTCCAAGAAGATGCCAAGAACCCACAGTTTATAATTACACACCCTAAGCGCGGTTATAGCCTTGAGAAAGTAACACAGGGGCCAGGCAAAAAATTAAAAGCGCAACATGTTCTGTTGCTGTTTGTTTTACTAGTTAGCTTTATTGCTATTGCGTGGCAACTAGTGCCTAAACAACAAGATACTGCTCACTTTACTCAGTTGATGCCACTCACTTCGAGTGAACTAAATGAAGCTAATTTGTCACTTTCACATAGTGGTAAGTACCTTGCTTTTGTTCGAGGTAATAAAGGAAGTCAGCAGATTTGGATTAAAGAGCTTGAGACTGAGCGAGAGGTGAGGCTGACTGAAGATGCTGCAAGCTACTTCGCTTTGGGGTGGTCGACCTCCGATAATGCGATTGCATTTGTGAAAAGTACAGAGCAGAAACAACATCTAAACACTATAAGCATTGATTTATCTAAATTTCAGCCATTAGAACAAGCGACTGTGAGTGTTTTTAATGACACCGTTTTAACCAGTCACCACATCGATTGGCATGTTGATAAGCTGCTCTATTACATAGAAAAAGATAAACTAAACAACGATACTCGACTCGTTTCACTTAACTTAGAATCTAAACAAAAGACACAGTTACTAGCTGCTACACAGCAAGATTGGTTGCTCGTTAATGCGTTATCGAAAGATGGTAGTAAAGTCGCGATGGGGATTGAGGCTGGGCAAAATAAATACCGTATTGATGTACTCGACCTTGCCAGTAAAAAAATACAAACTATTGCTATCATAGAAAACGGTATTCAAGGGTTAAGTTGGCACCCGAATAATCAAGCGCTATTAATTAGCCAACGAAATCAGCTTGTAAATCTAGATCTTGATGGTGAGCTTCAGTTAATTTCATTTAATAATTATCAAATAATTCGTGATGCACAGTACACACCAGACGCTGAAGCCATTTTGATGGAGTTAGTGAATGTTGATGTAGATATTGTTAGCCAAACACGGGCCAACCCTGACAAATTGACTAAACTCGTTGATACCTCATCAATCGACTTTCTACCCGTGTTTTCGCCAGACTCAACGAAATTTGTTTTTGAGTCTCATCGTTTTGGATTAAAACAATTATTTTTATACGATAGTGGCAAGCAAACGCGCATTTTTGCTAACCCTGATAACCATGAGTTATTTGGCATTGTTTGGAGCCAAGACGCACGGCTGGTTTACACCGCAAGTAAAGATACACTGTTTAAAATTGATTTAAACAGTGGCACTTATGAAACAATACCTCATGGAAATCACTCTTTTTATTTGAGAGAAATGTATCACAATGAAGACGCGATTTTAGTTTCGTATCGAGCAGAGGATGGACAGACGTTTCATCCAGCAAAATTCGATTTAACAAGCTTAACGTTGACACCATTCACAGGCTCAGGGAAACGTTTAAGCTGTTATGGTATGGATTTAGATGAGCAAGATCAGATCTACTTCTCAAATAGCAATGAAGTGTTTCGAGTTAATACCCGTGGAGATATAGAAACTGTTTGGCAAGCAGCTAGCAATGACATTATTGGTATATCTGTTAGTAACCAGCAATTAGCAGTAACAATGGAGCATGCAGATACAATTAATTTCCAGCGTATCGATTTGGCAACTGCTGAAACAGAAAGTTGGCAGTTAACACAACCTAAGCAACATATGTTGATCAACAGTGCTCATGATTTAAAAGAGTTTTTATATCTTACAGAACCTTATAGAACTCGTAAGTTAGTAAAACTTCAGTAGCTTGATATGTTCTTTACGTCTTAATCAACTCCACAAGCTGCTTAAGCTGTTCATGATTGAGTGGATTGTGGGCATGATTACCGTACAACAGTACGATATCAATCATAGGCAGTACTGGTAACGAATTATCGCTGATTTCTTCCAAACCTTTTTGCATGCTTATTCGCGCCATGCTGCCGATTGCCAACCCTTGTTCAATTAAGCCATGTAATGCACCTGCTGATCCACAGCAGGCAATAATATTAAAACGACGCTCGGTTTTTAAGAGACCTTCAATACTGGCTTGGTGAAACTTACAGTCTCGTTGAAACAGGGCAATAGGAAGTGGGGTTGAATCTTCAATCTCAAAAGCGGGGCTTTTCACCCATACGCCTTGGCTTGATTGCAATAAGTAACCTTCTTCGCTGTCTGGTGAGCGAGTGGCAACAACTAAATCGAGCATACCTTGGTCTAGTTTGGCTCTAAGCTCAGAACTTGGGGCGCAGCTTATCTGTATATCTAAGGCATCAAACTGTTGGTGTAGGGCACAAACAAGCTGTGGTAGCAAAGAGTGGACATAGTCGTCAGGACAGCCGATGCGCACACGTAAATTGCCAGTACCTGCTTTTAATTGTTTAAAGGCTTCATCATGAAGGGCTATCAGTTGCTTCGCATAACTTGCTAGCTGGTGGCCTTGATGGGTTAGCACCAGCTGACGACCTTGCTTTTCAAATAGTGAACTTGCGAGGTCCTGTTCAAGCTTTTTCATTTGCATACTTACCGCAGATTGGGTTCTGGAAATTTGTGCTGCAGCACGGGTGAAACTACCTGTATCGACGAAGGCGCAAAATGTTCTAAGGGCATCAATATCCATAATGTATCAGCTTTTCTTATAGGTACTATAAAAACAATTGGCGAGTAATTGCCCAATTGCTGTTTTATAGTGAGCCTAATCTAAACGTTAAAGGAAGTACAATGCAATTATTTATTGGCAATAAAAACTACTCAACTTGGTCATTGCGAGCGTGGTATTTACTAAGTAAATTCAATGTTTCTTTTAAAGAGCAACAATTGGTTTTAGATACGCCTGAATTTTATGAAGCATTAAAAAATAAGTTTCCCGTGCAAAAAGTGCCGGCACTTATTGATGCTGAGTTAACCGTGTGGGACTCACTCGCTATTTGTGAATACATCAATGATGCTTATCTAAATGGTGCCGCTTGGCCTAGTGAAATAGCCCAAAGAGCAAAAGCGCGCAGTTTAGCTGCCGAGATGCACTCTGGTTTTGCTGCACTTCGTAATGAAATGCCAATGAATATTCGTGCTAAAAGGCATGTTGAATTATCAGAACAAGCTAAAAAAGATATCGCTCGTATCGATGAGATATTTTCTTCTCAGCAACAAAGTTATCCTAATATGTGGTTATTTGGCGATTTCTCTATTGTTGATGCGATGTTCGCACCTGTAGTACTTCGTTTTAAAACGTATCAAGTTGAGCTATCGTGTGCTGCACAAACTTATTGCCAGCATCTACTTGCTTGCCCGGTTATCAAAATCTGGATTAGCGAAGCTCTTAAGGAAACAGATATCGTTGACTGTGATGAAGCAGGTGAGGAAATTAACTAGCCGATATTGAGAATTTCTAACTATTAATTTTATTGCCTATTATACTTTTGCGTGGGATTTTTTGGCATATTTTTATACAAAAATACTAGTTCAATTAATGAGCACACACACTATACTAGAGTAGTTGCTCTTTAATCGAACATCCCACATTTCCTTTCGTAGTAGGCATTTATTTATGGGCGCTTTTGCAGCAAAATTATTAAATCAAGATATGACAATTGAGCGCTATGCCTGTCAATTTAAGTCGCTTGAGGTAGAGCATGTCTTTTTACAAAGTAAATTCGGTCAAGATAAAAAAATAGCACAATTTTTGTGCTGTACAATTGCATTAGTCACTGCGCTTGTAACCTTCTTCGATAAGATGATTATACAGGCTTCATTTTGGCCAGAAACCGCTTTAATCGGCCGAGCTATTATGGTCTCAGTTTGTATTCTTAGTGCTTTTGCTCTGAATTATATTAAAAGCATCCAGTCATTTCGTTTGGTGATATCTGTGTTTATGCTGTTTTTATTTTTGAACATGCAATTTATGGCTATCACTTATGAGCGTTTCTATATTTTGCATATGTTTTTTGATGTGATCATCTTGATCACATTTTATTTCTCGACCTTGGTTTCAATTAAGTTATCGGTATTTTTAAGTATTTCATATAGTGCTCTTGCTATCTCTGTTATCTATTTCAGTAAAGAAATATCTAACCACTCTTTTTACATGGTGGTTTTAGCGCATGTGGCAGCAAACTTAGCAGGTATGATCATGGCTGCTCATGAACATATTATCCGTAGAGAACTTTTTGTAAGGAACACCCAGCTTGCTCAGCTTGCCCATGAGATGAAAAGCCAAGCCCTTAAAGATGCCCTTACTCAGTTACCTAACCGTCGTGCTTTTGATAATGCCTATGAAGAATATCAGCGGATGGTTAAACAGCAGCAAGGTGAGTCCAAGCAAGTATGTGTTATTTTAGCTGATATTGATTACTTCAAACGTGTTAACGATACCCATGGTCACGAGGTAGGTGATGTTGTATTGCAGCGTTTTTCTGCTTTTTTAACTGACTCATTACGTTCCTCTGATGATGTATATCGATTTGGCGGTGAAGAATTTGTTATTGTGCTACCACTATGCTCAGTGTCAGATGCAACTGTTATTATTAATACTATGATCGCAAGGATGAATAGTGAAATGTGCGAGGTTGGTGAGTTATCTTTAGCAATACGTGCAAGTTTTGGCTTAACCGTAATGAAAGAAGAGGAGCAAAAGTCAGTTATCTCCAGAGCTGATGCTGCACTTTATCAGGCTAAAGATGCAGGACGGAATCAATTAGTTATTAAATTTTAATAGCCTAAATATAAGTACAAAATATGTACCTTATGCTCGTTTAAGTATAATCTTTATACATTCTTTTCTATTAATTTAATCTGAATTATTAGCAAGCAAGGAGTCGCGAATGCTAACACGCCAGGCGGAAGGCTATAAAATTTCAATTAGGGCAAGTGTATTGCTGGTTTTTGCCCTTGCTAGCTTACTCACCGGTATCGTGGCGATAAGTTTGCATTATTACTTTAGTGAAAAGTTATTACTGCAATCTAAATCAGAACAGTTCAAACAAACTAGTCAGCAAATAGCCGATCACATAACAAGAATCAATCAGCGTGCTGATAATACCTTAAGCGTGATGATCCACGACACTAGGCTATTATCAGAGAGCCAAAATAACAAAGAAATTTTACAGCAAGTGCTGATCGAAATTTTAACGCGTCATCCAGACTTTTATTCGCTAATTCTTGGTCATGCTAATGGTGACTTATTACAGGTTATTAATTTAAAAGGGTATGCAAAGCTTCCCCCATCAATCCAGCTCGATGAAGACGATCATTGGTTAGTGTATCAAATTTCTGGGCAGGGGGGGGAGCGTAAGCAGGTAACCACGTATTTAGATGAGTCGTTGGTCATTCGTAAAAGAGACACCCAAACTACGGATTACGACCCACGGAATAGAGTTTGGTTTCTGGATGCAACGAGTGACTCTGTAACGAAAACCGAGCTGTATGTGTTTAAAGTACTTGAGGTACCAGGTTACACCTATGCAATAAAGTCAGCGCAAACAGGCGATGTATTAGCGATTGATATAGCCAGTGCAAGTTTGAATCACTTTTTAACCGACCAACAATCTAAAATGAAGCACCTTGTTGAAAGCGAAATGTATGTTTATCGGGGGAATGGTGAAATTATCGCAAGCAGTAAAAATCAAAGTCATCAGCATAGTTTTGCTGACCTATCTAAGTTAGTTAAATTGGATGAACAAAAATCAGGGCTTGCTAACAAAGAACATCAATTCGGCAAAATGTTAAATGTGCATGAAAAGGGCATAGAAAAATACATGTTTGTATTGCCGCTGCCGCTTAGTAGCGATATGCAATCAGATGAAGTTGATTATTTCACGGTGCTGGTATCTAAAGATGACGTGCTGGCGGTTATAAGAGATAAAATTCGTATTTCAATTTTAGTGACTGGTTTATTTTTAATTTTGCTGCTGCCAGTCTCTTGGTTTTTTGCCTCTTCAATCGTCAACCCGATTCTCAAATTAGTAGGTGAAAATAAAAAAATTCAGCAGCGAGATTATAATGAAGTTTCAACACTCTCTAGCCACATTTTAGAAATCCATTATTTGGCAAGTTCGATGGTGGATATGAGCCGCTCTATTGAGCAACATGAAAACTCACAAAAAGCCCTGATGGAGTCATTTGTAGAGCTTATCGCCCAAGCGATTGATGACAAATCACCATATACGGCAGGGCACTGTGAGCGGGTCCCTGAGCTGGGTATTTGGCTTGCTGATGCTGCGTCAGACTCAAAAAATGAGGCGTTTTCTGAGTTCAGCTTTAAAACGTCTGATGAACGACGAGAGTTTCGCTTAGCTGCGTGGTTGCACGACTGTGGTAAAATTACTACGCCTGAGCATATCGTTGATAAAGGCACTAAGCTTGAAACCATTTATAACCGTATTCATGAAGTACGTACTCGATTTGAGGTGCTGCTACGTGATGCAAAAATTACTTATTATGAGCAGTTATTAGCCCATCCTGAGCAACAATCTAAGCTCCAGCAAACGCTTGACCAACGAACCAAAAAGTTACACGCAGACTTTAGCTTTATTGCTGCCTGTAATGTTGGTGGTGAGTTTATGGATGAAGTGCAGCTGTCTCGTTTACATGAGGTTGCTAGCATTAAGTGGCAGCGCCATTTTGACGCAAGTTTAGGTTTATCGCCCCTTGAAGAAATGCGTATGGCTGATTTGAAGAATCAGCATTTACCTGTCGAAGAGTCACTCCTGAGCGATAAGCTAAGTGATTTAATTCCACACGAAAAAGCCGTTGAGTACCCAGAAAGTTTGGGCATTAATATGGCGATTCCGGAGTATAAATATAACCTTGGCGAAGTGTATAACTTGTCGGTGGCGCGGGGCACGCTTACAGCGGAAGACCGGTTTAAGATCAATGAGCATGTGATCAGTACAATTCGTATGCTTGGTAGTGTGCCATTCCCGAAAGAATTAGCGAAAGTTCCGCGTTATGCATCAACCCACCACGAAACCTTAAAAGGGACTGGCTACCCACGAAAATTAACCGCGGAACAATTATCAATACCTGAACGTGTGTTAGTACTTGCTGATATCTTCGAAGCATTAACCGCGGCAGACCGCCCATATAAAAAAGCCAAACCTTTGAGTGTTGCTATTGATATTTTAGCGAAAATGGTTGATGACGATCATATTGACCGTGACGTATTTGAGCTCTTTTTAACTTCCGGCATTTACCTAAAATATGCAAAACAGTTTTTACATGAGTCGCAAATTGATTCTGTCAATTTAACAAAATATCTAAGGTAATTATTTGCTTATGCTTTAGGATAAAATTGCAGAGTTTTGTTTGTAATACAAAATTATTGGTGTATAAAAGATATACAAGCTAATATTACTAACGAACAAAGCATTGCAAGGAGATGCATAAGTGCTGGTATCTGCTTTTCAAAAACTTAAATCGAGAATTCGTTTTTCGATTCGCCTTACCGTTGTTGCCGTGTTCGTTTTAGCAACTTCACTAACAGCTCTCATTGCAATTAGTCTGCAATATTATTTCAGCGAAAAAATGGCTATAGAGGCCAGTGTCAAAAACTTTAATTTAGCCACAGGTTCAGTGGTTGATTACCTTGCAAGGGTGAATGAAAAGTCAGAAAACACGCTAAGTGTAATGGTTCAAAATAGTAGCTTGATCAGTGCCAACAGCGAAGATAAAAGTGAGCTGAGAAATGTCATGAGTGAAATCATGCAGCTCAATCCATTGTTTTATGCGTTGTATGTAGGCTATGAAAATGGTGACTTTTATGAATTAATTAATTTAGAAAGCAGTGAAATAGTGCGTCAGCAGTTGCAGGCCATTGAAGCAGACCGTTGGGTGGTGATCCACATTAGCGGTGAAGGGGCAGAGCGTGTTCAGCATACTCATTATTTTGACCAGCAATTTAATTTACGTATCTCGCAAACCAAAGGCACCAGCTATGATCCGCGAGAGCGCTTGTGGTTTAAGCAAGCAAACTCAACACGCGTGAAAAAAACAAAGCCATATTTCTTTACTCACCTGCAAGCACCTGGGCAAACCTACTCAATAAAGTCAGCAAATGAAAATAGTGTGTTGGCGTTAGACGTTAGCTTGTCGAGTATTTCTGAATATTTGAGTCAACAGCAAAGTAAAATGAGCAGCCAGTATTTAAGTGAGCTATACATTTACAATAAAGAAGGTGAAATTGTTGCCTCTAACCAACAAAAAAATAGCTTACTTTTGCCAAGGCTTGAAAAACTTCCCTTAACAGAACAGCAGCAAAGTGTATTGGCGAAGTACCCTTATTTGAGCGTTTCTAACGAAACTAATTGGCCACCAATGGACTTTAGTGTCGGCGGTAACCCGAAAGGCTATAGCATTGATTATATTAATGCCTTGGCTGAGTTACTCGGAATTAAGGTAACTTTTATTAACGGTTTTACATGGACTGAGTTTTTAACTCAATTTGCAAAAGATGAAATAGATATTGTACAGCCTATTTTTAAAACCCCAGCAAATGAGTCGCTCGGTCTTATGAGCCAAACAATGGCAACTTTGCCGTTCAGTATCATTACTGCAAAAGGTTCAACACCGGTCGTTAGCATGAAGCAGTTAGCGGGCAAACAGTTAGCAATTGGTGAAGGCTGGTCGGTAATTAAAGTGATTAAAGAGCACTTTCCTGATATCGACATTGTTGAGCTGCCAAGTACCAAAGCGGTGCTCGATGCGGTAAGCCAAGGACGTGTGTATGCAGGGTTAGATAACGAAGCAGTGTTCAAATACACTCAAAATCAGTTTTTTATTGAAGGGATTCAATATAATCAGCTTGATAGTTATAGTCATGATCTCCTACCAGATACTCTGCATTTATTGTTTCATCCTGATGATGCAGAGCTAAAAGATTTAATTAATATGGCGATAGAGCAGCTCCCAAATTCGTATATTGCTGCACTAGAGCGTAAATGGTTAGGGAGCGATCCTAGTCAGCAATCACAAGTGATTGGCACAGTGCCATACCCTGAATTTCTTACTCTAATTACAGATCGGGCAAACTTCGCCCATTTACGTTTAATGACTCTAAATGGCGTTGAGAAGTACGTGTATATTACCCCTGTTTCAGAAGGGGGGAGCAATAGCGATTACTTAGCGATAGTGGTGCCCAAAGAGGGCGTATTGAGCTCTACCCGTGAAAAAATTAAGCTGTCTATTTTTATCACCGCGGCCTGTTTGATTATGGTACTGCCTGTATCATGGTTTTTTGCCTCACCAATTGTTTCGCCAATTAAGACCTTAGAGGGTGAAAATTTAAAAATTAAACACCGTCAGTTTGATCAGGTTTCAACGCTAAAAAGCAGTATTAAAGAAATCAATAATTTAGCCAACTCCATGGTGCAAATGAGCCAATCAATTCAGCAGCATGAGCAAAAGCAAAAAGCCTTAATGGAGTCATTTATTGAGCTTATAGCTCAGGCTATCGATGATAAGTCTCCTTATACAGCAGGACATTGTGAACGGGTACCTGAACTTGGGATCATGCTGGCCAAAGCAGCTTCAAACTCAAATGAGGATGCGTTTAAACAGTTTGCGTTTAAAAATAAAGACGAACTAAGGGAATTTAGCCTCGCAGCTTGGTTACATGACTGCGGCAAAATCACTACTCCAGAGCATATCGTAGACAAGGGCACAAAGTTAGAAACTATTTATAACCGTATCCACGAAGTGAGAACGCGTTTTGAGGTACTTTGGCGGGATGCAGAAATTGCTTATTTAAAAGACGTGCTAGTGTCACCTGAAAAGCAACCAGAGCTTGAGGCTGAACTTATTAAACGCCAAGCAGAGTTACGTAGTGATTTTTCGTTTATAGCAGCCTGTAATGTTGGCGGTGAGTTTATGGATGAAGCAAGCCTTGGACGTTTAGAGGCGCTTAGCAACATCACTTGGCAGCGAAATTTTGATGATAAAATAGGCCTTTCACCAGTTGAAGAGTTAAGGGTTCAAAGCAATGATGAGCAATTGCCTGTCACTGAAAAGCTACTTTCAGATAAGCCTGAGCATTTGATTGCCCACGATAAACCTATACAGTATGACGAGCGTTTAGGGATAAAAGTAACCATTCCAGAATACAAGTATAATCTTGGCGAACTGTATAACTTACAAATTCAGCGCGGTACTTTAACAAACGAAGATCGATTTAAAATTAATGAGCATATTATCAGTACTATTCGGATGCTAGATAACGTCCCATTTCCTGATGAATTAGCCCGTGTGCCGCGTTATGCCTCGACCCATCACGAAACATTAAAAGGCACGGGTTATCCCCGTAAATTGTCTGCAGATGATTTATCGATACCTGAGCGTGTGTTAGTGCTGGCCGATATATTTGAAGCATTGACCGCAGCCGATAGACCTTATAAAAAAGCCAAACCATTGAGTGTTGCGATTGATATTTTAGCGAAGATGGTTGCCGATCAACATGTAGATGAAGATGTGTTCAAATTGTTCTTAACGTCAGGTATCTATCTTGAGTATGCAAAACGCTATTTAAATCCAGATCAAATCGATGATGTAGATATTGCGAAATACCTGTGATTGGAAGCGCTTGCTTTTACTTTAGAGGGAAAAGTCCGTACAATTCGCCTCGTTTTTAGTGACGCTTTTAACGAGATAAATTCAAGCCGTATGCATCAGATTGCTGACTTAATCGCTATTTTTGAAAACACCTTTTATCAAAGCCATAATACGCGTTTGATAAAGGGTGATGATGAACCTATATACCTGCCTGCTGATGAGCAAACGTCTTATCATCAAATTGTGTTTGCCCACGGTTTTTATGCCAGTGCCTTACATGAGATTGCTCACTGGTTAGTTGCTGGAGAGGCACGTAGATTAAAAGAAGATTATGGCTATTGGTATTGTCCTGATGGTCGTGATAAACACCAACAAGCTGAATTTGAAGCGGTTGAAGTAAAGCCTCAAGCTATTGAATGGGCGCTAAGTACAGCAGCTGGTTTCGATTTTAATGTATCGGTTGATAATTTAAATGGTGAACAAACCTGTCGATTTGATTTTCAGGCTCGGGTTCACCAGCAAGTGTTGAGTTTTTTAGCAACAGGTTTTAATCAGCGCACTACAGCACTCCTCAAAGCATTGAGCGATTTTTATAATACCCCATGGCCATTAACGGCTACACAGTTTTCATGGCAGCGCGATTTTCAAAGCAACCCAGGAGCTTTATCTGATGCAGTTTAAATTAGGTTTGATTGTAAATCCGGTTGCCGGCTTAGGTGGCAGTGTGGCACTGAAGGGAAGTGATGGCGCAGATACCGCTGCAAGGGCGATGCAACTTGGCGCAGAGCCAAAAGCAAACTTACGCACCCGAGCAGCTCTTGAAGTTCTGCTTGCACATCAAGGCGACTTAACCATTTACACAGTAGACGGTGAAATGGGCGAGCAGACGGCGCGCCAGCTTGGTTTTAAAACTCAAGTGATTTACCAAACAAATGAAATCACCACCCCCGATGACACTGAGCAGGCTGCCAAGTTATTAGTTGAGCAAGGTGTCGACCTTATTTTATTTGCTGGTGGTGATGGTACTGCACGTAATATTTGTCATGCGGTTGGTGATAGCACCCCTGTGTTAGGTATTCCTGCAGGCTGTAAAATACATTCTGGCGTTTACGCTATTACTCCTAAAGCAGCAGGTCGCGTTGTCGAGATGCTAGTCAAAGGTGAACTCGTCAGCCTTGGCGATGCCGATGTTATGGATATCGATGAAGATGCATTTCGTGAAGGTACAGTAAAAGCTAAGCGCTATGGTGAAATGCAAGTTCCGAGTGAAGTGCGATATGTGCAAGCAGTTAAAAATGGCGGTAAAGAAACCAATGAATTAGTGCTTGCTGACATTGCTGCCTATGTTGTCAGTGAAATGGACGAAGACTGCTTATATGTAATGGGCAGTGGTTCAACCGTGGCTGCAATAATGGAAGAGATGGGTCTTGAAAATACCTTATTAGGTGTTGATTTAGTAGCAGACCAAGAGCTAGTTGCGCAGGATTTAACTGCACAGCAATTACTTGAGCTCACACAAGGTAAAGATACTAAGTTGGTGATCACCTTAATTGGTGGACAAGGGCATATATTCGGCCGAGGAAATCAACAATTGAGTCCTGCACTTATCCGTGCGATTGGTCGCGACAACATTATTGTAGTGGCAACTAAAACTAAATTACAGGCCTTAAATGGCCGACCATTGATTGCCGATACAGGTGATAGTGAGTTAGACGATGAATTAAGTGGTTATATTCGCGTAACCACAGGTTTTAATGACCATATTATGTATGCAGTGGGTCATCAAGATGGGCTGCACCCAGAGGAGAAGTAACAATGATTTTAGTAAGTTATATTGATGCAGCGCAGCAATATTTTGATGATTTAGTCGATAAAGCAACTGACGACGAGCTATTTGCTGGTGGCTATTTGCGTGGTCACTTTGACTTAGCGGTAGGCTACGCACAAGTAGAAGAATTAAATTTATCGATTGATGAACTTAATAATCAAGTTGAATCAAGTCTGGTTAAAGCTTATCGCAATGGTGAGCTAAACGAAGAAGATAAAGAGCTTGTTGTGCGCCTTTGGGATGAGGTTAAAGCACTAGCGGTTTAGTTGAGTATTAAAATGAGTACTGTAAAGCGACCTGTGTCGCTTTTTTTACATCAAGTAATTACCTTTATTAGGGAATTCTATTAACTTAAAATTTACCTTAGAACTTAGATACGTTAAGGTTAACGAGATATTTTTCCAGGGAATTTGAAAATGAATAACAATAATGATGTGCAGGCACCAAGTGGTGCAATCGCACGTTTTCTGAATACGATTGAAAGGGTGGGCAACAAGCTCCCTGATCCTGCGATTATCTTCTTAGTCGCAATGCTGCTTATTTGGTTCTTATCTTGGCTCTTCTCGGGCACCACATTTGATGCAATCGACCCGCGAACAGGCGAAGCCATAGTTGTAAATAATCTATTAGCAGGGGATTCCCTTGCTACTTTCTTGTCTTCGATGGTGAAAACTTTTACCAGTTTTGCGCCACTTGGCGTGGTGCTTGTTGCCATGTTAGGTGTTGGTGTTGCTGAGCACTCTGGCTTTATCAACACTGGCCTTAAATTAATGCTAAAAGTAACACCTAAGCAGCTTTTAACACCCTCTATTATCTTAGTGGCGATTGTCAGCCATACGGCAACTGATGCCGGTTATGTATTAGTCATCCCTCTGGCTGGGGTCATTTTTTATGCTATGGGTCGTCATCCGCTTGCTGGTATTGCTGCGGCGTTTGCTGGGGTAAGTGGTGGCTTTAGCGCAAACTTTATTCCGTCAGGGATTGATCCGTTACTGCAAAGCTTTACCCAAAGTGCAGCACAAATTATTAATCCTGATATGGCGATTAATCCGCTTAATAACTGGTTTTTCACTTCTGCTTCAAGCTTATTTATTATCTTATTAGGCTGGTATATCACAGATAAAATTATCGAGCCGCGTTTACAAAACACGCCACTTGATGGTGATACAGAAGATTTACCTGCTTTTGATGAAGCGCGCAGTGATGAAAAACGTGCATTCTATATCGCAAGCACAGTGATGATTGTTGGCCTTGTATTACTTTGGTTTGTCTCTGCTCCAGCTGACTCAGCAATGCGAAGTAGTGATGGTTCTTTAACTAATTTCCGCTCACCGTTAATGCAATCAATTGTTCCACTTATATTCTTACTGTTTTGGATCCCAGGTGCAGTTTACGGTTTTGTAGTTGGTACATTCAAAAGTTCTAAAGATATGATCGATGCCATGAGTAAAGCCATGAGCGGTATGGCTTACTACATTGTTATGGCGTTCTTCTGCGCGTTATTTATTGCCGCATTTAGTAAATCAAATCTAGGTGCATTACTTGCTATTGAAGGTGCACAGCTACTTAAAGCGATGGCATTACCAAGTTCGGTGACTGTGGTAGGTATTATCTTCTTAACGGCGTTTGTGAATCTATTTGTAGGTTCAAGTTCAGCAAAATGGGCGCTGTTAGGGCCAATCTTTGTACCAATGCTGATGCAACTAGGTATTTCACCTGATTTGACTCAAGCTGCGTACCGTGTAGGTGACTCAAGCTCTAATATCATTACCCCACTGATGCCATACTTCCCACTGGTTGTGGTGTACTGCCAGAAGTATGTTAAAGGCACAGGTATTGGTACGTTAATCGCCATGATGTTGCCGTATTCAATCGCCTTCTTAATCGGTTGGAGTATCTTCTTACTCGCGTACTGGGGCTTAGGCATCCCACTTGGCCTACAATCAAGCTACGCATACCCAGCCATTGGCTCATAACGATTTAAGTAATAAAGCCTCAGCCACCCAGCTGAGGCTTTAAAAACTTTAGGCTGATAGCCTAACTTCAGACACAAAAAAACCTTGTCACTTTCATGACAAGGTTTTTTTATTGCTTACAGCTTTGATTAGTTCGCAGTGAAGCTCACTGGGCGACGCTCTTTACGTGGGCCGCCACGTTTTTCACCACGATCTTTGTCTTTGAAGCTACGCTTTTTGTCACCACGATCACCGCTTGGGCGTTCAGAGCGAGGAGCCGCAGGACCTTGGTCTTGCGTTAGCGTCATATTCATCGGACGTTTACAGATGAACACCTTTTGGAAGTGATCAAGCACATCTTTTGGCATGTTCTGTGGTAACTGTACCGTACTGTGACTGTCGTGTAAGCGGATATCACCAATGAATTTGCTTGAGATATCAGCTTCGTTAGCAATCGCACCAACGATATTTTTAACTTGTACACCGTGCTCACGACCAACTTCGATACGGTAAGTATCCATAGGGCCCATGCTGCGGCTATTGCGCTCACGTGGCTCGCGAGGTTTACGCTCACGTCCTTGACGGTCGCCACGCTCAGCACGATCACCTCGTTCGTTACGACGACGCTCGTTACGTTCGCCACGCGGTTGAACTTTAACTTCTTCAACCTTGATTGGTGATTGTTGCTGCGCTAAACAAAGTAATGCACCGGCTAAATCTTCAGCACTTAGCTCAAGCTTTTCTGCCATGTCAGCAGCTACTTGGTTAAAGAAAGTGATATCTTTGTTTTCAAGAGCAATAGTTAATTTGTCTTGAAGAGCTTTAATACGTTTTTCTTCAACTACTTTTGCTGTTGGTAAATCAACTTGTGCGATCTCTGACTTCGTATGACGAATGATATTTTTAAGTAAATAACGCTCGTTATGTTTTACGAAAAGAATCGCTTTACCTGTACGACCCGCACGACCAGTACGACCAATACGGTGAACGTAGGCTTCTGAGTCTTGTGGAATATCGTAGTTGATTACTAAGCTTAAACGGTCTACATCAAGACCACGTGCAGCAACGTCTGTTGCAATAACGATATCAACTAGGCCGTTTTTCAAACGGTCTACTGTTCGCTCACGTGCTTGTTGGTTCATATCACCATTAAGTGGTGCGGCAGAGAAACCTTCGCGCTCAAGTAATTCAGCTAACTGTACAGTGTCGTTACGTGTACGTACGAAAACAATTGCACCATCGTATTGTTCAGCTTCTAAGAAGCGAACGATAGCTTTGTTTTTGTGTACATGTGCATTCCAAAATACTTGCTCAACAGTAGATACAGTTGAGTTACGAGCAGAGATATGAACTTGCTCAGGCTCATTCATGTACTTGCTGCTGATATTTTGAATTTGCTTAGGCATGGTCGCAGAGAAAAGACATGTTTGCTTTTCACGTGGCGTTTTCTCCATGATGCTTTCTACATCATCAATGAAGCCCATGCGTAACATTTCGTCTGCTTCATCAAGAACAAGGGCTTGTAAGCTCTCAAACTTGATTGTGCCACGGTTAATGTGGTCAATTAAGCGACCTGGCGTTGCAACAATGATTTGCGCGCCACGACGAAGTGCACTTAGTTGGATGCTGTAGCTTTGGCCACCATAAAGGGCTAAAACTTCAACACCACGAGTATGCTTAGCATATTGTTCGAATGCCTCAGCTACTTGGATCGCAAGTTCACGCGTAGGCGTTAAAACAAGGATCTGTGGCTGCTTCACAGACGGGTCAATATTATTTAGTAACGGCAGTGCAAATGCTGCTGTTTTACCTGTACCCGTTTGCGCTAGTCCCAGTACGTCCTTTCTTTCTAGCAATAACGGTATACATTGAGCTTGGATTTCAGATGGAGTCTTGTAACCCAACTCTTCAACTGCTTTAAGGATTGCAGGAGAAAGATTTAGAGATTCAAACGTGACTGGTTCTGACATTAATACGCCTCAACGAATTTAAAGAGGCGCGCATTGTATAGGAAATACGAGGCAATTGCTTGTATAAATTACAACTAATTTGTATGTGGTTGATGTTGGTCATAATTTAATCAGTTTGAATTTGCCAAAATCAACCACGTTTACAATTTATTGATATAACCCTAAATTTTCTTTAGCGTATGCTTCGAATTCAGTGAAGCCACCAATGTGAGCTTGGTCAATAAAAATCTGTGGTACAGTTGGGCAAGGTTTGCCAGCAGACTGCTCTAGATCCGCTTTGCTGATGCCTTCTTTGATTATGTCAATATAACGATATTTAAAATCGTCACGCTCATTTGCAAGTTTTTCAGCAACATCTTTTGCACGAACACAGTATGGGCAGCCTTCACGGCCAAAAATTACAGTTAACATATCGCTCTCCTCGATGTGAATGTGTTTATCTAGTTGTTATCTTAACGAATAAAATGAATAAAAACAGCGCATAAAATCGATTGTACTATTCTGTTTTTCTCATCATAGTAATTTAGCTAATCAAGTGTCCGCATCCTAAGACCAAGTTCTGTTGAGTAACCCATAGAGTGAGCAGTAATAGCCAACTGTTCATCAATAACATAATAAGTTGGATAGGCACTTACTTTATAATCTTGACCCGTACTTTTACTGCCAAGTAACACTGGCATGGTCAGTTCCAGTGAATCGGTAAACTGTTTAACTTCAGCAATGTTTTGGTAATCGAGGGCAATTGCTATGGCATTTAACTTACCTTGCTGATGGGACTTTTCTAAATTTGGCATGCTGTAGCGACAAATTGAGCACCAAGGCGCAAAGAAATACACCACTGTTTGCTTTCCTTGTAATTGTGCGATGGTCATCCGCTCTGTCGGGTCATTTAGCGTGGCTAAATTAAAATAGGGGGCAGGAGTTTTATCAGTTGAGAGTAAATTACGTTGCTGAAATGCGGTCACGGCATACACAACGACAGCCATTAACACGACATTTTTTAGCACACTGATAAATTTTTTTAAAAAAGTTGGATTTTTTTTCATTGTTATTTTGTACGTGTTTAGCCCTTTAAAATCAACTTATTCAGACCCGTTTGCGATGGTATAAATTTCATTTAATTTAAAAAAGTTGTAATTTTTTTTGCTAAAAATCTTGAAAAGATTTTGCCCGCCCATAGATAGTTTAGTGAGGACGCCTGATGGGTCCCAAACAAACTAAAGTAATTGAAATATATAATATTAATTTAACTTTGTTAGCGCTGGTTCTATAGAAGAGCACTAACAAAATATCGCTTAAATATGAGGATATAATTATGCGTACAGTAGACTTATCACCACTTTATCGTTCATTCATCGGTTTCGATCACTTAGCATCATTAATGGATGCGGCAGCGCGTACAGACAAGCAGCCAAGTTTTCCTCCATATAACATCGAAGCACTCGATAAAGACAAATATCGTATCACTATGGCTGTAGCAGGTTTTAGTGACAGTGAATTGACCATTGAGTCAGAAAATAACACTTTAAAAGTCAGCGGTACGAAAGCTGATAAAGAAGATAATGCTGAACGTAAGTTCATACATCAAGGCATTGCGGAGCGTAACTTTGAGCGTAAGTTCCAATTAGGTGACCACGTTAAAGTACTTGGCGCAGACCTTGAAAATGGCTTACTAAGTATCGATTTAGAGCGTGAGATTCCAGAAGCATTAAAACCACGCAAAATTGAAATTGGTAATGGTAAATTACTCGAAAACAAGTAATTCCCAACAGCATTGTTTCCCCTAGTTAGTTTTGCCGCCTCATTTGAGGCGGCTTTTTTGTTGTTAAAGCTTTTCTAAATTATCCAAGCACCAGTTAGCCCGTTTGAGTGTGGCTTGCCTAACAGATTCATCTTGCTTATACCAGTTGTTATAAATCATACCAATCCGTGGGTTTTGTGATAGTTGCTGTTTATGCTCTAACATAAAATGCCAATATAAACTGTTAAACGGACATGCATCATCAGTCGCTTTTTCTTTAATGTTGTAGTGACAGTGTTTGCAATAATCACTCATTTTGTTGATGTAATTACCACTGGCAGCGTAAGGCTTAGTGGCAATTAAGCCACCATCAGCAAATTGACTCATGCCACGAGTGTTTGGCATTTCAACCCATTCTATGGCATCGATATAAATGCCTAGATACCATTCATCTACTTCGCTTGGCTCAATAGCGGTTAATAAGCAAAAGTTACCGGTTATCATTAAACGTTGTATGTGGTGTGCATAAGCCGTTTGCAGGCTTTGTGAAATAGCATGGTGCATACAATTCATGTTCGTTTTGCCGTGCCAAAAGTAATCGGGTAGGGCACGCTTGGCATTTAAGGCATTTTTGCTTGCGTAATCAGGCATATTTTGCCAATAAATCCCACGTACATATTCACGCCAGCCGAGAATTTGCCGAATAAAGCCTTCCACTTGCGCAATATCAATATGTTGCTTTTCAAAGCTCGTTAACACTTGTTCTATGACCTGCATTGGGTGCAACATTTTAGTATTGAGGGCAAACGATAAACGGCTGTGATACAAAGACCATTGATACTTTGACTGGCATGTCATGGCATCTTGAAATTGACCAAAATTAACAAGCAAATGTTCACAGAAAAAATCGAGCAATTGTTTTGCTTCAGAACGAGTGGTTGGCCAAATGAGAGTATTGCTACACTCGCCAAAGGTGTTTACTTTGTGCTTTTCTATCCGTTTGAGGGTTTGGCTAATATCATGACCAAAACACAAAGGTTCTGGGATTTCTTTAAGATCACTCGGTTTTAACTTATTTCTGTTTTGCTGATCAAAATTCCATTTCCCACCACGAGGTTGGTTATTATCGTCCATTAATATATTAAATCGCTTACGCATAGCACGATAAAAAAACTCCATTTTAACTGGCTTATCTTGCTTAAAATACTGGTCAATATCATCGAAAGGTAGTAGAAAATGCTCCGAGTCAACGGCATTAACATTAAATTCGCTCTGCTTTGAAAATTCTACAAGTTGCTTTTTGAGGCGGTATTCGTCTGGATATTGATACTCAATATTTTGGCATCGATAGTGCTTTGCTAAACGGGTGAGTAGATCAGGTAATGTAGCATCATTTTTTGTGTCATCAAGTGTTAGATGTAGGCAGTTTAAATTTGCTTTTGTAAGTGCATTAGCAAAGTTTTCCATTGCAGCAAAGAAAGCGGCCACTTTTTGTAGGTGATGTTTTACATAGTCGGTTTCTTGTTTTAATTCGGCGATGACATACAGTGTGTCTGGTTGTGATTTATCTTTAAACCAACTGTGGCTTGCATTAAGTTGGTCGCCAAAAATAAATCTTAAGGTGGTGTATTGCACTTTTAATTACCTTTGCAGCAAGTAATCTAAGGTGTTACGAAACAAACACTAAGATAGATCGATTAATATAGTCTATAAAAAAGGTATATTAATGGCATAATTAATGAGTAATAAACTAGGGATGGTACGACATGAAAATTAACTTACATTTACTATTTATAAGCCTACTAGTTTGCCCTTTGGCGCACAGCACTGTTTATCACTGTGAGAAAAATGGTGTTGCTGAGTTTAGCCAACAACCTTGTGGCAAAGATGCAAAGTTGATTACTATTAAAGAGCAAAGGCCACACCTTTCGTATACTTCAAATAATGATGCACAAACATCAACAGATAAAGATTCCGCGGAAGTCGAGCGTTATATCCGCTTAAAGCAAATTGATGCGAAAATTGCAGAACATAACAATAAAATTGATACATTTAAGCTCAAAATGAACAGGGAAATTGCGGCCTTATCTGAGCAATCTGATTCTCAGCTGCGTAACTTGGTGGGTGCTAAGAAACAGGCAGCCATTGCCAAACAGATGAGCGCCGCATCTGAGCGTTACGGCCTACTTATTAACGGCGAGCAGCGTAGTATTGATAGGCTCATGGCTGAAAAGTACACCTTAACATCATATGCTAACAAGGTTGCCAATAATGAGGTCGCTAGTTTTATTCGCTCAAAACAGATTATGCGTAAAATTTCAGAGCACGAGAATAAAATAGATACCTATCAAGCTGAGCTTAACATGCAAATGTCAGAGCTTGAGCAACAACTAAGTAGCCGCCCTCGCAATTTAGCTGATGCAAATAGCGACAATGCATTAGCAGACAAAATGACAGCTCTAACTAGTCGCTTTAATACTCTTATCGCTATTGAGCAAAAACAAATCGACAGACTCAACAGCGAGTTAACGAAGCTATGAACTTAATCGTGCGGGACAATACGCGCTAAAAGACACCACATTTGAATAAGAAAACAAGTAACTTTTGACAATATTTGCAAACACTCTCGTAGCTTGCAGCCAAGCGCGATGCAATTGAGAGTCAATTGGGTGAATGTATGATTTGCGGGTTTCGATAAAGGCTCTGCAAAGCGAATCGATATCGTTAAAGGATACTTTTAAAAAGCTTAGGTTATTTGCTAAGTAATGGATAAATGGTGTGACTTGATGTAAGTCATCAAGATGACTGATTATCTTATTCAAAGCACAATACAAGATATAACTGCGCTTAGTTATGCTTTCATGATCTGGCACCACCATAGTTAACTTATATGAACTAAGATTGCGATGATAGGCGCTTGTATACTGATGAAAATCAGGTTTTAGCAATTCAATGTCTTGTAGTAACAGTCTTTTTTGAAATGAAGATAGACTCATAGTACATCGCTTAATAGCCGAGGCTATAGGTTGTTCTTATTATTTGATTAAATATAGACAAGAATTTCCAGTTTTGGAAAATTTATGATAAGGTTGTCATAAATTTTTTAGGCAAAAAATAGTCTAACTAATTCATGCTGGAAGGTTGCTAATTGAGCGCTACATGCTTATAATGGCCGCCATTGAATTGAGGTGTTTTGCACTCGATTAGATGATATTAAGTTACTTTTAATATCTATTGGCGCGGGATGGAGCAGCCTGGTAGCTCGTCGGGCTCATAACCCGAAGGTCGTCGGTTCAAATCCGGCTCCCGCAACCAAATACATGCTAAGGCATTGTAAGTGTACTTAGTATGCACAGTAATTTTTACTGTATGAAGTCGCGCATTCTGGTAATGCGCGTTTTGCGTTTAGGCTATCTAGTTTAATTTGGTCAGGTAATTGACTCGCAACCAAGCTTGGCCCTAGGCCACACAGTTTTATGCTTTAGGTGTGACGCCCCGCTTGGTTCGGGGCGTTGTTGTATCTGCTTGGCGGTGATTTTAAATCATTATTAAACTCAGTATTTCAGGGCTATATGCCCTTTTTTTGTTTGTATGGAGGATTTTCGTGACAAAACTTGAGCAAGATTTAGTAGCCATGCTCTCACCGGCCGTTGAAATGTTAGGCTTTGAGTTACATGGTCTTGAGTTTGTGCAAGCTGGTCGCCACTCTACATTACGTGTTTATATCGATCACGATGCAGGGATTACGGTTGACAATTGTGCCGACGTTAGTCGTCAAGTTAGCGCAATTTTAGATGTCGAAGACCCAATTACAAATGAATATGATTTGGAAGTTTCGTCTCCTGGTGTTGATCGTCCATTATTCAAACAAGATCACTACGAGAAGGCGCAAGGAGAAGAAGTACGCGTGCGTACTAAGCTTCCGCAAGATGGTCGTCGTAACTTTAAAGGCGATTTAGTATCAGTTAGCAGTGATATGATCACACTTTCAGCAGATGGCACTGAGCATATGATTATGATCAGTAACATTGAACGTGCGAACATCATCGCAAAGTTTTAATTCGAGTGCGAAGGAATAGGGCAAGCGAGGCATAACCCATGGCAAAAGAAATATTATTGGTTGCTGAAGCCGTCTCCAATGAGAAAGCGGTTCCAAAAGAAAAGATTTTTGAAGCGTTAGAGTTCGCATTAGCGACTGCAACAAAGAAAAAACACGATGGCGAAATTGACGTTCGCGTATCAATCGATCGTAAAACTGGTGATTACGACACGTTCCGTCGCTGGAAAATCGCTGAAGTTCTTGAAGATGGTTCTTTAGAACATCCATACAGCGAAATCACGCTTGAAGCAGCACAAGTTGAAGACGAAAACTTACAACTAGGTGATTACGTCGAAGAACAAATTGAGTCAATCAAGTTCGACCGTATTACGACACAAATGGCAAAGCAAGTTATCGTACAAAAAGTACGTGAAGCTGAGCGTGCTTTAGTTGTTGAAGAATATAAAGATCAACAAGGCGAATTGGTAACTGGTGTTGTTAAAAAAGCAACACGTGATGCAATCGTACTTGACCTTGGTAACAATGCTGAAGCGGTTATCTACCGTGATGATATGTTACCACGTGAGAACTTCCGTCCAGGTGACCGTATCCGTGGTTTACTTTACGAAGTTAAGCCGGAAGCTCGTGGCGCGCAATTATTTGTAACGCGTTCTAAACCTGAAATGCTAATGGAGTTATTCCGCATTGAGGTACCTGAAATTGGCGAAGAGATGATTGAATTACGTGCTGCAGCACGTGATCCAGGTTCTCGTGCAAAAATCGCAGTAAAATCTAACGATAAACGTATCGACCCAGTGGGTGCGTGTGTTGGTATGCGTGGTGCTCGAGTACAAGCTGTTTCAACTGAGCTTGGTGGTGAGCGTGTTGATATCGTTCTTTACGATGATAACCCAGCACAATTCGTTATCAATGCAATGGCGCCAGCAGAAGTTGCGTCAATCGTAATGGACGAAGATACTCATTCAATGGATATTGCTGTTGAAGCAGATAATCTAGCACAAGCAATTGGTCGTAACGGTCAAAATGTTCGTCTTGCTAGCCAGTTAACTGGTTGGGAATTAAACGTAATGACAGTTGATGACATGCGTGCGAAGAACGAAGCTGAATCAGACAAGCTAATTAACTTATTCACTGAATACCTAGATATCGATGATGAGTTTGCAACATTACTTATCAACGAAGGTTTCTCAACACTTGAAGAAGTTGCTTACGTTCCTGCATCGGAATTCCTAGAAATCGACGGTTTAGATGAAGAAACAGTTGATATCTTACGTTCACGTGCAAAAGACGCATTAACAACTAAAGCGCTTAAAACGGAAGAAAGTTTAGAAGGTGCTGAACCTGCAGAAGACCTACTAGCACTTGAGGGCTTAGAGCGTCATCTTGCATTTGTTATGGCAAGCAAAGGTGTAGTAACACTTGAAGACTTAGCTGAGCAAGGTATTGATGAGTTAGTAGACATCACTGAGCTATCAGAAGAAGAAGCTGGTAAGCTAATTATGGCTGCGCGTAACATTTGTTGGTTCGCAGACGAGTAATTTATTAACGGAGGTATTACACACTATGGCAGAAGTAAATGTTGAAAAACTAGCCGGAGATATTGGTACAACTGTTGATAAGTTATTACAGCAGCTTGAGCAAGCCGGTATATCTAAAAAAGCAGGTGATATGGTAACGGAGGCTGAAAAGTCAACATTACTTGATCACTTAAGCAAGCAGCACGGCGGTACAGGGTCTGAAGGCCCTGCTCGCATGACTTTGCAACGTAAAAGCAAGAGCACTCTAAGTGTGACTGGCTCAACAGGTAAAGCAAAGTCTGTGCAAGTTGAAGTACGTAAAACACGTACTTACGTCAAGAAAAGCGCCATTGAGCAACAGCAAGAAGAAGAGCGTTTAGCTGCAGAAGAAGCTGCACGTAAAGCAGCAGAGCTTAAAGCCCAGCAAGAAGCTGAAGAGCTAAAAGCGAAACAAGAGGCAGAACGCAAAGCGAAAGAAGAAGCTGAGCGTAAAGCCAAAGAAGAGGCTAAACGTAAAGCTGAAGCTGAGCGTAAAGCGAAACAGAAGCAGATGACCCCAGAGCAAAGTGCTAAGTCTGAACAAGATCGCGCCGAAGCTGAGCGTCTGCAAAAAGAAGCAGAAGAGGCCGCATTGAGAAAAGCTGAAGAAGAAGCGAAACGTCAAGCAGAAGAGGCAAGAAAGCTAGCTGAAGAAAATGAAGCTCGCTGGAAAAAGGAAGAAGAAGAGCGTAAGAAGCGTGAAGAAAGCGCTGATCACCACCTTACGACTTCAACTTACGCACGTGAAGCAGAAGATGAATCTGACGCACGTGAAGAGCATAGCGCTCGTCGTAAGAAAAAGAAAAAAGGACCTCAAAAAGATAAACAGGCTGCCGGTCCTAAAGGTAAGAAAGGCAAGCTAAAAGCACCAACTTCTTTACAACATGGTTTCCAAAAACCAACCGCTGACGTGAAAAATGAAGTTCGTATCAGTGAAACAATCACTGTTGCTGAGCTTGCATCACGTATGGCAGTTAAAGGTGCTGAAGTTGTTAAAACAATGATGAAGATGGGTGACATGGTTACCATTAACCAAGTGATTGACCAAGAAACAGCACAGCTTGTTGCTGAAGAAATGGGTCACAAGGTTATCATTGTTAAAGAAAATGAATTAGAAGAGAAAGTACTAAACGACCGTAGCGAAGAAGGTAAAGCCATTCCTCGTGCACCGGTTGTGACAGTAATGGGTCACGTTGACCACGGTAAAACGTCAACACTTGATTACATTCGTTCAGCAAAAGTTGCTTCTGGTGAAGCCGGTGGTATTACTCAGCACATTGGTGCATATCACGTTGAAACAAATGGTCATATGATCACATTCTTAGATACGCCAGGTCACGCCGCGTTTACATCAATGCGTGCTCGTGGTGCTAAAGCTACGGATATTGTAATTCTTGTTGTTGCAGCCGATGATGGTGTAATGCCACAGACTAAAGAAGCGGTTCAGCACGCCCGTGCTGCAGGCGTTCCTTTAATCATCGCAGTAAACAAGATGGATAAAGAAGGCATCGACCCAGATCGCGTTAAGAACGAGCTAGCACAATTAGATGTTATCCCAGAAGAGTGGGGTGGTGAAACACAGTTTGTGCATATCTCTGCGAAAACAGGTTTAGGTATTGATGACCTACTTGAAGCAGTATTAATGCAAGCTGAGCTACTTGAGCTAACTGCGCCAGCTGAAGGTATGGCTGCAGGTGTTGTAATTGAATCGCGTCTTGATAAAGGTCGTGGTCCAGTTGCTTCAATCCTAGTTCAGTCTGGTACGCTTAACCAAGGTGATATCGTACTTTGTGGTCTTGAATATGGCCGTGTACGTGCGATGAAAGATGAGAACGGACAAGACATTAAGTCTGCTGGTCCATCTATTCCAGTAGAGATTTTAGGTCTATCTGGTATCCCTGCTGCTGGTGATGAAGCAACAGTAGTTAAAGATGAGCGTAAAGCGCGTGAAGTAGCACTTTACCGTCAAGGTAAATTCCGTGAAGTGAAGCTTGCTCGTCAACAAAAAGCGAAGCTTGAAAACATGTTTACGAACATGGCTGAAGGTGATGTATCAGAAGTTAACATCGTTCTTAAAGCTGACGTACAAGGTTCAATCGAAGCAATCGCTGATTCATTAACTAAGCTTTCTACTGATGAAGTTAAAGTGAAGATTGTAGGTTCAGGTGTAGGTGGTATCACTGAAACTGATGCAACTCTTGCAGCAGCGTCTAACGCGATTGTTGTTGGCTTTAACGTACGTGCTGATGCATCAGCTCGTAAAGTGATTGAGTCAGAAAACCTAGACTTACGTTACTACAGCGTAATCTACAGCCTGATTGAAGAAGTTAAACAAGCGATGTCAGGTATGCTTGCTCCAGAATTCAAGCAAGAGATCATTGGTCTTGCTGAAGTTCGTGACGTGTTCAAGTCACCTAAGATTGGTGCAATCGCAGGTTGTATGGTTACTGAAGGTATCGTTAAGCGTAGCGCACCTATCCGTGTACTTCGTGATAACGTGGTTATCTACGAAGGTGAACTTGAGTCACTACGTCGCTTTAAAGACGACGTTCAAGAAGTTCGTAACGGTATGGAGTGTGGTATCGGCGTTAAGAACTACAACGATGTTAAAGTTGGCGACCAAATCGAGGTATTCGAGACGGTTGAAGTACAACGTTCACTTTAATTTCGTTTAAGTTATTGCTTTAAATGGGGGCCTAGCCCCCATTTGTGCATTCGTAATTAAATTAACTTATTCTTTAACATCAATAAGTTATTATTTTAGAGTGAAATGAAATGAGAGAATTTTCTCGCACTGATCGTGTTGCTCAGCAAATTCAAAAAGAGATTGCTGTTATTCTTCAACGCGAAATCAAAGATCCACGCCTAGGCATGGTAACAGTGTCTGCGGTTGAGGTATCTCGCGACTTATCTTACGCAAAAGTATTTATCACGGTATTCAACACGGATGATGAAGATAAAGCCAAGCAAAGCGCTAAAATCTTAAATGAAGCAACGGGTTATATTCGTTCTTTATTAGGTAAACGCATTCGTGCGCGCATCATGCCAGAGTTACGTTTTGTAATCGATAACTCACTGATGGAAGGTATGCGTATTTCAAACTTGGTTGATTCTGTTATTCGTGAAGACAATGCTAAGCATGTAGACGAAGACGACGGCGAAGAAGGCACTAAAGGCTAATGGCTAGACGCAGTAAAGGTCGTGCTATTGACGGCATCTTATTACTTAATAAGCCGCAAGGTATTTCATCAAACAAAGCATTGCAGCAAGCAAAGGGAATATACTTTGCTCAAAAAGCAGGCCACACCGGTGCGCTTGATCCGCTCGCGACGGGTATGCTGCCTATTTGTTTTGGTGAGGCGACTAAGTTTACCCAGTTTTTGCTCGATACAGACAAAACCTATATTGTTCGTGCCAAACTTGGTGAGCGAACTACAACGTCTGATTCAGATGGTGAAGTGGTTGAAACGCGTGAAGTATCGGTAACACCTGAGCAATTAGCTGAGCAAATTGCCAGTTTCTTAGGTGAGTCGGATCAATACCCTTCGATGTACTCTGCGCTTAAATACCAAGGTCAGCCTTTGTATAAATATGCCCGCGAAGGCATTGAAGTGCCGCGTAAGTGTCGAAAAATTAATGTATTTAGTTTAACGCTTGATGAGTTTGATGAAGCTAATAACGAAGTACAAATGACGGCACATGTATCTAAAGGCACTTATATTCGTACTATTGTTGACGACTTAGGTGAAAAGCTTGGCTGTGGTGCTCATGTTATCATGTTACACCGCAGTGCAGTTGGCCATTATCCAAGTGAGAAAATGGTCACTCTTGAGCAACTTGAAGAAAAGCTACAGCAAGCAAAAGCAGACGATGTTGCGCCTTCAAGCTACCTCGATGAGCTACTATTGCCAATGGGTACTGCTTTGGTTGACTTACCTGTGATTGAGATTACCCAAGAGCAGGGCGTGGCATTTAGTCATGGTCAAACAGTAGTGATTGGTAGGCCTGTACCAGATGGGGTAGTTAAGGTAATGGCTGATGGGGTGTTCATTGGTACCGGTGAGCGCCATAAAGATGGTCACTTAAAATCAAAGCGTGGCTTATCAAATCAGCTGCCTGAGTAAAGATTACCTTGTAGTTATAAGCAAAGCTGGGTAGAATACGCCCCGCTCAATCGTTTTGGCTGAATTAGTGATCGGCTAAAACACAATTTAAATTAATTTTTGGAGTTACTATGTCACTAAGCAATCAAGAAAAAGTTGAGATCATCGGTAAATTTGCACGCGCTGAAGGCGACACTGGTTCACCTGAAGTACAAGTTGCACTTCTAACTTTCGATATCAACAAGCTTCAAGGTCACTTTGCTAGCCACAAGCACGACTTCCACTCACGTCGTGGTCTTCTTCGCAAAGTAAGCCAACGCCGTAAACTGCTTGACTACCTTAAAGGTAAAGACATTGCACGTTACACTGCGTTAATCCAAGAGCTTGGCCTACGTCGCTAAGAACTAGATTACGAGAAAAGGGGCTATTTAGCCCCTTTTTTTGTGCGCGCATGAAAGGTATACTAGCGCACATCTTAGTAGGTGAATCTACTAAGTAATTGAAAAAACATCATTGCCAATTGTAGTACTTAATCGTGTTTTCATAAGCACAATTAAGTACTGTAATTGGTACTTTGATGGACTATTTTTTACCAATTCGGAGCACTGCTCTGAGTTGCTTTTACATTTAAAGGATATTTTTAAGTGCAAGCAATTATTAAAGAATTTCAACTAGGTCAACACACTGTGACTCTAGAAACTGGTGCTATCGCTCGTCAAGCTGACGGCGCAGTACTAGCAAGCATTGGCGATACTTCAGTATTAGTTACTGTTGTAGGCAAGCGCGATGCACAACCAGGTCAAGACTTCTTTCCACTAACAGTTAACTACCAAGAGCGTATGTACGCTGCGGGTCGTATCCCTGGTGGTTTCCTTAAGCGTGAAGGTCGTCCTAACGATGGCGAAACGCTTATCGCTCGTTTAATCGACCGTCCAATCCGTCCACTTTTCCCAGACGGTTTCGTAAACGAAGTACAAGTAATTGCGACAGTTGTTTCTGTTAATCCAGAAATCCAACCTGACATGGTTGCTATGATTGGTACTTCAGCAGCTCTTGCTATCTCTGGTATCCCATTCAATGGTCCTATCGGTGCATCACGCGTTGGTTTCATCAACGGCGAATATGTACTTAACCCAACACTAGCTGAGCTTGAAGAGAGCCAATTAGACCTAGTTGTTGCAGGTACTGATAACGCAGTACTTATGGTTGAATCAGAAGCTGAAACACTATCTGAAGAAGTAATGTTAGGTGCGGTTGTTTATGGTCATGAGCAATCTCAAGCTATCATCAACGCAATCAACGAATTCAAAGCTGAAGCAGGTAAACCAGCTTGGGATTGGACTGCACCAGAGAAAAACGTAACACTTGCTGAGAAAATCTCTGCAATCGCTGCTGAAAAAGTAGGTGAAGCATACCGCATCACTGACAAAGTAGCGCGTAAAGAAGCACTAGGTGTAGCGAAAGAAGAAGTTGTTGCTACTTTAACTGCAGAGCTTGCTGAAGGCGAAGAGCTAGATACACAAGAAGTTGGTAAACTATTTGGTTCTTTAGAAAAAGAAATCGTTCGTGGCCGTATCATCGCAGGTGAGAAGCGTATCGATGGTCGTGAACCAGATATGATCCGTGCACTAGACGTAATGACAGGGGTTTTACCTCGTACTCACGGTTCTGCAATCTTTACTCGTGGTGAGACGCAAGCGCTTGTTACTGCAACACTTGGTACAGAGCGTGATTCACAGTTAATCGATGATTTAACTGGTACTAACAAAAACCACTTTATGCTGCACTATAACTTCCCTCCGTTCTGCGTAGGTGAAACTGGTTTTGTTGGCTCACCTAAGCGTCGTGAGATCGGTCACGGTAACTTAGCTAAGCGTGGTATTGCAGCTGTATTACCAACGTTAACTGACTTCCCATACTCAATCCGTGTTGTTTCAGAAATCACTGAATCAAATGGTTCATCGTCTATGGCATCAGTATGTGGTACGTCATTAGCTCTTATGAATGCTGGTGTACCAATTAAAGCATCTGTTGCTGGTATTGCGATGGGTCTAGTTAAAGAAGGCGAAGATTTCGTTGTTCTTTCTGACATCTTAGGTGATGAAGATCACTTAGGTGACATGGACTTTAAAGTAGCGGGTACTTCTAATGGTATCACTGCATTACAAATGGATATCAAGATCGAAGGTATCACTAAAGAAATCATGCAAATCGCTCTTAAACAGGCGAAAGCAGCACGTTTACACATCTTAGGTGTTATGGACGAAGCGATTTCAGCACCTTCTGAAGAGTTATCTCAGTTCGCGCCACGCATTTACACAATGCAAATCCCTGCGAAGAAAATTGCTGAAGTTATCGGTAAAGGTGGCGCAACTATCCGTCAACTTACAGAAGAAACTGGTACTACGATTGAAATCGAAGATGACGGTACAATCAAGATCGCAGCAACTGATGGCATCAGCGCCAACGATGCTATTAAGCGTATCGAGCAATTAACTGCTGAGCTAGAAGTAGGTACTATCTACACTGGTAAAGTTGTTCGTATCGTTGATTTTGGTGCGTTCGTTAATATTCTTCCAGGTAAAGATGGTCTAGTGCACATTTCACAAATCAGCACTGAGCGTGTTAACAACGTGACTGACCACCTGAGCGAAGGCCAAGAAGTTAAAGTTAAAGTTCTTGAAGTAGATCGCCAAGGTCGTGTACGTCTAAGCATCAAAGAAGCTATGGAATCAGCTGCTGAAGAAAAAGCAGAAGAGTCTAAAGACGCTTAATCATGATTGAATAACCAGTTATTTGCTGGATATAAGAAAAAGGGGCTGTTTAGCCCCTTTTTTTATGCTTTAATGAAACCTATCCGCTTCGATTTTGTCTACAGAGAATTCAGGTATTAAGGAATTTAATGATTTTTAAACACTTAGCATTGACCGCTGTGGCTATTTTTTCTTTAAGTGCATGCCAAACCACCACACAATCTGAGTCAGTCCCTATTGTTAATGTGCCTTTTACCGCACCATTGGCGCCTGATTTTCGTAATGAAATTACGATTGCTCGTTACTCTGAGTTGTTAAACCGTGCAGATTTAAGTGCTGAGCAACAGGCTAAGCTTTATTACGATCGCGGCGTGTTATTTGACAGCTTAGGTATGTCGACGTTAGCGCGAATAGACTTTAACCGTGCGATTAAGCTCAAACCAGATTTGGCTGAGGTATATAACTTTTTAGGTATTCACCACACACTGATGCAGCAGTATGAACAAGCCTACGAATTTTTTGATTCTGCACTTGAGCTTAATGAGCAGCATGAGTACGCCTATTTAAATCGTGGGATTGCACTTTACTATGGTGAGCGCCCATTACTTGCACAAGATGATTTACAACAGTTTTTAAATCGTTCACCCAGCGATCCTTATCGTGTGTTATGGCTTTATTTAGCGCAATCAGAAGCTGATAAAAAGCAAGCCTTAATTGATTTAAAAGCTAACTCACAAGGTGTAGATGAGTCACAGTGGGGTTACCAACTCTTGGCACTTTACTTAGGTGACATTAGTGAGTTTGAATTTTTATCTGGCATTATTGAAGGCGTTACTTCAGAGCAAGAGTATGCACATCGATTATGTGAAGCTTATTTCTATCTAGCTAAAATGCATCAAGCAGCTGGTGATAACTACCTTGCTGCTGACTATTTTAGGCTTGCCCTTGCCACCAATGTACATGAATTTGTTGAATACAAATATGCCCGTTTAGAGCTTGAGTTAATGGCTGGTGAAAACGCAAGCTAAGGTTTCTTTAATTGTGATTCTATTACTGAGCTTGGGTCTTGTTTCAAGCTCAGTGTCTCGTTTTATTCCCGCTTATTTTTATTACGCAAATACCAGCCCTTCACAAGTGACAGCTATCTATCATTTAGCGCCGAGTGCTATTAATTTGCAGCATTTAGTGTTGAGTAACTCGCAACTTCGCCAGCTGGCAAAGCTCGATGATAGCAATGCCGTGTATCAGCTTGCGCTTAGGTTTTTGCAGCAACAAGACTACACTGCAGCAAAATTATGGTGGCAGCCTTACTTTGCTGAATTTACTTTATTGCAGCAGCAAGCCTTAGCGGATCAGCTAGTCCAAACGCAACAGTGGCACGATATAAGCAGTTTAGGCCAAGCTGGCAAGTTACCCGAGGGGAATGCTAAGCAAGCTTGGCTATTGCAACAACAAATGCCGGTAGCTCAAATTGCCCCTGCTTATGCGAAGCAACAGCAATTTGCTTTATCAACAGCGACTTTACAAGCAAGCAGCCAGTGCAAATTTAATGTTTTAATGATGACAGATCACTACAAAGGGATTCAGGCTTTAAACCAGTATAAGCAGCAATACAGCAAAGCTCCTGAGCCCGCCAAAGACAGCTTTTGCTTCACTGAGGTTGTTTATGTAGCCGATAAATTTAAGTGTGATGCAAGTGGTGGGGCGCTTAGTTGTAATTGGCAAAATGCTGCAGAGCAAAAATGGCCTGAAGGTTTTGACTTTATTGTGATGATGTCGAATCAAGGGGCAGCAAATGTTCAAGGCGGTATTATGCATATTAACTCATCGCAACCTTATGCGGTGTTTTTACATGAATTAATGCACTTTAGTGGTTTTGAAGATGAATATGCTTTAGCAGAGAAAAAACAGCAGTGGCTGTGCAAGCAGCAAGGGTTAGTCGCTCCAAATTTATTTATCGCAAATGGCGTTCTTCCACCAAAAAGCTGGCAAAAAAGTGTCGCTTGCGACAATGAAAAGGCCTATAAACCTAGCCCTAATTGGTCGATTATGCAGTACCAAACTATGGGGTTATCTGAGCAATACAGAGCGCTTTGGCAAAAACAAATTAACCAGCCCTTAACAAAGCCGGTTCGGTTTTCTGAATATTTTGCCTTTTTAGGCTTAAAGCCAGTGTTTACAACAGCTTCCAAAGAGCAGAATTTTTCTGACTAATCGACTATTTATTGCTATTTTAGTATGCAAAGCGGTTAAATATTGTGCAAATAGGAGTGTCTCCTATAGACAAAATAGCACCTGATCAGTATAACTATACGCATTGTAAGCTTTTTTTGAAGCCAACTTTTAACCATCCAAATGAACAGTACGCAACTAATTAAAACTAGAGCGGTATTGATATTCTTATGACACTAAAAGGCTCCTAATTATGACTTTGCTCTGGATACCCCTGTTATCCTTAATCGGCAGTGTTATTTCATCCTGCACTTCAAAACTAACACGTAACCAAAGCACTGCTTTGACCATGTTAGCGCCTTTGATTGCCCTTGGAATTGTATTTTCGTATACCCCTGCAGTCTTTTCTGGTGAAACAATTCGCTACACTGCTGAGTGGATCCCGCTTTTAAACATGCAAGTCTCGTTTCGACTTGATGGTTTAACGTTACTCTTTTTATATATGATCTTGGGTATTGGTACCCTAGTGATTTTTTATGCGCGTTATTACTTGAGTAATAGCGACTCAATGCCAAAGCTATACTGCTATTTAATGCTATTTATGACCGCAATGGTCGGCATCGTGATGTCGAACAATGTGATTCAGCTTTGGTTTTTCTGGGAGCTCACCAGTATTAGCTCGTTCTTATTGATTAGCTATTGGTGGCATAAATCAGAAGCTCGAAAAGGCGCGCGCATGGCGCTTGCTATTACCGGTGCCGGTGGTCTTGCATTACTAGCTGGTTTATTACTTATTGGTGATATTGTTGGTAGTTATAATCTTGACGTTATTTTAGCAAGCAAAGCGCTTATTCAATCTCATGAACTCTATGAAGTTGCGCTGGTATTAGTGCTATTAGGTGCTTTTACCAAATCTGCGCAATTTCCATTTCATTTCTGGTTACCACATGCGATGGCGGCACCGACACCAGTCAGTGCCTACTTACACTCTGCAACCATGGTTAAAGCGGGTATCTTTCTATTAGCGCGTTTTTATCCAGCGCTATCAGGCACAGATACTTGGTTTATCTTAGTGGCGATGACGGGTCTGGCGACTTTATTGGTCGGCGCTTATATCGCGTTGTTTAAGCATGATTTAAAAGGCTTGTTGGCTTATTCAACAATCAGCCATTTAGGTTTAATTACATTACTCTTAGGTTTAGACACTGAGCTTGCTACAGTGGCTGCTATTTTCCACATTATTAACCACGCTACGTTTAAAGCGTCGTTATTTATGGCAACGGGTATCATTGATCATGAAACTGGCACCCGTGATATGCGTAAACTTAATGGTATGTGGCGATTTATGCCGTATACCGCCACACTTGCTATGGTGGCAGCTGCAGCCATGGCGGGCGTGCCACTGTTAAATGGTTTCTTGTCGAAAGAAATGTTCTTTGCCGAAACACTACATCAACAAGTGCTTGGCTCTATGTCGTGGTTAATTCCAGTGTTAGCAACGATTGCTGGTGCACTATCTGTGGCGTATTCAGCGCGCTTTATTCATGACGTGTTTTTCAATGGCGACCCAATTGATTTGCCAAAACAGCCCCATGAGCCACCACGCTATATGCGTGTACCAATCGAAATTTTGGTTGTGCTGTGTTTACTCGTTGGTATGTTCCCGCACTTTGCAGTAAGCGATATTTTAGCTTCGGCATCTTTCGCAGTGCTTGGTAATGTAGCCCCGGATTATAAGCTATCAGTATGGCATGGCTTTAACTTACCTCTGTTAATGAGCTTTATTGCAACAAGCGTTGGTGTGATGATTTATGTGCAGCGTAAGCACCTGTTCCACTTCCAAGCGTCATTACCAACTTTGAATGCTAAAAAAGGCTTTGAGCGTGGCTTATATAGCTTGATTAAGTGGTCACAAGAAAAGATTAAACGTATCGAAAATGGCTCCTTACAGCGTTATGCCTTTGTGATGATTGCGGTGGTGCTCATGTGTGCGGGTTGGCCTTTATTTGAAATGCGCCAGTTAGCAGGAGCAAGCGAGTTAACCCCAATCGATTTCCATAATGCAATAGGTGCAGGCTTACTAATAATTGGTGCGTTGGCAACGGTTATTTGGCACCGCTCACGAATGATATCTTTGATTATGATTTCAATTGTAGGCCTGATGGTATCTGTTGCTTTCACTCGATTCTCTGCGCCAGATTTAGCACTGACTCAGTTAACGGTTGAAGTTGTCACCGTGATGCTACTGATGCTTGCACTGTTCTTTTTACCGCAGCGTACTCCGAAAGAATCGAGCTCACTGCGTATTCTGCGTGACTTGGGTATCTCATCGGCAATTGGTGTGGTTGTGGCAAGTATTTGTTATGCGCTTCTGACAAGACCACTTGAGTCAATTTCTGACTTCTTTGTTGCCAATGCAAAAACTGGCGGTGGTGGTACTAACGTTGTAAACGTTATTCTCGTTGACTTTAGGGGTTTTGATACCCTAGGTGAAATTACCGTATTGGGTATTGCTGCATTAGGTATTTATAAACTGCTTATTAACTTGCCGCTGTTTATGCCAGCAAGTGATAGCGAAGGGCGTCCATGGGCAAGAGAGCGTTACCCAATTCTACTCTCGAGTATTTCACAAAGCTTGTTACCACTTGCATTACTTGTGTCTGCGTATATTTTCTTACGTGGTCATAACTTACCAGGTGGTGGCTTTATTGCAGGACTCGTTACCGCGATTGCATTTATTTTGCAATATATGGCCAATGGTTCGCATTGGATTGCAGACAGATTTGACGTGAATTATCGTAAGATTATTGCGTCAGGTATTGCTATTGCATTGTTTACAGGTATTGGAAGTTGGTTCTTCGAACGTTCATTCCTAACAACCTGGTTTGATTATTTTGATATTCCGTTAGTCGGCAAAACAGAACTTGCTAGTGCTATCGTATTTGATTTAGGTGTGTATTTAACTGTTGTAGGTGCAACGCTGATGATTTTAGCAAGTTTAGGTAAATTAACTGCTGATACACCCAAGCAAGAGGTAAATATTTAATGGAAGTATTGTACGCATCGTGCGTCGGCGTGCTGGTTGCATGCGGAATTTACTTAATATTGCGGGCTCGTACCTTCCCTGTGGTACTCGGCCTGACTATGTTGTCGTATGCAGTTAACCTGTTTTTATTCTCTTCAGGTCGCTTAACAATTAACAAAGCGGCTGTACTTGGTACAGGCAGTGAGTATGCCGACCCACTCCCTCAAGCGTTGGTTTTAACAGCAATTGTAATTGGCTTTGCGATGACCGCTTTTGTGGTTATTTTAGCGATTCGTGGTCGTGCAGATTTGGGTAATGACCATGTTGATGGTCACCTTGTTAAATCATCGAAGGAGCAAAAATGATTCAGCATTTAGCTTCTTTACCGATTCTAATTCCGATGTTGGCAGGTGTTATTTTACTCATGCCGCCATGTGGTAAAAACTTACATATCCGTCGTGTTTCGTCGGTTATTTTGTCGATTGTCACATTATCAGTAAGTGCTTACTTATTATACCACGTTAATAGTACAGCACCGCTTGTTTACGCAATCGGTGACTGGTCTGCACCATTTGGTATTGTGCTGGTTGCCGATAGACTAGCAACACTACTGGTGTTACTTACCAGTTTCCTTGGTGCGGTTGTAGTGCTCTATAGCTGTGCAGGTGATGATAAAAAAGGGAGCTTTTTCCACCCATTAGTGCACTTTTTAGTGTTAGGTGTTAATGGTGCCTTTTTGACTGGCGATGTGTTTAACTTATTCGTATTCTTTGAAGTCTTGTTAATTGCCTCATACTCATTATTGATGCATGCAGGTAACAAACACAGTACACGTGCTGCACTGCAATATGTGATTTTAAACTTAATTGGTTCAAGTGTGTTCTTGATTGCGCTAGGTGTACTTTATGGTGTACTAGGCACATTGAATATTGCTGATTTAGCGCAAAAAGTCCCGCAATTGACGGGTGACGATGTTTACCTCGCTAAAATTGGTGGTTTGTTATTAATTGTGGTATTTGCTTTAAAAGGCGCGTTATTACCATTGCATTTATGGTTACCGAATACCTACGCAAGTGCAATGCCATTGGTGGCTGCATTATTTGCGATTATGACCAAGGTAGGTGTTTATGCCATGCTACGTGTGTATACCGTAATATTTGGTGATAATGCTGGCGAGCTTGCTCACATGGCACAACCTTGGTTATGGGGCTTAGCACTAGCGACCATAGTTATGGGTGGTATTGGTGTATTAGCGAGTCAAGACCTTAGAAAGCTTGTTGCGAATCTGGTTGTTGTATCTGTAGGTACTTTAGTGGCATTGGTTGCGATTCAAAATGTCTCTGCAACAGCTGCATTACTTTACTACTTAGTGCATTCAACTATTATTTGCGCAGCACTATTTTTAATTGCAGATTTAATTGCTCAACAACGCGGTAAAGTTGCCGACCGATTAGTAGCAGGTCGTGCCGTTGCACAGCCATACTTGCTTGGTGCTTGTTTCATAGTTGCTGCTCTTGCCGTTGTTGGTATGCCGCCGTTATCTGGCTTTGTAGGTAAAGTATGGATTTTAAAGAGCACGCTAGATAGTGAAAAAGCCATGTTGTTTTGGCCAATTTACCTAGTATCTAGTTTGGCGTTATTAGTGGCGGTTTCACGCGCTGGTACAAGCTTATTCTGGGATCATACTCATAAAGACAGTGAAGCAATTGAAGGCACCAAAGCACATCCTCTTAAAGTGATTTCAGTAGTTGCGCTACTTGCATGTTCACCTTTAATGGTTGTATTTGCAGGACCTATTTCAGACTATATGCTAGCAACATCAGAGCAGTTGTTTGATATCAACACTAGCATCAACACTGTATTACAAGGAGGCCATTGATGCGTTTAGAAGCTCGCTTTCGTTGGTTGCCAACACCATTTCGCAGTGTTTTATTATTTATTGTATGGCTGTTGTTAAATAACAGTGTGTCGCCTGGACACCTGTTTTTAGCTGCATTTTTCGCAATTACCATTCCGTGGATAACTTTCCCATTTCGTGATCCTCAGCCGCTAATTGTAAGGCCGGGTCTTGCGTTTAGGCACTTATTGTTGGTGCTTTATGATATTGTGACTGCCAATTTACAAGTGGCACTGTTGATTCTCGGGCCCACTAAAAAATTGCGCCCAGGTTTTATAAAAGTGCCTTTGGATTTAAGCCACGAAATGCCAATTACTATTTTGGCAAGTACAGTGTCGTTAACGCCGGGTACTGTGAGCGCAGAGGTTTACCCTATTCCTGAGTCCCTCGAAGAGGGGGCAGAGATTGAGCAGCGCTATTTATTAATCCATGTGCTCGATTTAGCTGATGAACAAGCGTTAATTAAAACGATTAAGCAGCGCTATGAAGCACCGCTTAAGGAGATTTTTCGATGCTAGATACTGTTTTTTTAATAGTTTACGCCATGATAGCTATATCTTTATTACTAAACGTGTGGCGGTTAATTGTAGGGCCGTCGGTACCTGATCGTATTTTGGCTTTAGATACTATGTTTATTAACACCATCGCTTTAATTATTCTGTATGGCATGAGCATGGGAACAGATTTATATTTTGAAGCCGCATTATTAATCGCTATGCTTGGCTTTGTTAGCACGGTAGCTGTATGTAAGTATTTGCTACGTGGCGATATTATTGAATAGGGTAGCAAATGATGAGTGAATGGATTGTATCAATCTTACTATTAATTGGTGGTTGCTTTATTCTAATAGGCTCAATAGGCCTTGTGAAAATGCCTGATTTTTTTATGCGTTTACACGGTCCAACTAAAGCAACAACCCTAGGAATGGCATCGTTATTGATTGCTGCGATGGTGTATTTTAGCTATACCAATGAAGGGATGAGCGTAAAAGAAATTCTCATTTCAATTTTCTTACTGATCACCGCGCCTATTAGCGGCTATATGCTGATTAAGTCAGCAATCCATCATAAGCTTCGTGCTAAAGATGGCACTAAGGGCCTCGATAACATCGAAGAAGATTAATACCAGCTCGCAATAATACTTAAGGAATTGGTGTGATATCTGAGTAACAGAACAATGTGATCTACTCGAGTGGCTTTTATTGAGCTCGTAGATCGCATAAAATGCCCCGTCATTTAGTACAGTAGGTAAATAGAGCATTATGCGAGTAGCACTTGGAGTAGAATACAACGGCGCGCGTTACAGTGGTTGGCAACGTCAATCACACGTCAATAGCGTACAACAAGAAGTAGAAACGGCGTTGTCGCGTATTTGTAATCATCCAGTCGAAATTGTTTGTGCAGGCCGCACCGATGCGGGTGTACATGGCACCGGGCAAGTGATCCATTTTGATACTCACGCTGAGCGTGAAATGGTCGCGTTCACTATGGGTATGAATACCTTACTGCCAAAAGATATTGCTATTCGCTTTGCCCAGCCTGTAAGCGAAGACTTTCACGCTCGTTTTAGTGCTACAGCTCGTCGCTACCGCTATGTGATTTATAATTACACCTATCGCGGCGCTATCATGAGTGAAGGGGTGACACACTTTCATCACCCATTAGACGAAACTAAAATGCAAGAAGCCTGTCAGTATTTAATAGGCGAGCATGACTTTACTTCGTTTAGAGCACTACATTGCCAAGCAAATACAGCAAATCGTACTATTCACCACCTGTCGGTAAAACGCCAAGGTGATTATGTGATTATTGATATTAAAGCCAATGCGTTTTTACATCACATGGTACGAAACATCACAGGGTGTTTGATGGACATTGGTCTTCATAAGCATGAACCCGTGTGGTTAAAAGAATTACTCGATTTAAAAGAGCGCGCTAAGGCAAGTGCGACAGCGAAAGCTGCTGGCCTTTACTTAGTTGACGTGGATTACCCAGAACATTTTGGCATTCCTAAAACACCATTAGGGCCTTTGTTTTTACCTGATTCAGACAGTTAGACTTTAGTAGACTACTACTAAGACCAGTTTTTTATATCGTCTGCGGGTAATTCATGTTTTAATTGAAAAAATCTGTCTGTTTATTTGTTATCAGAAACACAAGTGAGTGTTTCCAATTAAACAGACTGCGACACAGAACAGCATTAAGAGAGTTGCAAATGAGTTGGTTAGAAAAAATCTTACCTAAAACGACTAAATCGTCAGGTCGTAAAGAAATCCCTGAAGGGGTTTGGGCTAAGTGTACAGACTGTGATTCAATTTTATATAAAGCAGAATTAGAAAAAGCACTCAACGTGTGTCCTAAGTGTGATCACCACATGCGTTTAAGTGGCCGTAAACGTCTTGAAAACTTTTTAGACGATGCTGATCGTCAAGAACTTGGTGCAGAGCACGAACCAAAAGACGTATTAAAGTTTAAAGATTCTAAAAAATACTCTGACCGTATTACCCAAGCACAAAAAGCAAGCGGCGAAAAAGACGCACTTGTGGCAATGAAAGGCCGTTTAAAAGGCATTCCTGTTGCTGCTGTTGCTTTTGAGTTCTCGTTTATGGGTGGTTCAATGGCGTCAGTAGTAGGTGCTCGTTTTGTTGAAGCTGTAGACCAATGTTTAGAGCACGACATGCCACTTATTTGTTTCTCTGCATCAGGCGGTGCACGTATGCAAGAAGCACTTATGTCATTAATGCAAATGGCTAAAACAAGTGCTGCGCTTGCGAAAATGAGCGAAAAAGGCTTACCGTTTATTTCAGTATTAACTGATCCGACAATGGGTGGTGTATCTGCATCACTGGCAATGCTTGGTGATGTAAACGTTGCTGAACCTAAAGCGCTTATCGGTTTTGCGGGTCCTCGCGTAATCGAGCAAACAGTACGTGAAACGCTTCCTGAAGGTTTCCAACGCAGTGAATTCTTGCTAGAGCACGGTGCAATCGACATGATTGTTGACCGTCGTGAAATGCGTGACACCCTTGCACGTATCTTAGCGAAATTTATGAACTTGCCTTCTACTGAACAAGAGCATAGAGTAGCGTAAATTTCAGCTTAACTGATTAAACGCTATGACAGAAATCCTTCCTAGCCAATCATCAAGCCTTGATGATTGGCTTTGTTATTTAGAAAATGTCCATCCTGCCAATATCGAAATGGGTTTAGAGCGCGTAGAACGCGTGGCAAACCAAGTCGGTTTACTTGATACATCAAGCAAAATAATCCTTATTGCAGGCACTAACGGTAAAGGGACCACTGCCCGTTGCCTAGAAAGCTTATTACTTGCACAGGGTTTTAGTGTGGGTACTTATGCTTCGCCGCATCTTATTCGTTACAACGAGCGCGTACGTATTAATGGCCAAGAGCTTGATGATCAATTCCATGTTGATGCTTTTGATATGCTAGAAAAAGGCCGTGCTGACACGCAACTAACTTATTTTGAGTACGGTACCTTAGGTGCACTGGCTATTTTTAAACGTCACGCCGTTGATTATGTACTGTTAGAAGTCGGCCTTGGTGGTCGTTACGATGCCACTAATATCGTTAAACCACATGCTTGTGTGATCACCACCATAGATTTAGACCATAAAGAATATCTAGGTGATACCCGTGAACTTGTTGGTTACGATAAAGCTGGCATTTTCCGTACCAATACGCCTGCTATTGTTGGCGATTTAGCCATTCCACACACAGTAACTGATTATGGCAACGAAATTAACGCTGATATGGTGCTATCAGGTCGTGACTTCATATTCACAGAAGACAGTGAAGGCTTTAAATGGCAGTACCAAGATAAAGACTGGCGCTTAGCTAAGCCTGCGATCCCTTGTCAAAATGCAGCAACCGCGTTGACCTTACTAGCAAAACTTGACCTACTGCCAAGCGAGCAACAAGTGCGTGACTGCTTAGCTAACCTTATTGTCGAAGGTCGCTTTCAGCAGTTAAGTGAGCAACCGCTTATTTTTACCGATGTTGCGCATAATCCTGAATCTGCTCGATATTTGGCACGCAAATTAAGCGTGTATAAAGATCAAGGGTTTAAAATTCATGCATTAGTCGCTATGCTTGCAGATAAAGATAAGGTGGCTGCTATGTCGGCCATGGCGAATGTTGTTGATCAGTGGTCGTTAGCAAGCTTAGATTGTTTCCGTGGAGACAAGGTTGAGAATCTTGCTAAAGCATTAGCCGAAACCGCATCAACAGCGCCAAGCACGCACTATGCGAGTGTTGAAACTGCGCTAGATACGTTATTACCAAATGTCGATGAAAACACGTTAGTGATTGTGTTTGGTTCATTTATAACTGTGGCTGCAGCCATCAATTACTTTAAAAAATAGAGAGGAAATCGGTGAACGCAGGGTTTATTAATCGCTTAGTAGGAACCACGATTGTGGTTGTGGCGGCTATTGTCTTCATCCCAAACATTTTGGATGGTGAAAAGGTTCATTATAAAGAAGGCTTTAAAGCAATTCCTGAACGTCCTGAGTTCACTACCATTGACTTGCAAGAGGCGATTGATAATAAAGTATCTTCAGCGGAGCAACCTTCGCAAATTTCGGTTGAAGATATTCAAGCAAACGATACTGAACTTGTTACTAATGAAACCCAGCAAATTGATGATGCGCCGAAAATGGTTGAAGCCTCAACAGATGAGCCTGTCATTACCAAAGCTGAGCCAAAAGTTGTAGTGCAAGAACCAGCAAAGCCAATCGCTAAAACCCCAGAGCCAACTCGTAAGCCAGAAGAGAACCTCACACAAATGGCTTATGTCATTCAGCTGGGGAGTTTTTCCCACGCACCTAATGTGAAATCTCTACAGGAAAAATTAAAAGCGAATGGTTTCAAAACCTTCACTCGGCCAGTCAAAACCCCGAACGGCACACTTACAAAAGTCTTTGTAGGCCCTTCACTTAGCAAGAAAGAGTTAGAGAGTAAGCTTACTGAGTTAAAGCAGTTAACCAAGTTAAATGGCAAAGTTACTCAGTTTGAAATTACAAAATGATCTGGCAAAGGATACCCAAACTACCTGTGGATCCAAGTTTCAGCACTATTACAGGGATTAAAACTCAGGGCTTGGCATTCAAGTAGTAGGTACCTTGCTACAACGCAGTAGTGGAAGCCCTGTGAAGCGCCCGAAGGGCATGGCTAAAACGCATTTATTCTGCGTTATTGATTTTGACAAGGGGACACCATTCCCTACAATCAATGCCTTGCCTAAATGCGTTTTATCTCATGCTGAATTCTTGGATCCACAGGTGGTTCAAATACCCAAACCACCTGTGGATCCATGATTCAGCGCTATCACAGGGTTTTCAATACAAGGCGTGGCGATGCAGGAATGTAGGTACCTTTCAAATTGCTACAACGCAGTAGTGGAAGCCCTGTGAAGCGCCCGAAGGGCATGGCTAAAACGCATTTATTCTGCGTTATTGATTTTGACAAGGGGACACCATTCCCTACAATCAATGCCTTGCCTAAATGCGTTTTATCTCATGCTGAATTCTTGCATCCACAGGTGGTTTGGGTATAGAATGCGCCCCAAATTAACGACTAGTTGGTTCTTATGATCTGGGTTGATTACGCCGTACTTGGTATTATTGCACTATCCACTATCATCGGCTTAATACGTGGCTTTGTAAAAGAAGCAATGTCATTAGCTGTATGGGCTGGCGCATTTATCATCTCTAGCTTGTTTTACCAATATTTAGCATCCTTCCTAACAAGTATTTCAGAACCCCTTTTAAGAAATGCAGCCGCAATAGCCATATTATTCTTTGCGACACTCCTGTTGGGTGGGTTACTAAACTATATTTTAGGTGAACTTGTACAACGTACTGGTTTATCTGGCACAGACCGTGTGTTCGGCATAGTGTTTGGTGCTCTTCGTGGCGTGTTGGTCGTAAGCGCGTTACTCTTCTTTCTTGATGCTTTTACCGGTGCACCTAATACGCATTGGTGGGGCAACTCTATTTTGATTCCAGAATTTGGCTTTGTTGTTGAGTGGTTCTTCTCGTACCTCGAAAACAACTCGAGCTTTTTAAATTCTGTAAACCGTTAATCGGCGAGGATAAATTTAATGTGTGGTATCGTTGGCATAGTCGGAACTTCTCCTGTTAATCAGGCGTTATATGACGGCTTAACTGTTTTGCAACACCGCGGTCAAGATGCAGCTGGCATCATTACCATTGAAAACAACACGTTTAGCTTACGTAAAGCCAATGGCCTAGTAAAAGACGTATTTCATACCCGTCATATGAAACGTCTGCAAGGTACAATTGGTATTGGCCATGTTCGCTACCCGACAGCTGGTTCTTCTAGCTCGTCAGAAGCGCAACCTTTCTATGTTAACTCGCCATTTGGTATCGCACTTGCGCACAATGGTAACTTAACAAACGCAGAAGCATTAAAGCAGCAACTATTTTCAGAAGCTCGCCGTCATGTTAATACAACGTCTGACTCTGAAATTTTACTTAACATCATGGCGCATGAGTTAAGTAAATCAAACAAGCTGAAACTTGATGCGGAAGATATCTTCACTGCGGTAACTGAAGTTAATAATAAAGTAACAGGTGGCTATGCAACGATTGCGATGATCATTGGTCATGGTATTGTTGCATTTCGTGACCCTAACGGCATTCGCCCACTGGTTTTTGGTAAGCGCGAAACAGCAAACGGTACTGAGTACATGTTTGCATCAGAAAGCGTTGCTTTAAAAACCGACGGCTTTGAGTTTGTTCGTGATGTTGCACCAGGTGAAGCAATTTACGTAACTGAAGATGGTCAGCTGTTCTCACAATCGTGTGCTGAAAAAGCAACTTACGCACCGTGTATCTTTGAATTCGTTTACTTTGCGCGCCCAGATTCAACGATTGACCGTATGTCTGTTTATGCAACACGTGTAAACATGGGAACTAAGTTAGGTGAAAAAATTGCACGTGAATGGGCTGATAAAGACATCGACGTTGTCATTCCTATCCCTGAAACATCATGTGATGTAGCGCTTGAGATTGCCTCTGCTCTTAACCTGCCATACCGCCAAGGTTTCGTTAAAAATCGCTACATTGGTCGTACGTTCATCATGCCAGGCCAAGAAATGCGTAAGAAGTCAGTACGTCAAAAACTGAATGCCATTGACCGCGAGTTCAAGGGTAAAAACGTATTGCTTGTTGATGATTCAATTGTGCGTGGTACAACGTCAGCACAAATCGTTGAGATGGCTCGTGAGTCAGGTGCGAAGAACGTTTACTTCGCTTCAGCTGCGCCAGAGATTCGTTTCCCGAACGTTTATGGTATCGACATGCCATCGGCAGCTGAGCTAATTGCTCATGGCCGTGAAGTTGAAGATATTAACGCAAGCATTGGTGCAGATGGTCTTATCTATCAATCGCTAGATGACTTAATCTCGGCAGTAAGCCAAGAAAATCCAGAAATCACCCGTTTTGAAACATCAGTATTTGATGGTCAATATATCACTGGTGATATCGACCAAGACTACCTGAACCACATTGACCGTTTACGTAATGATTCAGCGAAATCAACGCGTGAAAATGCGATGTCTGCGAGTTTAGAGTTACACAATCAAGAAGAAAACAGCGCTGATTAATCAGTCCTGATTTGATTGATATAAAAAAGGAGCTAAACAGCTCCTTTTTTGTTTTATATTTGAGAGTGTTGCATTTTTTTCAGCTTAAGTGCTAATAGTACCATCATTATGCCAAACACGATGGCGTAGCTGGCAACGAGCCAAAGCAGGGTGATTATGCCCGCGCCAGGGTTAAATATCAGATATCCACCAAAGATAATCGAAATAATACCGCTGCCAATTAACAGCCACTCATTAGTGATTTCTTTGCGTAGTTTACTGGCAATAACAATCTCAATCACACCAATAGCAATAGCCCATGCGGCAATAAAGTACAGCATTAAGATAGCCGTTACGTTGGGAGCAAACAGGGTCACAAGTGCAGCTGCAATTGAAATTAGACCACCAACTAATAGCATCCACCAAAGTGGGTTTTCATTTTTTGAAGCAATAGCTAACCAAGTTCTAATGGCACCATCGACAAAAAAGTAAGCGGCGAAAATAAACATCAAAATCGCTAATGAGGCTTCTGGGGCAAACCAACCACAAATACCAAAAATGATAGCGATGACACCGTGGATCATTAATGATGACCAATGGGGGATTAGTGAACTTGAAATCTGCATTATCGTTTTCCTTTGCTTTAGTCTCTATATAACTAACATCTCAGCGCTTACTTGCAAAGATTTTTAATTATTTTTTGTACAGTTACACAAACCGTGCTCTAATTTAATTAGCTGATTATTTCAGCGATTTAATGTTTATAAGACAAGGAACAAAGTGTGAGCCGTTGTAATACAAAGTTTTCATTACAATTTAGTAAGTTATTAGTGTGCTTTTTACTGTTGTTCAATGCGCCATTATGGGCAACAACCACACCTGAAGTTACCGTTAAGTCCTTAATAGATAAAGACAACAAGGAAGAGCAAAGTGAACAAAAAGCAGCTAAGCAAGAGCCTGAAGTCAGTTCTCCTGCAGCCAGCGAAGAAAAAGAAACGGCTTTAGAGGATGATTTACCTTTCGACACATTTGGTCGTATGACACCAAGAAGTTCAATGCAGGGTTACTTGATAGCGGCCAGAGCTCGTGACTTTGAACGGGCTGCTCAGTATCTTGATTTTCGAAATTTACCTAAGGATGTGTCTATTATAGGGCAGCTTCAACTAGCTGAGAACTTATCTGTAGTACTTGATCGTACACTCTGGATCGACATTGATAACTTAAGTAATAAACCCGAAGGAAAACAAAAAGAAAGTGTGCCAAGTTATCGTGATTTAGTGGGGGAAATCTCAACCTCACAAGGTACTGTGCAAATCTTATTACAGTTGATTCCAGACCCAGAAAGTGGCAATCGCATCTGGAAAATATCGAATGCGACGGTAAGCCAAATTCCCTTATTGACGAAAGAGTATGGCTATAGCCATGTCGGCGAGTGGTTATATAAAAACTTGCCAGATGTTGAGTTTTTAGGTGTGCTACTTTGGCAATGGGTATATTTTGTTTTTAGTTTTTTGCTTTTCCTTGCAATAGCAATCATCTTGACGCGTATTATTACTTTTATACTTGCCCATTTAAAAGTGCCAGTCGAAAAAGATGTGATAGCGTTCATCAATGGGCCAGTTTGCTTATTGCTGGCTGTATTAATGTCGCGTTCTTTGAGTGATCAGTCGAATGTAACGATTGCTGTACTCGCTTTATTTCATGGTGCAACAGTACTTTTGATTGCATGGGGTTGGATATGCCTTCGTACAGTTGACATAGTGAAGCATAGACTTGGTCAGCGCTTCATTAAGCAAGATAGGCCCCAAGTGGTTTTTTTACTTCGCCCAATTAGTAACGTTGTAAAAACCTCAATAGTAATTATTTTGCTATTTATGTGGTTTGAAAACTTAGGATTCAATGCCACAACGCTATTAGCTGGTTTAGGGATCGGTGGTTTAGCCATCGCGCTGGCTGCGCAAAAAACGGTGGAAAATATTATAGCGGCCATCACACTTTATATTTCAGCACCAGTTAAAATTGGCAGTTTATGTAAATTTGGTAGCCAGCTAGGCACAATTGAAGAAATAGGACTGAGAGCAACTCGAATTCGCACTCTTGACCGCTCTGTAATATATGTGGCGAATGCAAAGTTCGTTGATATGCAGCTTGAGAATGTTTCTGAAAGAGAGCGTATTTCTTATAGGCCGAAATTGATGCTCAGTGCGAATACCAAGCAACAAAATCTAATCTCGTTTATGCAAGCGGTAAGAGAGCTTTTAGAACAACATAAACATATCGCCTTTGAGCCTTGCAGGGTTCGTTTCAAAGCTTTCTCGCCTTGGGCTTTACAAGTGGATGTACTAAGCTACGTAGAGACTGTCGACTTTGCATTTTATATGGAAGTAATAGAAGAATTAAACTTAGCAATTTTAGGCTTATTAAATGAGCATGAGTGCGAATTAGCTAATCCAGAATTCGCACGTGTAACTGATTAGTTGCTAAAAAAGGGGTAAATGAAAGTGGCTCTCATTTGCGTGTGATGTCTACACATTGTCGTAATTAGATGGACAGGACATATGTCCGCTTTGGTTAAAAATAATTGCATAAAATCTTCTAAATGCGGCGATGTTGCCGCTAATTGTTGTAAAATAATTGTATATTTATAATTTTTAATGCAGTAAAAGTGTCATAAAGTGTTATAATCATCAGCGTTCGTTCAGCCTCTTTACTTCGTTTTGCACTCTCGATTAAGAGGTCCGCGCAGCTTATTACAAGGCGCGAAAAATTGGCCGAGCCCGTCAAATGAATTGACGCAACATCATCACCGTTGAATAAGAGTGCATAAAAAAGGTTAAAACCCGACATGAAAGCAATGAAAAGATCTACGTTAGCAACACTTATCAATGCAACGTTGTTCTCTGCCGTAGCAGGTACTTCATTTTCAACTCTTGCTGCAGACGAAGCCTCAGCAGCAAAAAACAACCAATTAGAAGTTATTCAAATCACCGCTCGTAAACGTGTAGAAAACGCACAGGAAGTACCTGTAGCTGTATCCGCTTTACAAGGTGACAGCTTAGATGCATACAGCTCAGCTGGTATGGATATTCGTTTCATGAACGCGAAGATCCCAAGCTTATCAATTGAATCTTCGTTTGGTCGTTCATTCCCACGCTTTTATGTTCGTGGTCTAGGTAATACTGACTTTGACCTAAATGCTTCACAACCTGTTTCTTTAGTGGTAGATGAAGTAGTTCAAGAGAACGCTATCTTAAAAGGTTTCCCTGTATTTGACGTAGCACGCGTAGAAGTTCTTCGTGGCCCACAAGGTACTTTATTCGGCCGTAATACACCGGCTGGTCTTGTTAAATTTGATACAGTTAAACCATCACAAGAATTTGAAGGCTATGGCTCAGTATCTTACGGTAGCCGTGGCGCAGTTGATTTTGAAGGTGCTGTTGGCGGTGGCTTAACAGATCGTTTATCAACACGTGTTTCTGTTCTTTGGCAAGAAAAAGATGATTATATTGATAATCGTGCACCAGGTTTTGAACAAGATGACGTATTAGGTGGTTACACTGAGAAAGCGGCACGTGTTCAATTCTTATATGAAGGCGACGACTTCACTGGTCTTTTCAATTACCATGTACGTGATATGGATGGTACGCCAATCGCATTCCGTGGTAATGCTATCAAAGCTGGTACTAACGATTTAGTAGATAATTTTGAGCACGACGTGGTTTACCACGATGCTGCTTCTCGTGCGACTCAGCAAGTTGAATCTCAAGGTGCAAGCTTAAAGCTTGAGTGGGATATCAACGATTTAACACTTACGTCAATCTCTGCATGGGAAAGTGCTGAAATCTATTCTCGCGCTGATATCGACGGCGGTTACGGTGCTAGCTACTTACCAGATATGGGTCCTGGTTTTATTCCATTCTATTCTGAAAGTGCTGACGGTATTCCAGATCAAGACCAGTACACGCAAGAACTTCGTTTATCTAGCAACTATGCTGGCGACGTAAATTTCCAAGTAGGTGTATTCTACTTTGATGAAGCGCTAACGATCGAAAACTTCAGCTACGACACTTATGGTTCAACGCCAGGTGAGTTAAACGGCTATGTTATCCAGCAACAAGATACCAAAGCATGGGCGGTATTCGGCTCATTAGATTACACAATCACTGATGATCTAAAAATCACTGCGGGTCTTCGTTACTCAGATGACGAGAAAGAATTCTCTGCGAACCGTACTTTAAGCCCTGCTGGTGGCGGTGCGCTTTTCCTTACAGAAAACCCAAGTGACGATCACGTTAGCTGGGATCTATCTGCTAACTATAAGATCAACGACGACGTAAACTGGTACGCACGTGTTGCGAACAGCTTCCGTGCACCAAGTATTCAGGGTCGTATCTTATTCGGTGATGAAGTAACTGTTGCTGAGTCTGAAACTGTGACGTCTTTCGAGACAGGTATCAAATCAGACGTTCTTGACGGCCAAGGTCGTGTAAATGCCACTGTGTTCTATTACACAATGGATGACCAACAATTAACAGCTGTAGGTGGTGGTGCAAACTTCAACCGTTTAGTTAATGCTGATAAGACAACTGGTTACGGTTTTGAGTTAGACACTGAGTGGGTATTAACTGACAACCTAAACGCAACATTTAACTTAAGCTACAACAATACTGAGCTTGACGATAAAGACTTAGCCGTTGACGTATGTGCTCAGTGTACTGTTACAAATTCTTTAAACAGCGCAGGTCAAGCTATTCTTGATGGTAATAGTTTACCGCACGCACCTGAGTGGATCTCTAACCTAACATTACGTTATAGCCGCGAAGTAGCTGACGGTGAATTTTTCACATACGCTGACGTGTCTTACCGTAGCGAAATCAATTACTTCTTATACGAGTCAGTTGAATTTGAAGGTAAGCCATTAACTGAAGTTGGTTTACGTGCCGGTTACGCTTGGGCTGAAGGCGACAACGAATATGAAGTATCAGCATTCGTTCGTAACATGTTCGACGAGCAACAATCAATCGGCGCTATCGATTTTAATAACAACACAGCAATGGTGAACGAAGAGCGTTACATCGGTGCTGAGTTCAAAGTAAGCTTCTTCTAAGCTGAAAGAATAAGTCCTATCAAAACCCGCTGTATAGCGGGTTTTTTCGTTTATAATCGTGTTTGTAACTGCTAAAGTGGCAGCATTAAATTTTGAGAAAGAGAAGAAGTATGGCTGGATTTTGGAACTACCGTGTAATTTTTTGTGAAGCAACAAAAGATGAAGCGGCACAATATCAAATACATGAAGTTGAATATAACTTAAATGGCAAAGTGACTAACTGGTCAGAAACCGGTGCAGCGCCATTTGGTAATACAGTCGAAGAACTTGAAGCAGACGCTGATCGTTTAAAAACAGCGTTTTCTAAGCCAGTATTAAAAGTGGTAAGAAAACAACGCGGTTACGAGCTGGTTGATGTAGAAACAGGCGAAGAAGCGTTTGCTGAGCCACCTGCGGGTTTAACTGAGTAACAAATTATATTTATCGAAGGTGCCACATGGCACCTTTTATTTTTTAGACTGTAAAAGGAATGAGGATGACTTTAAAAGCAGTATTGTTTGATATGGATGGCACACTTGTCGACTCTGAAAGTGTGCATTTTAATATTTGGAATGATTTACTAGCCCCTTTTGGCGTGCAGTATGATGAGGCCACGTTTTGTCAGCGCTTTTCTGGTAGACCAACTCTTGAAGCTGCAAAGGAAGTTGTTGAAAATTATGGGCTTAGTATCACTCCACAGCAGCTAACCGATGATAAATATGCTGCATTTGGGCGCTTTGTTAGTACTAATTTACCCGCCTATATGCCTCATGCAAAAGCAGTGCTTGAGCAAGTAAAAGCCAGTGGTTTAAAAATGGCATTAGTAACAGGCAGTGCAAAAGATGAAGCCTATCCTATTTTAAAAGGCTATGGCATTTTTGATTGGTTTGATTGTGTGGTTACCAAAGATGATGTTAACAATCCTAAACCATCTGGCGACCCATACCAATTGGCACTTGATACGTTAAATATAACCGCTAATGAAGCCGTTGCAGTCGAAGATACCTTTACCGGTGTCACCGCCGCAAGTAATGCCGCTGTTGCTGTGTATGCGGTGCCAAATCATTTCACTTTAGAACATGACTTTAGTAAAGCGGCGGGGGTGTTTGCTGATTTGGGCGAATTTTTCAAATGGCTACAAACTAACCTATAATTAAACGGCTATTACTAAGCAGCATTTATTAAGTCGTGAAAGCTACTTAAAACTTACAAATTTGCAAGGAAGCAATGATGGTTATGATCACTCGTGCGCTGATGTGCGCAATCACTTTATTATTAAGCCTCTCGGTCGAAGCTCAACAAGCCCCTTCAGTACTTTTAGCAAACGTCTATGAAGCTGACAAGGTCAATGTAAGCGAGTATTTAGTTAGTGAAAAATATGATGGCGTTCGGGCCATCTGGACTGGTAGTCAATTAGTAACCCGAAACGGTAACCCAATTTATGCCCCTGACTGGTTTACTGAGCCACTTCCTAGGGTTTGGCTTGATGGAGAACTTTGGACTAAGCGCCAAGATTTTGCCACTTTGAGCGGTATCGTTCGAAAAGCCATTCCTATTGATACTGAATGGCAAACAGTAAGCTATATGATATTTGATATGCCTGATGCGACAAAACCATTTAGTCAGCGCTTTGAGGACTACTCGCGGTTAGTAAATCAGCTGCAAAGTGAACATATTAAAGCAGTGGAGCAAACGCACTTTAACGATAACAAGCAACTTAGTTTGTTTATGGATGAGCTAATAGCGCAAGGTGCTGAGGGCGTGATGCTGCATCTAGCGGCTGCTAAGCATAGTGCGGGACGCAGTGATGCATTGTTAAAGTTAAAACCCTATTTTGACGCTGAAGCGGTTGTAATCGGTTATGTTGCAGGAAAAGGTAAGTATAAAAATATGCTTGGCGCACTCAAGGTGCGCAACAGTGATGGTACTGAATTTAAAATTGGCTCGGGGTTTTCTGATCAGCAAAGAAAGTCACCGCCAGCTATAGGTAGTACTATTACCTACAAATATCATGGTTTTACTAAAAATGGTTTGCCACGATTTGCAAGCTTTTTACATGAAACACCTTAGCGTCATTCAAAAATGGCTGCGACTATGGTAAATTTCGCGGCCTTTTTATTGATGTATAGGTGCTAGAATGTTTGCAGGCTTTGATTACGGTAGCTCAAATTGTGCAATCGGTGTAATGGATAACGAGCAACAAGTGTCATTAGTGCCGCTTGAACAAGGTAAGCAGTATTTACCCTCAACACTTTATACTCATCACAGTGCTTTAGTTGTCGATTTTGTGGCAAAGCACCTCACTGGTAGCCCATTTGAGCATGACTTTAAAACTGAGCGCAATGCGCTTTTAAATACCATTCCTCGCATTAAATCAGATTTAGATATTCAAGCTGGTGATGAGACCTTATTCATCGGTCGTGAAGCAATTAGCGAGTATGTGCAATTTCCTGAAGAAGGTTACTTTGTAAAATCACCTAAATCATTCTTTGGTGCTGTGGGCTTAAAGCAAGGTCAAATAAACTTCTTTGAAGACATTGCTACGGCGATGATCTTAAAAATTAAGCAGCGTGCAGAGCAGTCACTGCAAGAGTCATTAACAGAAACGGTAATCGGACGACCGGTAAACTTTCAATCAGTTGGTGGTGAAGAATCTAATCAGCAAGCACTGGGAATTTTAGAACGAGCAGCAAAGCGCGCAGGCTTTAAAGAGGTGTCGTTTTTATATGAGCCGCTAGCGGCAGGGATTGATTATGAAACTTCATTACAGCAAGACCAAAAAGTATTGGTTGTAGATATTGGCGGGGGTACTAGTGATTGTTCATTCGTACAAATGGGGCCGAGCTTCCGTGAAAAGCAGTGTCGTGATAATGATTTCTTAGCCCACAGTGGCAAGCGTGTGGGTGGAAATGATTTAGATATTGCCCTGAGCTTTCATGGTTTAATGCCATTATTAGGTTTAGGTACTGAGTTTAAATCGGGTCTTCCGCTGCCGAACCAACCGTTTTGGCAAGCGTGTAAAATCAATGATGTAAACCTGCAAAGCCAGTTTTATAGCGATGCCCATCATCGTGAGTTATTGACTCAAGTTCGTGAAGTTAAAGAGCCTGCGCTTTTTAAACGCTTAATTCAATTGCAGCAAAATAAGCAGGGTCATCAATTAGTGCAGCAAGGCGAAGCGGCAAAAATTGCACTCTCGTCAGCGAACGAATTTACCACAGACTTGCGTTTCTTAGATTCAGATTTAATGCAATGCTTAACGCTAAAAGACTTAGCTTTAGCTGTTGATGACTCAATAAGCCAGATAGTGAGCTTAGCTAAACAAGCGATTCAAGAGGCAGGCATAACACCGGATGTAATTTACTTAACGGGTGGTAGTGCGCAATCACCGCTGATCAAGGCTGCGTTAAAATCACATTTAGGTGATATTAATATGCTGAACGGGGATCACTTTGGTAGTGTTACTGCAGGTTTAACTAAGTGGGCGCACAAGCTTTATAGCTAATCGCCCCACTTAGGTATACAACTTTAATAATTTTAGGTATACAACTTTAATAATTAAAGAGTCACTTGGCGCGTTGCGAGGTATTTTTCGTAATCTGGCAACGTGCGGCAAAGCTCTGTCTCCATCATAGGGGAGCTTAATAGCATATCGGCACTAACTTCATTACAGGCAACAGGAATATTCCAAACAGCAGCTAAACGAAGTAATGCTTTTACATCAGGGTCGTGGGGCTGCGATGCAAGTGGATCCCAGAAAAAAACTAACACATGCACCTCATGTTCAGCAATTTTAGCACCTAATTGTTGATCGCCACCCATAGGACCACTTAATAGCTTTATCACTTCAAGCCCTGTTGTGCGCTCGATTAAATGACCCGTTGTGCCTGTACCATATAGCGTGTGCTTACTTAAAATATCCAGGTGCTTTTCACACCATGCCTGAAGGGCAGCTTTTTTGCCATCATGGGCTACGAGGGCAATATTCTTTTTGGCGGGTAAAGCTTGTTGTTTTTGTTCCATAAGTGCTCTTATATCAATAGGTTAATTGCTAACGTAATAAAAACTAGTCCCGTGATCCGATCAATCCAAATTTGGGCTTGTGGATGTTCACGAAAATAACTGGCTATCTTATCGCCGAAATAAATATACGTGCAGTCGATTGGAAAAGCAAAAAGCGGGTAGAGTAATCCAAAGAAAGCGAGTTGAAATGTCGTTGAAGACAAGCTCGGATCGACGAACTGAGGAATAAAAGCAATAAAGAATAAGGCAACTTTCGGATTGAGTACCTCGGTCATCATGGCTTGAAACATCACATTTTGTTTTTTACTGGTGCTAACATGAGGCTTTTCGCTGCAGTCTGGCTCAGGCCCTGTGAAGGTATCCTTTAAGGTCATTATACCTAGGTAGCAAAGGTAGGCCGCGCCTAAATACTGAACTGTGGTATATGCTACCGTGGATGCTTTTAAAATTGCCGTTAAACCTACTACTGCCAAAATAGTATGCACCACACCACCTAAGGCAAAACCAAAGGCACTTTGCATTCCGGCTTTACGGCCATTTGCAAAGGTTTGCGCCATTAAAAATGCATTAGAAGGGCCGGGAGCTACGGCAATTAAAAAACTGGCGCCTAAAAACGACAGTAACGATTCTGGATTGATCATTGGCACAAAGTTAAAAAGCTAGGTATTTGATCTTAACAAGCTTTTAGAAAAAGAAAAAGCGGGCAATCAATGCCCGCTGATTTGGGTTGGGGAAAGTATTAGAAGGTCACTGAGCTATTGTTTGAACAAACAGTTGTGCTTTGTGCTTCACATACTTGGTAAGTGTAAGTACCACCGCCTTTCGATGTGATAGTGTCAGTATAGCTGTTAGTGTTTGCCACTGAGCCTACCTTGCTACCATTACGGTATACATCAACTGTGCTTGTTGCTGCGCCATTCCAGCTTAAATCAACATACGCAGTGCCTTTTGATTTATAACCTGACGTAGAAAGGCTAATATCATCGCTACCAGGAGTTGTGCCGCCGCCATTATTGCCACCTGCACAGCCATTTGCCATTAGGTATGCATCTGCATCAGCGGCTTTAACAATACCGTGACCGAAGTAAACATCGTGACCAGAAGCGCCTTGGTCTTGTGCTGTCGCTTTTAAGGCATCACGAATTTCTGTCCCAGTACACTCAGGATGGTTTGACCAAACTAGTGCTGCAATACCAGATACAGCAGGCGTCGCCATTGATGTACCGCTCATGAAACCATAATCACTGGTACCAATTGCGATATCAATTGTTGTACTTGAAAGAAGTGCTGAACGGTCTTCAAGTGCTGCACCTACAGCAGGAATTGTTGTATCGTTAGTATCGCCTAATGTAGCGTATAACATGCCTGCTTCGTTATTAATGATAACAGCGCCGATACCACCTGAGTTTTCACAGTTATTCACTTTGTCATAGAACGAGATATTACCGCGGTCAATCATACAGATTTTGCCAGCTGCGCCAGAATCTACACTTTCAGCAGTACCCATGTAATAAGCCGTGCCTGATGCATTTCCTGAGTTCTCCATTGATGAAGTTGCAAAGCCCGCACCATCTGCTGCTAAGCTAGCCGAAGTGGCCATACCTGCAGGGTAAGTAGAAAGAGTATCAACACCACCTGCTGTTACTTCAACACAGATAGTTTCATCTGTAGTAGCGCGTTTACCACGACCAGACGTACAGCTAGGGAACTGCGAGAAATCTGCAATTTGGTTGTTCGCATCATTTGCACCTACCATCATTACTGATGGATAGCCTGCAGGGTATGAACGTACGTTATTACCATCATTACCTGCCGCAGCAACGACTAAGCCGCCTGCACTTGTGAAGTTAGCAAACGCGTTAGACTCGGTGCTATTTGAACCACCGCCACCTAGGCTCATGCTAATAATATTTGCACCTGCTTGAGAGCATAAGTCCGCTGCGTGTGCTAAATCTGAAGAGTAACCCCAGCCTTCAGCATTAAATACTTTGATGATGTGCATTGCAACGCCAGGAGCCATACCAACCACACCTACATTATTATCTGCTGCGCCAATTGTTCCGGCGACGTGAGTACCATGAGGACCACCATTATCGAACCAGTTACCAGTACCACTGTCGTTGTCACCAGTAATATTACCCCAAATGAAATCAGGATTCGAAGCATCTAGACCTGAGTCAATTACACACACTTTCATGCCAGCATTTGCATCAAAAGTAACTTGGTCTGCTTGTGATTGGTAAACTGCGTAAGGGGTCAGCTGCTGCTGCATAGCATTACCCGCGTCATCGTTATAAAGCGCCATTGGCACACGTTTTTGGTCTTCTTCAATCAGTTTTATGTGAGGGTTGTTTAATAAGCCTTTCACGCTCGCTAGGTCATGACCTGAGAATTGCGCTGCAATGAAGCCATTACCATCAACTTTAATATCACCACCGAGCTTTTTAGCGAGTGCTTTAACTACGCCTTTTTTATTGTTGTCTACTTGGATGATGTAACGGTCATTTGCTGCGTTTGCAGTTCCTGCTGCACATAGTCCACTGATGATCAGTGCTAATGCTAATTTATTCTTTTTCATAATTCGTATCCCAAACATGTCATTTAGTTAACCAATTGTTAACGTGGGTAAACAATAGTTTAATATGTGGTTGGGTACAAGAAAAATAATCCGCAAAAACGGAACAAATTATTCTAGAAAGGTGATTTTTATAACTGTGAGATATAAAAGGATGGCTAAATGGGCAAATGAAGTATAACGATTCTCATTTACCCATATTAGCTAAAAGTATGGTAAAACTTTTTTATGACAAGCGCTTATGTTTAAGTAATAAGTAAGTAAAAGGAGTGAGCATCAAAAAATGTACGCCAATTAATACAGGTGTCGTTAAATTTAAAAATTGCGTTATAAACACTAATAAACTTGCGCCACTCATTTGCATCAAGCCGATAAGTGCAGAAGCTGTGCCTGCTTGTTTAGGAAACATACTCAATGCACGACCTGCCGATGAGCCAAGTGTTAAGGCATAACCAAAAGCTGCCAAGAACATAGGAAACATTAAAGCTAAAACTGAATTTTGCTGACTAAAAGCCAGCATTATGCAGCCAGACAATACTAACAACATAAGTCCTGCTTTTAAGGCTCGTTTGGGCTGGCGCTTTATATATATGGGCATGACGAAGCTTGCAAAAATGCTCAGGGCGGCATTACAGGTAAACCAAAAAGTAAAGTCGGTGACACTGCCACCAAGCTCTGTGATTATCCAACCCGGAGCAAGGGTTACAAAGACTAAAATAGCGGACATAGTCACTAAACAAATTAAGCTATGAAATAGAAAGAGTGGTGTGGAGATAATAGGTATAAAGCGCCTTAAGTCGAGAATATGACCACTGTAAACACTGTCTTTAGGGCGGGTTTCTTTATAGAGAAACAAAACTATAAATAGGCCAACAAGTGCAAAACTGACCATGAATAAAAAGTTCATGCGCCAACCAAATTGTACGGTTAACCAAGCACCAAGAATAGGCGCAAGGGCAGGAATAAAGCAGACAATGCCATTTAAGTAAGTAATGATTTGTCCGCTACGCTCACTACCAAATTTGTCTCTAACTATTGCAAAAGCGACGACAAAAGTTGCGCATGCTCCTAAGCCTTGTAATGCTCTTGCTATCATTAAGGTGGTAAAGTCTGGCGCCAAATATGCCCAGAATGCAGCTAGCCCATAAATCGTAACACCGCTAATCGCAACAGGTTTACGGCCAAATTTATCTGCAAGTGGTCCCGCAATAAGCTGCCCAAGACCGACTGTAAGCAAAAAAATAGCCACGGTTTGCTGAAGTTGCTTTTCTGACGCATTCAATTGTTCAGCGATAGTAGGAAATGCTGGAAGATAAATATCAATACCTAATGGGCAAAAAACAACCAGAAGGCCGAGGATAAATAATAAACTGAGGTTTTTGTGCTGGCGTGACTGCATTCGCTCTCCTTTAAAACGGTATTTTATGTGCCCCTAAAGGAAAAGAAAAGCATTCACTTAGCTAAAAGTGTAATCTTTAAAACTGCTTACAAAAATTTTCCATTTCGCTATCTGGTCTGATGTGTTAGTTTTTTATCTCACATCATAAAAATAATGGATAAACGTCGTGAGCTCACAATCATCATTATTAAAAATTTGGACTAAATGTCAGTCACTGCCAAAAGGTAATTGGTTATTTAGTAAAGCTGTCTGTTTTAAAGCTCCTTATTTCGGCTCAATAAAGCCATTGATCACAGGTTTAACAGCAGGGCATTGCAGTGCAACCGTTAAAAACCGCCGAGCAATCCATAATCACATTGGTACTATCCATGCTATTGCCCAGTGTAATATAGCTGAGTTGTGCGCAGGTTTAATGGTCGATGCGACGGTGCCGGCAAAAACACACCGCTGGATCCCAAAAGGCATGACAGTGAATTATATAGCAAAAATTGACACAGACATGCGTGCAGTTGCAGATATAGAAGTACCGAGTGAGTGGTTAGAAAAGCAAGATTTGTTAGTACCGGTGAAGGTTTTTAACAGCCGCGATGAATTGGTGTTTACAGCAGATATCACAATGTATGTAACTGCTAAAAAACGTTAAGACTTATCAGCGGCTTGTTTGTTTACAAACGACAAGTCGTTGTCATCATCGGGGAGTAATGATGAACTGGTTTGTTCTTCAGGCTTAATAGGCGCCACATTATCTTCTTCATGACGATGTTTTAAGCTGCCTTCAATGATTGCTCCCGCTTCAATGCTAAGGGTGTCATGAAATACGTCACCATGGACTTCTGCGGTGCTTTCAATTACCACTTGATTGGCGATGAGTGTTCCGAAGATTTTACCTTTGACAGTTACACTATCAGCCTCAATCACGCCTTCAATCACACCAGTATGACCAATCACTAGGTGTTTAACATGTAAATCACCATCGACCCGACCATCAAGTTGGACTTCACCTTGGCAAGTAAGGCTACCAGTTAAACGGACGTCTTCAGAAATAATTGAAGGAGTATGGTTGGTTCTTTTTAAAGATGAGCCAGACGAGCTAGCTGCTGGTTGCTTTTTTCTACCGAACACGAGAAAGGGCCTTTGTTATTTTAACTGGATTGACATGTTTGCCATTCACTAAAACTTCGTAATGTAAGTGCGTACTGGTGCTACGGCCAGTACTTCCCATTAAGCCAATGACATCATCTTTTGTTACCGTTTGGCCTTTTTTTACTTTAATTTTATTTAGGTGGCCAAAGCGAGTGATGAAACCATTTTTGTGTTGTAGTTCGATAAAATTACCATAACCACCATTACGACCAGCACGAAGAACCGTACCATTAGCGGGCGCAAAAATTTCGGTTTTATGCCAACCAGCTAAATCAACCCCTTTATGAAATGCACGACGACCATTCAATGGGTCTTTACGAAGGCCAAAACTACTTGAAATGTAGTAATCGGCAGCAGGGAGCGTTTGTGGCAATTCACTCAGCAAACTTTCTAGGTTGTTTAATGCTAATAAGTTATCTGCAATCGCTAAAAATTCAGCCGGTATTTTTGATTCATCAAATAAATCGAGTGGACCACCTTGAGCTGTATCTGAACTTTCTAGCGTCGAGGCATTGGCAAGGCTGCTATCAAGGCCTGCACCCTCTAATATGGCAACGATTTCTTGATGGCGAAGTTTTATTTGCTCATCCAATACCACAAAGCTGTTGTTATAAGCGGCATCAAGGCGCACTAAGCGTTCAGGAATACTTTCTAAGCGTTTAACTTGTTTTGGCTGCTGTTCACCTTCTAAAGGAGCATGAAATTCCTCAGAGTGTTCCTTAACAGGTAAAAGCAATGGCTCTGCATTAGTTGGTAGTGCAGGTTTGTTCATTGATTCTGGTAGCGACTCAATCATGCTTTGCAATAACGCTTGTTTTTGCTCAAGAATAGCCAACTGCTCTAATTGTTTTTCATAGGCAGCTTGTTGCTGGTAGCGTTGTTTTTGCCACTGTTGTTGTTTGCTGAGTTGGTTTTGTTCGATGCTGATGATTTGGTCGGCTTGTGACATGATCTGGAGCGTTGAAATACTTAACCAAGCAATAGCTGTTAAAATGACCAGAAGTGTTGTTAATTGTAACCAAGGCGCTAACACTAAGTGCTTTACTTCGCCATTTTGACGGATCAACAGCTGTCTAGCTGGAAAAATCGTGCGGTAAAAAGACTTAAGTTTAACTAACATGGCGTACAAAATTTAACTAATAACCGAGTTAAGATAGCAATCTGATTTAAAAAAGCCAGAAAAAAATTGTAACTCAAGAGAGAAATGGCAAATAAAAAAGGGCAAATAATGCCCTTAATACTTGTTTTGTAAATGAAAATAGCGAGTTATTTTCATTTGGCAGGTAGCACTGTACCCTCAACTGAACCAAAACCAATGCGTGCAAAACCGTCTTTTTCACACCAACCACGCATGATTACGTTGTCGCCATCTTCTAAGAAAGTACGTTGCTCGCCATTAGCAAGGGTGATTTTTTCTTTACCGCCGCGTGATAGCTCTAACAATGAACCTGCTTCTTCGTGCTCTGGGCCTGATTGAGTGCCAGAACCTAACATGTCGCCAGGTTGGAAGTTACAGCCATTTACAGTGTGGTGAGTCACCATTTGCGCCACAGTCCAGTAAGAGTGTTTGAAGCTAGATTTAGATACTTGTGTTGGCGCTTCGCCAGCTGCACGCATCTTTTCAGTTTCGATTTGTACATCCATTTTGATATCGAATGCACCAAACTCACGGTTATGAGAAGACTCTAAATAGTCCATTGGTTGCGGGTCATTTTCATCACGTGTCCAGTTTGTTCTAAATGGCGCCAGTGCTTCTGTAGTAACAATCCAAGGAGATACAGTCGATGCGAAGTTTTTCGCAAGGAACGGACCAAGTGGTTGGTATTCCCATGCTTGTAAGTCACGTGCAGACCAGTCATTGAATACACAGAAACCAAATACGTGGTTTTCAGCATTCTCAATGGCAATTGCATCGCCTAATTCATTACCTTTACCAAGGTAAATACCTAATTCAAGTTCATAGTCTAGGCGTTTACAAGGGCCGAATGACGGTACTTCAGCATCTGGTGCTTTAGTTTGACCGTTAGGACGGTGGAACGTTTGACCTGATACATCAATTGACGATGAACGGCCATGATAACCAATTGGTACCCATTTGTAGTTAGGTAAAAGTGGGTTATCAGGGCGGAATAGGCTGCCTACTGCTGTTGCGTGGTAAATAGAGGTATAGAAGTCAGTGTAATCACCAATGCGACAAGGCAGCGCAAATTCGATATCTGCTTGAGCAATAAGTGCTTCGCTTAATTGCGCTTGCTCACTGGCACCTTCACGGAGTGCTTTTGATAACGCAAGACGAAGTGCTGACCAATATTGCTGACCAAGGCCCATAAATTCATTTAATGTAGCTTGGCTCGCTGCTTTAACGGCAACTTGTGCATCACCTGAGAATAAACCAAGGTCGTTTACTTTCGCTAAATCGATAACTTGATCACCAATTGCTACAGCGCCACGGAACGCTTCGTCTGAATTTTTACGACGTACTTCTGCAAAAGGAAGGTTTTGAATTGGGAAGTCACAGTTCGCTTCGTTAGCAGATGCAACCCAGCTTTTTAGATTAATATCGTGGGTTTCGTTAATTAGGCTCATACTCTTTCCTTATTTGTTCGCGCTGATGTGTTAGTTATCTATATGGAGGCAATCAACGCAATTTAAACAGTTAGTTTAAAACAGAATTTAAAACGACAAAAAGCAGCGTGTGAATATAGCCAAACCACACGCTGCTTTTTATTCATAATGATGATTTAGATTACACCACGACGCTCTTGATCTCGTTCGATTGATTCGAAAAGCGCTTGGAAGTTACCTTCACCGAAACCGCCGTCATCTACACGTTGGATCATCTCGATAAAGATTGGACCAAATAGGTTCTTCGAGAAGATTTGTAGTAGGTAACAATTTTCGCTTTGGCTATCTACTAGAATTTGATGCTTACGGATCTTCTCTTTGTCTTCTTTAACCCAAGGCACACGGTCAAAAATTGTATCGTAGTACTCAGGGATGATATCAAGCGTAGCAATCGTTGATTGGTCAAGCTTATCAAGTGAGCTTACTAGGTCATTAGTAAGGAATGCTAAATGTTGTACACCCGGACCATTGTACTCATTTAAGTACTCATCGATTTGGTTGTTGTTGTTATCTTTGCCTTCGTTGATTGGAATCGAGAAAGTACCGCATGGAGATTTAAGTGCGTAAGATAATAACGCTGTTTTTTGGCCTTTAATGTCGAAGTAACGTACTTCAGTAAAACCAAATACGTCTTTGTAGAAGTTAGCCCATGTTTCCATAGTGCCTTTATAAACGTTATTAGTTAAATGGTCGATACGGATGAAGCCTTTGTCTTCAACAATGTTTTGCTCACTTAAATCTTCGAAGTCTGACTCATAGATAGAACCTTTGTCACCAAATTGCTCGATGAAATAGATTAAGCTGTCGCCGATACCGTAGATAGCTGGGTAAGGTAAATCTTTGTGTGTTGAGTCTGTCGCAGGTTTTGCACCGCGCTCAACAGCAACATCGAATGCTTTTTGCGCATTTTCTACACGCCAACCCATAGAACAGATTGCTGGACCGTGGCTTTTAGCAAATTCAGCAGAGAAACCATCACGCTCATTATTTAGTAAGAAATGAATGTCATGTTGGTTGTAGTAAACAATGTCTTTACCTTTGAATTTTTTTAGCTTTGAAAAGCCAAAATCAGTAAACACTTTGTCCATGTAATCTGCATCAGGTGTTGCGTATTCAGTGAATTCAATGCCCATTAGGCCTAATGGATTATTTACTTCGCTCATTGTCATTACTCCCGCAATTATAAGCACTGCGCTAAAAAAGAATTATTGTTCTGTAATGAGCGGATGATTAACCAGAAATTCGATAAGGGGAAGATCCCAGCACTATTTAGCTAAAGCCTTCTTTGTAAATTAAATGGGACAATGATTTTAATTTCAGCAATTGCCCTAACAAAGGCAGTGAGTAAGCCACTAGGTTGACTAAAAGAGGTTAACCATCTTTATGGTTATCTATATGTATTTAATAGTAAATTTCAGCGTTTTTCAGGCAATAAAAAAGGCCTGAAACGGCCTTTTTTATTAAGGCGATTGTATAGTTTAGTTTACGGTTTGGCGCGCTTTGTTAAAAAACTTGCTGCGTTGTTGTAACCAAGGGTTATTCATAATTTGTGGTGCAGCTTGATAATGACGCTCAACTACTTGATTTAAGGTACGGGTTGATTGCGTAAAATTAAGTTGTTGCTGGGCAGCACCCATATTGGCAATCTCGGCATCAGTCATCGCACGACCTGCAAATAACAAGGCGTTTAAGTAACCCGACTTAGTTTCGTAGTCATTATCGGTTAAAAGTAAGGCCGCATTGTTTATTGCCCAGCGCTCATTGATTTCACCTTCATCTTTAATACCAATTAGCTCGCCATCAAGATAAATTTTTAGTGCACCATTGTTTGGAGCAGCATAAAACACAAAAGCAATACGGTGCCAGCTGTTTGCTGTAAGCTCGCCAAAGTAACCGCTATCACTGGTGGCAATACCGATGGCGTTATCTCGGCTGACGTAAAGGTCTGCGTCATCACTATTAGTGATATCGGTTTGTAGTAATGAGCGCCACTCATTGGTGCTTTGTTCTGGCCACATAATATCCATCACTAAGGTGTAATCAGCGATAAGGCCTTCTGTTTGATAATCACCATTAGCAGCACTATTAGCCGTTAAGGTTAAGCCTTGTGTTGGGCTATGACGAGCAAAGGACAACACGCCAGAGGCTCCACTTGGTAAATCAGTAATTTCAAGTTCAGTGGTGGTCGCAAATTGGCTATTCTCTGGCCCCCAGTTTTTGTCTTCAGGGTCATAAAAGCTGAGTGTTGCAGGGCCAAAGTCACTGCTAAACCCTTGCTTAGGATTATTAAAATTCCATACTGTGACTGCATCATCCGTTTTACACGCATTAAGCGTGTTATCGGTATCGAGATATAAACATTGGCTGGTGCGTGCTCGTGCGTAATTATGAAGCAGCCACCAACTTTCAGCGACCAATTGCGCTTCTAAGTTTGGCAGAGCTGGAAAGAATAATTCGCTATTAAGCGCTGGGCCTTTAAATAGAGCTACGTGGTAATTACTTGCATCATTAATGTTATCAGGCACTAAAGAGACCCATTCAGGTCGGCTTTCGAGCATGTTTTTTAATTGGCTGCCTGTCACCGCGACTTGATAAATTGAATTAAAGCCCGGGGTATTCGATGGTTGGCGTTCAACCTTAAACGCGGCATGGAAGTCTTCTTGGGTTAACGTTCCTGGTAGCCAGCGATCTTGTACTTGGCTTGCATCAAGCAAGGCCGCATCAATAGCAGGGAACTGCTGCATGGCAGCTTTGGCAGTAATCGTCGTGAGTTCTTCTGCAGTGGGGTAATTTTCTGAAACGGCAATTTCGGTATTTGCATCTGGGGCATAGCGACCCATGATTTCATCAATGGCGGCTTTAGTGCTTTCATCTCGGGTCGTAATGCTGGTTGTTGCTACGGTATTGTAATCAACATCTGCAAGCGTTTTGTCATCAAGGTTAAAGGTTAAGGTAAGATCAGTTAGCCCTTGAGCAAAAAAGTTTGGCTGAATGACAATGCTGCCGTTATCTAAGGTTTGATAGCTTTCACCGCCATGGGTATGTCCACCAAGTACTAAATCAATTCCTGCAACATTTTGTGCAATACGGGTGTCAGTGCCTTCACCTAAGTGACTCACCATGACCATGTAATCAACATCTTGACGGTATTGGTTAACAATCTGCTCAGCCACTTCTTGCCACTGCCAATTCATTTTGAAATTAGCGATAAAATCAGGGATCGGTTCCTCTTCGATAGGATCATCAAGTTCATTCCAAGGCACTGAAGTCATACCAAAAAAGCCAATTCGAAGACAACCAACTTGGACAACTGAAAAATCGACACCGGCAAATGGCGTTTCGCTGCTACCATCATATTCGGTATTACTTGAAAGCACGATGGCATTATCGTCATCGGCAAAGTCCAGCAGTTGCTCAGGTCCCCACGCATAGTCGTGGTTACCAATCACTCGTACGTCAAAGGCCATAGCTTTTATTGCTTCGACTGTGGCTAACCCTTGTGAGGTTTGTTCAGCTACAGTGCCTTTTTCATAATCGTCACCGCCATTGGTGAATAAGGTGTTAGGGTTTTCAAGTTTTGCATTGTCGTAGTAACTGCGAATACGGCTGAATAATTGCTCTTTAAAGCCAAAGCGCGCGTGTAAATCAGCAACATGAATAAAGCGTACAGTTTGGTTACTGGCTGTGTCATTACATTGCTCGCCAATGGTTTTACTAACCGAAGGAATGGTGCGAGAAATTAAAGCAAAGCTACCAAATTCTGTGATAGCACTGACTGCAAATCCATCATCGCTTTGTTCAGTAGTGAGAGTTTGCCATTGCTCATCGACTAACTGCACTATGCTAAAGGCAAGGTTGGTTTGTTCATTTGGTAACTTAATCGCTAAACTTAATGGCTCAGCAAATATCAGGTTATTGGGGCGAAAGGTATGAATGCTCGAGACAATACCTTGCTCTATATCTGTGCTTGAAGCGCTTGTCTCAGTGTAAGTAAATGTGGTGTCTGTTGTAACCGTGTTACTTATTGCATTAAGTGTGACATCGCCCTGTGCAAATTCAGCCGATAAACCATTTTCAACAGAAATAATTAAACCAGACTGATCAGGAGCTGCTGCGACTTCTTTTGTTGTTTTATCGCCACCACATGCTGTCAGTAATAAGCTAGTCAGAATAATGACCAGTAGTTGAGTGTTAGAGCGCACTTACTCAGTTCCTTTGCCATACCAAATTAGTATAAGAATATAGTATCAGTTTTAAGGGCACAGAGGGAATAGGGGAGAGAGAAATTCCCCGCAGCGGGCGCTACGGGGAATAAATATTATTGCTTCTCAGCTGTCACTTCTAGCTCTTCAGCTAGGATGTGCTCAGTAGTTTGTGGCTCGTGTTGGCCTTCAGCACCGTGCATCCAAGCTACAAGTTTGTCGCTTAGTAAGTACATGATAACAGCAGAAAGAACCGCAGTTGCGCCTAAACCAATGAAGATACCCATCGCGTTGTCTAACGCTTCTTCACCTTCACCTAGGAATGAACCTACGAAACCAGCAATTTTGTTTGCAACGGCTGTACATAGGAACCAGATACCCATAAGCATTGAAGCTAAACGTAGTGGTGCAAGTTTACTCACCATAGATAAGCCAATTGGAGATAAACACAACTCACCTAGCGTGTGGAATAAGTAGAATAATACTAACCACATCATGCTGATTTGTAGGTGCTCACCTTGACCTTGTGTCATAAGCGCCAGGATCATAGTAATGAAACCAAGTGCTAAGAAAATAAGTGCAATAGCAAACTTAACTGGTGAATTTGGTTCACGTTTATCAAGCTTTAACCAAATAATGGCAACTAAAGGTGCAAATACAATGATGAAAATTGAGTTTAATGACTGGAACCAAGAAGCAGGCACTTCAAAACCAAGTAACATACGGTCAGTGTAATCGTTAGCGAAAAGGTTCATTAAACCACCCGCTTGTTCAAAGCCCATCCAGAAGATGATGCTGAATACACTCATAGTGAAGATAACTTTAATACGGTCAGTTTCAACTTTAGTTAATGGCTCTTTAGTATTTGATTCAGACTGCGCTTGAGAAAGCTTAGCTGAAGGTACAACACCGATGTTGCCTAAGTATTTGTTGCTTAATGCAAGCTGTAAAAGTACAGATAAAACCATACCTACACCAGCTACGATGAAACCCCATTGCCAGCCCATTGCTGCAGCAGCATAACCCGCAACTAGAGGACCTAATGCACCACCTAAGTTGATACCCATGTAAAAGATAGTAAATGCGCCATCACGACGTTGGTCACCTTCTTTATATAAATCGCCAACCATGGTTGAGATGTTTGGCTTGAATAAACCGTTACCAATACAAAGAAGGGTTAAACCAATATAGAATACGTTTTCTTCTTGGCCAGCTAAGTAGCTGTGCGGAATACCCATAGTGAAGTGGCCAGCAGCCATTAATAAACCACCAAGGATAATTGCTTTACGTTGCCCCAATACGTTATCGGCTAACCAACCACCAAACAGTGGTGTAATGTATACAGCCATTGTGAAGGTACCATAAAGGCTTAATGCATCTGCATTTGACCAACCAAAACCACCTTCTTGAACAAGCGCTACTAAGTATAAAACTAAGATGGCGCGCATGCCGTAATAACCGAAACGTTCCCACATTTCTGTGCCGAACAACAGGAACAACCCTTTAGGATGCCCTAAAAAGTCACCTGCTTTTGGTAATGAACTCATATTTACTTCCTAACTCTAAGTTTTTATTTGAGGCCTTATTGTTTTTGCTTTGGTCGTTCTATGTATTTATTTAGTGAACGGGCGGCCATGTTTTTTGATGCAGCTAAGATAATGGTTTGTTGCTCAAGTTTTATACTTGAAGGTAAGAGACACACCCTTATCCTAGCTACAAGTGCGCTACAGTATACATAGACCTTATGGTGAGGGGAAGATCTTGCGACACTTGCCCCTCGGGATGCGATGGTTAGTAGCTTGCATAAGGCACAACAGGTTTCCCAGGGAATGCCAGCTCGCTATACACCGGATTAAAGTAATAACGGAAGTACAGCTGAGCGTAATTCGGTTCGTAAAAATCGGCTCTATCTAGGTTGAAGTAACCACCAAAGAACCAATGAGGAGTGAATCGATACTCAAAACTTGCCCCTAAGTTATACGATAAGCCGCTGCTGGTATCGCCCTCAAAGTATGGCACAACACCTGTTACGGCTGTTTGAGCTTCTGCTTGGCCTTGCAAAATAGGGTCGTTCGGGAAAAATGCGATGTCGTCAGTGGTAGTGGTAGACCAAGATACCCCAGCACGAAGCCTATAAATAAAATTATGACCAACCCGTTTATCAAAAATAACAGGTAAAGAAGCACCCAAGTAGTTTTGCGGACTGTAATAGCCACCATGTCCCCAGGTTTCTTCACTTAAATTATACTTATATGACCAGTGTAATAAGTTAAGACCTAGGCTTAATTCGGCGTTTCTTTCGCGAATATAGCGATAGTAACTACCACCCATTAGGCTGTAGCTTTGGTTGTCTTTTACATTTTTACCTTGCAAGATTTGATAGTTGGTGCTGCCCCAAAAACCCCAGTCTAGGCCTAGGTCATGGGATAGGCTAAGTTGTAATTGCGTTGCTCTAACGCCACCCCATACTTGGTTGGTAAAGACATCTTCAAGTCCGGCGTAAGATAATACAGAGCTAGTTACTGGGCGTTTATTAAACGTGACGCCATAACCAAAGTCGCCTAAATCACCTTTGTAATTAACGCCCCACACGATATCTTCGACTAGAAAGCCAAGTGGAGTAGTACCAACATCAATGCGCCATTGCTCGTTTTGCCAAGCAAGGCCAATATCCATACCTTGTTGCTTTGGTTTTATACTTAAAAGTGGGCAATCAAAAATACAGAGGGCCCCTTGACCATAGCGACTACCAGCAAAGGTTTCATCAAAGCGGGTTTCTTGGCTTGATATTGTCATCGGGTCTAATTTCACAATCCCTGTGCCACCCCACAAAGGGAAACCTGCTTCAATAGGGCTTGCACCAGCGCCGAGGGTTGACTCATTTTGCGTACTGGTTTGGCTACTTAAGTTGATTGCGGCGGTAATATACGCTTGCTCATCTCGCTCGATGCCTTGCAATTGGCGCTTAGCATTATTGACATACCACGCTTCATTTTCATCAAGGGCATAAAGCTCATAGTTCTGCTCATCACTTAAGTTGCTCGTAGCAGCGTATGGGTCAACTGCCGCACGGTACCAGCTTTGAGCAAGCTTATTCTGGTGCTTAGCTTGTGCAACCGCAGCAGCTTGATAATAGAGCTCTTGGTTATTGTTGGATTTAGCCAGCAATTGCTCAGCTAGATTTATTGCGCTCTGAGTATCTTCAAATGGTTCAAGTGCAGCCATTAATTGCTGCTGACGATAGCTTTGCTCACTCGAAACTTGATTAATTTGCCCAGCAATGATGCGATCAGCTAGATCATCTCTTTGCTGCTGACGAGCAAGTGTTGCAATAGCCAAAGCGGTATCCGTTGACACTGTTTGATCTTTTGCGATGTGCTGCTCAAAGCGAGTAATGGCTTCGTTACTATTGCCTTGCTCGATATGAGCATTGATTAACGCTTCTGACAGTTCTGAGTTATCAGGGTATTGTGATGCAAGGGCAGACAGCTTGGTAACTCTTTGGTTACTATCGCTAAAGCGATTAATATAGTTTATTTGCAGTGCTAGCCATTGTGACTGCTCAGCATCGGTTGCGTTACTCGGCAGTTGATAGTCAGCAAACCAGATATCAGAGGCATTTTTATCGTCGCTTTCAATAAGCCAAGCTGCATAGGTCATATGCCAATAAGGGCTCAAGCTTGGATCACGAATTAGGGCTTTTTTCAGCTGCCTAATCGCATATTGTTGCTCATTAATTTGTTGCCATTGGCTGGCAAGCTCTGCTTGCATTAAAGGCGTTAATGGTTGTGCTTCTAACTCGGTGAGCTTATAAATCACCGTGGCCTTATTAGTGGCTGTATTATTGGCAGAGAGTCTTTCAAGCTTGGTATTAATGCTCAATTGCTCTGTGAGTACATTGATTTGTTCAGTACGCGCGTTATTTGGAATGTAATCTAAGGTTGCCAATGCTCCTTGAAAATCATTCAACGAACGTAAAAATAAAGCATGGCTATAGCGTAGCTCTGCATCTAACGGAAATTGCCACAAGGTTTTTTTATAAAGAGCTTTGGCATGATCAACCAAACCTTGTTGTTGGTATAAATTTGCAAGGTCATAATAGAGCCAACTTTGACGAGGGCTTTGTTTGATTGCCAAAAGTAACACATCAACTGCTTCATCTAGCTTACCTTTGGCAGTAAGGTCATCAGCGCGGGCTCGCAATTGTTGTGTTTGTAATAGCGTGTAATCTTCAGTAATCAATGCCCGTTGTTGTTGATTTAAGCGGTTATAAAAACGATGACTACGAGCATAATTACCATCTGAGGCAGTTAATTCGAGCATGGCGCTCAAGGTAGCCTGTTGCAAGGGATCGTCTTTTAGCACTTGCTTATAGAAATTCATCGCGTTTTGGTATTGCCCAGCTTGCTTGGCAAGTTCTGCGCGGTAAAACAGCACGGTATTCGGGTCTTCATTTAAGGTATCAGCTAAATCAAGTTTGAGATCTGCACGTTTCAATTCATTGCTATTGATGGCCGATTTAGCTTCATCTATGTATTGCCAAAAACGTGCGGTATTGGCCAAACCTATAAATACAGTAATACGATTTGTATCGATACTATATTGTTGGGCTTTTTTAAAGTACTGGTACGCTTTGGCATTTCTACCTTGTCTAAGATTTAATAACCCAAGACTATTGTATATTTCAGGGTCTTGAGGTCGGCCTTGTAGAGCTTTTTTAAATAGTTTTTCAGCTGTATTAAAATGGCGTTTTTCAAGCTCTGTGCTGCCTTTAAGCCATGTTTGGTAAGCTGGATCGGCTTGTTTCTTTTGCTCAGCTAAATGTGCTTTTTTAAAGTCACTAAATTGCAACTGACCTTTACTGCTTTTTGGGTAAGCAGCAAAGTAACGCTGATATTCGCGTTCAGTTTGTTTATTAAGCGGCATATTTTCAAGTGCCGCAAGCCAAGCAAATTCAGCTTCAACACCGTATTGGTTACTGTGTGCATAATGGCTCAGTAATGCAATGGCTTCTTTATTTGTTGGGTTTTGCTTTAATAAGTGACGTGCATAGGCAAGCTCAAAACGGCCGCTATTTGGGTAGCGTTTTAGTAAAGAACGATAACCACGTAATGCTTGCTGATATTGATTTGGATCTTGAGCAAGCCAGTTTATGTGCTCCAGCTCATATTCAATATTAGGGTAGGCGGATTTAAATAGCCGATTGTAGATTTTTACCGCGTCACTGTATTGTCCGGCCCTGGCACGAAGTCTGGCTTGTTGAACCGCTTCTTTGTCTTGATTATTGACGCGTGCAAGTAGGGTTAAGCTTGTTACGCACGGATGCGACAGATTACTAAGCTCTGCTAACCGAGCATTGGCTTTGTCATTTTCTTTTAGACTATATAAAACGCGCACCTCGGCGCATTGCACTTGAGTATTTTTAGGTGCAATGCTTTGCAGTTTTTCTAAGCTGTCGCTCATTAATTGATTATCGCGCTCAATTTCACCAAGTTGTATTTGGCTAATTAACCAATCAATTGATTGACTATTAAGGTCCTTGTTATTTGCTGCGGATGCACTGGAGCTCGCTAAAACTGCTGCAAGTAGCCACTTTATCGGCATTCATTGCTCCAGTTAGTTGTTAATGTTCCTTTTTTATCAATACTAAAACGCTTATTCAGGGCGCTATTAGCAAATAAATACAATACGCTGTCGTAATAGCGGCTGGTGGTAAAGCGTTTATCCATCATGATTTGCTGCTGTAGCGCAGTGACAGTTTGTGAAGCATTATCTTCTGCAAGCAGTGGTAGTAATGCCGCAATAAAGCCACTTGGGGCATTGCCTGATGTTTTTCCCGTTAGCGCATTGGTTTCAAGTGGCACTTTGCCTGAAGAGACGATGCTATCAACAAAAGGTTTAAACTGTTCAGTGAGGTTTTTTTTATATGCAGCATTATTAGCCATCATGCTAGCCCAAAGGTAGACACGAATCGCATTATAACTGCCGGTTGCTGGAGCTTTTTTATCATGATAAAAGCCTTTTTCAACACTGTAATTAACCCAGTCAGGGCTAACACCTTTAGGTGCTGTATCTATTAATAACTGCGCAGAGTTATCGTGTAATGTTTGCCAAGGTGAATGCGGGTATAGGTGCGCAAATTGCGCAAATATAAATAGCGGTGCATAGCTTGGGTTTAACTTCCAGTGACTGTCTTTTTTAAAGCCTGTTGGCCCAGGTAATAGAGTCAGGCCAAGGCTTGGTATCTGCGCTGTTTCTTCGCGAATGATGCGCTCAGCAAGTACTGAGCTGAGCACTGCATAGCGTCTTTCATTCCATAATATTGCAGCTTGTGAAAGGCTATAAGCAATCCATAAATCTGAATCAGACGCTGGATTTGAATCAAGGATTTGTCCTTGGTTTTGCTTTATTCCCCATTGCCATGCTGGTAAACGGGTGCTTAAATCACCTTCAGAAAGGTGCACTTCGGTCCATTCAAGTAATTTATCAAAGCTGGCTTTATCATTTGCAAGTAAAGCAAAGAATAGCGCATAAGATTGCCCCTCTGAAGTGGTGATGCTGTATTCACTGCCTAAATCAATCACTCGTCCTTCGGGTGTAATGAAGTGAGTTTTAAAGTTATTCCACTGCGGCCATGTACTACAACTTAACTGAGCCAATGCATTGGTAGAATAAATAAAAACGAATAATAAAGAAGCGATAGTTTTCATTATGCTTTATCTCCTTCAGATAAACGTTTTTTGGTTAGTAGTGCGAGCACTCGCCACAACATAAATGAAATAAGTAATAGTGTTAGTAGCGATAAAATCGCTAACAGTACTGGACGGTCTGAAAAGTGAAACCAAATGAGCGTATGAATAGGCACGTGACCGACAAAATACTGCTCATCGGTTTTAATCGTTTTGATGCCTTGGCTATTAATAATTGCTGAACTACCTGTAATTTGAACCGTTTTTTCTTCATTTAATAGGGCATCAGTTAGTAGTGCATAAGCACTTTCATTACTGGCAATCAAAGAAACAACTGAGCGGTCTGAATCGAACGGTGACTGGAATCCTGACATCACGGCTAAACGACCAATGCTACTTATGTTTACTTTAATTTTTTCAGCGCCTTTGGTGTCATATGCACCATTGTAGATAGCTTGATCGACAATGCGTTGGTTGTTGTTGAACAGCACACTTAACGCGCTGTCTTTGGCAAGCGATGTTAAGAAAGAATCAGGCTTACCAATGATAATAATGTCTTTATCTTTTAGCGCAAATTGGTTGCTTGGAAATTGAATGTCTAAACGGTGCGCAGGATAGCCAGTAATAGCGCCTAAATGACCTGTGAAGTTAAGTAATAAGCTAATCGCATTAACTGAGCTGTTAGCTTCCATTACTAAAGTACTTTGGTGTAAATCGGCATATTTGGTGAATGGAAAACCACCATTTGCAAAAGCGCGTAAGTTTGGCATGGCAATGTAGTGATGGAAGTCACTTACATCAATCGTTGAGCTGCCATCAATTGCACCAAACTCACCACCGGCAGGAATGGCACTACACTCACCTGTTTTTACTACTGCAAAATTAAAATCATAAGTTAGTTGATTCTTAGTTGTTAAATCAAGGCCTGTTAATTCAAAGTCTTGGCGAGTTTTTGTTGGGTTGTAATCTGAAAGTAGAGGCAATAAGGTATTGGTTGTAATAGTCTTACCACCTTCATTATCAAGAATAAAGCCATCCACAAATTTATCGTTTATCAGCATATTTAAACGCGACAACATGTTTTTCTCAACTGGTGTGTTGCGGTAATTCAAAGTAATAGGAATACCGTTTTCACGCCAAGTGAATAAATCGGGTGCAAAGCGTAAATCTAAACGAACTGGCAGACCGCGATAACCCTCTGACTGAAGTTGGGTTGGGTATTCAATAAACTCATCAAAACTCACTGCGCGATCAGAACGCACCCACAGTGGCGCATCATAAGCTTCTCTAAGTGGTAAGTTGCTAATTGCATCAATAGTCGCACTGCGACCTGTCATCACTTTATAGCCAAAGACTAAACCAACAACGGCTTCTTTTAATTGTGCTGTGTCTTTACCTAAAACCAGAAGTATTTTGGCGTAGCGCTGAGTCGGGCTGCTGATAATTTCTACGGTAGGCTTTTCAACATCTGGGTAATTCAATAAAAAATCAGGTTTGTTGTCGTTTGTTGCAAAGACGACACTATGCTCTGTTGGTGTTGCATTGATTTGTACAGGGAATTGCGCTTTGCGCCATTTTGCTTGTGCGCCAAAAAAGCTTGATAGCGCTGCAGCTGCTTCTAGCGTATTTTCATCCGGTTGTGATGCAAAAACAAATGGTAAGGTTAGTCTGCTGTAATCACGTGAATCAAAAAATGGCGCAGGGAAATACTCAAGTAAGCTTTCTAGAGCTAGTGACTGGCGGTCAATTGAAATACGGCTACTTTTACTTAGCTCTGCCCAAATTGTGTCACTGTAGCCATCTTGACAAACCATGTCGTAATAACCTACTAGCTCAAAACGTATTTGGTTGAAGTCTTTAATCAACTTAGGATTAAGTACAACACTCTGCTCAGACACTTTGCCAATTGGAGAGTCTTTCTTATCAAAAGGTAACACTGTTACTAAGTTTTCATTTAAGAAAATCTTTAAATGTGACACTCGGGCAAGAAGTGATGGTGACGATGTGTATGAAAAGTCTAGGGTTAGCTTTTTACCTAGCTTATCTAAGCGATTCGTAAAATCAACACGCGTACTGTTGCTAATACCATCAAGTTTAAACTTGCTTAAACCAAGCTTTTCAAAGCTTAATGTCATGGTTTCAATTGGCGCTTGTTCAGGGTAACCATCATCAAAAATAGCTTTATTAGGGAGAGGCTCAGCACTTATCGCCCAGCTAGATGTGCTGAGTGTGGCAACAGCTAATAACAAGGTCAAAATAGTTTTTATCATGATATTTTTAGTACTTTTGTTGGTTTTTTAGGTAATAATGACGCCACAAAGTACAAGACCCTGGATACAAAGGAAATCACTGGTCTTAATTCATTTGGAGCATGGAAAATCAAGTTCTTAAAGCCTTTTAGGCTGGTATAAAAAACGTGAGAAAAACTGTATGAAGGCTTATCGTGTTTAAAGTTCTCTTGCCAATCAAGCCAAGCATCGGCACGTGAGAAAGTGCATTGAATAAAGGCTTTTTGTTTTTCTAAATCTAAATCTCTTAGGGTAAGACCCAGCTGCTTATCGCGGGTGTTACAGATATAAGTTGGAAATGAAAACTGCTTTAAGCCACGACTCATTAACAGCTCTACCTTATCGTTTACACGGCAAAGATGGGTATGTTCAGTTTCCAGACCAACACCATTGTTTGAGTAATCAGTAATTTTAACTTTAATGGTACGGCCATTAGCCAGACGAATGGCTGCAGGGAAGTTTGCTTTTATACGATGTGAGCTGCGCACTTGTTTTGCTTCAGCGGCAACGGCCACAGCTGCACCTAGAATTATCACGTTATAGCTTGCCCATAACATGCTAATGACCAGTACACCTATTTGTGAGCTGTCACCAAAGAACAATCTGAACACGCCATAGGCCATACCCAACACGTTAACAAGTAACAAGATGATATAGGGCTTTGAAATCGTCCAGTCGTAGTGATCTTGTTTGTTTAAACCACCTTTTTCAGTCACGTTAAATTTGCCCTTATTCGGGTTGATAAGCGCAACTGTGGTGGGTTTTAAGATATACCAAGCAAGTACTGACTCATAAACTTCGCCCCAAAATGAATAGCGGTACTTACCTTGAATTCGGGAATTGGTTATTTTTACTTGCAATAAGGTCGGTACAATATAAAGAAAGATGGCAACAAACGGTGCATAGATAATTTGCGCATTAAAATAAATTAATGCCAGTGGCGCTGTTAAGAACACAATACGCGGGATACCCGATAAAAAGTGCAGCATGGCGTTTAAGTAGCATAACCGCTGGGCAATATTTAAGCCTTTACCAAGCAGTGGGTTATCTAATCGGAATATTTGTGCCATGCCGCGTGCCCAGCGAATACGCTGACCAACGTGGGCAGATAAACTGTCAGTGGCAAGGCCGGCAGCTTGCGGAATATTAATATACGTTGTTTTGTAACCAGCGCGCTGCATTCTCAAAGCAGTGTGGGCATCTTCTGTGACGGTTTCTACGGCAAAACCACCAATTTCTTCAAGGGCACTGCGCCTTAAAACAGCACACGAACCACAAAAGAAGGTCGCATCCCACATATCGTTGCCATCTTGAATTAAGCCATAGAACAACATATTTTCATTTGGGATTTTCCGATGGTTTTTGAGGTTGCGCTCAAATGGATCGGCAGAAAAAAAGTGGTGAGGTGTTTGTACTAAACACACTTTACTGTCATTGATGAATTGTCCCATAGTCATTTGTAAAAATGAGCGAGCAGGGATATGGTCACAGTCAAAAATAGCAATGTAGTCGCCATTAGTTACTTTCATCGCATGGTTCATGTTACCGGCTTTGGCATGGTTGTTATCAGGGCGAGTTAAATAACCAACACCAATTTGCTTTGCGAATTCGGCAAATTCAGGGCGCTTACCATCATCTAAAATATAAATGTTAAGCTTATCTGCAGGCCAATCAATACTTTGCGCGGCGATTGTAGTCGGTTTAACAACATCAAGCGGCTCATTATAAGTAGGAATATAAATATCAACTGTTGGCCAGTTTGCTGTGTCTTTTCCTAACGCGATTGGTTTACGGTTTAATGGATTGATGGTTTGGAAAAAGCCTAATATTAGTACTAACCAAGCGTAACTTTCAGCAAGCAGCAAACCAATCCCTAGGGTAAGGGCTAAAGGGTCACCCCAGTTAAGAGTGTCAGTGTAGCGCCACCATAGATAACGTGTAGAGGTTGTCACAGAAAGGGTGATCATCACAATAGTGGCTATTTTCCCTTCAACGCGTCTAAGTGAGTAAGCAACAATTAAAATTAAACTAATAAACACCGCTTGTGCTTCAATACTAAATGGTACAGTCACAAATATAGCTACGGCAAAAACAATGAAAGTGAAAAACGCGACTTTTAATGTGCTGTTTTTCCAAAGTGAAGAGCGGGTTAGTGTTTTATATGAGTTAGTATTTGTTTGATCTCTTGCAATTAACCAAAGCCCTTTAAAAGAGCGAACTAACTTATTATCTGCAAGTCTTAATAAGCGGGCTGATCGCGTGATTTTACGCCAAGATTTACGCTGCTCCGCGGCTATTTGTTGTTGTGAGGTTGTGGTGGTGTTGAAAAGCGCAAGGTACACACTTTGCAATACGATCCGAATGCAGTTAGTCGGTGTCAAAACAGGTTGTGAAACATGAGGGTATAAGCGTTTAAGTTTAAGCTTTAGTTCACGTTTTTTATTGTTATCTAATTTAATAAATAATGACAAAAAAAGTACAAAGAAAGGAAGTAAAAACGCACCCAACAAGCTCATTTTATGCTGATTGTAATAACTATAAAATTTAATAAATACAAAGCGCACAAGTTGTTTCGTTAAAAACAAACTTAAAAGGCCCTTGAGCAGGCGATGCGAAACCCCGTTTGAACTTGTATTATTACTCATTCTGACTCGCACGGCTTACAAGCCAACCAGCTAGCGTTTCAAAATCGTCATTGGCAACGCTATATGGCGCACAATTAATTGCCACATTACGAAACGCAGTGGCTTCTTTGATAACTTCATCTCTATTGATATATAAAGGTGCAATTAATGGTAATTCAGTTTGCCAAAGCTGCAATAAATCTGATTCAAGCTCAGAGGCTGAATTATATTTATTGGTTAAAAAATAATGCTGCCATGATGATTCAGCCTGCTTTAGAGTGTTTAAACGTTTGAAAGCAAAACTGTGACAAATTGCATCACAATTAATAATCTCAAGGAATATATCGTCTTCATTTAGCGAATAGCGGTGCACATCAACATGGGCTGGGCAGTCAAATAAAAACCAGCTGTCATCGCTGTCATTAAGCTGCTGACAACTCTCTATAATACATGAAAAGTCTAACCCTAAGTTCGAACGGCTGCCATAGGGTAAAAACTTTACGCCATCGTTATCTTGGTGAAACTGCTCACATGCAGAGGCAAAGTTTGGGTAATCACTCCAGCCTAGCTGATGCTCCCACGCAAGACCAAGATGTAGGCCTAAGTCGCTCTTTGGGTCTAAATCGATGGCATACACAGGCACATTTGATTTTCTCAAAGCACAAGCAAGGTTGGCCACAATAGATGTTGTACCTGTTCCACCCTTAATACCTTTCAAGAAAACTCGTTTCATTTATGATTCTTTATTGCGTTTTTGTTAATTTTTTCTGTGCGCAGGGCTTCTTTGGTCGCTAGTGCAATATCGTTAAGCAAAGGGTACTTTTCAATCGTTTTGCGATTTTTTTCAACATCAACAATTTCAACATAATCCGTTTCCTTGCCGCCAAATTGTCGTAACAGCTTTTCAATATCGTATTGAGTTAAGGTGTGTGAATTTTTTACTGCAAAGTCATTCATCTAAAAAACCGTTATGAGAAAAATTAGCTTAAAAATGTTCACGATCCATGGACATAATCTGCATTATATATAGAATAGCGTTTAAAACTAGTACTAAAGTATCTTTTTTAAGGGTTTGTTGGTGCCTCATTTAAATATTACAGGACTAAACGGAGCTTTCTCTGAGCTAAAGCGAGGCGCAAACTATGCTTTACTTGCCCCGCTAGATAATCAGCTATTAGAGTTAACAAGGCATCTTTTAACCAATCATAAAGACTCTGTTTTTTTGCTTTCTGAACAAGTCGAATTATTTTTCGAAGGAGAGGGAAGCGAGTTATTATTTACTTTGTTCGAACAAAAGGTGCTGCACCCATTCCATTTACATCATAATGAGAATGTATCAAAAAGTTTGCATTTTTCCCGTGGTGTTATTAACGAAATAAAACAGTATGAGCAACTGAAAAACAGTACGGTTATCGTGCATGTCGATTCAGAACATTTAGTCTCTTTGAACGAACAGCAGCTTGGTGAAAAACTCAAGCTCTATGTTGCTTTGTCACAATCAAAAAATGTCACTTTAGTGTTTTTAATGTCAGGTGCTTATGTCAGTGAATTGAGACGTCAGTTATTAGCCTTAAACCGTTTCTTTGATGGCCTTATTTATATAACTCAAGAGGCATCAATTCGCACTCTTGAGTATGATTATTGGTGTCATAAAGAAGGAGTTATCGCTGGGCGTTCGGTTAATTTACAGCTTCATGATGGTCAACTTGCATTAGTTGAGGTAGAGCAAGAGGCTGATGATAAGTCGCAAGCAACGGAGCAAGACTTTGATGAAGACGAGGTATGGCTAACTCAGAGTGCTGTACCTGAGGGTACAAAGCTACCCGTGTTTTATAAAATAATTGATGATAATGATGCTCTTTTTTCTAAAGGGCTTACCAAAAAATCAGCGACGTTAGTTTTTGCAGTTACCCGATACACTGATTTAAAAGCGTTAGCCAAAGATTGTTTCTCTCTTCGAAAGAAATGTGGTCGCCGACTGAAATTAGTAATTCAAAATGTTGATGGCATAATTCGTCATCAGGACGAGTGCTTATTTTTAACTTTAGGGGTTAACCTTATTTTATATAGTTATTCTGAGCCTTCGCGTTTGCTATCACAAATTCAGTCAATTCAAGGATTTCAATTTTCAAGACCACTCCCTAAATCAATTGATGATGTTCTGAAATACAGTGAAAATACCTTAGCAAAAGGCTATCTACCAATCACCAAGTTTGCACAGCAGGTTACCAAGCATAGCGATTCTGCGGCAAATCTTGGTGTAAGTGGGGTGCTTGTTATGCTAGAGCTTTTACCTCGCATTGATGCTATACACCCATTGCATTTATTTCATGTGAAACGTGAAGGAGATATTTTTAGTTTTGCAGATGGCTCGATTTATCTATATCTGCATGCTTGTCGAGAGCATGATGTAGAAAGTGCGATTAAGCATTTATTTAAATTACAGGTGAGTGACTTTTTTATGTCTAAAAATGTCATTGCCGATCATTTTTATATTCAGCAAGAATGTCGCCGTATACAACGTAATTTTGCAAATGTTGAAATAACTGATTTTACTCAACAATTACAAGAAAATGTGAGTTATATTTTTGATGCAAAAGGTTCAGATATAGCGACTTTAAATACAGAGACACCGGAATTCAAAAAAGTGATTCGACCAATATCCGAGCCAGTAAAAGTGACCTTAAAAGGTGATCTATCATGAGCTTAAATCAGTTTTTTATCACTTTTATTGTTGCAATGCTTATCGGTATTTTATTGAGTAATATAGGTAAGGCATTGTTTAATAAAGCAGTAGTGCTCTACCGAAAACTAACATTTAGGCATGTATTATTAACCCCTTATACGCCAAAACGACACAAGAAGGATAACAAGTGAGGCTTTCAGGATTAGGTGTTTGGAATTTATACTTTTTAGTTAAGTTTGTTCTGTATAGCCGAGGTGACATTTCTTTTGATTTAATTGCAAACTTAGCATTTTTTGCTTTTCTAGCTATCTCTTTTCAACATATATGGTTGTCTCGTTTTAAACACGCTGTGAGTGTGGTGGTAGGTGCGGCCTTGTTATATTACGATTCGTGGTTACCTCCAATTTCTCGGCTCACTAAGCAAGCCGGTAATGTACAAGATTTCAGTATTGACTATTTTTTTGAAATTACAGCGCGTGTCATCAGTCTTGATATGGTGTTGGCACTTTTCACTTTGGTGGTTTTTTATTGGTTAACTGTAAAATGGTTGCGCTATACCAGTATATCAATCATCGGCTTTGTTTATGCGTATTGGTTAGGGGGAGTCGCTACCGGTAATGAGGTTATGCCTCAAGTGGCAACTAATAGCCAAACTACAAAAAAACAAGTACCCGTTTTAGTTTCTGATACAGCAAAACAAAAGACACCGGATCAACAGTTACAAGACTTTTACCAGCAACAGAATTTACTACAAAGCCAGTTTCCTGACGTATTTAATGGCCAGCCATTTGATGTTGTTGTGCTAAATATTTGCTCTTTAGCGACGGCTGATTTAAAAGCGATAGGTGTTGAGCCACGTAACTTATTTGCTGATTTTGATATTCTGTTTAGCCAATTTAACTCAGCAACGTCGTACAGTGGCCCTGCGGCAATTCGTTTATTACGAGCAAGTTGCGGGCAAACAAGTCAAGAGCAACTATTTAAACCTGTTGATGAGCAATGTCAGCTATTCACTAACCTTGCTGAGCTTGGCTATAAAACCAGTGTGGCTCTTAACCACGATGGACATTTTGATGACTTTATAGGTTTGATCAGGCAATACGGTGGTGTCTCTGTGCCAAAACTGGATTTTAGCAAATTTAGTGCTGCGCAATATGGCTTCGATGGTAAACCGATTTATTCTGATGCGGATATACTCACTAATTGGTTGAAAAAGCAAGGTTCGAGTGAGCAGCCTAGGGCTCTTTATTACAACACCATTAGCTTACACGATGGCAATCAACTTGCTGGTCGTGAACGTATGAATAGCTTTGAAAGCTATCCGCTTAGACAACAGCGCTTATTTAATGACATCGATAAGTTTATAACTGAGTTAAAAGCGCAAGGTCGAAATGTAATGCTGGTGGTTGTGCCGGAACATGGGGCTGCCTTACAGGGTGATAAACTACAATTCTCTGGTTTGCGCGAAATTCCGAGCCCTTCAATAGTTTCAGTGCCAACTGCGGTTAAATTCATCGGTCCTGATATAAAGCATGATGGGCTGAATGTCGTTGATGAAACAATGAGTTATTTTTCACTGTCAGAGTTAATCAACAATACGATGAAGCTTGACTTGTTCACAGGTACGGTACCCATTAACCGAGTGCTTGATAATTTACCAACTTCAGCCAAGGTCGCCGAGAATGAAGATACGGTAATGATGTATATAAAAGGGCAGCCTTACATCCAATTAGATGGTGGAGAATGGACCAAGTACCCGACTAATTAAGTTATTTGTCCAAAATTGTTTACAATAGACTACCCAGTTGCAGGGAGTTAGCGTATCATTCTCATACTATAGGTTCCCGTTTTTTGAGGATGTAATGCGTTTAGATATCCACTGTGCTGACCGAATTGGTATCGCACAAGAGATTCTCAATATCTTGGTGAGTTACCAAGTTGATTTAAAAGGCATCGAAGTAGATTCGATTAATTGTCGAATGTATGTCAGCTTTCCGCCTATTGAATTTGAACAATTCCAAAAAATTATGCCATCTATCCGCTTGATAGATGGTGTGAAAGACGTTCGTACGACTGCATTCTTACCTTCTGAGCGAGAGCATAATGAGTTAAATACATTACTGCGTGCATTACCTGATGGTGTTATATCTATTGATGCTAAAGGGTGGGTGCGTTTATGTAATGATGCTGCTTGTCGCGACTTACAACTATCCGAAAGTGAAGTTATTGGCGCTAATATAAATAACTTGCTTAAAGGCTTTAACTTTACTCGCTGGTTAGAAGGTAAAGAAGTACTTGGCCAAACAACCCGAGTTGAAGTAGCTGGCGAAGACTTTATTGCTGATATTCTGCCAATTTCAGTACCACAAGGTGCAGAAGGGGATGTGTTAGCCGGTGCAGTTATCAATATCAAATCACAAAGTAGACTAGGTCAGCAAGTAAGTGCGTTTCGCCGTTATGGCCAAGAAAGCTTTGCAACTATACATAATTTTAGTACTGCAATGCGTCGTGTTGTTCGTGAAGCACGCAAAATGGCACAGCTTGAAGCGCCGATCCTCATTACTGGTGAAACAGGCACAGGTAAAGAGTTACTCGCCCGTGCTTGCCACTACGCATCAAACCGTTCAGTAAAACCATTTATCGCTTTATCATGTGCTTCTTTGCCAGATGATGTCGCTGAGTCAGAATTATTTGGTTATGCAGGCTATGAAGAGAATGCAGCACCTAAACGTGGTGTGCTAGAGCAAGCTGATGGTGGTACAGTGTTTTTAGATGAAGTCGGTGAAATGTCGACTCAGCTGCAAACTAAGTTACTACGTTTTTTACAAGACGGTACCTTCCGTAAGGTCGGTGATGAAAACGAAGTTAAAGTTAATGTGAGGATTATTGCAGCAACACAAAAAGACTTACCTGCAATGGTCCAAGAAGGAACATTTCGAGAAGATCTTTACTATCGAATTAACGTGTTAACCCTTGAAATTGCGCCATTACGTGATAGAAAAGCAGATATTGGCCCTTTGGCTGAGCACTTTATTCAAAAGTATGCCCAGCAAAATGGTCATTCTGTGCCTGTAATGTCTGAAGATTGTTTACGCTTTTTACAAGATTACCCATGGCCAGGTAATGTACGCCAATTAGAAAATGCGATTTATCGAGCAGTATCATTATTAGATGATAATGAATTGCGCATTGAGCATCTGCAGTTACCAACGTTTACCCATGATTTAGGTTATCTAGAGTCTGACTTTGAAGGAACCTTAGACCAAGCGGTAAAACGCTTTGAAGCGACTTTACTTCGCAAGCTTTACCCTGCTTATCCAAGCTCTCGTCAGCTTGCAAAGCGGTTAGGTTTAAGTCATACAGCAGTAGCAAATAAGCTTCGAGATTATGGGATTAATCGTAAGACTGTAAAGGTTTAATGATACTAACTTAATTTATTAAATAAAAAAGGCTTGGGTGAAAACTCAAGCCTTTTTCTTTGTTGTTCAATATCATACCAATCCGCAATAATACTTGACCATTTTGAGGTATTATAGCTGTCGCTACCTGCGTTAAAAATTTCTGATTTAGAACTACTAAATAACAAATTTTTTTGAAATCAACGAGGTTTTATTGCCTAAAAATAGACCAATTAATTAAGCGAATGGTATTACTGTTTGGTACCCATATCTTTGGTGACACCATCAATGGCGATATTCTTAATACCATCATTGTCGAATTTAATAACAATACTGATGTTATTGCGAGAAAAAAAGTAATCTCGGTTATCCAGGCTAATAACATAATCGCCTTTTACAGTATCGCTAAATTTGCGCTTTTCGAGTTTTAGGGTGTGATCGGCAATTTGCCAAGTGAATCCCTCAATAAAGCCATTATTAAACTCCTGCACCCATACTTGTTCCTCGTCTTTGCTAAGTGTAATTGCCACTGAATATGACTCTGGCAGAGACATGTCATAGCTTTTATCACCAATCGAGAATTTTTCAGCATCTTGTTGCCACGCAAAGCCAAAATTAAAGGCCTTTTCTACACCCGTTGGGTACTTTAAAGTACCTTCACCAGGAAAGTTAAAGTCAGCAAATGCTGAAGTGGTGAATAAACTCGCACTAAATAAAGTTACCAAACTAAAAAATTTCATTAGGTTATTCTTTTTTTATACTAATATATGCACAGATTAGAGCAGAATATTCGCCTTAGCAATATGCTGTGATACACTTTGTGCATCATCAACTGGTTAGACCTTTGCCGTGAACCTCTATTTTCGACTAATACTACTGTTTTTTAAAATTAAACGTAATCGTGATTATCAACAACTGTTAGACACAATTGATATTGAATTCAAAGCGTTACCAACGGATTGCGATATTAATTTCCATCTGACTAATTCTCGTTATTTAGCGATGATGGATCTTGCCCGTACCTGGATGACTGAGCGAGTAGGTTTATTAAAGCACATTATGAAACGCCGTTGGTTTCCAATCGTTAACGCAACTGCAATTACCTATATTCGCGATATTAAACCAATGCAAAGGTACACGGTTAGTACACGTTTGGTTGGCTGGGATCATAAATACTTTTATATTGAGCAAAAGTTTCATTCTGATCGTGGCCTGCACGCGATTGCTTATGTGCGCGGTGTTTTTAAACGCAAAAAAGGCGTTGTAAGTGTCGAAGAGATGCTTGAGGTTGCTGGTTTTAATGGTGTAGCACCTATTCTGCCTGCAGAAGTAATGCACTGGAAAGAAATGTTAGAACAAAAGAAACTCACAAATAAGTGATGCCAAAGGTCAGTAAAAAAATGCCAGCTAAGCTGGCATTTTATGGCTTTAAACACAGTTTACTCTGCTGCGCAAACTGCTTCACTAACAAACGTTAAGTCGTTTACGTGGGCTGGGCCATCCATTACGAATGTCGCTTCAGCGGTGTTTTGATCTAAGGTGTAGATTTTTGCATTTTCGCCGCTTTCTCTACCTGAGATATAAATTGTCCCGTTATCTGCAATTGCAAGGCCTGATGCCCAGTTTATACCGTGCTCACCGATTAGTGTTAACTCTAGGCTACCTTCATCTAGAGTATATAGCGCCTTTCCTGTTAACACGTAAAGTACGTTGTAGTCACTTGAGTATGCGATGTCGCCGTCTGCAAATGTGTCACCTTCATACGAAAGCTTACCTAATACTGTTTTCTCACCTGTAGTTAGATCAAAGTCATACAAATACGTTTTGCTTGTCGCACGTAAAAACAGGCCATCTGCAGTTACCGTTGAGCGGTAAATAGGGAATGATGTCGCATCTACAACTTCAGCTTGTGTGTTAGTGGCTAAATTTAGGCTATAGATTTTTGATGCTTTGCTATTCTTATCAAGTTGCTCCATGAAATACAGCATACCGTCTTTGTTGGCAATATTTGATGCTGTATTGTTAAGGCCTGCAACAACAGTTACAGCGCTTGATTCTGGGTTAAAGTGGTATACATAGCCTTCAGTCTCAGAGCCAAAGTTATTAATACCATATAAACCTGTTGCAACAGCACATGGTTCAGCAACTTCAGTGACTACTACGTTATCGATGAATGCACCTACTGAATCAGATGTACCAGTACCTGCAAAGCTTAATACCGAGCTTGTGCTATCAGCTTCAACGATGAAGCTATATTTTGTCCAGCCTTTACTTGAGCTATTAACAACAGCTAAAGAGCTACCATTCCAAAAAACTTCAGCTTTATTTGTTGTTTCATTACCTTCCTTACGGGCAGAATAGTAAAAGGTTAACTCGTACTGTTTGCCTGGTTGTGTAGTAATATTTTGAGAAATACTGTAATTGGCTGTTGAGTCAAGCTCTAGATATTGGTTACCTTCTTGTGCAGTCACGATCCCTAGTTTATTTGTTTGAATTTCGAATTTAGCATGAGTACTTCTTGTCCAGCCAGGAATCTCGTTAAATAACTGCCATTGACCATTGTGATCGGTCACTGTATCTGTGTTTTCGAATGATCCGTTTTCTACTAAATTTGTGCCAGCCATTGCAATACCCGATACAATAGTTAGAGGTAAAACAGCCAGTTTAGTAACAAAGTTTTTCATGAATTTCTCCATTATTTTTTAATATTAAAATTTTAATGTTATTAATTTAAATATCAAATATTTATATTTTATATTTTTTATTTTAATTGTTTTTTGTGTTTAAGTGCTTGAATCTTAATATTGTTTTTTAGGGTAGGAAATTTCTTATTTTACTTTTATGTTTTTTTATAATTTTTTGTCTGATATTTTTTTATTGCTTTAAGATTTTTTATTGATATTTTGTTTTTATTTTTTGAGAGCGTTAGCTGAGTGTTTCGTGTTGAAGTTTTTATAGTTATAAATGCCAGTATTTAACTGGCATTTATAATATTAAAAGTTTACTGTGTTGAGCAAGTTGACCCACTAATAAATGTTAGATCATTTAGATTAGCTGGACCTCGCATTATATATGTTGCTTCAGCAGTGTTTTGATCTAGCGTATAAAGCTTCGCGCTTTGACCACTCTTTCTTCCAGTAACATAGATCGTACCATCATCGGCAACTGCAAGGCCTGATGCCCAGTTAACTCCATGCTCACCTACTAATGTAAGTTCTAAAGTATCTTGATCAACTGTGTATAGTGCTTGTTCAGTTAATGCATAAAGTACGTTATTGTCACTTGAGTATGCAATATCACCACCTATGAACTCTTCACCTTCGTAGCTTAGTTTTCCTAGAACTGTCTTTTCACCAGTTTCAAGGTTGAAGTCATACATGTAGGTTTTGCTTGTTGCACGTAAGTTAAGACCATCAGGAGAAACTGTAGAACGAATAATAGTATAAGAGTTAGTATCTGCGACTTCGCTTTGCGTATTTGATGCTAAATCTAGACTGTAAATTTTTGAGTCTCTAGTCTCACTATCTAGCTTTTCCATAAAGTATAGCTTACCGTCCATACCTGCTATGTTTGCAGCTGTATTAGTAACACCAGCAACTTTTGTTACAGCTGATGTTTCAGGGTCTAAGTGGTAAATATAGCCTTCTGAATCAGAACCATATTTATTAATTGCATACAAACCCGCTTGGACTGAGCAGTATTCTGTAGCTTCACTTACAGAAACATTATCGATGAAGCCACCCACACTACTTCTGCTACCAACGCCAGCTAATGTAATCTCTGAACTTGTGCCAGTTGCCTCTACAGTAAAGCTGTACTTAGTCCAACCTTTAAATTTAGCATTAACAACACCTAAGGATTCACCATTCCACAGCACTTCAACTGTACTCGCTGTATCATCACCAGACACACGTGCTGAGTAATAGAAGCTAATTTCATACATTTTACCAGCTGTTGTAGCTACGGCTTGAGACACGCTATATTGCTGCGTAGAGCCAAGTTCTAGATATTTTTGGCCTTCTTTCGCTTTGAGAATTCCTAGACTACTCGTTTGTATTTCAAAAGGTGCGTTTTCGCTGCGTGTCCAACCAGTGATTTCATTGAATAATTGCCATTGGCCATTATGATCAGTGACAACCTCGGCTTCGAATGATCCATTTTCAATCAAATTTGTGTTAGCCACGGCAAGTGCAGAGGTAATAGCAAGTGGTAATACAGCTAACTTATAAAATAAACTTTTCATATAACTATCCTTTGTATTAGATAAAATGTTTTATCAGTTATATTTTTATCTTTTATAAAGTTATTTTCAATTTAGGTACGATGTTTTATTTTGTTTTATTTTTAATTTGCACATAATATATTGATGATGCTGGTTATTTTTGTTTGTAGGAAATTTCTTATTTTTGTTTTTGTTTTATTTGTGTTTTCTTTTTTGAATTTATTTTTATTATTTTTCATTATTTTTTTATTTTTATTGATAATAAAGTTCTCTTATTTTTTGTCGTAAAGTTTTCGTTTATTTGTGAACCAACCTGACTTTTGGTTACGGTTCATCTCGCTAAGTAATTTAATTGCTTTTTCTAATGTTATGCGCTGTTCTGCTATATCATTGTATATTTGAATAGCACGTTTTTTACGTTTTACAGCAGCACCTGCATCTAAAAATGATTCGATCACTTGGTTAAAGTAACGAGTAGGGCGAGATTGCGAATTTTCTTCGTCTACTTTTAAATACTCCTCATTAACTTTTTCTTGAAGAGTCGTTATTTCTGCTTGGCAGAACTCATTTTGAGCAAGCTGACTTTTCTTCAATATATCTAACTTTTGTTTTAAGTAGTCAGTTTCAAGTAAGTTAAATGACACTATCATATTTAAACTAGTTAATGCCGTTCTGAACTCTTTAGCTGTGCAGTGCTTACTCAGCATATTCGTAATAGTTTGTGATATTTTTTGCCATTGCTGCCAGGCATAAACGTAATTTAACCCTGCCCCTTTAATGTTTTGCATACCAACAACGACCTGATGAGTATTGGGCAAAGCTAAATCCGCAATCGAATTGGTTATTTCATCTGCAGATATATTGCTATCGTCAAGTAATGTGACTTTAGATTGGAGGATGGAAATCAAGCGTTCTTTTATTTCTTTACTATTCTTTGCGATATCACTTTTTAGGTAATCCAGGTGCATACGCTGATAATAAATACGCAGGGTATAGAGAATTGTGGTTAGTTCTTGATCAGGGATCTCTCCTGTGATCTCTTTTATGTAAGATTTATTAACAACCCCCTCGCTAAGTGTAAGTAAATTCTCAGCTGCTACACTGCCATATGCAATTCTAAACCTTGCTCTAACTTCAGCTCTGGTGAGTAAATTAAATTGCTCTAGAAGCTTATCTAGGCTTTCGAGATCATTAATTTCAATTAACTTTTCTACTCTTTCTATAAATGCATCGAGAAAGTAACTGTAGAATCCCTCTACATTACTTCCTATTACCACAACACGGTCAAAACGTAGGTCATTACTGAGCATCGCAGCAAAAACTTTTGAGCGCGCGACACGGTCGTTACGATTATTTATAAGCGCGATTACCTGGTTTTTTGGGTCGTTATTTAATCTTTCAAGCTTAAGGCGCTGCCAGTTTTCTAATGTAGCTAAGCGTTCGTTTGCAGACATGCTATTGACGAACGATTGACTAATTTTTCCGATAGGCGCTTCAGTAAAGTGCTTTAATACGCCAATATCAGGCACTATTCGTGCGGATGTTTCTTTGAATACATAATCTTTATTTAAGCCGATATGTTCCGCCATTTTGCACACGAGTGCTATATTGGATGGATGTTCCTGGTAGGGGTATAAAGAGCGAATGTCATCAGTTATTTGCAAACCATCGGCCCAGTGAACTTGAATTAAGTTAGCGTTTTTTTGTTTTGCATTTAATTCAAGAATTGGGTTCATATTTTGTTCGCTGGTGAACACTAAACTATTCTCACCGATAAAATGGCTTGTTTCATTTGCAACATCAATTCCTGTTGGACCTAATGTATCCTCATGGTCTGGGTAAGCATTGGTAATAGTTGAAAAGTTATCATCCATCCAATTCCTTAATATTTTTACATAGCGCGGGGTCAATCCCATACATTCCCAAAGAAATACATCGGCTTTTACTTTTGTTGCAAAATGCAAAACATCGCTTTGTTCCCAAATACTCGCTTTATCAAAAGGTCTGAATAATGGAATTTCGAATTGCTCTCCACTTGCTCTTGCATAAATAAGAGTTGCTTCACAACCTGTTGTTTTACTAATCACTTTAAGAGTTAAACTACTAAATAATGCTGCTTTTAATCGTTCAGTTCCTGACTTTCCTCGTGTTCCCCAACCCCCGATTGAAACGGGAATTTTGGCTCTATCTGACTTTATTTGCCTACTTATTTTTATGTGGCGAGCCCAAAAGTAGGCTGAGAAAGCCATAACGAAAAAGATCAGTTGACCAATACTATTTTGATAAAGCGAATAGGCATATTCTTTAAAGCTTGACCACATATTAAACAAGAAGGGCGTGAGGGATAGTTTTTGATATAAGTTGGCAATACTCGGCTCAACAGGGAATTCGGCATTAAGCACGGATCCATATTGTTGGAAATCAAGTATGAAGCCTCTTGCTTTTATTAACTCTAGAAAGTCTTGTTGTTCGTGGTCAGAACCATTTCGTAAATCATCTAATTTTTCAAAGTTGAAAGAAATCCAGCTATACGCAAACATGCGTTGGAGTACGTTACAGGGAGGGGTGACGATTAAAATACCATCAGGAGTGAACGATTTAGCTGGCGTTTTCAGATTGTCTTGTGACAATGTACTCAGTAGAAAATCTAACATAGGTAAATGAGGTCGAGCACTAAACTGTTTAGCATCAAACCGGGGCTCTCCAGGTACCTCCGTTTGGCTAATCTCCGCGACGGTGCAGCTCGGCACATGCATAAATGCACTTGGTTTTCTGGCTTGTACATGATTAAAGCTTTGGCGTTTACCTGTACTTGGATTTTTAAATTCATGCCATAGCCGCCAAAAACGAAAGCCCCGCCTGTAACCTCGTTGTATGTGCCAGCCTTTATTTTTCATTGCTACATTAAAGGCTACATTATTCTGCGCTTGCTTACTCAAAAGTCGGCCTAATAAATCTTGCTCAACCCATTCAGAGTTTAAATTAATGGTAAAGTTTGAGTTTAAGTTAAACTCGAGCTCAGCGACTTGTTGCTGGTACACAAAGCTGACAAGCTGCTCTCTGACACGGCTAATAATTCGCTTTACGGCAGTATCTTTCTCATTTTCAAGCTGCGTATTTAAGACATTGATAAAAGACTTAAACAATATATCTGCTTGGCTTTGCTGATCATAATCAACTTGTAAGTTGAACATTATCCTTGGCGTTAACTCGAGTAATAAACGCTTCTGGGCAAAGCTTTGTGCAATTTTCAGTTGTTTTCGCCATATGTGAAAAACTTGCAACTCTTTGGTTAAACGAGGATCTGTTAATTGCTTAATGAGTGTTAGTCGTACCGCTTCATGGGTTTCTTTTTGGAGCCGAACTGTTAATAGTTTGAGAGCAAATGCCCTGGGTAATAATGAGCATTGTTCAATGACGCTTTGCCTTACTCGAGGGTAAGTGTGCTTAGCAAGTAAAATGAGAAGCTTATAATTAGCTTCACTTAATTTAGGCTGTTTACATATAATTTTTGAAAATGACGCCAATAAAAACAGGTGCTGAGCTTCGATTTTTTCATTTGGTAAAACATCTAAATCAATTTGAGAGCGCATAAAATAGTGAGTAAAAGTGGGTCTTAAATTGATCAGAATTTCTAAAATATCTACTTTTGCAGCATGTGGGGTTGATTGTTTTTCAAGAGATAGTAATAACAGCTCAACAAGATCAGAATCGAATTGAGTTTCACTTACATATTCGCTAATTAAGTTTACCTGGTTGGCAAGGGCGCGAAAAATAGAGTTACGAATAGCTTCGTTCTCACTTTTTTCTAGTAGCCCCAAAAAGAAGCTTTCTAAATTGAGTGTTAACCATGATTTGGTTATTTCCCCCGAGTGGATCCGTAAATAGCGATTAGTTAAATCACCCAGTTTACCTATTAAAAACTTAAGAGATTGCTCAAGTTCAGAGAGTTTATCTTGGTATCTGTTGATGATAGCTCCCTCATCAAACCAGCGTTGAAAAGCATCTTGATCTTTTTTTAATTGTTCTCGGTTTGCACCTAAAGTATACGCGTAATCGAGAATATGAAACTCACGCTCAGCTTTTAATTCGGCATGATTTAAACGCTCGATAAAGCGCCTGTGATCGGCATCAATTTTGATTAATTGACTTTGTAGGGTATCAATTTTATGAGTTAAAAATGAAATAGTTTGCAGTAGTAACCAATCATCTTCCTCATAGTCATCAGGCTGATTTTTTATTAATTCCCATTCACTTAATTCATCAACTAGTTCGCGGTATTTTTGGCGATATAAGTCTAACCAAAAACTGGCAATGTCTGCGAAAAGCAAGTTTTCAAGGCGTTTTGTAAGTAAGTGGTTACTCATAGTCAGTGTGCTCTAGCAAATGATTTAATTGAAGTGCTGGGAAAATGATTTCATCATGGGCAAAAGGGGTAAATCCGGTATGTTGGTTGTTACCAGATGAAAACTCGATGCTGATATTGTGGTTGTCCCATACCCAATCCTGTTGTAGTCGCACCTTTAGCCAACCATGTGAAAAATCACCTAAACTAATTTGTGTTTGCCAAGCAAACTGTGTGATGTATTGCCACGTAGCTGTGGCACGGTTGTCATCTTTAAAGCGGTAATAGCTATCAATGCCAAGTTGGAAAATGTGATCTTGATAATATTGATTCCAACTGGTGTTGAAGTGCAGATAGTCTAAGCTCGTCCAATCATCATTTGAGCTTGATGACACACCAAAATTTAAATAATTATCGACCCAAGGATGATAACGATATTGATAAAACCCTTGCCATCCCGAGGCATGGTTTTCACGGTAAAAATTAAATACATTTGAATTAAGTAGGTCGTCACTGAGGTAATCATTTAAATCAGCGCTACTGTAACGAATAAATGGAGTTAGTTGCCACTGATGACGATGTGTAGAATCACGTTGCCATTTTTGTCCTACACTGAAACTACTATCAAGGGCATATTGAAGATCAAATCCATTATGACTTGGTTGCCAACGGCTTTGAATTTGCGCATCAACATACCAAGGAGTTGTATCATCTTGCCATGAATAGTAACCATTGAGTGCAATTAGATCCGTTTGTTCTTTACTAAATGAGTAGTAACCTTCTAATTGGTACCAATCATTGTCGTCGTTAAAACGTAAACGAGCGCCAATATCAATGCTTTGTTGGGTTGGGATATTTTCAGCGGTTTGAAATATTTCTTGTTGATCAAATTGTATAAAACCTTGCCAATTAAGATCATCACTTTGAAATGACTTTTGATCACTTACAATTGTTTGCTTTTCTGGTACTCGATAAGTTACTAAATCAGGCAAAGGAATTTGTGCTTGTGTAAATTCTGAAATCTTATTATTGAGATCACTAAGCTCCCAAGTATACAGGCGAACATGTTCAAGTTCCGATGATTTGACTTCAATTTTGCCTGCAGGATGGAAAAATTGGCGTTCACTTCGACTATAGCTATTTATCTTTTCTAACTTGATTAAACGATCTGCATTTAAAGTCGCAAGCAAAGGGGTAGTGGGAATAACAGAATAAAATAGTAGCGTTGTAGGTAATTCTATCTTTCTCCACCGACCCGCAATAGATTGCTGTACTTCAACTTTTAGTTGTTGAGATAAATAGGGGTTAAGCCAGTGTAGGGCAATGACATTATTATCTAACTCCCGTTTATTAAATGTAAAGGGAATGCTTTGCTGCTCCGTAACAGACCATATTTTTAAACTGTTAGCCAGTTGTATGGATAAGTTTGCCACATTAGCTTGGGCAAGCTCTGCGGTAGAAAAATTAAATACAAAGCGAATTTGTTCTGCCTCTGTTTCGGCCAAATCTATATAAAGGGTATGAAATGGGCGAATCAATAAACCATCATTATTTTTTAGATGCGTCTTGAATTGGTTAAACCTATCAGCAAAGCTAGTTTGTGCTGTACTTTGAATATTAAAAAGACGCGTACCTGCATAATCGATTAGGCTATCTAAGGGTTGCCAGTGGCCAAAACTTTCTATTCTATTTTGTAAAAAGGTCGATGAGGCACTCGCAGGAATTGTAGCTATTCGCTGTAATAGTTGCGTATATTCATTATTGTTTAAACGCTTTTTAGATAATAGATATAAGCCATTAATTAAAAGGTCGTTTTGTGTGGCATCATAGGCATAAACTAATGACATAATATCGTCTGTAGCAAGCTGGTTTGCAGCATCAGAGCGGTAATCAAAAGCTTCATATAATGCGTCAGGTATATTTTTAAACTCTATAAAGGCTTTCTGATCAGCTGATAGAGTGAGTGTCTCTCCTGCTTTCAGACTCACAATCATTGTTGATGCAACAGAAGCCGCTTGTTGGCTTTCAACAATGAGTGTTGTTGATGGAATATCGCTGTATATTGGCATTAATTTATGTTGGTATTGACTATCAGCCTTTAACCAAGCAGTTTGATACTCGCCGTTTTGTTTGGCTTCTGTGCGCGCTTTTATACTTAAATTAACCGCTTCTATCGCAGTGTACTTCCAGGGCATATGCTGTGAAAGCACAGTGTTTTGCAATTTTCCTTGAGAGTTTATTAATGTTTCTTGGGCTCCAGAAAGTAATTCATATTGCTTATCTTCAGCTTTTAATCCAGGACTTAAACTGTGGTAGTCAAGTGCCATATAAGCTTGCTTAGTTGTGTGAGTTTCATCCTTTTTGTTTAAAAGCCATATTGCGAGTCTATTTTTCTGTTGTTTAGTTGCAAGCTTAGTGAGAATACTATTACATTCTTCCAATAAGCTTTGGTTTCCTGCGCACAGAGCAAACAACTTTATTTCTTGGTGCTCATCTTGGTAGGTTTTTAATAGAGACTTTAAAGCAAACTCCTGTAATTCCCTTTGTTGAGTACTCTTGTATAGTCCTTCTAAGTAACTTGTTGCAAGATGAAACTGTTGTTGTTCACGCAAAATACTTATTTTAATTTGCCATGCTTCAATAGCTACCTGTGGATTTGGATTTTGGGTTAATGGTTTTAAAAAGGCAAGCGCATCTAGAGGCGCAGATTTTGCCAGCTCCTTGGCTGTTAGCAAAGATTGCTGCCAATTAAGTAATTTAATTTTTTTTCTTGCTGGGGCATAAGGCTGAATTAGCGCTAAATAGTCACTATATAGCTTCCTTAAGTGCTCAGTTATTAACTGTTTTGTAATAGGGCTTTTTTCAGAAAGGGTTCCCGGTTGTAAATAAAGTACTTCATTACTTGGAAAATCTGTAAGTGTCCGGGCATAAACAGCAAAATCAATACTAGGCACATCATCAGTGGTTTTCTTAATTGTCATCGTTTTACTGTCTAGTGGCACCGAGACATGAATTGTTTGGTATTCTTGTGTAGCTTTAATATTAACCAACCAGCTTTTGTCACCGACATTAAGTTTAAATTGACAATCTTTATTGCTACGGGCAACGAAGGTAAGCCACGGCGTGACTCGTTTTTGGCTAGATAAGTCAAAACTCAAAGCCATCTGTGAAAGCGACGTAATATGTCTGACCTGTTTATTAATGCGTGGATAAAACTGATCATCAACTAATCGCTGCTCTTCAAGTTCAGTAATTAGCAATTTTTTTGAAGAGCTCGAAGCATGAACTACGCTGCTCCCTTCTAGTAAAGTTTGTGTGGACATTAAGCCAAGCAAATCATAGTAGCGCTTAACTGCGAGGGAGTTATTTTTTGTAAATACACTGTCACTAAAAACATTCAGCGAATACTTGTTGTAAACTGATTCCATTGCATCGTTGGCAGTTTTTAACCAGTAGGGGAGCAGTAGTTTTTCTTCAACTTTTATGGCTGTCGAATCATCGTATATGGCTCTGTGGCTTTGCGATATTTTTACATACGTGTCGGCTTGGCTTTTAATCGTTAAATATTGCCCCGCATCAATAGCTAAATAGTCACTATTCACTAGTCCTACCTGCTGATTTTGGTATTCAAGGGCCGGGTTATTGATGATGTTAACTTTTGCAGTAAGAACTTCATCTACGTAGGCATAGACAGCACCATGACTATCTAAAGATGTCATGTTTTTTCTGACCGAAAGCTTAATTTTTTTTGCATCAGGAAAATATAGAGTGACCTCATCACCTTTATCGAATTGATAAAACCGTTCGCTGCCTTTTCTTGAAGAAAGTAATACTGATGGCTTAGCAAGTTTTAGGGCTCGTTTAAAGCTATCAACAGTGGTTTGATAGTGACCGACTTGCGCAGAAAATTCAGCCCGCTCATTTTGACGGTTTTGAATCGCTACAACACGGTTATGCCCAAGAGCAGGAAGTTGACAGCGTTTTTCTAAACATAATAAGTCACGATCCATTTGAACTCGTTGCTGTATATATTGTGTGTTGCCCACACTCATAATGAACTTGTCGAATAACTCAGGGTTGAACTCTAACCAGTGCCCTTCGGGTAGCCATAAATATTGATGCTCATACGAATCAAATTGCATCTGTTGTGTGGTTGCGAGCACGTCTAACTTTGGAGAGGTTTTTAACCAAATAGGAGGCTGCAGTACAGCATGCTCTTGTTGTACGGCAAGAGCAGGTTTAAAGGCCAGCAGCGTTAATGTTATGAAGGCTATTATGAAATAAGGCATAGGCTAAACTGTTTTAAAAGTTGGTTGTTAGTTATTAACTGCTCTCGCAGCTCGCGACTTAACTCGATATGGAAAAACTGACTATTAACAGGAGCCAGCGAATTTAGAACATTGTGTGTTCCGCCCAACTCATGCACACCGCGCCCATAAACCAATGCATTAATACCCAGTTTATTGTTAAGGCATTGAGCAATATTTATAGTTCGTTTAGAGGCGAACACATGGCCTTCGCTTAAAATGATATCTGCTTTTCGTCCTTGCTCTGTAGTTCGCTTTTCCTTTGCAAATCCATGGATTTGATAAATCGAAAATGATTTAACTGAACTGCTGTACGCAAGTATAAATGCGTTACTACTGCTATTTTTATATTTGCTAAAATCGATTATTTTGCCATCGGAATCACGGCTATTTCGGTGTTTCGTATTAGTCAATAACACTTGGCACTCACTAAATAAGGCTTTAGCAATTTGCAATGTGTGTTTATCAAAATATCTATGTGGAGCATAAGAAATACAGGTGTTCCCTTTTGCTTTAAAATGTATTTCACCACCCGAAAAAAGAGACTTATTGGCTACTAAAGCCCCATTCTTAATGGAAAAGTGCTCTGGTACACGTTGTTGGTTATTCAACCAAACTCGTAGGCTGGAAGTGAGTTTTTCTAGCTGAGCGGCCTCACAACATGCAGCGGTAAATAATATAAGAACAGTAACGATAATTTTATTGTTCATTATTCCACCACCTTACTTTTTGGTCCTTTTCCGGGTACTCTTCAAGTATAGATAGCCAGATCGTTTCGGAAGAGGTTAAAGTCACGGACTGCAAAGAATCTATATCATTAGCGACTTTGAATGTAACGCTAGGATAGCTAGCTAATTGGCTCTTTTTAGGGTGAATTAAAAATGATTCTAATAGCTCAGAGTTATGTAGCTGATAACTTTGCTTTGCAATACTGTACTCACTAGTCAGGCCAAGTTTGTAATTAGCAGTATGTTCAAGACTCAATGTAATAGGTTTATTACTTTGAGTACGAAATGCTTTAAAGACAATGCTTATTGGGTGTTTGTTCTTCGAATAAAGCAGCTTAATTGGCTTATTTTTATCTAATTGGTAAAGGCGTTGTTTTACCCAAGGGCGATGACCGTACCAATTTTGATAAACAGTATTTGCTTCATCAATTAATTTCATTTTTTCTGACAAAGAGATATCAGCGGTTTTGACTTCATTAGCACTTTTGTTATTTATTTTTAATATCAGTCGGTTATCGTTTTCGCCAGAAGAGGGGAAGTAGTGATTGTTATTATAGATCCCAAAATTAAATTCTTGTGATGGCTCTGGCTTTTCATAATATCGTTTTGGACTTAAACCAAGTGCCACATTTGATAATGGCAAAACATTAAATAATTCCTTAGATTGGTAGTATGTTGTTGTTTCCTCAATATCTCTAGGTGGAGTGAAAGTACGAATATTTACGAAATGTTCTCGCTGCGCCAAGTCGTAATGGTTACTTGCTTTTTGCTCATACCAGGCTGCAATATCATAAAAGCCATCTGTTGATTCAGTCGTAAGCGGTTGATGTGCAGTGCGGTGTTGATAATGAAAGTTAGCGAGTCTTGACTTTACACGCAGGTATACATCGTCGCTAGATTCAACTTTAATATAGCGTGCTTGTTGCGGTGAACGTAGGTAATACGATGTGAGCATGCCTACCGCTTGTCTCTGGGTATTGCTAGCAATTAACCGGTCAAATTTAGATGCTTCACCTTTTATAGTGACGGCATATCGTTCGATTTGTTTTTTATTATTGTCGTATAAAGTTACGTCTATTTGGCTGCTATTTAATGTTCTAAGTTCTAAATTTAGATGGCTTTCAGGGACGATATCAAATTCAACTGACACTTTTGGGTTTATCAAATAACTGCCAACATAACTTGTTAAAATAACTGCCCCAGACTCTGTTCGCCATTGAGTTAACAATTCTTTTTCACTGCAGATTGTAATTAACCCCGCATTAAGTAATGGGGTTTTGTACGTGTTTACTTCATCAGTTTGAGTAAAGTTTATTTCTTTTGGCGCTTCAAACTGAAGTTTGTCATACCAGATCAATGAAGGGGGTTTTTGGTTATCACTGACAGTGAAAATTAAGCTATCACTTTCATCTAACTTGACACTGGCACACAAACTACCTCTAGTATAATAAGCTGCAAGGTTATACTGCTGCTGACTGAAGTCATAACTAATTACATTATACGGTAAGCTTTCGTATAGAATGTCTGACTTAAAGTCGATTTCAGGAATACCTTGTGGTGCAATTTTTTGCCACCAAAATGCCATTGCATTCGTTATTTCAGTATTTGTTAGAGTATTTTCACCCATGGTAAGGTAATCAGTTGCGCGCTTACGTCTATCTAGAGGCCGTTTTAACCAACTATTAAGTGGGTCAACGTTTTGAACGGGGGTTTTCGCATGAACTCGAACTACCACGCCTTGAATTGATTTTTCTTCAGGGATAAGTAATAACGCTACGCTTTTTGCCGTAGGGTAATGAGCTATTGGCAGGTAAAATGATTGCCCAGACGCAACATTAAGCGATTGTTTATTCTCAATGATTTGTTTGATCTGTTGCTCTTCACTATGGTTAACTAGCTTTGAAGCGTGGTGGTAAGTTTCATCTAAGATCACCTCTTTTTTATCATTATAAAGAGTATATTTGATGGCATAATTAACTGGTTTATCAAGAGTAACCGATTGATCAAATACAGCATTTGAAAGTATACGCAGTGAGTGAGTCCGCTGATTAGAAAATGTATAAGTCAGTGGCTTTTTAGTACTTAACCATTGAACTTTTGAGCGAGTCTCTTTACTGGTTTTTGGGTTTACCGGTTCTGCTGAATCCAGCCAAATCAAAAAGTTATTCCAAGTAAATAAGGCGATTAATAAAACAGTGATAATAGCTAAGATGGCTAGGAAGCGTTTAATTAGATACATTAAAGCCTCCAACCATCATGTTGTTAAAAACATCTATATCAATCAGTTGATTGCTAGCTGGGTTATAGATGGCGATGAGGTTATTTTGCTTTTTGATCATCAGTACGAATTTATTCAACTGTTCTAATTTTATTGTTTGTAATACACACTCATTTAGTTCAGAACATATCGTCTTTAAGGCCGCAGTTTGTTTATCAGCAGTATATTTATTAATTTTTCGTTGGATTATTTGTTTATCATGGCTAGTGAGCGCTGCCCAGTTTGAAGGCGACAAAGTAGCTAGATTTATTGTGGTTACAGTCGGGTTATTCGAGATAGCGAGAAGGCGCATCAGAAGGCTGTTTTGATCAATTGAAAACTGTTCTTTAAAGTCAGATGCAATCCATAAGGTTGCCAGTTCACTGTTTGAATTAAACTGTTGATATCCATATTGTGGCGAACTACCAATTTCGAGGCCCCTAGTGGCTTTTTGACCTTCTACTACTTGATAGCTGACTCCTAGACTGCTTAAGTCTTTAGTGAGCTTTTCCATTAGAGGAGTTGCGATATCCCTTACTTGGGTATTTGAAAATGCAATTGCGTTAGGGCGGATCCATGATGGCGCACTGTGGCTACGGATCTGAATGTTTAAGCTTGGTTGTTGTGCTTTAAAACGTGAATAGCTTTGATGAACAACATTGAATAATGAACCGACATTATTCGCTGCAAGAACATTTGCCTCAGGGTGAGCGTAGGGATGTGCACCTGCAATTAATAAGTTGGCAGCATTTGAATTAGTGAAAAGCTCACTTGCGAAACTTAACGTATTCCCTTCGAATATTGGCCTTGGGACACTTAAACTGATTGCTTCATGTTTACTCAGTGAAAATGCATATATACCTTGCCCAAGAGCCTGTGCATCATTACTTTGCAATGGGCTAAGCAGTATGTATCGCCCATTACTATTTTGTACAAGTTGTAGCTGGTAATTGAGTAATTCGGCTGTGCCATTAATCTGTTTTAAGTGATTTAATACATCTTCATTAAGTGATGAGTTGCCAATTTGCTAAATTAACTTATAAAGTGGTGTTAAGACTTCAAATTCCCAAAGGGCTACTTGGCTGTGAGTTAATGGCTGATAATTGAAACTGCCTTTACTGCTGATATAAGCGGAAAAGTCATCGACAATATGAGCCATATCTTCATTGATAATATTAAGTTTTAAATTACTATAGCGATAATTTTCACGGTAAATATACGCCAAAATATTGGTGTAATTATCTCCATCAAGAAAGACCTCAAGCATAGACCCGGTAAAGTCTGTTGCTGGTAAACTACTTTTGGCGGCTTTACCAAAATAAGTTGCTTCACTGCCTAAAAATTCATGGATCTCGCGCTGACTTATAGATTCTGGAAGTCGATTAAAGATCCAATATTGGCTTTTTACATCACTAGGAGTGCTTTTGAGTAAAGCTGCAGTATGACGGTTAGATTCGCGAACCTGTAACAGCTCATTAATTTCCAATGCATTAATGAAAGCTTGGTAAAATGGACTTTGTTGATTTTCTTTCGTCAACGTTACTTGAGGCGTCCTTGTGGCTCCAAAAACGAGTGCTTTGCTTTTTAAGTGTTGAAAGATAAGAGCTGCAGAGTCACTAGCAAGGCCCTCAGTTATAGGGTAGGGCACAGTGATTATTAAATTTGTCTGTGGTTTTTTATTAATTACAAATAAACCACGTTGTTGATTCTCAACAATATCTATTAGATATACATAATTATCATCACTCACAAGCTTAAAGCCGATAGAATTGAACATGGCACTGAGATGCCCCATTTTTTGCTTATTCTCGATGGCTTTGTTCAGTTGATAAATAGCATATTTGAAGTCAGATACAGCTTGACTTGCTTTATAGCTACTTACCGTTACTCTATTGGAGCGAGTGGTATATAAATAGCTTTTATACTGACTCACTTGCTGGTTAAGTGTTATGACTTGTAAGTTTTCTGCTTCAGGGCTAATACTTTGTTTTATTAGTAAAGAAGGCACAAGCATGACTAAAAAGCCAACAATAATGGCAAGGCTTCCACCTATTACAGAAGTTTGAAATGTAGCTCTAAGTACCAGACCCAGTGCATTTTTTTGATAAATCTTAAGGGCAAGTAAGGTAGCGAGCATATACCCAAATGCAAAGGTGTCGGTTACTTTAACCGTTGGAAAGAACCAAACGACGATATAGTTTAAAACAAGCTTAAAAATAAAGCCTATGGTAAAAAATAGCATCAGTAATCTGGCACCTTCAATATGTGCATGCCTTAGGCGAGTATAATGAATCAGAGAGCTTCCTACCGTTAATATAACGGCAGTTTCTATAAATGAGGTTAAAATTTTACTTGGTTGCGTTAGCTGTAAAGCTAATAACGCAGGTAGCATGATACCGTTAAATTCCCAGCCATACTTTAAATTTGCACGAGAGGCCAAAAAGGCTGTAATAACCAAAATAATATAGGCTTTAGGGGCAGCAATAATAGATGCGGCAACAGCTTCATACATTATACCTAAATTAGCGATGCTAAAATTGGTAAACGGCATGAGTACAAATCGCACCAATATATAAGTGATGAATAACTGAATAAAACTTACTTTCAGACCATACTTAAAACCGCCATTCCACATTACGTTAGCTGTTAATGCGATAATAATAAGACCTAAAGAATAAAGCTGAGATGCATAATCAAAAGTAATATCCCATAGGCTTAACTGGTCAGCTATGATTGGCCAAAATAGAGTATCCATACAAACACGGACTAAGATACTGATTAAGATGATGGCAAAAAAGCGGTCTCTGCCAAACATTTCACTGTAACCAAAGCGCTCCATCAAGTAACTTGCACTTATACGCATAAACCCATATACAACAATAGCTTCTATAATGATAACTGCTGCTGAGGTGGGGCTAATTATGAGTAATGGCACAAGGTAACCCGGAACTACAAGGCCTGTAAGTGGAAATCCAAAGCGCAAATTGAGTAGGCATACAACGGCAGTCCCAACCCAAACAGTTGTAATAACGGATTGACCCAGTCCGCTACCTGCAGGAAAAAGCGCTAAAACGAAGTCCATTAAAGTCTAGCCTCCGGAATTACTTCTGGAGTGTCTTTAATAAATTCAAATAATATTCCAGACACTTGAAAAGGCGCACCGGATGCGGTTTGCGAGTTATCGGAATGAAGTGCTCTAATAATAAGCGTATAACTATGTTTATCTAGGTTAGCAGGTAGCTCAACAGTGGCTTTATTTAGAGTTATGTAGCGTAATTTCCCTTTTGCAGTTTCGATATCAAGTGCGCAACTTCGACAAAGTAAATCAAGGGCTGTCGTTTCAAAAATAGCAATTTGGTGCAGCTTAGCAAAGTGCTCTAAAGAAGCATTGGTTTGAATAATTTGACCAAACAAATTAAATAACACTGTAGCAGGACTGGTATGGTTAAATACCATTTCTAAGGTGGTTAGCTTTTGCTCCATTTCATTAAGTGAGCTTTTAACCTTCTGGCTAACCGATTCGTGAAGCTTAAATGTAAGTAGTCTATTAAGTAGAGTTCGATTCTTAGCCTGTGTTGTTTTAAATATATGGTAATGGAATAGGAGCTCAGCAACTTGGGCAGCAAACTTATTAACGTTTTTTTCAAACGCTTGCTGATGAAAGCTTTGGTTAGGAACAATTGATAGAGCCCAAAAGCCACGTACATCACCAGCGTATACAAGTGGCGCAATGAATTCAATTTCACCTTTAATGACCTGTTTAAAAAAAGGACGGTTTATTTTCACAATGCCTAATGACTTTAACGCATTACTATAAGGTGTGCGTTGATAGTCTCTTCTCATTTCTTGGATATCATCGAGTTGGCAATTTATTGCGCGAATTTCAACTACTCGGTGGTCGTCTTCTTTACGGGCTAAAAAGATTGATTTTTCCAGATCTAATTGCTGACTTATTAATTGAATAATGGGATCCCATGGGGATGGGTGCTCAATAAAACTTTGAGGAATATAACGGCCCATCATCATCTGCTGAATGTTATTTACATCAGCTGTGAGCTCTTTGTCTTCAGAAATTTTTCGAGCAACTACAACCCAAATTAAAGTTGCAAAGGTCAGTGTGATGTATTGACCAATTGGAATGAAAAGTTTTGTAAAGTTCACTAAAAAGTAGCCGGCAGCACACCAAAATATAGTTATGCCGAAAGCGACTAGAAATGAATAACTTATAGATATTTTTTGATAGAAAAACAGCAAAGTAAACACAAAAACCTGTGCAAATACTACCGATATAGCAAAATTAAGCTCATTTATAGTGCTGTTTTTCTCAATACTATCAGCGATGTAAGCAAAAAGAAGTAAAGGATCATTTAGGCCTTCAAGTTTAGGAGCATGTATATTTACATTAAATTCAGCAGCTTGTTGACCAACAATGAGCACTTTATCTTCAAGTTGTTCACTCATAACGTCGAAGTTAAGTATTCGCTTAGCGGTAAATTTTGGAAGCGCAGATACGTCTAATCTGAAATTAATCAGTTTAGATTTGTCATGGTTATAATTAAAAACAGCTTGCCATACACTTTCACATTCAAGATTATCAGCAGCGGGGATACGCAATTGATAGGTTGCCCAAATCTCTACCTTTGGCATGCAATACTCACTACCAGCATAAGGATAGAAAACCCCTTCCTTGGTTGCAGGCTGTAGTGGCTCATCAGCTAACATGATGATTGCTCTTGGCTGATACTCGGATAGCTGAGTGACTAAGTCTGAATGATTAGTGCTGAGACTTTCACTTGTGATGAGCACAACGTTTGTTTTCTGAGTGCTACTAAACGAGCTTATTTTTTTATAGAAAAAAGCATCACTCGCTTGAAATATGTTCAGCAGGTTACTAAAAAGCACAATCGCAAATAAGAAAACAGTGAACCAAAAGGCTCTTTGCTGCGTTAATCGCAACAACTGTTGTAATGCAGCCAAAATTCCTCCTTAATCAAGTACAGTGAATGTAAGCTTTAAACTTACCTCACCACTTGAATTGACTTTTAAAAAGTCGAAACCGTGCATTTTATCGGTCTTCCATTGTCCGTTTTTTAGATTAATTTTTTGTTGCCAGCTAATCATAGCGACATCATCTAGGCGAATGATAGCTTCACCTGTATTGGGTGGATAGTGCCTAAACTGTAACTTAACACCACGAGGTGGGAGTTCTTTAGGCCCAAGAGTAAGTTCATCTGAAGGTAAACTAAAATCATAGCTAAAAGCGTGCCATGGCTGATCGCCTCCTTCGCTGACTGGAACTATGTTTTCTGCAAAGGTAAGGTCATCGATTTCAGTGGTATAGGTCAGTAATGCCTCGAATTGTCCACCATTTTCAGACTGTAAATAGGTTAGTAATGAAAAGTCTTTACTGAGATCAAGCTCGCCTGCTTCATCGGTTAATTCCATGACTCGCATTGTATGTCTAAATGGAATAATAGAAGGGGTATTATCAAATCTATCACGCGTTGAGCACAGAGCCTGCAAGCCATTAAGTGGCTTATCAGTGCAAGGTAAAACACTTTCACTGCTGTGATCCCATCGACTTACTTCAAACGCTTCGGTGTCATTGTCCCAATCTTCAAAATCACCAAACACCATAATATCACGGCCAAGTAAAAGGTTATCAAGCGCTTCATTGTTCACTTCAATAGATGAAACATAGGCTGCTGAAGATGGCGAATACTGTCTTAAATCGATGATGTCTGTAGTCGCGTCAATATCAATGGTCACTTGCTGAGATTTTTTACTTGCTTGATTAGCTGTAAAGTATATCTCTGCGTAGTTTTCACGGGGGATAAGGGTAATATTATCATCAGAAAGCTCAGCGATTCTTCTCAATAAATAATGACTTAAAAAACCGTTTGTGAATCGAGGCTTATAGTCCTCTAAATATATTGGGTAGGCAAAGCCGCGATTAATAGTTTGGCTTTGGGTATCAAGATCGAGCATGACAGCAAGACCCAATAAGGTGTCAAGTCTAGGCTGGTCAAATACAAAATTACCTAAACCTAATATGGCCGGTATTTTATTATATACAGCAAACCCTTGAGCAATATGAGGATGATGGCCAATTAATAAATCGGTGTTCTGCGAAGAAAGAACCTTAAATCGGCTACCTATATAGGGTGAAGGCGTATATGAGTATTCATCGCCACCATGCATTTGTGCGATTACAAAATCATTAGGATCAAGTTGCTCAAGTACTGCTCTAACTTCTTCTGAGTTAGTCAAATCCGCAGCCCCACCTTTATTCGCATCAGCGACATACGTATATTGGTGCTCTTTTCCCGTAATTGTGGTTGCTGCAAAAAGTGTTAAGTTAACATCTTCAAGGTTATGTGAGACAGTTTTAAATGCTTCAGAGTCGTTAAGGCCTGCACCGCTATTAAGAAATCCTGCACTTGAGACTTCAAGCAAGGTATCTTCAAGGCCATTTTGCAAATAGTCATAGATGTGATTATTACCGAGGCCGACATAATCAATGCCAATTTCAGTTAGGCTTTGCAATGATTCTGGTAATGAAAAGAAACTGAACTCTTTGGTTGGGTGTACATTCGTTGGCATTGTCGTCACTGGCGACTCAAGATTGACTGATGAAAAGTCAGCAGCCCTAAACAGTGCTGCCACTTGGTTGGTAATCGCAATACTGTCTTCTCGCGCTGAGTCAGGTCTAATTAGCGCATTACTAACATCAGGTACTGATGTACCCATGGTGTCTAACTTGGGGTCTAGAAAACGTCGACCAAACATTGTATCACCTGCAAATAGCAAACTCTTTGAGTTAGCAGGCTTTGTTTCTAACTGAATATGGGAAGTGAAAAAGTTAGGCTGATTTACTAAAATGCTCGCTTTAGGGAAATAGCCTAGTTGTGTAATGAAAATTGCATGGTTACCAAATGAAAGGTTATTGATAGAGACTCGTCCATTTACATCAGAGAGATACTCTTGAGCTGCTACAGAAACAGTTACATTACTAAGAGGCGCTTGATTCTCATCTGTTATAGTAAATTCGACGTCAGTAGAACCAGCAATTAATGCTTCACGGTCACTAATTGAATCTTGCTTTTGTTGTTGTGGTTTATCTTCATTGGGGTCTTTTACTTTACATGATAATAAAGTTGCGCAAAGAATTAACACCAAGGAATTAATAACTATTCTCAATTAACACCTCAAGCTGACACCTAGTTTAGTTTAAATAGGTCAAAATTATTACGGTCATTTTATAATTGCGTAGGGGTGGGAACAACACGTCTAGGGCTCTGAAAATTCAGATATTGCAGTCAAAAACGGTAAAAATGAGAAGCGTTAACTAAATAAAAATTAAAAACTAATGATATAAAATGGTTTATTTTTGAGGCGCAACCTAAATTCATTAGTTGGTCAGAGAGGATACACTAAGCTAGTTTTTAATATGGAATTGGCTATGAGAATTAAATAAAAAAGGCCAATATATGGCCTTTTTGTGCGTATGGGCTTTCACAAAATGAAAGTTAGAATTTGTATTTAACACCGAACATAGCAACAACTGGGTCGATTTCTACAGTTGAAGTTAATGCTTTTGCGCCGTCAGCATAAACTGTAGCGTCTGTATCGATGTCGATTAGTGAAACCATGCCATGAAGGCCCCAGTTTTCACTCATCATGTAGTTAAAACCAGCTTGAGCTGCAAAGCCAAATGAATCATCTAGTTTAACTTCTACATCGTCAGTACCTAGTGTTGCTTTTAAAGCTGCTGAAGGTTTCTCATCAAAGAAAGTTGTATAATTAAGACCAACACCCACAAATGGACGGAACTTATAAGTTGAGTCTAAGAAGTGGTATTGCGCTAAAAGTGTTGGTGGTAAATGTTTGATTGTCGCAATTTTGTTACCTGCTAAACCACCAGCACCTTGAACATCATGACTAAAAGGTGTTGCTGCTACTAATTCAATTACCCAATTGTCATCAAGCGCATAATCTACAGTAATACCTAATTGAGTATCATCATCTGCACGTAGACCTAATGTTGGTGCTTCATTGATTTTTGAACTGTCGTTATCAGGGTTTACATTAATTGCACCTACGTTCACGCTTAAGTTTGCGTTTGCAACAGGAGAGAGTGCTAATAGTGAAGTAAGTAATGCAATGCTTAATTTAGTTTTCATGTTGTTCTCCGCGAACTACTTGTCTTATTTGGTTGACGCTATTATTACCAAGTTGAAGCGGACAAAACCTGTTCTAGATCAAAGTTTCAAAAATGTTTGAACTAAGTGAAGGCATTTATTGATTTAGATTAAGTTTTTAAGCGGGTACAGCAAAAAAAAGATTGACTCTTATTGACTCTATATTCATTTACGGCTGGTAAACTAACGGTGTTATTTGCTTATTAGGTGTTTTTCATGGCTGATCCCCAGCATTTATTTCTTCATGGCTCGATTTCAAAAGCGCTACTTAAATTAGGTATCCCGATCATCTTAATCAATATTTTGCAGTCGGCTTATCAGCTGACCGATGCATTTTGGGTAGGACGTTTAGGGGCAGAGCAAGTAGCTGCTGTTTCTGTCAGTATGCCTGTTACTTTTTTAGTGATTGCTATTGGCTCTGGGTTGGCTATGGCGGGCGCTATTTTATCTGCTCAATATATGGGAGCTGGCCAGCAAGATAAGGTAAATCATGTTGCTGCGCAAACCATGTTAATGGTGACAATAACCGCAGCCTTACTTGGCTTAATTGGCTATGTGCTATCACCTTACTTTTTGACTTTATTAGGTGTTGAAGAGCAAGTGTTTGGTGATGCCCTTAAATTTATGCATGTATCATTTATTGGCGTTGTGTTTGTGTTTATTTATGCCATGTTTCAAGCTCTAATGCGTGGCATAGGGCAAACCAAGGTGCCGCTTTATATTGTAAGCGGTACTGTGTTACTCAATTTTGTGCTCGATCCCTTACTGATTTTTGGTTTTGGTGAGTTCTCTGGCTTTGGCGTAATGGGGGCTGCATTAGCTACACTTATCACGCAAAGCTTAGCGGCTGCAATCGGAGTATGGGTGTTTTTACGTGGCCGTCATGGTATTCAACTTAAACTCTCTAGTTTTAAACCAGACTGGCAATATATGAAGCAAGCCTTCTTTTTAGGGGCTCCTGGGTCGGTTGAACTATCAGCGAGAGCATTTGGTTTAATCATTATGTCGTTTTTGGTGGCTAGCTTTGGTACGCATACCATTGCCTCTTATGGTGTAGGATCTAATATTTTGCAAATGGTGATGATCCCAGCAATGGGTCTTTCAATGGCTGTTTCGACCTTGGTTGGTCAAAATATGGGGGCGAGAAACCCACAGCGTGCTGCACAAATAACACGTTTAGCCTCGCTTTGGGGGCTGCTAGGCCTGACATTAGTAGGCGTTATAGCTTATGTATTCGCTGAATACTTGGTGGCTTTTTTCATTCCCGATGATGAATCTGTGATTGCTGGTGGTGCAGAGTTTATCCGCGTTATGTGTTTAACTTGGGGCGGAATAGGCGTACAGCTTTGCGTGGTTGCTGCATTTAGAGCTTCAGGTAACATGCTTAATGCTATGGTTGTCTCACTGCTTTCACAGTGTGTTATCCAATTTCCAACAGCGTATATTTTGTCTAAACATACCTCACTTGGACCGCAGGGCATATGGTATTCCTTTGCAATCACCAATGTACTCGTGGCGCTAATTACTTATCTTTGGTTCGCAGCAGGTCGTTGGCAACGAACACAATTAACGAAAGAAGACAAAGAGATTGCTAAGGTGACCCAAGAAACACTCATCGAAGAAGGAAATCATTAATTTAACTTTCACACTGCGGTCATAATCTCTCGTTGTAATAACCCAAGCTTTCTAAATGACTAGGGTTATTATGAGTTTGGTATCAAATGTTGAATTAGTATCACACCCATCAGCACAGTTTGAGGTGGTAAAAGCATTACAAACCTTGATTCGATTTAAATCGGTAACACCTGCTCAAGCAGGCGCGATTGATTGGCTTGAGGACAAGTTAAGCCAATTGGGCTTTGAATGTGAGGTGTTTAGCTTTAATCACGTTACTAACTTAATCGCTAAAGTAACCTTTGGTGATGGGCCTGTTGTTGCTTTTTCGGGTCATATTGATGTGGTGCCTGCCGCTCAAGGTGATTGGCGAGTTGACCCTTTTAGCGGCGAAATAGTTGAAGGCAATATTTATGGCCGTGGCGCGGCAGATATGAAAGGTGGTGTTGCTGCAATGTTTTGCGCAACCAAACGCTTTTTAGCGCAAAATAGCAATAAACGCGGCACATTTTACTGGTTAATAACCTCAGATGAAGAGGGCGAGGCTGAATACGGCTCTTTATTGATTGCTGAGCGTCTAGCCAAACAAGGCGTCGTGCTTGATGGTTGCCTAGTTGGCGAGCCGACGAGTCACTTGCATGTTGGTGATACCATTAAAAATGGCAGACGTGGCGCATTGTCTGCTCGATTATCTATTCAAGGTAAAGCAGGACATGTTGCCTATCCAGAAAACACCATAAACGCAGCGCATTTAAGTGCAGAGGTTGTGAAGCGCTTAACGGCAATTTGCTGGCACAAAGATGAAGCTGGCTCGGCAACAACACTGCAAGTGACCGGAATTAATATTGCTAATGTGGTAGATAACCTTGTTCCTGCTCAATGTGAGCTCAGTTTTAACGTGCGTTATAGTCATGGCTATAAAAGTAAAGACGTTAAAGAAGAAATTCAGTTTGCATTGGCAGATTTAGCATCGCAGCTAACGCTTGTTTGGGAGCGCCCGTGCGAATCATTTTATACCATGCATCAAGCAAGCAATTGCTTATTGCAGCAGCTTGAACAAGCTGTGCATGAAGTAACTGGCAGCTTTCCTATGCTTAGTACCAGTGGTGGCACATCTGATGGCCGCTTTTTTGCTAATGAGCACACGCAAGTGATTGAATGTGGCGTGAGAAACCATACTATTCATCAAGTTAATGAACACGTTCCCATTGCAGATTTAAAAGCCATTGAGCAAATATATTTAGCTGCGCTTAGAAATATATTTAATTAAAAAAGAAAAAGTCGGCGCGCTTGCCGACTTTTTTTAGTTATTTTATAACGACTATTCGCGTATCTGTCCTAAGTAGCGTTTGGCTTTACTCGCTTTCACTTTATCTAAGTCGACAAGCACTAAACCATCAATGCAGTTATTAAACTCAGGGTCGATACTAAAACTTAAAAATTGTACGCCACCTGGCTCACAAAGTTCTGTATATTGTTTGAATAAGGTAGGGACTTGCGCGCCAATATTGGCGAGTACATGCTTAAGTTCAACAAAATCTTCTTTAATATCATCCCCAGCGAATAACTGAGCACATTGTTCTTTTTGTGATTCGGTATGACGATATTCATTGTTTGGAATTGCTAACACTTGTTTTGCACTATAATAATGCTGGTAATAATGAACGAGTAGCGATTTAGCTTGCTCGGGGAGTGCGTTAGATACACTGACTGCACCAAACAAGTAGCGGTATTGTGGGTAACGATTAACAAAGGCGCCGATGCCGAACCACAAATAGTCTAGGCTCTTTCTGCCCCAGTATTTGGGTTGCACAAAGCTGCGACCTAGCTCAATGCCTTTTTCAAAATACGGATCCATATCATCGCTGTAGCTAAATAGGCTATCAGTATATAAACCTTTGCGGCCATGTTTTTCTATAATATCTTGTGCGCAGGCAAGTCGGTATGCGCCGACTAGTTCAAGTTGCTTAGCATCCCACAGTACGAGGTGTTGATAATCCATGTCGTATTTATCTATATCTCGGCGTTTACCACTGCCTTCACCGACTGCACGAAACGCAATTTCACGAAGTCGTCCTAGCTCACGGAAAATTGGTGAGCTACCACAGTATTGATATAGGTAAATTTTCATACCATCAGAGGTTTCACCCAATAACTCACACTCTTCAATGGCTTTTTTTAGATCTTTTGTCGCTTCTGGGCTTGCAATGGGGGTTTGCGTCTTTAACGGCAGAGGTTTTTTAGTGATAAGTCGATACAGTTGCTTTCTTATAAGCTGGGCTATTTCTTTATCTTTTAAATTCTCAATTAAATATGACTCAGGAGGGATGGATGCCCCAATTTCAAACTCTAGTGACTTCTGTCGCTGTTTAAACATTTCTTTGACTAATAATAAACTAGCTAATGGTTTATAAATCATTGAAGTGCCATAAAATAGTGGGCTGTTTTTCGCTTTGATATAAATTGGCAAAATTGGTGCCTTGGCTTTTTTTGCCATCCTTAAAAAGCCAGAGTTCCATTTACAGTCTTTTATTCCGGTTGGACTTAACCTTGAAACTTCACCGGCAGGGAAGATTAATAGCGCACCGTCTGATTTTAAATGCTGTTGGATATTAGCAAGCTCTTTCTTTTTACTTGTGCCAGAGAGGTTATCAACGGGAAGAAGTAACGAGTGCATAGGGGTAATAGACATCAGCATACGGTTTGCAACGACTTTTAAGTCAGGGCGCACACTTGATAATACTTTTATCAGCGCTAATGCATCGAGTGAACCAATAGGGTGGTTAGCCACAATGACGACATTACCCTCACTCGGAATATGTTCCATTTGCTTAGGCTTGTAGCGCGTGTCAAAGTCCAGCTCATCAAGTACTTGCTCTACAAACTCTAGTCCTTGTAAGTGTGGGTATGCATCACCAAAGGCAACAAACTCTTGCTCATGTAATAAATAACCCAGACCTTTCTTTACTAAGCCTTTTACTTTTGGTGAATTTTCTAACTGTGGTAAATTTGCTTCTATTACTTTATCAACACTGATCATACAAACCTCAAACATAAACGCATTCAGCGATGAGGTTAGGGTAAGAGTTCGCTGTGACAGTTAGGTTGCAGTTGTGTGACTTTTTAAAGAGCGCTTCGAGTACGAGGCAAAATGGAGAAGACAATGATTTTACTTGTAGCTGTAACTGGCCGAGATTGCAGCCAATTAATTGCCCGATTACAAGCGTTATTACCAGAGGTTGAGGTGCAGCTTTGGTCTGAGTGTACTGACTACGAAGCAGTTGAGTTTGTACTGGCTTGGAATGCCCCTGCTGATTTATGGCCTAAGCTGGTAAATTTAAAAGCGGTTTCTTCATTCGGTGCAGGCGTTGATAGCATCGACTTAACGAAGATAGCAGCGCATGTTCCCGTTGTTAGAATTGTTGATGATAACCTTGCAAATGACATGGCAGAGTATGTGTTGACTCATGTGTTAGCACACAAGCTTAGGCTTAAAGAATATTATTTAAAACAATCAGCCTGCACTTGGAAGCCAAAGCGAGCGTATTCACATCAACATGTGGGTATCTTGGGTTATGGCGAACTAGGTAAAGCCTGCGCTAAGCGTTTACTTCGCAACGGTTTTCAAGTAAGTGCTTGGTCTAATAGTGAAAAACATGATTCTGAGGTGAATACGTATTACACGCAGCAGGGTTTATATGAAATGCTTGGTCAAATTGATTTTCTCGTTTGCTTACTTCCACTTAATCAACACACTCAGGGCATTATCAATAAATCACTTCTTAGTAAACTGCAAACCCATGCAGTGCTAATTAATGTTGCCAGAGGCAAACATGTGGTTGATGAAGATTTACTGAGGGCACTTGATAGTGAGCAATTACGAGGTGCAACGCTTGATGTATTTAGTGAAGAGCCCTTACCTAAAACACATCCATTTTGGTCTCATGAAAAGATAACCTTAACGCCTCATTGCGGTGCATTATCAGATTTAGAGTCAGTCACTTTGCAAATTGCGGGTAATGTTAAAAGATTAATTGAGGGTAAAAATCTAATAAATCAGGTTGATAGAACAAAAGGTTATTGACGCATTACAAATTAGTTTAATAAACACCTTGTTAACATCTGTAACTTTGCTATTCTGTTGTTGCTCAATAAAAAAACAATAAAAAGAGGCGTTATGAAATCTAATCAAGGTGGGGCTAAATTTAGCCTAGTCGTAGTGTCAGTTATCGTTTTAGGTGTGTCAGCATGGTTCAATCAAGCTAATGCATCTGAGCAACCAGCTCAGGCCATTGATATTAGCCAATCATAACCACAAATCATTGTCAGCTAGTGCAGCATGTATAATACCAATCCGTAATAATACTTAATCTTTTTGAGGGATTAAACATGTCGCTAACTAGGTTAAAATTTTTCATTTAGAACAACTAAATAACGAAATTTTTGCCTTGTTATCAACGAGGCTATGTTGCCTCAAAATAGACTAATAAATTAAGCGTATTGGTATAAATGCTGCACTTCAATCGCTTATTCAACTAACTTCTTTTTGAATGTATTTCTCTATTCTCGTGTTTTTTCTCGTCTGACTTTTTAATCATTACATACGTTGCACCGCTACCACCATGATGTTTAAGAGCACTATGAAACGCTAAAACGGCTGGAATTTCTTGCAGCCACTTGTTGGTGTAACTCTTTAAAATACCCGGCTGTGATTTATTTTTAATGCCAATGCCATGGCGAATTAGTACAACCCGAATATTTCTTTTATGGCAGTCATCAATAAAGTTAAATAGTGTGCTGCGAGCTCGTTGCAAGGGCTGACCATGTAAATCAAGGGTAGCGTCAAGTTGATATTTAGCTAAGCGCAGATTTTTATATACTTGCCCTTGAACACCATCTTTCTTAAATGCCAATATGCTATGCGGATCTAACAGCTCGACGTATTCACTACGTAAATAATTTTCATCAATTGCTAAATCACACTCTGCGGCTTTACGTTTTTCTTGTTGTGCTAACGAAGGACCTTGCTTTTTGGAATCAAATTGAACTGTGTCATGTTCAAGAGGTTTGACGTCTTCCATTGATGAGAGAAATAAGTCGAAGTCGTTTAATGACATAAGGTACCTCCAAATTATTTATATACGCCGTTTATGGTATCTCAGTTCAATTATTTTGTAAGTAAAAAAAAGCCCAAACAGAAGGCTGTTTGGGCATAAAAGATGATAGATGGGATAGCCTATTCTATCAATTTATCTTAGGAGAAGATTAACCTTGATTGATATTCAATTGGCCAAATGTGTAGACCTTGAATAAATAAAATGTGTTGATCAACACCAAGCTCATATTCGAGATAACGCTTGATGACATCAGATCTAAACTAAACGATAAAAATAATAAACTACACGCGCTAATTGCCGCAAAACGCAGTAATGTGAGCTGGTTAATAAAAAATGCACCTAGCCCTAGTGCAAGTAATGTAAAGTTTAAAAGCCAATCTAGCTCGTTTAGCATGGTCGTATCTGATCGTGTCTGTGTTGAAAAAGGAGCGCCATTATGGTGATCTTTTACACAGCTTTCAACCAAGTAATTTTTAATTTTCGGATTAGATTTTTTAATCTATTAATAGCTTTTTCATTGCTGCAATAAAACCGCTTTGTTCTGTTACACGATACTTCTGACAAGTATCTGGTTTATGCTTATCTTGGCATAAGTATATAGTGTTGCGGCTTAGGTCTGCGCGCGGGCTGAGGCTTGAATCAAATAAGTTTGCACCATAGCCAAAAACACCTGGCCAAAATACACTTTGTGAGACCATACCAAGCTTTTCATAAGTGATTAACATCGGTTTTGGTGTAATTAATAGAATTAATACAACAGCTGCGAGTGCGTACCAACGTGTTTTGCTTTTTTTAAGTTCTACTTCAGGGGCTGTTTGTTGCGCTACTTGTGCGCGAGCTTGTTGTTGATTTGACGGTCTTTGACGCTTGGCTTGCGTTGGTTTTTTTCGTTCAGGTGTTTTACCAAGCAAAGATTGTTTTTTTATTTTATTAGACATAAAGCTTATCTGGCCTTTTAAATGTAGGTATCTATAATGAGATTATAACGAAGTTTTTGATATAATAGTCAAATTCAAATCACTTATAGGTTAAATGCGTTACACTCTTGAGTGCAATGAGTGTTTATCTTCATAGTTTAAGAGGAATAGTATGGATACGCAGCTTTCAATTCTTATTGTGGACGACGTAGGCACGGTTCGCAGTTTTTTAAATCAAACATTAATGCACCTAGGTATAGACAATGTGCGTGAGGCTTCTACGGCCGCGCAATGTTTAAGCGCATGCAAAGAAAAAGAATTCAATATTATCTTTTTAGATATTGAATTACCTGATGGTGACGGTAAAGAGATTATCTCACAAATCAATGAAATTTCGCCTGAAGCAAATGTGGTCATGGTTTCGGCCCATTCGACAGTAGAAAATGTTAAAGAGGCGATCGAAAAGGGGGCTAAAGGATTTGTTGTTAAACCTTTTACACCTAAGAAAATTGCAGCGATGCTGAAGAAGTTTTACCCTGAGCTGGAAATTGTCTAGCGAATTAATTTAATGAGGTAAATTGAGCGATTACTTTGTTAAATTCTAAATAAAAAAAAACCGGCATAAGCCGGTTTTTTATATATTCATCAAAAACAAATTATAGCGCTTTGATTTTAGCTGCTAAACGGCTCTTATGACGAGCTGCTTTGTTCTTGTGGATTAGACCTTTAGTTGCGTAACGGTCTAGGATAGGTGTTGCAACAGCGAATGCTGCTTGTGCAGCTTCTTTGTCGCCCGCTTCAATAGCAGTAACTACTTTTTTGAAGTAAGTACGCATCATTGAACGACGGCTTGCGTTATGTTGACGATTTTTTTCGCTCGTAATAGCGCGTTTTTTTGCAGACTTGATGTTAGCCAAGGTTTGCTCCTAACAATCTTAAAATAAGCTTAATTTAAAGGCCGTGGAATATGCCTGTTTTTATCATGAATGTCAACGAAATTTTGACATCTCAAGAAAAACTGCTCCTTATAACGAACATCAATTTGCCGCTTTAGCAGTTAATATCGCCATTGTAACAAAGGGTCGGGTTCGAGCCTAGTGCTTTAAAGATATTTTAGGCATAATCGCCCATCTTAGAGGTTTTTTGATAATAGGTTTAAGGTGGCAAAAGGATTATTTCGTTCTGGGATGATTGTCAGTGCAATGACAATGATTTCGCGTATTTTAGGATTAGTGCGAGATGCTGTTGTAGCGAACCTGCTTGGCGCCAGTGCCGCTGCAGATGTATTTTTGTTTGCCAATCGTATTCCTAACTTTTTAAGACGTTTGTTTGCCGAAGGTGCATTTGCACAAGCCTTTGTGCCGGTTTTATCTGAAATAAAAGAGCAACAAGGTGATGACAAAGTCAGGCTGTTTGTTGCTCAAGCTGCTGGCACTTTAGGAACTATTTTATTAATTGTTACCTTGTTTGGGGTCGTTGCTTCCCCTGTCATAGCAGCCCTATTTGGCACTGGCTGGTTTATCGATTGGTGGCAAGGAGGCGAAAATGCTGAAAAGTTCGTACTTGCCAGTGCACTTTTAAAACTGACTTTCCCGTATTTATTTTTTGTAAGTTTAGTTGCCCTTAGTGGTGCGGTAATGAACGTATATAATCGTTTTGCTGTTGCGGCGTTTACTCCAGTGCTGTTGAATATATCGATCATTAGTTGCGCTATCTTACTTCATGATAAATTTTCGGTAGGGGCATATGCGCTTGCTATCGGCGTGTTTGTCGGTGGTTTAGTGCAGTTGCTATTTCAATTGCCATTTTTATACCGTGCACGCATGCTGAGCCGCCCAAAGTGGGGATGGCAAGATGAAAACGTTAAAAAAGTCCGAAAACTAATGCTTCCTGCGTTGTTTGGTGTTTCTATCAGTCAAATAAATTTGTTACTCGACACCATGATTGCCTCAATGTTGATGACAGGCTCTATCGCTTGGCTTTACTACTCAGACCGTTTAATTGAGTTTCCTCTTGGCTTATTTGGTATCGGTATCGCAACGGTAATTTTGCCGGCACTGTCAAAGTTGCATAGCACCAAAAGTACTAGAGATTTTCAGCTGACCTTAGACTGGGGAGTACGGTTTGTTATATTTTTAGGTTTGCCTGCCATGTTTGGTTTAATGGTGATAAGCCCGCTAATTATTACGGTTTTATTTGACCATGGCGCGTTTCAGGACGGTGAAATTGATCATGTGAAAGCGGTAAGTTACGGTGTGATGGCCTATTCTGTTGGATTGGTTAGTTTCATGTTGATCAAGGTGTTAGCACCCGGCTTTTACTCTCGCCAAGATACTAAAACCCCCGTAAAAATAGGCATAAAAACACTCGTGTTGAATATGGTGTTTAATATTATGCTAGCACCATTTATCGGTTATTTGGGGTTAGCGTTGGCAACAGCGATGTCGGCCAGTTGTAATGCTTATTTGTTGTATCATCAACTGCGTAAAGAAGGGGTCTATCAGTTTTCAGTGATGAGTTTAGGTTTTACATTTAAGTGTTTGTTTTCAAGTATATTAATGGCTGCTTCGGTGTGGTTTGTTGGTCAGCAATTTGCGTGGAGAACATGGCACTTTACTGAGCAAGTGCTGCTGTTGAGCGGGTTATTAGTGTTGGCGGTTTTTGTGTACTTTGCGGCCTTATTCATTTTAGGTGTGCGACTAAATACGATAAAAAGTGTTGCAACTACTGAATCAAACTAAAAAAAAGATTATAATCTGCGTTTCAAGCTCGATATCAATGTTTTGGGCTCGCTTATAAAGGCAAAAAGGTGGCATGGAGTTAATTAGAGGTATTCACAATATTCGCGCGCAGCACTATGGCTGTGTGTTGACCATTGGTAATTTTGATGGCGTGCATTTAGGTCATGCTGAAGTGATTAAAGGCTTGCTTCAAGACGCACAAAAACATCAGTTGCCAAGTACCGTGATGTTATTTGAGCCTCAGCCACAAGAGTTTTTTGCCAAAGATAATGCACCAGCGCGTTTGACTCGACTTCGTGATAAGCTCAGCTTACTTGCTAAATTAGGAGTGGAGCGGGTGATTTGCATTAGTTTCAATCAGCAATTTGCCAATATGGAAGCCGAGCAGTTTGTTAGTCATGTACTGGTTGAGAAATTAGGTGTCAAAGCATTAACCGTGGGCGATGACTTTTGCTTTGGTAAACGTCGCCGTGGTGATTTTGCGCTACTGAAAACTATGGGCGCTGAGTTAAACATGGATGTGAAAAGTACTGCAAGTTTTCGCAGACTCAATGATAGAGTAAGCAGTACTCTTATTCGTCATGCGCTTGCTGCAGGGCAATTAGAAGATGCTAAGACCATGTTAGGTCATGGATACGCAATTTCTGGGCGCGTTATTCATGGTTGGGCAAAAGGCCGTGAATTAGGGTTCAGAACCGCCAATATTGCATTGAAACGCCAAGTATGCCCTGTGAATGGGGTGTTTGCGGTGCGAGCAAAAGTTGGTAATAAAGAATTATTTGGGGTTGCAAATATTGGCAACAAACCCACATTTAATGGGACACGTGCATTGTTAGAAGTTCATCTCTTCGACTTTGCGCAAGACATTTATGGACAATTCATGCACGTGGAGCTAATCAAGAAGCTTCGCGATGAGAAAAAATTCGAGACATTAACACAACTGACGGCGCAGATTGCAGATGATGTAACCGCCGCTAAGCAGTGTTTTGGTTTAAATTAGGTAGCCGATACGGAAAGTAGGATTAATGAGCGACTACAAACATACTTTGAATTTACCGGAAACAGCGTTTCCAATGCGCGGCAATTTGGCACAACGTGAACCAAAGATGCTTAAGACATGGTATGAAGACGATCTATATGGTCAAATTCGCAGCGCTAAAAAAGGTAAAAAAACCTTCATTTTGCATGACGGCCCTCCGTATGCAAACGGTGATATCCATTTAGGCCACTCGGTAAACAAAATTCTTAAAGATATTATTGTTAAGTCAAAAACTTTGTCTGACTTCGACGCACCTTACGTGCCGGGTTGGGACTGTCACGGTTTACCAATTGAATTAATGGTTGAAAAGAAAGTAGGCAAGCCAGGCGTTAAGGTATCTGCTGCTGAGTTCCGTGAAAAATGTCGGGCATACGCAAAAAAACAAGTCGAAGGTCAAAAAACAGACTTTAAACGTCTTGGTGTATTTGGTGACTGGGACAAGCCTTACTTAACAATGAACTTTGACTTTGAAGCGAATGCAATTCGTGTACTTGGTCGCATCATTAAAAATGGTCACTTACACAAAGGTGCTAAGCCTGTTCACTGGTGTACAGATTGTGGTTCAGCACTTGCTGAAGCGGAAGTTGAATACCAAGATAAACAGTCTCCAGCAATCGATGTGCGTTTTCAGTTTGCTGATCAAGATGCTGTAATCAATGCGTTTGAACTTGCTGAAGGCCATGAAGGTACAGGTGCAGTTAGTACCGCCATTTGGACGACAACACCTTGGACATTACCAGCTAACCGTGCAGTAGCGGTTCACGAAAAGCTTGAATATGCCCTTGTTCAAATTGATGACGAAGGTGCGCAGCAACGTCTAATTTTAGGTTCTGAGCTAGTAAAAGATGCAATGGACCGTTATGGCTTTAAGCATTACCATGTACTAGGTTATGTAAAAGGTGCGGCACTTGAGAATTTACAGGTTGCTCACCCGTTCTATGACTTCACAGTGCCTGTAATTGTTGCTGATCACGTAACGACTGATTCTGGTACTGGTGTTGTTCATACTGCGCCTGGTCACGGTCAAGAGGATTTCGCGGCAGGTCTTGCTTATGGTTTAGAAGTTGCTAACCCTGTTGGTGCAAACGGTGTTTACTTACCTGACACACCTATGTTTGCTGGTCAGCACGTATTTAAAGCAAATGCGAGCGTGATTGACGTATTAACTGAAAACAATGCGTTATTACACCATCATGCGCTTACACATAGCTACCCACATTGCTGGCGTCATAAAACACCAATTATCTTCCGTGCTACGCCACAGTGGTTTGTAAGTATGGATCAAGCTAACCTTCGTCAAGATTCATTAAATGAAATCAAAAAGACTGAGTGGTTACCTGAGTGGGGCGAGAGCCGCATTGCTAACATGGTTGAAGGCCGTCCTGATTGGTGTATTTCACGCCAACGTACATGGGGTGTGCCAATTGCACTATTCGTTGATAAAGATACTGGTGCTCTTCATCCAAATACGCAAGAGCTAATCGAAGAAGCTGCGAAACTGGTTGAAAAATCAGGTATTCAAGCTTGGTATGACTTAGACCCTGCAACCTTACTTGGTGATGACTCTGAGCAATACATGAAGGTACAAGATACCCTAGATGTATGGTTTGATTCAGGCGTGACTCACGCATGTGTGGTTGATGCTCGTGAAGATTTAACGAGTCCGGCAGATCTTTATTTAGAAGGCTCTGATCAACACCGTGGTTGGTTCATGTCGTCAATGATGACTTCGGTTGCTATCAATGGTCATGCGCCATATAAGCAAGTGTTAACACACGGTTTCACAGTTGATGAAAACGGCCGCAAGATGTCTAAATCATTAGGCAATGTAATTTCGCCACAAAACGTGATGAACAAACTAGGTGCTGACATCTTACGTTTATGGGTTGCATCAACTGACTTTACAGCCGAAATGACTGTATCTGATGAAATCTTTAAACGTTCAGCTGACCGTTACCGTCGTATCCGTAACACCAGCCGTTACTTACTTGCGAACCTTAATGGTTTTGATCCTAAAACGGATCAAGTTGCAATTGAAGACATGGTTGAGCTTGATCGTTGGATTGTGGGTCGTGCAGCTGAGCTGCAAGATGAAATCTTAGCGGCTTATGACAAGTACCAAATGCTGCTTGTAACGCAAAAGCTAATGAACTTCTGTACTGGTGAGCTTGGTTCGTTCTACCTAGACGTAATCAAAGATCGTCAATACACAGCGAAAAGCGACAGCCATGCACGTCGTTCATGTCAAACTGCGCTTTACCACATTGCTGAAGCAATGACGCGTTGGATGGCACCGATTTTAAGCTTCACTGCGCAAGAAATTTGGGAAGCATTACCAGGTGAGCGTGACAAATTTGTATTCACCTCAGTATGGTACGATGGCTTGCAAGCCTCTTCACAAGGTAAGTTCAGCAATGATGATTGGTTAACAATCCTTAATGTTCGTGATGAAGTAAACCGTGTGCTAGAAGCTGCTCGTAAAGAAGACGTTATTGGTGCAACACTACAAGCAAACGTAAGCATCTACGCTAGTGAAGAGCTAAGCTCGAAATTAGCTGCATTAGGTGATGAGCTGCGCTTTGTACTATTAACTTCAGGCGTGACAGTTGAAACAGTGACAGCTCAGCCTGAAGGTACTCAGGCGACTGAGATTGATGGCTTATACATTAAAGTTGCTGCAACAACTGCTGAAAAATGTGAGCGTTGTTGGCATTACTGTGATGATGTAGGTGCTGATCCAGCACACCCTGAAATCTGTGGCCGTTGTGTAAGTAATGTTGACGGCGATGGTGAACAGCGTCAGTTCGCATAGGAGTTGTTAGTGAGCAAACTAGCCGGAAAAAGTGGCTTGGTTTGGTTATGGCTGAGTCTACTACTTTTAGTAGTAGACCATGCGACAAAAACACTTGTCGTTAATACCATGGCCTACAAAGAGTCGATAGATATTCTGCCGTTCTTTAATTTCACCTATGTACATAACTATGGTGCAGCATTTAGCTTTTTAAGTGATTCTGGTGGTTGGCAGCGCTGGTTTTTTAGTTTGATTGCTGTGTCGATCAGTGTGTTATTAGTGTGGTGGCTTAAACGCTTACCAGCGACGAACAAGGTCTTGTGTTCTGCTTATGCGTTAGTGTTAGCCGGCGCGATTGGCAATTTATACGACCGCATCGCTTATGGCTATGTTATTGACTTCTTACACGTATATTATGAAAATTGGCACTTTCCTGTTTTTAATATTGCCGATTGTGCGATTTGTATCGGTGCCGCATTACTTTTATTTGATGCCTTCACAGGCGAAAGTCCTAAGGAGCAACAAGCATGAGCCAAGCTGTAATTGGTGAAAACTCTGAAGTGATCTTTCATTTCTCAATTAAATTAGAGGATGGCTCAGCAGCCGATTCAACTAAGGTGCATAATAAACCTGCAAAATTGCGAATGGGTGATGGTAGCCTGACAGAAAACTTTGAAAAATGTTTACTAGGTTTAGCTGCTGGTGACAGTAAGTCATTTGCGTTGGAGCCAGAGGATGCATTTGGTCAGCCAAATCCAGATAACATTTATTATGTAGACCGCAGCAAGTTTGGTGCAGAGACCCCTGCTGAAGTAGGTAATATTATAGCTTTTACTCAGCCTGATGGTACTGAATTACCAGGACTTGTTCGTGAAGTGCAAGGTGACTCTGTCACGATTGATTTTAATCACCCACTTGCGGGACAACGCTTAACCTTTGAAGTCGATATTTTAGAGGTAACAGGTTAATGGATATTTTATTAGCAAATCCACGTGGTTTTTGTGCCGGTGTTGATCGTGCAATTAGTATTGTGGAACGTGCACTTGATATCTTTGAAAAACCTATCTATGTGCGCCATGAAGTGGTTCATAATCGATATGTTGTTGATGGACTTAAAAATCGTGGTGCAGTATTTGTTGAAGAGCTAGATCAGGTGCCTGACGACAGCATTGTTATTTTTAGCGCTCATGGTGTATCGCAAGCTGTTCGCAACGAAGCAAAACGTCGTGATCTTAAAGTGTTTGATGCAACTTGCCCACTAGTAACAAAAGTACATATGGAAGTAACACGTGCAAGCCGCAAAGGGACTGAGTGCGTGTTAATCGGTCACCATGGGCATCCTGAAGTCGAAGGTACAATGGGGCAGTATGACAACGAAAAGGGTGGTATTTATTTAGTAGAAACCCCTGAGGATGTTGCTAGCTTAACGGTTAAAAACCCTGAAAATCTGTTTTACTGTAGCCAAACAACCTTATCTGTTGATGATACGGCAGATGTGATTGATGCACTTCGTACTAAGTTTCCGGCGATTGATGGTCCGCGTAAAGATGACATTTGTTATGCTACGCAAAACCGTCAAGATGCCGTTCGTGACTTGGCAGATAAAGTAGATGTACTGCTTGTTGTGGGGGCTAAAAATAGCTCTAACTCAAATCGTTTACGTGAGCTTGCTGACAAAATGGGAACGACCGCTTATTTAATCGATGATGCGAGTAATGTTGAAGCTGATTGGTTTAACAATGTAAATGCTGTCGGTGTCACTGCAGGCGCATCTGCACCAGAAGTTTTAGTCCAGCAGGTAATTGCCCGTCTAAAAGAATTAGGTGGTAATCAAGTTGTTGAAAATCCAGGTGAAGAAGAGAACATAGTATTTGCTGTTCCCGTTGAGCTACGCTAATCTAAACAGTTAGTAGACAATAATAAAAGAGGAGCCCATGAGCAAACAGCCAAATTCAAACGGCTTGCTGATTGCGGCTCTTTTTCAATCCCGTGGTGTCCTTGCCACACTGATCGTCAGCCAAGCCATTGCTATTTTACTTGCTTTCTCGCCAATGAGTTTAGGTGATGTGTGGTCACGTCTTGCAATATTTAGCTGCTTTTTACACCTTATCTTTCTTTCTAGTTTATCTTTACTTTATTTGAGTCGAGTTATACTCATAAAGTTATCACAGACGCATCAGCTGACCATTTTAATTTTATCCTTACTTGGATTAACTTACGTTTATAGCTGGCTGTTTTTGACTCTATTTTCAGATGTTTTTTCTATGGAGTCGAGAGCAAACTTTATTGGCAGTAACCTACTAATTGTGTTTTTAGTAGCGGCACTATTTGGTCAGTTTTTGCATATTCATAATCAAAAAGAGCTGCAAACTAAAGCGTTAGCTCAGGCTGAGCTAGATGCATTGCAAGCAAGAATTCGGCCCCATTTTTTGTTTAATAGTTTGAATACGGCCGCTGAGCTTACACATTATGATGCTGACGCCGCAGAGCAGGCAATTTTAGCACTGGCGGCGCTATCACAGGCAGCTATGCGAAGCGGTAAAGCGATTAAGCTTGTTGACGAAATCACCTTGTGCCAACAGTATGTAGCACTTGAACGTTGGCGCTACGGTGAACGGTTAGCTTTAAGTTGGAAATTACCTGAGGCGCTGCCAGATATTGATATTCCCTGTTTAACAATTCAACCAATTATTGAAAATGCCGTATTTTATGGTGTGGAGCCCGCTGAGCTGGGAAATATCTCGGTCGAAATGCATCAATCAGACAAAGCTTATACCTTCATTATAACTAACCCAGTCGCAGCACAAGTGAGCCATTCGCGAACAGGTAATGGTATGGCGCTTGATAATATTCGTCAGCGCTTGGCGCTGTTTTATAATCAAAGAGCGCAACTTACGACTACTATTCGTGATGGAATTTTTAGAGTGAAGCTAGTTATACCAAAGCAGAGGGGCGCATGATAAAAGTATTGATTGCTGATGATGAGCCTTTAGCAAGGGCACGTATCAAACGTTTATTATCTACTAATGAGGGTTATACTGTGGTTGGTGAAGCAAGTAATGGTGAACAAGCGATAGAGCTTTGTAAGTGCTTGCAACCTGATTTAGTCATGCTTGATATTAATATGCCTAAGCTGACTGGGTTAGAGGTAGCAGCAGAGCTAAAGCAGTTTTCTATCCCTCCTGCAGTTATGTTTTTAACAGCACATGCCGAGCATGCGTTAACTGCATTTGAGCTCGCTGTTGATGGTTATTTAGTTAAACCTGTTTCTGAGCAAGCATTAACCAAAGCAATGGCTCAACTCAGTAAATTAAACCGGACTCAAGTAAGCCCACTTGAAAATAACTATATTAGTTATCAACTTGCTGGCGTATTGAGAAGGATAAATGTGGATGATGTTATATGCTGTATCGCTGAACAAAAATACACTCGAGTTGTATTTTTCAAAGGTGAAGCGCTTATTGAACAGAGTTTAAAGCAACTCGAGCAAACCTATCCGTTACAGTTACTGCGAATTCATCGCAACACGCTTGTGAATTCACAGCATATTGTAAGTCTTAATAACTCGTTGACGGGTGGTCATACCGTGATTATGAAGCAATTTGAAGAGCCGTTAGCTGTTAGTCGTCGAGAGCTTAAAAATGTTAAAGCTGCGATGGGTAAGTAAAAGTCACCTAATTAGTCTTTCCTATTAGTTTTGGCTCTTTCTGGGTCAATGGTATTAGCTTCAATGAGGGAGGAATACCGCTTATCGAGCATTTTGACCGCTTATCCATATTCAGATTGTGATTTATTAGTGTTCTTTTATTCTTACGGTATGTAAAAGTATCCGTAATTTCATCATGTTTAAACATCCTGACCAGCAAGGTTTTACTTTAATCGAAGTACTTATTGCCTTTGTTATTTTAAGTTTTGGTTTATTAGGCGCTGTGGCCCTCCAAGCAAAAGCTAAGCAAGCAAGCTTCGATGCATTGCAACGCTCTGCTGCAATTGCGTTAGGCAATGACATTATTCAACGCATGCGAGCTAATGATTCTTCAGGCTTTGCAGGTTTGTATAATGGAGAATTTAGCAGTGAATCTTCGGCTGGTGCAGTACAACCGTGTCTTAACGCTAGATGTTCTGCGCAACAAATCGCAGCATTCGATAAACAACAGTGGATACGAGCCATTCAAGCCCGTGAAAATACAGGTGCTTTAGATGACGCAACAGTGTGTATAAGTAGCACCCCTGTCGCTGCAGGGAGTGCAAATGAGTTCAATATTCAAGTTGTGATCAGTTGGCGAGGTAGACAAGAGTTATCAGCTAGCAAAGAAAATAATGCTGTCAAATGTGGCGCTGCTACTGATAAGCGTCGTTTGGTTGTTCTTGATAGTTATATCTATTTAAGGTCTTGATATGAATAAACATAATGGATTTACGCTGGTTGAGGTAATGGTCGCTTTATTTATAGGTGGCCTGGTTCTTGGTGGCGTGATGTTTACTTATATCAGTATGAAAGTAACTACAAAAGATACAATGGCTATTGGTGAGTTACAAGAAACAGGTCGTTTAGCATTAAATATAATGCAACGAGATATAGAACAAATCGGCTTTTGGGGCACCTTTTATGAAGACTCGTTTTCGAGTGATAACACTGATACCACACGGGTTAATAACCCAGGTAATGACTGTTCAGCAGGCTTGAACAATGCAAGCTTTCCAGATGCTAATGCAAATACAAACTTTCGCTCGGTTTATGCAATAGAAGCAAGTTCAGCCAATGCTTTAGGCTGTATTAACGATGCTAATCAAAACTCCGATATTTTACAGGTTAAGTTTTTAGAAGGACTACAAATCCAACCTAACAGTACTAATAACAGAAACTTTTATTTTGTTGCTGAGCAAGAGTTTGGGCTTTTTTCTCGAGGACCGATAGCTGCAGGCGCAATAAATGGGAATGCAACAATTTGGCGTTACAGGCACCATGTCTACTACATTTCAGAGCAAACGTTTAGTTTTAACAAAAAGACAGTCAAAGTACCCGCTCTAAAACGAATGAGGCTAACAGTAAATGAAGGTATGAGAAAAGAAACCATCATGGAAGGGGTTGAGAATTTACATTTTGTTTTTGGCTTGGATACGACTAATAACAGTCGTGTAGACACTTATAAAAGTATTACTGATATGACAGAAAGTGACTGGGAAAATCGCCGAGGAATTTTAACGGTTCAGGTGTTTTTATTAGCCAGAACGCTAATGCCTGATGCAAATTTAAAGGTTACTAATCAAACATACACGTTAGGAGAAGGTACTAGCGGTAGGGTGCTTAAATTTAATGACAATTACAGACGAGCTCTTTTTACAACAACAATTAGGCTTAACAATGTGGGGGCAAATTTATGGCGCATGTAACCTTAGCAAAAAAGCAACAAGGCGTTGTATTAATTGTAGCATTGATAATGGTGGTAGCTGTTACAGGGATTGCTGTTACTTTAATGAATAGTAGTTCTATTGATATAAAAATAACAAACGCAGTACAAGAACGTGAAGTCGCTGAAAATGAGTTATTTGGTAATGTTCAGCAAGTAATTGCAGCAGAGGCCACAAAAGGCGGCGATAGTGCTTTTCTGATGAAAGCTGCAGAAATACCTGAGGGGGGCTTTGTAATTGGAAGGGTTGGCAATACAACTAACACCATGACTAACTTAAATAATGGTGCCTTAGATTTACCTTGTCCTCGAAAATATAATTTCACCTCAGGCGTAGCATGCAACATGATTCAGGTTAATAGCACAATAACTTATGGCAAGAAAAGTACTCATGTTCTGACAATAACTACGGGGGTTGCCCAAGAAATGGCAAGCCTAAATACGGGTGGTTAGAGAAGGAAAGCAAAATGAAAGCCAGTACTATTTTACTTTTTTTTATGTGTATATTTGCCTTAGTATTTATCGTGCCAGGGTATGCTGATGATACAGAGCTATATGTAAATTACGATAAAGATTTAGCTGAAAAGACACGAGTATTATTTGTGTTAGATACATCAGGAAGTATGCTCCGTTCAGCAGAAACTGGTTTACAATGTCGTGATCCATACACTAGCTTTTTATTAGAGTGTCCAGATAGCCGAATAAATGCAGCCCGAAATGTAATTACAAGAGTTATTAACTCCAACCCCGATATGGATTTTGGTTTATTTCGTTTTTCAGCGAATGAAGGTGGATATTTAAAAGCAAAGTTAGGAACAGATCACAAAACAATAAAAAATATTATTAGTAACATATCAGCTGGGGGATCTACTCCAGTCACAGAGACTTTATGGGAAACTTATCGGTATTTAACCGGGCAAAGTGTTGATTTTGCGAAACTAATTGATCCTTCAATGCGAGATACTACAGCGGAAAAAGCTCAGCAATATGTGTCGCCTTTTAGTTCTCCAAATAAACGGTGTGATAATACAGTCAATATTATTCTTATTTCTGATGGTGAGCCTCAGTGGGATAATAGCCGTGATGCTTATATACAAAATATTTACCGAAACTATTTTGGTACAACAGCGCCTTCTTATCCTGTGAATGATTATGAACCAGATAGCCATTTAGCTGCATTAGCAAAAATTATTCATGGAACAAAGAATGTAAAGGTTGATTTGTATACCAAAACATCATCTGTAAATGACCAAGGGGTAATTTATACCGTAGGTTTTGGCAGTGGTATCACTGATAACAATGAAGCACTGCTTACGAAAACTGCTGAGTTTGGTGGCGGCCAATATCTTTTTGCAAATAATGCGAAAGGGTTATCTGAAGCAATCGATAAGGCCTTCGCAGTCATTAGAGAGGATAGTGGAGATTTTACTGCACCCGCTATTACTTCGAATAATAGAGATCAGACTCGTAGTAGAGATGCTTTGTATTACACGATGTTCTATCCAAGCACTAACGCTCGTTGGCGAGGAAACCTAAAGAAATTGAAAGTGTCGGGTGATTCAATCGTTGATGCAACTGGTAAGTCTGCATTGAATACTCAAGGACTAATTGCTAAGAATGCAAGAACATTTTGGCTTCCAGATGAAGAGAGCCCTGATGGTAATTCTGTTGAATTAGGTGGGGTCAACCTTTACTTATCAAGTATTTCAAGTTTACCAAAAGGTGGACGCAAAGTTTTAAGTAACCTTAGTGGGCGTATGCTTAACTTTACCCGCTACCGTGTTGTTTATCACTATAAGACAATTGCAAAGGCTGCTGCAGTTTTTGAAGCAAAACCAGAAGAAGTTGAAGATTTAATTAATTGGTCAAGAGGTCTCGATGTAGATGATGAGAATAATGATTACTCAACATCTGACTCACGAAAAGATATTTTTGGTGACCCACTTCACTCTAGGCCTGTCACTATTGATTATGGTAACGATGACGTTCGTATTTTAATAGGTACAAATGCTGGCTACTTACATATGTTTCAAGATAAGAACGATGTGTTAAGTGAAAGTTGGGCTTTCATTCCTAGACATCTATATAAAATTATAAAACCGCTGAGAGATAACCAGAGAAATAATAAAGTTTATGGTATCGATGGGCCTATCTCGGTATTTTTTGATGATAAAAATAAGGATGGTATTGTTGGTAAAGGTGATCGAGTTTGGGCATTTTTTGGTTTAAGGCGAGGCGGTAATAATTACTACGGACTTGATATTACAAAGCCTGATTCACCAAAAGTATTGTGGGGGGGACCAATTGTTGGCGGTTCTGGTGATTTTCAAGAACTAGCTCAAACATGGTCTAAAGCACAAGTAGCCTATATAAATTTGCGAGGCTATAAAGACCGTCCTGTACTCATCTTTGGTGCGGGCTATGATACCAACAAAGATAATAGACAACGTTCATCAGACTCTAAAGGAAGGGGAATATATATTGTTGATGCAGAGACAGGAAAAAAAATCTGGGCGCTGACACCATCGCAAAATGGTTTCCAAGGAAAGCATAGTATAGCTTCTGATATTGCTCTTGTTGACTCTGACTATGATGGTTATATAGATCGTTTGTATGCGAGCGACACAGGTGGAGATATTTGGCGAATTGATATGGCTACAGATAACTCCAATAATTGGACACACTTCAAGTTAGCGAGCCTTGGAGGTACTTATGCTAGTACAGATCGGCGTTTCTTCTATAAACCAACTATTGCAAGAAGTGTGTACAGTAAAGTTTCTGAGGTTGTTGTTAATGGTAAGTCAACAATAACACGTTTAGATACTCCGTTTGATGCGGTTTTAATAGGCAGTGGGAACCGTGCAAAGCCGACTTTGACATCGGTAAAAGATCAGTTATTTATGATCCGGGATATAAATACTGTGACTAAGTCTTTCACTGGGAATAATGTCCCTACTACAATTACTCACTCTGATTTAATGAATGTAAGTTCTGATCCATTTGCCAAGCAACTAGATGATATTAAAGGCTTTGTTAACCTTGAAGTTGAGTTATCTCGTTTTCATGGTTGGTATTATAACTTGCCGATAAAAGGAGAGAAATCGTTAGCCGCAAGTACTGTTGTGGGTGGTGTCGCCTACTTTACAAGTTTTTCACCGGGTTCGACAAGTAATATTACAGACCAATGTAGTCTAAGCGGGGGAAGTGGGGGGCTCTATGCTTTTCACTTGCATTATGGAACAAAAGTATATGATGAACTTAAGTACGAAACTGGGAATGATGTACCTGATACACCGCAATTATTTTTCGGTGAAAATGATAAAGGTGAAAGCCAGTTCATGTTGATTGGAAACTGGAATCATTGGTGAAAAAGCGCCATTTGTGGCAAAAGGGGTTTTGGGTCCCGGATTGAATATTGAAAATGGTAAAGTCAAATTAGTCAGTAATGATCGGCTTGGATTTGAAGTTCAACAAACTTATATATATAAACAAGAAAGGTTTGACCAAAGTCAGTGAAAATTAATGGTTTATAATTGATTGCTGATGATAACCTTTATTTGTGGTGTTATTTCTCTCTTTTTGGGATATTAAATACCATTATAATATTTTTGTGAGGCCTTTGGGTTTATAAATTAATATCTACTGGAATATGAAAACAATCCTTTTAGGTTGTTTGGGTTTTGTTTTTTGGTTATTTTTTACTGCTTTTTTAAGGTGTTAACTAACCCTTTGAATGTTACTTATAGCTAATGAATACTTTTTCAAATGGTTAAATGTTTATTGTGGTGAATGTCTGTATTAAAAAGTGGTGTTTTCTATAAACAAATTTCAGTACTTATGTTTTAATTCAATATAATTGGTTATAATTAATGTAATCTAGATTTTAGTTTTAATTATACATATTAAGTTATATCTTTATCAAAGAGTAACTAGATTTTAAGTTTGAAAAATAACTTAGTACTATGAACAATTGCAGGCAAGTAAGTTAAGCATTGGGCTACTTGAACTGCACTCTTTTTTAACATTGGCATCGAGTTGGGTTTTGTGATGAAAATAGGAAAATTAATTAGCAAACTCTTGCTAAATTGTGCTGTGATTTTCAGTATGATGACCCATGCGGAAGACATCGAATTGTATGTTAATCACAATGTTGATTTAGATGAAAAACCACGCGTACTCATTGTTTTTGACACCTCAGGTAGTATGGCGTTTTCAACCAGCTCAGGTAATAGTTGCGGTTATTCTGGTGGCTATATTTTGTGCAGCGATAGCCGATTAGGCGTTGCACAAGATGCGATAACTAAACTTGTAGATGGTAATGATGATATTGATTTTGGTCTTATGCGTTTTAATAGTACTAGCGGTGGTTATGTACTAGCGGGTATTGGTTCGCCAATGTCAACGCTGAAAACGACGATCGCCAATTTACCTGCTGATGGAGGGACACCGCTAACTGAAACTCTCTGGGAAGCGTATCTATATATTACTGGGCAAAGTTTATATTATGGCGAGAAAGTTAATGAGCTATTTCGCGATACTTCTGTAGAAAGTAAAACATCAACAACAAATAGAGTCAGGAAGTGTAACTGGTGGGGGTGCTGGTGGGAAAATGAAACAGTTACTAATTACACTTATATCTCTCCTTTTGATAACCCTGATGAAGTAAAGCGCTGTGATAACTCAGTTAATGTAATTTACATGACTGATGGTGACCCATCTGCGGGCTCTGATAATGAGCAAGACTCAAACATAAGCAGTTTACACAAGTCTTATTTCGGTAGCTCTCTATCAGATAGCGATAAAATTGCTGGTGTGTATTTGCACAAGCTTGCAAAAATTATCCATGGAACTGACAATGTTGAAGTTGATCTACGTCCAGATACTTCCGAAATTCATGAAACAGGTCGGGTTTACACCATAGGTTTTGGCTCTGGAATGAGTGACAATGGTAAACGTTTGTTGTCTGAAACCGCTCGCCTTGGAGGTGGTAAGTACCTTCATGCCAATACCTCTGATCAATTATCAGAGGCTTTAAAAAATACCATAACTCAAATTCGAGAGGTCAATGACAGTTTTACAGCTCCCTCTGTAGCGAGTAACAACGTAGATCAAACTCGCAGCCGAGAATCAATTTATTATGCGATGTTTTATCCTAAAACAGGAGCTCGTTGGCGTGGTAACTTGAAAAAGTTAAAAGTGTCTGGTGACCAAATTATTGATAAAGATGGTAAACAGGCTCTAAATGAAGATGGTCTTATAGATAAAAATGCAAAAACATTTTGGTTACCAAGTGGTGAAAATGCTGATGGCAATTCAGTAGAGCTAGGTGGCGTGAACTTATATCTTTCTAATTCTTCAAGCGTTCCTAATCAAGGCAGAAAGGTTATCACCAATGTTAATGGCCGATTACTTAATTTCACACGTTACCGAGTTGTTTTTCATTATGGAACAATAGCAAAAGCAGCAGTCGATTTTGAAGCGGACGCCAATGAAGTTGAGGATCTTATAAATTGGTCAAGAGGTCTTGATATTGATGATGAAGATAAAGATGGTTCAACAACTGATTCGCGCAAAGATATCTTTGGTGATCCACTACATTCAAAACCTGTAACGATTGATTATGGAAATGATGATATCCGTATTTTAATCGGAACTAATGCAGGTTATTTGCATATGTTTCAAGATAAAAATGATGTACTAAGTGAAAGCTGGGCATTTATCCCTAGAAGCTTATATAAAATTATAAAGCCACTTCGTGAGAATCAAGCAGATACAAAGGTCTATGGTGTTGACGGGCCAATTTCAATATTTTTTGATGATAAAAATAATGATGGGATAGTTAATGACTCAGATCGTGTTTGGGCATTTTTTGGCCTAAGACGAGGTGGTAACAAGTATTATGGCCTTGATATTACTAATCCTGATTCTCCCAAATTATTATGGGATGAGCCTATTACAGGTGGAACAGGCGACTTTTCAGAGCTGGCACAAACATGGTCTAAGCCAACGGTGACGTACATTAACTTAAGTGGATACAAAGATAAACCTGTGCTTATATTTGGTGCAGGTTATGATACCAACAAAGATAATGTTATTCGTACAAACGATAGTAAAGGACGAGGCGTTTTTATTGTTGATGCCGAAACAGGAAAGAAAATATGGGCCTTAACGCCAAATGAAAATGGATTTACAGGTAATCACAGTATTGCCTCAGATATAACGGTTTTAGATTCTGACTACGATGGTTATGTTGATCGTTTATACGCAACAGATACAGGTGGAGATATTTGGCGAATTGATATGCCATCTGAGAATTATAATGATTCAACAGAGCCATGGACACATTTTAAGTTAGCTAGTTTAGGCAGTACATTAGCTACCCAAGATCGTCGTTTTTTCTATAAGCCTATGATTGCCAGGACCATGTTTAGCAAAGTATCTAAAACAACTTATCAAGGTGAATCAATTACAACACGTATTGATACGCCATTTGATGCCGTATTAATAGGTAGCGGGAATCGCTCAAAACCGTTATCAACAGCAACAAATGATCAGCTTTTTATGATACGCGATATCAATACGGTAACTCAGTCATTTATGGGAACGGATGTACCAGCGCCTATCACTCAAGCTGATTTAATGGATGTGGGGTCAGATCCATTCGGTAATGCACTAGATGACCTGGATAAATTTACTGAGCTTGAAGTAGAACTGGGTGAATTTAGCGGTTGGTATTATAACCTACCAACTACCGGTGAAAAGTCACTAGCGGCAAGTACCGTAATAGGTGGCGTTGCTTACTTTACAAGTTTTTCACCAGCATCCACTACTGATTTAGTAAATCAATGTTCACTTACCGGGGGCTCTGGTAGCTTGTATGCTTTCCACTTACATTACGGCACTAAGGTATATGATAACTTAAAATTCACTACTTCTAATGATGTGCCTGACACACCTCAGCTCTACTTTGGTATAGGCGATAGCTGTGTCGATGGTAATAGTGATGGTTTCTGCGATGACAATACAAGTGAAAAGGTAAAAGAGCAAAGCCAATTCTTGTCTATAGGACCAGGTATTAAAGGTGAGCAAAACCCGTTTAAGGTTCAAGAAATTTTAGGTCCAGGGCTTACAATTGAAGATGGTAAAATCAAATTAGTGAGTGATGCAGTGCCAATTGGCTTTGGATTTAAAACACAACAGACATTTATTTATAAGCAAGAAATAAACGATAACAGTAATTAATTCCCGTTCAAAGACTCTGCTTAACAGTTTAAAACTAACTTAGGCAGCGTTGTATGATGGAATTGAGTATTTATCTAATTGCATAATCGCGACTCTAAACCTATGATAAGTTTAAAGCGAAGAATGCTCTGAATTAACAAAAGCATAGGTATTAATTATATGAATATAATAAGGAAAAAAAACCTAAAAGGTTTTACATTAATCGAGCTGATGATTGCTGTAGCAATCTTAGGAATTATTGCGAGCATTGCTATCCCAAGTTATTTTGAACATGTAAAACGTACAGCAAGAACAGAGGCAATAACCTCATTATTAGACGCGGCTAATAAACAAGAACAATACTTTGTTGATAATCGTGAGTACACAACTTCACTTTCTGCTCTAGGTGTTGCAGAAACAACAGAAAACAATTTTTATAAGTTAAAGGCGACTGTCAATAATAATGCCGGTACCTTTGAATTAGAGGCAACACCAGTATCAGGTCCGCCACTACAAGATTCAGAATGCACTAAATTAATAATTACAGACACAGGCCTTAAAAAATCTCAAGGTTCTGCTGATTCGAGCACTTGTTGGGGGAAATAGGCTTTAGCACTTATCAGTATCAATCATTCTGACTCGACCTATTGTACTGACCCTAATAGCAAGCCCTTTGAGGCTTGCTTTTATATATTCTGGGCAGTATATAAAAGTGCCATTGTTTAAACCCACTGGCATACCTGTTGGGCTAAATGTTACTGAGTGACGTGGGTAAGTCAGCATATCTAATTTATTTATTGCTTCAACTTCCAATAATTTGGTATCGCCACTTTCAAACACACCAAGCTCGCCTTTATCGACAAAGACAGTTAAAGATTTATGCCACATCGCCTTGTTACAACGGTTAAGCTTTAAAGCACAAAATGTCACATAGGCATTATTAGTTTGTGCCTTGAGGCGAGTAAATTGTAGTGCTCTTTTAACTGTATGCATATTACTTTCTAAGCGGTTATTGGCGAGGAGTGGCTTATATTCAAATAAAGCGAAATGCAGTAAAAACGAAAAAATTGATAAGACTATTAGGATTTCAATTAACATAGCACCTTTAAGGCTACGCAAGTAATTATTTGTCTTCATCCTTGAAGACTCCAAATCGCGACTATTTATTAAAATGTAATAGGAGCTTTGTATTTGTCAATTAAATAGGGTTAATTACATGTTTTTGTTGTTGTTCCTTCATACATTGCGGTGCCAGACTGTGAAATAGATAAGGCTTTATTGTTATCATTATTGCTACTTGAAGGGCAATATACGAATGTGCCTGGATCAGTTCTAATCATACCGCTAGTTTCAAATCTTATAACTCTTGCACCAGAAAAACTGAGCGAGCTATTATTGGGTATCTCTTCCATTACGCGCAAAATGATATCCCCTTGGCCAGGATTAAAAGTACCGTTAGGGCTTTTATCTACAAATACAAAAATACTTCCCAGGCTCCAGTCTCTTGAACAAAATATAGATTTATTTTGTTCAATTGATTCTGTATCGCCTGCGCAAACAATGACTAATTCATCACTACTCGTCGCTTTTGCTCGTGCAAAGCTGAGCGTGCGTTTTAATTCAAGCAAGTAGCTTTCGGCGCGGTCGCTTTCTAACATATCTGAGCTATCCCATAGCGCAATGACAGCAACGATGCCAACAATGGCAATCGTGACCATTAGTTCCAATAATGTAAAACCCCGTTGTAATGATTTCATTGTTATCTCTATTCTGAATCACTTTGTTTAATAATATCATGATTGCTGATTTAATCACCGTAATTCATAGCTTTGTTTGCCATCAGCAATTGGATTGTCTAAAATCGAGTCAATCGAGAAATAATAAGTAACCCTTAAAATGAAAAAAATCGAAGCAATTATTAAACCATTCAAGCTTGATGACGTGCGTGAAGCATTATCAGATGTTGGCATCACAGGGATGACGGTAAGTGAAGTTAAAGGCTTTGGCCGTCAAAAAGGACACACCGAGCTTTATCGTGGCGCTGAGTACATGGTGGACTTTTTACCTAAAGTAAAATTAGACATCGTTTTAAGCGATGAAGATGTTGACCGTGCAATTGATGTTATCGTTAAAACATCGCAGACAGGAAAAATTGGTGACGGTAAAATCTTTGTCACTGATGTTGAGCGAGTAGTGCGTATTCGTACCGCGGAAGAAGATGAAGACGCGATTTGATAAAATATTAGATTAATCGCAAACATTAAAAAGGCGCCCTAGGCGCCTTTTTTGCTTTTTAAATTATTTTAACGCTTGTTTGCTTCTCGCGTTGCTTTAGCGTGTTCACTTAGCTCAGATAAGCCAAGTTTATTGTAGCTTTTTTCCATGATCTCAAGCGCTTGATCAAGGTAACTACTTTGTGAGTAGTGCTCAACTACATATTTGCCACGGTTAGCAGCAGCAAGGTATGCTTCACGCTCATAGTAGTACTCAGCAACTTTTAACTCGTAGCGTGCCATTTTATTGAGTAACCACACAACACGTCTTTTTGCCTCTGGTGCATAAACACTATTAGGAAAACGTTTTAATAGTGTTGATAAATCAGTAAATGCAACACGAGTACGGTTTGCATCTCTGTCTGCACGGTCTACACCAAAATATTCTTGGAAGGCGTTTTCATCCGCTTTGATATTCACTAAGCCACGCATGTAGTACATATAGTCTAAATCTTTGTGGTTTGGATTTAAGCGAATAAAACGGTCGATAGTTGCCAGTGCTTGCTCAGTATTACCTGCTTGATAATGTGCATACACTAAGTCCATTTGTACTTGTTTTGATAGAGGACCAAAAGGGTAGCGAGAATCAATAGCGCTTAATAGCTCAATTGCACGAGCATATAAGCCAGAATCTAATGTTTGTTTGGCATCTTCATATAAAGCTTGCGCAGATTTATTAGGAACGCGTTGGATATCTTCTTGGTCGGGTGCTGATGAACAGGCACCTAAGCCAAGTACAGATACTGAAAAAACTATGGCGAACGCACGTTTCCCTATTTTATTTATCATTTTATTTCTTACCTTCGATGTCTTCGGCTAGGCCAAGTGAGGAAAACCGAGTAAACTATACGTATTATATTAAAGCGATTCTAACCCAGTCGAGCACAGCTTGCACTGGTAAATTGGGTAAAGTTACTAATGTCAGAGCAAATTTCTCTCCAAGCCGAGGTTCCAATTGACCTTGGCGGTAAACGTCTAGACCAAGTATTAGCGCAATTGTTCCCTGATTATTCTCGTTCACGTATAAAAACGTGGATTTTGGATGATAAAATCACTGTGAACGGCGAAATTTTAAACACACCACGTGAAAAACTACTCGGTGGCGAAACGGTGAGTGTTGAAACAACCATCGAAGCCCCTCGTGAATATGAAGCACAAAATATCAAATTAAACATCGTTTATGAAGACGATGATATTTTGGTAATTAATAAACCTATGGGGTTAGTGGTACATCCTGGTGCAGGTAACCCAGATGGCACAGTATTAAATGCTTTATTACACCATTACCCAGAGATCATCAATGTACCCCGTGCAGGTATTGTCCATCGTCTAGATAAAGACACCACAGGATTAATGGTGGTGGCTAAAACTATTCCGGCACAAACACATTTAGTATCTGCACTGCAAAAGCGTGAAAACTTCACCCGTGAATATGAAGCAATTTGTAATGGCACAATGACTGCTGGTGGTATGGTTGAAAAACCAATTGGTCGACATGCAACAAAACGTACTCACATGGCCGTGCATGAAATGGGCAAACCAGCGATAACACATTACCGTGTAGCAGAAAAATTCCGTGCTCATACACGCTTACGTTTACGATTAGAAACTGGTCGTACTCACCAAATTCGTGTACACATGGCTTACTTGAACCATCCATTGGTTGGTGATCAACTATATGGAGGTCGCCCGCGTCCGCCAAAAGGGGCTACACCTGAGCTGTTTCAAATGCTACGTGATTTTAAACGTCAAGCCTTACATGCCGTTAAGCTCTCTATTGCGCATCCAATTACGGGTGAGTTGATGACATGGCAAGCTCCAATTCCAGATGATATGGCTGCCATGACAGAAGCATTACGCGCAGATACCAAAGCAAACCCAAATATCGAGCTTTAATTGTGATGATCACACCAGCATGGACTGCACCCAAAACTGTTAGCGCAATCAGTACCACTCGAAAGGGGGGGGGGTCATTCGCACCGTTTGATAGTTTCAATTTGGGTTTACATGTTGGTGATGATGAACAAGCTGTACTTGCAAATCGTGCGCTACTAGCAAGTCACTTACCAAATCCCGCGGTTTGGTTAAACCAAGTTCATAGCAGTGATGTGGTTGTGGTTGATGAAAGGTGTGATTTAAGCCTAGTTCATTCTGCTGATGCGCTGTATACCAATAAAGTAAAACAGCCGCTTGCGATAATGACAGCTGATTGTTTGCCTGTGTTACTTTGCTCGAATTCTGGCAATGAAATTGCAGCAGTGCATGGTGGCTGGCGTGGCTTATCACAAGGTATATTGGCAAAAACCATTTCGCATTTCAAAGTGCCTACAAGCGATATTATTGCTTGGTTAGGCCCTGCTATTGGTCCCTTACAATTTGAAGTTGGGCAAGAGGTTAAAGATTGCTTTTGTTCGCAAAACCCGCTTCACGAACTGGCATTTACAGCCAAACATGAAAAATACATGGCTGATATCTACTTATTAGCACGTCAGCAATTAGCGCAATTAGGCGTGGCCAATATTTCAGGTGGTGAATACTGTACAGTCAGTGATAAGTCACAATTTTTCTCTTATCGCCGCGACGGACAAACTGGTCGCATGGCTAGCTTGATCTGGCGCAATTAATACGCCTTTTTTGTGATTAAATTTTCTTCTCTTACTTGAACAAATCACTAACCATACCCATTAATTAAGCAATTAGATTTTTTAATAGGTAAACCCTTATGCGTTTAGATAGATTTACAAGTAAATTTCAATCTGCGCTTTCAGATGCGCAGTCATTAGCACTTGGGCGAGATCATCAATTTATTGAGCCTGTGCATTTAATGTATTCATTGCTTCAACAAAATGGCTCGAGTGTGCGTGCGCTACTTGCACAAGCCGGTGTGAGTGCTGATGAGTTAAACACCAAGTTATCTCAAGAAATCGAAAAACTGTTTAAAGTTGAAGGCATTGGTGGCGATGTTCAGCTGTCAAACAACCTGATTTCGTTAATTAACTTGTGTGATAAATATGCTCAAAAGCGAAAAGATAAATTCATTTCGAGTGAGTTATTTGTTCTTGCCGCGTGTGACGATAAAGGCCCATTAGGCGACATTTTTAAAGCGCTAAATATTACTTCTAGCAAAATTGAAGCAGCAATCGAAGCTATTCGTGGTGGTCAAAAGGTTGATGATCCGAATGCTGAAGAAACCCGTCAGGCATTAAAAAAATTCACAATCGATTTAACTGAGCGAGCAGAGCAAGGCAAGCTAGACCCTGTAATTGGCCGGGATGACGAAATTCGTCGTACTATTCAAGTATTACAACGCCGTACTAAAAATAATCCGGTATTAATTGGTGAGCCGGGCGTGGGTAAAACGGCGATTGCCGAAGGTTTAGCACAGCGGATCATCAATGGAGAGGTACCTGAAGGCTTAAAGAATAAGCGAGTATTATCGCTTGATTTAGGTGCTTTAGTTGCTGGTGCTAAATACCGTGGTGAATTCGAAGAGCGTTTAAAGTCAGTGTTGAATGAACTAGCCAAAGAAGAAGGGCAAGTCATCCTCTTTATTGATGAAATCCATACTATGGTAGGCGCAGGTAAGACAGACGGCGCAATGGATGCAGGTAATATGCTAAAACCAGCACTTGCCCGTGGTGAGTTACATTGTGTGGGTGCCACAACTCTTGATGAGTATCGTCAATATATTGAAAAAGATGCCGCTTTAGAGCGTCGTTTCCAAAAAGTATTTGTTGATGAACCATCGGTTGAAGACACCATTGCGATTTTACGTGGTTTAAAAGAGCGTTATGAGCTTCATCACTCAGTTGATATTACCGATCCGGCCATTGTTGCTGCGGCGCAGCTGTCGCACCGTTACATTAGTGATCGCCAATTGCCAGATAAAGCGATTGATTTAATTGACGAAGCGGGCTCTTCAATTCGTTTGCAAATTGACTCAAAACCGGAATCTTTAGATAAGCTAGAGCGTCGTATTATTCAGTTAAAACTGGAAGATAACGCCCTTGCAAAAGAGAAAGACGAAGCGAGCCAAAAACGTCGTACTGAGATGCAAGAGTTGATCACTGAGCTTGAAGCCCAATACCGCGAACTAGACGAAGTTTGGAATGCTGAGAAGGCTTCATTACAGGGCACACAAGTCATTAAAGCTGAGCTTGAGCAAGCGCGTCTTGATTTAGATGTTGCGCGTCGTGCAAGTGATTTACAGCGCATGTCTGAACTCCAGTATGGTCGTATTCCTGAACTTGAGCGTAAACTTGACCTTGCTTCACAGGCCGAAATGCAAGAAATGAGCTTGCTTAAAAACCAAGTTGGTGAAGACGAAATCGCAGAGATTTTATCGCGTTGGACAGGTATTCCTGTATCCAAAATGTTGCAAGGGGAGCGCGAAAAGCTACTTAAGATGGAAGATGAACTGCATCATAAAGTGATTGGTCAAGATGAAGCCGTTGTCGCGGTTGCGAATGCAATTCGTCGCTCTCGAGCAGGGCTTGCTGATCCAAATCGCCCAATCGGTTCATTCTTATTCTTAGGCCCGACAGGGGTAGGTAAAACTGAGCTGACCAAAGCACTAGCCAGCTTCATGTTTGACACTGAAGATGCCATGGTGCGCATTGATATGTCGGAGTTTATGGAGAAACACTCGGTGGCACGTTTAGTGGGTGCACCTCCGGGTTATGTTGGCTATGAAGAGGGGGGCTATTTAACTGAAGCAGTTCGCCGTCGTCCGTATTCAGTCATTTTATTGGATGAGGTCGAAAAAGCGCACCCTGATGTATTTAACATCTTACTGCAAGTACTTGATGATGGCCGCTTAACGGATGGTCAGGGCCGTACCGTTGATTTCAAAAATACGGTTATCATTATGACTTCTAACTTAGGCTCTGACATTATCCAAGAGCAAGCTGGTTCAAATGATTATGCAGGCTTAAAAGAAAAAGTGATGGGCGTATTGGTTAGTCAGTTCCGTCCTGAGTTTATTAACCGAATCGACGAAACCGTGGTATTCCATCCACTTGCTAATGAACACATTAAAGAAATTGCTGACATTCAGTTAAGTAAGCTACGTGAGCGATTAACTGAAAAAGGCTACATTCTTGAAGTAACGGATGCAGCCCTAGACCGCATCGCTGAAAGTGGTTTTGATCCAGTGTATGGGGCAAGGCCTTTAAAACGTGCTATACAACATACCATTGAAAATCCATTAGCACAGCGATTATTAGGTGGGGATTATCAGCCGGGTGCCATCATCCATATTGATGCTGATGAGAATGGACTTGTTTTCTCGAGTCGTTAATTAGCCCTAAAAACAAAAGCCGCATCATTTTGAAGCGGCTTTTTTGTATCAGTTAAGTTTAAACTTTAAAGGTTAACAGCATATCGTTAACTTTGCGCGAGCCTTCAACAAGCCCCGCTGCATCTTTAGCTACGTTGTAGCTAAGCTTTAAGTTCTCTTCGCTGTGTCCTTTTATGCTTTCTACATTTTCGCGTATATCGGTGCTAACAACTTGTTGTTCCTCTGCAGCCGTCGAAATCTCAGTCGCAAGGCCTGATATTTCATCAATTTGTGCGAAGATGCTCGCTAGCTCAGTTTGAGTGTGAGCAGTAGTATCAACACAATTATCTGCTTGCGCTTTAGTTGATTGCATCACTTTAGACCAGCTAAATAACGTATCTTGGATCTCTTTAATTGAGCTGTGAATTTGTGCTGTCGCATTTTGAGTACGTGAAGAAAGTGCGCGTACTTCATCTGCTACAACCGCAAAACCACGGCCATGCTCACCTGCACGTGCTGCTTCAATTGCAGCATTCAGCGCTAATAAGTTTGTTTGTTCAGCAATGCCTTCAATCTCACTCATTACTTGGCCTATTTTGTCAGCTTCACTAGCAAGAGAGTTAGCGGTAGTGGCTGCTTGCTCTACTTGGTTAGCTAGATCAGACACCATGCTGCTATTATCTTCAATATGCAGTTTGATATCGTTACAGCTTTGGTAAGTTGTTTTAACCTTGTCTGCAGTGTGATGAGTATTTGCTGAAATCTCGCCAATAGTTGCACTCATTTGTGTCATTGCCGTAGCAATATCACTTAAACGTTGACCTTGTGCAGCAATACCTTGCTCGGTTAGTGACGATTGTTTATCTAAGTTGGTAGCAATGTCTTTGAATGAGTAAGTAGAGTCTTTAACACGACCTAATACAGTTCTAAGCTTAGCGAACAGCATTTGCTGATTATAGGCAGCAATACTAAAAGGATGTGAACCTGAATACACATAGCGTGATACTGAATCAAACTCTGCACGTTGCTGCTTTAAATGGCTTGGGGTTACAACGAGCTCGTCATAATTTAATGCAAAAAGGAGTGCTACAACGGCACAGCTCGCTAAGGCAACCATCCATGAAGTAGTAAACGCTAAGCCGACAATGCCTGCAAATAAAATAACCGCAGACAAAATTTGTCTCAGCGAAATATTTTCACGAAATGACGCGACTGATTTTCCATTATTAATCTTAGTGTACAGTGCCGTTGCACGGTCTTTTAATTGTTCAGATGGCTTAGTTCGAACTGACTGATAGCCAACCAACTGACCATGTTCATAAATGGGTGTAACAAATGCATCAACCCAATAGTAACGACCATCTTTACAGAGATTTTTAACCATGCCACGCCAAGAATGGCCTTGCTTTAGTTTTTCCCACATTTCTTTAAATGCCGCTTTTGGCATGTCAGGGTGGCGAACAATATTATGATTTTTTCCGAGTAGCTCTTCCTCGGTGTAACCTGCAATCGTACAAAATTCCTTATTTACGTATGTGATGACACCGCGTAAATCTGTAGTAGAGACAAGCTCTTGATTATCAGAGTATGTCACTTCTTGATTAATGATTTCTTGCCCACGACGCATATGAGTCCTCGAAATATACTTTTTTATGGTGTGCGGATTATAGTCTCAGAAAAATGTAAGGGAAGGGGGTGCATATAGATAACTATGAAAGTTTTAAAAATTTCATCTTCCCTTTGATCTAAAACAATATCTTGCTTGAATTATTATGTTTAGCCTCAGTCTTTTATATTAGTTAAAAGGCTCAGTATCCTCAAGAAATAAGTCTAAATAGTATTTTAAATGTTTTTAGCAACAATGAAGTGCCGCCAAAGCAATTGTATATTGTCCCTCACAATGGCAAGATTGAGCATCAAGTGAACGGGTACTAAATGAAACTGATTTTTCTGACTTGAGTAATTACTTTTTGCCCCCATACACTTAGGATTACAGCCACGTGGCTCGAGGAAGCATTTTTGATAAAACATGATTTAAATAAAACGCTAGAGGCGTTAACAGTACAATTTCCTAACGCAATTAATGGGATTAAACGTGGTATCGAGCGAGAAGCATTAAGGATCAAACCAAATGGTGTTATCTCACAGCAAGGTCATCCAAAAGGCGTTGGTAGCGCTTTAACTAATGATCATGTCACCACTGATTTTTCGGAATCGCTATTAGAATTTATTACACCGGTAAGTACGTCTGCAGAGCAAACCTTAGCTCAGCTAAAAGATCTGCAAAAGTTCACCTTGTCTCAGATGGATGATGAGCTCTTATGGCCTATCAGCATGCCGTGTTTTATTGAGCATCAAGACGACATCGTACTGGCACAGTTTGGTGACTCAAATATTGGCCGCATGAAAACACTTTATCGTGAAGGTTTAAAGAATCGCTATGGCAGTATGATGCAAGCAATTGCTGGTGTGCATTTTAATATTTCTTTTCCTGAGAGCTTATGGCAAAGCTTGTATAGTTTAAACGGCAGCCAAGGCACACTCGCTGATTCTATTTCGAATGGGTATTTGGGACTTATTCGTAACTTTAAACGTGAGCTTTGGTTGATCAGCTTTTTATTTGGTGCATCGCCAGCATTGTGTAGTTCATTTTTGCAAGGGCGCGAAACAGACTTACCATTTAAAAAACTAGGTAAAGGTACTCTTTACTTAGAAGTTGGCACTGCGCTGCGTTTGGGGAACCTTGGTTATACCAACAGTGCGCAATCGTCTTTGCGTGTTATGTACAACTCATTAGAAGAATATGTAGCAGGTTTAAAAGAAGCGATTCATACGCCATCTGATATTTATGACCATATTGATGATTACACAAGTGCTGAACCAAAGCAGTTAAACAAAAATATTCTGCAAATCGAAAATGAGTTTTATTCACCAATTCGTCCTAAGCGCAACGCAGCATCAGGCGAAACTCCTACAGATGCATTACTTCGTGGTGGTATAGAATACATTGAGGTAAGGGCATTAGATGTTAACCCATTTAGTGAAACGGGTATCGACTTACAGCAAATACGCTTTTTAGACGTATTCCTAACTTACTGCTTATTAAATGACTCTCCAGAGATGGATTGGCAAGAACAAAAGTTGAGCACTACCAACCTCGATGCGGTTGTTAATGAAGGCCGAGATCCAGAATTAACACTTAACAAGCAAGGCGAAATAGTTCGCCTGACAGATTGGGCTAAAACAATTTTTAGTAATTTAACTGCCGTTGCATGTTATATGGATAATGCATACGGGGTAAGTTATTACAGTGAAACTATTGCTGAGCTTGCAACCTGGGTACAAGATCCTAGAAAAACATACTCTGGCAAATACGTAGCAACACTTGCAAAAGAGAACCTAGATAATGGTAATTTTGCATTAGCACTTGCACAGCAGTACAAGCAAAGCCATCTTGCGTCACAGTATCAATTTTATGATCATGCATTTTTAGCGAAACAAGCTGCTGACTCTGTGCTTAAAGAGCGTGAAGTTAAAGCTGCCGATAGCGAAACGTTTACTGCTTTTTTAGATGACTATTTTGCTAAAGCTTAGTAAGGTGAAGACATAAAAAAACGCAGCCTATGGTGGCTGCGTCAAAGATTCTTCAGGGATGAAACAATGCTATACTGCTGCATTCATAAGTTCAGACTGACCTGATAAGAAAAAGTTCAGCGAGATCCAAAAAAAAATGAAAAAAAGTATAATTATTTTATCGCTGGCCGCATCATTGGCTGGATGTGCAACCGCTCCTCCAGAGCAACCCCATGATATCTGTAAGATTTTTGAAGAAAAGCCTGATTGGTACTACGATGCCCGCGATGCTCAAGAAAAATGGGGATCGCCTAAACATGTGCTAATGAGCATGATGTATCAAGAAAGCTCATTTCGTCATGATGCTGCTCCGCCAATGGAATACTTCTTATGGGTTATTCCAATAGGTCGTGCCAGTTCTGCCTATGGCTATTCACAAGCGAAAACACCTACTTGGTCAGATTACATCCGAGAAACAGGCAACAGCGGTGCAGACAGGGATGATTTTGATGATGCTATCGACTTTATGGCGTGGTTTGTTTACAAAACTCATAAAGTAAATGGTGTATCGAAATGGGACGCGTACGCACAATACCTAAATTACCATGAAGGATGGGGCGGCTATAAGCGTGGTACTTATAAAAGTAAAAAGTGGTTAATGAGTGTTGCAAATAAAGTTAAACATCGAGCTAGCCGTTATGGCGCGCAACTTAAAAAGTGTGAAGCAGATCTAGATAAAAACTGGTTTGAGCGTTTATTTAGTTAATAGAGCATTGACGCAACCGTTTGGACTTTAAATTTTTACCAAATGTGTCTTTAAAAAGGCTATCAAATCTTTGATAGCCTTTTTTGTTTATTCGTATTCGATAGGATCGGTAACGTTATTAAGTGCAAAGGCTTCCAAGCGCTCTTGACAAGCACCACATTTGCCACAGGCTTTGTCACGGCCGTTGTAGCATGTCCAAGTTTGGCTGTAATCAAGACCCATTTTTAAGCCGTCTGTTAAAATATCGATTTTAGTATTGTTTAAATATGGACTGAAAATCTCAACAGCGTCGTAGTTGGCAATACGGCAAACATCATCCATTTTTTGAACGAATTCAGGGCGACAGTCAGGATAAATTGCATGATCACCAGAATGTGCGCCATAGTAAACTTTGCTGGCTTTTAAAGACACCGCATAACCCACTGCAAGTGATAGTAAGATCATGTTGCGGTTTGGCACTATTGTGCTCTTCATGCTTTCTTCTTCGTAGTGACCCTCTGGCACATCGATATCATCGGTCAGTGATGAGCCCCCAATCAATTGATTGATAGCTGAAATATCAACAATCTTGTGAGAAACACCTAATTTTTCACACACTTGAGCAGCTACTTTAAGCTCTTTAACATGACGCTGGCCGTAGTCGAACGACAGGGCATATACTTCGTGGCCTTGTTGCAGGGCTTTATTTAATACGGTAAAAGAGTCCATACCGCCGGAATAAATCACAACTACTTTTTGCGTCATATCTGTTTTGCTCTTACTTTTGATAGAGGTTTACTTCAGGGCGCGATATACTACACGGCTCGGGCCTAAATAACAATTTTTGCGCGTGTTTTTGGTTTTTTGATGGTATGCATTATATATCGTTGCGTCGTAAGTGAGATCTCTTTTGTACAAAATTAACGAAGTGTTTGAAACAATTCAAGGTGAAGCAAGTTTTACTGGTACACCTTCAATCTTTTTACGTTTACAAGGCTGCCCTGTAGGCTGTGCTTGGTGTGATACAAAACAAACATGGGACGTTGATAATGTATATAAAGTGTCACTTGATGACACGGTTGAGAAAAAAGCAGACTCAGATCATTGGGCAGAAGCAACTGCGGAGCAAGTGTTAGCGCTATTTAAAGAACGTGGCTACAACGCAAAACATGTGGTGATCACAGGTGGTGAGCCTTGCATGTACGACCTAAATCCAGTGTGTGAGTTATTACACGCAAATGGTTATTCGACTCAAATTGAAACCAGCGGCACATTTGAGATTTTAGTCCCTGAACAAACATGGGTGACCGTATCACCGAAGATTAATATGCGTGGCGGTTACAAAGTATTACGCAGCGCTATGCAGCGCGCTGATGAAATTAAACACCCAGTGGCAATGCAAAAGCATGTTGAAGAGCTAGAAGATTTATTCTTAAAAACAGGTGTTAATCCGCGTCTAGTGTACCTTCAACCAATTAGCCAAAAGACCTCAGCAACTAAACTTGCCATTGAAACCTGTATTGCAAAGAACTGGCGTTTATCAGTTCAAGTACATAAATATTTAGGAATTAGCTAGTTTATCTGGCTAGTTCCTAGTATCCACTTTTTACCTTTAACACTCTAATTGCGCGGGCGATGAAAGTGCCCGATAAAATGCCGTAAAAAGCGGCAAGAGATAACACTAGAGCGGTATTAGTAAAAAGCTCTGGTTGAATACTTGTTAAGACACCCACCGCATATTTGGTGAAGAAGATAGCCATGATGAATATCATCGGCCACCAACTACCAGGCACTTTAAATGAGGCGCTTTGGACTTGATAACTTGCTGATGAAGCTGAAAACAGGAATAAACCAATAAGCGTACTGATTAAAACGCCAACTAGCCAGAGCAGCATAATAGTTAAGCTATAACCAAAGCTTGAAGTCGCACCAAAATATGATAAAGCAAGCATGCCCATCGGCAGTATCAATAACGTGGGTTGCTTTACAAAGCGGTCATGAGTTTGTTGCCAACCAACGAAAATAAGGCCAACAAACAGACCATAAACCCAAAGTGGTGTGTGAGTTAAAATTTCAAAAATCATCTTACATCCCTGTTTTTATTATTTTTAGGAAGTTATTTAATCGTTCATTTAAAATGCAGCAATTGTTCCTATTTTATCTGCTATTTATGAAAGTTTGTCAATTGAGTCATTATCCTTCAAAAACAAAAAAAGCGTTGCACCATGGCAACGCTTTTTACTTTTTAGCTTATCGCTACTAATTCTGCGCTAAATAATCCAACACAACCTGATGATGGTCTTTGGTTTTGAATTTATCAAACACATGCTTGATTTTACCGTCTTGGCCTACAAGAAAGCTTATACGATGAATACCTTCGTACTCCTTACCCATAAACTTCTTATAACCCCAAATACCAAACGCATCTGCAATAGCGTGATCTTCGTCAGCTAATAAGTCAAAATTAAGCTCTTTTTTGGTTTCAAAATTCTTTAAACGCTTTATTGGGTCTGGGCTGATACCCACGACACGTGTGTTTAATTTCGCAAGCTCGGCTTTTTCATTACGTAAGTTTTCTGCTTGCACAGTACAACCTGGTGTCGATGCCTTAGGGTAGAAATAAACCAGTACTTGCTGGTCTTTCAAAAGATCAGTTAATACAACGGTTTCATCATTTTGATTTTGTAAACTAAAAGCAGGGGCTGTATCACCGGCCTGTAATGGATTAATTGTTTTCATGCTTTGCTCCTTAGCGAATGCGTCTGAAAATATAATCTACGTTCAAACTGCGAGAAAGATCTTCAAAGCTCACTTTAAAGTTATCAATATCGACTTCAACGGGAATATTAAACTCTAGCTCACAACGCATTTTTAGCTCATCACCTTCGTCGTACGTATCAGATTTAAGTGAACAAATGCTGATGTTATTGTCAGCAAAAAAGCGCGTAACTTTACTTAATGTTCCAGGTGTATCAATACCTGTGTATTCGAGGGTGTAACCGGCGCAAAATTCACATGCAACATGACTTGCTGTGCGTTTCATCATGGTTAAAAGGCCAAGTTCCATGCCTTTAGTTGGCAATGTATGCTCAATGCGGCTAATGGCCGACATATCACCTGCTAACAGCATGATAAAGGTAAACTCGTTGCCCAAAATAGCAATGCGACTGTCAATTATATTGCAATGGCAATCACTCACTAACTGAGTTAATTCGCTAACGATACCGGGTCTATCTTCGCCAATCGCAGTGAGCACTATCTGATGATTTGTAAAAGCAGTCATGGAATTTTAAATACCTAGTAATTAACAATACCAATGGATATAAGCTTGAGTAAGCTTTGATTTCACGTGAGTTTAATACCGCACGGCGGCGAAGTTTAACATAATTTGCATCGTTAACGATAGCGACGATTAATTAAGCCGTGAATAAAGTGCGCTCTTTCTTGTTTTTAGGGGCATCTGAAAGTACCATAGTTAAAATTTTGCAAGGCGACAAGCAAACAAATACGTTACGCTAGCCGAATCTATTCGGGTTTTTTGCATAAAAACTATAAATGTAAAGTTAAAAGTGATTTTACAGTGAACCAAATCGGCATTACCCACTCATATATTTGTTAAAAAAATTAAGGGTTTGCTAAGGAGAAATATCTGTGCAGTATTGGATCTCAAAGGCGCTTGCTGTAAGCGTAATGGTAAGTTTAACAGGGTGTGGTGTATTTACCGACGAAGCACATCAAAAACGTAATTATCGAGCAAATGAACCGGTCAAAGCACCAGCAGGTTTAGCGCAACCAGCTCTAGATCCAACATATAAAATGGATGTTGCGCAATATGACAATAATCCTGAAGCTAAAAACTATCGTCCGCCAGCGCAAGTTATTACCATTGCTCAAGGTACTTGGGTTGAAGAAGGTGACACTGAAGCGCGGGTCTATTTTGATAAAAACGATGGTATAGAAGATTTAGATGTATTTATCTGGAACTCTATAAAAGCCGTTCTAGCTGAAAAAAATACCGCAGCTTTGAAAGAAGATAAAGCATCAAATTCAATTGAAACAGGTTGGTATGCGATTATTAAACCTGAAGAAGGTTGGTTTTGGGAAAGCGAAACCGAAGTATCACAACAACGTTTTATATTTACTATTGAAGAAAAGTCGCATCAGCGTACAGCTTCTTTAACAGCTAAACTTGCTGATTATAAAAGCGACTCAGTACCGTTAACACCATTACTACAGCAACAACTTGAAGTACGTGCTTTAAACCAAGTGATTGCTGAGTTTGATTACCGTTACCGTCAACTAGAAGTTGAAATGCGTAAACAACAAGGCATTATTTCATTAGAAATGGGCTTTGATAACAAAGGTAATGGGGCACTGGTTACTGAGCAAGATTACAACATGGTGTTTGATCGTTTCTCTGGTTTCTTAGAGCGATTATCTTTCACTATCGTAGAGATTGACCAAGAACGTGGTTTGATTACGGCTGATTACAAAAAGCCTGAGTCAAGCGTATGGGATTCAATTTGGGGTGAAGAACTAGCTGAGCTACCAATTGAAGAAGGCCAATATCAAATTCTTGTTAGCCGTACCAATGATGGCGGTACAAGTTTAACTTGGATGGACTCTGAAGGTTCGACATTAGAGCCTGGTACAATGAATGACCTCCAGCAAGCATTAGAAAATGCACTGCGTCAACGCGGTATCAATATTTAATAATTAAAAAAGTTAAAACCACCACAAAAAGAGCTTCGCCGCTCTTTTTGTGGTTTTTACAGGTTGAAAATATGTCTAACTTAAACACAGCAAATCGCAGTGACTTGCGAACCTTGTTTACCTTTTTCGTTCCTTCACTTATAGGTGTCTTTTTGTTTATGACGCCGGTACCCATAGGTGAAGCAATGACTATTCCGATTGCTGTTATGGCAAAAGCAGTGCAAGAGTGGATTGCCCCATTTGCATTGGGTTTAATCACCAGTATCGTTTGTATCACCGGTGTTTTATCTTTGATAATAAAGCTGTTTAAACCACAGCCATTACTTAAGTTTTTTATCATTAAACACTTATTTGATGTTAGTTGGCTGTGGCTGAGTGTTCGGTTACTGGGCATGATATTTATTATTCTGACTTACACGAAGCAAGGTCCTGAAATGATTATTTCAGGGAATACTGGTGCGTTAGTATTAAACGACTTGCTGCCCGTATTGTTTTCTGTGTTTGTTTTAGCGGGGTTATTATTACCGTTATTATTAAATTTCGGTCTCCTAGAGCTAGTGGGTACGTTATTAACTAAGGTTATGCGCCCACTTTTTGGTGTTCCTGGTCGAAGTGCAGTTAACTGTGTGGCATCTTGGTTAGGTGATGGTAGTGTAGGTATTTTGATGACCGCTCGTCAGTATGAAGATAAACATTATACACAACGTGAAGCAGCCATTATTGGTACCACTTTCTCAGCTGTATCAATTACCTTTTGTTTAGTTGTTATTGGTCAAGTAAAGCTTGAACACCTATTTGCACCGTTTTATTTAACGGTGTGTTTAGCGGGTTTAGCAGCTGCGCTAATTGTGCCTCGCTTACCACCGCTACGCTTTAAAAAAGATCTCTATGTAGATGGAACTGAGCCTGATAAAGACGCAGAATCAGTACCTGAAGGTAAAACATTGGTTTCTCACTCACTTGACGTGGCACTTGCTAAAGCACGCACTGCACCGGGTTTTGCTGGTACAGTGAAAGAAGGCTTACATAACGCATTTGATATGGTATTTGCTGTATTACCTGTGGTTATGGCTGTGGGCACATTTGCTTTGATTATTGCTGAATATACGCCAATTTTTGAATATATGGGCAAACCTTTTGTTCCATTCTTAGAGCTATTACAAGTACCAGAAGCTGAAGCTGCTGCACAAACAATTATGGTTGGCTTTGCTGATATGTTTATTCCGTCGATTCTTGCGGCTGGTAGTATCGAAAGTGATGTAACACGCTTTATCATTGCTGCAATGAGTGTGACGCAATTGATTTATATGTCGGAAGTAGGTGCACTGCTTTTAGGTAGCAAAATCCCGGTTAATATTATCGAATTGTTCTTCATATTTATTTTAAGAACCTTAGTAACATTACCGGTGATTGTCTTAATGGCACATTGGTTAGTGTAAACAAAGCTAAAAGTTTAAATAGAAAAGCCCTGATTATTCATCAGGGCTTTTTTTATCTTCATTATCATCGCTTTTAGGCACTTTGAAGTCCATTTTTGCTGCATGTTTTAGCAACATAAGGTTACCAACTACCACACCAAATACGGCAACAACAATGGCTATAATTTGCCAAGTTTCCATCTTTAAATCCTGCCGATATACACAGCGATATAGTAGCACTTAAAATCGTCTTGCATAAGACAGTGAAATAAAATCAAGGCCAGGGTTAGGGTTTTTGAAGCCCGCATTTGAGTAATGTAAATATCTAACTGCTAATGTTGAGTCATCATCTAAGTCTGCAACTAAGCCCAATCTATCTTCAAACTGATAGTGAGTACTAACGTTTTTGCCTGCAAAATGGGTGTCATCTAACAGTGAAACACCAATCCCAAACTCCACATAAACAGGCATGTTTTTCAGATTAAATACAGGGTATTGGATCACCGGAGACATAGCTAACACGATATTAGTTTGATGTTTGTTGTCTTTGCCATACTGCCAAATATTAAAACTAGACTCGAAGTACAAACGGGCGTGTTGAAAAGGCAGCTTTTCATTGGGTATATGGTACTGGTAGGCCAGCTTTAAGCCTTTCACATCACCTTCACCTTGGATGTAATCAACGGCATAGCCATGGTTTGAAGCGGCATAAGTCGGTGTTGCTAGTAGGGCGGCTACACTTAACATAAGTGCTTTTAGTGGGTGCTTTAGTTTCATCTCGGTACTTCTCATTATGACTGTGAGCAAGTAGATAAGGGTGAGGGTAGGGGCTTTTCAATGTGCGTAAAAACACAGAAGCTGTGCACATTCTCATATTTTTTAGCAATTGACTGAAAACTATGGGAAAAATCGATTGGTGCTTAATTGGCATTAAAACGGTGTCGGATTGTTTCTTTTTTTATGGATTTAATATCGGTATATTAGCGAAAATTTTCGTTGAGAGGTGAATACGATGACCAAACTAGTTAACTCATTTTTGCTTATAGCTGCGCTTTTTACTGCAACTGCTTTTGCCAGTGAAGACCGCTCGCCTAAGCAACTATTAGAATCAGTCACAGCAGATTTATTTGTTGATATCGCAAATGTAAATGCGAAGGGTGATGCAAGTTCAGAAGCAATGGCAAGCATTGTAGAAAAACGCTTATTGCCGCACATGGATATTAAGTTTGTATCGTATAAGCTTTTAGGTAAGCACATTAAAGGCCTACGCCGTGACCAAGCCGTTGATTTTATTGCTGCGGTTGAGCATTACTTAACAGTAACTTATGCCGGCGCACTAATGAAATACACAGGCCAAAAAGTTATTTTTGATCAATCACAACTCATCGACGGTGGTTATGCAACAGTTAAAACGCAAATTGTTGATGACAATGCGCCAGCCATCGATTTGCACTTTAAATTACGCCAAGGCAAAGATAAGCAGTGGAAAGTATACGATATCGTTGCTGAAGGCATTTCACTGTTAAGCGCGAAGCAAAAAGAAGTATTGCAACGCATCAGTCAAGTGGGTATCGACGAAGTCACAAGCGAATTAGCAAGTAAGTAAGTTAGCTTAAAGCTCGATTACCTTCACCTCATCGAGCATTTTAGCTACTTTCAGTCTCCAACCAAGCAGTGAGCACCGTCCATGTGCCGCTGCTTTTCTATTTTCTTTAAAAATCACCTACTTTGCGCTAGCACCTGTAACCCTCTGTGGTAGAATCATGCTACTTTTCTTGTTTACCAAAGTATCTGTTCAGATACTATGTTATTGGTTGCAATATTAAGCAAACTGTCAGTTAAATTTTGCTATAACTGAGTGCTTAATAAGACATCTAATAATGTGCAGCGGAGTTGTGTTTTTTTAATGGAAAATGTACTGATTTGGCCAAAGGAATACCCGTTACTGATCAAAGGATTAGCTGAGCAAAACGGGGCCTATATTTTAGATGCTTTAGAAGCTTGGCCGGCATGTCGTTCTACTAATGAAGATGACGGTGTGTGTGCGACGGTTCTTCCGCCTATTTACTACCTCACTTGGTTGACTCCTCTTGAACCGTTTGAAGAGTGTTATTTCCAACACATTTCTGAGTTTGATGAAGCTGCGTTGCATTATGTTAATGCTATGAAATCGCACTTTTTAGAAAACGACTACACCCCTGAGAGTCTTGTGTTAATGCTGTGCCAGCGCTTAGAGAAATACGCCAGCGCATTTGCACAGTCGGCAGTTAAAACACCTATTACACTCATTCACCAGTTATTTAATCGTCGCTATTTCACGGTGATAGAGCATGTACTTAATCAAGGTGCGAAAATGTCTGCGGACGATGTGCTGGAGCTCTGGACTGAAGTTGACTTTAGAGAACGCTTTAGTGGTTTTATTCCAGAGTCTGTTGCAGATCTTGAACCTTTAACTGTGCTAGCAGCAGAAAAGGTAGCCCATGGCGAAGATTATTTCACGTTGCTTAAGCTCGTGTCACCAGACGTTGATTCTGCATCGTTACTTGAACAAGCTTTACTTGCTCACTTAAGCCATGAAAATGCTAAACAAACAATGGCAAAGCGGTTTATTGAGCAAGGTGCAACCGGTGCATTAGCTGACGCAAACGGTAAAACAGCCTTTATGTGGGCTACCGAAAAAGGCTATGTGAATGTTGTTGAGACTTTGCTTGAGTATCAAGATAAAAAATCCCAAGACAACAAAGGCAATACGGCATTACATTATGCAGTTTTAGCCGAGAATGGACCGTTACTTGTGCTGCTTCTAAAAGCAGGTTATGACTTTAGAGTTCGTAACAATGATGGTTTAAGTTGCTACCGATTAGCAGTAAGTATCAAAGCGGATAGCTTAGTGAAGTGCCTTGAGCATGACTTTGGCATCAAAGAGCTTTCACCTGAAGGGCAGTTTGATCGCATTAAAAAGGTACATTTATTACATGCGATTGTAACTTTGTTACTTCCTGTGCAGCTGTTCTTCTTTTTTGATGACAGTATTTCGATTAAAAGTGAGCTAACACTTAGCTTTACGCTAATTTCAATTTTATGTTTTTTCTTTGCGACAAGCTTGAAACGATGTGCGCTTTACCCACATATACGCCATCCTTGGGGACTTTTTATTTTAAGATTGTTTTCGTTGTTTAGCTTAATTGGCCAAGTGGGTCTAGCAAGTATTGTCGCGCTAGCCACCTTAGCTGAGTTGGTGTGAAGACATAAAAACTATATAAAGTGACATAAAAAACGGCAACCTAGGTTGCCGTTTTTTGTTTCATTTTTCTAAATAAAAGTGTTTATTTGTCGTGCTCATGTGCCGCTTTTTCTTCAGCCAGCTCTTCTTTTAATTTACGTATCTTAAGGCCAAGTTCTTGTCCGCGATGGCGTGCATAATAGGTGCAGCCAATGAACATTAGGCTCGCAAAGGTTAATTCAAGTAATACCCAAATCAGCTGTTCTTGCGCGACCCAAAGTAATGTAAAACCATGGATGAAATAGAACATGACAATAAAGTTCGCCCATGCATAGGTATAAGGCTTATCTTGAATGATACCTTTTAGCGGTAGCAGCAGAGGCAGGATATATACAACAAAGATAAAGGCATTACTATGGCCTTCTCTTGGGGCAATTAAAAACAACCAAACTGGCATTAAAACTAATAAGCCGATATAACCAATCAGTGCGAAACGTTGGAATCGTTTTGTAATTGGTTTTTTGGCAACAGGCTGATTTAACTCAGGTTCCAAGCTCATTGTAATTTACTCGCAATTAGTGTCAGGCGCTTACCAACGCTTTGACATATTTTAATTTCGTCTTTACTTAACACATTACTGTTATTGCTACCGGCTACATGAGTCGCACCATATGGCGTACCGCCAGTTTCAGTCGCTAGTAATTCAGGTACTTCATAAGGCACACCTAGCAACATCATACCGTGATGTAATAGTGGCAGTGATAGATTTAACAAGGTTGCTTCATTACCACCGTGCATGCTGCTTGATGACGAAAAAACGCAAGCGGGTTTATCTATCAGCTGACCTTTAAGCCATAGATCACTGGTGGTTTCCCAAAAGCTCTTTGCTTGCGAGGCCATCATGCCAAATCGAGTAGGAGTGCCAAAGGCTAAGCCATCACAATTAATAAGATCATCTTTGCTGATCATAATATCGTGTGACTGACGCTTAACAAAAGTGCGCAACAAGGCTGTTGCACCTTGTTGCTCAATCGACTCGGCTATCTCATGAGCCATAGCTTCTACAGAGCCATGGCTTGAGTGGTATAGCACAACAATGTTTATAGCCATTAAAGCACGCTTAATACGTTTTCTGGTGGACGACCTAGAGCAGCTTTGCCTTTATTTTCAACAATTGGGCGCTCGATTAGTTTTGGATTGGCAGCCATCGCAGCAATTAACTTATCTTCATTTTGTTCGTTTTTAAGCTCAAGCTCTTTGTAGATGTCTTCTTTAGTACGCATTAATTCACGCGCTGAAGTAAAACCTAGCTGACTAATTAAAGTCGCAATTTGTTGTTCATTAAGCGGTGTTTTTAGGTATTCAACAACACTTGGTTGAATATTACTGCTTTCTAATAGGGCAAGTGTTTCACGCGATTTTGAACAACGTGGATTATGATAAATAGTCACAGACATGGTGTGTTCTCACATTTAATATTTTGGCTTATTTTAGGGCAAGCGCCGCGAGACTTAAAGTCTCGCAAGCTCTTTTTGTAATTGACGGTATTGTGTAAGTAGGGCTTTTAAACGTTGTTGTTTTACTAATTCTTCAGGCTCAACAAAGTTTAGTGCTTTTTGAATTTCATCGGCTGCTTTTAAATAAGCGCCATATTGAGCGAGCACATCGGCATGAGCTTCATGGTAGGAAGCCATATTTTCTTGCTTTTTATAGACATCAGCAATGAGCTCTTTGGCTAGATTGTTCTCAGGTTTTGCTAACAAGTAAGATTTTAGAATACGCTCCGCAAGGTCAAATTGTTTTGCTTCAATAGCGGCATTTGCATAGTTTAAGGCAATCACCTGATTGTTAGGTCTATCGATATCTAACTTAGCTAAAAATTCTACAGCCTCGTTAGCTTTACCTTGAGCAATTAGTAAGTCTGTATGGGTATCGATATAAAATAAGTTTTTTGGATCTTGCTCAAGCAATGGATTCAATACGTCGGCCGCTTCATCAAGCTTTTTCTGATCCAACAGGCTAATACCTAAACCGTATTTGAGAGCTGTGTCGTTGTGAACAGTATTTGCACGCATTAATTTACGAAACAAATCTTCCGCTGCTTTTGACTTTTGCTGATAACGAGCAATCACTCGGCTTTTAGCCAAATTGAATTCTAGGCTGTCAGCATAGTGTCTTTTTGGGTATTGCTCGGCACGTAAGCGTACATCAGATACACGACTTTCTGGTAATGGGTGAGTCAGTAAAAATGCTGGCGGCTTATACTTATAACGAATTTGTGCAGCAAGCTTAGTTAAAAACTCACTTGATTGGCGGGGGTCAAATCCTGCGTTATTAAGGGTTTGCATACCAATACGGTCAGCTTCTTGCTCAGCAGCACGGCTATGCGTTAATTGACTAAATGCCGCTTGTGTTTGGTTCGCTGAAATAATTGCAATTCCGGCATCAGGTGCAACAACTGTAGCCAAAATACCAGCAATCATGCCTGCGATGGTTAATGCGCTGTTGTCTTGTTGCTGTTGAATACGGCGCGCTAAGTGGCGTTGTGTGACGTGAGCTATCTCGTGTCCAAGTACTGAGGCAAATTGGCTTTCGTTATCGGCTTGTGCGATGAGGCCTGTATGCACACCTACATGGCCGCCATAGAATGCAAATGCATTGATTTCTGAATTGTTTAGCCAGAAAAATGAAAATGGAAAACGTACATCGTTAGCGTTTGCGACCAAACGTCTGCCCAGAGTAGTGAGGTATTCATCGAGAACGGGGTCATTCACAACAGGCGATGAACCACGAATTTGCATCATCATCACTTCACCGATTGCTTGCTCTTTTTCAATCGGCAACGCTTGCAAAGCCGAGGTCCCTAAATCGGGCAGCTTAAAGTTAGTTTGTGCCTTCAACGGCTCACTATGAAGTATCGAGAATGTCAGTAATGCACTGCATAGTGTAATAAAGGCTAATTTTAGTCGCATCTTATTCCTTGTTGATTTGCTCACCTAACATGACTTTTGCTATGTCTATTTCGTCGCTGCATGCTCGGCTGTCTTTTTCGCACAATTGATAGAAATCTTTTATTGTGACTCCATCTAGCTTAACAACGTTCAATTCTCGTTGTAAAAAAGTTATGATTTTATGAGCTACTTTATGGGCATGAAGAATTAATGCTTTGTCTGCTTTATCGCCTCTTTCAAAGTAAAAACCAATGAACTTATGGAGCTGATTAAAGCGAATAAGGTTTTTCATGCTGTGCGGATCCCACACCTTAAACTCCATAAAGCGGTTGTCTTTAATAAATTGATCTACAGTAACATCTTTTGCATAAGGGTAAGCCCATAATTCAAAGCCTCGATCTGTAAAGCTTTGATGTAATGCGATTCGTGGTTTTTGCTCGCAAACAATTTCGCCCATTTCGGTTACATGGCCTCCTAATAAATCAAGGTTCCAGTTACGTGGGTCAATTAATCGCTTAACAGCATTATCAAAACCGTGGTCTAAAATCCCTTCTGATTCGCTGACTGATGATGCCACCATATGATAAAAAGGCGGCAGCTCGCCCCAGTTAATTTGTTTTTTATACCAATTTATCTCTTTAAGAGTTGGATTCGCAGGTAATTGCGCTTTATTATGCGAGCCAGGCATCATGTTTCCTTTACTACCAGTTATTGATTAAGGATAAACTATTGTTTTGCGTGTTTTAAGCAAAAAATGAGTTGTTTCTCATTATAAAGACTTATTTCCGCAAGATGCTGACATCTTATACTTATTATTCATATTAATAACGCAGTTGATTCGCTATGTTAACGGTTGATTTAAGGGACTATAAGTGCCCCCAACAATTTATTCAGTTTAAATTAGGGTTGAATAAGGCAATATCAGTTAAACAACCCGTGACTTTTACATTTAATGCTGCAGAGGCAACGGACGATATGCAGCGATTTTTAGAAAAACATCATTACCATTTTAAAATTGACCTAGAATTAGGTGTGCTAACTGTGGAGCCCATTCGTGTTTGAGTATGTAAAAGCCTGGTACGAAAATAAATTTTCAGATCCCCATTCAGTAACCTTGTTGTTACTGCTTATTGCAACCTTTGCATTTTTCTACTTTTTTGGCTCGCTAATCGTGCCTGTTTTAGTTGCCTTGGTGATTGCCTATTTACTAGATTGGCCCGTTGCTCATTTAGAAAAGCTGGGTTTAAAGCGCTTTACTGCAACGATTCTTGTTATGTTGGTATTTAGTGGCTTGATGATCATGATTATTGTTGGCATGGGGCCTGTGCTTTGGCAGCAAACCAGTAATCTAGTTCAAGAAACCCCATATATGATTGAGAAAGGTAAAGCACTGCTTTTACACCTTCCTGAAGATTACCCAAGTTTGATTACTGAAGATCAGGTTAAATCAATTGTTACCAGTGTTGAAACTAAAGCCATTGAGTTTGGTCAGTTGGTGTTATCCGTATCGTTAACCTCTATTAAAGATGTAGCAGCTTGGCTGATTTATCTGATTTTAGTGCCGCTCTTAGTGTTCTTTATGCTTAAAGATAAATTAGAGCTGACGCAAAGTGCTGAGCGATTATTGCCAAAGCAGCGCCGTTTGATCATTCAAGTGTGGCAAGAAATGAATCAGCAAATCATGAATTATATCCGCGGGAAGGTATTCGAGATTTTAATTGTGGGCACTGCATCCTTCATCTCCTTTGCAGTTCTTGATCTTCGTTATGCAGCCTTATTAAGTGTGTTGGTTGGCTTATCAGTTCTGATTCCATTTGTAGGGGCAGCATTGGTGACTATTCCTGTGGCAGCGGTGGCGTTATTCCAATTTGGCTTAGAAACACAATTTTGGACCATTCTAATTATCTATGGCGTGATCCAAGCACTTGATGGCAACGTTTTAGTGCCATTGCTGTTCTCTGAAGCTGTCGATTTAAACCCTGTGTTTATCATAGTGGCTGTGCTGTTTTTTGGTGGCTTATGGGGGTTTTGGGGCGTATTTTTCGCGATACCACTTGCGTCATTGGTTAAAGCACTTATTAATGCATGGTCTTCAAAACAGGTTGAACTAATCGAAAATTAGCTTAGTCTTAAAAAGTATAGAAAACGCACTTTACTGACTAATTGATTATTATAAATTAGCCGTGAAAAATGTAAAATAGGTTATAAGATATATCTTTTAGTAATATGGTGCGTTTTACATGGCAAATTTTTACCTTCCTGACGATGCTAATCAGCAAATTTATTTAGATGCGAATGCAACGACTCCTGTACTTCCTGAAATTGCCGATGTGGTTTCGCATACGATGCGAGTATGTTTTGGTAACCCATCAAGCTCTCATATTACTGGTATTCAAGCAAAGCACTTATTAGAGCAAACGCGTAACAAAGCGCGTGAAGTAATTGGCGCAACCGACGGCGATATTTTATTTACCTCTGGTGCAACCGAAGGTATTCAAACGGCGGTTGTTTCAACGCTTATTGCTGCGAAAAATCACCCAATTGAGAACCCGGTATTACTTTATGGGGCAACAGAACATAAAGCAGTGCCAAATACCCTAAAACATTGGAACAGCGTGCTTGATATTAATGCACAGGTGTTAGCTATTCCCGTTGATAAAAACGGTATTTTAGATCACGAATTTATTCGCAAACATGCAGCTAATGCGCTGATGATTTGTACTATGGCGGTCAATAACGAAACCGGTGTATTCCAAGACTTAATCGCTATTGAGCAAGTTATTCGTAGTGAAAACACCCATGTTGCTTGGATGGTAGACTGCGTACAAGCCTTAGGCAAAACCAACTTAGCGCTAAGCCAAACAACCATTGATTACGCCCCATTCTCAGGCCATAAATTGTATGCCCCTAAAGGAATTGGCGTACTTTATATTCGTGAAGGCAGTGCATATACACCGTTTATTGCTGGTGGCGGCCAAGAAAGCGGTATGCGATCAGGCACCGAAAACTTACCAGGTATTGCCGGTTTAAATAAGCTGTTCTCGTTATTACTTGATAAACAAAACCAAACATTCAAACCAATTGAGCAGCTAGATGCTTATCGTGAGCAATTATTAGGAGCACTAACAGACACCTTTGGCAGCATCACGTTTAACCACAGTTTTGAGCATTCAGTGCCAACAACGTTGAACTTTGCAGTTAATGAATTAACGAGTAAAGAAGTGATGGATTTATTTGATGCTGCGGGTATCCGTGTGAGTGGCGGTTCTGCATGTAGCTCAGGCGCAAATCGTAGTTTTGTACTTGATGCGATGGGTGCCAGTGATTGGCAAAGTGAAAACGCGATACGTATGTCGTTTGGCCCTGCTGTAAATCAACAAGAAATTGACTTTGCTTGCGATAAAATTCGTTCTTTAAAACCGATTCTAGAAGCAAACTGCCTTGTTGTGTCTGATAGTACATCACCTCAACACGAAGTCTGTGCGATTGGCTTAACACAACTTCGCCATCAAGCTGCGTGCTGCTGGCTTTATGTTGATAGCGATAAAAACGCAGTGGTGATTGATCCTATCATCGAGCTTATTCCACGTATGGCGAAAATTGTTGCGACACAAGGTCTAACAGTAAAAGCGATTTTAGATACCCATAACCACCAAGAGCGTTTATCGGCTCGTTGTTTGTTAACCAAAGAGCTAGCAGAGCGTTATGTTGCTAGCGAGATAGATGAACTTGGTTGGCCTAAAGAGTCACAGGCTATCGAATTAACTGGTGTACGCTTAACTAAATTAGCGACACCGGGACATAGTAAAGATAGTGCCAGCTACTTATTAACAGATACTCAAAGTGGTAATGTGAGCTATTGCTTCTGTGGCGATTTAATCTTACCGGGTGGTTTAGGTAATACGGCTATTAGTGGCGGCGATGCTGCGCAAATGGCACAGTCATTAAAGCAGCTTGCTATAGCAATACAAGATTCAACGGTGATTTGTTCGGGTCATGATTATCAACAATGTTTTGCTATGGATTGGCATGCGCAAAAAGAGACCACGCCGCTATTAGCACAGTTATTGAATGACCAAATATCAGATACGCAGTTTATTGAGTTAAAACATCAAGCTGATGAACAAAAGCATACTGCAAGTCATTCTTTATGTGGTTATGTTGAAACCCTTGAAAGCGCACCTATGAAACAGCTCACTGCAGCGGATGCTAAAGCGATGCTTGACTCTCAAGCTACTTATATAATTGATACTCGTGAGCCTTATGAACATGGCGCGAATAACCTTTCAGAGTTATTTTCCGTTGCTAATAGTAAAGTGATCAACATTCCATTGAGCCGTATGGCAAATGCCATCGTCGAAGAGCAATTAGATAAAACGCATACTTATATCTTGGTTTGTCGAAGCGGTAACCGCTCAAAGCAAGCAGCAAATAACCTGTCACAACTTGGTTTTGAAAAGGTATATAACTTAGATGGTGGTTTAGCGTTGTTGTAAAAGGTAATTTAAGTCGTTCATTAAAAAAGCCGCTATTGAGCGGCTTTTTTGTAAGCTGTTTAAGTTAGGCTGTTATGGGGCCTGAACTTTCACGTACCACTAATGATGGGGTAAAGGTCGTGATAATGTCTTTATCTTGATTCCGTGCACCACGGGTTTTTCTGAACAACAGGCGTGCTGCATGCTGTGAAATTACATCATTTGCTTGATGGGCTGTGGTAAGCTTTGGCCAAGTTTGACGCGAGAATGGAGAATCTTCGAACCCAGTAATTGATAACTGCTGTGGAATTTCAATACCCATTAAGCGTGAGGCGAATAACGCGCCAGCTGCCATTTCATCGTTTCCGCCAAGTAGGGCAGTGATGCTTTTCGGGTTACTCTCACCAAGCAATGCTTTTGCACCTTCAACACCTGATTCAAAAGAGTACTGGCCTTCGTAGATTAGCTCATCCTTCAATGAGATGCTGTGATCTTTTAATGCAGCCTGATAACCCGCTAAACGTTCAGTCGTAGATTTATGTTCTTTATCGCCGCATAAAAAACCAATGTTTTTATGACCAAGCGAGAGTAAGTGAGAGGTAATTTCGTACGCAGCCGCGTAGTCATTTACATAAATACAGGTGTCTTGGTCTTCCTCTGTAGGGCGACCGGAGAGTACACGCACATAATGAATGCCCATTTCATCAAGCATATCGATGATACTGCTTTGTTCTGATAGGGGTGGTGTTAACACTAAACCAGCCAAACGAGAGCGCTTTATCATGGTTTTGAAGTCTTCTTCCATGTTGCCATCGAGGTAGTTACAAGGGTGAATGACTAGTTCATAGCCTTCTTCTTTACAACGCGACAATACGCCATTTTGCATGTCGATGACATAATAAGCATTCGGGTTGTCATAAACTAAACCAACAGTAAAAGACGATGTGCCTGCTAGGTTACGAGCTGCAAGGTTTGGTTGATAGTTCAACGTGTTAACAGCGTCCATCACTATGTCGTAAGTTTTTTTTCTGACCGATGGCTCTTTATTGATCACTCGCGAGACTGTTTTCATTGAAACACCAGCGAGCTTGGCTACATCATTTATGGTTACTTTCATACTGTTACTTTATAGTTAGTTATATTTGTATTATAATAATATTGAAAAGTGTTCGCTAGAGCGCTTTTTCTTAATAGGTACATTAATATTTAATATAAGTTAGTTAGTGTATCTAATGTTCTACTAAATTAGCAGTAAAATAATTGAGATAATTTTTATGATACCGGTGTCAAAAGAGAAAAATTGCGCTATTATCTCGACTATAAAATGTAAAAGTAGAGCATTGACAGCGTTGTCATTTTGACTTAGTGTTAATTTTCATCTTATTTTTTATTGCTGTCTTTATTCAACATTAATAAAAAGATATTTAAAAATCAGTTTGTTGCAAGTTTTTAGGGGATTATATATATGAGCAGCCGTTCGCAATTAGCTAGTTGGCAAGCACTATCTGAAAGTGCCAAAAAGATGAAACAAATTCATCTTAAAGATTTATTTGCCAAAGATAGCACGCGTTTCGAGCAATTCTCTGCTCAGATCCCAGGTGTATTATTCGATTACTCGAAACAACAAATTAATAAAACTGTTTTTGAACAATTAATTGCTTTAGCGAAAGAGTGTGACATTAGCGCATGGCGAGACAAAATGTTCAGTGGTGAGAAAATTAACATTACTGAAGACCGTGCTGTACTTCATACTGCTTTACGTAACCGCGCTAACACTGCTGTAATGGTTGATGGCGAAAATGTAACGGACGCTGTTAACGCAGAGCTTGCTAAAATGAAAGCGTTTGTTAGCAAAGTGCGCAGTGGTGAGTGGTTAGGCTACACAGGTAAAGCTGTGAAAGATGTTGTTGCAATTGGTGTGGGTGGTTCAAACCTAGGTCCGCAAATGGCAACAGAAGCGCTTGCTGCTTATGCTGATGACACATTAAATGTTCACTATGTATCTAATGTTGATGGTGTTCAGATTGCATCTGTTTTACAAGGTTTAGACGTTGAAACAACATTATTTGTTATCTCATCTAAAACGTTTACGACCTCAGAAACTATGACTAACGCTAAATCGGCTGTTGAGTGGTTTCTACAAACAGCCCAAGCTCAAGAGCATATTGCTAAGCACTTTGTTGCTGTAAGCACCAATTTAGAAAAAACAGCGGCCTTTGGTATCGCTGATGAAAACGTATTCACAATGTGGGATTGGGTAGGCGGTCGCTTTTCTTTATGGAGTGCGATAGGATTACCAATCGCCTTGTACCTAGGCTTCGACGCGTTCGAAGAGATCCTAGAAGGTGCGTTTGAAATTGATGAGCATTTTAAAAATGCTGAATTTGAAAATAACGTACCATTGTTAATGGCGCTTTTAAGTGTATGGAACACTAGCTTTTTAGGTTATACCGCACAAGCAATTTTACCGTATGACCAAGCATTACACATGTTACCTGCGTATTTACAGCAAGGTGAAATGGAAAGTAACGGTAAGCATGTTACTTTTGCTGGTGAAACTGTTCCTTATACGACGGTTCCTATTATTTGGGGTATGACAGGTATCAATGGCCAACACGCATTTTACCAATGTCTGCACCAAGGTAATGTAATTGTGCCTGCTGACTTTATTGCTTCAATTGAGCCGCAAGTAAATGTTGGTAAGCACCATGATATTTTATTATCAAACTTCTTTGCACAAACCGAAGCGATGATGGCCGGTGTTGATGCAGAGCAAGTCACTGCTGATTTGACCGCAAAAGGTAAATCTGAAGCAGAAATTGCAGAATTATTGAATCACAAGATTCACCAAGGCAATCGCCCAACAACGTCAATGTTATTAGATAAAGTTGATGCGAAAACGGTAGGACGTTTAATTGCGCTTTATGAGCACAAAATTTTCTGCCAAGGCATTATTTTAGAAATCTGTTCATTTGACCAATGGGGTGTAGAGCTAGGTAAAGGACTTGCCTCGAAAATTGAAGCTGAACTATTTGATGGCTCAGTTAGTCATCCACACGATAGCTCAACCAACGGACTGATCGCTTACTATAAGACACATCGTAAGCAGTAACAGATTCGCAGCTGCTGCTGCAAATAGAATACCTTTGAACGGGTAGCGCTGGAGTTCTTAGGGCCTGTATTTTTGTGAGAGGATTTACAGAGCCCCTAAGACTCATTTACTTCAGCCAACATAAGAATAATGAGTGAGCTACTTACAAACAAATTCAACAGGCTTTGTTAAAGGGATCATCTAACACAGCCAATCAACCAGATAACAACACGCACTGCCATACTGAATGAGTCGATTAACATGGCATTGCCAATGTAGAGAGTGATATATGTTAAATCCATTTGATATCGTAATTTTTGGGGGCGGCGGTGATCTTGCGCTACGCAAATTACTTCCTGCAATGTATCGCGCTTATCAAGAGGGCAACCTTCCTCAAGGTTCTCGTATCCTGCCTACGGTACGCGAAGAAAGCAAACGTAAAGAATATATCGAAACAGCGCACAAAGCCTTACAGGACTTTTTAGGTAAAGGTGAATACAACGCAAAAGATTGGAAAGCTTTTTCTGCTTACCTTGTGCCAGTTGTATCAAATGTGACTGAAGCAGATGATGACTGGGATAAACTAAGAGATATCCTTAATGAACACGACGCTGATAAGTCTCGTGTTTTTTACCTTTCATTACCGCCTGCAGTATACGGTAGCTGCTGTGAAATCTTATCTAAGAAAGGCCTGATCACAGAAACATCACGTGTTGTTGTTGAAAAACCAATTGGTTACTGTGGTGAATCAGCTGAAGCCATTAATGCGAAAATTGCAGAGTACTTTAGTGAAGAACAAATTTTCCGCATTGACCACTATTTAGGTAAAGAAACTGTACAAAACCTAATGGCATTGCGTTTTTCAAACTCACTGTTTGAAAACCTGTGGGATGCTAAATCAATCGATAACATCCAAATCAGCCTATCGGAAACTGTTGGTTTAGAAAGCCGCGCTGGTTTCTACGATAAAGCGGGTGCATTACGTGATATGGTACAAAACCACTTGCTACAATTACTTTGCCTAGTAGCGATGGAATCACCAAACAAATTAAATGCTAACAGTATCCGCACGGAAAAACTGAAAGTACTTGAGTCGTTACGTCCGTTAGTGGCTGAAGATGTGGATGCGAACATTGTACGTGGTCAGTATGTGCCAGGTAACTTAGACGGTAAAATCGTCCCTGGTTATTTAGAAGAGCTAAACGAAGGCGCAAGTAAAACAGAAACTTTCGTTGCTATTCGTGCGCATATCGACAACTGGCGTTGGGCTGGCGTGCCTTTCTACCTACGTACTGGTAAACGTATGAAAAAGCGTTGTGCTGAAATCGTTGTTGAATACAAAAAAGTTTCACACAATGTTTATACAGACAATGTAGGTAATATTGAGCCAAATCGTCTTGTTATTCGCCTACAACCTGAAGAAACAATTCAATTAACACTGATGTCTAAGCGCCTTGATAATCTTGAGATGCAATTAGAACCAGTGACGATGAACATTGAGTTATCACAGGCATACAGTAATGGTTTCCATTCTGATGCTTATAAGCGCTTAATGTTAGATGCAGCTGCAAATAATCCATCACTGTTTATTCACCGTGATGAAGTTCGTCAGGCATGGAAGTGGATCGACCCAATCATTGAACGTTGGCAAGAAAAAGGTGCACCATCTTTATACCGTGCAGGTACATGGGGCCCAGAAGATGCTGATGAATTGTTAGAAGAAAACAACCATGTATGGTTTAACACAGGCGATAAGGCGTAATTAAGATGGCAACAATTGTTGAAAAATTCTTTGCAAACAAAGACGAATTAACAGCTGAGCTTTCTTCAAGCCTTGAGCAAAGCCTTGTTGCAGGTATTAAAGAAGATGGTCGCGCGGTACTGATGGTATCGGGTGGCTCATCGCCAGCACCTGCTTATAAACACTTATCAAACCTTGACCTTGACTGGGCAAACATTGATGTTGCTATGGTTGATGAGCGTTGGGTTGATGCTGATCATGAAAAAAGTAATGAAGCTTTTATCAAAAGCACGCTATTACAAAACCATGGCGCTGCAGCTAATTTTGTAACAATGAAAAATGACGCATTAACGGCACAAAACGGTGTAGCTGAATGTGAAGCTGCATACAAAGCATTAAAGCGTCCTTTTGATGTGACAATTTTAGGCATGGGTCCTGATGGTCATACGGCTTCTCTTTTCCCTCATGCTGAAGGTCTAGAACACGGCCTTGCGACAGATGATTTAGTATGTGCAATTAACGCTATTGAAAGTGATGTGACTGGTAAAATCACCGAGCGTATGACGTTAACTTTATCTGCTATCGCAGATTCTAAAGTAGTGAAGCTTTTAATTAGCGGTGAAGAAAAACTGGCTGTTTATAAGCAAGCGAAAGAGGGAGGGGCAGTTGCTGATATGCCTTTACGTGCAGTATTGAATCATCCACATATCAATATTGAAGTTTATTGGGCCCCTTAAAAGCAGATTAAACCTAACTTTAAAAGCGAGCTGTTATGCTCGCTTTTTTGTTTTTAAATAATCACTTTTTGTGATTCATTTGAATCAATACGCTTTCTTTAAATAACGCTATAAAGTGTTAGACAAGAACAAAAGGGCTCTATATAATTAAAAATGACAACGCTGTCATTGTTATTGATTTTTATTCTCATTATTCCTTTAGCTCATTCTGCCCAGAAAAAGTTAAAAAAATTTGTCCATGACAGCATGCTTTTGGAAACAAGCAAGTTTATTAAGCTAATTTATTGTTAGTTAAAAGGTTTTATATAACTTTTAGTTATGGTTAATAATTGCTCAGTGGAAACTAAAGCTTACAAAAATAGATGTTATTTTTAGTTATTGTCAAAATCTCACTCCTCAGGTCTTTTCATCTGCGATAACAGTCATGCTATATTTGCGCCGTTTATTTGTAACAATTCTTAAAAACTCAATATTAAACATTAGTTATATCAATAACTTGATTATTTTGTTGTAAATTTTTTGCACAAATCAACCAAAAAGATGTAGCACAAATGTAATTTAGAGTGTATGGTTTGTTACTGGATGACAGCGTTGTCATCATCACTGGGCAGAAGTGATATAAAAAACCAACAAAATGATTCAAGGGGAATCCTGTGTTAGCTAAAAATTTTAAGAAAAGCTTATTAGCAGTTAATATCGGCCTCGTAATGAGTGCTGGGTTCACTGGTGCTGCATACGCAGCAGAAGAAACTAAAGTTCAAGAAGATGTTGAAGTAATTGAAGTCCGCGGTATTCGCCGTTCACTTGAAGCTTCAATGAATACTAAGCGCTTTGCTGACAGCGTTGTCGATGCTGTTTCTGCTGAAGATATTGGTAAGTTTCCTGATGGCGATGTAGGTGAAGCACTTGGTCGTATTTCAGGTGTTGCAGTTAATCGTCAATTCGGTCAAGGCCAACAAGTGTCGATTCGTGGTGCTTCAAGCCAATTAACACGCACACTTTTAAACGGTCAAACTGTTGCATCAACAGGTTGGTATGACCAACAATCAATCGACCGTAGTTTCAACTACACACTTTTACCACCTGAACTAGTTGGTGAAATCCAAGTTTATAAATCTTCTCAAGCTGACGTTGTAGAAGGTGGTGTTGGTGGTACGGTTATCGTTAACACTCGTAAGCCGCTTGATCTTGACGCTGGTACGACTTTCTTAAGTGTAAAAGGCGATTACGGCACAATCTCTGAAGAAACAGATCCTCAAGTTTCTGGTTTGTTTAGCTGGAAAAATGATGAGGAAACATTCGGTTTACTAGGTTCAGTATCTTGGGCAGAAACAAATTATCAACGTAACGGTATTGAGTCACTTATCGGCTGGGGTGATATTGTGCCTACTACGTTCCAACAAGAACGTGAGCGTACTGCACTAAATGCAACTTTCCAATATCGTCCTACAGAAAACCTAGAGTTAGGCTTAAACATTATGAGCCTTGAGTTAGATGCAAACAATGCAAACACCTCAAACTTCGTGATGTTCCCAGACGACAAAGAAGCTGCATGTGAGCAAACAAATGCATCTGGTACATGTACTTTCTACCGTCGTACTGGTGAAGGTGCAAACCCGGGTTGGACTCAAACTTGGGCACGTATTGCAAGCATGTCATCTGACACAGCTGATTTCAGCCTTAAATACGAAGGTGAAAATTTCACATTAAAAGGTCGTTTCGGTACAACTGAATCAGAAGGTGGTACAGACCTAACTGCAAACTACGGTAACTTCATTGGTGTTCCATCTGATTATGCTGGTACTTATGATGCAACTGGCGATGTGATAAAAATTGATATTAATAACAAGTACTTTGAACCATCAGACTTTGCAGGTCCATTATCTCCAGCTGGTTGGGCTCTGAAAAAACAACCTAACACAGATGAAGAAACTTATGCACAGGTTGATCTATCTTTCCCTGTAGACTTTGGTGCTATTACTGCAATCAAAACAGGTTTCCGTTGGGCAGATCACGAAGTAAAACAAGAAACTTACTCAACTACTTTAGTTGATACATTACCTAGTGGCGATGGTGAGACTTACTACTCAGGTACTATGTCATCAGGTGCTGGTTTCACTTTACCAGAGCCAGATTTTGACAAGATGGTAGCTGATGCACGTGCTGCAATTTCAAGCTTCGATAATGATTCAGCTGTATATCGTTCAGGTTACGGTACAATCGAAGAAGAAAACTTTGCAGTTTACGCAATGGCTGAATTCTCTGCAGAATCTATCCGCGGTAACTTCGGTTTACGTTATATCTCAACAGATGCAGAGTCAGATTACTACGGTTTTGCAAACGGTGAGTACGAGAGTTCACTTAGCACTGATAAAGCAAGCTACAACGACGTATTACCTAGCATCAATATCGCATTTGATTTAGCTGAAGATGTTATTTTACGTACCTCTGCAGCACAAGTTATTGCACGTCCTAACTACACTGATATGTTCTCTGCATCATCTTTTGCAGGTTACGCTGATGGTACAGCAAATAATGAGGTACTAACTAAAGGTAACGTTGGTCTTAACCCATTCAAAGCAACTCAAGCTGATTTAGGTATTGAGTGGTACTTTGATGGTGATGGTATGGTAAGTGCAACTTACTTCTTCAAAGACATCACATCATTTGTTACCTCAAGCCAAATCTTAAATCAACAAATTGGTGTCGTGGACCCTGATACTCAAGGTGATAACTGGACTCTATCTACTAAGCTAAATGCAAGTGGTGGTCAAATCGAAGGTATCGAGCTACAAATTCAAGATGGCTTTGATAGTGGCTTTGGTTACTCAGCAAACTACACATTTGTTGATGCACCATCAGAAGCTGAAAACTACCCAGATATGATCCCATTATTCTCAGATTCGTCTAAGCATACTGTGAATCTTGTGGGTTACTATGAAACAGATACTTACTCAGCTCGTTTAGCTTATAACTGGCGTTCAGAGTACATGATCCGTGAGCTTCCAGGCTTCTACGGTAACCGTGAGCACCAATCATACGGTACACTTGATTTCAGTGCTAACTACAGCGTAACTGATAATATTGACGTAACGTTTGAAGCTGTTAACTTAACGGAAGAAGATAGCGTACAAATCGGTGTTGCTCCTTCAGATGCAGAAGTTGTTCCAGAGCTTCGTAACGGCTACCCAGCTTGGAGCTTTGAAGGTGAAGCACGCTACAAGCTAGGTGTATCACTACGTTTCTAATTTGATTTAGATAACGAAATTAAGAAAGCCCAGCTCGTACTGGGCTTTTTTGTGAGTAATACCAATCCGCAATAATACTTAGTTATTTTGAGGGATTAAACCTATCGCTACCTGCGTTAAAAATTTCTGATTTAGAACAACTAAATAACGAAATTTTTGCCTTGTTATCAACGAGGTTTTATTGCCTCAAAATAGACCATTTAATTAAGCGAATTGGTATAAAAAGTGGGCGAGTATAAATGATAAAAAAAATCGCAATTGTTGGTGGCGGGACCGCAGGTTGGTTAGCTGCTAACCATTTAGGTCATGCACTGTTACAAAGTGGCATTGAAATTACATTAATCGAGTCACCTAATATTGCCAGCATCGGGGTTGGTGAGGGTACAGTTCCTTCGATGCGTAACTCTTTACAAAAGTTTGGTATCAGTGAAAGTGACTTTATCAATGAATGTGATGTTACTTTTAAGCAGTCAATCAAGTTTGTAAATTGGCTAGATAAACACAAACATGGTGCTAACTTTTACCATCATTTATTTGATCACCCACATATTTTTGGTGAGCAGTTAACACAGCAGTGGCTTGCTGAAGGTAGCGGTAATGATTACGCTGAGTTTGTTTCTAAGCAGCATGCGTGCTGTGAAAATAATTTAGCACCAAAAACAATTGCGACTCCACAATATGCCGGTGTCAACGGTTATGCCTATCATTTTGATGCTAAAAAGTTTGCTGCATTCTTAGGAAGTCATGCCACGCAACATTTTGCTGTTAAACACCTGTTTGCAGAAATTAAAGATGTCACCTGTGATGAGCATGGCTTCATTACACACCTAATCGACTCAGAAGGTACTGCCTTGCAATTTGACTTTATTATCGATTGCTCTGGTTTTTCGGCTGCCTTTATAGGACAAAAGCTGGGAGTTGGTTTTGTTGATAAATCAGATAGCTTATTAACTGATACTGCAATCACATTGCAAGTGCCTACACAAAGCGATGATGAAATACCGCCCTACACAATTGCAACGGCACATCAAGCAGGGTGGATTTGGGATATTGCGCTTACAGAGCGAAGGGGAGTGGGTTTTGTTTATTCATCTAAGTATATGAGCGACGAACAAGCTCATGAAAAGTTACATCGTTACTTAGGTAACAAATTTGAGCACTTAACGCCAAGAAAGATCCCGATGAAAGTAGGGCACAGAGAAAAAATGTGGCACAAAAACTGTGTCGCCGTAGGATTGTCGCAAGGGTTTGTTGAGCCACTTGAAGCCACAGCCATTTTAATTGCAGATTTTTCTGCGGGTTTATTAGCCAAACGCTTTCCTCGTACCCGAGATGATATTAACTTAGTTGCTGATGATTACAATCAGCATGTTAATTATGTATGGCAACAAACCTTTGATTTTATAAAAATGCATTACTGTATTTCGGATAGAACTGACTCGGCCTTTTGGCGTGATAACAAAAAAACCGACCAGTTATCAGAAAAACTAAAAAGTAACCTAGCACGCTGGCAGCGCTTTACACCGGTACGAGAAGACTTTGCCAGTAAGTTCGATTTATTTGACTTAGAAAACTACTTATATGTACTGTTTGGTATGCATTATGTACCGGCAAGGCAGCAAACCAAGCAGAGCGACAATCAACAAGTTGCTGAATTTAAACAGCAACGCATAAAGCAGTTATTGAATGAGCTACCTGAGCACAGGGAGCTGTTAGATAAAATAAAGAAATTTGGCTTACAGAAGTACTAAATTTCACTTAGATGATCTGGCTATCAAAGCTAGCCAGTTCATTCTATTCTAAAAAAAGAAGAGACAGATAATCGGCTGTTGTTTATGTCATTACTATACTTTTTGGTATTAAAAAGAGCTGCGCTATGCAGTAAGTTACTCTTATAAATTACTAGTCTATTCACTTTGGCTTCTATATTAATCACTTTTTCAAAAAGCTCTGTTGTTTCATTTAAGTAACCTTGATGAGTTGCGCTGTGTTTTTCTGTATCAGCAATCATTTGATGCACACTATTTTGATTATCGGCTGTCACTTTAATAATGTTATCGGGTAAGTATTTGTATATCCCTGTGCCACCCCATTCTTTTGGAGACAAATAATGCACAGCTGCAAATGTTTTATCATCGGTTGAATCAATATGTGGCATACGCTGCAACGTATTTAATTCATTTGCATTTTGAGTAACTAGTGAAAGTTTGCAGCGATGGAGATATAAATTGTTTTTACCACTTGTAATAGTTCCATGCTCTAAAAGCTCGCTAATTAACTGCTCAAAAGCACGATAATAGGGGGCTGGCATTTCATCACGCTTGCCTGGGTAGAGTGTTCCATCACTACCAAGAGGCTGAAAGTACGCAGTATTTGCGGCAAAGTGATAAACTGGCTCTAGGTATTTTAAAAAGTCATCAATAATGATCACTGTTTCATTAATTTCAGTAATGAATACACTGCTTACTTTATAGTCTTTATTTAATTGATAGCCTTCCATTGTTTGTCTCACTCATTCCATAATTATTGAATATACTAACAAAAATAGTGGCTTATGAGTGATAATATTTGCGTGGTTATAGTTTGTTTTTTCGCCGTTTAAGGTTAATTGATAAGGTAGCTAAATTTGTTAATTTATAATGTACAAACTGCCACAAAATTTTCACTTCCTTTTTGTTGCCAAAACCTATAGGCTTTGGGCACTAACAGCAAAAACATATATAAAATTAATGGAGCAGTATCATGGCGGAGCAACAAGTACAGCCTTTACATAACGAAAAACATGCCAACATTAAAGTTCAAAATGGCATCAACATTGAGTTCATGAAAACTCAGCACTTAGTACCTGTGGTTGCACACGAATTTGCACGCATGGCAAATGAATTCCCAATGGCATTTGTTAAAAACAACGAATCAGGCCAATTCCAAGCAGTTGCTTTATTTGGTCTAGAGCCAGGCGAAAACCTTTTCATTCAAGATGATAAATGGACAGCTGCATTTGCACCTATGTCTATGACTCGTTACCCTCTTGGTCTTGTTAAGCACCCAGAAGCTGATCAGTTTGGTATTGTAATCGACGAAGCAAGCCCGCTTGTAAGCGAAGAAACGGGTAACGCACTTTTCGAAAACGGTGAAGAAACTGAATACCTTAAGCGTCGTAAAGAAGCACTTGTTTCTTTCATTGAGTTTTCTCAGGTAACTGAAGCATTCACTAAATACCTTGCAGATAAAGAACTACTTGTTGCACAAACGCTAACTGTAGAAATCAAAGGTGAGAAAAAAGACATCAACGGTATTTACCTTGTTGATGAGAAAAAACTTAACTCACTAAGCGATGAAGAGTTCTTAGATCTTCGTAAACGTGGCTATTTAGCACCTATCTACTCTTTCTTAACGTCTACTCACCAAGTAGCTCGTTTAGCACGTTTAAAAGCAGCAAAAGCTTAATTTTAAACTGCTAAAGAAAAAGCGCCATTAGGCGCTTTTTTTGTTTCTTTCATCGGTTAATGCTTGAAAAGCAGCGCCGAATTATTCACATTGGGCTTACAACTAAAAGAAATATAAGTGCCCCTATGCTAAAAACATTACTCACCTCAGCCATTGCGCTTAGCGCATTATCATTAAGTACCTTAAGTCACAGTGCCGAGCAGCCCTTTGCTATTGCCATTCATGGTGGTGCAGGGACGATTGAAAAGAGCCGCTTTACTCCAGAGCAAGAAAAAGCTTATCGCGCAAAATTAAAAGAAGCAGTAGAAACAGGCTATACCGTGCTTGAAAAAGGCGGCGAGAGCCTAGATGCCATCACCGCGGCAATTAATGTACTTGAGAACTCTCCGTATTTTAACGCCGGTCGCGGTGCTGTATATACCTATGATGGTGCCCATGAGCTTGACGCATCAATTATGGATGGCCGTACGCGCCAAGCAGGTGCTGTTGCTGGGGTTAAACATATTGAAAACCCCATCAATCTTGCTCGCCTAGTGATGGAAAAATCAGTGCATGTCATGCTCAGTGGTCAAGGTGCAGAAGAGTTTGCAAAAACGCAAGGTATGCCGCTGGTTGAAAACAACCTATTCGATACAGAAAATCGCTACAAAGCGTTATTAAAAGCGAAAGAAAAACTCGATAAACAAAAAGTAACGAGCAAAGATTACCAAGCAGCACACAAAGCGCTACCAGTTAATTATAAAATGGGTACGGTAGGTGCGGTTGCACTTGATAAAAACGGCAATATTGCTGCAGGTACTTCAACCGGTGGTATGACGGCAAAACGCTTTGGCAGAGTAGGCGACGCACCAGTAATTGGTGCAGGTACTTTTGCTGAGAACGAATCATGTGCAGTATCTGCAACCGGCCATGGTGAGTATTTCATTCGTTACAATGTGGCAGCAGACATTTGTGCTCGCGTAAAATACCAAGGTAAAACTATTGTTGAAGCAGGTAACGAAGTGATCCATGATGTTTTAATGCCAGTGGGTGGTACTGGTGGAGTGATCATCATTGATACCAAAGGTAATATTAGTTTGCCGTTTAACACTGCCGGAATGTATCGTGCGAGTAAATCAAATACATCACCAACTTATGTGGGTATTTTTAAAGGCGAATAATGGCATTCAGTAGGTGCCAGACATAAAAAACCGAGTTTGTAACTCGGTTTTTTATTGCTAATAAGGATTTATTGGCGATTAATCTTCACTTTGAATGGTGTTTCGTCTTGATTCGTTGAGCGATAAGGATTGATATCTAAACCGCCTCGGCGTGTATAGCGGGCATATACTTCAAGCTCTTCGAGATTTAGCTGTTGCATTAAATCACAGTAAATACGCTCTACGCATTGCTCATGAAATTCGTTATGAGTACGAAACGAAATCAAATATTTTAATAAGGCTTCATGGCAAATAGCTTGGCCTTTATAACGAATAATCACACTAGCCCAATCTGGCTGTGAGGTGATCAAACAGTTCGATTTTAGTAAATGGCTGTGTAGTGTTTCTGAGACAATGTCATCACCATGGTGGCGAAGTGAGCTTGCATCAATATCATAGCTCGTAATTTCGATATCAAGGTCATCGATACATTCTCCCGGTAACGCTGTAAATGGTAAACAGTTGAAATCGTCTGCTTGGTATAAATTAACCGTAACAGGCGCATTCACGGCCTCTGACAAGTCTTTACTAAGCGCGTGGTGTACATCTTCAATAGCTGCAAAACGTGTCTGATTAAAACTATTCAGATATAGCTTGAATGATTTTGACTCAATGATGTGACTGCTTTGGCAAGGAAATACAAATATTGCCACAGCGACCATAGGCTTACCCTTGCTATTTAGCCACGATAATTCATAGCCAGTCCAAATATCTTGACCTTTAAATGGTAAGTTATCTTCGCTAACCCCTAATGCATCACGGTTTAGTTTGCGGGCAATAGGAAACAATAAGCTTGGTGTATAGGTATCTACGTACTCTGTGCTTTTACCAAGAACACTGTTTTTCAGTTCGGGTGAGTTGCTGTAATCTGTCATCTTTACACTTTTGTAGTTACAATGGAGGCATTATACCTAAAGCCAATGAGTTTCGCAGTATGTCTGTTTCTACAAAATTAGATAAGTTACATCAAGCATTTAGTGAAAAATGCCTAGAACGCACAGGAAAGCTTCCTGTTATTGAACATGATACAGCATGGCCAAGTCCATGTGAGCAGGGCGAGGTTGATGAGCAGGGTCTTATTCAGTGGTGTGCAGTCCCACAGCAACCTGCCGGAAGTTTAGATGACTTAGCCAAAGCGCTTGAGTTATCTTTTCCTGATGACTTAAACCCATTGTTTGGTCATTTATATGCGGGTAATTTGTTATTGAGTGTTGATGATCATCACATTGAACTGCTCCAAGCATGGAATGAAGATGATTTTAGCCGCTTACAGCAAAATATTACCGGTCACGTGCTGATGAAGCGTAAGTTAAAGCAACCAGAAACGGTGTTTATTGGCCTGACAGAACAAGATGATTTACTTATTACTGTGCTAGTAGAAAGCGGTGAGGTTTGCTTAGAATACGTAGGTAAGAAACCACATCATGTGTTAGCAAATAGCATTAGTGAATTTTTAGATAAAGTAACGGTTTAACCGTTTGGTTAAAAAGGGGCTATCGCCCCTTTTTTGTGTTTGAAAGCAAGTTATTGAAAATCCCACGAGATATTAGAAACAATACCGCAAGGCTCACAACAAAAATCAAATAAACCAAACCAAGGTTCAGATAATTTCCAGTCGCCATCACAGCTTGGGCAGCGACGTTTTAGCTCTGACTCTTTATCCACTCCGCCAACACGATATAAATAATAATAAACCGGCTTCTTTGTTAAGTAACTAATACGCTTAGTGATATCGCGACCACGGCGATATAAGTCACTGTTGATGCTAGTCAGCTCTTCAAGAGCAGAAAATTCACAACGGGTAGCACCATTAATCTGAATTTGATCGCATGCTTGCCAGTCTTCTTGCCATTTTATCAGTGTTTTGTAATCGCCATTGGCAATCGCCGGAATACGAAATAACGGTACAGGTAAAAAGTCATCACCGCAATAAAGAGGGCTGCAGGTGTGAACATAAGTGGTATATAAAATATAGCATGAGGGGTCATTACACATGTCTGCGCCATTTGAGTGAATGTCTTGGCCGACCACTTTAACTTTTGGTGCTAGTAATCCTGCAGTGTTTAATTGCTCAATACTGTGCTTTACAAACGGGCTATGATTGAGTGGATGCATTGCATCTTCGGTTGGGCACATCACTCGGGTAATAAAAAATCCATCCTTTAAAACGGTTGGAAATTCGTCACCAATAATTTGGCCGTTAAAACGAAGTGCATTGACCAGGCGATTTATCGCCTGCTCAGCAAGTTCTAAGGTAGTATCTTGGTAGCAATCAAAAGTCAGATCGACAACAAACATTATTTCTTCTCAAGCAGTGCTAATAACTTATCCAATTTAGCTTCTATACGATCCAATTGACTTTCTTTTGGTGTAATTAGTTGTTCATTCGACGGGTTATTTATGAAATTATTAATTGAATCCGGGTTGTTTTTATATTGGCTAACAGCTGCGATGATCACAGGCATCGGCATTGGTTGAGTTAGCTTACTTTTGGTTAAGGCAACTGTCGGGGTTTTACCTTCATCAAGAAGGGTTTTAATTGCATCAAATACAACGGCATTCATTTTTGTGTTAACTCTTTAATAAAGACTAAAAAGCACCGCAGTATATGGGCTGCAGTGCATGCGTATGGTAGCAATAATAGATGTGGAGTGAAATTACTTTCCTTATTTACGAGCTAAAAATTGTAATTCGAGCTCGTAAATAAGTTAGCTGGAGTTACTGGCGTAACCTTGCATCTAATTCATCAATCACTTCACTCCAAGCACCATCTTCAGCAAGTGATTCTGCTAAAAAGTGTTGCTGAGCTTCATCCCAAAAAGGTGCCTCCTGCAATAGGGTCGTATCAGACAGTTGATGTGATGCTATAAAAGCATCTATTTCACTTTCTTTGCTTGGCAAACCAAGTTGTGCAAATAGTGTCGAAATGTCATGTTTTGCCGTATCCATAGTTCTGCTCCTTGTGTATGGCGATAATTATTACTGCTTGAACTTAATGATGATGAACAGCAGTTTAACTTACGCTGAATTTGTCTTTAATCGCAGTAGGGTATATACCTTATAGTCTAGTACTAAAATAATAAAACAAATAAAAGGATGAGTATTTTGACAGTTGCTGAACCCGAAACCTTAAGTGTGCAATACCTAAGTGCTGAAGATATTAGCACTGCTGCAAGCCTTATTTATCAGGCTTATCATGATGACCCTGTTCTTCAGAATGTACTAGGTTTTCAAAAAGATAGCCCAAGTAAATATGAAACTAAATTACGTGCTTTGGTGCGTGAAGAGCTGGCAAGTTTTTGGCAAGAAAAACAGCCATTAATAGGCCTTTACTCGCAAAGTAGATTAAAAGCGATTGCTTGTGTATTTGATTCTGCAAGTGAACTACAAGCTGAACGATATTGGCATTGGCGCTTAAAGTTGATGCTCAGTGCAGGCTATTTACAGACAAATCAGCTTATAGAAAAAGAGCGCACTATCCGTGAAGCTCTTTCGAGCAAAGGTCATTATTTGTTTTTAGCCTTCATTGCCGTTGACCCACACTTTCAGGGGCAAGGCTTAGGGCGCTATTTGCTTCGTGGTCTTAATGATTTAGTTGAATCAAGCAATCAAGCAAGCGGGTTAGCAGTATTTGTTACCCGCCCTGAGCAACGTGAATTTTTTAGCTCTGAAGGGTTTGACGTATTCAAGGGTCTTAGTTTTAATCAAGTCGAAGGAGATTTGATGTTTAAAGCTGCAAATTGATGAAAGGACGTTTTGGAAATAGCAATGTGAGATAAGTCTTACATTGCTGTGCGCATTGTCAGTTTAATGCTGTTATTTTTGTACCTAAAATCGTTCATCTTAGTGATTTTAAAGGGTTTATTGTTTTTGTCTTTTTTGTGACATGGAAAAAATTACTTTTTATGCCTATCAAGAATTCCTCGTTTCTCTAAACTTAACAATGTCAGTAAGACACAGGTTCAATGATTGAACTGATGCCAAGGATTAGGATTATGGCAACAAAGCAAGATGCTTAGCAGGAAGCAAAGGGACAAGAGCTAGGGAAGCAAGGAAGAACGAGGACACTGCCAGGATGCAGTACAATCGCGGAGCGATTGAAAAGGACTGACCAAAGGATGAATTTAGCAGGAAGCTAAAAGGAGCGTTTGGAAAACGAAGTGGATAGCCATTGACGGCAAGAGGACGGCACTAGGATGTGTTAAATGTTACATGAAGTAGCATGGTGGGTGTATCGGATGTATACCCGTTCAGGGGAAAGATAAAAAGGCAGCTTCGGCGTAAGTAAGGATACTTAATCATGGAAGTAGCAAGATTGGGGCGTGGCTAATAGCTACGCCTTAGTTCTTTATAGGGTTTGCATTTTTCGCAGTAACAGTTAATTTGTAAAACTCGCAACTCGCAACTCGCAACTCGCAACTCGCAACTCGCAACTCGCAACTCGCAACTCGCAACTCGCAACTCGCAACTTAAATCTTATGGGGCGGTATTACTACACTTTTAAGCAGTTCATTTTCCATGATCAAAACACCTTGATACACGCTTTGTCCATCACTTGAAAACTCAAAAATAAACTCGCTTTTAATGCCTGGTTTACCGCTTTTTAAAATGCCAATTCTGCGTTTGTTACAAGCAACACTCATCAATTGCACATTCAATTGCTCAATTTGTCTCTGCGCATGAAGGTTAGCAGCTTCGGCTACTTTTCTGTTTAACCAAAAAAAATAGATGATGCTGCCAATGATGATGAGTGTCCACAAACCTGCCATTTACGAAAATAACCTTCCAATTGCTCGAGCGAGTGTTTCGCTACGATTTTCTTGTCTTAATAAACCAAGTAAGTGAGGGCGAATACTAGGAATTGCAACTAAATCGGTGAAAATACTCACAAACAGCTGCTCAATCTCAGTATGGTGCGCACAGCAATCCATAAACACATGTAAGCGGTCAGGGTCTTCTAGCGTGCTAAAACAACGCCCTGCAATCGTTAATAGTACATCAGAGTGGTTGTTCATATCCGAGCGTAATACAGCATCAACAAGTTGTGCAGTTAAACCTTGCGCCGGTGTTTTTGATAAACTTCTAAGAGCTGCGGCAAGGGCGATGTCGTCTTTATGCTCTATGGCATTTAAACCATAGGCTAACAATTGCTCTGCAAACACGGGTTCGATTGCAACATGTTCAAGCATGGCACTAAGCGGCTGTAATACTTCTACAGGTAATTGCCCCCAAGCTGCTTGTAGGTTCGCTAAGTTGTTGTCGTTATCTAAACGCATTGCAAAATCAGCAATACCTTGTACTGCAACACTTTGCCAATTATCAAAACCAAGCTTGCCTGAAAAATAAAGCTGAGCATATTCGTAATACTGTGAGGCACTTTGTTTAAGTAAACATTTAACCTGCGCATTAAATGCTGCTAGCTTGTTCGCGTTTGGCGTAAATACATACGGATTGTTATCTAGTTTGCCTTCGGCATTTTCACTGGTAATTTCAGTGCCGAGTGCTTCAATTACCATATTCGCGAAGTGGTCGCGGCTTGCGCTTACTAGGCGGCTTTGCTCATCTAGTGGGAATTTTAAAAACCATACATAAGGTTCTTTAGACGCTTTTACATCCCAAAATTGAATAGCAAGCCAAGCATGACCAGCAAGCGGGTATGGGTAAGGGATTTTTGTCTCTTCAATGGCAAGAAATTGTTTTTTGTCTAATTTAGTGATGTGTCTGCCAATATCGAAGGCACGCCAAGTGGTACCTGCTGCATCCAGAAGTTGCCCTAAAGTGGCGATCTGCTCAGTCATAAAATCTCAATTACCGTTATTAATCTATATCAGTCGTGAATTATACGCCATACCATGGCGCCTTGGAACAGGGTATACTAGGGTCTGTTTACCTTCCCTAAGTAAAAAGGTATTAAGAGTTTTACAATGCATCAACAGACTTTGGCGCTGCTGCGCGAATTAGAATCCACATTACAACGCCATTCATTTTGGCAAACAACAGCCATTGACCCAAGTGCGCTCAATTCAAGTGTACCGTTTTGCCACGACACTATGGCCTTTGAGCAATGGCTGCAATTTGTTTTTCTTGAAAAAATGCATACCTTAATTGCACATGCTCAGCCTTTACCCCGTAATTTTGCAATTGCACCTATGGCTGAAATGATGCTGGCACAACACAGTGGCGGAAATGATGTGATTACCGTTTTACAAAAACTCGATCAACTTTTAAGTGATAACTAACATGCAAGAGATTGTTAAGCCACAATTTGACGAGTTAACGATTTTGTACCGCGATGAAAATTACATTGCGATTGATAAACCGTCAGGTTTATTGGTTCACCGTTCGTTTTTAGATAAACACGAAACCCAATTTGCTATGCAAATGCTGCGTGACCAAGTTGGTCAACACGTGTTTCCTGTACATCGTTTAGATAGACCAACGTCCGGCGTATTGCTGTTTGCGTTAAGTTCAGAAGCAGCCCGTGACATGAACCAGTTATTTATTGATGGGCAAATTGAAAAACGTTACTTAGCTTTAGTCAGAGGCTTTTTAAACGAATCAATCTTCTTAGATAAACCTTTAAAAGAAGAGCTTGATAAAATTGCCGATAAGTTTGCTGATCAAGATAAAGCACCGCAAGAAGCACAAACGCAATTTCATTGCCTGCACCAAGCAAGCTTACCTATTCCAATAGGTAAGTACCCAACAGTTTCGTTACTCGCTGGTGGAGTGTTTTCCAAAAACTGGTCGCAAGCATCAAATTCGTCGTCATTTAAAGCATTTATCATTGCCAATTATTGGTGATGTAAATCATGGTGATAATCAGCATAATCAATTTTTTAGAGAACATTTTCAGCTTCGTCGTTTAATGTTATTTGCCTCTGAATTAAAGTTTGTGCACCCTTATAGCAAGCAACCAATAACAATTAAAGCGCCATTAGGCGATGCAATGTTAACGATTTGCCAGCAACTTGGCTGGCCAACAGAAGAAAAGGATTATTATGGCAACCATTAGTATTTTTGTCGGCAGTGTTTACGGCGGTGCCGAGCGCTTAAGCGAACAAGTTATTGAAGTCATTGAAAAGTCAGAGCATCAAGCGCAATTAGTTGAAAATGGCACGGCCGATGACATGCTGGCTGCGTCACATATTTTAGTGATCACTTCAACGACGGGTCAGGGGGATATTCCTGATAACTTAGTCGCTTTATACAGCCAACTGAATGATCAATTCCCTATGTTAACAGGCAAGCAATACGGCATTATTGCTATGGGTGACCGTAGCTATGGCGATACGTTTTGTGGCGCAGGTCGCAGTTTTGATGAGCTGTTTCGTGATTTACAGGCAAAACCTGTTGGTCATCGCTTAGAAATTGATGCCTGTGAAGATTTTGAGCCTTGGCCTGTTACTGAGCCATGGTTAAATGAATGGCTGACAAAAATTAGCTAGTGTCTCTTAAAAGTGCTGATTGAATAAGCAATTGGCACTTTCCCCTTGGTTTTTCGAGTACAGAATCTGTGACCTTGGTGATATACTAGACCATCATTTTATGAGGCTGTTATGATTTCAAAAAACCAACTGAAACTAATTCGTGCATTAGGTCAAAAGAAATACCGAAAGCAATATAACCAGTACCTTGTTCAAGGCGAAAAAAATGTACTTGAATTACTAAACAGTGGTTTAAGTGTTGCCCATATTTTTGCGACCCCTGCATTTATTTCTGCGCACCAATCTGCGCTTGCAGCCCATCAAGTCATTGAAGCAGACGAAGACAGCCTAACTAAAGCCAGTACGCTCGTTAGTAACAACGCCGCCATTGCTGTTGTTGATATGCCAAGTCAGCAAGCATTACCAACATCAGGACTTATTTTAGCCCTTGATGGTGTGTCGGATCCGGGGAATTTAGGAACGATTATTCGTGTTGCTGATTGGTATGGTATTAAGCATATTGTTACCAGCACAGACAGTGCGGATGCTTATAACCCGAAAACTATTAGCGCAACCATGGGCTCATTTGCTCGCGTGTGTGTCTCACAAACCGACTTAACCAGTTACTTACCTAGCTTAAATCTTCCTGTGTATGGTGCATTTTTAGAAGGTGAGAACATTCACAAAACTGCTCTTAAGCAAGATGCCGTATTACTTATGGGCAGTGAATCTCATGGTATACGTGCTGATTGCGAAAGCTTAGTTACTGATAAAATAACCATTCCGGCTTATGGCCAAGCAGAATCGCTTAATGTAGCCATGGCAACGGGTATTATTTTAGATAATTTTAAACGCCACGCTTAACCTTTTACCCTAAAATGGGTTAAATTGAAGAATAACAATAAAAATCGGTAAAACAATTAGATGCGCTTAAGCACCATAAAATTAGCGGGTTTCAAATCGTTTGTTGAACCCACTAAGATCCCATTTCCTGATCAGATGACGTGTGTTGTCGGCCCGAACGGCTGTGGCAAATCAAATGTCATCGATGCAGTGCGTTGGGTGCTAGGTGAAAGCTCAGCTAAAAACTTACGTGGCGATGCCATGACCGATGTTATTTTTAATGGCTCTACTAATCGAAAACCTATTTCGCAAGCCTCTGTTGAATTAGTTTTTGATAACACTAGTGGTCACCTTCCAAATACCTTTGCTGATCGAAACCAAGTGGCGATTAAGCGTTTAGTGACGCGAGATGGCCAGTCAATTTATTTCCTAAATGGCAGTAAATGCCGTAAGCGTGATATTACCGATATCTTTTTAGGCACTGGTCTTGGCCCGCGCAGCTATGCGATTATTGAGCAGGGCATGATCTCGCGTTTAATTGAGAGCAAACCGGCTGATTTACGTGTTTTTTTAGAGGAAGCCGCGGGGGTTTCAAAATACAAAGAGCGTCGACGTGAAACGCAAACCCGCATTAAAAGTACCCGCGAAAACCTTGAACGTTTACTTGATGTAAGACAGGAATTACAAACACAGCTTGATAAGCTTGCGGTGCAATCAGTCGATGCTAAAAAATACCGAGAGCTAAAAGCCACTGAGCGCACCTTAAAAGGGCAAATTGCGGTTTTAAAGTGGCAGAAGTTACACCAACAACAAATCGAGAAAGCTGAGCAAATTAATAAACTTAAAGAGCAAATCAAGTTCTTTAAAGAAGCGCATTCTGGCCATGATGATGTTTTAGCAAGTCTTGAAAATCAGGTGCAGCTTGAGCAGCAAAAACTGCAAGACGCACAGCAGGCTCAGCATCAAACACACACTGATTTGACGCGCAAAGAGCAGCAACAGATCAGCTTAAAGCAGCAACAGCAAACACTTAGCCAAAACCTTATCAAACAGCAACAACTGCAGTTACAAAATAAAGAGCTGCAAGAAGAGCAACACGCCTCAGCCGCCATTTTACAAGAGCAGCTACAAGAAGCGATTGAGCAAAGTTTGTTGTGCGCTGAGCAAGTAGCAGAGGTTGAAGAACAAGTTGCTTTGCAACAGCAAAGCACGCAAAGTGCTAATGAGCAATATCAAAGCGTATTACAGAAAAATCAAGCTCATAGCAGTGATATTACTGTCGCAAAAAGTCAGCTAAGGCATTTTGCACAGACACTTGCACAACTTGAATCTCAGCAGGCACAACTCGCCGCTGAAATTAGTGAGCTTGAAGCCACCCCAGTTGCAGCACAAATTGCTGAGCAGCAACAGCATATTCAAACATTGACAAAAGAACTTGCGCAGCAGCAAAGTGCGCTGAATAAGCTAACTCAGAATCTAGAACAAGCTGATAAAGAGCAACAGCACTTAGAACAGGATTTTAGACGGGTTCAACAGCACAGTAATGAAAATAGAGCCAGCATTGCTGCGCTTAATTCCTTGCTAGTAGAGCAAACTGACAGCGGGAGTGTCTCTTTATTAGCGCAGTTAAAAGTTACTTCTGGCTTTGAGCCTTTAGTTGAGCAAGCTCTGCTAGGTCTAGAGCATCTAAAGGTGAATCAACATAAAGAGGCTAACAGTGTTTGGCCTGCGACTGATAGTGCTGCGTTACCAAAAGAGTCATTAGCTAATTATATCGAAACGGGTGTTTACCCTGATTTATTAGCACGGTTTGCTTTTCAACCCCATTTTGATGAAGCTATTTTAGCGGATCCTTTTTGGTTAGCTGTTATTGATGAAGAAGGCCATATTCATGGGCGTAACTTTCACTCTAATGCCAATAAAGACGCCGATAATTCATTGCTTTTAAAGCATGCCCAGCTCAGTGATGCACAGCAGTTAGATGAAGAACTCAACGAGCAATTAGAAACAAAGCAGCAATTGCTAAATGAGCATCTAGCACATAAGAAAACGCTTATCGCTGACAAAGAGCAATACAGAGAGCGAATTCACCAAGCGGCTCAGCAGATAGCATCGGCCAGCACGCGACGTGACATGTTGCTAGAGCAGCAAACGCAGTGGCAAAACCAGCTTGTAAAGTTACAGCAGCGTCAAACTTTATTGGCTGAGCAAAAGCAAAATGCTGATGAGCAGCAACAAACTCAGCAGTGTTTACTTGAACAATTGCTAGAGCAGCAATTAGAACTTGAAATTGAGTTAGAGCAAGCAAAACACCAGCAAACTGAGGCAAATAACCGTTATCGCCAAGTTGCTTCTCAGCTTGAGCAATATAAAACTCAGGCGCATCAAGCAAACTTGGCTGAGCAAAAAGCTCGCAGTGAGTGTCAACTTAGCGAAACTAAATTGCAACACGCCAATGCAGCGCAAAATGCTGCGAGTGAAGCGGTATTAGAGCTCAACGAGCAGCTAGAAGAATTAGTGATCCCGCTTGAAGAGGTGACAGAGCAAATTATGCTACTGCTTGAAAAGCATCAACAAAGTGATGTTGAGCTGAAAAACTTGCAAGCGGCCTTGAGTCAAGCTAAAAAGGAGCTTGCTGATAAGCAAACAGCGCTGAAATCATCGCAATCTGAGCTAGTTACGCTACAAGAGCAGTTGCAAGCATTAGCACTGGATGAGCAAAGTTTAATCGTTAAAGCTCAAGCGGCTTTAGAGCCACTTGCAGAACTGGAACAAAATTTAAAAACAGTACTTGAAGAATTGCCTGACAATGCCAATTTAAATAGCATGCAAACTAGGCTGACAAAAACCACACAAGCTTTAAATGAGCTCGGCGCTGTGAATTTAGCGGCAATTGATGAGTTTGAGCAGGCTAAACAACGCAGCGATTATTTAAATCAGCAACTTGATGATTTAACGCAAGCGCTAAATACCCTGGAAGGGGCGATTCAAAAAATAGACCGAGAAACAAAAAACCGTTTTAAGGCGACGTTTGAACAAGTAAATACAGACTTTGGGGAATTATTCCCGAAAGTATTTGGTGGTGGCAGTGCTTACCTCGAATTGACCAGTGATGATCTACTTGAAAGTGGGGTGAGCATCATGGCTAGACCACCTGGAAAGAAAAATTCGACAATTCACCTGCTTAGTGGTGGAGAAAAAGCGCTGACCGCATTATCATTGGTGTTTTCAATATTCAGGCTCAATCCAGCTCCATTCTGTATGCTAGATGAAGTGGATGCACCATTGGATGATGCGAACGTGGGTCGTTTTTGCCGTTTGGTAGAAGAGATGTCACAATCAGTACAATTTATTTATATTAGTCATAACAAAATTGCTATGGAAATGGCAGGCAGGTTGACTGGTGTAACTATGGCTGAGCCAGGCGTATCTCGTATGGTGGCTGTAGATATAGAACAAGCTGTGCAAATGGCACAAGCATAAAATTTAATTAGGCATATCAAATAATAAAGGTGAGGGGATGGCCGAAGAATTAAGATGGGCTTTAATCGTAATCAGTGTATTTGTCATTGGTGGTTTATTAATTCACGGCTTATGGTCGGTGCGAAAAAAGGACAGCCCAGATGCGCCTTCAGTGGAACGGGTTGAACCAACTGAAACAACCAGTGAAGTTCAAGAACCAACGAAAGCAATGTCACAAGAGCGTGATGAACCAGAGTTTGGTGATTTAAGCTTTTCAGCAGAAAGTCACGATGAACCGGTTGTTTCAGAAGAAGTGGTTGAAGAAACTGAGATTCAGCAAGAAGAAACAGATCAAGAGCAAGCAGATGCTCAAGGACCAAGTGATTTCATTATTGTGCATTTACAAATGCCAGAAGGCTTAACCATGGCTGGCAGCCAACTATTACCAGCTGTTAATATGTTAGGTTTTAAGTACTCTGAAGAAGGTTTCTTTAACCGTCATTTAGACCCAGCAGGCACTGGTCCTGTTTTATTCCGTTTAGTGAATATGTATAACCCTGGCACGTTCGATATTGATAATATGGAACAATTTAGCACTGCGGGAATTAGCTTATTTATGACCCTTCCATGTGATGGTGATGGTCTAAGTGCATTTAATATGTTGCACAGTGCAGCTAAAAAGTTAGCCGATGAATTTGGCGCAACTATTTTAGATAGCAACCGTGAAGAAATGACGGTTGAAAGCGTTCGTGAGTATGTTGAGAAAGTTCGCAGCTTTTCAGCTTAATCGCACGCACAGATGATAAGTATTAGGCCACTTGGCGTTAAGTCGTCTAAGTGGCTTTTTTTATGTAGATTTTTGAGGTTTTCATGTCCAGCCCTATCTTTGAGCAAATTAGCCAACTACGTGCCCAGTTAGAAGAGCATAACCATAATTACTATGTGCTGGATGCACCAAGCATTCCTGATGCTGAATATGACCGTCTAATGCGTGAGTTAAGTGCGCTTGAGCAAGCGAATCCTGAGTTTCAAAGCCCAGATTCACCCACGCAAAAAGTCGGTGGCGCTGCACTTGATAAGTTTGAACAAGTAACTCACCAAGTGCCTATGCTGTCACTTGATAATGCTTTTTCAGAAGAAGAGTTTGCTGCCTTTAACCGTCGTATAAAAGAACGTGTAATGGATAACAAAGAGCTAACCTTTTGCTGTGAGCCAAAGCTTGATGGTTTAGCGGTATCAATTATTTATCGTAATGGCGTTTTAGTACAAGCCGCTACTCGTGGCGATGGCATGGTGGGCGAAAATATCACCCAGAATGTAAAAACGATTCGCAATGTACCGCTGAAGTTACGTGGCGATGACTTCCCCGCAGAACTAGAAGTACGCGGTGAAGTATTTATGGATAGCGCTGGTTTTGCCAAGCTTAATAGTGAAGCTGAAAAACGCGGCGACAAGGTGTTTGTAAACCCGCGTAATGCTGCTGCTGGTAGCCTACGCCAGCTTGATTCTAAAGTAACAGCAAAACGTCCACTGATGTTTTATGCCTACAGTACTGGGCTTGTTGCGGATGGGCAGCTACCAGAAGATCATTATCAACAGCTTGCTAAACTTACTGATTGGGGGTTACCTCTGTGCCCAGAAACAAAACTCGTTGAAGGTCAGCAAGCTGCTCTTGATTATTATCAAGACATCTTGACGCGTCGTAGTGATCTTGCCTACGAAATTGACGGTGTTGTTATCAAAGTAAACGACAAAAAGCTACAAGAGCGTTTAGGCTTTGTGGCACGTGCACCACGCTGGGCAATTGCCTTTAAGTTTCCCGCACAAGAAGAAATCACACAATTACTTGATGTTGAGTTTCAGGTAGGTCGCACTGGCGCAATTACACCAGTTGCACGACTAGAGCCAGTATTTGTGGGGGGCGTTACAGTGTCTAATGCAACGCTTCATAACGGCGATGAAATTGCCCGTTTAGGCGTTAAAATTGGCGATACTGTGATTATTCGCCGAGCGGGTGATGTTATTCCGCAAATTACCCAAGTTGTACTTGAACGTCGCCCTGACGATGCTAAAGAAATTGAATTTCCAGCTACTTGCCCAATTTGTGACTCACATGTGGAACGCATTGAAGGTGAAGCGGTTGCTCGTTGTACCGGTGGTTTAGTGTGCCAAGCGCAGCGTAAGCAAGCAATTAAACATTTTGCGTCACGAAAAGCCCTTGATGTTGATGGTTTAGGCGATAAGATTGTTGATCAACTTGTTGATCGTGAGCTTATCAAAACGCCTGCTGATTTATTTATCCTTAAACAAGGGCATTTTGAATCATTAGAGCGAATGGGCCCTAAATCTGCTAAGAACTTAGTTAATGCACTACAAGATGCGAAACAAACAACCTTAGCTAAATTCTTATATTCGTTAGGTATTCGCGAAGTGGGTGAAGCAACCGCGCAAAACTTAGCAAACCATTTTTTAACGCTAGAAAAAATCACTCAAGCAAGCGTTGATGCGTTAACAGAAGTAAGTGACGTAGGTGAGATTGTTGCCAAGCACGTTCGTGGCTTCTTTAGCGAAGAGCACAATATGGACGTGGTTAATGCGCTAATTGAGCAAGGTATTCACTGGCCAGAGTTAACGGCTCCAAGTGCCGATGCGCAGCCATTAGCTGGCTTAACTTACGTACTGACCGGCACATTGAGTGAACTTAACCGTAATGATGCAAAAGCACGTTTACAAGCGTTAGGTGCAAAAGTGTCGGGTAGTGTATCGGCGAAAACAGATGCGCTTATTGCGGGTGAAAAAGCGGGCTCAAAATTAACAAAAGCACAAGACTTAGGTATTGATGTGTTAACTGAGGCTGACCTCATTGCACTTTTAAGTGAGCACAATGGATAGTCTATTGCAGGCATTGTCGTCAGTTGCTTTTACAATTGGCAGCTGGCTGCAACCACACCTTTACAATATTTCATTATTGCTGGTGGTGTGCTTTTTATCCTTGTATGCAAACGACATTATTAAAGTGACCAAGCGCTTTGTAGCGCGTCGTCACTTTATTATTCGCGTGCTTTGCTTTGTGTTGGTCACAGGGTTTGGTATGGGCTTACTTGTGGTGTTTGTAACTCCATTTTTAAGTAAGTTGCTACTGCTACTCGGTGTTAAATGGCTGGCGCTTACACTTACGGCTGCGTTTTTTGTACTTGGCATCATTGCCGATAAGAAGAACCAGATATGAATCGCTATGGCCCAGAATACTGGGATAAACACGGTGCTTATCGTACCCCATTAGCGTTTCATTTAACCTTACTAGTGCTTTTGCGAAGTTATTTTATCTGGATAATAGCGGCGCTGAGTCGCCGCCCTGATTTAGATATAATGTCGCTGTTTTTTAAAGCTAAAAGCGATTTCTTTACAGCAATTGCGATTGCTGCGATTGCCTTATTACCGGCAGTGATCTTTTGCTTACGCAGGCCACAAGAAAACGCCATAAGTGCAAAACGTTTAGCGTCTATTTGGCGGTTTATGCGCTGGCCATTAATTCTGTGTGCAATTACAGATTTAAGCTGGTTAACCTATCAGGCAGCACACAGCCATTATCAGTTTTCGTTGTTTTTAGCCAGCCAAATGGTACTGGTGTTATGGGTGCTGTTATATTTATTAAAAAGCAGATATCTATCAGTTTTTTTTAATGATTGGCCAGATCCAATAGAGAAAAAATAGGGCAGCACAATGCTGGTAATTAATAAGCTTTTAGCAAAAATATCATTCACAATCGCGCTCGTTTTAATTGCTTTATGGGTATTTACACCACTTTGGCACAGTGCTGCATTCTCGTTGTTTGTGATGTTATGGGGTTTTATAACCCTATCAAGCCTTTATCGAGTTACGCCGTTATTTGTAGCACGCAATCCCATTACTGACTTATTAAAACGTGATGTGAATCAGCTAGCACTAATAAGCTTAGCGGGTTTATTCGATTTCAAACGCAAAGCTGAGTTTGTATTAATTGGCCAAATAAAGCAGATTGAAATTGGTGAAGGTATCATCCATGTAACTGATATCAAAGAGCAGAAATCAACCGCAATATTAAGTGTTCGCAGCGATATAATTAAAAGTCATTTAGAGCAACTACTCTCTGAGCGCGAGCGTTCTAAAATAGATATCCGTTTACAATTAAACTAATGTTGCTTGCCCATTGCAGTGCTTGTGTTGTACTGTGCAACTGTTGTATTCAACCCTGAGGGAACACTATGTTAACTTGGCAAGATATTCTAGAGTTTGCCCATAATGGTAACCCAACACCTCCACGTCGAGTCGAGAAGTCGCCATCTGAGTGGCAAGCTGAGCTCGAACAAGACACATTTTATGTTACTCGCTTAAAAGGCACAGAACGCCCGCACAGCTCTGATTCATGTACATTATTTGAACCTGGTCAATATGCGTGTGCCTGTTGTGACAATTTATTGTTTGACGGCGATGAAAAGTTCGATAGTGGCACCGGCTGGCCTTCGTTTACACAGCCTAGCAGTCTTGAAAGTATTGCTTATGTGGCTGATTCTAGTCATGGTATGCAACGAATAGAAGCTATTTGCAATGTTTGCGACGCGCATTTGGGCCATGTCTTCCCTGACGGTCCACCACCAACTGGTTTACGTTATTGTATGAATGCCATAGCGATGAAAAAACGCGACTAATCTAAATATTGAGCGATGATAAAAATAAGGTGCTCGCGGTAAATTGGCTTACTAATAATGTAGTCTGTCAAAATATTCGATTGCGCCTTATCATCTTTTAGCGTTGACGCTGTAACTGCAATGATTGGAATATGTTTAAAGCGATCATCACTACGAATTAATTGACTTGCCTCTAAACCGCCCATTACGGGCATTTTTAAATCCATAATGATCAAGTCAGGTTGATGTTGCTCCATTTTATTAAGCGCATCTTCTCCGTTGATAGCTGTATCTATAGTAAAGCTCCAGCGTGATAAGAAGGACTCTAAATAGTCTCGGTTATAAGGGATATCATCAACAATTAAAATACGTGCAGGATTAAAATGATAGCTTGAAATGGCAGGGTAATTACGATGCTCAACTTCGGTTTTTGATTCGGCCAATTCAACGTTTGGTAACGATACAATAAATTCACTACCTCGGCCTTTTTCGCTGATCACTGATAAATCACCACCCATTAGCTTGATAAAGCGCAAAGAAATAGCTAGACCTAATCCGGTTCCACCAAACTCAGAACTACGTTGGCCTTGTACTTGTTCAAAATCATTAAAAATAAGATCTTGTTGATCTTTAGGAATACCTTTACCTGTGTCTTTAACATGAATACATATGTCGATATTACTGTTATCATCGTGAGCTTTAAAGTCAAAATACACTTTGACACTGCCTTGTGCAGTGAACTTAATGGCATTACTGATTAAGTTGGTTAGTACTTGGCGCACTTTATTGCTATCAAGTAATACAGGGGTTGTTAACTCGGGATGAGAGCTTATTTGTAAGTCGAGATCTTTTTGTGCACTGAGTTGTAAAAACATCATATTAAGCTCATGGCACATTTTAGGGATTTCTACACGCTCAATATCGAGTTGCATTTTACCAGCATCGATTTTTGATAAATCTAGAATGTCATTTAGTACATTAAGCAGGGAATTACCCGAGATTGAAATTGCTTCTAAGTAACGACGTTTATTTTTATCTGTTTCGCTATCTTGCAGTAACTGGCTGAAGCCTAACACTGCATTAAGCGGAGTTCTAAGTTCATGGGACATATTGGCTAAAAAGCGGCTTTTAGCCTGATTTGATTGCTCAGCTTGCTCTTTAGCATCAAGATACTCTTGAGTTCGTTTAGCAACGGTATCTTCGAGTAAACTATGTTGTTCATGCATGCTGTTAATCTGTTGCCTAACCGCAGCACGCATCATTTTAAAGCCACTGGCAAGGGTGCCAATCTCATCTTGGCTTTTTATGTTAATAGGGCAGTTTAGGTCACCAGTGGTCACAGCATGAGAAAACTCAACAAGCTGATCAATTGGCTGCAAGATAATACGGCGAATAATGATGTAGGCGATGATGAGTGCAGTTAAAAGGTAGATTGCAAATAGTGACACAGCATTACTAATGATAGATTTAGTTTTTAATGCTAAGTCTTTATCTGAAAAGCTCACAATAACATAACCGATATTTTCGCCCTGAAAGTTGCTAATTGGTACAGCAACAGCATATTGTTGCTCCATAGCTACAATGGTATTTTGCTTTGGATTAAGCTGCTTTAATAGCATTTGGTTAGTTTCAAGGGTATCAACTTTACTGTTATCAGGATGGGCAGCAATAAAGTTATTTTGATCGATAAAGTAAATCGTCTGTAAGTCATCAAAGGTATTATTTTTTAGAATATTTTTTAATGTTAATCCCTGAATTTTAAGTACCCAACTTCCTACCGTATTGTCTTTAGTTAAGCTTTTATTTCTGACAACATGGGCGAGACAATAGCGTCAGCTTTTTCACTCATGTTCAAAAGTGTTTGCTCTTTTAGCTCCATAACATGCAAAGACGTACTTGCCCCTAAAATAAGGGTAATGGTAAAGCCGATGATCATTAAAATTTTATGGGCAATACTAATTCTCATTGCTGAATATTGCTCCGTACTTTTAGCGCTTGCATATTAGTGTTTATTTTTTCGTCAGCAGTTTTAATAGATTGCTTTATATCTGCACCATAGAAAATTTGGCTAAAGGTTTGCGAGATAATTTTGCCAATAACAGGAAACTCGACCATACCAGACTGCAGGCGGTCCGGAGTTGCGTGATCAAATACCCATAACATGGTTTTATTAAAGCCAGGCTTGTTTACTAAAGTAAATAGTTTTTCGTGCCACACCTTTTGCCTTGGTGGTGAACCACCGGTACTCAGTAGTGCGGCTGTTTGTTCACTTGTTGCCCATTGAATAAATAACCATGCAGCATGTTTTTCATTTGATTTGCTATTTATCGCGAACGCCCATGCCCATGGCGATGTTTCTCGGGCTATTGGGCCAGCAGGCAAGGGGGCGGCCTCCCATTTATTCCAAATATCAGACTCTTCTGCGGTATCTATTTCATTATAAAAATGAGAGGCCAAAAAGGCCGAGGCAAGTTGGCCTTCTTTAAAAAGGCGACGAATTTCATAAAAGTGAAGTAAGCGGCTGTTATCAGGGGTGCCGAACCCCGTGACTAGATCACGATACACTTGTAAGCTTTTTGCTGTCTGAGGACTACCGAAAACAGATTGACCTTGCTTATTGATAACCTCAGCACCATAAGCTCGCATAATAGGTAAGACTGTCCAGGTGTTTAATCCTGCCCCCGGCAGTGTGCGTGAGGCAAATGCGTGCATACCATTCAAAGAAGGGATGCGGTCAATAGCCTTTTGCAGCTTAATTTTAGTCGCTTGCAGTTGCTCGTAGGTATTGGGTACTTCTAGGTTGAAGCGCTCGAAAAGATCTTTACGGTAAAAATATATCGGTGCAGAAAAATCAAACGGTAACGAATATAGTGTATTGTCGATCTTACAAAGGGCTAGGCTACGCTCACTAATATCTTCTAACTGATACCACGCTTTGTCTGTAAGTCTAGGGTTTTCAATGTATGGCTGTAAAGGGTCAACCCAGCCTTGGCTTTGAGCTTCACCTAAAAATGTGATTCCCATAGGCAGTACATCATAAAGACCTGTGGCTTCGCTTAAATCTTGATGTCGACGAGCACGCATTTGCGATTGTTCTAAGGCATGAAAACCAACAGAAATTCCTGTTAGCTTTTCAAACAAAGGAATGTAGGGTTTTAAAGCCATAAATGCGGGTTGCTCGTCAGCCAAGATATTTATATGGCTACCCGCTTCACTTTGCCAATTTATAGCTGCTTGCTGCCAATGTTGTAACGTTGCGGAGGCAAAGCTACATTGACAAAAAACCAAAAGCGCAACGCTGAGGGGGAGATTTTTAAGTTTTAACAAACGAAACGCCATAAAGAAGTTACTCTGCAAGTTTAATTTTTAATTTTGCAGCCTGTGCTTTAATTTTTTCGAAACGGGTTACTTGTTCATCTTCTAATGTTTGAGCATCTAACAGGGCAAAACATTTTTTCGCGAGTGTTAAATTAAACGATTGGCCTTGGTTATTTGTATCGAATAAACACTGCAGTAAATTTAAGGCGATGCTGGCATTTTTTGGCATTATTCTAAATGCCTGTGTGAATGCTTCAAGTGCAGTATTTAGCTGGCCTTTATTAAACTGCGTCACAGCGTGGTTATTGAGCTCTTTTGGACCTAACTTAATATCACGCCGCTCAGTTTGTTGCTGTTGAATATAACGTAAATATACCGGATCGCTTATTGATGGGTGACGTTCACAGTGCGTTATTATTTGGTTAAATAGCATCTGTGCTTTGTGGTGAAAACCAAGCTCATGAAACGCTTTCGCCTTATCGAGCGCACCATCTACTGAACGAATTTGAGTGTCACTTTCATCCAGTTGATTGATAAGTGCTTTAGCCTTTTGATGTTCATCCTTTAAATAATGCAAACGCGCATTGAGAACGTCAATCTGTGTTTGGTTATTACTATTCGGAAACTGCTTTTTTAAATCACTTAAGTATTGGTTTGTCTGTCTTGAAATACGATTAACTTGATCGGTCTGATCTGTAGTTAAAGCAAAATCAATACCGGCACGAGCCGCATTTAAATACACATCAGGGTTGTCGTGAATAGAGTGCTTTGCGTAACTAGCAATGTCTTTTTGAGTTAGATAATTCTTTTCGTAGTCGTGATTAAGTAACGATACATGACTCAAGGTTTTTTGACGGTCAATATTACGTGGCGCAATTTCAACAGCTTGACTAAAAAACTGCTGAGCCTCATCAAACTTATGCAGCTTTATTTCTAATCGACCGAGTAAATCAAGAGCAACGAGTCGAGTTTCACTGCGCTGCAACATTGTCTTCAGCATACGATGTGCAAGTGTGTGTTCATTATTGGCAATGAGTGCTTCTACTAAACCTACTTTTGCCCATGTGAATTTTTGAATATCGAGCACTGATTTAAAGAATGTTTTTGCATCTTCAAAGCGTTTGAGGCGAAGTAGGGCATCACCTTTTAATCTCAATAGAATCGCGCTGTAACTATTACCTTTGTTTTGCAGCAAGGTATCAATTTGTTTAATTGCTTTGGAGTCATTCCCATCATCAATAAGTTGATAAATTTGATGTAGGTTACTTTTGCGCAATAACACTTTTTCAATACGATTTTTTAATTCGTTAATTGTAAAGGGTTTAACTAAGAAATCATCTGGTTGTAGCTCGAGTACACTGTGAACTAAAGAGCCACTTGTTTCAGCTGAAATAAAAATAAAGCCGGTAGAGTTTTTTATAAGGCGCTTCATTTTCAGCTCTTCATAAAGCTGATAACCATCTTGATGTTTACTTAAGTTAAATGAACAAACGATGAGGTCAAATTGCTCAATTTGACATTGTTCTTTTGCTGCAATGGCATGCTCTGCAAAACGCAATTGACGAAAGCCCAACCCTTCTAAGGATTGTTTCATATAGCTTTGAGCAAGAGGCTGCTCTTCAACTATTAAAATTTTGGCTTTCGAAAAAATCTTTGCAGGCATTGGACTTGCGACTAAGTGACATTAACAACGACTATAATAAACAGTCTAGCTGCTGACAAGGCAAATTACAGCTTTTGCAGCGATTTAAAATTTACTTTTAGGCTATATCAATAGTGGTGAGGTTGGTATTAGAGTTTAAATCTCAAATGTCAGATAAAAGGAACTAGATACTAGAGGTTTATATGTGGTGGGTCGTACTGGACTAGAACCATCGAGCCTGTGTTTTGTTAATGGTGGCGATGCTTTTGAAAGCTAAGGGTAAAATAAGGAAATATATTTAATGAAGTGTCTATATGTGGTGGGTCGTACTGGACTTGAATCATCGAGCCTGTGTTTTGTTAATGGTGGCGATGCTTTTGAAAGCTAAGGGTAAAATAAGGAAATATATTTAATGAAGTGTCTATATGTGGTGGGTCGTATTGGACTAGAACCATCGAGCCTGTGTTTTGTTAATGGTGGCGATGCTTTTGAAAGCTAAGGGTAAATAAGGAAATATATTTAATGAAGTGTTTATATGTGGTGGGTCGTACTGGACTAGAACCATCGAGCCTGTGTTTTGTTAATTGTGGCGATGCTTTTGAAAGCTAAGGGTAAAATAAAGAAATATATTTAATGAAGAGTCTATATGTGGTGGGTCGTACTGGACTAGAACCATCGAGCCTGTGTTTTGTTAATGGTGGCGATGCTTTTGAAAGCTAAGGGTAAAATAAGGAAATATATTTAATGAAGTGTTTATATGTGGTGGGTCGTACTGGACTAGAACCATCGAGCCTGTGTTTTGTTAATGGTGGCGATGCTTTTGAAAGCTAAGGGTAAATAAGGAAATATATTTAATGAAGTGTTTATATGTGGTGGGTCGTACTGGACTTGAACCAGTGACCCTCGCCTTGTAAGGGCGATGCTCTCCCAACTGAGCTAACGACCCACATATAAATTGCCTAGTGGCTTAAAGATTAAATGGTGGGTCGTACTGGACTTGAACCAGTGACCCTCGCCTTGTAAGGGCGATGCTCTCCCAACTGAGCTAACGACCCATATAATCTTTTTCTTCGCTTACCATCGGTGAAAATGGTGGGTCGTACTGGACTTGAACCAGTGACCCTCGCCTTGTAAGGGCGATGCTCTCCCAACTGAGCTAACGACCCGCGAAGATTAATCTAAATGAGAACACCACTAAAATGTGTTTAATGGTGGGTCGTACTGGACTTGAACCAGTGACCCTCGCCTTGTAAGGGCGATGCTCTCCCAACTGAGCTAACGACCCATTTAGATTTTTTGTAATATGAACACCATTAGTGAATAATGGTGGGTCGTACTGGACTTGAACCAGTGACCCTCGCCTTGTAAGGGCGATGCTCTCCCAACTGAGCTAACGACCCATATTACATGCAGCCCTATTTCTTAATGGTGGGTCGTACTGGACTTGAACCAGTGACCCTCGCCTTGTAAGGGCGATGCTCTCCCAACTGAGCTAACGACCCATTAAGAATTTAGATATGAACACCATTAGTGAATAATGGTGGGTCGTACTGGACTTGAACCAGTGACCCTCGCCTTGTAAGGGCGATGCTCTCCCAACTGAGCTAACGACCCATATCTAAAACAACTCATTGCTGCGTTGTTGTGGGGCGCTATTATAGATAGAGTTGTAAATGTGTCAACACTTGAATGAGTAAAAATGTGTTAGATGCAGCTTTTATAAACAATGACATGGCATTTAAGCATTTTTTGGTGAACAAATATGCAATTTATATTCATAACCTTGTATTTATAAGTTGATCTATAGCTCTATGACCTTAGTAAAATGATCGAAGTGATATGAGAACAGTAAAGCTTTATAGCAGTTTCTTCGTATCAATAAGTTTGCATCAGTTAAAAGCGACCTATTTTGTATATTAAAAAACAACATAGGGTACGCTTAGTTTCTTTATTTAAAGCTTTAGGTAGCGATCTTTGTTTTGCATATAAATGTATACCTTATTTAAATAAGCAAGTTTATAGGCAGGAAGCCTTTAAATGAGAAACCAGTACTGTAAGTAGCTCAAAATAGCGAATTTGATAGCACTTTGTTTAAAACACCACCGTAACGGATTGATATTTAGTCAGCTTGTTGAAATTTAAATCATTTAAATAAACTTAGATAAAAAACTGTTGACTTTATTTGGGGGGCTGCATAGAATGCGCCCCGCACTCAGCGATACACAGCCAACATTAATTGGTGGTGTGTATGCAAGTCGGGGCTATAGCTCAGCTGGGAGAGCGCTTCGCTGGCAGCGAAGAGGTCTGCGGTTCGATCCCGCATAGCTCCACCAGATTTGCATAGTGTTTGTCCTAGGGTTGCAGTTTTCTGCGTCCCCATCGTCTAGAGGCCTAGGACACCGCCCTTTCACGGCGGTAACAGGGGTTCGAATCCCCTTGGGGACGCCACTTACTTCAAGTAAGTGAGCAATTGCCAAGAAAATAAATATGTTAGTCTCGAGTACTTACATGTTAATTTAGTAACCTTAACTCCGATATGAGTCAAACTATCATTTAATGTCCTAGTGACACATTATGTGTCCCCATCGTCTAGAGGCCTAGGACACCGCCCTTTCACGGCGGTAACAGGGGTTCGAATCCCCTTGGGGACGCCACTTATTTAAGTAGATTATGTGTAGTGGGGCGGTGAACACCGCGCAATCTATGCACGACGTTATCAAGAGTACGAATCTCTTGGGGACGCCACTTACTAAAAGTGCTGTGTTATTAAAACTCGTCTGAATCGAGTCTAACTATTCAGTTGTCCTAGTGATACATTATGTGTCCCCATCGTCTAGAGGCCTAGGACACCGCCCTTTCACGGCGGTAACAGGGGTTCGAATCCCCTTGGGGACGCCACTTATTTAAGTAGGTTATGTGTAGTGGAGCGGTGAGCACCGCGCAATCTATGCACGACGTTATCAAGAGTACGAATCTCTTGGGGACGCCACTTACTAAAAGTGTTGTGTTATTAAAACTCGTCTGAATCGAGTCTAACTATTCAGTTGTCCTAGTGACACATTATGTGTCCCCATCGTCTAGAGGCCTAGGACACCGCCCTTTCACGGCGGTAACAGGGGTTCGAATCCCCTTGGGGACGCCACTTACTAAAAGTGCTGTGTTATTAAAACTCGTCTGAATCGAGTCTAACTATTCAGTTGTCCTAGTGACACATTATGTGTCCCCATCGTCTAGAGGCCTAGGACACCGCCCTTTCACGGCGGTAACAGGGGTTCGAATCCCCTTGGGGACGCCACTTACTAAAAGTGTTGTGTTATTAAAACTCGTCTGAATCGAGTCTAACTATTCAGTTGTCCTAGTGACACATTATGTGTCCCCATCGTCTAGAGGCCTAGGACACCGCCCTTTCACGGCGGTAACAGGGGTTCGAATCCCCTTGGGGACGCCACTAACTAAAAGTGTTGTGTTATTAACACTCGTCTGAATCGAGTCTAACTATTCAGTTGTCCTAGTGACACAGAAACTTTCTGTTTAAGCTAAGGCCATTCGCCTCGCAGGCTCGGTCTCATCTTACACAGAAATAGCAAATCGGTGATTTGCAAACCAATTTCTGCGTCCCCATCGTCTAGAGGCCTAGGACACCGCCCTTTCACGGCGGTAACAGGGGTTCGAATCCCCTTGGGGACGCCACTTACTTAAGTAGGTTATGTGTAGCGGTTCGGTGAACTCCGAACAATCTATGCAAGACGTTATCAAGAGTACTAATGTCTTAGCGCGATGCCACATATTGACATAATCTTATGTTAAGTAGGAATAATCACCTTGTAATCTAACTTCAAATGGTTAGATAAACATATCTAGAATTTCATCGCTTTAACTCTCCAACATATCTCTGCGATATTATTTTTTTAATTTCTAAAAAATCAATTTTTACAGAACACTTTTACTGAACATTTTATTACTTTATAGTATTTAGCAACTCATCAGCTAACCGTAAGGAAATTAAAATGTTAGCTAAACGTGTTGTACTCATATTTATTTCTTTAGTTATTTCAGCTTGTTCAGACTCTAATGAGGGAGTAGCGCTAGGGACTCTTGAGCGTGAACGTGTGATCCATCCTGCAACAACTAACGAAGTACTGATTGATTTACCCGTCTCAGCAGGTCAGTTAGTTGAAAAAGGGCAGGTAATTGCACAGTTCGATGCTGAGCTTCAACAAGCCATTGTAGCCAAAGCTCAAGCGCAACTAGCTCAAGCAACAGCATTTCTTGAAAAAACTTTAAATGGTGCTCGCCCAGAAGAGGTTGCTGCGACATCAGCCAAAGTAGCAGCGGCAAATGCTGCATACACACAAAGCGAAGCTAATTTTCGCCGAGCAAAAACGTTAGTTAAAGATAAGCTCGCAAGCCAAGAAACCTTAGACAGCGCAACAGCCGCACGGGATGAAACTTTTGCAAATTTAGAATCAGCAAAGCAGAACCTAAAAGAGCTAACAAATGGCTCTCGTGTCGAAGATATTAATAGTGCAAAGGCGCAAGTTCAAGCCGCAGAAGCTGAGCTAAAAGTACAACAAAAATATCTTTCAGATCTGACAATTAAAGCGATGCGTTCCGGCAGAGTCGATAATTTGCCTTGGCATGTAGGTGAGCGAGTTACTAAAGGAAGCCCTGTGGTTATTATTCAAGCGAACAGCGCACCATACGCACGCGTATATATCCCAGAACCATATCGCGCCAAGCTCAAACAGGGCATGAGGCTCATGGTTCGCGTAGACGGCATAGATCAAGAGATTGAAGGCGAACTTACTTGGATCGCCACAGAGCCTGCTTTCACTCCTTTTTATGCCCTTAATCAGGAAGAGCGCGCGCGTTTAATGTATCTTGCTGAGGTAACACTACCTGCAACTGAGAATAACTTACCAACAGGCGTACCTGCCCAAGTGGTTATGCCATGACTGAGTCGGTGATCCATGCCAAAGGCTTGATAAAACAATTTGGCGATTTAACAGCGATTGATAACCTTGATCTAGACGTTCAGCAAGGCCAAATTTATGGCTTTTTAGGCCCCAATGGTTGTGGTAAAACGACTGCAATACGTATGCTTACGGGTTTATTGAAGCCAACCGCCGGTGATATCAATGTGCTTGGCTTGAGCCTGCCAAAAGATGCAGAAAAGCTGAGAACACAACTTGGTTATATGACTCAAAAGTTTTCACTTTATAGCGACTTAACTGTACTTGAAAACCTCCAGTTCATGGCTGCGCTTTACCCTTTAAAAAAGCGGCAAAAACAACAAAGAATTGATGAATTGCTCCATACCTACGGTCTTGATCAAAGAGCGGAACAAATGGCCGGAAGTATGAGTGGGGGCCAAAGGCAGCGCTTGGCATTGGCTGCTGCAGTGATCAATAAACCGAAAATTTTATTTCTTGATGAGCCAACATCGGCAGTCGATCCACAAAATCGCCGTGACTTTTGGGAAACACTTTTTGATTTAAGTAATGCCGGTACCACAATATTAGTCACTACTCACTACATGGATGAAGCGGAGCGCTGTCATCGTTTAGCAATTTTAGAATCCGGTATTAAACGCGCCGATGGCTCACCAAAACAATTAATGACAGACATGCATGCCTATGTTGTAGAAATAGCTGGGGCGCAAACTAGAGAATTAAAAAAACAGCTCGCAACAATCGATCAAGTTATCTCGGCGACTCAGTTAGGCGCACAATTGCGAGTATTAGTGAAAAAAGATGTTCAAGATCCCGTTGAGTTTATAAAACAGCAATCATTTTGTAAGGATACGTGGCAAGTAAATATTGTTCGCCCAAGCCTTGAGGACGTGTTTGTAACTTGTACAGGGCAGGGCAGACAATGAATATTGTTACCTCTTTAAGCCGTATAAAAGCTATTGTAAGCAAAGAGTTATTACAATTACGCCGTGATAGAATGACATTTGCTATGGTGGTAATGATCCCCCTTATCCAGCTGATTCTATTTGGGTATGCTATTAACACTAATGTTAAGGATATCCCTGTTGCAGTAGTCGATCATAGTCACACTGCTCTCAGCCGCATTTTAGTACAAACAGTATCAGCCACAAATGTGGTCAAAGTGACAGATTACTATAACAGTATAGAGCAAGCACAAACAGCAATAGCCAGTGCTAAAGTGCGCGCCGTGCTTTTTATACCCCACGATGTAGCAAACCGGCTTGCTCAACACCCAACAGTCGGTTTTGGTTTACCAGATGGTAGTAATGAGTCGTTAGTCAGGCCAATTGCGCATTGGTTAGTTGATGGCTCAGATACAATGGTAGCGTCGAGCATTAAATCGCTTCGCAACATGCCGCTTGCTGAACTGCTCGATAAGCCCGCGAATAGAACTTATCCTACCTTTGAAACAACCTTATTTTATAACCCTGAGCAGCGCTCTGCGGTTAATATTGTGCCAGGTTTAGCAGCTGTCATTTTGACCATGACCATGATTATGTTTACCTCTGCTGCAATTGTTAAAGAGCAAGAGCGAGGCAATATGGAGCTCTTAATAACCTTACCTTTAAGCTCACTTGAGTTGATGATAGGTAAAGTGGTGCCTTATATCTTCATTGGTTTTATTCAGTTATTTATTATATTAGGAATGGGCAAGATATTATTTCATATTCCTTTTGGCGGTGGTTTAGTGGCACTGGTTGTCGCAACATTTGCCTTTATATGCGCCAGTTTAGTGCTAGGTTTAGTGCTCTCGACCATCGCTAAAAACCAGCTTCAAGCAATGCAAATGACTATTTTTATTCTGTTACCTTCCATTTTATTGTCTGGTTTTGTATTTCCCTATGAAGGAATGCCTATGGCGGCGCAGTGGCTTGCTGAATGCTTACCAGCAACGCACTATTTAAGGCTAATAAGAGGAATAGTACTAAAAGATGTCAATCTAATGAGCATGAGCAGTGACTTAATTTGGCTTTTGATCTTTACTATTTTAGGCTTGGCTATGGCTGCACTTAGGTTCAAGAAAACCCTTGATTAAGCTAGGCAATGTACGGCATATGTGCTTAACTAAAATATAATTTTCATTATTTATGAGCAAACCTTAGCGTGTGGCAAGTATTTTGGGTAGTGATGCTAATAGTTACATTTGATAGCTATGCGGCAAAGATAAACCTAGCCCATACCATGAAACATGAGCATTTTGATCAACTGTTAAGCACACTCGCTGAGCAAAGTGGTTTGACGGTTAATTCTGTGTCGGTTGATCAAAAAGCTCTAAAAGTAAGACTGGTACAAAACACCAGTACCAGCACCTCAACAGACGTTATTATTGTGCCTGCAGATCATTTAGGTCTTGATAAATATGCCAACTACAGTGTTATTCCAAGCTCACTCATTGCTGACACTACAGATAAGCGAACCTTAGACACTGCTAAGCTAAACAATCAGCTCTTGGGTATTCCCATTATTCAAGGTAATCACCTGCTACTTTTTTATAATAAGCAGTACGTTAAAGAGCCAATAGAAAATTGGCAGGATATATATAGCTTTAAATCATCCTTGCCTGAAGAGGTTAAACTAGTTACATGGAGTTTTATGGAGATGTACTGGTTTATTCCGTTTTTATCGGCTTTTAATGGTGATCTAATTGTAGATAATAAAGCTCAGCTAAACACGCCTGCAATGCAATCTGCTCTCAAATTTGTTTGGGATTTAAGTAAACAAAACCTCGTTGACAGACAGTGCGATTACACTTGTTCAAATAACGCATTTAAAGCGCAGCAAGCCGCATTTACTATTGATGGTGCATGGGCATTAAAAACGTATGATCAGGCGCTTGGTGATAATTTAGGGATGCAACAGTTACCGAAACTCAATGGTGAGTATATGCAGCCTTATTACTCTACTTTTGTACTGGCGTTTCCAAATGATGGCCTAAATGGTGCAAATAAAGAAAACTTATTCAAATTTGCTAAATTGGTTCAAGCAGAAAAGTTCCAAACAATGATTTGGCAACAGCTCCAAGATATTCCTATCAATACAGAGGTTTTAAATAAGCTAAAAGCACAACAAGGTTCATGGTTATCAACCTTAATTGATGCTATGCAATTCACAAAACCTATGCTATCAACGCCATCTATGATCATTGTATGGGAAGTATTAAATAAAGGTTTTATTCGCTATGGGAGTGGAGCCTTAACTGCTGAGCAAGCGGGGTTATTTATGCAAGGGTTGGCAGAGCGTTTCGATTGCCAATGAAGGGGATGAATGAGCAGTCCACGCTTTAGTCGCGCCTTGTTTATCAGTGTTTTACTTCTGGTAATTATACCTTTATTGATACTTGCAGGTTTGATGACAGGGCGTTTCTATTTAAGCTCGATTGATCAGGCAAACACTAGTTTACAGTGGCAAGCCAGAAATAATGCGGCTAGTCTTGAGCAACTATTATTTAAGCTTGAGAAAAACAGCCAATTACTTAGTAGTATCAAGGCGATTACTGAACTGCCTAATAAAGTTGTATACTCACAGTTCGCGCTAGTACAGCTACAGGAGTTTGTCGCCCAAAACCCGCAAATTAAAGCTGCAATTGTTATTGATAACCAAGGGTTTATAGTTGAGGGTTATCCTATTACCTCTTTAAATTTGAACTATAAGCTCACAAAAAGCATTCTCGATAGCGCCCAAACATCGACACAACAGAACACAATTCAAATTATTGATAACCCCCAAGTGAGTGAGTTGTTTGTTCCTGCACAAGCAAAACAAAATGCCTTGTTGGCTATTACATCAACACTGCTCCATGAGCAAGATTCACTGAGCGAGCCAATTATCAAAACGGGCGTATTAGTGTCTTTTGTCCCCTTATCCGAAGCGTTAAAGTGGCTTGCAATACATAATGAGCAGCCAGTTTATCAAGAAGGCAAGCAAGTACAAATCACAGCAGAAAAAAATATTTTGTTTAGTTTGGGTGATGCGGGCGAAAATGGGAAACTAATGGGGCAAGCAACGATTAATAATGTTTACTTCGAAGGCAAACCAACGAACTTACAGTTTCAAATTAACGAAACCAAAACAAGTTACACCAGCGCCGTTAAACAAACAGCCGTATTAGCAGGACTACTAATTTTTGGACTCTCTGTTATTTCATTTATTCTCGTCCGTTGGCTGACTGCGCGACTTCATAACCCGCTGAATCGTATAACTGCCCTTAGCCGCGAGTATGCGTTAGGGAATTACAAACAAAATACTGACGACTTTCACTACCAAGAGTTTAAAGATATTGCTGAGTCGCTAAATAGCATGGCTGAAACCATTGATATTCAAATTACTTCTTTGCAGCTAGAAAAACATCGGGCTGAGCGTTCTGAGCAAGTTAAAAGCCAATTCTTAGCGAATATGAGCCATGAAATACGCACTCCAATGAATGGTATCGTGGGCTTTTTACAGTTACTAAATAAAAGCGAATTAACGCAAGAGCAAGCAGAGTTCGTTAGGCAAATTAATAACTGCAGCGATGTTTTATTGACCGTTATTAATGACATTCTTGATTTTTCAAAAATAGAGGCAAAAAAAATAGAGCTAGAGTCGCGTGAATGTGATTTAGTCGCGCTTTGTCGTGACCTTATTTTATTATTCAAGCCTAGTTGTGATAACAAAGGGATTCGCTGCAATCTAGATGTCCCCTCAATACAATCTTTGATCGTTGAGTGTGATGAAATACGTGTTAAACAAGTGCTTATTAATTTGCTTTCGAATGCAGTTAAGTTCACTAACCAAGGGGAAATTGTACTCTCACTTACTTTGCTAAATAGAGACGAACGCGTCACAGACGTTGAGTTTTCTGTAAAAGATTCAGGAATTGGTATCGCAGAAGATAAAATTAAAGCACTGTTTAATCCATTTGTTCAGGCGCAAAGTAATATCACCCGTGAATATGGCGGTACAGGCCTTGGGCTTGCAATTAGTAAAGGGATGATTGATTTAATGGCAGGGAATATAGCGATAATTAGTGAGCTTGGCAAAGGAACCGAGTTTACGGTTAATGTCAGTTTTAAAACGCTATATCCAGAAGGTGTAAGCGCTAGAGTGGATCAGTTAGATAAAGACTCTCAATTTGATTTTAACTCAGTCGATAAGCCTATATTAATTGCCGAAGATAACCCAATTAACCAAATTGTTATCACTAAGTATTTAACTCAATTAGGTCTAAGTTATGAATTGGCCGAAAATGGACAAATTGCGTGTGAGAAAACCCTAACAAAAGACTACGCACTGATTTTAATGGATATCCAAATGCCGGTGATGGATGGTTTAAGTGCCAGTGAAAATTTATTAGCAAGGTCAGGTTTTAATACACCAATTATTGCAGTCAGTGCCAATGCAATGAAAGACGACATCGAAAGAAGTTCAAAAATTGGTATCAGCGACCATATCGCAAAGCCAATTAATTTTACTGAACTGGAAAAAGTACTCGCAAAGTGGCTATCTCAGCAATTGCTGAAATAGCCACTATCAATCAAAAAGTGTTGTTATCTTTTTTCTGAATTAACTCAATCGCATAACCATCTGGGTCTTTAACAAACGCGATTTCAGTTGTGCCGCCTTTAACAGGACCCGGCTCACGACTCACATTACCGCCAGCAGCTTTAATGTCTTCGCAAGCTTTATAAATATCATCAAACTCAATAGCAATATGACCGTATGCATTACCTAAATCATAGCTGTCTGTATCCCAGTTATAAGTAAGCTCAAGCACTGTCGAATCTTTTTCATCACCATAACCGACAAAAGCAAGGGTGTAGCGGTACTCTTCGTTGTCTGCACGACGCAGCTCTTTCATACCTAATACCTGCGTATAAAATTCAATTGATTTGTCTAAATCAGCAACGCGAAGCATTGTGTGTAATAAGCGCATTTTTAGCATCCTCTTTCTTGTCTTTAAATTCGCACAATTCTAATAACGCAGTGTGGTATAAGGCTGCGCGTTAAAATTATCAAAAATGGATTATAAGTTATTTCGATTGCTTGCACAGTAGCATTGAGACAAATCGCAAAGTCCATGCTGTAAAATTAATAACTAAGCTTTGGTATAAAGAAGGTAATGATATGCAGCAATGGGAGAGCTATTGCTGCATAACAATGAGGTATTTGAGATATAAGCGTACGTTTAGCTTTTCACTTTACCTTTCAGTACATAGATTTCGCCATCAAAACTCCCTTGGATTGTCAGACCTTGTCCCGCCAACTCTTTAAGATATTCGATATGCTCATTAGTGATATGTTGCCCCGGGACTAACAGTGGGATACCAGGAGGGTAAGGCGTCACTAATCCGGCACAGATTCGGTTGTTACTTTTACTAATCGGCACAGATTCACGTTCACCATAGAACGCATCACTTGGGATACAAGCCAAGTCTATAGCAGGTAAGTTTTCTGGTAAGCGAGTGCGCCTCATTGTGGTGGCTAGCTTCACTTTACCACTGTCGAGTTTTTTCAGTGCATTGTAAAGACGAATGATCTTTGAGCGTGTACCGCCAAGAGTTAGTAAAACTAAGATAGTACTGTGAGTATACTTTTCAATTTCAAGGCCAATTTCATCTAATAGGAATTTATGAATATCCTTTAATGAATAAGGTAGCTCACTAATATCTATAAGAATTTTTAGTGGGTCGTGGCCCATGTTATCGCCACGAAAATGTGGGAATATATCCATGAAATCTTGCTTATCGAGCACTTTTATATGTTTTAGGGAAGCCATTTGTTGCTTAAATTCTGCAACGTGATTCAGTAGGGCATTCAGTAATTTATAACCTTCCATTTCTAATTGTTTTTGGCATACATCTAGCGAAGCAATGAGCTGATATTTTGGCGAGGTACTGGCGTAAATACTGTAGATCTCACGAAAGAAATCGGCATCAAAATCAGGATCGTTAACATGAATATAAGATGCTTGAGAGAACGCTGAAACCACTTTATGTGCCGAATGGGTAACATAGTCCGCGCCAGCATTAATCGCCGAGTAGTGGCGTAAACTCGGGTGAAAAAGTGAATAAGCAAACCAGGCTTCGTCGATAAACACTTTAATACCGTGCTGATGAGCAAATTCAACCACTTGCTTTAAATCGCTAAGCAGGCCATCGTAAGTACAGCCTGTTAAAACCAATAATTTAGCATCGGTATTTTGTTCAATTGCTTGCTTAATGTCAGCCAGTGACGGTGGTGCGAAGATACCATATTTAGGATTCAAAATACTCGACAAGTAGATAGGTAAACTAGCCGATTGCAAAATGCCATAATGCACTGACTTATGGCAGTTTCGGTCTATTATCACCTTATCGCCTTTACGTAGCAAAGTTTGCAAAATAATTTTATTTGAAGTAGATGAGCCGTTGGTAACAAAGTAGGTATGTTTTACTTCAAATGTCGCCGCTGCTGATTCTTGAGAGCGGCCTATAGTGTTGGTACTGTCTGACAATGAGCCAAGCGAATCGACAGAAACAGACAAGTCGCCAACAAACACATTACGGCCATAAAACTGATAAAAGTCTTTAATATAGGGAGAGTTTCTAAAGCTAGCACCGCCACTGTGCCCAGGTGTGTGCCATGAATCGTTCGATTCACTTACATAACGACGGTAAGCGGTCCAAAATGGGGTTTCTGATCTGTCATCAAAGTCATTGATCATATAGCCCAAGATTGCTTCTGGGTCTGAAATGACCTCGTCTTTAAAAAAGAAAGATTCAATTTCTTCAGACTCGTTGACTATTTCCAAGCCTTTCGTATCGTCACCGATAACATAGACTGGCAGTTCAAGACGGATACCTTTTAATTGCTCGATAAAGCGACTATAGGTGCGTTCGCCATTATTTAATACATCCCAACTAAGCACTACAGCTTGAATATCACCATCTTCCTCTACATAATTCAACGCCTGCTTGAGCTCAATGCACTCAACAATCTCGATATCAACATCAGTACGTTCAAAGTTAGGGATTGTTCTTGCTAGGTTCGTTGAAAGCTCTTTTAAGGTGGCAGGATCTTGCTCAATTAATAAGATACGAAGTAAAGGTAACATAGCAACTCTCATAAAAAATTCACATTACTCAACAGCATAACGAAAGGATGGAAGCTTGTGAAATTAATACATTGATATTTTTGTTTCGATACAGGGTATGCTTTTTTGCGTGTTAATCGCAGATAGTTGAAATTACATGTTCTTACTGTAAAAGTAATCGCTAAAGTAAAAGGTTAATTGAGCACTGAGTGATAAAACCACTCAAGCCAGATACAGCTAAAAATAAAGGCAAGCTTCCAAGGGAGAATAAAACATGGCGTATGTTGCCAATTTCAAAACCGTAGTCATCTCGACATTGTTTGCGTTTTGTACAAACGCGGTCAATGCAGATGAAATTTCAGATTCAAACAACAGTAAAAAGTCGATACCCGAAGCCACAAAATTTGTTACGCAGCATAAAGGCACTTTCAATGGCAAAAAGCTGAAATACAAAGCTGTAGCAGGTGAAACTTATTTATTAAACAAAAACGAACAGCCAACAGCTGCTATTTTTTCGTTTGATTACATAGCCTCAGACGGCAACAAAAACAGACCTGTTACATTTATCTGGAATGGTGGCCCTGGCTCATCGTCTAATTGGTTACACATGGGGGCTTATGGCCCCAAACGAGTTGTTGTACCAAGCGATGCAACATCTCCTGGAATGGCTCCTTACGAATTAAAAGAAGCGCCTGAGACGATTCTAGATGTGACTGATATGGTGTTTGTGGACCCTGTTGGTACAGGTTACTCACGTGCATTAGGTGACACTGAAAGCAAAGCCTTTTGGGGCTTGAATGAAGATGCATCTTCTATCGCTGATTTTATTGCCCAGTGGCTGACGAAAGAAAATCGCTGGAATGCACCAATATTTTTATTGGGAGAGAGTTATGGTACAACTCGAGCAGCAGCGGTTTCTAAAGTGCTTATGGATAAACACCTGAATAATGTAAATGGCATTATTTTTGTTTCACAAGCTTTAGACTATCAAGGTTCAAGCCCTTATGTTGATGACAACATCATTTCTTACGTCACTTACATACCAACGCTCGCTGCAACCGCTTGGTATCATAAAAAAGTAGACACATCAGGAAATTTTGAAGCATTCATTGATGCTAGCCGAAAATTTGCAGTTGATGAATTACTGCCTGCACTATTTAAGGGTAATGCGCTCAGTAAAGCTGACAGAGCGCTAATTGTTGATGGACTTCACCGTTATACAGGGCTAAGTAAACAATATATTGAACAGGCTGATTTACGCATTAACGCCTTTAGATTTGCAAAAGAATTATTGCGTGATGAGGGCGTTGCCGTTGGCTTTCTTGATGGACGTTATAAGCTTGATGAAAGAGATGATCTAACAGCAGCTCCTAAGCAAGACGCTTCGAAAGTTATAGGGCCGGCATATAAAGCGGCACTGATGAAATACATGCACACAGACTTAAACGTGCAGTGGAAAAGAAAATACTTAAATCCTGGCGACCCTGAGTTATCTGATAATTGGCGCTGGCGAACTGCTCCTGACGGACAAGGTTGGGAGCCAAAATACGTCAACACAGCACCGGATCTATCTTATGTTCTTCGTAGTAACCCACAGATGAAAGTGATGGTTGCCTCTGGATATTACGATATTGTTACCCCATTTTTTGATGCTGAATACACTTTAAATAGACACGGTATATACGCTGATAAAATTGACTATCACTATTATCACGGCGGTCACATGATGTATGTTCACGAACCAGCAAGAGTGTCGCTTTTAAGAGATACGCGAGAATTTATTAAAAAGCAGGTGAGCCAAAATCCTCGATAATTGCCTAGTACATTGTGTCAAACCCTGTGTTTGGCACAATGTGCAAAATGAGCTTGCATGGGGATAGAAAAAGAAGAAGTGGGGAACATCACCTTTAGATTATTTGCTTTCGAGTAGACTTCAACTACTCAGTCTTTTCTTTAAACTCACTCAAATCTTCAATATTACAACTGCCGCATTTAGGCTTACGAGCAGTACATACATAGCGGCCATGCAGGATTAACAAGTTTAGGTACCACTTCTTCTAGTTTTTGTTCTACAGCAAGCACATCTTTACCCATGGCAAACTTAGTGCGGTTAGAAACGCGGAAAAAATGCGTATCAACAGCAATTGTCGGCCAGCCGAAGTATACTGAAAGTAGATTTAGATGATTGCGCTAAAATAGGCTGCTTTGAGAGGCCAATGGCCGTTGTTAACGATTAAGTTGTCTAGTCTATTTGTTTGATAATCTTAGATACTTCAGTGTTTGGTTGATTAAAAATCGATTCTTTCGATTCCTGTATAGAAAGTAATGTGATCAATTTGTTAATTATTTAGTAACCTATCGCTGTTTTATCGTTATAATGATAGTGACTTAATAGGTGAGTGAATGTGAGCATCATTTTTATAATTTTAGTTTTGACACTGTTGTTTACCTTTATAAAAATTAGACAGTATCAAATAGAAGTGCGTGCTGCTAGGTTCGATAAACAGCGTGCTGACATCGTTAATAAAATAGCAAAATGTATCAGCTCTGAATTAGCGCCGAATCAAATAATAACCATTGCGCTAAAGGATATAGCCCAATATTTCCCTATGTATCGTGTATCCTATTCTACTATTTCACCTCAAGGGATTTTATCCGTACATAGCTGTATACCCACTGAAAACTCACCCTCTATCGAAGGCATAGAAGCTGATTTAACTATTGCTCCGCAATACCTCGCAGCGCTAAAAAAACAAAAAATATTGGCGATTGATGATGTCGAAACCAACTCACTTATAGCGCCATTAAAAGACGCTATGATAGAAGGAAAGACCAGAGCTGTACTGGATGCTCCTATCAATGTAAAAAATAATGTCGTCGGTTTATTTTGCTTGGACAGTGCATCAACTCAACACTGGTCGGCCAGTGAAATTGAAATAATAAAAGAAGTTACTTCTTACATTGAAATTGCAATTCGCCAAGCGAACTATGTGATTGATATTGAGCAAATGGCAGCCAAATTAAAAAAATATAATCATAGTCTTGAAGAGCAGGTTAAAGCCCGTACGGCAGAGATCGAAATAGCCAAGAAAAAAGCTGAAACACTTGCCTTAACGGACGAATTAACACAGCTTCCTAATCGCAGAGCTTTTTATCAAATGGCTGAATGTCAGCATTCACAAGCTGTACGTTATTGTCATTCGTATTGTGTAATGATGTTTGATATCGATAACTTTAAGTCTATTAACGATACCTTCGGTCACGCTGCTGGTGACAAGGTGCTCTGTTCACTTGCAGATTTAGTGCGAAAAATTATAAGAAAGTCCGATGTCATCGGGAGAATAGGCGGCGAAGAGTTTGCGATGATGCTACCTGAAACTGAAATAGAAGAGGCAAAAGACATGGCTGAACGTCTGAGAGCACATGTAGAACAATGCCAAGTAAAATTTGAGCAACAAACTATTCGTTTTACCTTATCAATAGGTGTCGCCCAGCAGCCAGATTATAAACAAAGTTTTGACTCTATTTTAGCTCAAGCAGATAATGTGCTTTACCAAGCTAAAGCCTCAGGTCGAAATAAGGTAAACTGTACTGCCTGAAGAAATATTGTGGCTGCGTTTTTCGAATAACCGAGAGTGAGCTGCATCTACTTTTTATGAAGAGAAGGTTTCATGTAGAAGTACTGTGCTTATTGAGGGGTGTTATCACGTCAGGGGTGATTGTATGCCCATCACTTACTTACCGAAGCCGCCCCTTAATGGGTGGTCTAAAGGTGCTGACTGAGTTTGAGTAATACAACAATGAAGTCTTTGATTACTCAGTTTTATCCTTAAACTCACACAAGTCTTCAATAATACAACTGCCGCATTTGGGTTTACGTGCAGTACATACATAACGACCATGTAAAATGAGCCAGTGGTGCACATCGACTTTAAATTCTTTAGGTACTACTTTTTCTAATTTTTGTTCTACAGCAACTACATCTTTACCCATGGCAAACTTAGTGCGGTTAGAAACGCGGAAAATATGCGTGTCTACAGCAATGGTCGGCCAGCCAAAGGCACAGTTTAAAACAACATTCGCGGTCTTTCTGCCAACACCCGGTAATGCTTCGAGTGCTTCACGATTCTCTGGTACTTCTGAGTTATGTTTATTGACCAGAATTTCACACATTTTATAGACATTATTAGCTTTAGAATTAAACAAACCAATGGTCTTAATGTAATCACGAAGGCCTTCAAGGCCCAAATCAAGAATCGCTTGAGGCGTGTTAGCAACAGGGAAAAGCTTACGTGTGGCTTTATTAACCCCCACATCTGTAGCTTGTGCAGATAAGGTAACAGCAACTAATAATTCAAACGGGCTTGAATATTCAAGCTCTGTTTCTGGGTGCGGATTTTGTTCACGAAGACGAGATAAGATCTCGTAGCGTTTTTCTTTATTCATGGTGGCGTAAAGCACGCAGTGACGGTGCGCGCTCTCCTTTAAGTTAAACTCGTTACTCGGGCTCTTGGGCCTTTTTCTACTTCTGGAGTAACAACTTGCTTAGATTTTATTTGTGTATCAATGACATTTTTTGCAGCAATCAATAAACCAAGTCCCAAAAAGGCACCCGGAGGTAAGATAGCTAATAAAAATTGGTTATCAAAACTGAATACTTCAATACGAAGTGAAGCAGCCCACGGCCCTAATAGTAAATCGGCGCCATCAAATAGCGTACCTTGGCCAATAAGCTCTCGCATCGCCCCTAATACCACTAAAACTAGCATAAAACCAAGACCCATCATCAGTCCGTCAAAGGCTGAAAGTGGCACGGTATTTTTAGAGGCGAATGCTTCTGCGCGACCGATAATGGCACAGTTAGTAACAATAAGCGGAATAAAAATCCCCAGTGATTGGTAAAGCCCAAATGTATAGGCATTCATCATCAGCTGCACAATGGTTACAAAGCCTGCGATGATCATCACAAAAACAGGGATACGAATATCTTTAGGCACCCAGTTACGTACTATCGATACGGTTACGTTAGAGCCAACCAGTACCAATAAAGTCGCTAATCCAAGGCCTAACGCATTGGTAATCGTTGATGTAACGGCAAGTAGCGGGCACAAGCCTAATAACTGAACAAGGGCAGGGTTATTGGCCCACATACCATCTTTAAACAAGGTTCTAACTTGGCTCATTACTTGGCTCCTTGACAGATGTTTGGTGCAGCAAACAGATTATCAAATTCAGCTTGGGCAAAAAGTACCGCTTGTTTAACTGAGCCGACAACAGCACGGGGTGTGATCGTAGCACCGGTGAATTGATCAAACTGGCCGCCATCTTTTTTAACAGCCCAGCGGTTGTCATCTTCACCCAGTACATTTTGGCCTTTGAAAAGGGTGATCCAGTCAGACTTCTTGATCTCGACTTTATCGCCAAGACCCGGCGTTTCTTCGTGTTTAGTCACACGGACACCGGCTATTTCGCCATTGGCAAAAACTGCTGTTAATAAGTTGATATCGCCGCTATAACCACTTGGTGTTACATGGCGCATCACTAAAGCATAAGGCTTATTGTCTTTGTAGGCGCGGTAAATAACTTGCTCTGGGCGTGGACCTAAGCGCTCATCGGTGATCACAACACAATCTTTATAGAGCTGATTGTCGTAATGATGAGCATCAAGTACTTGTTGCAGTTGTTCTGCAAGTTGTTGCTTTTCTTGCTCTTCAATACGCTCAGCAGTCAAGTTATGAGTAAGGGCTACAGTGCCTGTGGTAATGAGCGCAAACGCAGTAAGAATAGCACCATTTTTAGTCATTGAGGAAAGGATCATTATTTCACCCCATGGCCGTAAGTTCGTGGTTGCGTGTAGTAATCAATTAAAGGCACCGCCATATTTAACAGCAATACACTAAATGCCACTGCATCAGGGTAACCACCAAAAGTACGAATTAAGTAAACAAGCAAACCAATTAACGCGCCGTAGATTAAACGCCCTTTATTAGTTGTTGATGCAGAAACAGGATCCGTGGCAATGAAAAATGCCCCTAACATAGTCGCACCACTGAATAAGTGAAATACCACACCTGGTTCTGTGCCAGGGGCGGCGATATAACCTATACCACTGCACACGGCTATCGAGGCTAAAAAGCTAACAGGGATATGCCAATTAATGATTTTAGCTTTTAATAAATAAAGACCACCGATTAAAAAGCCGAGGTTAACCCAGCCCCAGCCAAGACCAAACCAGTCGTTAAAAATTGGTTTACTCATGCTTTCAGCCACCGTTAGGTGATGGGCGACATCTGTTTTAACGGTATCAAGCGGTGTTGCCATAGTTGTGCCATCAATTGCTACACGTAATTGATCGACACTAAACCCAGCGCTGGTAAAGCCATTGAAAATAACAGACAGCTGTTGTGAGAAGCTAATCGGAGATGCAAGTAAATCACTCACAGGTAACCAACTAGTCATTTGCACCGGAAACGATACAAGTAGTAATACATAAGCCGCCATAGCAGGGTTAAATAAATTAAAGCCAAGGCCGCCATAAAGCTGTTTTACAATAACAATTGCAAACATACAGCCAATTACGATAATCCACCAAGGCGCTAAAGGTGGAATACTCAACGCCAGTAATACGCCCGTTAACCAAGCACTGCCATCACTGAGTGTTGGCCAAACTTTGCGCTTACGAAGAAGCAATACAGCGGCTTCAAAGGCGCTTACTGTTATAAGTGCGAGAATAAGCTGAATTAAAACGGCTGTGCCAAAAAAGTACACTTGGGCAATTAAGCCAGGAATACACGCAGCAATCACCGTCATCATTAATCGACTTAATGATTTATGGCTATGATTATGCGGCGAACTCGCCATGGTTAGTTTCATGACTTATCGTTTCCTTCTTGTTGTAACTTTTTAGCTTTAGCTTTTGCAATTGCACGGGCGACTGCTGCTTTTTTCTTATCTTCGCTAGACTCAGGTTCATCAGATTGCGGTTTGGCATCTGCCTCATCACTTGAATCATTTATTTGCTCTGAATAATTGTCACTCTGCGCTTGCTCTTTAGCGGCTTTTTTCGCTTTGGCGCGAGCGATAGCTGCAGCAACGGCGGCTTTTTTCTTATCTTCGCTAGACTCAGGTTCATCAGATTGCGGTTTGGCATCTGCCTCATCACTTGAATCATTTATTTGCTCTGAATAATCGTCACTCTGCGCTTGCTCTTTAGCGGCTTTTTTCGCTTTGGCGCGAGCGATAGCTGCAGCAACGGCGGCTTTTTTCTTGTCTTCTCTAGATTCAGTAGCATCAGACTGCGGCTTGGCATCTGCCTCATCACTTGAATCATTCGTTTGCTCTGATGAACCGTCACTCTGCGCTTGCTCTTTAGCGGCTTTTTTCGCTTTAGCGCGAGCTATGGCTGCAGCAACAGCGGCTTTCTTATCATCAACTGGTGCGCCATCTTCTTCAGCTTCAGTTTGGTTTTTAGCAGATTGCGCGGCTTTTTTCGCTTTAGCGCGAGCTATGGCTGCAGCAACGGCAGCCTTTTTGTCATCAACTGGTGCGCTATCTTCTTCAGCTTCAGTTTGGTTTTCAGCAGCTTGAGCGGCTTTCTTCGCCTTTGCACGAGCGATAGCAGCTGCAACAGCTGCTTTTTTGTCATCTTTTGGTGCTGAGTCTACTTCTGCGTTATCTTCTTTAGCTTGCGCGGCCTTTTTCGCTTTAGCGCGGGCAATAGCGGCAGCAACAGCAGACTTTTTATCGTCTTTATCGACGCCTTCTTCACCTTGCTCTAGTGCTTTTTGCTCTTTATATTTACGTGCTTGTTCTTTACGCGCAGCACGCTCTTTAGCTATTTCAGAGTTATCAGGCTCAAGCTCTGCACCCTGCTTTTTCGCTTTAGCACGCGCGATAGCAGCAGCGACAGCTGATTTACTCTCTTTGTCATCAGATTTAGTTTTAACTCGTGCTAGTGCATCGGCCACTTTTTGTTTTTCGCTATCTGACTTAGCAGCTGGCTTACGTTTGTGGCGGTTTTGACGTTCTTCTTGTTCGCGCTCTAAACGTTCTTTACGTGCTTCAAAACGCTCCTTTGCACGCTCTGCTTTGATTTGCTCTGCTTGCTGCTCTTTGATTTCAGCTTTAGCAACACGATAGTACTGAACGAGTGGGATTTCGCTTGGGCAAACATAAGCACAGGCGCCACATTCAATACAATCGAATAAATTGTGCTCGTTGAGTTTGTCGTATTCTTTAGACTTAGCAAACCATTGTAATTGCTGCGGTAACAATGAAGCAGGGCAGGCGTCAGCACAGGCACTACAACGAATACAGGCTTTTTCCTCACCCGGCTCAGCAAGTTCTTGGTGATCTGGCGCTAAAATACAGTTTGTCGTTTTAACGACACCAATTCGCACTGTTGGTAGGGTAAAGCCCATCATCGGGCCGCCCATTACAACACGTTGTTGTGGTACTGGTGAAAAACCTTGGCAATCTAATAAATGTTTAATTTCAGTGCCCAGTAAAGCCCACACGTTACCCTGTTTATGAATGGTGTTACCAGTTACAGTCACCACACGCTCAATCAGAGGTTTACCCTCATGCACAGCTTGATTTACTGCAAACAAGGTACCGACATTTTGCACTAACATACCAATATCAGCTGGAATACTGCCACTCGGGACTTCTTTGCCAGTTAGCAATTTAATCAGTTGTTTTTCACCGCCAGAAGGGTAAACCGTTGGCACTGTTTGTACCATTATGCTGTCGTTATGTTCAGCTGCTTTTTTCATAGCAGCAATGGCTTCTGGCTTATTATCTTCAATACCAATAATTGTGAGCTGCGGGTTTAACAGCTGCTGCATTAATTCAATGCCCGCGATAATACCATCAGCATGTTCGCGCATTAGCATGTCATCAGCGGTGATATATGGCTCACATTCGACGGCATTGACAATTAAAAACTCAATGTCTTTACGTATATCTGCTTTGACATAAGTAGGGAAGCCAGCGCCGCCCATACCTGAAATACCGCTTTGATGAATAATATCCACAAGCTCATCATGCGAAAGTGCTTTGGTATCAGACACAGACCGAAGCTCGCACCATTTATCTTCACCATCAGGTTCAATGATAACGCTAAGTTCTGGCAGCGCTGATGGGTGAGCAGATGGCATTGGGCAAATATCGCTGATCAGCCCAGATGTTGGTGCGTGTACTGGCACTGACCAATTCCCGCTTGGTTTCGTTAATGCTTGGCCTTTAAGTACCTGTTGGCCTTTTTCAACAATGAGTTTGCCGTTAGCGCCAATATGTTGTTTTAGTGATACAACAAGTTTGTCAGGTAGTGGTAGTCTTGCGATTGCTTGCTTAGTTGATTGCTGCTTTTGACCCGGTGGGTGAATACCTCCAGGAAATGGCCACACTTTACCTTGTTTAATTTGATCTATTAGCTTTTCCATCTGTGCTCCTAATCTACCTGAGTCACAGGGATTGCGTTTAATTGCCATTTCCAGGTTTGTTTAGTTTCTTTTACGGGCAACATATCAATACAGTCTACAGGGCAGGGTTCTACACATAAGTCACAACCGGTACATTCATCAATTAACACGGTATGCATTTGACGCGTTGCACCGATAATGGCATCAACAGGGCAGGCTTGAATACATTTGGTACAGCCAATACATTCATCTTCACGAATATAGGCGACTGTTTTAATCGGATCAGCTTGCTCACCGCCTGCAAGTGGTTTTGCTTCAACACCCATTAAATCAGCTAATTTTTTTACAGTTGCTTCGCCGCCTGGTGGGCATTTATTTATTTCATCGCCGTTGGCAATCGCTTCAGCATATGGGCGACAGCCAGGGTAACCACATTGGCCACATTGTGTTTGCGGTAAAATGGTATCAATTTGGTCAACTATAGGGTTGCTCTCTACGCGAAAACGCACGGCAGCGAAACCTAAAATTAAACCAAATATTAGCGCTAATGAACCTAACGCTATCAAAGCATAAAACAAGGTCATATTAAAACTTCACTAATCCTGTAAAACCCATAAAGGCCATCGACATAAGGCCTGCAGTGATCATCGCAATAGAAGCACCCTTGAAAGGAGCAGGGACATCAGCCGCAGCTAAGCGTTCACGTAATGCAGCAAACAGTATTAACACCATAGAAAAGCCCACTGCGGCACCAAAGCCGTAAACAGCGGATTGCAAGAATGAGTGGTCTTCTTTGATATTAAGTAGGGCAACGCCTAATACAGCACAGTTAGTGGTGATAAGCGGTAAGAAAATCCCTAATAAGCGATAAAGTGTCGGGCTGGTTTTTCTAACCACCATTTCAGTAAATTGCACGACAACAGCGATAACCAAAATAAAGCTCATGGTACGCAAAAACTCGATATCCAGCGGGATCAAAATATAATGATTTACTAGATAACTAGTCACGGAGGCAAGTGTAAGTACAAAGGTTGTGGCTAAGGACATACCAATCGCGGTATCTAACTTACCCGACACGCCCATAAATGGGCATAAACCTAAGAATTGAACTAAAACGAAGTTGTTGACTAGCACGGTGCCAATCAATAACAAGACATACTCTGTCATGCGTGCCTCACGAGAATAAAAACGACCCTATTATCCTTTTTTCTGGGGGCTGACACAACACATGAGGGACGAATAGATAAAATTAACAAAGCTGTTTACGATTAAAGTGTTAAAGCTAAGTTAATAGATAGAATAGGCCCAAAAACAGTAAGGTTTTTTGGGCCTTTAATAGGGGGTTAAATGTCTTTTGGTTTTTCGATGTAATAGCCTTGCACACCATCAAGACACAGAGTTTCAATGATATGCTTTTCTTCTTGGCTCTCTACACCTTCAGCAAATACACTCACTCCAATACGGTGGGCAAGATCAACCATTAAGCGCATAAAATATTGATTATTTTTATCTTCTTCAAGGCCGCGGGTATAACTTGCATCCATTTTGATGAAATCAGGTTTTAAATCTCTAAAGAATTTAAATGACGTTAAACCAACACCAAAACGCTCTACAGTGATACGCGCACCGACACGATGCACCATATCGATAAAGCGCTTACTTGCTTTAATATTTTGTTGCAAGCCAAACTCGCTCACTTCAAATATAAGCTTAGAGGCGATATTACTGTCTTTTAGTAGGCGGCGCTCAAGCCAGATCACAAATTGATCATTATGGGCGCTTGATGCGGTAACATTGATTCCAAAGAATTTCTCAGAAAAATTACGGGTTTTAATTTTTTCTAAGCTGGTGTCAATGATTAAGCGGTCAATTTCCATAGCCATTTCTAGCTTTTCGGTCATAGCAAGAAAAGAGGCAGTTGGTAGCATTTGATTTTCTGCGGTTTTGAAACGAACCTGAATCTCTGCATAGGCCTTCACACTTTTACCAATTGGCATAATGTTTTGCATGACCAAGTGAACACGTTTGGTTTCGATCACTTCGTTAATCACTTTACGCCAGTTTTGGTTACCAAAACCAGCGCTAGCATTATTTACAAGGTCAGTCTCGCGTTGAACATGCCATGCGTTAGCTTGCTTTGATTGCGCCATACTCATCGCATTATCAACAATAGATAATAACTCTCCTAAAGGTTTACCTTTTTCGTAACCGACAATACCTGTGTTCGCGACTGAGCTTAATTCTTGATTTTGTTGATACTGAGTAAATCGAGACTGTAAGTTATCACCAAAACGTTCCGCTTCTTTTAGTGGGGTATTGGGCAACACAACTGCAAAGTCTGAGCTGTTTAAACGAAACACTTGGCTACCAGTATAAGTACCACTGATATGTTTAATTATATCGGCCACGCTTTTAACATAATCATCACCTTTTTGGTAACCACGAGTTTGGTTGATGGCTTGCAGCTCGCTACAGCGAACCATCGCAAGTGAACCAAAAGTACTTTTTTCTGCGTTTTCGATATTCTTTTCGTAGTACTCAACAAACATATTACGGTTGCCAAGGTTAGTCACTACATCTTTATAAGCTTCTTTTTTGATGTTCAGCGCATTGTTTTGAATATCGTCGTGTTTAGTTTGTAAAAAGTGAGAAAGGCGGTTGAATGAAGGGATTAAATCTTTGCTTAACTTTTTTAGGCTAGTTGTATCAATTGATTGTTCTAGGTCATCATCAATTTGGTTTTGATTAATATAAATATCAACTATATCTGCAACTGTAGTGCTAATTTTACGATTAAGGCGGCGGAACATGCTCTTCATATAGATAATAGGAAGTAGGGCAATCAAGCCTGAAATTAAAATAACAACAAATAGAGCCTGTTGTAATAAGCTTGCGAGATTATGCGCATTAATTGTGAATTCAACCTTTATATCAGATGCTTGGTTAACGGCAAATTGAGGGCGAATTGAGTTAAACGTAGCATTTACAATTTCAGCAAATATGGGTAGGGGTTGACTTGATTCAACTGAGCTAACTACTTGGCCCGCTTGATCACGGATCACAAACTTAGAAAAAGTACTGCCATCGGCAAGCGCGTGTTTAATTTTTTCTGGTGCTAGTTCATCTAATGTCTGAGTATTTATATAAGCACTAACAACATTTTGTGCTTTTTGCTGAGCATCACTGACAGCACTGTCGAAACTAAGGGCAATAAAATAACCACCTAATAAAGCAAAAAGCAGCCAAGATATGAGTTGTATAAATATAAGTTTTTTAAAGCCAGCCATGTTCTTATCTTATAAAAGCCTAACGGAAGGAATCAATTCCTTGATTGATCGCTTTAATTACAGTCATTACATTCTATCGTAAAAAATAGAAAAAACTTTAGAAATAACTTTAATGTAGGGTAGATTATAAGCGCTTTAAAGTCTAATACAATCGAAGAATAGTAGTAGATAAACCTGATTATTTTCTGTGAGTTGGCTCCCCCTCCCCGACTCGAACGGGGGACCTGCGGATTAACAGTCCGTCGCTCTAACCAACTGAGCTAAGGGGGAACTAAATAGAGTAGTAGGGTGCTATGATTTGGCTCCCCCTCCCCGACTCGAACGGGGGACCTGCGGATTAACAGTCCGTCGCTCTAACCAACTGAGCTAAGGGGGAACAATCATATTCATAAACTTGGCTCCCCCTCCCCGACTCGAACGGGGGACCTGCGGATTAACAGTCCGTCGCTCTAACCAACTGAGCTAAGGGGGAATCGTTTATGATTGAAAAACTTGGCTCCCCCTCCCCGACTCGAACGGGGGACCTGCGGATTAACAGTCCGTCGCTCTAACCAACTGAGCTAAGGGGGAAGCGTCATGCCTTTCAACGGGGCGAAATATTAATGACAGCATTGCAAAGTGTCAACATAAAAACTTCATAAATTCAAAAAAGAAGCTTATTCGATGTTTTTATGTTCGATCTGCGCAAAATGTAGCTGAAAACAACTGCATTTTTTAGCTTGTAGTAGGGGACCTATGTCGAAAGCTTTTATTTTTTGCATGCTTTTTAAACAGAAGCATCATTTTAAAAGTATAAAAAAGTTTCTTTGCTTAGATATTCTTTACCAAGTTGAGTAAATCATCATTTATCCAATGTTTTATTCTAACTATGAGAATCAGATCTAATTCTTTTTGTTTGAAGTTCTCCGAGCGTAATTTTTTCTTTGTATTTACTGTGTAGGACTAGTAAAGATTTCTCTATTCTTTGCAGAGAAACTCAAAAATGATCTGAATCCAATAGAAGTAAACTCATTTTTAGTGCTGTATTTCATATGCTTAGCATATGAAATTTTATAGAACTTTAATTGTCATACTTAACTTTATAATAGGGTCGAACAATTTTTACGCGTTCTTTTCTAGAAACTTATAAAAAGGTTAAAACAATAGGCTTTGTTACTTTTCCTATACAGAGATGAACATCCACCTTAGAAGCCTTTATATTTGCGGCTTCTAGAGAGTTATCCACGGTTTCTGTGGATAACTCTGTTTATTAAACTTTAAGAACAGCTATAGTACTAGGATTTTAGGGCGCTACAGCAATTTCAAGCATTTAATTAAGTTTTTTTATTTTATTATAAATCAATTGCTTAGTATTTTTATCTGAAGCCATGCTGAATTGATAAGTAAATTTATTCGTGACGATGAAATAGCGCGATTTGTTGTGTAAAAAAACAGCGAAAACTGCCTTTTAATTGTAACAAAGCTATTAAAGTTGTTTTTATCTTGTATTTTATGAGGGTTAGTGGTTATTTTTATGTCAAAGTGTCAAAAGTGATAGTTTTGTGTATCAATTTTGATTCTGCTAATAAAGCATAGCTTGCAAGAGAAGGATGCTTTAAACTAACAGGTTCAGAAAAAGAGGCAAAGTATCCCCATGAGCGTGAAACCGCAGAGCAAAACTAAACCTGATCTTTTAAACTCACCCATTCTGCCAACCTTAAAAAAAATGACCATTCCGATGATCTTTGGAATGATCACCCTAATGATGTTTAACCTCGTTGACACCTTCTTTATTAGTTTACTAGGCACTGAACCTCTCGCCGCTGTCAGTTTTACCTTTCCAGTTACTTTTACTGTTATTAGCCTTGCAATTGGTTTAGGTATAGGCACTTCAGCGGTTATCGCTAAAGCCCTCGGTAGTGATAAGTTAGATGAAGCTCGCTTTGATGCCAGTATGTCATTGTTGGTATCGGTTGTGATGGTGTTTAGTCTTTCTGTGATGGGCTATCTTTTGATAGATCCTATTTTTAAGTTACTTGGTGCTGGTGAATTAGTATTACCGCTTATTCATGAGTATATGAGTGTATGGTTCCTTGGCAGCGTGTTTTTAATTACACCTATGGTTGGCAACTCAGTACTTAGAGCAAGTGGTGATACCAAAACTCCGAGCATTGTTATGGGTGGAGCGGGGCTGATTAATGCTATTTTAGACCCTATGCTTATTTTTGGCTTTGGGCCTATTCCCGCATTAGGTATACAAGGCGCAGCAATTGCCAGCGTTATTGCGTGGTCGGTTGCGGTGGTTATCATTTTATATATTCTAGCAATTAAAAATGGCTTATTGAGTTTGCATGCTGGTTTGCAAACACCATTTAGCTCAATTCAAAAAATTCTTAAAATTGGTTTACCAGCGGCTGGGGCAAATATGCTTACACCAATAGCAATGGCGGTAATTACGGCATTAGTGGCTAAGCATGGTCCTGAAGCTGTAGCAGCGTTTGGTGTTGGAAGTCGAATTGAGTCTATCGCAAGTCTTGTTGTGCTTGCTTTATCGATGACTTTACCGCCATTTGTTAGTCAAAACTTTGGTGCCGGTAAGTTTGAACGTGTAAAAGAAGCCTACACTAAAACCTTAAAATTCGTGATGATTTGGCAGTTTGCTATTTATATTTTACTGCTATTAACTTCTGGCTTGATAGCTAATGTATTTGGTAAAGAGCAGGCGGTAATGGATGTTATTAAGCTGTTCATTTATATCCTACCGCTCAGTTATGGCCTACAAGGGGTAATTATTCTATCGAACTCTTCATTTAACGCATTACATAAACCGATGAATGCGCTTATTTTAAGTGTAGTACGTCTGTTTGTTTTTTACGTGCCTTTTGCTTATATCGGCAGTGAGTTTGCTGGGTTAAAAGGGTTATTTATTGGCGCGGCTATAGGTAACCTATTTACTGCGGTGGTTGCCTATAGATGGTTTATCAAAGAAGTTGATGGGTTAAGTGAGTCTTATGTGAAGGAGTGTCATTCATGAGCGACCATTTTCAGCTAGTTTCTAAATTTCAGCCAAATGGTGACCAACCAACGGCGATTGCACAGTTAAAAGACGGTCTTGAGGCTGGGCTTGCACATCAAACATTATTAGGGGCTACAGGAACGGGTAAAACCTTCACTATGGCCAATATCATTAATGATTTGAATCGGCCAACCATTATCATGGCACACAACAAAACACTCGCTGCTCAGCTTTATGGGGAAATGAAAGAGTTTTTCCCTCATAACGCGGTTGAGTATTTTGTTTCTTATTATGATTATTACCAGCCAGAAGCCTATGTTGTTGCTAGTGATACATTCATTGAAAAAGACGCCTCTATCAATGAGCATATTGAGCAAATGCGTTTAAGCGCTACTAAAGCGCTACTTGAGCGTCGTGATACGATCATTGTGGCTTCGGTGTCTGCTATTTATGGTTTGGGCGATCCAGACTCATATATGAAAATGATGCTACTGCTTAAAGTTGGAGAAACTGTCGATCAACGCGACATGCTGCGTCGTCTTGCTGAATTGCAATATACTCGAAACGATATTGAATTTAGCCGTGGTACATATCGTGTTCGTGGGGAAGTGGTTGATATATTTCCTGCAGAATCTGATACTTATGCCGTTCGTGTGGAGATGTTTGACGATGAAATAGAGCGTTTAAGTATTTTTGACCCACTTACTGGGGCTGTTGAAAAGCACATTGTACGCGCTACTATTTACCCAAAAACGCACTATGTTACGCCGCGTGAAAAAATTCTCGATGCTATTGATAAAATAAAAGATGAGCTTAAAGACCGTCGTTCTCAGCTACTTAGTGCCAATAAACTTGTAGAAGAGCAACGTATTGCTCAGCGTACTCAGTATGATATCGAAATGATGACCGAGCTTGGTTATTGCTCAGGAATCGAAAACTACTCGCGTTACTTATCTGGCAGAACGCCAGGCGATCCGCCGCCAACATTGCTTGACTATTTGCCTGATGACGCATTAATGATTATCGATGAATCGCATGTTACGGTATCGCAAATCGGTGCTATGTATAAAGGTGATAGAAGCCGTAAAGAAAATCTCGTTGAGTATGGTTTTCGCTTGCCATCGGCGTTAGATAACCGCCCACTACGCTTTGAAGAATTTGAAGCAATCGCGCCGCAAACTATTTATGTGTCAGCCACCCCAGGTGACTTTGAGCTTGAACGCTCGTCAGGGGAGGTTGCAGAACAGGTCATTCGTCCAACCGGGCTTATTGACCCAGAAATTGAAGTACGCCCAGTGGGCTCACAAGTAGATGACTTACTCTCTGAAATATACAAACGAGTTGAGGTCAACGAACGGGTATTGGTAACTACTTTAACCAAGCGTATGGCTGAAGATTTAACCGACTACCTAAATGACCATGACGTAAAAGTTCGTTATTTGCACTCAGATATCGATACCGTCGAACGGGTTGAAATTATCCGCGATTTACGTGCTGGTGTGTTTGATGTGTTAGTGGGCATTAACTTATTACGAGAAGGTCTCGACATGCCAGAGGTATCCTTAGTAGCGATACTTGATGCCGATAAAGAAGGTTTCTTACGCTCTACTCGTTCACTGATCCAAACCATAGGTCGTGCTGCACGTCACTTAAATGGTAAAGCGATTCTTTATGGTGACCGCATTACTAAATCAATGAGACAAGCCATTGATGAAACAGATCGCCGCCGTGAAAAACAACAAGCTTATAATCTTGAGCATGGTATTGAGCCGCAAGCTTTGGTTAAAAGCATCACCGATATTATGGATGTGGGCGAAGAAGCAAGCCCTAAAGACAACCTTAAATTGGTGCGTAAAGAGTCTAAACAAGTACTCAGTGCAAAAGAAATTGCCAGCCAAATTAAAGAGCTTGAAGCGAAAATGCATGCCTATGCTAGCGATCTTGAATTTGAAAAAGCGGCATCTGTGCGTGATGAAATTCACGAATTACAACAACAGTTAATTAACTAAAGATTATGACAAACGATTTTTCTGCCATTTTAAATGCTTTAGCAGAGGCTCCTCTCGCTACAAATGAATTATGCCGTGTATTTCATGGCCGTGGCCACTCCGTGGCTGAGCTTAGTCACATTAACTTAGACTTTTATCCGCCAGCACTTTTTTTAGTTTCATATGAAGAAATAGATGAACAAGTGCTTGAGCAATTAACTAATACAGTGTGGCAATGGGCGCAAGTAAACGCACCAGAGCTTGTGACTGCATTGGTTTACCAACAACGTTGTGGAATTAATACCCGAAATTCTCTTCTGTTTGGTGAATTACCACAAGAGCACCTTGTTAGTGAAAATGGTATTAAGTTTAAAGTAGATTTACTTAGTCGCCAAAATACCGGTATATTCCCTGATATGCGTCGTGGTCGTGAGTTTGTCCAAGCTAATAGTAAAAACGCAAAAGTGCTAAACTTGTTTTCTTATACTTGTGGCTTTTCTGTTGCTGCAATGCAGGGTGGTGCTGACCAAGTTATTAATATGGATATGAATAAAGGCGTGCTTAGAACGGGTAAACAAAACCATCAGTTAAATGGTTTTGCTCAAGGAGTTAGTTATTTCCCACACGATATTTTAAAGTCATTCGGCAAGTTAAAAAAATCAGCACCTTATGAATTGATCATTGTTGATCCACCGAGCTTTCAAAAAGGAAGCTTTATATTGACTAAGGATTATCAAAAAATCCTGCGTCGTTTACCTGAACTGTTAAATGAAAACACCCAATTATTGCTTTGTGCTAATAGCCCTGAGCTTTCAGAGCAGGCGTTTAAAGAGCTAATTGCTGAGCATACGGAAGGGGCTATTTGTTTTGTTGAGCGTTTAAAACCGACAGATGGCTTTGTTGAAGTAGACAGTGATCGAAGTTTAAAAGCCTTAGTCTATAAAACAGCAAATTAATGGCATTGAGTAAACGACTATCAGCCATCGTTGATGTGGTTGAATCAGGCTATGACGAAATCTGGGATTGCTGCTGCGACCACGGTTTGTTAGGAATTGAGCTTTTACAGCAAAATAAAGCACAGCTTATACATTTTGTTGATATTGTGCCTGAGTTGATGCAAGCACTAAACGACAAACTGGTGCGCTTTGCCACTAACGAGCAATGCGCTCGCTGGCAAGTTCATTGTCAGGATGTTGCGATGATTTCCCCTGATCCAAATAAACGCCATCTTGTTATTATTGCGGGTGTTGGTGGTGAGCTATTGGTGCAATTTTTAGCGAAGATTGTGGGTCATCACCCAGGTATTCATATTGACTTTATTGTTTGCCCTGTACATCACAGTTATCAAGTTCGCCGCTATTTGCAAACACTCTCATTAGGGCTCGTATCAGAACAGTTGATTTGTGAAAATAAACGCTTTTATGAAATCATAGCTATGAGTGCGTCATCATCGAAACAGGTTACTCGAGTTGGGCAGCAAATGTGGCAACTAACAAGTAAAGAGCACCAAGCCTATTTAAAGCAGTTATGTGCTCATTACCAACGCATGTTAAATCAAGACGCGGCTTATTATCAGCCAGTGCTTGATGAGTACTCAGCTTTATTATTGTAATTAAAGTTTATTAATTTCTTGTTTTACGCTGTAGCTAGAGTCAGTGACAATGGCTTCGAGCGTTTGTACACGTTCTCTTAACTCTTGTAGTTCTTTTGTCACTTCGGCAACATGTTCGTTTGCTTCTTTTGAATTCTTTAAAGTCCGTGATTTAAACTCAAGGTGTTTTTTATACATATCATAAATTACCCCAGAGCCGACTGATATCAGCACGATTAACACCACCATGGTAGTACCTGACATACTATTCTCCTTCCATATTTAGTACCTAATAGAGTATAGATTGTATTTAAAAATGCAATTTGCATTCTGTTACAAGGTGTTTCGTTTTAAAAATGGTTTTATACGGATAAAGCCTGTGACCAGCATGGTGCCAGCGATAACACAAAGTGCGCCGCCTAAGGTATTTGGCCCTATTTGTTCATCTAAAATTAAATTACCCCATACAATACCAAAGAGTGGGATTAAAAAGGTAACAGTCAACGCAGAAGTTGGGCCAATGTCATCAATCAAGCGGAAAAACAGTATATACGCCACAGCTGTACAAAGCACACCGAGAGCGACCACTCCAAGCATCACTTCATTACTTGGCATTTCTCTGGCAGGAATAACAAAAATAAGCGGTAGTACCATAATACTTGCTGCCCACATACTGCCATGAGCATTATCAAAAGCAGACAACTTTGGTGCATGTTTAGTGTAATGGGATGCTATGGCATAACTTAGTGAAGCACAAAGTGCTGCAAAGATTGCTGTAACTGCTTGGGTATCGATAGTGAGGCTATTTTGACCCACTAAAATTGCTACGCCCGTTAAACCTAATAGTAAGCCAAGCAGCATACTTTTAGTGGGTTTAGTTTTACTCCAAATAATACCAACAATCACGCCCCAAATTGGGGTTGTTGAGTTTAGTATTGATAAGGTTGATGCATTGATTGTTTCTGCTGCATAGGCAAACAGTAAAAAGGGGATAGCGGAATTAAGTGCGCCAATAATAAAAAAGTGTTTTTTATGTGTCGTGAAAGCGAGTGTCTTTCGTAAGTATAAAGCAAAAATAAAGAGTGTTATTGCTGCAAAGCCAACTCTTAGCTCTATTAATACCGCAGGGCCTAAGCTATTAGCTGCCATACGCATAAATAAGAAGGAAGCGCCCCAAATAGCAGCAAGGATGAATAAGCGCAAAAAACTTGGCAATGACATGGTGTTACATTCTTTAATTATAAAACCTGAGCATAACAAATTTATGCTCTAATACTCGCCATTTTCGGACTATTAATTAGTTGATTTTGAGAGTTTCTTTTCGAAGTCAGATTTTACGATTTCTAGTGCGGCTAATACATCTTCAGCAGGTACGTCGTTTTGCTCTAAGAGCATAATTAGGTCAACAGCAATCTTTATATAGTCAGGCGCATGCTCTAACTCACTACTCATGATTGTAGTTCCTTTTTCTTAGCAACTTGACTGATTGCCACATCGATTGCCGTTTGTACTTGCTGCTCCATTTTTATACGCTCTGTTTGCGGTAAATAAAATTCCATATCAACATCATAGCGTATGTAGCGGGCAGGGAGTTGATTTAATACAGTGCAGCATAAATCTGCCATAACATCATCACTGTAGGTCGTTTCTAAGTTACGTTTTGTGATGTCTTCGACAACCAGTTTTTCATAGTAGTTGTGAATGTCGTCATGCAATTTCATACAAAGTGAACCCAATTAAAAAGTCACTTTAAGTGTATACCAAGCTTTAAAATAAATCGACAGCAGCCCTAAAAAGCTGACCATGAACATCAACCAAACGGCTTACATTTCGCTGATAGCCACCGCCCATGACTGCAAAGACAGGGATTTTTGCTTCTTTCGCTTGGTTTAATACAAAATAATCACGTTGATACACTCCCTCCATACTGACTTGAAAGTGTCCTAATTCGTCATTCGTTGCAATGTCTGCGCCGGCGTTGTACAAAATGATATCTGGCTGGTGGAGTCTCATCGTTAAGGCTAATGCTTGTTTCACTGTTTCCAAGTATTCAGTATCTTTTGTGCCATGCTCTAGGGAAAAGTCGTAGTTTGATTGCTGTTTAATTCGCGGGAAGTTTTGTTGGCAATGAATTGAGCAGCTAATGATCTGAGGGTGCGCTTGTGTCACTTCAGCGGTACCGTCACCTTGGTGGACGTCGCAGTCAAAGATTAACACGGTGTCGGCTTGCTCTGTATTAATTAAATGCGCAGCTGCTATCGCTAAGTCATTGAAAATACAAAAGCCACTGCCATAGCCTGTAAATGCATGGTGATAACCACCACTTAGGTTAAAAGCTGCACCATGTTGCAAGGCATACTCTGCGCCATGAATACTCGCCCCTACAGAATAAAGTGTTCGTTCAACTAATTCATGTGACCAAGGGAAGCCCATTTTTTTTATCTCTTTTGTATCAAGGCTGCCAGTTAAAAAAGCATCGACATAATCTTGGTCATGGCACAGAGCAAGCTGTGCTCGAGTGGCTTGTTGTGGGGTAATGAAATGCTGCTCATCAATAAAGCCGCTGATAAGTTGTTTCAACAAGCGATATTTATCAATCGGGAAGCGGTGACGCTCAGGTAAAGCTAACGCTGAATAACTTGGATGATAGTAAAACATTATCTGAGCTGCTGTTTTTCGACCTGTTGAATTTTGTCTTCAGTGGCTGAAATTGCCTTACGGCAACGGCCCAACCTTGCATGCAATGCAAGTATTTCTTTATTGATTTCGGCTGCTTGCTGCGTATTTGCAGCTTCGAGCTTAAGTTTTCGCTCTTCAATCATCAAAACTAAGCGGCGCTCAAACTCGTGATTTTGCTTTAGTTCATCATACAGTTCATGTGACGACTGCATGATTTTTTTTACTGCTTGTTTATAAACTTGTGGTTTTGTTTTTGGTTTAAAACTGTACTTATTTTCTTTAGCCCACACAGGGGTTGATTTGATCACATTGAATACAGCTTCTACCTGAAGGGCAATTCGTTCAAGAGCATATTGGTATGCGTGACGATGCTCAGCAGGGGGCAGGCTGTTAAGCTCATCTTCGATTTCTATGACATAATCTGCCAGCTTCATACTTTTTGTGCTAAACACTGCTTTATCAAATAAACTTGGTTGGGCTTGCATATAACGATTTTTCGCAAATAAATTACCCTTATCAAATTGTGTAGCTAATTGCTTTAGCCTTTCAATTTGTGAACGCAGTTTATCAAAAGCAGTCGATTGCATTTATAAATAAGCCTCATAGATTAACTTTAATGCTAAAACAATAACCACAGTGTTAAACACGGGGCGGATCATTTTACTGCCAAACTTAATTGCCGAATGCGCACCTAACCATGCACCTAGCATCAAGAAAAAGCCCATCGTGATACCAAGTATAAAGTTCACATGCCCTAACGCAACAAAGGTGATCAAAGAAATAAAATTTGAAACGAAGTTCATCGAGCGAGCAAGCCCACAGTTAAGTAACAAGCTCATTTTATATAATAGACTATTTGAAGCAGTCCAAAACGTACCAGTACCTGGGCCTGCTAAACCATCAAAAAAGCCTAGCCCAAGCCCTTGCAGCCACTGTTTAATTTTAGTTTTGCCATCAAGTTTTGGTAATTCGTTATGCTCGGTAGTACTTAAACTGCCAAATAAGCTGTAACAAGCTACTAGAATAATTACCACGGGCAATAATTTATTCAGAAATTCAATACTTAAGTAATCAACCACCAGGGTACCTATAAGCGCACCTATGGCTGTTGCTAGGATGGACGCGGCCCAAAATCGAGGGTTGAATAACTTTTTACGAAAATAGGTCACGCTGGCTGTTAATGAGCCAAAACTTGCTGCAAGTTTATTTGTGCCTAATGTGAGATGGGGAGGTAAGCCCGCAGTTAATAGCGCCGGCACAGTTAACATGCCGCCACCGCCTGCGATAGCATCAATAAAGCCAGCTGCCAGCGCCACTGCGCATAATAGTGCCCATGTTGTTGGGTCTAAAGCTAATTCAAACATTAATAATCAATTTGTCTTTTAAAGGGTGGCAAGGTATCGAGCATGGCTTTGCCATATCGCTTGGTCACTAATCGGCGATCAAGAATAGTAATACGACCCTGATCATTTTCTTTACGAAGCAGTCTACCACAGCTTTGTACTAATTTCTTTGCAGCATCAGGAACGGTTATCGAAAGAAACGGGTTGCCACCTTTACTTTGTACAAACTCAGCCTGCGCTTCTTCTATTGGGGAGGTCGGCACCGCAAATGGAATCTTTGTTATAACTAAGTTTTCTAAGTATTTACCCGGTAAATCAAGACCCTCTGACAGGCTTTGAGTGCCAAATAAATAACTAGCACGGCCTAAATCTACATTCGCTTTATGCTTTTTCAAAAGTGCCTCACGCGACATTTCACCTTGCACTAATACATCAATCCCTTTACTTCTCAACGCTTTGACGACATGGTCCATTTGCCAATAAGAGGCAAATAACACTAAATTAGCTTTTTTATCGTTAAGGAATTTAGGTAACTGTTCAGCTAAGTGGTCGCTAAAGGCTTTCTCTGTAGGCTCAATATGACTTGCAGGAATATGCAGCGTGGCTTGTTTTGGATAATCAAACGGAGAAGGAACTTTAATGTATTTGACACCTTCTTCTTTGGCAAGGCCACATTCATATGCAAAGTGATCAAATGAGCCAAGTGCCGTTAATGTCGCTGAACACAGAACAGCACCTGCACATTGGTTCCATAATTTATCTTTTAAGTAATAGCCAACTTCAATAGGGCAATCACTGAGTAAATGATCGTGATGGTTCTTATACTCTAGGCGTTTTATCCATCGAGCATGGGGAATACCTTCACCTTTTGTAGCGTAACTAAACCATAGCTTGTTTAATAACTCTAGGCGATTAATGTACTGGCCACTTTCAGCCAATATTGGATCGGCCACATAAGGTTTAATATCGCCATCACTCACGTCTTGCACTAGGGTGTCGTGCATCTTGTTAAGTGCTCTTAGTGCATCAAGGGTGGCATCGCTAATATCTTTTGCTTTAGCATGCAAAGCCGCTGGAATCTCACCATGCTCAAAGCGATAGGTATCATCACTATTGTAGTTAAAGTCGGCATTATCAAGAATGTCACGGACTACTTTTAGGTTTTTGCCCGCATCATTGATGCTGTCACTGAGTTTAAAATTTTGCCCAATCGCTTTTTGACCCACCAGTACATTCGCCATTTTCCCTGCGAATTTAACAAGCTTGTCGAGCCAGTCGATGGTGCCTTTGATTGTTGCCGCAGCAGATGAGAAGTCTCGAGTGATGTGCGCTAAGTGATGGGCTTCATCAATAACATAAATAGTATCGTCAGGTTCAGGTAGAATCTTACCACCACCCAAATCAAGATCAGCTAGTAACAAAGAATGGTTGATCACTAGCACATCCATTTGCATAAGACGCTGACGCGCCATATGGAAAGGGCAGAGCTGATGAGCGCGCATTTGTCGTTGGCATGAGTGTTTATCACAGGCAATTAAATTCCAAACTTTATCCGGAATAGTATCAGCCCAACTATCGCGATCGCCTTGCCATTGTTTGTTTGAATAAGCATCATAAAGTTGCTTTAAGCACTTGGTTTCCATATCTGAAAGTGGTGATGACAGGGTTGGCATAAACTCCATTTGCGTTTGGCTGTCGCCATTAACTGCAGCACTAAGTTTTTGTGCACAGATATAACGCTGACGACCTTTAACTAAATCAAATTTAATATCTAACCCAGAGTGCTCTTTAAAAAACGGCAGTTCTTTACTAATTAACTGTTCTTGTAGGGCAACAGTTGCCGTCGAAATCACTAATTTCTTTTTTTTGGCCATCGCCAATGGTAATGCACCTAAACAATAAGCGAGTGACTTACCGGTCCCTGTGCCAGCTTCAATGACACAGATACGTTGACTTTTGTGATACTCACCGGCAAGGGTTTTTGCTATCTCGGCAACTAAATAGTTTTGACTGCTTCTAGGGCGGTAGTCAGTAAGGTTATCAGCAACATGCTTATGAATTTGCCGAATTGTTTTTTTTAAAGAGTCAGATAGCATGCCCAGAAAACCTAAAGTATGTATATAATTACAGTAATGAATTTTAGAGATTTAACTGGGCAACTACAAGCGACTTGTTCGATTATTATTTTATTAGCTTTAATAGAGGTTCAAGATGAACCTGATAATTAGACCATTCTGTTAATGCATCTTTGTAAATGGGTTGCCTTACTTGTTCTGAGCTTGGTGTCATAATTGGGCGTTTGTGATTATAAAAACTCATGCAGCTTTCATGCATTTCTAAATCGCAGTAAGTTAGTAACTCACTCACGGTGTTGGAAAAATCATTAACAAGATTTTGATAGTCGACTTTAAATATTTCGCCAGGATATAAGCAATGCCAGTGCGACATTAAATCAGTGTAATCATTTATATATTCTGCAAGAGATGTAAAGTCGTAGCTATAGGCGTGACCCTCAGAGAAAGAGTGTTTGTATAAACTCCACGCAGTTGCGGCTTTATCTCTCGTTACTTCGAGTATCTTCGCATTTGGGAAGAGCGTTTTAATTAACGCAATATGATGAAAGTTCACTGGTTGCTTATCGATAAATATATTGTTTTTTCCACGTAAAGGAGCAATAAATTTTAGGTATCTATCAGCGTAGTGTGCTTTATCTTTATCAGTTAGCTTATCAAGGCCATAAGGAACATCTGAGAGTTTTTTACTTTCTAACTCTCGAGCGATTGCATTTATTTCTGTGAGCTCGTAACTTGCATCAACATCAGGGTGACTTGCTAAAATTTGCTCAACTAAGGTAGAGCCACTTCGCGGTAAGCTGACGATAAAAATCAGCTGTAGCGATTCATTAGATGTAAGATTATTAATAGATCTTTGAGTTAAATATTTTTTACAACGAAAAGTAAAGTTGCTTGGCTTGTATGGTGTTAGTGCTTTTTGAATTTTGTTTGCTTTTTCTAATGTCTTAAATGAGAGTTCGTAGTTGTGGCATTGTTCATAGGCTTTGGCGAGAGCAAAGTAAAGTTGAGCACTGTTGAGGTTTTGAACAGCAGATTGTGTTTGTTCTACTAAACTGTCTATATCCCTATTATTAAATGTATATGTTTTTAAATTAGCTAAATTCCAATAGGCCTCACCTAGTCTGTTATCTAGTTGGAGTGCTTGTTTATAGTGCGTTATAGCAAGTTCAGTATCACCTTTGATTTTTTCTATGTTACCAAGTCGAAGGTGGCAATGGGCTGCGTAATAGTTTGCTTCGAGTAACTTGTTATAGATGGCCTTTGCTTTATCAAATTGCATCATTTTTACATGAGCGATAGCAATTAAACTCTCAATAAATAAAGTAGGAGAGGGGATCGATGTGCGATAAAATGTGAGTAACTCTTCAAATTGCTTGGTATTGAGTAAGGCTTGGCAGTAGTTTTCTAGGACTGCTTGTTTTTGCGAGTTGTTCTCGAGGTTATGTTTTGATATGTCCAAGTACGCTTTGCTATCTCCCACCTTTAGTGCGATATCAGCCAGCGTTTGAAGTGCTCTAAACTCATTAGGCACGAGTTGTAGTAGTTGCTTAGTGATTTGCTCTGCTTGGCGAGGGTTATGGTTATTTAACTGTTGTTTAGCCGTTTCTAATTGTTTGTTAAACCAAAAAATCATCTCATATTGTTTTAAAGCACTTTGCTGTTGTTCGTGATCTTGCAGCATTTTGTGAGTTTCAGCGAGTAATGCCCAGCCATCATGATATTCAGGGTGTTGTTTGAGTATGTCTAGCAACAAAGCTTTTGCCTTATGTGGTTCAGTAGCAACGAGTGTTTTTGCGCTTTTAATTGCATTAATTGGGCTCATAATTGGCTCTTATAATTTTTTATAGTTAGGGTGTACTATACCTCTACCGTGATAGATATTTGAAGTAAATGGTTACAGATACAGGTTTTATCCTTTCAAAAGAGGCCTTCGATAGCTCAACAGGGGTTACTTTTGTGTTTTGGTTGTGGTGTAAACACGGCCCATTAAAAGTGCTCGTTGAACAGCAAGAAGTGGTGTTTTTCATCCCTGACAATCAAGTGTCTGCTGCAGAAAGGCTTTTGCAAAGTCAAAACATTTATGTTCGTTTTGCAGATGCCAAATTAAAAAACTTTCAAAATCAATCGGTGATCTGTTGTTATTTTAATTCATTAAAAGACTATTACCGTGCCATCAAAATTTTAAAAAGTTCACAAATAGTGACGTTTGAAGATGATGTTAGGCCAATTGACAGATTTTTGATGGAACGTTTTATAAAAGGCTCTGTATGGGTTAAAGGTGAAATTCATACACGAAGCGATTTTAGACTGCTAAAGAAAGCAAAATTAAAACCAAACAATGAATTTAAACCTAATTTTAAGCTCGTTTCTATTGATATAGAGTGTAATGGTGATGGCGTACTATTTTCTATTGGCTTAGTCGGAGACGGCATAGACAAAGTGTTAATGATAGGGCGCCCAGAATCTACTGCCGAATTAGATTATCAAATTAACTGGTGTGAAGATGAAATTGACCTGCTTTCTCAGTTTGAGACTGAAATTCAGCGAATTGACCCAGATGTATTGATTGGCTGGAACGTTATTGAATTTGACTTTAGTGTACTTCATGCAAGGGCTGAGGCACTAGGTATTTCACTAAAGCTTGGGCGTAATAAAGAAAAAATGCGTTTGCGTGAGGGAAACTTTACCCGCATTACAATACCTGGTCGCGTTGTTGTTGATGGTATTGATACCTTAAAAAATGCCACTTATCATTACGACAGTTTTAGCCTTGCCAATGTAGCAAGCATTGAACTTGGCGAAGAAAAGCTGATTAGCACTGATAATCGCCTTGAAGAGATTATTCGTCAGTTTAATGAAGAGAAGCTTTCGCTTGCTAACTACAACAGACAAGATTGTATATTGGTACTACGCATCTTTGAGAAGCTTAAACTGCTCGACTTTGCGGTTGTAAGAAGCCAGCTCACAGGCCTCGAATTAGAGAGAATGGGGGGTTCAGTTGCTGCCTTTACTAATCTCTATTTACCACTGTTACATAGAAGTGGCTATGTTGCCCCGAATTTAGGAGATCACGGGCTAAGCTTTGACAGCCCAGGTGGTTATGTTATGTCATCGCAGCCAGGCTTGTATCAGAATATACTTGTGCTTGATTACAAAAGCTTATATCCATCGATCATGAGGACCTTTTGTATAGATCCTCTTGGGCTTATAGAGGGATTAAAAAAGCCAGATAATGCAATCGAAGGTTTTAACCAAGCACAGTTTTCACGCACTGAACACCACCTGCCTGAACTGATCCGTGAACTTGCAGCGACAAGACAAATAGCCAAAGACAAAGATCAGCCTATGCTCTCACAGGCGATTAAAATCATTATGAATAGTTTATATGGTGTACTTGGTTCAAAAGGTTGTCGCTTTTATGATCCTCGATTGTCTAGCTCTATCACTTTACGTGGTCATGAAATTATGCAAACCACCAAGCAGTGGATAGAAGAGTGGGGCTACGAAGTCATTTATGGTGATACAGATTCGACCTTTGTAAGGCTTGATGATGATCTAAATTCGCATGACTGTAATGAAATCGGTACGAAACTGGCAAAAAAAATTAACAAATGTTGGCAAATTAAATTATTACAAGATTATAAAATAGACAGTTTCTTGGAAATTGAGTTCGAAACCCACTATAGCCCATTTTTTATGCCTACAATTAGAGGAAAAACAACAGGTTCTAAAAAGCGCTATGTAGGAAAAGTTGAAAAAAATGGCGCTTCAAAATTAGTCTTTAAAGGCATGGAAACTGTGAGAAGTGATTGGACAGAGCTTGCTCATAAGTTTCAGACAGAATTATTTGAGATTTTATTTTCAGAAAATTACAGTCCGCAATTAATAGTGCAAGCCTTTGATAGGTATGTTAAAAAACTCTATGCGGGTGAGTTTGATTCAAGCCTTATCTATCGTAAGCGTTTAGGTCAGCATTTAACTGATTATCAAAAAAACATCCCTCCCCATGTAAAAGCTGCGAAACAGCATTTAGCTGACAATCCCCACCTGGCGTTTCAGCGTGGTCAAATAATTGAATACGTTTACACCCCTAGTGGTGCAGAGTACTTCATAGGTGAGCATAATTATGATTATAGCATTTATGTTAATAAACAATTGCTACCAATAGCTGAAATGATTGTTGTTGATTTGGGTACTATAGTTTCATCTCTAAGTGACCGTCAAATACAGCTTTTTTAAAAAAATTAACATTTTTTTGATTCTTTATTGCGATGAATGATCAAGTGGACAGGTTTAAATGCTTATTTGGGTGTTTTTTGTTCACAAAAACAGAAAAAGTAAACTTTTTGCTGCTTCATTAAAAAATTGTAAATAAAGAGCTGGATATTTTGTTTTATTTGTTTATTATTTGTTTGTCGCAGTCCTGATGCGATACAAATAATAAACAAGCTTATGCTAAATATAGCCACAACATAGTGGTCCAGGGAGAATCAAATGTTAAATAATAAAGTTTCAAAAGCAGTTCGCTTAGCGCTTGCTTTTGGTACAGCTTCAACAGCTGCGTTTTCTGTAAACTCTTATGCTGCCGAAGAAGAAGCAGTAGAAAAAGTTGAACGTATTGAAGTTACAGGTTCACGTATCAAACGTACTGATATTGAGACTGCAAGCCCAGTACAAGTTACAACAGCTGAAGATATCGAAGTTGCTGGTTTTACTCGTGTTGAAGACATGATGAACAGCTTGCCTCAACTTGAAGCTTCAAGTACTGCATTCCAATCAAATGGTGCTTCTGGTACTGCTACTCTTGATTTACGTGGTATGGGCTCACAACGTACCTTAGTACTTATCAATGGTCGTCGTATGCAAGCAGGTGGTATCTATAGCCAATCTGCAGATATCAACCAAATCCCAGCAGCACTTATCAAACGTGTTGATGTTATGACTGGTGGTGGTTCATCAACTTATGGTGCTGACGCAGTAGCGGGTGTTGTAAACTTCGTAATGGACGATCAATTCGAAGGTTTCGAAGTAAACTTAGGCTCAACAGCTTATCAACATGATAACGATAACGAGTACATCCAAGGTTTAATGGATGAAAAAGGTTTTGAATACGAAAGCGGTAACACTGGTTTTGATGGTTCATCGTTTGATTTCTCTGCTACGCTAGGTGGTTCATTCGATAGCGGTAAAGGTCATGCTGTAGGTTATTTTACTTACAACAAACAAAACGAATTACGTCAAGGTTCACGTGATTACTCATCTTGTGCATTATCTTCTACAGGTACTTCATGTGGTGGTTCTGGTAACGCAGTTGTTCCTAACTTCTATATCGCTGGTGTTACAGATGCTGGTGGCTTCAATTGGGATGATTACGATTACTGGACACTAGGTACTGATAGCAGCTTCATTCCTTCAAGCGGCAACCTATATAACTATGCGCCAGTTAACCACTTTATGCGTCCAGATGAACGTCATACACTTGGTTTATTTGCTAACTATGAAGTAAATGATAACTTCCACCCGTTCATTGAAGCTATGTTCATGCGTGACCGTACTTCTGCACAAATCGCAGAATCTGGTACGTTCTTCAACGAAAATTATGTAATGGATTATGATAGCCCATTACTAACTGATGCACAGCGTCAAAACCTAACTGACCGTTTCGGTTTAACTTCAGGTGACCAATTTGCAACTTACATCGGTAAACGTAACGTTGAAGGTGGTCCTCGTGTTAACCAACTTGAGCATAGCTCATTCCGTTTAGTATTAGGTAGTAAAGGTGAAATTAGTGACCTTTGGTCATATGAAGCGTTCATGCAATATGGTTCAACTTCTTCATCTTCTGCATACGAAAATGACTTCTTCGGTCCACGTATCAGTACAGCTCTTTCTGCAAATGGTGAAGATTGTGCGGCAACTTCAGGTTGTATTCCTTATGAAGTATTTACTTACCAAGGTGTTTCAGCTGAAGCGGCTGGTGCACTAACAGGTACTGCGATCCTTAACGGTGTAACAGAACAGTTTATCGTAAGTGGTTTCGTAACAGGTGAATTTGAATTTGGTCTACCTTCTTCTGATTACCCAATTGCAGCAGTATTTGGTGCTGAGTACCGCGAAGAGACATTCGGCCGTACAGCGGATGAAGTTTACGCGCAAGGTCTACTACTTGGTCAAGGTGGTCCAACTAAGAGCCTTAACGGTGAGTACGATGTAACAGAATTCTTCGGTGAGTTAAGCTTACCAATCGTTGAAGGCATCACTGGTGTTGAAAGCCTATTAATCGACTTAGGCTATCGTTGGTCTGATTACAGCACTTCAGGTTCAGAGCCTACTTATAAAGTAGCAATGAACTGGGATGTAACTGAAAACTGGAAAATCCGTTCAAGCTACAACCGTGCAGTACGTTCAGCAAACAATGGTGAATTATTTGCTCAACAAAGCCGTGGCTTATGGGGTGGTGTAGATCCATGTGCGACTGCAACTCCAGAACTTAGCCAATCAGCTTGTGCAAACACAGGTGTTTCAGCTTCTCAGTATGGTAGCATCGGTAAGAGCCCTGCGGATCAGTACAACGGTTTCTTCGGTGGTAACCCAGAACTTCGTCCTGAAATTGCAGACACAATCACCCTAGGTGTTGTTGGTAACCCATTTGAAGATTTCAACTTCTCAATCGACTACTGGGATATCGACCTTGAAGACGCAATCGGTGCAATTGACCCTGAGTTAATCGTTCGTCAATGTGGTCTAACAGGCGATGCACAGTTCTGTGATAAGATTGAACGTACACCTGGTAGCGGTAGCTTATGGGTTGGTTCTGGTCAAGTTGTTGCAACTAACACTAACTTAGGTAACATTCACTTTGAAGGTATCGATTTAAGTGCTAACTACGACATGGAAATTGGCGGTGGTACACTTTCGACTAGCCTAATCGGTACTTACATGATGACTAAAGAATATGAAGATATTCCAGGTGTAAGTGAACCGTATGATTGTGTTGATACACTAGACAATGGCTGTTTCCCACAACCAGAATGGCGTCATGTTCTTAGCGCAAGCTACGACACTGGCAGCTGGTGGAAAGCGACAGCTAAATGGCGCTTCTTTAGTGGCGTGAACGATTACACTGGTTCTGACACATTAGTTCAAGACGGTATCGGTTCACAAAGCTACCTTGACCTTAAGGGTTCATTCACAATCAATGATTACACTCGTGTTCTTGTTGGTGTGAATAACGTATTAGATAGAGAGCCACCATTAGTAGGCGGTACATTATCTACAAATGGTAACGCAGTAGCTGGTTACTACGACACACTTGGTCGTTACTTCCACGCAAGCGTTTCATTAAAATTCTAATTTGAATTAATTAATGTATGATAAAGCGAGCTTCGGCTCGCTTTTTTTATGGGGAAGCTTTTTTTATGGGGAAACAATGACATCAGAACAACACACGTTTACCCAAGCTGTTGCTTTACTTCAGCAAGGTAAAGTTAGCCAGGGGATAGAATTATTAAAACCGTTAACACATAACAGTGAGTTTGCTGAAAAAGCGTTACAGATTCTCTTTAAAGTTGCTATGCAGCAACAAGACACTGAAACAGCCATTTCTTATTGCCAGCAACTGGTATCAATTGCTCCTACAAAGTTTGATTACGTACTGACCCTAGTACAATTAAGTTTAAGTTGTGGTGAGCTAGAAATTGCAAAAAACGCGCTATTACCTTTATATGAGACAAACCCGCAGCAAGCTGATATTTGTTTTCAGCTAGGTAAAATAGAAAGAAAGCTTGATAACGCAGATGCAGCATTAACTTATCTAGATCAAGCGAGGGTTTTGTCTGAGCAGTTTAAAGTACCTGCTTTAATCGAAATCTCTTTTGTCCATAATGATCAACTACATCAGCCAGATTCAGCAATAAAGTATTTAGAACAGGCAATTAGTGCCGATAGTAATAATCTGCAAGCCCACTTTGCATTGGCAAATATTTATGAACAACTCGGTGATAAAGACAAGGCTAAGAAGGGATTTCAACAGGTTTTAAAAATAGATGCATTTAATGCGATGGCTCAAGCAAGATTGGCCGATATTGAAACCTTCACTGAACGCGATGCAATTGACTATGAACGAGCAAGCTTAGCCATATTACAGCGGGAATCAGATGATATAGCGTGTGCTGATATTTATTATGCACTTGGTAAAGTATTTAATGATTGCAAAAATTATCAGCAAGCTTGGCATTATTATGTAAAAGCTAATCATTACAATAAAAAGTATTTACCAGCCTATGATCGCCAATCTGTTGAGAAGATTACTGACTACACCTTAGCTCGTAATATTGTTCTGCAAGAAGCGAATAGCTCAATAACACCAATTATAATTTGCGGTATGTTTCGTTCTGGCTCAACACTAATTGAACAAATCATCAGCTCTAACGAGCAAATAGCGGCAGGTGGTGAAATTGCCTATTTACATTCATCGTTATTCAATTTAATTGGCGATGAAAAGGCTCTTGCTAATAAGGCTAAAGAGCCTGAATTTACTGATGGTTATAAAGAACAATTAACCTTAAGAGCTGAAGGTGCGCTTTATGTAACAGATAAACGCCCTGAAAATTACCTTTACTTAGACATTATCAAGCAGCTATATCCAAAAGCTAAGATTATCTGGACAGAGCGAGATATTAAAGACAATAGCTTATCAGCTTTTTTCCAGCATTTAGGTCCAAGTTTAAATTATGCTGTATCGCTAAACGATACATTGCATCATTACGAGCAGCAACAACGAATTAAGTCACATTGGCAGTCGCGTTTTGGCGATGATATTTTTACTCTGAATTACGACCAGCTCGTTTGCTCACCTGAGCAAGTGTTAGAACAGTTGTTTAGTTTTTTAGGGCTAGAATACTCTGATGAAGCCCAGCGGTTTCATAATAAATCTGGCACTGTAAGTACAGCGAGTGTCTGGCAGGTTAGAAAGCCACTTTATAAGTCTTCGTCAGGTCGTTTTGTAAATTATCTAAAGCATATACAGGCTGATGAGAAATCCTATTTAGATGCAAAAGCGCTTTTAAATAGATAACAGCTAATTAGAGGAAAAGACCATCAGTTTGATGGTCTTTTTTTCACTATTTTAAGGGCATGATATCGCAAGGAATTGTTAGTCTAGGACTCTTACTTTTGAGTTGGTAAGTGCCATGCCAAATATAGCTAGGGAAAATAATAATATGACCTTCTTCTGGGCATATTTCACGAGCAATAGATTCTCGATCACCTAAGTTAAGACTTGTTTCCCCCAGTTTTAACCAACCATTTTTAGTCGGATCATCTTTACTCATTTCATCAGGAATAGAAATATAGCTCGGAGCCGATAACCAACCTTGTGGGTGAATATGGTTAGCATGAAAACCACCTTGTTCTAGTTTGACAGACCAACTACCTTTGGCAACAAAGCGTTGATGGTTACGTGCCAATAGAGGATGGTTAGCATCTTCTGGCAGCTGCTGCAGATATTGGTTTATGCATGTCGTCATTGATGACTTAAATAAATCAATGAGTTGATTAGAGCGGTGCAACAGGTGACCCTGCGTTTGACTGCCACTGCGCACACTTTGATCTAATGGTTGTAGTTTATTGGTGTGTAGGCCAATCATTAGCTCTTGCAGTTGTTTATTGAAATCGCCATACGTTTTAAAACCATGCGGGGCAGGAAGCTCCATTACCTTAACGAATTTATCAAGGTTAGTTAACCAATGATATTTATCATTATTTGATAGTCGCCAAGCAATACTTAAATATGCCCAAAGCTCTTGGTTATTAGGATTAAATTTTACTGCGGTTTCTAAATGAGAGATCGCTGAGCTGTAATCGCCTTGTTGTATGTAAAAGTTTGCTAAATCAATACTGTAACGAGCATTTTGTGGGGCTGCTTTGACTAGTTGCTGAAGGAGTGAAAATGCTTTTTCTGCTTCTCCTGTTTTATCAAGAAGAATACTATGGGCATGAAGTAAATCTAAGTTCTGCGGATGGCTTTGTGTTGCTTTACTACTTATAACTAACGCTTCTTCTAACTTGTCTAATTGCAGCAATTGGCCAATTTGAGAATGGATTAAAACAGGGTTAGCATCATAGTTTTTAAAAGTATGGGCATATGAACTCATCAACTGGTTTTGTGAGTGTTCCCAGTAGAGCTTATTAAGACTTTCATGTGCAGGTACATAGTTAGGAGCAAGCTCTAAGCATGCCTTGAGATGAGCTTGTGCATGTTCATATTGTTGTAAATCATAATGTGTACAACCAACTATATAATGTAATTCAGCACTTGGTTGCTGTTTTAAAAGCATTTTCAAAAGCTCCAATGCTTTGTCAAATTTACCCAAATTACGATAATTACACGCTTCTTTATAAACGAAATGAAATTGCCCCTTTAATTGGGCTGGTAATTTTGTTTGAAAATAGTCTTCGATACGTTGTAAATCACCCAATCGCTCGAAAAGCTCTAGAGCGAGCCAGTGATATCGAACTAATGAAGTTTGCGAAGGGGATGTTTCGTTAATAAACAGCTCAGCCTTCAGTAATTCGTCTTGGTTAATTAGACTTTCGATATAATTAAGTCGTGGCTTTTCGAGTGACAAAGAAGCTGTGTTGTATTCACAAAACTGAATACACTCTGCATACTTTTTTTGTTTACAAAGTAGATTGGTGTAGTTGTCTAAAAGGCCAACATGATTACTAAATTGGCTAAGGCCTTTTAAATAACACTGCTCTGCTTCAATAGTTTTGTTTACAGCTGATAAACATAAGCTATTCAATGTATACCAATCAGCGGTTTTATTTGTATGTAAAGAAAGGAGTTGTAATGCCTGCACATATTGTTGTTGATTGAATGCGTGCAAAGCTCTTTGCAATGAATTATTCACTCGTACACCCTGTTTTTGCTTTATGTTAACAGGGCGTACAGTAAAGTAAAATATTACTCTTGATTTACATCAAGGTCTTTGATTTCTACTGTACCTTTAATGCGTTCTCTTTGTTTATAAAGCTTGCGAATTTTCTTCCAAACTTGTGGTGGGTATCGACCAAATTGAGCTAGCCGCTTCGTTAAGGGATCGGTGATATAGCTTCCGTCTGCTGCACGATATCCATATGTTATTCCACCTATACCTTCTAACGGAGCCCTGTTAATAGCTGAAGAGGCTCCATAGGCTCTATGCGTGCGATATAAATCTACGATATGCCAATCATCTATTGTAAGCTTAAACCCTTTAGATGACTCTACAGCATCTTTTAAAGAGCCATTAGTATAGTGTTCAATATGAGACTTTAAATCTTGTTCAAAGTCGTCAAACAAGGCTTCTGTTTGCTGGTAGTAGACGGATAGGTAAAGCCTATCTTTCCCTTTAATTTGCATACCTCGGTTAGAATTAACAAATTCCTCACCATTGTCTGCTAGTTGGTAATACACTTTGCTTCCTACATAGGCTTCTGGGCGAAGATTTGGGCTGCCGATATTCCCTTGATGAAAGCCGTACATTACAATCGGTTTACTTTTGCCAAACTTTTTAAAGACAATGTCGTGTTGTATGTCATTTAAAGACAGGCTATGTCCCATAACAGTAATAAATTCCTCATCAAGTAATGAATTATCACCAAATAATAAATCTTCAGTACTGAAGATAGGGTAGTGCTCAATGAGTTTCTCTAATAATGCTGTGGTATATAAATTTAGCCAATAAGCGAGTTGCTCAGATAGGACGAGCTCATTAAGAGGGATTTGTTCAGGAACTTGTTCAAGGCTCAGACGTATTTTTCTAAAACCAGTTTTCAGGTTTGCCTTTACAACTTCTTCATAATAAAAACGGTTTGCTTCTAAAGCAGTATCGTTATTTTTATGTGCTCGGGTGCGTGTCCCAATGCTTGATTGGCCTTTTCGAAAACCTCGGTCTGAGCGGCCTAAGTCAATAACAGTGATTTTAAGCAACTGATCTAAATCACCATAAGATATTGTTAAATCATTATCTAAGCCGAAATCGGCAAATTCTTCTGGTAGAGTGTCTAGTTTTGCTGACGAGTATGCAGTAAAGAAAATTGTGGTAATTAATAAGAGTGGTTTAAGCATAGCGAACTCCCTGTTCAGAAAAAGCCACCCATCACATTCTTTTGACGAGTGGCTATCTTATTTTAATTCTTTGAATCAAGATCCTTAATCTCAACAGAGCCACTGTTGTCTTGGCGCTTTAAATTAAGTTTTTTGATTTTTTCTAACATTTCAGGAGAAAAACGACCAAAATCCATGGTGCGCATCATAATTGAATCAGTAATGTGACTAACGTTTACTGCCCCAATACCAGCGCCACTACCTTCAGGGCCGATAGGTACTGCAGAGTTGCTTACAACAGCATTTAGCATTGCCGCAGGGTTAGTTGATGCAGAACCGCCATAGTCACGGTCGGTGCCATATAAATCAGTGATACTCCAATCTTCAATATCAATTTTGAAGCGCTTGGCGTATTTAACATCGCTTTTCATTTGACCTTCAGCATAGTCTTCTAAGTGCTCACGTAAGTCATTTTCGAAATCTGAAAATAAAGACTCAGCTTGTTCATAATACTTAGACACATAAAGGCGGTTTTTACGCTTAATTTGCATGCCTCGATTTGAGTTTACAAACTCTTCACCATTTTCAACAAGTTGATGGTAAACCTTGCTACCTTTATACGCTTCATCTCGAAGGTTTGGGCTACCAATGTTACCTTGATAAAAGCCATACATAACAATTGGCTTCTTTTTACCGAATTTTTCAAAAACAATTTTATGTTGAATATCATTGAGTGAAAGTTTGTAACCGGCAACGGTTAAAAACTCATCTTCTAAAATTGAGTCATCACCAAAAAGAAGATCTTCCGTATCACGAACAGGGTAGTGTTCAATTAACTTTTCAACCATCGCTGTATTATATAGGTTAAGCCAATATGCCAATTGTTCATCAAGGCTTAAATCGTTTAATGACACTTCACTCGGTACCTTTTCTAGGCTAAGCCTAATTTTGTGAAATCCATCTTTTATGTCTGATTTAACAACCCCTTCGAAGAAAAAACGATTGGCTTCAAGCGCAGTATCATTATTTTTGTGGGATTTCATGCGTGTGCCAATAGAGGATTGAGATTTACGAGAACTTCGATCTGATTTCCCCATATCTATTACGGTCATTTCAAGTAGCTTATCGAGATCCTCGTACGAGACTTTAATGTCACGATTGAGACTAAAGTCAGAAAACTCTTCTGGGAGTTCATTTATTTTTGCATACGAAGAAAGTGAGCAAAAAGTAAATGTAATTAGTAATAATTGTTTAATCATGGTTTTTCCTTGTTGTTTTAACAATCTAACTATTGCTGATTGTTACATTTTTTTCAAGTGATCATGTACCGAATATATAACTGGATCCAATGTTTACCCTAGTAAATAAGGAGGTGTTGTAAATTGCTGGTTAAGTTGTCTTTCTGTTTGTGGTTAATAGAATGTTCATTCTATTAACTTTTGCATTTTTAAGTCTTGATTTTATCATTACCCCTTAATTTGACCTGTTTAATTGTGAATTGACCGTAATTACTGGGTGTTTATTTTTTTATTTTTATTTTTTACCAGATAAAAAATCTAAAACAACAAAGCTTTAATTATTGCTTTTATTGCAATTAATTGGTTGGTTTTGTGCTTGTACCTATATTAATGCCAGAAATGTGGATTTTTAAATTCTTTTATAACTTGTTGTAAACACTGTCATGCTCTTTGTAATTCAAGGGATTTAAAGGTGTTAATGTTGTTTTTTTATTTTGGGTGTTCTTATATTTATTGTTAAAAGTTGAACTTTTGCGTTACTGAAGTGTTGACCTTTGAGAGTCGCGAGTATTATTATCATGGCTCAAAATGACTGTGTAATATGCATTTATTTTGAATAACTATAAATATTCCATGAATAACATGGACCAGGGAGAATCAAATGTTAAATAATAAAGTTTCAAAAGCTGTTCGCTTAGCGGTTGCTTTTGGTGCAGCTTCTACTGCTGCATTTTCTGCAAGCTCATTTGCAGCAGACGAAGAAAACGCAGAAAAAGTTGAACGTATTCAAGTTACAGGTTCACGCATCAAACAAGTAGACCTTGAAAACAGCTCTCCAGTAACTGTTTTATCAGCTGCAGAAATTAGCCTTTCAGGTGAGCCTACAGTTGCTGACGTTTTAAATAACCTTGCTTCTAACTCTTTCGGTTCTTGGAAGGGTGTATCTGGTTACGGCGCAGGTGGTGCAGCATCTTCTAACATCAACTTACGTGGCCTGGGTTCTGATGCGACACTTGTATTATTAGACGGTCGTCGTATGCCTGGTACAAGTTCATCTTCAGGTTCATCAGCAGATACTTCAATTATCCCAATGGCAGTTGTTGAGCGTGTTGAAATCCTTCGTGATGGCGCATCAGCTGTTTATGGTTCATCTGCAGTTGCTGGTGTAATCAATATCATCACTAAGAAAGATTTTGATGGCGTTAGCGTTAAATACGATTACGAGGTACCTAAAGTAGAAGGTGGCGAAAGCAAAACTTTCTCAATTACTTCAGGTTATACATCTGAAAAAGGTAATATCATTTTCACGTATGAGAACTCACGTGACAACGCAATCTTCGACAAAGAAATTTGGGCGATGGACGATCCTACGTACGGTGCGTACAGTGGTTATAGCCATGTACCAAACTATCGAATTGGTGGTGCAGGTAGCTACATCTCAAACCCAGAGTTATGTGATCAAACAGCTGACGTAGTGAATGCTATGGATGAAAATGGCGTTGGCGGTTGTTTATATAACTACGGTAACGTTACAAAATTCTACCCAGACGTAGAAAATAACTCATTCTTAACAAACTTTAACTATGAACTAACTGATAACATCCGTTTTGTTGGCCGTGCAATGGCAAGTTTCAACGAAACAAATTCACGTTATGCTGGTACTCCAGTATCTACGGGTGCTGTATGGATGGACGCTGACAACCAGTATAACCCAGAAGGCGAAGACATCCGTCTTTACATGCGCTCTGTACCAATTGGTAACCGTGACACTAAAACAGAAGTTGTTACAACTGATATCGTATTAGGTCTTGAAGGTTTCACTGATATTGGCAATGGCCTTGATTGGGAAATCAACTACCAAAATAGCATTTCTAAAACAAACGTTTTCGGTAGTAACCTAGTTAACGACGTAATGTTACAAAACGCGATTGATTCTGGTGAGTACGATATTCTTAATACTACTGGTATGAGCTACGATGAGTGGAACACTCAATTAACTGATTTATACCAATATGCAGCGCACACTGGTACTTATGAAGGTCGTTACGAAAGTCAACAAATTGATGGTTTAGTGTCTACTACTTTTGTTGATAACGGTGACTTCGTTATTGCTGGTGTTGTTGGTGCTGAATTTGAAGAAATTGATTTCACTCAAGTATCTGATCCTGAATCTGCAAATGGTTTCATCTCTGGTGGTTCAGGCGGTGATGACGTGTATGCAACTCGTGACCGTACTGCTGCTTACATGGAAATCCAAGCAAGCTTACCATACGAAATTGATGTAACAGTTGCTGGTCGTTATGAGAAATACGAACAGTCTGGTATGACAAACCTTGGTGAAAAGAGCACTACATTCGATAAAGTTGTTCCAAAAGTAGGTGTTACTTGGCGTCCAACTGAAACATTATTAATCCGTGGTTCTTGGGGTGAGTCTTTCCGTGCTCCTAACATGGGCGAAATGTTCCAGTCTTATGCATTAAGTTTCCCAACTGTTCGTGATACAGCATGGTGTGATGCTAACCCAGGTCAAGCACTAGAAGGTTACTGTTCTGACGCTGGTGAGCAAGTAGCGACATGGTTCGGTGGTAATGCAAACCTTACTGAAGAAACAGGTGATTCTACGACTCTTGGTTTCGTATGGGATATCGTTGATGGTTTAGCCGTAGAATTAACTTACTACGATATCAGCTACGAGAACCGTATTGATGACGTAAGCACTACTGAGCTTCTACGTATTGAACAAGAAGAGGGTGGTTTAGGTTCTACGCCAGATGCTATCGACCGTGCTAATGGTAATGGTCAAATTGATTACATCTACACAGGTTATATCAATAAAGCATCACTACAAACGTCTGGTATCGACTTCTCAACTCGTTACAAGCATGAAACTAGCTTCGGTGACTTCGGTGTTATGCTAAACGTTTCTAAAGTTATGGAATTTGAAGAGAAAGCTGACAAAGATGCAGAACCATTTGATTATGCAGGTCTTCAAGATTACCCAGATTGGAAAGCTGATTTAGGTGTTAGCTACTCTTATGAAGACTACAGTGCGTCTTGGACTATGTTCTACGTAGGTGCACAAGAGTCTGGTAATGAAGAGTGGGGTGTTGATTACCTTGCTGATGTACCTTCATACTTCAAGCATAATGCTCAGTTCACATACACTGCACCAACAAATACTAAAATTTCTGTAGGTGTTAACAACGTATTTGATAAGAAAGCTCCTTCTTGGTATGACGGCTTCCGTGACTACCGTGATTCAAGCTGGTCATTATACGATCAAACAGGTCGTTCAATGTACCTTCGTTTAGAACAAAAATTCTAAACTTTGAAAACAAATTAGTATAAGCAATAAAACCCCGCGACATCGCGGGGTTTTTTTTGTCTAATTCTCGTTTCTCAATACTTAAAAATGGATTCATCAATATTAGTAGTTGTTAAAACCGCTGTGCTTCGGTTTGCAAAAACTTAATTACAAACCTTTTGTCTTAGTCTGATTTTGTGCAAACAGTCGTTCTTTCTAAGAAAAATCTTTAAGCTATCGAATAAAGTTCCCAGTAAATAGTGTTGTTGTTTTCGCAAAAACGAAAGCTTATTGGTTTTGTTTTTTGGAACTATCTTTTAGAGCTTTAATGGTTTTTTTATTGTATTAAAAAGGCTGTGTCGGTTATTTTAAAATTAGTTTGTCCCTATTTTTAAAATAGCGGTTAATGGTGTATGAATGGTTTTGGGAGTATTTTTAGATATAACGAATTACTGGATTTTACATTAAAAAACAAAGGTTAAAAAACTGTTGACCAAAAGTTGTCCCTGATATTAGTATTTAATTCCCTTATAGGGTACTAGTACCTCTTTAAGGGTTAAAATAAATTAATAAAGTCATAACATGGATATGACCAGGGAGAATCAAATGTTAAATAATCAAGTTTCAAAAGCAGTTCGCTTAGCGATTGCTTTTGGTGCAGCGTCAACTGCTGCATTTTCAGCAACGAGCTATGCTGCTGATGATAAAGGTGTAGAAGAAGTTGAACGTATCGCCGTAACAGGTTCACGTATTAAACGAACTGACTTAGAAGGCTCAATTCCTGTAACAGTTATTGACCGTGCTTCAATCGACTTTTCAGGTCAAACTTCAGTTTCTGATTTGATCCGTAATACAAGCTTTAACTCAGCAGGTTCATTCCGACCTCAATCTGGTAGTTCAGCTCAAGGTGTTTCGCAAGTTAACTTACGTGGTTTAGGCGCATCTCGCTCTTTAATCCTTGTAGATGGTCGTCGTCTTCCTAAATCACCATCAACTGGTAATTCTCAAGACTTAAACTCAATCCCTATGGCTGCTGTAGAGCGTATCGAGATTTTATCTGATGGTGCTTCAGCTGTTTATGGTTCTGATGCGATTGCGGGTGTAATCAACATTATTACTCGAAAAAACTTTAATGGTGTTGAGGTACGTCTAGGTGCGGGCGATGTAAGTCTTCCTGAAGAAGGTGGTGACCGTGAGGAAGGCTCTGTAGTTTTCGGCTCATCAAGCGATAATGCATCAGTGATTGGTGGTATTTCTTGGAATAGCCGCGATATTATTTATGAACACGATTACCCTTGGGTTCAACCTGGTGCATCTAGCTTTGGTGTGAACGCTTTAAAAGAAGCTGGTTACAGATCTATCATTTCTCAAGAAGAATGTGACAGCTTAGAAAACTTCATGTATGGCTCTACGGGTGCCTGTGGTTATAACTTCAACGCAACCAATGCTAATGAAGCATCAACAGGTAACCAATCTGCTTTCCTAAAAGCAGAATATGAAATAAATGACGATTGGAAAATCTTCTCGCATACTCTTGTTTCTAAAACAAAATCATTTGGTCGATATGCTCCTTCTTTGAATGATGCAGGTGATGCAGCTTTCTTATCAGATGATAGCCCTAACAACCCTATTAACCCAAATAGCCCTTTTTACGATGCAGAATTTGCAAGTTATATGGCTGACAAACGAGCTGGTGAAATTGCCAATGGCGATGATCCAAGTTTAGTTCAAATCCGTCACCGCTTTGCTGCATTGGGTAACCGTGATAACAACGTAGATAACTGGTCTACAGATTTCTTATTCGGTGCTGAAGGTTCAATTGGTGATGTTTTTGTTGATTTTGGTGCACGTAAGACTAAAACTAAAACATACGAAATCGGTCGCAACTACTTAATGGGTAGTAATGCCCGTGCTGCAATGGATAGTGGCGCTTATATGTTAAATGACCCATTTGGTGATCGTTTTACAACGGATACTGAGAAGAGCGATTATCAAGAGCTTTTAAGCGGTCTTAAAGTAACTACTTCTCGTATTGGTGAATTCAATCAAGAAGAGCTATTCGCGTCAGCATCATTCGATGTCATTGAAATTGGTGGTGGTATGATTCAAGCGGTAGTCGGTGCAGAATACCGTAAAGAAGAGTATCAAGATACTTATGATTCACTTTCAGAAGCTGGTCAAGTCGGTGGTTCATCAGGTAACAGTGCGGGTGGCTCTCGTGACGTTAAAGGTGCTTACTTCGAAGCATTGTTCCCGTTAATGGATGATCTTGAGATGACTCTTGCTGGCCGTTATGATGAATATTCAGATTACGGTAGTGATTTCTCGCCAAAAATCTCGTTTAAATACGATGTAATGGAAGGTTTAGTTCTTCGTGCTTCTTATGGGGAAGGCTTCCGTGCTCCAACACTTGATATCACGACAGCTAAGCCAGCACCTGACAACCCAAATGTTAGCGATGACCCTTCTTGTCTAAACTTTGGTCTTGAAGCTGGTTGTGACGTTCAAGTTAACGCAGTTACGCTTGCTAACCCAGAAATTGGTTCTGAAACATCTAAACAAACGTCAATAGGTTTAGCTTATCAACCAACAGATTGGTTAAACTTCTCTGCAGATTATTATGATATTGAAATATCAAATATGATCCGTTTCTTTGGCGCAACAACTATTCTTAACCGTGAACAAACAGGTGACCCAATTCCTGCAGGTTTAGGTGTAGAGCGCTTAAGCAATGGTGGTATCGACTTAATCACTCAAGGTTATGCTAACGAAGGTAGCTGGTCTATAAATGGTTTAGACTTGAACTTGAATACAACGTTTGATTTTGGTGATGCGGGTACATTCAAGCAAACTCTACAATGGAGTCACCAGTTTGAAAGCGTTGTAGATGGCGGCCGTAATACACTTAAAGATCCAGGTGAGCCTCAAGACCGTGCTGTTCTTAACAATACGTATACTTGGAGTGACTTTGACTTTGTATGGAATATCAATTTAATTGGTAAGCAATATGAAGACGTGACTCAAAATGATGATGGTTCTTTAGATAAGACAGGTAATATTGCAACTTGGGTAACACATGATTTGCAAGTTACATATAACATGTCTACGGGTACGCAGATTTCTCTAGGTATGCAAAATGCCTTTGAGAAAGAGCCGCAATTAAGCCCATTTGGCGGTCGTAACTATAACTTCGATTTATATGACGCATACGGACGTATTACATACCTTCGCTTCCGTCAATCATTCTAAATAAAACAATATGAGGGGTGGGCTTAAGCCCACCTTTTTTTGGAGTAAGTGTGAAACATTGGGACTCATATTGGCTATCGACTGAAACTTTAAGCAGTTTTGCCCAAAGTAATCACAAAGATGGTTATCAAGGAGATGTTTTAAATTTCTGGAATGCCATTTTTAGAGAATTTCAATCATCAGCCAAACTTTTAGATATTGGTTGCGGAAATGGTGCCTTGGCTGTTTTAGCTGAACAATATCCAAATGAATTTGAAATTACGGCAATTGATGCTGCGAATATAGATCCTACTAAGCATTTTAACGACAATGAAAAAGTTTCTCTTTCACTAAAAAACATCAATTTTTACAGTGAAATGTGTTGTGAAAAGTTAAACTTTAACGATTCATCTTTTGATTACCTCATTAGTCAATTTGGCATTGAATATTCAGATCTAAACTTTTCTTTTCTTGAAGCTAATCGAGTACTTAAAAGTGGTGGCGAACTGATTGCTTTAGTTCATCATAGAAATTCTTTCATTACCCAAGATTGCCAACAAGGAATTAAAGTACTTTCACAATTCGTAAATCAAGATGGGCTCGCATATAAAGTTAGAAACTTTGTTAATTTCTGTAGTAATTATCGTCTAATAGAAAAGCCAACGGCAAAAGAACAAAATGAATTCCTACAAAATAATGAGAAGCTGTTATTAGATTTTAAAAAAGTTCAAATTAATTTTAACTCTGAAATTGAACAAGATTGGTTTGGGCAGTTAGCAAAAAGTTTTATTCCGATGATAGTAAACTGGAGGGAAGTAGCTGTTCATCAAGTTGAGAGTTTGATTGAGGAACTTGCTAATTATAAATTACGGATAAATGAGCAAATCGAAGCCTCTTGGAGCGAAGATGATCAAAAGGCAATCATTTCTAATATGAGCTCAAGCTGGGAAACCTTTGATATTACGCCCAAAAAAATTGATGGAGAATTGTTCTGTTGGGTATTAAGAGCTAAAAAGTTACAGGAAAAACACTGATATCTTTCGCTAAGCACATAATTGTGTAGAGTGTAAGCTTTAATAATACAGTGTATTGGTATTGTAAGAATTTGGCTAAATGAATTTCAACTTCAAGCTATAAACAATAATTGTGTATTCAAATTACACTGCTAGAATATATTTAGTTATTGCTTTTTTAAATGGTCAGGCTCTGATAAGACTACTTCTGTTTTACTTTTCTATTATTACGCTTTCATTTTCTGGTGATGTGTTTGCAACACAACTCAAAGCGGGTATCGTTAACTATAACTTTTTCCCTTACCATACTCGCGACGCTGATGGCCAGTTCTCAGGTGTAATCGTTGGTTACAGTAATGAAATCGCTCGTTTGGCCGAAGCTGATCTCGAATACCGCGTTTATGATAGCCTAGATGAGCTTTTAGATGCCCTTAAAGCTGGTGATGTTGACTTTGCCGTCGGCTTAAATAAAACCTCACAACGTAAAAAGCACTTTTTATTCTCAACGCCATTCATGGAAGCGCCAAGAGGTATTGTTGCGAATAAGTCCATCGCGAATGATGCATTAAAAAATTTGGCTAGCCTGCGATGGGTGTGTATTACGGGGAGTTCGCACTGTGAATATCTAGTAGAAAATGGTGCGCTATTTATCAACCGTTTTATAAAACCAGAGGACGCCTTTAAAAAAGTAGCTGATGGCTCATTTGATGCGTTTATGGGTGATTACTCGGTTTTATCTCACCAACTTAAAAACCTTTCCCAAGAAAACCTGAAAGTTGTAAGTCCAGTTTGGTTATCCAGTGAAACCCTGCATGTTATGTTTAATAAAAATAATACGGCATTACGTAATCAGGTTAATTCGGTATTAGCTGCTATTTCTCCTACAACTAAACAACTATGGGAAAGCTCTGCCAGTGAAGAGTATTTAGCAGCAAAAGCTTATAGCCAATTTAAGCGTGATTTCAATCAGATTGACAAAGTGGAAGATAATAATTACTTACTCACTTTTTCTTTTGTAGATGGTTTATTTCCAATTCACGCAACCAGTAATATAGGCGAAGCAAAAGGCTATTTAAACGACACTTTGGAACTATTAGCACAACGAAGTGATTTTCAATTTAAATATATACCAGCTGCCAACTCTCAAGAGCTAGAACGGCTCTTTTTAGCTAATAAAATTGATTTAATTCCAACTATGAACCCCACAAAAATAGAAGAAGGTGTGTTAATTGCGTTACCTTCTCACTATAGTTTAGAGATGGTGTTAATCTCTAAACGAGCTAGTCAAACCAAGCGAATTGGCTATTTAGAGGTGTTCGCCGATCCTAAACAAAAGCTATTGACCAATGAATTAGCCGAAACAGTCTCATTTGATTCAATCAAAACGCTGTTTTATGCATTGAGAAATGACAACATAGATGCGGTGATACTACCGCAAAGTATTGCGGCGTATCAGCTAAACCAATTTTATATTGGTGAGTTTTATATCAATCCAAAATACCGTTATACCCAGCCTATTTATTTTTTAGTGAATAAACACTTCTCAGAATTTGCGACTCTGCTAGACAGCCTATTTAAAACATTGACCAGCAATGATTTTAACTATGTTGTTAGTCGTCACGGCATTTTTAGTATTGAACGTGGTTACGACCGTAAAACTGTTAATACCACAGCTATTCTCATTTTAATTTTGATTGCTGTGTCGGTAATTTATTTTATTAGCTGGCGATTAACCATTAATCGTGAAATTGCAAAGCGCAAAGATGCTGAAGAAGTGGCTTTAAGTAAGCTTAATTTTACCCAAAAACTGATAGATGACTTACCCACTATGGTGGTGATACAAGATCAGCACCAAAAGCGTATTATGTGGAACAGAGCTTATAAAGAAAATTTTGCTCACTTATGGGATGAAAAAAACCAATATTTGCGCGGAGATATTAAAGTCGTAAAAAAACTGATTTCGCAAAATGAGCAAAGTTTAAATTCAGGCAAGGTAATCAATCAGCATATAAATTACACGAATAAATCGGGTAAAGAGCTGGAGTTACTTTACACCAAAAAGCCATACTTGGGCTCAGGGGGTGAATTTGCAGGTATTATGACGGTGATCACTGATGTAACTGAACATCGTCACCTTCAGCGTGAGAATCAATCTGTACAGCAACTGTTACAAACCATTACGGACACAATACCTGGAGGTGTATTTCAGTATGAGTACTACGATGACGGTGAGGGTTGTTATACCTATATTAGTAAAGGTGCACAGAGTTTATTAGGGATTACTTCGCGAATGATTAACCAGCGCGGCATGACGGGATGTATTTCGCCGCTTATTGTTGATGAAGACCGAGTGCAAATTGCAAAGAGTTTTAAAGCAGCGAGTAAACTCAACAAAATGATTGATATTGAGTTTCGGATAAACAACCTAGGCCAGCAAATTTGGTGTCGTTTTATTGCCAATGCAGAAACTAATAAGCGCGAAAATAAGCAGGGTGTGCGTTGGAATGGTATTTTGCTTGATATCAGCATACTCAAACGTCAGCAGGAAGATTTGAATAAAGCAACGGAGCTTGCACATCAAGCTCAGTTGGCGAAAGGTCGTTTTATTGCCACTATGAGCCATGAACTAAGAACACCTATGTCTGGAGTAAATGGCTTTATAGAGCTTTTAAAATCATCATCACTTGATGAAGAGCAACACTATTTAATCGAGCACATAGAGAGCTCAGTAACAAAGCTTCGCACTTTAGTCGATGATATTTTATATTTCGCAAACAGTAGTACAGGTAATATCGAAGTCGACTTAAGAGAAACCGACCTTGAGGCGCATTTATGCCGTGTTATGCGTGCTCATGAGTACCTCGCTAAGCAAAAAGGGCTCGCTTTCAATGTACTATGGCGTAAAGCTACTTTTAATTTGGCTTTGGTCGATATAAGTCATTTGATGCAAGTGCTTTCTAATGTACTAAATAACGCCGTGAAATTTACAGAGCAAGGGACAATAAGCTGTGATGTTTTATTTGATAAGCAATCTTTAAAGATTGAAGTATCAGATACAGGTAAAGGTATGACAGCCGAGCAGTTGGCTAATATATTTATCCCTTTCGAGCAGGCAGATAACTCTATTCAACGTCGCTATGGTGGTACTGGGTTAGGCTTAAGCTTGGCAAAGCAACTTGTTGAAGCTATGCAGGGTGAAATCTCCCTATCAAGCACCTATGGTAAAGGCACTAATGTTTATATTTCAGTACCACTTAAAAACGCAAGTAAACAGAAATTACGAGCTTTGTCAGTTAATTGGGCTGTTTGTACCCAGCACGATCAATTACTAAATAACCTAGCCAGTATGGGGGTGAAACACTATCAATTAAGTTGGCCAATCGATAAAGACGCATTTGAACAAGCTGATAATATTCTCATTGACGAGAGTCATGTTAATGCACTGTGGGGCGCTAATTGGCAGCAATCAATTAGTAATGCAAGTAATAATTATATTTTAGTAGCATGCGCTAACAAAGTGCATACACCAGCAAATTGTTGCTGCCATATTCTACCTATTAAGCCATTGTATCCAGATACTTTGAGAGAGCTTATAAATAGTGCACACATTCGCTTGGATGATGAGATGCTAACGCAAAGCTATCCGTTACATGGGAAAATATTAATAGCTGAGGATAATAAAACAAATCAGTTATTGCTCGAAAAACAATGCCAAAAACTAGGAATTAAAGCGGTCATGGTTGACGATGGTATTGCTGCTCTAAGAGCACTTGAAACAGGGCATTTTGATTTATTATTAACAGACTGTCACATGCCTGATTTAGATGGATTTCAATTAACTGAGCAATTACGCAGTCAAGAGAAGTTTAAAAATTTGCCAATTATTGGCTTTACTGCGGATGATTCTAAAGAGTGTTTAAATAAAGCATTAAAATCAGGAATGAGCTGTGTGTTATTTAAGCCATATAAACTCAATGAATTATATAATCGACTAGCTGAGTTTATAGAGTTAAGTAGTGATGATTTGCCAATTACCGATGATAATCCCGATTTAAGCTTACAAGGTATAAAAGATAAACAGCATTGGTTAAATGTTTTCGGCAATGAGAATGATGCAAAAATGCTCGCAGAGGTATTTATTACTAGCTTGCAAGCAGACTTAAATTCCTTACAAGAGCAAATAAAAAATCAAAATTTAGAAAAGGTTTCTGGCGCAATACATAAACTTAAAGGCGCTATTGTAATGCTTCAATATCCTCCTTTATCTGAGCTTATCGTAACGACCGAGAGTCGTTTTAATCAACTGCAAGATACATTAATTGTCGAAAAGTTAATTGCAGAGCTAAGCGATGTAATAGATAAAATAAAGCTATGGCTATAATAAAAAGATAGGATAAAAAATAAACATGGAATAGATTATTTCATTAAATCCACATATACTAGCTACTGTTAAACTTTTAACTTAACTTTTAATACTTAAGAGAGCTCTCAATGAAAGAAATCCGATCTTTTGTGAAATCTGCGTCATTATCTGAATTAGAAAAAGCAAAACAGCTAATTGACACAGCAATCGAGAAATATACTCAACAGCAAGAAGCTAAAAAAGAAGTACTCGATCTACTAAAAGAAAAAGGACTTACATTAGAAGATCTACAGGATGTAGCAACAACTGATAAGCGTACTAAAGTAAAACCAAAATATCGCATCGAATTTAATGGTGAAATTGTTGAATGGACAGGCCGTGGTAAACGTCCTAAAGCTTTCCAAGGTGTAGATCTAACAAAACACCTCGCTTAATTTTTGCTTTAAAGAATAGGAAGGGAAGCGTATGCTTCCCTTTTTTTATGTCGATAATAGTCAGATAAAATGAAGTACGTACTCAGACCCTATCAACAAGAGGCCGTAGCACGCACAGTTGCTCACTTTCGACAAACTGATGATGCAGCACTTATTGTGTTACCAACAGGTGCAGGTAAGAGTCTTGTTATTGCTGAACTTGCGCGTATTGCCAAACAAAAAATTATGGTGCTTGCTCATGTTAAAGAGTTGGTAGAGCAAAACGCTGAGAAATACACCAGCTTTGGTTTTAAGGCCAGCATATTTTCAGCGGGTTTAAAGCAAAAGTCTTTAACTGAACAAGTCACCTTTGCAAGTGTGCAGTCACTGGCGCGAAATACAAAACAGCTAACCGACGCCTATTCATTATTGATCATTGATGAATGCCACCGTGTAAGCGGTGATGAAAAAAGCCAATACGGACGGGTGATAGCGAGTCTAAAAAAACAAAATCCTAGTCTTAAAGTACTTGGACTAACCGCGACTCCATTTCGAATGGGCATGGGGTGGGTTTATCATCATCACTATCATGGCTTTGTTAGAGGTGATAGCGATGCGCCATTTAAAAAGTGTATTTTTGAGTTACCACTGCGATATATGATCAAAAATGGCTATTTAACGCCGCCTCACGAGGTGGATGCTGCGATTAGTCATTATGACTTTTCATCACTGCCGAGTGATTCATTTGGTCGTTACAGTGTCGAGAATATGAATGCGTTATTGAAAGATAACACTCGCGCGACAAAAGCTATTATCAACCAAGTAATAGAATATAGTGAGCAGCGTCATGGTGTAATGATCTTTGCTGCAACTGTGATGCACGCCAAAGAAATAACAGGCTACTTACCTGAGCATAATACTGCACTGATTACTGGTGATACCGATAATCAAGAACGCGATAGGATTATTAATCAATTTAAAGCAAAAAAAATAAAGTATTTAGTCAATGTATCAGTACTTACGACAGGCTTTGATGCCCCTCATGTTGATTACATCGCAATTTTAAGGCCTACAGAATCGGTGAGTTTATACCAACAAATTGTAGGTAGGGGACTTCGTTTAAGCGAAGGTAAAGAAGATTGCTTAGTTATTGACTATGCTGGTAATGGCTTTGATTTGTTTTATCCTGAGGTAGGTAGTATCAAAGCACAAAGTGATAATGAGCCAGTACAAGTACTTTGCCCTGGTTGTGGGTTTGCGAATATTTTTTGGGGTAAAACTGATAGCGAAGGTAAAGTTGTTGAGCACTTTGGCAGGCGTTGCCAAGGGTTGCTGGAAAATGGTGAAGTGCAAGTACAGTGCGATTATCGTTTTCGTTTTAAAGAATGTGAGCACTGTGGTGAACAAAATGACATAGCAGCAAGGCAGTGTCAGTCATGTGGTGCTATGATGGCAGATCCTGATGATAAACTAAGAGAAGCGCTTAATCTAAAAGATGCTTTGGTATTAAGGTGTAGTGGTTTGTCGGCACAGTTGCTTGCTAAAGGTTTACTTAAAATTAGTTACTTTGATGAAGACGGTGCAAGTTGTGATGAAGTATTTAATTTAACCAACGATACGGGGCGGTTTATCTTTAATAAGCAATTTGGCAAACGAGCGGCACCCGGTTACAGTCCCGTTGAATGGCAAAGCGCAGAACAAGTTGTTGAATTACAGAAGCAACTACTTGCACCAGACTTTGTGATTGCCCGTAAAAATAAAAAATACGGTTGGAAAGTGGCTGAAAAGCTATTTGATTATCAGGGGAGTTTCCGTAAAGCGAATCAATTGAGTTGATTCGCTTTACGAAATTGGGGCAGACCTATTTTTCTTCGACCATTAAACCCCAGCCGTCACCATATCCATTGTGACCATTTGCGATGCTCTCTAAGTATTGCTCTGTTTGGCTAAGTAAAGTGTGATCTGGCACCATTTTCACACGAGTAATTACTTCCCACACCCCTGTATCAGGGCATTTGTTTAATTCCGTAGAAGGTGCAAGCTCATCACTTTCAATTACTTTTGAAAATTTTTCTGCTTCTGGTTTTTGTTCAAAAAGAATATAGAAATCGATGGTTTGCATACTGGTTAAGTCGACACCAGCTTCAGCAATTTCAGCTAATAATTGACCGTTTTCGTCATCAGGGAAGTGCATTTAGTCGCTCGTTCATTATAAATCTAGGTATTATCCGCTATTGTAGCGAAAATAAAAGTTTAACGCGTACTAATTTTAACATTTCAATTATGTCAGTGGCTATAACGCTGTGTTAATATCATTTTGTACTCATTTTAGATTATGACTCTTCCAAAAAAGTAAGGATAATTTTTGTATACTCGGCATCTCTATTTTGTCTTTTTGCTTTTCTGTTCTTCGTATAGCCAGTACTCAATTGGTACGGAAGGGATTATTAAAGATTATAAAATACAAGGGATTAGTGGCGAGCTTGAGGGGAACGTTGAGCTTTACATTAAACAACTTGTCGATGAAAAAAACTCTAAGGCTCTAAAGCGTCATGCTAAAAGCCAAGTTGAAATGAGTTTAAAAGCTCTTGGTTACTATAAACCTACCATTAAAATTAGCTTCGATAACGCAGAGCAGCTTTTGATAGTTAATGTTGAACGCGGCCCTGTTACACGAGTTGCAGATATCAAAGTGACTATCACTGGTTCAGGTAAAGATGACGCTGAATTCATGTCTGTAGTCAACAGCATCAAAATAAAACAGGGTGATTTTTTAAATCACGGTAAATATGAGGCCGCTAGAAAACGCATTGAAAGCCAACTATTAGAGTTAGGTTACTTTGATGCAAAATGGCATGAGCATAAATTAGCGGTGTCTTTGAAAAATAATAACGCGAGAGTCATTTTTAATGTCGATACTGGGCCTCGGTACCAGTTTGGTGATATCACAATCGGCAGTGAGACTCCCGCTGAAAAATATATTCGCTCACTAGCGGAGTTTAAACAAGGCCAGCCTTATAAAGCGACTGAGATTTCTGATTACAATTTAGCATTGTCGAGCACGCCTTATTTTGCGAGTGTGCGTGTTTATGCTGACATTGCTAAACGTAAAAATAATCAAGTGCCAATTAATGTTGATGTGTTACATAAACCTGCAAATAGCTTCGAAGTGGGTGGCGGTTATAGCACCGACCTTGGGCCAAAAGTTCGCTTTAAATGGACAAAACCCTGGATCACTGAAGATGGTCATTACTTAGAGAGCAATCTGAATGTATCAGAACGTCAGCAAGATATCTCTCTCGGCTATACGGTACCTGTAGATGACCCTAACGATGATTTATGGCGTTTTTCTTTAGGCTACAAACTAGAAGACGAATTAACCAATGATTTATATAGCCGCATATTTACAGGCCAATTACAGCGCCAATGGCTAACAGACGACGATTGGGTACGCACTGCATTTTTAAGGCGTGACTATGAAACTTACCGTATTGGTGATGAAGAGCAAAGTGCAAAAATGTTAATGCCTGGCATCAGTTATGCCAAGAAAGACACTGAAGGAGGCACAACGCCATATAAAGGCTATCAATGGATGATGTCAGCCGAATTTGGTTTAAAAGATATGATGTCTTCAACTAACATTTTGCGATTACAACTGCAAAATGCTTGGTTAACCACGTTTGCAGATCGCCATATGCTGTTTTTAAGAGCCAACCTAGGCGCAATGCTGGTCGATAATATCAATGAAGTTCCTCTATCTTTGCGCTTTTATGCGGGTGGTGACCAAAGTGTGCGTGGTTTTGCTTATGAATCTATTTCGCCTGAAGATGAAAAAGGACGTTTGATAGGTGGTAAATATTTAATGAGCGGAACCGTTGAATATAACTACCAATTTGCCGAGCATTGGCGAGCAGCCTTATTTGTTGATAGTGGTACCGCGACAAATGATTTTACTGATCGTGTAGAAGTTGGGGCTGGTTTTGGTTTTAGGTATTTAACACCGGTTGGTCCTGTGCGTATCGACCATGCTTGGGGTCTGACAAAAGAAAGTAAAAGCACTCGACTAAGTATTACCATAGGGCCTGAAATCTAATGAAGATGTTAAAAAAGATAACCAAGGTTCTATCAATTACATTGACAAGTTTGGCAGTCATTGTGTTTTGTTTGTTGTTCACAGCACCCGGTAATCACTTTATTGCATACTCTGCTAATAAGCTAGTTGATGGCTTAACAATTAAGTTGCCATCAGGGCGTTTTTTATATAACGATGCGTTTGATGTTTTCTTTGAAAACCAAGGTACCATGCTTGATGCAAAGCAACTAAAAGTTGATTTGTTCTGGTGGCGTTGTGATGGTATTTGTATTGAAAATTTAAGCGCCCAGTCGATTGATTTAAATATTAAAAAGCAAGCTTCATCAACTGAACCTCGTAATGAATCAGAGCAAGAAGTAGAACAAGCCACACAAATTAGCTTACCAATAAAAATCACTCTAAACCGAGTTGCAATTAATCGGTTTAGTTTAGTGCATGCCAGTGCCGACGTAACAGTAAATAAATTAAGCCTTGAGGGGCGCGCCGAAGCATCAGACGTCACAGTGAATTCATTGAATATTGCTGACATAGAGGTGTTATTGCATGAAACTAAAGAGCAGCCTAAGTCGACTCCACTAAAGGAGGTACCGGCACTACCAGAAATCGATACTACGCTCCCGGTTAACCTCCAAGTTAATCAATTTCGAATCAGCAAGGTTGCTATTACACCTTCTGGGGTAGAAGAGGCTCAGCTGGTTGAAAATATTGAATTGGTCGCTTCAGTTAATGGCAGTGATATTCACCTTGAAAAACTTGCTGCACGCTATCAGCAATGGCAATTACAAACCAAGCTAACGGCTGAACTCTCTGGTGATAATACTGTTAGTGGCTCGCTGTCGGTAGGTAACACTGAGCATCAAGCTAATTTAACTGTTTTAGGCCCACTTGCTAATTTAAAGTTAGATTTAGTAACTCAGGGGACATACCCAGCAAAGCTAAAAGGGACTGTGAATTTAAGAGAAACAAATTTTCCATTTGATTTAACAGGCCAGATAGAAAAGTGGCAAATTGAAACTAATACACAAAACCTGCAATTAACTGACTTTGATTTACAAGCCAAAGGCCACGCCGATGCTTATGAAGTCGATTTGAGCTTAGTCACACAGTTAGACGCGTTACCGGCAATGACTGTGAAATCGCAACTACAGGGTAGCTTAACAAGTGCAAAACTGAAGCAATTAAACCTTAATGCGAATGACAGTAACGCAGTAGTAACCGCTTCGGTTGATTGGTCAAATGGGGTAAAAAGTCAATTTAAAGGAACTTTGAGTCACTTAAAAGCACAATACTTAACGGATGCACTGAGCAGTGACTTATCCGGTGAGTTTAATGGTTCATTCAATTTACAGGCAAGTGAATGGCAGCTTGCGTTAGATAACACGCAATTAAATGGCTCAATAAATGAAGTTCCTGTGACCTTACTTTCGGATTTTGAACTTGATAGCAGCTTACATGCGAGTTTTAAAAAGCTTGAAGTGAAAAGTGGTAAAAATGAAATTGCCTTATCAGGTCAGGTAGATGATGTATGGCGCGTCGAAGGTAAAATGCGTTTAGATGCAAGTGGTCAAGATATCTTGCCTATGCAAGGTAAGGGATTTGCTGATTTGACTTTACGTGGAAAGCGACTCGCGCCAACGGTTGATTTAAATATGGTACTTCATACGTTGAGTTATCAAGATATCCAGGTCGATGGTTTAACATTAAAAGGGCAATTCGATTATGCCGCAGACTGGCAAACTGACCTGTCACTTATTCTTGATTCTGCAAGTGTAGGCGAACATAAAATTAATCAAATTGAGTTAGATGCCAGTGGAGATAAAACTGATCACCATTTAGCTTTTTTACTCGATGCAGATCAAGGGAAAGCATCATTTGATGTTGACGGTAAATTTAATAAAGAAATCTGGCAAGGTGCGTTAAGTCAAATTCTTGTAACCGATAATCAGGTGCGCTTTGGTACTAATAAGCCGGTTAATATTCAACTAAATACCAAAACCTTTGACTTTAATGTAGCCGCTCACTGCTGGCAAAGCGATAACTCAAAACTATGTTTTGAGACCTTGCAGCAAACTAAACAATTAGGTCAGTTGAATGCAAAGCTTGCTGCGTTATCTATTGCTGAATTTAAACACTTCTTACCAGATAATTTGAAAGTAATTGGCAATGCAAACGGGGAGTTTGTTGCTAATTGGAATAATGGCGCATTGAAAACGATTCGTGCCAATATCAAAACACAGCAGCTAGAAGCATCCTTAATTGATGGTGCAAATGTCTATAAATTACCGGTAGAGGTTTTAGATATCTCGGCAATGAGTGATGCGCAAGTTGGTAAACTTAATGCCACCCTTGATTCATCCGTATTAGGTAAAGTGACTTCACAGCTCAACATTGATGATATACAAAATAAACAGACCTTAGCGGGCGACTTGGTTATTGAGAAAATTGAGTTAACAAACTTAAGACCCTTTATTGCATCACTTGAACAATTAACAGGCGATATTAAAGGCCGTTTAGCAATCGCAGGCACCTTGAAAGAGCCATTACTCAATGGTGAATTTGATGTTGAAAAAATCAATCTAGAAGGGGCAACATTGCCCGTATCGCTGCAAAATTCATATGTAAACATTGCCTTTAATAACCAAAGTGCAAAGCTCACGGGTGAGCTGAAAGACACTGAAGGGGGCGCACTTAACTTATCTGGCGGTGTCGATTGGCAGCAAGATTTACCAGACGTTGACGTGAAATTGAACGGTAAAGAGTTTTTTGTGCGTGCCCAGCAAGATGTTACCTTTAAAGTATCACCAGATTTAACTATGTCATTGAAGAATAATGCGTTTAATCTCGATGGCCAAGTCGTGGTGCCATGGGGCCGAATTGCTATTGAAGAGCTACCAGAGGGCGCAGTACAAGTCAGCGATGATGAAGTGATTGTTGATATTGAGCAGCAACAATCTGAGAAAGTGCCATTTGACTATGCGATAAATTTAAAAGTATTGGTTGAGAATGATGTACGAATAGATTCTTTTGGCCTTAAGTCAAAAGTTGAAGGTGATTTAAATATAAGTATGGACCAAGTCACTCCTATGATAGCAACGGGTGAATTGAACCTAGTAGACGGTACATACCGTGCATTTGGACAAGACTTGCAAATCCGTACTGGTCAGGTGGGGTTTAGTGGCTCAATTGATAAACCTTACTTAAATATCAAAGCGATTCGTAACCCTGATAACACCTCAAATGGTGTTGTGGCAGGGATCACCTTAACAGGTAATGTTGAACAGCCTTCGTTAAAAGTATTTTCAGAGCCAGCGATGGATCAGGGTCAAGCCCTGGCTTATTTGCTAAATGGACAACCTCTTGATGAAGGTGACAGCTCGACCGATGCCATGTTAACACAATTATTGCTTGCCCAAGGTGTAAACCGCAGTGAGGGGGTGGTGTCTAAGATAGGCGAAAGTTTTGGTTTGTCAGATGTAAGCTTAAGTTCGAGTGGTAGTGGTGACGATACAAAAGTTGAGATATCTGGCTATCTTACACCGGGCATTCAAGTCAAATACAGTGTTGGTATTTTTGATTCGTTAAGTGAAGTTGCTGTGCGCTATCAATTGTTGTCACAATTGTACATTGAGGTGACCAGTGGCCTTTATCAAAATGTTGATATTCTCTATAAATTTGATTGGGATTAATAATGAGCATTGCCTTAATAAGTCGCTTTTACTTGCTTATTGGGGCATAAATTAATAGGCTGAATTGTCAACTACTTAAAAGATAATAACAATGAAATTAAGACTATTAACCTTGTGTCTTGGTGCGGTATTAATTGCACCAACTCATGGAAAAGAAACCAGTCAAAAACGTTCTGCTGGCGAAATCATTAAAACTGCCAGCGATAGTGAATGGCGAACTGTTAGTGCCCAGAACATCATTAAACTAACCCTACCTACGGGTGCTGCTTATATTGAACTAAACGATAAATTGGCGCCTACGCACGCAAACAACATGCGACAGCTTGCCAAAGAAGGGTTTTATCAAGGCCTGAGTGTGTATCGCTTTGTTGAAGGATTTGTAGCACAAGGAGGCGATGTCAGCGAAAGCAAACCTGTTAAAAATGCTAAAAAAGCCTTACCCGCTGAGTTTTACTTACGTACCGAGACTCCTCTAAAGATTACAGAGCTCAAAGGACCTGATGGTTATGCAGCTAAAACGGGCTTTTTAAACGGCTTTGCTGTGGCACAAAACCAAAGCCAAACTGAAACATGGCAAGTACATTGCCCTGGTGTTTTTGCTATGGCTCGCGATAATGATATCAATTCAGGTGGGACCGAATTTTATGTGACCATAGGGAATAGCCAGCGCTATTTAGACCGTAACATCACTGTATTTGGTCGCGTTTTAGAAGGGATGGAACATTTTAATCTCTTACAGCGTAAAGCCACTGAAGGTCAGACATTTAACCCCATCACAGATATGCAACTATTAGCAGATATTAAAGACACAGACAACAGTAAATTTCGGGTCATGAAAACAGACTCAAATGCGTTTATAGCCCTCATTGAAGCGCGTAAAAATCGCGTTGAAGCGTGGTTTGTTGAAAGCCCTGATTACATCAACGTTTGTGCAATGCCAATCCCAACAGAGAGGGTGATGCCAACTCGCAATAATCCTTAATCATTTTGAGGGATTAAATCTGTCGTTAATTGCGTTAAATATTACTTATTTACGACTGCATGGATGCAGGAAGTAGAGCAATGCAGGAGCAATTGCCGAGAACAATTAAACAACGAAATTTTTGCCTTGTTATCAACGAGATTTTATTGCCTCAAAACGGTTCACTTAATTAAGCGAATTGGCATAAATAAAGCCATGACCACCTGATAGATTATTTGATACAATATCAATCTATTGGTTAAGAAATATAAGGGTATCGGGTGGTTAACCTAGGTCCGCTGTTCGGCGAATTAAAAACGTGTTTACGCAAAGATCAATTCATCTTCAAAAAACGCCTTCATGGCATCAAAAAAATCAACGATGAAACTAAGCAAGCAAACATAGCGCAAAAAATAGCAGAAGATATTAGCCGTTCTCAGCAATTGCGCGAGCAACGTTTGGCTGCCTTGCCAAAAGTGACTTACCCAGAGCAACTACCAGTTAGCCAAAAGAAAGATGACATTAAACAGGCCATCGCCAATAACCAAGTCGTGATCATTGCTGGTGAAACAGGCTCAGGTAAAACCACGCAGATCCCAAAAATGTGTTTAGAGCTTGGCCGAGGTGTTGATGGATACATTGGCCACACTCAGCCTCGTCGACTCGCTGCACGCAGTGTAGCGAATCGTATTGCAGAAGAAATGCAGTGCGAGCTAGGTCAACAAGTGGGTTTTAAAATTCGCTTTAGCGACCAAGTCTCTGACAATAGCTACATTAAATTGATGACAGACGGTATTTTGCTGGCTGAAATTCAACAAGACAGATACCTAAATCAGTACGATACTATTATCATCGATGAAGCCCACGAACGAAGTCTGAATATCGATTTCATCTTAGGCTATTTAAAAAATTTACTGCCAAAGCGACCAGACTTAAAAGTTATCATCACCTCAGCGACGATTGACCCTGAGCGTTTTTCTAAACATTTTGATAATGCGCCAATTATTGAAGTATCAGGCCGTACTTTCCCAGTAGACGTTCGCTATAGACCAACTACTGAAATCAACAAAGATGATATGGAAGCGGATGGTGACCAATTACAGGGGATTTTTGATGCTGTCGATGAGCTTTGCGATGAAGGCCCCGGCGATATTCTGATTTTCATGAATGGTGAACGAGAAATTCGCGATACTGCTGATGCGTTATCAAAGCGAAACCTCAAAGGCACGGATGTTTTACCGCTCTATTCGCGTTTATCAAACGCAGAACAAAACCGAATTTTTGCGCCGCACAGCCGCCGTCATATTATTTTAGCCACCAACGTTGCTGAAACGTCATTAACGGTGCCAGGTATTCGCTATGTTATCGATCCAGGCACTGCGCGCATTAGCCGTTATAGCTATCGTACTAAGGTACAACGGCTTCCGATCGAACCAATTTCGCAGGCAAGTGCCAATCAGCGAAAAGGCCGCTGTGGTCGTATTGAAGCGGGTATCTGTATTCGCTTATACAGTGAAGAAGACTTTAATTCGCGCCCAGAGTTTACTGATCCTGAAATTTTACGCACCAACTTAGCCTCTGTTATTTTGCAAATGCTCGGTTTGGGACTTGGCGACATGCAGCAGTTTCCGTTTGTGCAAGCGCCTGATAGTCGTAATATTAACGATGGTTTGACGTTGCTTGAAGAACTCGAAGCCATTAAGCCTGCAAAACGTCACAAGAAAACCGAACTGACTAAGTCAGGTAGGAGCTTAAGTCGATTACCGGTAGATCCACGTCTAGCGAAAATGGTGCTAACTGCTGATAGCTTAGGTGCACTGCGTGAAGTGATCATTATTGTTGCGGCATTGTCTATTCAAGATCCAAGAGAACGACCGCAAGAAAAACGTGGCGCAGCAGACGAAAAACATGGTCGTTTTGATGATCCAGATTCAGACTTTATCGCTTTTCTAAATCTGTGGAATTACCTTGAAGAGCAGCAATCAGAATTGAGCAATAGCCAATTTAGAAAGTTATGCCAAAAGGACTTCTTAGCCTATATGCGCATCCGTGAATGGCAAGATATAGTCTATCAGCTATCGACGGTTTGTAATGAAATGGGCATGAAGGCTACCACCAATGTTGCTGATAGTGACCGAATCCATCAATCTTTATTAAGCGGTATGTTAAGCCATATTGGTTTTAAGGATGAAAAACAGCTTTATAAAGGTGCACGCAATAGCCAGTTCCATATTTTCCCTGGCTCAGGCTTATTTAAAAAGAGCCCAAAATGGATTATGTCGGCAGAGCTTGTTGAAACGAGCAAGCTTTATGCTCGAATCAACGCGCGTATAGACTTGAAATGGGTTGAAGGCTTTGCGCAACACCTAGTTAAGCGCAGCTACAGCGAACCGCATTGGGAGAAAAAGCCTGGTGCAGTTATCGCGTTTGAACAGCAAACCTTGTATGGGCTGTTAATTGTTAATAAGCGCCGCTGTGTGTATAGCAATATTGATCCTAAAGTCAGTCGTGAGTTGTTTATTCGCACCGCTTTAGTAGAACAAGAGCTGGGTCAAAATGAAGGGTTTTTACAGTATAATCAAGAGTTAATTGAAGATATTCAGGTACTCGAAAATAAATCACGTCGGCGTGATATCTTGGTCGATGAACAAACCTTATTTGAATTCTACGACAAGAAAATTCCGCAAGATATAAATAATCGTGCCGCATTTAATAAATGGTGGAAGACACAAAAGCAAAAGGATAAGCGCTTTTTGCACATGTCTCGAGAAGAGTTAATGCAGCATGGTGCTGATCATGTCACTGAGTTTGACTACCCTGATACTTGGCAGCAGGACAACTTGTTATTACCTCTGGCTTATCATTTTGATCCGGGTCAGGCAGTCGATGGTGTTGCGGTACAAATTCCGGTAGCGCTTCTAAACCAAGTACAAGAAACAGGCTTTGATTGGCACATTCCAGCATTTAGACATGAGTTAATTTGTGCGCTAATTAAGTCGCTACCAAAGACAATTCGTCGCAACTTTGTGCCTGCACCAAACTACGCCGACGCCGTACTCGCTGCAATTGAGCCTATGCAAGGCAGCCTAATTGATGCAATCAGCACTCGTTTGTTACGTATGACAGGGGTTCGTGTGGAGTCTGATGCGTGGGACTTATCAACCCTTGCTCCGCATTTACGCTTGCAGTTTGAAGTACGTGATGAACACAATAAGTTACTCGCTCGTGGTTTAAACTTGGCAAAGCTGAAAGCCCAGTTACAAGGCAAGGTAACGGATACCTTATCGAAAGTAGCCGACAAGGGCATAGAGAAAGCCGATTTGACCGAGTGGAGCTTTGGTGAGTTACCAAGCTCTTATGTGAAAAAGCAGGGTCAATACGAAATCAAAGCGTTTCCAGCACTCGTGGATAAGAAAGATTCTGCAGCGGTTGAGCTATTTGATAATGAACACAAAGCACAGCAGGCGCACCAACAAGGTTTACGTCGCTTAGTATTATTAAATGTGCCATCACCGATTAAATATTTACAGCAAAATTTACCAAATAAATCTAAATTAGGTTTGTACTTTAACCCTTTTGGTAAGGTGAATGACCTAATTAATGATTGTATCGCCGCAGCAGTGGATAGCCTATTAACTAAATATGGCAACATCCGTACTGCAGATGCATTTGAAAAAGCCAAGGAGCAAATTCGCGGAGAGCTCGGTGATACTGTTGTTGAGATTGCCACCCAAGTAGAGCAAGTGCTGAGTATAGCTCATGGCTTAAATAAACGTATGAAAGGTCGTGTTGATTTAACTATGATCACGGCGCACGGTGATATTAAATCACAGTTACAAAGCTTGGTGTTTAAAGGCTTTGTCAGCCAGCATGGTGCAGCAAAAATGACGGATTTAATTCGTTACTTAAAAGCCATTGAACGACGCTTAGAAAAATTACCAGTCGACCCTAATCGTGACAGGCTGTGCGTGCTTGAACTTGAAAAAGTGGCTGAGCAATATCAAAAGTTAGCGAATAAAATTCCTAAGGGTATGCCTATTCCCGAAGAAATAAGCGCGATATTTTGGATGCAACAGGAGTTACGTGTTTCTTTATTTGCACAAACACTAGGGACGCCTTATCCTGTATCTGCTAAACGTGTTTTAAACGCAATCAAAGAATGTGAGTTATAATACTAAGGAATGAGCAGTGAGCTAAGCGCTTCCTTGCTTTAAGTTACAAACACAAATGCTAAAAGGAGATTATGTGGGCATTGAAAAGGAAAGACCGATCTCAGTTCCTGAGCGAGCGGTAAATCGACCGCGACCAAGCATTTTGGTCGTTGATGATGAATATTTTAATTTTGAAATGCTCAAAGCAAGCCTTGGAGATGAGTTTTCGTTAAGCTATGCAAACTCAGGCACATCGTGTTTAACGTCAGCCATAGCTGAGCCGCCAGATGCTATACTGTTAGATGTTTGTATGCCGGGCTTAGATGGTTATGATACTTGCCGATTACTAAAAAACACCCCAGAAACAGAGCAAATCCCTGTTGTCATGGTGTCTGGCCTTGAAACCGAGCTTGAACAAAAAGCGGGGTTTGATGCTGGGTGCGACGCCTATGTAGTGAAGCCTTTTTCTGTTAAAACATTAATAGAGAAAATAAAAACACTGGTATAGGAGGCCATATGTTTCATGAGGAGAAACGCGACTTTCGCCGCATGCAAATTCATACCCCTGCAAAACTTATCCCGTTAGATGTTGCTAATGGCGCAGAAATTGAGGCGATATGCACTGACTTAAGTGCAACAGGGCTTGCAATTCATCTTGATGAAGCTTTAGAAATAGGCCGTCTTTATCGCGTGTTAATTGCTTCGACTAGCACCGCTATTACCTCATTTGATGCTACAGCACGGGTGATACGAGCAACCAAGGAGCAAGATGGCTCCTTGAGTGCCGGTTTAGAAATTGTAAATTTTAACTAATCTCTTTGCTTAGTATACTTTACAGATTAGGCCTTTAAGATAAAAACCTTCAGGGTAGCTGCCAGCAATCGGGTGGTCGGCAGCTTGATTTAGTCGCTCCATGATCAATAAGTCTTTACCTGCATCAAGGGCAGCATCCGCAACCACTTTCTGAAATAAATTTTGTTCCATTAACCCAGAACATGAAAATGTCAGTAAGGTTCCCCCAGGCTTTAAGATTTGCATCGCAATCATATTGATATCTTTATAACCACGGCATGCTCCGGTCAATTGTGCTTTATTATCAGCAAATTTAGGTGGATCCATTACAATAGTATCAAATTGCACACCCTCATCACGGTATTGGCGTAACAGCTTAAAGACATCTTGCTTGACGAAATCAACTTTAGATAAATCAAGGTTATTATGCTCAACATTACGCTTAGCAGTATCAAGCGCTGGTTGTGATACATCGACGTTAGTGACGTGTTTACAACCGCCACGCAAAGCATAGAGTGAGAATGTACCTGTGTAGCTAAAGCAGTTTAATACTGTTTTGTCTTTCACAAAGCGTTCAAGCGCAGCGCGGCTGTCACGCTGGTCTAAATAAAAACCTGTTTTATGGCCCTCAATAATGTCTACTTCAAGCTTTAAGCCATTTTCTTCGATTAGTACTGGTCCAGTTGGCTCTTTACCCCAAAGTATACCTTTGATTGGTTCAAGGCCTTCTTTAGTACGAACATCAACGTCTGAGCGTTCGTAGACATCGCAGCCAGGAAAAATAGTCATAAGTGCAGCGACTATTTCACCTTTATGTCGCTCTGCGCCTGCACTTAGGAGTTGGCAAACCAGTACATTGTCAAATTTATCGATCGTGATGCCTGGTAAATAGTCAGATTCAGCGGCACTTAAACGAAAACCCGTTAAACCACCTTCACTGATCACCTGCTGTCGAGCATCATAAGCACGGCGTAAACGCTTTTCAAAAAATGCTTGGTCAATCACTTCGTTTTTATCAAAGCTCCATACGCGAGCACGAATTTGCGATTGCGGGCTGTAAGCAGCAATGGCTAAAAATTTACCGTCATTATCATAGATAGTGACAGTATCACCTAGTCCTGGCTTACCCTTTACTTTCTTAATGGCTTTTGAGAACACCCACGGGTGTTTTCTTTTTAATGATTTTTCTCGTCCAGCTTGCAGGTAAATAGCAGATGACATAGGGATTCTCGCGTCAAACAAAAGGGGGCATAGTTTAATGAAGCGCTGACAAACATACAATGAATGTTTTGAACAAATCCAGCAACCACGCTAAAGTAAGCATAATTTCAATTAGTTAATGGTGATAGCCTGTATATGCAGCCAGAAATAGACTTTGCAGTTTTAGAAACTCAGTGTCGAGACTTTATTTTGTCTTTACTTCATGCCGATGTCGCACACGATATTAGCCATATTGAGCGAGTAGTTAGGGTTGCTAAACAGTTATGTATTGCAGAGCAGGCCAACATGGCTGTGGTGTTACCTGCAGCTTGGTTACATGATTGTGTTGCGGTTGCAAAAAACCACCCAGATCGGGCAAAAGCATCGACCATGGCTGCAGACAAGGCGTTAAGTTTTTTAGCCTCAATTAATTATCCAGAGCAGTATTTCAGTGCCATTCATCATGCTATTGTGGCACATAGCTTTAGTGCCAATATCAAAGTTGAAAGTGTCGAAGCGCAAATAGTACAAGACGCAGATCGAATGGATGCATTAGGTGCAATCGGTGTTAGCCGCTGTATGAAGGTAGGGGGCTCAATTGGTCGCTATCTGTACCATAAAGACGATCCATTTTGCTTAAACCGCGAACCCGATGATACAAAATACACCCTCGATCATTTTTTCATTAAGCTGTTAAACATTAGCGAGAGTATGAACACGCCATCAGCGAAAGATGAAGCCAAAAGACGCACAGCTTATATGCTCGAATTTTTAGAACAGTTAAAAACAGAAATTGGCGAGTAATATGGCTATTCCATCTTTATGTGGTGTTGACCATTGCCACTTAAATGTTGATGATTTAGCTAAAGCTGTTGGCTGGTATCAACAGGTACTTGGTTTTACCGTCGTTCCTGAGCTTGCTTTTTGGGATGAAGGAAAAGGTCCGTTAACCCTAGAAGATCAAGCAAAAACGATTCGTCTGGCACTGTTTGAAGCTGAGGGTAGAAGCAAGGGGATTGCTTTTGGCGCAAATGCAGCACAGTTTCTAGAATGGCTTGAACATTTAGCTCAATTTGATATTAAAACTGTTGTTGCCGACCATGGTGTTACTTACTCAATGTATTTTAAAGATTGTGCTGGTAATAGCCATGAAATTACTTCGCATGATTATGAAGCAATTAAAAAAGGCCTCAAATGAGGCCTTTAATTCGCCATTAGCTGGTATAAGTGTTTTTGATTTCTATGATGCTGCCTATTTGGCCGATAAATAAATCAACTAATTGCGGATCAAAATGCTTACCTGCCTCATCTTTTAATAAGTCGAGGGCTTCTTCAATCGACCAGGCTTTTTTATAGGGGCGTTTTGAGGTTAAAGCATCAAATACATCAGCAATAGCTACAATACGTCCTTCAATACTGATTTCTTCGCCTTTAAGGCCATACGGATAACCCGTACCATCCCACTTTTCATGGTGTTCAAGGGCAAGCTTATGAGCTAATTGTAATAGCGGCGAAGGTGAGTTTTCTAAAATCTTCGCACCTATTAAAGCATGTTGTTTCATGTGCTCGTATTCGTTTTCGTTTAAGCGCCCAGGTTTCAAAAGCACGGCGTCGGGAATACCGATTTTACCAACATCATGCATTGGGGCAGCCTGTTTAAGCTGCTCGGCTTCATACTCACTCATGCCATAGGCAAGGGCGAGTACTTTACTGTAGCGGCTCATTCTTGCGATATGCTCACCGGTGTCAGTGTCTTTATATTCGGCAGCTCGACCTAAACGTTGAATCAAATCAATATGAGCTAATTGCAGTTGCTCAGCTTGCACTAGGGATAAGTGATTTTTAACCCGAGCCCTGACAATTGCGGGGCTAATTGGTTTGGTAATATAATCGACTGCACCAAGAGCAAAGCCTTCAGATTCATCTTGTTCATGTGAAAGTGCCGTAACAAAGATAACAGGAATATGCGCTGTTTTAGAATTTGCTTTTAACACTTTACAGACTTCGAAGCCGCTCATATCGGGCATCATAATATCGAGCAAAATCAACTTAGGTGGTTCATTCTCAATAAGTTGAAGAGCAAGTTCCCCAGATTTAGCAAACGATAAGCGATAATCGTTAGCAAGTACTTCACGGATCACTTTTAAATTTGCAGGTTCATCATCGACGACCAAAATCTTTGCACGTTCTGAGAGTTGTGTCATAGGTGTTCCTTAGCAGCTTGGACTGTATGCTTTAAAGTTAATAAAGCGGTACTTGCTGCATCAAAGTCAAAGTTTTCAAAATGCGCACAAATTTCAACAACCTGCTCTTTATAGGTTGTAGGTGCTTGGGATTGCACCAGGCTTAATAAATCATCGTCTATTTCTGCATGCTCAGCTTGCTCTTGCAGTGTGTCAATTTGGCTAATAAATGCGTCCAATGACACTTCGTGTATACGTTGCTGTTGTGAACTGGGCTGCTGCTGATCTGCAAGCAATGCAATTAGAGTTTGCCATTCTTGTTCGCATTCGGCAATGAGTGAAGGGAAGCTTTCCTTTTCACGTTCTTTCTCAGCGTTTGATAACAAATATAATAATTTTGCCAGGGCTAAATTACCTGCGACTCCTTTAAGAGTATGCAAAATTAATTTTTGTTCGTTTTCACTGAGTTTTTGATCCTTCAGTCGTAGAATGCTCTGTTGATGATTGCTTAGGAATAAGCCAATTTCCATATTTAACTTCTCTTTGCTTCCCCACATCAAAACACCTTTGTCGTAGTTGATGTGTTTTCTTTCATCACGCATTTTATTACTAGTGACTTTATTTACTTCTAAACCAAGCACTTTCGCGATTTCATGGTTCAGCTGGTTAATATCAACAGGTTTATTTGCAAAACCATTCATCCCGGCTTGCTTTGTAGTAATTTTATCTTGTTGTAAAACACTCGCCGTTAAAGCGATGATAGGAGTAATTTTTAAGCATCTGACTTTTTCAATTTCACGGATTTCCTTACAGGCAGTTATTCCGTCACATTCTGGCATATGTATATCCATTAAAATCACATCAAAGTTTTGTTGCTCAAATGCAGCAATGGCTTCAAGGCCATTCTGAGCGGTAACTACTGTGTGCCCAGCTTGAGATAATAAAATATTGAGCAGCTCAATATTTTGCTCAATATCATCAACCACTAATATTTGAAGCTTTGGTAAATTCAATTGATTACAAGAAAATACATCTACTTTGTTAATATCACCCTCTTGCAAAGGAAGGGTGAAGTAAAAGCAACTTCCTTTTCCTTCTTCACTATTAGCATCAATTGAACCGCCCATTAATTCAACAAGCTGTTTACTAATAGTGGTGCCTAAACCTGTGCCACCAAAGCGGCGTGTCATAGTACCGTCAGCTTGTTCAAATGGCTGGAAAATAGCATCTAAGCGGTGCTTCGCTATGCCAATACCACTGTCTTGCACTTCAAAAAGTAATTGCTGATCTGGAGTTTGACTTACAGTAATCGTTACAGAACCTTGTTCTGTAAATTTAATGGCATTACCAATGAGATTATTCATCACTTGGCGAATTCGGGATTCATCGCCAATATAAATAGGCGCAACATTATCAGCGATGATCAAATCAAGCAGGATATCTTTTCGCTTAGCTTCGAGCCAAAAGGTCGATACGATGTTGTCGAGTAGCGCTTGTAAGTTAAAGTGCTCAGCGTGAATATCGAGTTTGCCTTTTTCTAATTTTGCAGAATCAAGGACTTCATTGAGTAAATGCAGCAGTGAGCGAGCTGATTTATTCACTGTAATAATATGCTTTTGTTGCTCTTTACTGAGTGGGCTATCCATTAATATGTCGCTAAAGCCAATTATTGCATTCATTGGTGTGCGTATTTCATGACTCATATTTGCCATAAATGATTGTTTTGCTTGTGCTGCAGCTTCAGCTTCTTGTTTTGCTTGTTTAAGTGACTCTTCATATTCGTGACGAGTAGTGATATCAATGAGTACACCATCGATCCACTTTTGGTCAGAGTCACTATTTTCGTTAATTGTTCCTTGGTCTAAAACCCACACAACTTTTCCACTTCGGTGGCGAATGCGGTATTCAACAGCATATTGGTTTTTTTCTGCTATGGCTTTTTCAATAACTTCATCAATATGCACTACATCATCATTATTAATGATTTGAGCAAATGTAACTGTGCCATTGGTAAACTCTTCAGGGCTATATCCTGTTAAGTCAGCAACACTTGGGCTTATAAATTTCATCGTCCAGTGTTCATCTAACAAGCAACGAAATACAGCGCCGGGGGTATTGTTCATTAACGTACGATATTGCTTCTCTTTTTCTTCAAGACTTTGCTGCAGTGCACGTTGCTCTGTTAGATCGGTTATGAAGCCAACAAATAGTGTTTCTGCATTAGGCTGTTTTACTTCACCAAGTCCTAGGCGAATAGGGAATAAGTGACCATCTTTATGTTTTGCATAGACATTTCGGTTAACGCCAATGACTTTTTTAACTTCATGCCTGCTACTATCAGCTAAATAATCATCGTGCTGAGCAGCAATATCGTCGTTCATTAATAGTTTTACATTTTTGCCTAGTACTTCGTCTTGGCGCCAACCAAAAATAGTTTCTGCTGATTTATTAAAGCTTAAAATAATGCCATGAATATTAATCGTGACGATGCCATCTATTGCAGTGCCTAAAATGGCATCTAGACGCGACTCTTCTGCTGATTTTTCTGCAAGTAATAAACGAAAACGCACCATGCCATTAATAATCCCAACCAGGGCGGTTAATAATACGGTGGCAAATGAAACGCTAATGGCGATAAAAGTAAGTTGCGACGTTTGCACGTTTTCGGATAACAAAGGTGAGGTTGCTACAAAGCGTGTTGCCGCCATGCCCATGTAATGCATTCCTGCGACGGCAAAGCCAAAAATAATGGCGCAAATGACACGGGTTTGTAGCATGGTTAGCTTTTTAAAATGTTCGCTAAGATGAAAGCGCGCATATAAGCCTACAAAAGATAAAGCAATTGCCACCACAATTGATGCTGCAAACCAAACTGGATCGTAGCGAAGTAGAGGGCTCATTTGCATGGCAGCCATGCCTGAATAGTGCATGGTTCCTATACCTGACCCTAGCAACACAGAGGCAATTAGCAGTTTAATTGTTTTTGGAATTTGCTTTAAATCTTTGCGTCTCAAAAATGAAAAAGCGGTGTAGCAGGCTAAAAATGCAGGTATGAATGAAAAAAATGTCAGAGTTGGGTCGTACTCAACGTTGGTGCACAAAGAAAAAGCTAACATACCAATAAAGTGCATGCTCCAAATCCCGCCTGACATAACCAAAGCACCGGTTGCACTGCCTAATTTTCGGTATGAATTAAAGTGAGTTCTGTTCGCTAAATCAATGATATGGAGTGAAAAATATGCAGCAAAGATAGCGGTAGCAATAGAAAGTACAACTAAGCTTGGATCATAAACGCCGCTGACAATTAGGCTGGGGTCTTGATTGGTAATAAAAAATTTTGCGAGCATAATATTTTTTTGAAACGGCTTATAAAGCTAGTTTAATACAAATTATTGTTAAATTAGAGAAAAACCTATCACTTAAGTACGTAGTATTGAAAACCTTGACTATATTTAATTAAAAAGGAGTAGTCCGAGGTGAGTAGATGAGAAGAACTGAGCAGACTTTAGTTGAGCAAATGCAAATTAATGATGTCGAAATTCAGCATAGGATGAGCTTATTGGGGCTGAGTTCAAACAGTCTCTCATCTCTTTTGAACTACAAACCTATTATCGAATCAGCCATCGAAAATGTAGTGAATGAATTTTATAAAAAGCAAACCGAAGTTGATGAAATTTCTTTATTAATTGGTGATGCGGATACTTTAACGCGACTAAGAGATGCGCAACGCCAATATATTATTGATCTATTTTGTGGTCGTTACGAACATGAATATGTTAATAACCGCTTACGTATTGGCATGGTACATAAGCGTATTGGGGTTGAACCAAAACTCTATTTATCGGCAGTGTGTACTTTAAAAGAACTCATTTTTAATGTGCTTAGGGCGACAATAAGCGATCAAGCTGAATTGAATCAAACGCTAAACATCATAGATAAGCTAATTTACTTTGATACCACCTTGGTCTTTGACACTTATATTGATAGTTTGGTGGGCGAAATTGAAAATGCGAAACGTCGCACCGAAGTTTACGCAAAAGGCCTCGAAGAAAAAGTTGCGCAGCGTACTCAAGAGCTTGAGAAGCTAGCGAAGCTTGACCCACTCACCAACCTATATAATCGCCGTGTCATGCAAGAGTTATTACAACGGGATCTTGCCAGAGCAAGACGGCACAAATCACCATTAACCATTGTGTATTTTGATCTGGATGACTTTAAGTCAGTAAATGATACGCAAGGGCATTTAAAAGGCGATGAAGTGCTTAAATATATAGGCCAATATTTACTTGAAAATATACGCGAGATTGATATTCCTTGTCGCTACGGGGGAGATGAGTTTTGTGTCATTTTGCCTGATTGCGAGATAGACAGTGGTGTTAATATTTGTGAAAAACTAATAGCTGCATTCGAACAACAGTACCCTGAGCTTCATTTAAGTTTTGGCCTTATAGCAGCACCACTTGATAGCACAGTAGATGCTGAGGAGTTAATTAATCGTGCTGATAAGAAAATGTATCAAGCGAAGGAGCATATAGGCTCATATATTATGCGCTAGCGGGTCATTCGCTTTACAAAGACAACAACGAACAAAGCAAGCGAGAAGCTGCCACAGAATGCTTCTATTGCTGCAATCAACCTTGAAAAGCCAATCGGAGTAATATCCCCATAGCCAAGGGTTGTAAAAGTTACCACACTGAAATAAAAACTATTTAATAATGCCGATAAATTGCTTGTAAATGAGTTTTCAACGCTTAGTTGCATCACTGAATCTTGATAACTTACCCCAAATAAGAAATAACAAAAGGCACAGCAAATAATTAGTGACAAGCTAAAGCGAATAACATTCTCGGGTTTTTCTCCATAACCGCACAGCATGTCAATAAAACTTGAAGTAATTTGCTTGGTTGAACCTCTAGGGTACTGCGCATGACGCATCCGTAATTCTTTGTATGTAAAGTTACCGGCTAGCTCAAATAGCCCTTGATGTTCTGAGGCTTTCCTTAAGTTTCGGTATATTTCTTCTGATTGTTCAAATAAGTCTCGGGCTTCTGCGAATTGTTTATTTTTACGAGCTTTAAATGCAGCCGCTTCTTGTAATAATTGATCGCCCAGTTCGATATTATCAATACGGCTGTCATTGAGTTTAATACCCAGTAGGTTGGTATTTTTTAAATCACAGTAATGCAAACTAGCGCTATGTAAATTGGCTTTCATCAATGAGGCGTTGGAGATTTTGTTATTAAATAAGTGAGCGCCCGTTAAATTCGCGCGGTAAAAATTACAATAAGAGAGATCATAGCCTTCTTCGTCATCCTGTTTGATTAAGTTTAGTCCTGAAAGGTTCGCTCTTTTCAGTTGCAGGCCTTCTAATAATCCCCCTTTTTTTGCATAGCGCTCTAATTTTTGGGTGAGGTCTAGCCCTGATTTATCAAATTTACTATCATGCCAAAAGCAAAATCCAGAGCCCATATCTGTTTCTTGGCACTTGTTACCTGTTGGTGAGGTATAACTACAACATGGTTTATCAGGCATAAGGACGAAAACTTATTTGTTAGTCATCTTTATAGATTAGCAGCTATTTAGCAGGGTAAAATGGAATCTCTCATTTTTATTAATTGAATTGGCTTATATTTGTTAGATTACACCTTAAAGCGCAGTAAACGCAGAACAACAGTTGCAATTAAAGTTGCTGAGCAGAAACTCACTGTTTATGCGCCTTTTTATGTCTCACAAACTGAGATAGATGGTTGGCTAAAGACAAAACAGGATTGGGTCGCAGAACAAATCGCAAGACAATCCTCACAAGCTGAACGACGTCAACTTCCTCTTGTAAACGCGACTATTAAGTTATTCGGTCAGAGTGTGCCGATAATTTTTGCTAAAGGCCCTAAAAGCACTTGGCAACAAGATGCACAATCTCGGCTCACTTTATCTATTTCATCACGGGTCAAATATCAAGAAGCTAACTACTTAGCTCTGCTAGAACGGTTTTTACATGAAAAGCTTGAGAGCTATATTGAAATGCGTGTTCATGACTACTGTTTGCAAATGACTGAAGCTTTACCTGCAAAGTTAAAGATTCAACATTATAAACGTCGTTGGGGCAGTTGTAATAAGCGCCGAGAGCTTTCATTTAATTTACATTTAGCAAGCGCGCCGACATGGGTGATTGATTATGTCATTATTCACGAACTTGCGCACCTCAGACATATGAATCATAGCGCTAAGTTCTGGCAGCGAGTGTGCCATTTTTATCCTGACTATAAAAAAGCAGAAAGTTGGCTAAAAGCAAATGGTAGTAGTTTGAGTTGGTAGCTTAAGTTAGCGAGAGTAAAGTTAGCGAGAGTAAAGTTAGCGAGAGTAAAGTTAGCGAGAGTAAAGTTAGCGAGAGTAAAGTTAGCGAGAGTAAAGTTAGCGAGAGTAAAGTTAGCGAGAGTAAAGTTAGAAAGAGTAAAGTTAGAAAGAGTAAAGTTAGAAAGAGTAAAGTTAGCGAGAGTAAAGTTAGAAAGAGTAAAGTTAGAAAGAGTAAAGTTAGAAAGAGTAAAGTTAGAAAGAGTAAAGTTAGAAAGAGTAAAGTTAGAAAGAGTAAAGTTAGAAAGAGTAAAGTTAGAAAGAGTAAAGTTAGAAAGAGTAAAGTTAGAAAGAGTAAAGTTAGAAAGAGTAAAGAGTGGTGGAGGGAGCTGGATTCGAACCAGCGAAGGCTGAGCCGTCAGATTTACAGTCTGATCCCTTTGGCCGCTCGGGAACCCCTCCACACAGATTTTACTATTGCATTTGGCCCCACTTTTCAAATAAGAAAAGTGGTGGAGGGAGCTGGATTCGAACCAGCGAAGGCTGAGCCGTCAGATTTACAGTCTGATCCCTTTGGCCGCTCGGGAACCCCTCCAATGCAACGGCGCTGATAATAGCAAACTGGTTATTTAAGTAAAGAAAAAAACTAAAGAAAATTACATAAATGCCGATAACTGGTTAATCAAGAAACTATTTGGCTAAAGACTATGCAAATTGATGGTTTGTTGCTCACAGAGAGTCAACTCGATAATCGTCTAAATAAAAGTGTTCAAGAGAAACGCCCTGGGGAGTTTGCTTTATTACTAGCAATGCTTTCTCATGATGTGCTCGATTTTAGTCAGTTTCACCTACCAAAAACTGAATTAACCAACCCTGATGTGTCTGAATCTGTTCTGCGAACTGAATTAGGAGCAGGGCCAGCACAACCATTGGCACCTGAGCAGTTTGACATGCTGATTGGTCAAGAAAATGCTTACAGGCTATTGCAAGGTGGTTTATCAGATATCAGGTTGCGTAATTGCTTAAATCCTGAACCACTGAATATACGTGATGCTAGGCAGCATGTGCCACTTGAAGTGATTGATAACTGTGAACCTGCAGTTAGAAAACGTTTTTACGAAAAGAATAAACCAGTTGAGCGGCCACAAATAGATGCAGCTGCCTTTTATGACAGCCTAAATGATGAAGCTATACATCAACCTCTACATTTAGCAACAGCCTAAGTATTAGCGGCTTAATCGAATTGTCATAGACTCTGAATAAACTATATTTAAGTAAAATGGCAAAAAGTACAGCTAAATTAAGATGTGCTTGTTATAATAGCAGCCTATGGCTTAATGCCATTGTCATTGAACCAAGTTACTAGGACTATAATGAAGAAAACATTCACGCTAAACCACGAGAAAATTAAATATCCTCGTATGGTTGATGCAGCCAAGCACGAAGTAAAAAAATACTTAAAACGTGAGCGTAATAAAACACTCCCAGCAGGTGCTGACTATTGGGCATTTGACTGTAAGTTTGGTGAGTCAGCGGATGAGGCCAATGTCGTTCACGTGGCAGAGATTAATAAGTGTATTAGCGATATCGAAGCTAAAGGGCTTACATCGTTTTACGTTGAGATCTTAGCGCGTCCTGCACAGCGTCAACATCAAGAGTTTGACGAAGAGTAATATCAATACTCTTATACTAAAAAAGGGCCATCAGGCCCTTTTTTAGTTTTAAATTAACGTGCAAATGGATCGGCATTAATTTTTTCTATGTACCATTTTCCTTTCTTACGTATCATTTTCACACTGCGCATATCATCAACTTTCTTACCATTAAAATAACCAGTAAAAATTAAATTGATATTGGCTTTATCGCCATATTGCTCGCGTAAACTCATATTGGTCATATCGACTTCAATTACGACTTCATCGTATTGCATATTGACAAGGTTACGAGCGAACTGCCCAGCAGTACCATAAGATTTCATAATACGCGCCATTTTTGGAGTGGAGTATTCCATGGCAAGATTCAAATCGTTTTGGTTATATAAGGCATCAAAATAGAGAGTAGCCACATTACCTGGCGTATTTTGTTCGCCTTTTGGAGCGTCTTCGGAGCCGCAACCGAAAAGGACGCTGCTACTTAACAGGATAAAAATTAAGAGTATATTTTTCATTTTTGTTGTTTTACGAGTGAACTTAATATTAAGTGTGTGACTAAATTAGCATGATGTAAAGTTAACTCGGTAAATTTATTGGTTTTATCTATTTTAGGTAATAAAAAAGGATGCATCTTTGCATCCTTTTTAGACAACTTAGTCGTTCTTACTGAACAAGCTCTTTATCGCTGAACTCTTCAGCGAATAATGGACTAGATAAGTAACGCTCAGTTGCGCTTGGTAAAATTACCACAATATTTTTATCTGCGTTTTCAGGCTTTTCAGCAAGGCGTTTTGCAGCAACAACTGCAGCACCAGAAGAAATACCTACTAAAATGCCTTCATTTTTCATCAGTTCATGCGCCATTGCAATTGCATCTTCATTTGATACTTGCTCAGCGGCATCAACAACTTCTAAATCAAGGTTACCAGGGATGAAACCTGCACCGATACCTTGAATTTTATGAGGACCCGGTTTTACTTCTTCACCAGCTAAGGTTTGGCTGATCACTGGTGAGTTAGTTGGTTCAACAGCAACTGACTGAACATTTAAACCTTTTTCAAGTTTAAGGTAGCGGCTAACACCCGTAATAGTACCACCCGTACCAACACCTGCTACGAAGATATCGATTTTACCATCCATTGCTTCATAGATTTCAGGGCCCGTGGTTTCAAAGTGAATTTTCGGGTTTGCAGGGTTTTCGAATTGTTGTAGAAGAATGTATTTTTCAGGGTCACTTGCTTGAATTTCTTTTGCTTTCTCAATTGCGCCATTCATACCTTTAGCGCCATCAGTTAGAACTAGGTTAGCACCTAACGCTTTTAACAATTTACGACGTTCTAGGCTCATAGTGTTAGGCATAGTCAGTGTTAACTTATAACCACGAGAAGCAGCAACAAACGCAAGTGCAATACCGGTATTTCCCGAAGTAGGCTCGATTAACTCTTTGTCTTTGGTTAATACACCTGACTTTTCTGCTTCCCAGATCATTGAAGCGCCTATACGGCATTTAACACTGAAACTTGGGTTACGTGATTCTACTTTAGCAAAAACATTACCTGAGGTTACGCGGTTAAGCTTTACGATTGGAGTATTACCAATCGTTAATGAATTATCTTCAAAAATGTTAGACATAGTGTTCCCTTGGAAGCAATTTATTCAATCGTGATCGAACAGCTTAGGCTAGCGATCTGTAATAGTCACACTTTACTGTGGTGAATAAAAAACGAAAGTAAAGTTTGGCTATAACATATAGCGAATAGGCTTATATACCCAAACCATCTCAAGGTGCGAGTTTCAGTTGGAATTAAAAGCGATTTAGGCAAGGCATTGATTGCAAGTAATAGTGGTTCTATTGCTAAAATCAATAACGCAGTATAAATCGCTTTTAAACCAACCCGTTGGGCGCTTCACAGGCACTTACTCTCATCGTTGTTACTTCTTAAAAGGGACTGTCTTGCAAAGTAACGCCTTGATATTAAGCACCTGTGAAACGCTGAATTCTGCATCTTGAGGTGGCTTGGGTATAGTTTAGGAATAAGCAAACAAAAAAAGGGGAGGGCGCACCAAAAGATGCGCTAATAAGGTATTAAAGCAACCAAGCGTAGCTAAATTTAGCAAACAACGTACGCTGCTCTTTAGTAATTGATGAAAGCTCATCATCTTGATAGCCATTATCAGAATAACCTGCAAAGAATACCGTTTGCGGGTTCAGCTTGTAAGAATACAGCAGCTGAGTGGCTAACTTTTTATATTGGCTATCTACATCATCAATGTAATTAGCCTGATTGCGCTCTAAATCGGTATAAATGACTGCAAGGCGTAAAAAGCTATTCACATTAAATTGGTAAGTTAAACGCACATCACTTAGGTTGGCGGTAAATACTTCACTGCCGTCGGCTTCAAGCTGCTCATAAGTATGGCGTAAACGCACTTCAAAATGCTTACCAAGGTTCATATTCAGCACAGGGCGTATATGGAACTTATCACCAACACGATTATTAGCTAAGTCAACGGCATTACCTGTATACATATATAAAGAGGCAAATACCCCTGCGGTTGGTTTAAAGTCACTGTAAAAACCAACGCCATTTTCGCTAAACAAGTCAGTGTTACCATCAATATCTAAACGTGATTTATCGTGGCGAAGGCCGGTGCGGTTACGGTGCTCAACAGAGAGCTCAAAAAAGCTCTGCAACGGGCCGCTGACTGAAAAACTAGTTTGTGCTTCTTTTTCGAGAAGTTCATTATTTTCGTTGTGGGTAATATCCCAATCGGCGTAAAGGTTAGCGCGATTCCACCAATTGCCTTTATCGCCATACCAGCGGTATTCACCGCCAGTCGTAAACTTTTTAAAATCAACTTGTGAGATAAAGCCTAAGTCAGCTCTTAAATCAGCATCGCGATAATTATAGTCAGCAAAGGCACGCCAGTACTTCTCGTCGTGTTGATACTTTACGTAGTAGCCAGTGCCTGATTGCTGTTCTTTACTTAAAACACGAAGTACGCCTTCGTTATAGTCGCAGTCACTATTTAATTCACAAATTACTTGCTCGGGCTGTAAGCAGTTATCACCATCACATAACTCGTCGATAAAATCTTGGCTGTATTGTGTTTGTGACTTTAATACTTGGACTAAGAAAACATCGTTCACTGTTGGCTTGTATTTACTATCAATACTGTAAACCGTGTTTTTATAATCATGACTTTGTCTGTGTGTTGCAGTTGAACCGAGCGATAACCCTGATTCAAAATCGTATCGATAACGCATAGCGCCATTTTCACTTTTCTCGTCAAGGGCAACAAGAGATGAGCCTAAATTGCCAGGGATCAACACATTGGTTTGTGTGTCATTGGCAATGAAGCCGGCAAATGTATGGCCATTTTTGCTGCCGGTGATCTTTGTTCCGTAATCTGGTTGGGCAATATTACGGGTATGAATAAGGTTGAGAGTTGAGGCAAAGTAGTCAGCGTTATCTAAAAAGAAGGCGCGCTTTTCAGGGAAGAACAAACTGAAATTATTGTTCACACTCAATTGTGCGACATCCGCTTCAACCTGAGAAAAGTCAGGGTTGATGGTCGCATTTAGGGTAATATCAGGAGTGATCCCCCATTTTACATCTAGGCTGGCTTCAGTATTGTTCTCTGACTCCCAATCATCAACTCGAGCGCCATCAATATCGCGGGTCTCATTTTTGCCAAGCACCACAGATGGGATAATCGCCACGTTATTGCCTTGTTTGGCTTGTTCAAAACCTTGGTAACTTGGCATTTGGCAAATCCAACAATTGTTACCGTGGTCAATCTGCATATTAGAGATACGCAACCGTTCACTGCGCGGTAAAAAGCGTAAAAACTCCATTGCCATGGTTTTGCTTGCGACGCTGTCGTCAAAATTTAGTACGCGTAAGGGAATAGCAACTTCAACTGTGTAGCCTTTATCATGGATAACACCGACGCTATCCCAAATACCGTCCCATGATGAGCTCTCATGTTTAGTTAGTTCGTTTTCTATTGAATCTTGCTGTACGCCAAGTGGGTTAATAAAAAATTGATACGCTAATTGAGAGTTATTGTATGAATCAATTTTTAGCCCGACTAAGTCATCATCCCAAGCTGCGTCACGGTCACGGTAAAAAGCACGAATTAGTTCTGGGTTAGGGTCGTTCGCTTCAAAACCTATAAATAACGTTTCGCCATCTTCATAGACATAAGCGTAGGTAGTAACAGGGCTCTTACTGTTCTCATAAGGCCAAGTGACGTTATCTATTGTAATTTTTTTTGCACGTTGCCAACTTGCTTCATCAAGCTTACCGTCAATTGTTGGCTGTTCTGCAATAAAAGGAAGGGTGATAGGTTGGCTGATGGCCAAGCTAGTAAAAGGCACACTCAACAGAGCGGCACTTAACATTGATTTATACATAAGCACTATATGGGTATTCAAAACTGCGAGCATGTTATTAATTTGCAACTTTGTTAACAAATGCAACGCGACAGGCCGCATATATTTACGTTCAAATTAGATTCTGCCAAGCTCTGGTGGTAAATTGCGCAGTTAAACGTTAATTTGGCTGTTTTATAACAAAAGTAAACTAAAACGTGGTAAAAGATTACCACCTAAAAATTGAAGTGATCGTTATGAATTTAATTTTAAAATTAATTGCTGGTATTGTTGCCGGTATTTTAGTGGGCTTGTATGTGCCACTAACAGGTGTTGAACTCCTTTACACAGTAAAAGAAATAATAGGTCAGTTGATCACCTTTACCATTCCGTTAATTATTTTATTTTTTATCGCATCAGGTATTGCTGGCTTACCAAAAGGGTCAGGCCACTTGTTAGGAAAAACGGTTGGCTTTGCATATGGTTCAACCGTTATTGCAGGTACCTTAGCGTTTTTACTTGTCAGCGCTATGATCCCATTGTTTGATGGGGGCTTAACGTTTGAAGCTGAAGTCGCCACAGAAGTGGGTAGCTTTATTGATTTAGAAATTCCACCTCTAATGAGTGTAATGACAGCTCTTGCTGCAGCATTCATTTTTGGTATTGGAATGAGCCAGTTACAGCTTGATACTTTAAAGAAAGTGTCTGATCAGGGCCGTGATGTTATTGATGGCTTACTAGCAAAAGTAATTATTCCAGCTTTACCTTTTTACATTGCTGGTGTATTTGCTGAAATGACAGTCGCTGGTACTGTGGTTGATACACTACAAACTTTTGGTATTGTTCTGCTGGCTGCATTAATTATGCATTGGTTATGGCTAACGGTTTTATATGTATCTACAGGACTGCTACTAAAGCGAAACCCATTAGAGCTTGTAAAAAACATGCTACCCGCGTATTTTACTGCTTTAGGTACAATGTCGAGTGCAGCAACTATTCCGGTTTCACTTCGCTCAAGTAAAGCAAATAACGTAAAAGAAGATGTTGCTAACTTTACGGTACCTTTATGTGCAACAATTCATTTGTCAGGTTCAACAATTACTATTGTGACGTGTGCGATGGCTGTGATGTTCTTATCACCTAATATGGATGTACCATCATTGTTTGGTATGTTGCCATTTATTATGATGCTAGGCGTTGTAATGATTGCAGCTCCTGGTGCACCAGGTGGTGCTGTTATGTCGGCATTGGGTCTTTTAACAAGTATGCTTGGCTTTAATGAAGGCGCTGTTGCATTAATGATTGCACTTTATTTAGCACAAGATAGTTTTGGTACTGCCTGTAATGTAACAGGTGATGGTATCATTGCTTTATGGGTTGATCGTTTCAGCGAGAAAGCATCAGCTTAAAATTAATGAGTGGAACGATATTTTGATTTATCGTTTCACTTTTTCTGTGCTAATGTGGCACATTAAATTGTGCGAAAGCAGCTATTTGGGTTATTTGAGGGTGTTCCATTGATTAATGTACTTTTAGTTGATGACCATGAACTTGTACGGACAGGGATCAGACGTATACTTGATGATGTTCGTGGTTTTAAAGTGGTGGGTGAAGCTAAAACCGGTGAAGAAGCGGTGCAATTTTGCCGTCAACATTCGCCTGATATCGTGTTGATGGACATGAATATGCCAGGTATTGGTGGTTTAGAAGCGACAAAGAAAATCTGTCGCTACTGCCCAGATGTAAAAATTATTGTGCTAACTGTACATTGTGAAGATCCATTCCCAAGTAAAGTAATGCAAATTGGTGCTCACGGTTATCTAACCAAAGGTGCCGGTTCTGATGAAATGGTTAACGCCATTCGTGCTGTAAATGCAGGGCAACGCTATATTGCACCTGAAATAGCACAGCAAATTGCCCTTGCACAGGTCAGCGGCCGTACAGATGAAAACCCATTCCAGAGTTTGTCTGAGCGAGAATTACAAATTATGCTGATGATCACCAAAGGTGAGAAAGCGCAAGATATCGCAGAGCGTTTGAATCTTAGTTCAAAAACAGTGAATAGCTATCGCTATCGCATGTTTGAAAAGCTAAATGTAGGTGGTGATGTTGAGCTTACACATTTAGCAATTCGCCACAAAATGATCGACATTGATAGCTCGCATTAATTTGCTCAATGTCTGATTTCGAACCAGCCCGTTTTCTCAAAACACTATCAAGTGAACCCGGTGTGTACCGAATGCTTGATAGTGAAGGGCAAGTCATTTATGTAGGTAAGGCCAAAAACTTAAAAAAGCGCGTAAGTAGTTATTTTCGAAGTAATGTTACTGATAGTAAAACGCGTGTACTAGTAAGCAATATTTGCAGTATTGAAGTCACCCTGACCAACACTGAAACCGAAGCCTTATTACTTGAAAACAACCTAATTAAAAAATATCAGCCTCGTTACAATATTTTGTTGCGAGATGATAAGTCATATCCGTATATTCTGTTAACTGCTCACAAACACCCACGCCTAGCTTTTCATCGTGGTAGCCGTAAAATAAAAGGCGAGTATTTTGGTCCATTCCCAAGTGCGGGGGCAGTATCTGAAAGTTTGCGTTTAATGCAAAAAATCTTCCCTGTACGTCAATGTGAAGATGCTTATTATAGAGCCAGAAGCCGTCCATGTTTACAATATCAGTTAAAACGCTGTTCAGCGCCTTGTGTAAATAAAATCTCCGATGGTGAGTATCAGCAAGAAGTGGATTTTGTTCGTAAGTTTTTATTAGGCAAGTCCCATGAAGTTATTGCCGATTTAATTGCAAAGATGGAACAAGCTAGCAAAGAACTTAAATTTGAGCTTGCTGCAAAAGTACGAGACCAAATTTTGTTGCTCAGGAAAATGCAGGAGCAACAATCTATTTCAGGTAACCATGCTGAAATGGACGTAGTGGGCTTTGCTCACTTAAATGGATTAAATGCGGTTCACTTATTAATGATCCGCGACCACAAAGTGCTAGGCAGTAAAACCTATTTTCCAAAAGTGCCAAAAGACTCTGGTGAAGAAGAAATCCTAACCTCTTTTTTAGGTCAGTATTATTTAGCACCCGGTGCAACAGGGCGCATTGCCAAAGAAATTATCTTACCCTTTAGTATTGAAGAGAGTGAGCCTTTAAGTGAAGCGCTTACGGCAATCTCTGAGCGTAAAGTCAGTTTAAAAGTTGCTAATCGTGGAGAGCGGGCGCAGTATTTAAAGCTCGCTAATAAAAATGCACTTAACAGCATCAGCGTAAAACAAAGTACGCAGGACTCAATCAATAAACGCTATGCACAACTAAAAGAAACATTACGTCTTGATGATATTAATCGCATGGAATGTTTTGATATCAGCCATACAATGGGTGAAAACACCATTGCAAGTTGTGTGGTGTTTGATTCACAAGGTCCAAATAATAAAGAATATCGCCGCTTTAATGTTACGGGTATAACTGGTGGCGATGATTACGCAGCGATGGAGTTTGCACTTAACAAGCGCTACAACAAAGTAGTTGATGAAGAAAAAATTCCAGATGTCATATTTATCGATGGTGGTAAAGGACAATTATCTCGTGCTGAGCAATATTTTGAAAACTGGCCACATAATAAGATTCCTTTGCTGGTGGGCGTTGCGAAAGGCACAAGTCGAAAACCAGGTTTAGAGACTTTATTAATTGATGGTGGGCGCAAGACAATTCCACTTGACTCAGATGCGCCAGCGCTGCATTTGATTCAGCATATTCGTGATGAGTCGCACCGTTTTGCCATTGCAGGACATCGCAATAAACGTCAAAAACAACGTACTCAATCATTATTAGAAGAAATTAACGGTGTTGGACAAAAGCGCCGACAAGCATTATTAAAATATTTAGGGGGCATGCAAGGGGTAAAAGCTGCTAATATAGACCAATTAAAACAAGTTCCTGGGATCAGCCCTGAAATGGCTGAAAAGATATTTAATCATTTGCATGACAAGGCGTAGCCTTCGTGCGAATATAGAAAAAAAGACATCTCCAAGTAGTTATGTGGAATATTCCAAACACACTCACAACCTTTAGACTTTTTCTTATCCCCATTTTTTTGGTGATATTTTATTTGCCTTTTTCATGGGCGTTTTTCGCAGCTGCGTTTGTTTTCTGGCTTGCGTCAATCACAGATATCCTTGACGGTTATTTAGCGCGTCGTTTAAATCAATCAACGCCTTTTGGTGCTTTCTTAGATCCAGTTGCTGATAAAGTAATGGTGTGTGCGGCATTAGTTGCCTTATCAAGTCATTACCAAACTTTATATATGACGATACCGGCATTAGTTATTATTAGCCGTGAAATTGTAATCTCTGCATTACGAGAATGGATGGCAGAGCAGGGTAAGCGTGATAACGTGGCTGTATCAAACATGGGTAAGTTTAAGACTGCGGCACAAATGCTAGCCATTATTGGTTTGATTTGGCAGTTTGATACATGGATGATCTACTTAAGCTATGGTCTTTTATACATTGCAACATTCTTGACGCTAAGCTCTATGTTGCAGTATTTAGTTGCCGCATGGTCTGAGTTGACCAAAAATTGATCCTAAACGTATAATTACACACCATTTTAGATAAAAAATAAGCAAACAGTTCAAAACTAGCATTTTTTATATTGACGCGTTTAATAATCTCTGTAGAATGCGTCCGTGTTGAGAGGGCATAGCCCCCAAGATAAAGAAAGCGGCACTAGCTCAGTTGGTAGAGCGCAACCTTGCCAAGGTTGAGGTCACGAGTTCGAGCCTCGTGTGCCGCTCCAATTATCTAATGTGGCGGAATGGCAGAGTGGCCATGCAGCGGATTGCAAATCCGTCCACCTCGGTTCGACTCCGGGTTCCGCCTCCATCAACACTCCACGCAGCTCTATGAGCAACCCGATGCCCGGGTGGTGGAATTGGTAGACACAAGGGATTTAAAATCCCTCGTTCGTAAGGACGTGCCGGTTCAAGTCCGGCCCCGGGCACCATTTGTGGTTAACTACAACACCAAATGTAGTTTTAAAAATATTTTTTTAGAGTTAATATGATGCGGCACTAGCTCAGTTGGTAGAGCGCAACCTTGCCAAGGTTGAGGTCACGAGTTCGAGCCTCGTGTGCCGCTCCATATTAACTTTATCCACTTGCTTTAAATAGCAAACCCGATGCCCGGGTGGTGGAATTGGTAGACACAAGGGATTTAAAATCCCTCGTTCGTAAGGACGTGCCGGTTCAAGTCCGGCCCCGGGCACCATTTAAACTTAAATAGTTTATTGGATAAAGACTCAAGTTTTCGGCACTAGTTCAGTTGCCAGAACGTTATCATCGCAACCTTCAAGGTTGTGAACCAACGGACAAATCACTGAGAGAAATAAATTTGCGGCACTAGCTCAGTTGGTAGAGCGCAACCTTGCCAAGGTTGAGGTCACGAGTTCGAGCCTCGTGTGCCGCTCCAATTATTTGGAAGCGATAAGGCGGAATGGCAGAGTGGCCATGCAGCGGATTGCAAATCCGTCTACCTCGGTTCGACTCCGGGTTCCGCCTCCATATAATACTCCACATGCTCATACGAGCGACCCGATGCCCGGGTGGTGGAATTGGTAGACACAAGGGATTTAAAATCCCTCGTTCGTAAGGACGTGCCGGTTCAAGTCCGGCCCCGGGCACCATTTATATACAATACCTCCTATCTATTTCATTAACACTTCAGTTTATAAATTAATCTAATTGTTTTTTATTTCACTAAATAGCTTTATAGTTTCCTTATTCTTTTTCAAATTAGTTAAAAAGTTTGCAGTATAAAACTTTGAACTGGTACAACGGAATTAAATAAATGGGATCAAGGAAAGATAATGGAGCAATTTAAAGGTGGTTTAAATCAGTTCTGGGTTGGTGCAGTGTTTGGGCTATGTTTAGCAATCTCATTAGTACTTATTCCTGTTGCTATTATTATGTCGAACATTAACGATGTACTTAAAATTCATGAAGTCAGCGTGCTTGTTGGTCAAGTATCCACAGTCTTTGAAAAATCTGAACGGGCTATCAGTAATGCTAAAACAGCGTTAATTGACTTTGATAATGACGTGGTGATGGATACGCTCACTGCCGTGCAAGCTTATCATCAACAATCGCAGCCATTATTAACTGCCAAGCAAAGACAAACATTAAAAGCGCAAATCAAAGAGCAGCTTGTCATGCAACTCGAGTCAAAGCTTAACGAACAGCAAATTACATTCATATTGTCTGTTTTTGAAAAGTTAGTAGATACAAAAAAGGGAGCACAAACGCTCCCCATTAAACATTAATTAAACTTGATTATTTGCGCCACGCGCCTTTAGGAATGGTTTGATCGAGTTTTTTGTTTTGCGAAGGATCAAAAGTAGGTAATTTACCTTCTTTACGTTGTGTATTGTAATCCTTCGCTAACCAAATAACGACACCCGATAACATAAATAAAGCGATTACGTTAACGATAGCCATTAAACCCATTGAAACATCTGCAAGGGTCCACACTAGTGGCAATTCGCCTAGAGCACCAAACATCACCATACCAAGTACTAGTAATCGGAAGATCAACATACCCGATGCATGGTTATGCTCTAAAAACAATAAATTGGTTTCGGCATAAGAATAATTAGCAACAATAGATGTAAATGCAAAAAACAAAATGGCAATTGCAACAAACGTTGCTCCCCAACTACCAACATGTTCTTCAAGTGCAGCTTGTGTTAACGCAATACCTGTTACTCCTGAATCAGGTATTAGCTGTTGTGATAATAAAATAAGGGCTGCAGTTGCTGTACAGATAATTATTGTATCTACAAATACACCTAACATTTGCACATAACCTTGTGAGGCAGGATGCGGTGGGTTCGGTGTTGCCGTTGCAGCAGCGTTCGCAGCGCTACCCATACCGGCTTCATTAGAGAACAAACCACGTTTAATACCCTGGATCATGGCCTGCATTACACCATAACCAATAGCACCAGCGCCTGCTTGCTCTATACCAAAGGCACTATTAATAACATGCATAAATACATTTGGTAATAAATCGTAGTTCATGGCACATACATAAAGTGCAACTAACAAATACGCCAATGCCATAAAGGGCACAACCATTTCTGCAAAACGTGAAATGGTTTTTAAGCCGCCGAAAATGATAATGCCAGAACCTAATACTAAGGCGATACCAACAACATAGTTTGGAATACCAAAAGCGACATTAAATGCAGCTGCTATAGAGTTTGATTGAACAGCATTAAATACCAAACCAAAAGCAAGAATAAGACAAAGCGAGAAAATGACTCCCATCCAACGTTTACCCAAACCATATTCCATATAATAAGCAGGACCTCCACGAAAGTTGCCCTCTTCATCGACCGTTTTATATGCTTGGGCAAGGGTACTCTCTGCAAAACTTGTTGCCATACCTATTAATGCAATAAGCCACATCCAAAAAATTGCGCCTGCGCCACCTAAATAAAGTGCAACGGCAACACCTGCCATATTACCCGTACCCACTCGAGCTGCTAATGAAGTACAAAATGCTTGGAATGAAGAAATGCCGTCGCCAGAACCTTGTCGGCTCTGAAACATAACTTTGATCATATGCGGGAATTGCGTGAATTGAATAAAACCAAGTCGAAGTGTAAAAAATAGCCCCGCAGCTATTAAGAGGTAAACCAGAATGTGGCCCCAAAGGAGGCCACTTATACTATTTATAATGTCTGTCATTTTTCTTGCCTTGTGAGCGAGTGGAAAATCTGCGGCGCAAGTTACCATAACAAGTGAGGAGAGTTTAGTTATTCTGCTAAAAAACGTCAGTTATCCACAGTTGTTTGTGAGTAACTTGGTTGCATTTGGTGGGTATCTAGCTAATTTGAAAATAAGCAAAAAAACCTGCAAAAAGTGCTTGCGTAAAAAATCCATCTCCCTATAATGCGACCCCACTGACACGGCGGGCAGCAACGAAAGACGCTGAACAACGTGGCAGAGAGTTAAGTAAAACTTCGGTTTAAAACGGTCTAAAAAGAAAGTTTAAAATTAAGTGTTGACTCGAAAAATTAAGGATGTATTATACGCATCCCTAGCGACAACGTCGCAACGTTCTTTAACAATATAAAGCAATCATCTGTGTGGGCACTCGTACAGATTGAGTTCTAACAGCCGATTCTAGTTCGCTAGATGACGCAAACAAATTTAGAGTCTCAATTGAACTGAGTGACCAACGGAAACAAGTTTACTTGTTTCAGCACAGTCAATTCGATTCGAAAGAATCAAAATTCAGAATTCATTGAGCATGTCCTTCGGGACAGAAAAAACTTTTAATTGAAGAGTTTGATCATGGCTCAGATTGAACGCTGGCGGCAGGCCTAACACATGCAAGTCGAGCGGAAACGAAGAGGTGCTTGCACCTCTGGCGTCGAGCGGCGGACGGGTGAGTAATGCTTGGGAATATGCCTTATGGTGGGGGACAACAGTTGGAAACGACTGCTAATACCGCATGATGTCTACGGACCAAAGTGGGGGACCTTCGGGCCTCACGCCATAAGATTAGCCCAAGTGGGATTAGCTAGTTGGTGAGGTAATGGCTCACCAAGGCGACGATCCCTAGCTGGTTTGAGAGGATGATCAGCCACACTGGGACTGAGACACGGCCCAGACTCCTACGGGAGGCAGCAGTGGGGAATATTGCACAATGGGCGCAAGCCTGATGCAGCCATGCCGCGTGTGTGAAGAAGGCCTTCGGGTTGTAAAGCACTTTCAGTAAGGAGGAAAGGTTAAGTGTTAATAGCACTTAGCTGTGACGTTACTTACAGAAGAAGCACCGGCTAACTCCGTGCCAGCAGCCGCGGTAATACGGAGGGTGCGAGCGTTAATCGGAATTACTGGGCGTAAAGCGTACGCAGGCGGTTTGTTAAGCGAGATGTGAAAGCCCCGGGCTCAACCTGGGAACTGCATTTCGAACTGGCAAACTAGAGTGTGATAGAGGGTGGTAGAATTTCAGGTGTAGCGGTGAAATGCGTAGAGATCTGAAGGAATACCGATGGCGAAGGCAGCCACCTGGGTCAACACTGACGCTCATGTACGAAAGCGTGGGGAGCAAACAGGATTAGATACCCTGGTAGTCCACGCCGTAAACGATGTCTACTAGAAGCTCGGGTCTTCGGACTTGTTTTTCAAAGCTAACGCATTAAGTAGACCGCCTGGGGAGTACGGCCGCAAGGTTAAAACTCAAATGAATTGACGGGGGCCCGCACAAGCGGTGGAGCATGTGGTTTAATTCGATGCAACGCGAAGAACCTTACCTACACTTGACATACAGAGAACTTACCAGAGATGGTTTGGTGCCTTCGGGAACTCTGATACAGGTGCTGCATGGCTGTCGTCAGCTCGTGTTGTGAGATGTTGGGTTAAGTCCCGCAACGAGCGCAACCCCTATCCTTAGTTGCCAGCGATTCGGTCGGGAACTCTAAGGAGACTGCCGGTGATAAACCGGAGGAAGGTGGGGACGACGTCAAGTCATCATGGCCCTTACGTGTAGGGCTACACACGTGCTACAATGGCGCATACAGAGTGCTGCGAACCTGCGAGGGTAAGCGAATCACTTAAAGTGCGTCGTAGTCCGGATTGGAGTCTGCAACTCGACTCCATGAAGTCGGAATCGCTAGTAATCGCATATCAGAATGATGCGGTGAATACGTTCCCGGGCCTTGTACACACCGCCCGTCACACCATGGGAGTGGGTTGCTCCAGAAGTGGATAGTCTAACCTTCGGGAGGACGTTCACCACGGAGTGATTCATGACTGGGGTGAAGTCGTAACAAGGTAGCCCTAGGGGAACCTGGGGCTGGATCACCTCCTTATACGATTTAGAACTTATTTGTTCGTAGTGTCCACACAGATGATTGTTAGTTAGCTAAACCGCTTGGTTTAACTAATTAATATGCTCTTTAAAAATTTGGAAAGCTGATATTAAAATTCTTATAGATACTTGTATCTATAAAGAGTTTTCAAAAGTAAAAATATGCCATTAATCGAAAGATTAATTGGTATCTACTTTAGTATTCTCATCATTATTTGATGAATTAACTTCTGGCGAAGTTAACAGCTGTCACTAACAAAGACCCGTTTGGGTTGTATGGTTAAGTGACTAAGCGTACACGGTGGATGCCTTGGCAGTTGGAGGCGATGAAGGACGTATTAACTTGCGATAAGCCTAGTCAAGCTAGTAAAAAGCGCTTGAGACTAGGATTTCCGAATGGGGAAACCCACCTGCTTGCAGGTATCGTTAACTGAATACATAGGTTAACGAGGCGAACGCGGAGAACTGAAACATCTAAGTACCCGTAGGAACAGAAATCAACCGAGATTCCGGAAGTAGCGGCGAGCGAAACCGGACCAGCCCTTAAGCTTATTATGTGTTAGTGAAACATTCTGGAAAGTTTGACGATACAGGGTGATAGTCCCGTACACGAAAATGCATCTTAAGTGAAATCGAGTAGGTCGGAGCACGTGAAACTTTGACTGAATATAGGTGGACCATCATCTAAGGCTAAATACTCCCAACTGACCGATAGTGAACCAGTACCGTGAGGGAAAGGCGAAAAGAACCCCTGTGAGGGGAGTGAAATAGAACCTGAAACCGTGTACGTACAAGCAGTAGGAGCCCTTCGAGGGTGACTGCGTACCTTTTGTATAATGGGTCAGCGACTTATATTTTGTAGCGAGGTTAACCGATTAGGGTAGCCGTAGTGAAAGCGAGCGTTAACTGCGCGTTTAGTTGCAAGGTATAGACCCGAAACCCGGTGATCTAGCCATGGGCAGGTTGAAGGTTGAGTAACATCAACTGGAGGACCGAACCCACTAACGTTGAAAAGTTAGGGGATGACCTGTGGCTAGGAGTGAAAGGCTAATCAAACCGGGAGATAGCTGGTTCTCCCCGAAATCTATTTAGGTAGAGCCTCGGACGAATACTTACGGGGGTAGAGCACTGTTAAGGCTAGGGGGTCATCCCGACTTACCAACCCTTTGCAAACTCCGAATACCGTAAAGTACTATCCGGGAGACACACGGCGGGTGCTAACGTCCGTCGTGAAGAGGGAAACAACCCAGACCGCCAGCTAAGGTCCCAAAGTCATAGTTAAGTGGGAAACGATGTGGAAAGGCCCAGACAGCCAGGAGGTTGGCTTAGAAGCAGCCATCCTTTAAAGAAAGCGTAATAGCTCACTGGTCGAGTCGGTCTGCGCGGAAGATGTAACGGGGCTAAACTATGCACCGAAGCTGCGGATTCAAACTTTGTTTGAGTGGTAGGGGAGCGTTCTGTAAGCCGTTGAAGGTGTACCGGGAGGTATGCTGGAGGTATCAGAAGTGCGAATGCTGACATGAGTAACGATAATGCGGGTGAAAAACCCGCACGCCGGAAGACCAAGGGTTCCTATCCCATGTTAATCAGGGTAGGGTAAGTCGACCCCTAAGGCGAGGCCGAAAGGCGTAGTCGATGGGAAACGGGTTAATATTCCCGTACTTGGTATAATTGCGATGGGGGGACGGAGCAGGCTAAACAAGCATGGCGTTGGTTGTCCATGTGAAAGTGAGTAGGTTGAGAGTTTAGGAAAATCCGGACTCTTAAGACTGAGACACGAGACGAGCACCCAAGGGTGTGAAGTTGTTGATGCCATACTTCCAGGAAAAGCCTCTAAGCTTCAGATTATACCGAATCGTACCCCAAACCGACACAGGTGGTCAGGTAGAGAATACTAAGGCGCTTGAGAGAACTCGGGTGAAGGAACTAGGCAAAATCGTACCGTAACTTCGGGAGAAGGTACGCTCCTATCTGTGATGAGACTTGCTCTCTAAGCGGACGGGAGCCGCAGTGACCAGGTGGCTGGGACTGTTTATTAAAAACACAGCACTGTGCAAAATCGCAAGATGACGTATACGGTGTGACACCTGCCCGGTGCCGGAAGGTTAATTGATGGGGTTAGTTTTCGGACGAAGCTCTTGATCGAAGCCCCGGTAAACGGCGGCCGTAACTATAACGGTCCTAAGGTAGCGAAATTCCTTGTCGGGTAAGTTCCGACCTGCACGAATGGTGTAACCATGGCCACGCTGTCTCCACCCGAGACTCAGTGAAATTGAAATCGCAGTGAAGATGCTGTGTACCCGCGGCTAGACGGAAAGACCCCGTGAACCTTTACTACAGCTTGGCACTGAACATTGAACCTACATGTGTAGGATAGGTGGGAGGCTTTGAAGCAGAGACGCTAGTCTTTGTGGAGCCGTCCTTGAAATACCACCCTTGTAGTTTTGATGTTCTAACGTTGGCCCCTAATCGGGGTTACGGACAGTGCCTGGTGGGTAGTTTGACTGGGGCGGTCTCCTCCCAAAGAGTAACGGAGGAGCACGAAGGTTGGCTAAGTACGGTCGGACATCGTACGGTTAGTGTAATGGTAGAAGCCAGCTTAACTGCGAGACAGACACGTCGAGCAGGTACGAAAGTAGGTCATAGTGATCCGGTGGTTCTGAATGGAAGGGCCATCGCTCAACGGATAAAAGGTACTCCGGGGATAACAGGCTGATACCGCCCAAGAGTTCATATCGACGGCGGTGTTTGGCACCTCGATGTCGGCTCATCACATCCTGGGGCTGAAGTCGGTCCCAAGGGTATGGCTGTTCGCCATTTAAAGTGGTACGCGAGCTGGGTTTAGAACGTCGTGAGACAGTTCGGTCCCTATCTGCCGTGGGCGTTTGAGAATTGAGAGGGGTTGCTCCTAGTACGAGAGGACCGGAGTGAACGAACCGCTGGTGTTCGGGTTGTCATGCCAATGGCACTGCCCGGTAGCTACGTTCGGAACTGATAAGCGCTGAAAGCATCTAAGCGCGAAGCAGGCCTCGAGATGAGTTCTCACTAGACTTTTAAAGTCTCTGAAGGGCCGTTGAAGACTACAACGTTGATAGGCAGGATGTGGAAGTGGTGCGAGCCATTAAGCTAACCTGTACTAATTACCCGTGAGGCTTAACCATACAACGCCAAACGCGTTTTGTGACAGCGTAACAGACAGAAGTTAAGAAACTAAAGTAGACATTTACTTGATATCAGAATTCCGAATTTTAGTTGATTGCCAAGGCGATTAACGACCCAAATTTGCTTGGTGACAATAGCGTTTTGGACCCACCTGACCCCATGCCGAACTCAGTAGTGAAACGAAACAGCGCCGATGATAGTGTGGCATTTGCCATGTGAAAGTAGGACATTGCCAGGCTCCAAATTAAAGAAAGCCCGATTCGAAAGAGTCGGGCTTTTTTGCGTTTGGGAGCTGTCAGCTTTCAGCCGTCAGATAATAGATGTCAGCTGAGCGGTGGGGGTGTTTAGTGAAGAGTCTCCCTCAGCAACAAAACTTTGTAGGAGGCACTTCAGTGCTGAATTAAGCCCATAATAAAACATGCATGGCTACGATTAGACTTAAAGCTTTATTCTTGCAACTCCCAATTCGCTCATCTACCGTTCATTAAATTAACTTTGCTTTGTTTATGGCTTTGATTTAGGATCAAATCAGTTTAAAAGCAAGAACTAATGGCCTGTGTCTAGATTACTTATTTGTTTATTATTATTTTTTTCGAGTGCTTCAAGCTTTGCAGTTGAAGTGACTAATTTATATCAAGATACCCTCAAAGTTGCGGACAAATCACGTGATGCTCGTTTGGCAGCAAGTCGTGAAGCGCTGCTAAATGTATTGGTGAAAGTGAGTGGTGATACAAGCGCTGATCAAAACTCTGTAGCTAAACAGCGTATCCGCGACATTTCAGATTATATGCTCAAATTTGAATATGACGAAAAAGCAGATGGTAGTTTAAATCTGGTTGTTAAGTTTGAAGCTAACAAAATTAATGCATTGCTTAAAGATCTAGGCTTGCCATTGTGGGGCACGCGTCGTCCATTAGTGGCTATTTGGTTAGCGATTGAAGATAATTGGCGTCGTGAACTAGTTACACAAGAGTCGTATCCGCAGCTTGAGCAACTTATTTATGACAAAGCGGATCGTCGTGGTTTACCTGTAGTTGTACCATTACTAGATTTGCAAGACCGCGCTATCGTTGGCATTCCTGAAGTATGGGGTAACTTTTCTGAGCCCGTCGAGCAAGCTTCCAGCCGTTACAGCGCAGAGCGCAGTATTACCGCAAGAATGTATCAACAGGCTGATTCAGAAACGTGGATCCTTGATTGGCGTTTTACTAATGCAGAATTATTTGATACTAATCGTTTGATGGGTGATAAGCAGCAAATTGTTGCTGATATGATTGACAGTTTAGCGGGCGGTTTAGCACAAGAGTATGCAATCGATCCTACAATGATTGGCCAAATAGCTACAGCTACCTTTTATCTTAAAGGCATTAATAACTTCGTAGATATTGAATTCGCTAAACGCCGCTTAGAAAGCTTAAGTGTTGTTACACGAGCAGTGATATCTGTACGTACTCCAGATGCAGTGCAATTTACAGTAAATCATACTGGCAGCATGAATGATTTCAGAAAAGCGTTAGAGCTTGATACTGCCTTTAAAGCCCATCAGGATCCTCGTGACTTTTATCAGGTAGTCAACAAAGACGAACTTGAATATCAATGGAAGGGGCTTTAATCACAGTGCAAGAACCAATGCAAATGGCATTGCCAGTTACTTTGCCTGATGATGAAACATTTACCTCTTATTTTGGTGGCGAAAATTCTCTTGAAGTTAGTCACCTTAAAGATGCGTTTACAAAGCTTAGTAATAAATTTCAATATACCTACTTATGTGGATTAGGTGATTCTGGCAAGTCACACCTTTTGTATGCTACCTGTATTCACGCACAAGAGCGTGGCTTATCAACTATGCTGCTTTCGATGCGTGAAGTGATTGATTATGGTCCTGTTGTACTTGAAGGCCTCGAAAATCTTGATGTGCTATGTATTGATGATGTGCACCTGGTGGCCGGAAATGATGTATGGGAAAAGGGATTATTTAACTTTTTCAATCGGTTCAATGAGCCTGGTAAATACCTTGTTGTAACAGCTGATTTATTACCCGATATGTTGCATATTAATTTACCTGATTTAGTATCTCGTTTGAAATGGGGCACGACATTGCAAATTCGCTCAATGAGTGATGATGACAAAGCCGAAGCCTTAGTTCGACGTGCTCACATGCGTGGTCTTGAACTTACCGAAGAATGTGCACGCTTTTTATTAACGCGATTAAGCCGTGATATGCGCGCATTATTAGATGTTTTAGATAAACTTGACCATGCCTCAATGGCTGCACAAAGAAAATTAACAATTCCTTTTATAAAATCAACGTTAAAGCTTTAGTAGGGCTAGAATCTAGTCCTTGCTTTCAGTTATCATTAGCTATTACAAAAATCCTTCTGTGAAAGACCAGGTACTCAATGAACTTAGAAAATATTTTAGCGCAAGCACTAGAGGCTGTTGCCAGTGCGAATGAAATCGCGCAATTAGAAGATATCAGGGTTAATTACCTTGGTAAAAAAGGTGAAATCACCAACTTACTTAAAACGCTTGGCAAGATTGCCCCTGAAGAGCGTAAAGAAGCGGGTCAAGTGATTAACCAAGCAAAACAAGAAGTACAAACAGCGATAAACGAAAAGCGTGAGTTACTAGCAAGTAAGGCTCTTGAAGAGAAGCTAGCGGCAGAAACGATCGACGTAACTTTACCGGGTCGTGTTATGCCTACAGGTGGCTTACACCCAGTAACTCGTACAATTGAACGTATAGAAAGCTTTTTTGGTGAGTTAGGTTTTGCGGTTAAATCAGGTCCTGAAGTTGAAGATGATTTTCATAACTTCGATGCGCTAAATATTCCTGAGCACCATCCAGCGCGTGCTGATCATGATACTTTCTATTTCAACCCAAAACTTGTGTTACGTACGCAGACAAGTGGTGTACAAATTCGTACCATGGAAACTGAACAGCCACCACTGCGTATCATCTCTCCAGGCCGTGTTTACCGTAATGATTATGACCAAACACACACGCCAATGTTCCATCAAGTCGAAGGCTTAATGGTTGACACAGATGTAAGCTTCACTGAGTTAAAAGGTATTCTGCACGACTTCTTACGCAACTTTTTTGAAGAAGACATGGAAATTCGTTTCCGTCCTTCTTACTTCCCATTTACTGAGCCATCAGCTGAAGTTGATGTTATGGGTAAAAACGGCAAGTGGTTAGAGGTATTAGGCTGTGGCATGGTTCACCCTAACGTTCTTAAATCAGTGGGTATTGATCCAGAAAAATACACTGGCTTCGCATTCGGTATGGGTGTTGAGCGTTTAACCATGTTGCGCTACGGCGTAAACGACCTACGTGCATTTTTCGAAAACGATTTAAAATTCCTAAACCAGTTCCGTTAAGAGTGAAGATATAAAATGAAATTTAGTGAAAAGTGGTTAAGAGAGTGGGTTAACCCAGCAATCGACACGCAGGCTCTTTCGGAACAGTTATCAATGGCTGGTCTTGAAGTCGATGGTGTTGAGCCAGCGGCTGCGGAGTTTACAGGCGTTGTTGTAGGTGAAGTTGTTGAATGTGGTCAACACCCTGATGCTGATAAATTACGTGTGACGAAAGTAAACGTAGGTGGTGATGAGCTACTTGATATCGTTTGTGGCGCACCTAATTGTCGTCAAGGTTTAAAAGTAGCGGTTGCTACTGTAGGCGCTGTATTGCCAGGCGATTTTAAAATCAAAAAAGCCAAACTTCGTGGTCAACCTTCACATGGTATGCTTTGCGCATTCGTTGAGTTAGGTATCAGCGAAGAAGGCGATGGCATCATGGAATTACCAAGTGATGCACCAATCGGCACTGATTTACGTGAATACTTGAGCCTAGACGACAACATTATTGATGTTGACTTAACACCAAACCGTGGTGATTGTTTAGGTATCAAAGGTCTGGCGCGTGAAGTGGGCGTACTTAACAGTGTTGATGTAAATACACTTGAAATCACACCAGTTGCTGCAACGATTGACGACAAAGTATCGATTGAGCTTGTAAATGATGAAGCGTGTCCTCGTTATTTAGGTCGTGTAATCAAAGGTATCAACCTTGATGCAGAAACACCACTTTGGATGGTAGAAAAACTTCGTCGCAGTGGCATTCGCTCAATTGACCCGGTAGTTGATGTTACAAACTACGTGTTACTAGAGCTTGGTCACCCAATGCATGCATTTGATTTAAATGCGATTGAAGGTGGCATTAAAGTACGTAGCGCAAACGCGGGTGAAGAGTTAGTTTTGCTAGATGGCAACACTGCAAAACTTAACGAGTCTACACTTGTGATTGCTGATCACAACAAAGCACTTGCCATTGCAGGTATTTTTGGTGGTGAAAAGTCAGGTGTGACTGAAGCAACATCAGACATCTTATTAGAAAGCGCATTCTTTAACCCTGTCGCTATTGCAGGTCAAGCACGTAGTTACGGCTTACACACTGATGCATCACATCGCTACGAGCGTGGTGTTGATTTTGCACTACAAAAAGATGCTATGGAACGTGCGACTGCATTACTACTTGAGATTGTCGGCGGTGAAGCTGGCCCTGTAGTTGAAGCCGTAGCCACTGATAAATTACCAAAAGTGACAGAAGTGCGTTTACGCCGTGAGCGTTTAGACCGTGTAATTGGCCACCACATTGATGATGCAAAAGTGACTGACATCCTAACGCGTTTAGGTTTAGATGTGAAAATTGTTGATGGTGTATGGAGCGCTGACGTACCGAGTTATCGCTTTGATATTCGTATTGAAGAAGATTTAATTGAAGAAGTTGCGCGTGTTTACGGCTATAACAGCATTCCTAACGTTGCACCAACTGCTAAATTAAAAATGACTAACCATGACGAGTCTCATGTTGCAGTAACTAAATTCCGCAATACACTTGTAACACGTGGTTACCAAGAAGCAATTACTTACAGCTTCGTTGATCCAAAAGCACAAGCAATTTTACATCCGCAAAGTGATGCGCTTGTATTACCACACCCAATTTCGGTTGAAATGTCAGCAATGCGTGTTAGCTTAATGCCGGGTCTATTAGCGTCACTAGTTTACAACCAAAACCGTCAGCAACCACGCGTACGTTTATTTGAGCATGGCCTTAAATTCTTACGTGAGGAAAATGCTGAAAACGGTGTAAACCAAGTTGCTGTCATTGGTGGTGTAATCTCTGGTCTTGCACACGGTGAACATTGGGTTCAAGAAAAGCGTAGCGTTGATTTCTATGACTTAAAAGGTGATGTTGAAGCACTTTTAGCAATTAGTAACGATTCATCACGTTTTGAGATAAAAGCAGAGCAGTCTGATGGCTTACACCCAGGCCAATCAGCCGTTATTTATGTTGATGGTAAAAAAGTAGGTTTTTTTGGTGCAGTGCACCCACAAGTGCAAAAGTCACTAGATATCAATAACACAGCATTTGTGTTTGAAATCGAAATGTCTGCACTAGAAAAAAGAAAATTACCAGAAGCAGTGGCAGTGTCGAAATTCCCGTCAAACCGCCGTGATATCGCGATTTTAGTGGAAGATCACGTAAAATCTGGCGATATTTTAAATGTCATAGAAAAAGTTGGCGGAAATCAATTGGTTGACCTAAACTTATTCGATGTGTATAAGGGCAAAGGTATTGAGCCAAATTATAAGAGTTTGGCGATTGCTCTAACACTGCAAGCGGTTGATAGAAACGCTCGAAGAGAAAGATATCAATCAAGTAGTTGATAATGTGGTGGCCGCACTGGCCGAACAATTTAACGCATCGTTGAGGGACTAGATATGGCGCTTACTAAAGCCGACATAGCTGAACACCTATTTGAAAAACTCGGGATCAATAAAAAAGATGCCAAAGATTTAGTTGAAGCGTTTTTTGAAGAAATCCGCTCAGCGCTAGAAAAAGGCGAGCAGGTTAAGCTCTCTGGATTTGGTAACTTTGATCTTCGAGATAAAAAAGAACGTCCAGGCCGCAATCCGAAAACAGGTGAAGATATTCCTATTTCGGCGCGCCGAGTTGTGACTTTTAGACCAGGTCAGAAGCTAAAAACTCGTGTAGAAGTTGGCACAAGCAAAGCAAAATAAGAAAAGGCAGCGTTAGCTGCCTTTTTTATTTGTTTAAGTATTTACTTGCGAGCTATCAAAAGCTAAAAACCGCGTGGTGATACGAAGTTTCCTCCTTGGATACTGTCGTAGGTTTTTTGTGCTAAATCATCTAAGCTGTCTAAGCTTTTACCTGCGGCAGCGAGTTGATGCTCAATAGGTAAAATATCGACATCTTCATACCCTGATAATTGTGCTACACGTGCAAAGGTGTAGGCATGCTTATACTTTTCATGTTTGTAGAATAAGCTCACGAGAGTAGGGTAGATCTCAGGGTTGGGTGTTGCACCTGCTTTATTTAGCTCTAGCGTTTTGTAAAGCAAATCAATGGTTTTTTCATCATCAAACTTCACGTAGTAGCTCGCTAAGAAAAACTGCATTTCGGCATCTTCAGTGACGCGTTTATCTTGTTTTTCTTCAAGGGCGAGTAACTTAGTTAATGCAGATTGGTCATTATTACGTGACCAATGGTAATACAACAAACCTGGGTGGTCAGTATTTTTGGTATCTTGAAAAATTCGCGTCATTTCTTTAATGCTCGTTAAATGGCCTTCAACGCGAGACGTGGTTTTTTCTTTTAGTTTTATATGCTCAATCTTGGCGGCAAGAGACACACATTGATCGTATTTCTCAAAATCCTTTAATAATTGGTATTTGTTCTCGTCTGTTGGTGACTTATATTCAACGTAACGTTGAATGATAACTTCGGCACGTTGCTCTTTACAGTGACTGTCTTTATTCAAATCACTACAGAAGCCAGGTGTTTCGTCGCACACTTTTGCCAGTGTAAGTGGATCTTCACAGCCTGCTAATGCCAATAAACCAAGCAACACACTTGCTCTTAATAACATTCCTTAACCTCAACTTAATTTGTACTACTTTATTCTAGCGCAATGATTTGTTCTGTAACAGTGGAGAATCGTTTGAGTTTAAATTAGAATACCCCTGCCTGAGATGTGTTGCTCTCAAATCACAGCACATTTTTTAAGGCTATCCGTTCAAAATTGTTTAATTAGGTAAAAAAAATGACCTCATCTCACGAGTTAGAATACACAAGCAGCTGGCAAGAACGTCAAGATTACGCAGAAAGTATGCAACCTATTATTGGTAGACTTTACCGTAATCGTGGTATCGAAATCGCTGTATATGGCCGTCCTCTCGTTAATGCCAGTACAATCGATATCATCAAAGCGCATAAAACAGTTGCTCAGTTTGAAGGTACAAAACTACGTCTACGTGAAAGCTTCCCTTTCTTAGAAGCAATTAGCAAAATGGACTTAAACTCTGCACGTATCGATATTGGTAAACTAGCGTATGGTTATTTGTTTACAGATGCTGCAAAAGGTCGTTCAGTTGAAGAGTACTTAACTGACGAATTAGCAGAAATCGCAAACTCTGAGCGCAAAGAGCCACGTGATGTTGTGTTATACGGTTTTGGGCGTATCGGTCGTTTATTAGCACGTCTATTAATCGAAAAATCTGGCCCTTATGCAGACCTGCGTTTACGTGCAATCGTTGTACGTGGTGGTAAAGACGGCGACCTAGAGAAGCGTGCAAGCTTACTTCGTCGTGACTCTATCCATGGCCCATTTAATGGCTCTATTACAATTGATAAAGAGCGCAACGCAATTAAAGCTAACGGTAGCTACATTCAAGTTATCTACGCTAACTCACCAAACGAAGTTGATTACACTGCTTACGGTATCGAAAATGCACTAGTTGTTGACAACACGGGTATCTGGAAAGACGAAGCAGGCCTTGGTCAGCACTTAGAAGCAAAAGGCGCGGCAAAAGTATTATTAACTGCACCAGCTAAAGGTAACATCAAAAACATCGTATACGGTGTAAACAACCAAGATATCAAACCTGAAGATAAAATTGTATGTGCGGCTAGCTGTACGACCAATGCTATTACGCCAACGTTAAAAGCGCTTAACGATAAGTTTGGTATCAAAAACGGTCACGTTGAAACTGTTCACTCATACACCAATGACCAAAACTTAATTGATAACTACCACAAAGCTGAACGTCGTGGCCGTGCTGCTGCACTTAACATGGTTATCACTTCAACAGGTGCTGCTAAAGCAGTTTCTAAAGCTTTACCAGAGCTTGAAGGTAAACTAACGGGTAACGCTATCCGTGTTCCTACACCAAACGTATCAATGGCTATCTTGAACTTAAACCTTGAAAAAGGTACAAACGTTGAAGAACTAAATGCTTTCTTACGTGAAACTGCACTTTACTCAGATCTTCGTGACCAAATCGATTACACAGCGTCTACTGAAATCGTATCTACTGACTTAGTGGGTAGTCGTTACGCAGGTGTTGTTGATTCACAAGCGACAATCGTAGATGACAACCGTGTTGTGCTTTACGTTTGGTACGATAATGAGTTTGGTTATAGCTGTCAGGTAGTACGCTGTATGCGTGATATGGCTGAAGTAACTTTCCCAAGTTTACCTCGCTAATACCTAAACTATACAGATTCAAGAAGCCAGCATTATGCTGGCTTTTTTAGTCGTGAAAGTTTTTGCAAATTTTCTGCATGTGATAGGCTGTTTAGGGTCTACACCATATTACTAACAAAACGTTCTAACTACAGAGCGTTGGCTTAATTCTTAACTAATAAGCGAGTAGCTAAGAATTATATTTAACCAATAGGTTTATAAAATGAAAATCACCAGCAATTTTGATAGTGGTAATATCAAGGTTATTGAAGCCGTTGATCCACTGAACATTCAATTAGAAATTAATAAAGACAATCAGTCTGATTTTTTCCAGTGGTTTCACTTTCGTCTTGAAACAACTGCGTTTCAAAACCATAAATTACATATTAATAATCTAGAAAATTCAGCCTATCCTGATGGCTGGGAGGGTTATCACACGGTTGCATCATACGACCGTCAAACGTGGTTCCGTGTTCCGTCTGAGTACGCAAACGGCACACTATCATTTGAAGTTGAGCCTGAGTGTAGCAGTATGTATTTTGCTTACTTTGCACCTTACAGCTATGACCGTCACTTAGATTTACTTGCATGGGCACAAAGCCAGCATGCGTGTGAATTAGAAACATTAGGTGAAACACTTGATGGTCGTGACATGAGTGTATTACGTGTGGGTATTCCTAGCAGTGAGAAGAAGAAAATCTGGATCACGGCGCGTCAACACCCAGGCGAAACAATGGCAGAGTGGTATGTTGAAGGATTGCTTCATAAATTACTTGATGATGAAGACCCACATGCAGCTGCGTTACTATCTAAAGCAGTATTCTACATCGTGCCAAATATGAACCCAGATGGCAGTGTGCGTGGTCACCTACGTACTAACGCTAAAGGTGTCAATTTGAACCGTGAATGGCAAACACCGAGCATGGAAAATAGCCCTGAAGTATTCTTAGTGCTTAACAAAATGCGTGAAACGGGTCTTGATATGCACTTAGATATTCATGGTGACGAAGCAATTCCTTATAACTTTGTTGCGGGTAGTGAAGGTATCCCAGGCTACGATGATCGCTTAAAAGAGTTAGAAGATAGCTTTAAAGCTGCGCTTTTAACTGTGACGCCTGAGTTCCAAGACGAACATGGTTATCCAAAAGATGAGCCGGGCCAGGCTAACTTAACTGTCGGTTCTTCTGCTGTCGCGTATGAATTTAATGCATTAGCTTACACGGTAGAGATGCCATTTAAAGATAACGATGATTTACCAGATCCAGATTACGGCTGGTCAGATCGTCGCTCGTATCAATTTGGTCAAGATACGTTAGCGGCTATCGTTAACGTGGTTGATAAATTAAGATAACGAACCTTACGGGCATCAGCAAAACTGATGCCCGTAATTGTATCTGTAGACTGAAAAATGACGGTGTAGAGCAAGATGCATCGAATGTTAACTAGGTGGGTACATTTGTCATATTGAAAATTAACTGTTAACAAACTTGGTTGGTTTAAGTTAATATTCAATATGTTCAACTGAGAAGTACCAAAATCTCATTTTTTTATTTCTCACAGTCATAGTGTCGCGCATTCTCACAAGCTCACGCTGAGTATCGTAACTAACAATAAAAAATATAATCATAGAGGATATCCATGGAAGCTTTAGTAAGCGCCGTTAATGACATAATTTGGAGTAGTGCACTCATTTATTTATGTCTAGGTGCAGGTCTGTTTTATTCCGTTTTAACCCGATTCGCACAAGTTAGACATTTCAAAGAAATGTGTAAATTATTGCTAAGCTCAAATAATTCAGATACGGGTATTTCTTCATTTCAAGCGCTAGCTGTATCGTTATCTGGCCGTGTAGGTGTAGGTAATATTGCTGGGGTTGCTGCAGCAATTGGCTTTGGTGGTCCAGGTGCGATTTTCTGGATGTGGATTGTTGCGTTTTTAGGCGCAAGTACTGCGTATGCAGAGTCAACACTTGGTCAGATTTATAAATCAGAAGAAGACGGCCAATATCGTGGTGGTCCTGCATATTACTTCGACCGTTGCTTACAACAAAAGTGGCTAGCCGTATTATTCGCGGTATCAGCGATTATCGCCTGTGGTGTATTCCTTCCAGGCGTTCAAGCTAATGCGGTAGGTAATGCATTCACTCAAGTTTTCGGTGAAGGTACACTGGTTAGCACCAGTTTTGGTGAAGTAGGTAGCTTCAAGTTAGTAGCCCTTGCAATCATCTTAATTGTGCTGGCATTTATTATCTTTGGCGGTATTAAACGTATCGCAAACTTCACCCAAATTGTAGTGCCGTTTATGGCGTTAGGTTACATCGTTTTAGCTTTAATAGTGGTGTTCTTAAACCTAGGTAAAGTACCGGGTATTTTCTCAATGATTTTATCTGATGCCTTCACAGCTCAAGCTGGCTTTGGCGCAGCAATTGGTTGGGGTGTTAAACGTGGTATTTACTCAAATGAGGCAGGTCAAGGTACCGGCCCACATGCAGCATCAGCTGCTGAAGTAGATCACCCAGCACAACAAGGCTTAGTACAAGCATTCTCTGTTTATGTTGATACTATCTTTGTATGTACAGCAACAGCGCTAATGATTCTAATCACTAAACAATACAACATTGTTGGTGAGTTACCTGCAGGTCAATTCATTGTTCAAAACGTTGATGCTGCAACTGAAGTAGGCTCTGCTGCTTTCACGCAAATGGCATTATTTAGTGTATTCGGTGGCTTTGGCGAAGCATTTGTTGGTATTGCTTTATTCTTCTTCGCATTTACCACAATTCTTGCTTATTACTATATTGCTGAAACCAATGTTGCTTATTTAAACCGTTATTTCAAAGGCAATATTCCGTTAGTTATCGTAAAGCTAGTTATTATGTTTATGGTGGCTTATGGGATGGTGAATAGCTCAGGCTATATCTGGAATATTGGTGATATAGGTGTTGGTTTAATGGCGTGGATCAATATTGTTGGTATCTTGGCTATTTTCTTTGTCGCTAAACCTGCTCTTAGTTGTTTACGTGATTATGAAGACCAAAAGAAAGCCGGTGGTGAAATCACTTTTGACCCAGTTAAATTAGGCATTAAAAATGCTGCTTTCTGGGAAAAGCGTCTAGCTGAAAAGGCGAAACAGAAACAATAAATCAGGATTTTGAGTTTTTGTGATGGATTTAATTGTGCAGGTTTTCGAATCTTCACAAATGAATGAAATTCAAATAAGACATCGACTCATAAAACAAGTACAATAAAGGGCGCCTTAAGGCGCCTTTTTTATGCGTAGTATGGAGAAAGATATGGCGATTATTAGTTGCCCGCAGTGTGCAAAACCAATATCTGACAAACATAAACAATGCCCGCATTGTGAATGCCAAGTCACCGATCTAAGCAATGAGCAATTGCAGCAAATGCAAAAAGAAACGCGTATTCGTAGACAACAAAAGTTTATGAATCAGTCTTTCCTCGCACTGATTTTATTTTTAGGGGGCTTTTTCTGTTATTACTTTATGCACCCCGAAGCAAAGTCTCTTGAGTGGTATGCTTATACATCGGCAATGGCAGTCGGTTTTGTATGGTATCTCGTAAGTCGCATCTATTTAGTTGTTTTAAAAAAGAAAAAGTAACATGAATATTGATCATATCGTTAAAAATATCACCCCAGAAGTATTTGAACGTCTTCAGTATGGTGCCTCAACCGGTAAGTGGCCTGATGGCACGCCTTTGTCTGAAGAGCAAAAACAACAAACCGTTCAACTCGTGATGCTTTATCAAGCTAAAGTTTCGCAAAGCAATGAGCAGTTTACCATTGGCGCAAATGGTGAAATGGTGCAAAAGAGCAAAGCTCAATTGCAAAAAGAATTCGCATCAGAAAATGAAATAGCTAGGTTTAGTGAAAATGATCTTTAAACACCTGTTTACTCCAAAATGGAAGCACCCTAAAAACCAAGTTCGTTTAGCTGCGGTTGAACGTCTTGATACAGAGCGTGACCTTAGTATTTTAAATAGCATTGCTCTTGAAGACAGTTCTGCTGAGATCCGTAAAAAAGCCCTGAACAAAGTCAATGATATTGTTCTATGGTGGCAAGCATACAAACAAGATCAAGCACTTAAAGACGTTGCAGAGCAACATATAAACCAAGCGGTGTTAAACACTGATAGCAAACTAGATGCAAACATCAAAAATGAGTTTATTGAGCGTTATGCACCAGTAAAAACGCTTGAAAAACTGGCGTTTGCAGAAAAAGAAATTCAAGTTCGGGTTAAATTATTAAAACGCTTAGCAAATCCAAGTTTAATTGATAAAGCCTTTAAAGAAGGCCGCGAAGAACTGCAATTGCAACTTGTTGAGCTTGTCATTAGTCACCAACTTGCTAAATCATTACTTAAACATGCAAAAGGTGAAGCGTATTCACAGCTAGCCGCTTACCTTGAAAATGAACGCCTAGCAACCGAAATGCCTGCAAAAGTTGAAGCAGATACACGTGTAGTATTAGCAAAGCTGAATGCACTTCGTGATAAAAATGATTTTCAGTTGGTATCAATGCAACAAGCTGAGTTATTACAGCAGTGGCAAGCTATTGAATTAAAATGGTTAAGCGATGAGCAAGTAAGCACACTTGATAAAAAGTATTCAGCGATTACGCAAAAGCTTGAGTCTCATATTGCACAACTAAGCAAAGAGCATGAAGCGGCGCAGCAAGCTTTAGCTGAGCAACAGCGTCAGGTCTTAGCATTAGCAAGCCTTGAAGCAATTGGTGAAGAAATTGAAAATGCATTGCAACTGGGTTTAGAAACGCCAGAACAAATTCAGCAAGACTGGCTTGAAGCTAAAGTTGCACAAGCAAAAGATGCGTTAACAGAGGCGAATCTACCTAATAACCAAAATGTTCGTGATGTAAAACAGCACTTAACAAATTTATTCAACCAAGTTGAAGAGTTACCGCAATTAGTTACTGCTATCGCTGAGTTTAAAGATGCATTTGATAAATTAAACACGGTTGCGACAACAGAAGAAGAAAGCGAGTTTGACGGCCTGAAACAGCAGTTTGAACAACAGCAAAAACTTGCACGTAAAAAGCTGGCAAGTATTCCTAATCGCTTACAAGGTCGCTTTAAAGCAAATTTAGCTGAAGCAGTAAATAGCTGGCAGCAAGCGATGGCACCGCTTACTAATAAGTTTGAGAAGAACCAACAAACAGCAAAGCGTAAAGCACGTGATGTAAAACGCTTAATTGACCAAGGGCGCTTCAATGTAGCATTTGGTGTGTTTAAAGGTTTTGAAGAGTTATACGCTACGCTTACAGAGTATTACAAGCAGCCATTAAATAGCCTAAAAGCTGATTTAGAAGCGCAATTAGCAGAAGCAAAAGATTGGCAAAAATATGCTTCAGCACCAAAGCGTGAAGCATTACTTGCTGAAGTAAATGAATTAGCCGCAACAGAATGTACAGACCCTAAACAACGCGCTGAGCAAGTTAAACAGCTGCGTCGTCGTTGGAATGAATTAGGCCGTTTAGACACTGATGCAGAGAAACAACAAGGTGAGTTATTCGATCAGCAAATAGAGTTGCTGTTTGCACCATGTCGTGAGTATTTTGCTGAGCAAGAGCAACAGCGAGAACAAGCTAAGGCACAGCGTCTTGATACAATCAAGCAAATGCAAGAGCTAACAGATCTTGATACGTCTTCTGACGAGTTCGATTGGAAGCAGTTTGAGAGTAAGTTCAATCGTACCGCTAAAGCTTGGCGCTCAGCAGGAAATGTTGATCCTAAAACGTATCGTGAACTACAAGCGCAATTCAAAGCTGCGCAATCACTAGTGCAAGCACAGCTAGCTGCCTTCCATAAAGCAAATGCTGAGCAAAAAGCAGCGCTGGTAGAGCAGGCAACACAGTTATCTCAAAGCGATGATTTAGCGTCTGCGTGCCAAGAACTCAAGGTATTGCAACAAACTTGGCAAACTATTGGCTTTGCAGGAATGAAAGCAGAAAATACCTTATGGCAGCAATTTAGACGTGTTAATGACGACACCTTTGCAAAGCGCAGCGCCGAGTTTGAACAGCAAAAGCAAGTACAGCAGCAAAATGATGAAGTTGCAGCAGCGCAGTTGAGTGAGCTTGAGTCAGCACTTGAAACAGTGGTGCATCTTGCACAGCTTAAAGATTTGACAGTGAAGCTGGCTGAACTTGAGTACTCAAAAGCATTATCAGCACGAGTGAGTCAGTTAGAGACAGCGATTAGTGCAAAAACAGCGCACATTAGCAAGCAAGCAGAGCAGTCTAAGTTAACGGCTTTATTTGCTGCTCTTGAGAGCGGCAGCGAACTTCCTTCGCAATTCCAAGCCGCATTAACGACAAACTTAAATGCTGCGCAGCTCTTAACTCGTATCGAAATTTTGGCAGGTGTTGAGTCAGCTGATAGTCAGTTACGTATGACAGAGCAAGTTGCGATGTTAGATGATAAACACCGTGGTGAACATGCAGATGTTTATTATTACTTAAAGCAATTACTTGCAGTCAGTAAGGGTTCAGTTTCAGCTGACACACTAGCAAGGCTTAAAACAATATTTGCAATTTAACGAATAAAACCGCTTTTTGAAGCGGTTTTTTTCCGTGTGTTTTTGAGGAAAACAATGAGAATTTTATTACTACTTACCTGTTTATTTTTAGGGGCATGTAAAAGTACAGATCAAGGAATGTCGGTGTACTCGTTTACTAATTCAGAAATTGAAGCAGCCCTTGCTAATCAATTACCAAAACTAAGTGAACAGATTAAGCTGATGGGCTTACCTGTTGATTTTGCTGTAAACGATCTGAGTGTCAATGTCGGCCCAGATAAGCGTGATGTGGTGGTTTTAGGGGCTGATTCTAGTGCTGTCATCAAAGCTTTCGCGCTTAAGTATCCAGTCCGCTTAAAGCTTCAAATCGAAGGTAGTCCATTTTATGACAGCGAGAAAAAAGCGGTCTTTTTACGAAATGTAAAACTGGTTGATACAACTTTAGATACAGCGGGTTTTAAGGGCAGCTTAAACTTATTAGATGATCAAGCAATGCAAGTGATTAACGGCTTTTTAGCGGTTAACCCTGTTTATAAATTAAATATGAACGACCCTAAAGTTGCATTACTGAGCAAATTGCCATTAGATATGAAAGTATCTCAGGGCGAAATTATCCTAGTACCTAGACTATAAAAAAATATTAAAAATTTTTAAAGCGGCCTTGAGCCGCTTTTTTGTAATTACTTGTTAAGCAAGTTCAACCTTGCCATAATTGCTCGTGATATTTCGCGAAACAAGTAATTGCTATGATCAAGGAATTTTTAAACGACCCTACGTTACTGTTAAATGCAGTTGGTGAAGGGATCTATGGCTTCGATTTATCGGGTAATGCGGTTTTTGTAAACCCTGCCGCTGAGCGCATGACAGGCTGGAAAGCAGACGAGCTCCTTGGTAAAAAAATACACCAATATCATCACCATACTCGTAAAGATGGGTCACCATATCCCGCAGATGAATGCCAAATATATTGCACTATGTTCGATGGTAAACATCGTCATGTAAACGATGAAGTCTTCTGGCGTAAAGATGGTAGCTATTTTGCCGTCGAGTATACTTCAACCCCAGTTTATAAAAATGGCGCCTTGATTGGTGCGGTCGCGATTTTTCGCGATGTATCAAAACAGCAGCAAACAGAAGTGGCATTGCGCGACGCTCTAGCGCAAGTTCAGCACTTGTCTGAGCAACTACAAGCTGAGAATGCTTACCTTATTTCAGAGTTAAACGAAGATTGGCAAGATTCCGGTTTGGTTGGTCAAAGTCATTCATTCCAAAGTATGCTCGAGCAAATTACCTTGGTAAGCCAGACTAATAGTACAGTTTTGATTTTAGGTGAAAACGGCACGGGTAAAGAGCTGGTGGCACGAAACCTTCATCGCTTGAGTAGCCGTGCTGAGCAACCTTTTATAAAGGTCAATTGTGCTGCGTTTTCAGCTAATTTAATTGAGTCTGAACTATTTGGTCATGAAAAAGGGGCATTTACTGGTGCAAATGAACGTAGAAAAGGGCGTTTTGAATTAGCTGACAAGGGGACTTTATTTTTAGATGAAGTGGCAGAGCTGCCATTAGAAGCGCAAAGTAAATTACTGCGCGTGCTACAAGAACAAGAGTTTGAGAGAGTTGGTGGCAGTCAAACTTTAAAAGTTGATATTCGCGTGTTAGCTGCAACAAATCGAAACCTGTGGCAAATGGTTGAGCAGGGTAGCTTTCGAATGGACTTGTATTATCGTTTAAATGTGTTTCCTATTCGTGTGCCAGCTCTACGTGAACGCAAAGAAGATATTCCACTTTTAGCAGCAAACATAATAACTCAGCTTAATAAGCGCTTAGGTAAGCAGTTAAAGGGGCTTAGCAAAGCAACGCTCACTAAGCTGGGTAACTATGATTGGCCTGGCAATATTCGTGAATTACAAAATATCCTTGAGCGTGAAGCTATTTTATCTAAGCAGTCTGTACTACAACTCTCTGCTCCGTTGAATAATGAACAACCGGATGAGCAGGTTGTCTCGCTTGATGCTGTACAAAAACAGCATATTCTCCAGGTGCTAAAGCGTTGTAACGGACAAGTATCAGGTGATAATGGCGCTGCAACTTTACTGGGTCTTCCAGAAAGTACCCTCAGGTCAAAAATGAAAAAGTTGGCTATAACACGCTAATTCGTGAAATATCGCGAGTATTCGTGATATTTCGCGATTTTAATATTCTTAAATTTAAATTTTCCCTTTTATATCAATGGTTTGATTTTATTTTTTGTTGGCCTGATAGTTGCTGTGTCAGGTTATTACCGACACAATAGTAAGTAGCAAAATGAAATTTGATATAAAAGAGCAAGACTTAATCATCAAGCCCTACAACCAAGATGGGCCAATTTATATTCGAGAGCAAAAAGGGCATTTCCAACGTATCCGCCGTTACTTAGGCTGGGTGCTGATGCTGACTTTTATAGCTATTCCGTGGATCCCATATGATGGTCGGCAAGCTGTATTACTTGATGTAGCAAGTCAAAAATTTACCCTGTTTGGATTAACGTTGTTACCGCAAGATTTTATGATCTTAGCCATGTTATTTATGACTGGTGCGTTTGCTTTGTTTTTCGTCACTAACTGGCTAGGTCGTGTTTGGTGTGGTTACACTTGCCCGCAAACAATCTGGATGCTTATGTTCACTTGGGTTGAACACAAAGTTGAAGGTAACCGAAACCAGCGTATTAAACTTGATAAAACAGCTTGGTCAGCAAGTAAATGGCAAAAGAAAATCACTAAACATGCCGCTTGGCTTGTGATCTCTTTACTCACATCAATGTCATTCATGGCTTATTTCATCCCGGCTAAGTCTTTATACATGAGCTTATTTACCCTAGAAATGTCTGGCATTGTAAGCTTTTGGGTATTCTTATTCGCATTTTGTACGTATGGGAATGCGGGATTCTTGCGTGAAAAAATGTGTACTGTTGCTTGCCCATATTCGCGTTTTCAATCAGTAATGTTTGATAAAGACACCTTGGTGGTCACGTACGATCAAGAGCGAGGAGAATCTCGCGGTGCTCGTAAGCGTAAAGCCGATCCAAAAGAGTTAGGCTTAGGTGACTGCGTAGACTGTAATTTGTGTGTAGAAGTATGTCCAGCTGGTATAGATATTCGTAATGGCTTGCAATATGAATGCATAAACTGTGGTTTATGTATTGATGCCTGTGATAGCACAATGGAAAAGTTCAACTATCAAAAAGGGCTGATCAAGTACGCCTCGGAAAAACAAATGGAAGGTAAAACGACCAACCCATTTAGACTAAAACTTCTTGGTTATGGTGGTTTGACGGCGCTATTTGTCGTTGGGATGGTTGTGTGGATGGCAATGCGCACACCAATCGAGGCCTCTGTAATTCGTGACCGTAATGCACTGTACCGAGTTAATTTTGAAGGCTTGGTAGAGAATCCATATACCTTATCAATCATCAATAAAACGCAGCATAGTTTGAGTTATTCAATTGGTATAAGTGGTATCGAAGAAGCAAGCTTACAATTGCCTGAAACTATCAAAGTTGAAGCAGGTCAGATGAAGCGAGTACCTGTTACTGTGGTTGCCGATGGCTATGACTTAAAGTCAAAAGTAACGCCTATCAGTTTTCACATTCAAGCATTAGAAGATGCCAATATCGCAATTACTAAAGAGACTAAGTTTTACCGAGATTAATCCAACCCCAAAATGAAAATGGCTTGTTTTTAACAAGCCATTTCTGCAAATTCGAGTTTCTTTAGCACATGGGCTTTAGCGCTATCTAAATCATCAAATAAACAGTCCATTATCTGAATTGGTGATTGTGCTTGTGCAATGATGCGTTTCATTTGATTGAGTACAATTGATGAGCTAAACATGTATGCGGTAGCGACACAGTTAGTGCTTTGTAGAGCACGTAACAATTGGATAAACCCGCGTTCGGCCTCAGGAGTAGTAGCAAGTAATTGGGTAGAATGACTAATATAAGCCCACGGCTTTCCAGCTAGATCAGAAATATGCTTTTTTATATCTACTGCAAAGTCATTGACTAAACGTGCGTTAATATTACCAGAAAATTGTCCAATTATAATTGGACCATCAGTGATGATACTGACACTGCCATAGTGATTCTTAAATTCCAATTTGCTTCCCTTTTGAATTAAAAGAGCGCGAATTTTATACAATTCTATGTATGTGTCTAGTTATTTAATATACATTTATTAAATAACATAAATAATTCAATTGAGTTTTTTATTTGTGTGTTTTATTCATTTAAGTGGTTTGGAGTAAATTATTTATTTACTCCAAATTTAAAATATAACTAACTATTTATTAACAATATAGTTCAATGCACCGGTAACCGAGGCTACTTGTGCATCAATACAGACTTCATCATTTGCCTGTGGGCTATCAGGGTAAACTTCTGTTGTTGTCACAAATTCAGCATCAGTGAGACCCATACATAAGCCGAGTTTTTTCGCTTGGTAATGAATAACACCCAATTGGGTTTGCGGTACACCAATCAACTGGTTATTCTCATCGCTAGGTGCGATATGAGTTACTTTTTCAACAGACTTAATAATCGCTGCCTGAAACGCGTCATGTGGACGTTCACTATCAGCAACGAGATAAAAGCCATCTGGGATGTTCCAGTTATCGTGAGTGGTTGCATCACGTGCTGCAAGAGCAGGACGAAACTCACTATTATCAGTATCAGTTGTTTCATGTAGGTCGATATGCACGTAAGGTGCAATGGTATTGTCAGCTAAATACTGCATGATTGCTGCAGACTCTTCAGCTGGGCTGTCAGCGTAGAATGAGCGGTTTGGATCTGTCGCATTAGGGTTCCAGCGATTAATTGTTTCATAACCCCACGGGCTGATACACGGTGCTACTAAAATATTAAAATCGGCAAAGTAGTCTTTAGCTTTGTTCTTAGCAAACGCTAATGCGCCATGCACACCACTTGTTTCATAGCCATGAACGCCACCGGTAACCAATACTGTCGGTTTATCAGCTTGCCATTGCTTGCTCTTTAAAATGTAAAGAGGGTACTTGTCGCTGTCGTAACTTAATGCACCATACTGTTCAATATTGAAATCGATTGATAAAGACTCTAATTGCGATACAACATCATCTATATAGCTACGTTTTACTGTCTGTGATTTAAACCATGCTTTTTTATCTGCTTCGTTCCACGGTTTACCTGGGGTTCCTATAGGGTAACTCATAAAATACCTTATTCGACTTGCTACAAAACGCCAAGCTTATCTAAGCCGTTAAGTCACTGCAACTAGATAAGTTCAGTGGTAAAGGTACCTTGCTCATACAGCTTTGCGTGATGGTGCTTATGGGCCTCAAATAAGTATCTACGAAGTTCCTCTTCACCTTTGCAAACCTTTACGATCTTACCTGCAATCCCTTTACTAGTGGTTCGAATTGGCTTCACACTAAGAATAATGTGATCTCTGCTAGGTAAATCAAATGCGAGTAATATGTCTTTGTTTAGCTCTGGAGCTTGACGCTTAGGCTTGAGTAACACGCCAGTACTTGATAAAGATAATATTTGAAATTGCTCGGTATGTATTTCGAGATCAGGAGTTCGCCAGCTGCGTTCGATCCCTTTGGTATCTATCACTTCTGGTGCACTGAGTAAGGGTATCAGCTGGCCATTTTCGTCATTGATAAACTCAAGTGGAAACCAAAGCTGATAAATACCCACCTCGGCAAGTAAAGTTAGTTTGGAATTTGCTAGTAAGCCGTTTAATTTATTTGGCAAGTTGAGCCTAACAGACATTTTTGTATCGGTTGGATCGCCATCAAGGTTTTCAGCCTCGAATAAACGGTTGAAAAAAGTAAGTTCTTGTTCGGATAAATGTGCCATATAAAGCTCCTTCTTTAGCACGCTTACTTATATGTATCATAAATTGTTCAAATTATGCACGTATAATCAGCATTAATTATGCCAGAAGCTTTGTGATTTATTTTGCGGCGTATTTCACTTACACTGATAAAAAAGTTAACAAGGATTTTATTTTGTCGAGCCTGACTGGTGTAAATAAAAGTTTAGTAATATTTGCTGCTTTAGTCGTTGTTTTAGCGGGTATTAAAGCTGCAAGTGTGATTGTTATTCCATTTGTGTTGGCGGCCTTTATCGCTATTATTTGTAATCCCTTAATCCGTTTCTTTGCCAAATACGGTATCCCTAAAGGTATTGCTGTGGTTTTTGTGATGCTGATGATTGTCGGTATAGGGATAAGCCTTGCCGGTCTGGTTGGGCAATCTATGACCGATTTTTCAGAAAATTTACCTGAGTACAAGGCACAACTCAAAGAAGAGTTTGTCTGGGTGGTTAACGTTGCTGCAAGCTATAACATTTTGATTGATAAAGAGCAGATTATTTCTTTATTTGATCCAGGTAAAATGATTGATGTTGCAACTAATATGCTCACCGGGTTAGGTGGGGTGATGGCGAACCTGTTTTTAATCATATTAACTGTCGTGTTTATGCTATTTGAAGGGCCAATGCTCAGCAAAAAAGTGCATTTAGCACTCGATGACCCTGAAATGAAAATGCAGCAAGTTGACCGTTTCTTAGATTCAATTAATTCTTATCTAGCCATAAAAACAATGGTTAGTCTAGGCACAGGTGTTCTTGCAGGATTCATGCTGTGGGCACTTAATGTTGATTATTTTGTGCTCTGGGCTGTGGTGGCGTTTATGCTTAACTATATTCCTAATATTGGTTCTATTATTGCTGCAGTACCAGCTGTGTTACTTGCTTTAATCACGCAAGGCCCATTGGTAGCAGGGTTTATCGCTGGTGGATATTTAGTTATTAACACAGTGATGGGTAATATTGTAGAACCGCGCTTTATGGGGAAAGGGCTGGGCTTATCGACGCTAGTGGTGTTTTTATCGTTGATTTTCTGGGGCTGGTTGATGGGAACAGTTGGTATGCTATTGTCAGTTCCATTAACTATGATAGTTAAAATTGCTTTAGAAACCAGCCAAGAAGGGCGATGGCTTGCTACTTTGCTAGGTAATGGTGAAGAGCTAAAACTTGAGGATTAAAAAGGCGCTTAAGCGCCTTTTTATTTTTCAAAATGATTAACGATTATAGCGACTTGGTATCACTTTAGAGGTTGTTGTAAAACCTTTACATGGTTTTTGAGAATTTCAATCTCACATTGTTTGTAGGCAATAGCGGCACTAGTGCCATTTGGCATTTTTTGTAAGTAGCGCCAACGACAACTGTCTTCTAAATAACGCTCTTGGTTTTTTATACTGCGATTAAAAATTGGTAGCAATTGGCTATTACCGGTATCTTCTTTTATTTTTTCAAGATCCATAGTGAGCTTATTAACCCACATTTTTTGGTCACGTTGCAGGTCTGCAATAACTTGATCAAGGCATTGAATATACCGCTTGGTGTCATCAGTATGGTTGCTCGCGAGCTCACAAGCTTGCTCTGCTTGAGCCTGTGATGCAGTCGTAATTAAACCTAAAAAGATGCTCTTAACGAATATGGATGTTTTATTTTTTATCATGGTAATTAAACTCTAATATAAACTCAGCGCCGGCTAGCTTCTCTGCATCTTTAATGGTTAATGTGCCATTATACGAGTTTACTAAATCAGATACGATAGCCATGCCAACACCATGGCCACTTTCGTAAGTATCGAGTCTGGTACCGCGAGTCAGTAATGATTCGCGTTTGTGCTCAGGAACACCTGGGCCATCATCACTTATGCTGAGTGTTAACTTTTTGTTCTGTTTAACCTTTATATCGACCTGTGAACGGCAAGCTTTACAGGCATTATCGATTAAATTACCGAGTAGTTCCATTAAATCGGTTTTATCACCTAAGAAATAGTCTTTTTCACTAACCTCAGAGGTAAAAATAATATCTTTATCGCGATAAACCTTGCTCATCGCGCTTAAAATTGAATCAATAACAGGTTTAATATGGGTTTGCTTTTTCCAAGTATCAGAAGCACCCGTTGCAGCTCGTTTTAATTGATGTTCGATCATCACATTAATACGATCTAACTGCTCTTGTGCATCGGCATCATTGGCTAAAGGGCTTGATTTAAGGACTGCCAAGGGGGTTTTTAATGCATGAGCAAGATCGCTTAACGAAGCCCTATAGCGCTCTTTTTGGCGCTGTTGCGATTCAAGTAATAAGTTTAAGTCGGCTTTTATGGTTTGCAGCTCTACTGGGTAGAGACCTTTTATTTGCTGATTATCGCCCGATTCAATGGCTTTAATTTCTTTATCAAGACGTTGCAATGGCCTTGCACTCCAAACAAAACCAATCGCCATAAGCGCTGCAATGGCCACACCCATTACATACATCCAATTTACTAACGTTTGTTTAAAGCCATCCATCAGCCTGAGAAGTGCATCATTACGTTTTAATAAGATAAAACGCGCATGCTCCGATTGGTCAATGTTTTCTAAAATAACGGTAAGGGTTAATTGCCAGTACACGGTCTTGTTGTATTCAACACGGCGAAAATCCGCAGAGCCTGCTGGGGCTTCAAAGTTATCTGGAATAAAATTGATGTTGGTGGCTGATTCAGAATACCAAACAGGAAGATCACCACGATAAATCATTGCATAGGTATCTGAATTTAAACGATTTAGCTCTGGAGTTAAGATGGTGCTCGGCATTACAATGCCGCGTTCAGTGAAGTCAACTTCAGAAATAAGAGAATATAAATGAGCTTCGAGGGTTTTTTCGGTCGCTTCGACCAAAGAAGCGTAGTAAGCCTTACCAATTGAGAAAAACAGAATTGGCAAGGCTACTAATAAAACAAAGACAAGGATAAATCCTTGCCTTACTTTAAGCGGTATTTGCGATGCTACCACTGACTTTTAAGCCTATAACCACGGCCACGTAATGTTTCAACTGGGTTAAGGGTACCGTCAGGGTCAAGCTTCTTACGTAAACGCAATACGAAAACTTCTATTACGTTTGAATCAAGGTCGAAGTCTTGATCATAAATGTGCTCTGTCAATTCAGATTTAGAAATTACCTTTTGTGGGTTAACCATTAGATATTCTAAAACTTTGTATTCGTATGCAGTTAAGCTAAGTTCTTTATCATTAACCCAAACTTGTTGTGAGCGAGTGTGTATTTTGATAGGACCTGCTGTCATTTCTGGGTTTGCTTTACCTGCGCTGCGGCGGATAAGTGCATTACAGCGTGCAATCAGCTCTTCAACATGGAAAGGTTTAGTTAGGTAGTCATCAGCACCTGCATCTAAGCCTTCTACTTTATCCTGCCAACGGTCACGTGCAGTTAAAATCAAAATAGGGATAGTAATCCCCTGAGCACGGGCTTTGGTAATTAATTCGATACCATCTACTTTTGGTAAGCCTAGATCTACTACCGCCATATCAAGCGGGTACTCGGTAATATGGAATAAACCAGCTTCACCATCGTGACAAAGGTCAACGCTATAACGCTCTTTTTCAAGTGCATTACGGAGGTTATCTGCTAAGTGTAAATCATCTTCAATAACTAAAATTCGCATTCTTAATCCTTTTTCACTTCGCCAGTCTTTTTGTTCACATGGACATCAACCACATGGCCGTTCGTTTTTAAAATTCTTACGGTAAATACTTTATCTTGCTCTGTGATTTTTAGGGTTCGGCCGTCCTCAGATTTTTTGGCAATTGTCACAGCCTGTTTTTTAGTCACTTCAGAGACTTGTTTCTTACTGGCATCAGCATGAAAGCTTGATAATGCAAATAAAAGACTAAAACTGAAGGCTAATAATATGCGCATGACGGGGAACTCCTAAACCAGACCCATTTAGTTTAATTAACCAATTAACTAAAATTCAAGTAATTACGTTCAATTCTGTAATTTCAATAGGCAAATCTTAGTTAATAAGCCGTGAACAAACACTGAATTAATGATTCAGTTAAGTTCAGACGTTAACCAAATACTTTTTTAAATGGTTTTACAACTGAGTTATCGTAAACACCTGCAGCAATATAAGGATCATTTGCTGCCCATTCACGAGCTGCTTCTAATGACTCAAACTCAGCAACGACTAACGAACCTGTAAAACCAGCTTCAGCGGGATCTTCACTATCAATGGCAGGAAGCGGACCTGCTGTGAATAAACGGTTTTGTTCATCTAATTCTTGTAGACGTGCTAGGTGAGCAGGACGCGCAGATTTGCGTGCTTCTAAACTATTTTCAACATCAGTTGAATAAATCATATACAGCATGGTGTGTTCTCAATGTTATTTTTAAAAAATAGTAGCATATTCTTAGCAATAGACGAGAGAATATTCGCGTAATAATCTTTACACAAACCCATATAACTTTAACTTATAAAGCTTGAAATACGCGGTGTAACACTGGTAGAGTCGCTGGGTTGAGAAAATAATAATAAGGTTTTTAAATGAGCGAAAAACGCGAGCATTTTAGCTCCCGCCTCGGTTTTATTTTAGCGGCAGCCGGTTCTGCTGTAGGTATCGGAAACTTAGTGGGTTTTCCTGTTTCAGCTACAAAAAACGGCGGTGGTGCTTTCCTATTAGTTTATGCATTGTTTGTCATTTTCATCTGTTTACCAGTGATGATGGCTGAAATGGCAATGGGTCGTAAAGCGCAAAAAGATCCTCTTGGTTCTTACAAATTATTAGCGGGCAACGATCCTAAATGGAACTTTGCAGGCTTTTTAGCAGTATTAACGCCATTTATGATTGCTGTTTTTTATATGGTTATCACTGTATGGATTTTTGGTTATTTATCGCAAACTGCATTTGGTAATTTAGATGCTTTGGCTCAGCCAGATAACTTTGGCACTTTTATTAACAGCTACACCGTGTTTGGCTATATGGCAGTGGTTGCTATCATCGTTAACTTGATTTTGGTTGGCGGCGTAAAAGAAGGTATTGAAAAAGCAGCTAAGTTTATGATGCCAGCTTTATTCGTTCTACTAACAGCGTTGGTTATTTATGTATTAACACTTGATAACGCGATGGCTGGTGTGAAGTACTATATAGTGCCTGACTTTTCAAAAATGGATGCAAGTGTATTAAATGGTGCATTAGCACAAGCGTTTTTCTCATTGTCGTTAGGTATGGGTATTTTAATGACCTATGCATCTTATATTTCAAAGAAAGACGACATTGTTGGTAGTGCTAAAATGGTTGCTGTAACCGATTCTCTTGTTGCATTTATTGCGGGTCTTATGGTTCTTCCTGCTATATTTAGCTTTAACCCAAACACTGACCCAAGCACTTTATCTGACTCATCGGTATCGATGATTTTTGTTTATTTACCAAAAATTCTATTAGCGTTACAAGCTGATATTGGTTATGTAGGTGCATCAATTGTTGCGTTTGTATTCTTTTTACTCGTCTTTTTTGCTGCAATTACGTCGCTTGTATCAATTGTAGAAGTTCCAACAGCAACATTAAGTGACCGCAAAGGTATTAGCCGTAAAAAAGCGTTGCTTATCTTAACTTTATCTACAGGTGTATTAACTGTGCTTTGTACGATGTCGTTTGGTATGGTTGAATCACTCACTAAGTTTGTTAGTTATGGCGGCGCAGATAAGAGTTTATTTGATATTGTTTATGATGTGTTTTATGACACAATTTTACCGCTTAACGGTTTAATGGTGTGTTTATTCGTTATGTACCGTTGGAAAAAAGCAAACTTATCAGCAGAGCTAAGCCAAGGCTGTGACGGCTATGTTGGTAGCTTCACAGAGAAGTATGTGAACTTCTCACTATCAACGTTTATCCCTGCCATTTTATTACTAATCTTTGTAAATACGGTGGCGACTAAATTCTTTGCATTTAGTATTTTCGGATTTTAAAAACCAGTTCAATACTTAGCCGCGCACTTTGCGCGGCTTTTTTATGCCTGCTATTTGTTGTGCTTTAATAATCAAAATGCTCCTGCATCAAGCACATCACCCAAGCCAAGGGTAAACATCCAAAGTCCCCACAAACTGTGTTCAATTACACACACGAAGGTAGAGCGGCTTTGCGAATAAGTATATGAGAACAACAGTCCACCTAAAAATGCTAGAAGTATGGCCAATACATTCGCATAGACAATATGCGCCAACGCAAACACCGATGCGCTGACAATAATACGCACCGTTTTACTTGGCATAATGCGTTTATAACGATGGAAAAAATAGGTTCTAAAAATAAGTTCTTGCGGCATCACCGATAAGATAGGGTAGAGCAGTAGCAACATTAACCAATCGTTGAATGAGTTTCGTGGTAGTGAAAACCAGTTTTCTTGATTCATGATGCCGTAAAACATCCCGGAGAATAGCGCTCCTAAAAAGAAAAAACTAAATAAACGACGTTTTACCGCACTAAATTGTCCGAGGCTTGTTAAGCGAAAACGCTTAAAGTGGGGATCAGACAGAAGCAGCATGCCACATACAATCATTAAGATAATAAGTGCGGGAATGAGCCAGTTAGCGAGGTAGGCACGCAAAAAGAAGCCTAAGAGCGGCAAAGAAACAAATATGAGGGTAAATTCAAACCAGCGGTATTGGTTAGCGTTCAATGTCGTCTCAGCGTTTTTTTGTTTACGCTAACAAGCTAAGACGACAGTTTTATGACACTAAGATTGCTTTGAATCTTTCTCTTCGTCATCTTCTGGTAAGTATTTGAATAGGGTGATGATTGTTGCTAACACGCAGACAAAGGTAATACCCATTAAGCCAAACACTTTAAAGTTAACCCAAAAGTCGAGTGAGAAGTTATACGCAATGTAGATATTAAGCGCAGAAATACCTGCAGTAATTGCAACCCAAAACAGGTTAAGCTTGTTCCATAATGCTTCTGGTACCTTTATTTCTTGTTTACTCTCAGAGGCATTTTCTAAAATCGAGCTAAGTGCTTTTTTCACTAGGTTTTTGCCAAGTACATAGCGGCTTACTAACAAAGTGACACTGAAAATTGCATATACAATGGTGGCTTTCCATTTGACAAACTGTTCATCGTGAAAAACTAAAGTAAGTGTACCTAACACCACCGCGATGGCAAAAAACAGCCAATGTCTGGTCGGCACTTTGCCATCCTTAAAATAACAATAAGCAACCTGAATTAAGGTGGTTAGCATCAGCAATGCTGTTGCCCAATAAATATCAACTAACTTGAAAACCGCAAAGAACAAAATCAGCGGGATGTATTCAATAATCGCATGCATAGATTTATAAATGCTCTAATTTAAAAAGATACTGGGTTGTATCAAGTTATTGCGCAAGATACAAGGTTGACTTAGTAGAGCTGAAAGCTTAGCCTCCCGAGCCAATCTGGCCTAAACCTGCGTTTAGGTTGTTTTACCTTATCTTTTTCCGCTTAACCTCAGATGATTAAGTGGCGTATTTTGGAGCATTTTATGAATAAAGCCGCGTTAGTATCACAAATGGCTGCCCACAGTGAATTAACAAAAAAAGACACACAAGCTGCCTTAACTAGTATGTTAAATGCTATCGAAAAATCACTGTCTGAAGGCGATCAAGTGCAAATTAATGGCTTTGGTACGTTTGCATTGAGTTATTACCCAGCACGTAAAGGTCGTAATCCACAAACAGGTGAAGAAATTGAAATTGAAGGCGCTAACAAGCCTGTTTTTAAACCTGCTAAAGCATTAAAAGACGCCCTATAAGCAGGATTTGCAAATTCGTTGTAGCATTTACACACTGAAACAGAATATTTTTAGATTAAGTTAATACTTTCAATGTGTTAAATTTGGCATGTTGTCTGCTGCTATTACTTTAGGTTTACCTAAATAAGGAGATAACATGTCAAATTTAAACAGCCAACTTAATGGTAAAAAGATTGCCATTCTAGCAACCAATGGTTTTGAGCAAAGTGAGCTATTATCACCACGCAGCGCATTGTTAGAAGCAGGTGCACTTGTAGAAGTCGTGTCTCTTGAACGTGGAGATATTACTGGCTGGGATGAAAACCAATGGGGTGAAAGAGTCACAGTGGATCGTGTGGTTAGCGAGGCTGACTCAAGTGAATATGATGCCCTATTGCTACCTGGTGGTTTATTCAATCCAGACACACTGCGTCAAGATAGCGAAGCAAAAGCCTTTGTTGATGGTTTCTTCAGTGCAGGTAAAAATAAACCCATTGCAGCGATTTGTCATGGACCATGGCTACTAGCTGAAGTTAACAAATTACGCGACCGCAAGGTGACGTCATACCCAAGCATTAAAACCGACTTAATCAATGCTGGCGCAAATTGGGTTGATCAAGAGGTGTGTGTTGATGAAGGTATAGTCACAAGCCGAAGCCCAGCTGACTTAGAGGCTTTTAATCGAAAATTCATTGAAGAAATTAAAGAGGGTGTGCATCGCCATCATTAATAGTTAGATACAAAAAAGGGCCTATAAGGCCCTTTTTTAAGTAAACTAAACAACTTATTTTGTAGCTGCTTTCATACTGGCTACAAACTCTTTCAACCCACTTAGCATCGCTGCCTGGTCATCAAGGTTTGCTTCTATGATTTTAACTACTGCAGAACCTGAAATCGCCCCAGCGGCCCCTGATTCGAGTGCTGATTTAACATCTTCCGGTGTTGATACTCCAAAGCCTAATAAAGCTGGTGCAGCATGATAATCTTTTAGCTTTTTAACTAACGAGTCTGCTGGCATTTGTGCTTTAGTTTCTGTTCCCGTAACGCCCGCGCGTGATAACAGATAAGTGTAACCACGGCCATATGAAGCACACTCGCGTAAGGTGTCGTCATCAGCATTAGGCGTTGCAATAAAAATTGGGTCTATGCCATTTTTCATTGCTGTTTGGCGAAATAGCTTTGATTCATGTAGCGGTACGTCAGCCACTAAAATTGAATCGACACCTGCTTCTTTAGCATCTTGATAAAACTTTTCGATGCCACGCTTAAACACCAGATTTGAATACAATAATAGGCCAATTGGAATATCTGCATTGTATTCACGCACTTGTTTGATGATATCAAAGCAATCTTGGGTATTAATGTTTTCATCAAGCGCACGAATGTTGGCCGCTTGGATAACAGGGCCATCTGCAATCGGATCAGAAAATGGAATACCTAACTCAAGGGCATCAGCGCCGCCATCAATTAAGCTTTTGATGATTTCTACACTCAGTGCTTTATTAGGGTCGCCAATAGTCACAAACGGCACAAACGCACCTTGGTTTGTTTCATTTAATGTGGCGAACAATTGTCCGTAACGGTTAGTCTGGCTCATAGTGCGCCTCCTTCAGATAAAACACTGTGTACGTGAGCCAAATCTTTATCGCCTCGGCCGCTTAGGTTAACCACTAAAATAGTGTCTTCGGTTTGTTGCTCGGCATATTTAAGGGCATATGCTAGGGCGTGGCTTGACTCAAGGGCTGGAATAATCCCTTCGTTTTTAGCTAATAATTGGAATGCCTCTAGAGCTTCAGTATCGCTAATACCAACGTATTGTGCACGGCCTGTTTCATGTAAATGAGCATGCTGTGGACCAACGGCTGGGTAATCAAGACCTGCTGAAACAGAGTAAGACTCTTCAATTTGACCATCATCATCTTGCATAATATAAGTATAAGTACCGTGTAAAATGCCCTTTGTGCCCTTACATAAGGTGGCACCATGTTGATGCGTATCTAAGCCTTTACCAGCAGGTTCTACACCAATCAGTTTTACGCTTGGCTCATCAATAAAGTCTGTGAACATACCAATTGCATTAGAGCCACCTCCAACACAAGCAAGCACGGCATCCGGTAATCGACCTTCTGCTTTTAACACTTGTTGTTTTGCTTCTTCTCCAATCATTTTTTGGAACTCACGTACCATGGTTGGGAATGGGTGAGGGCCTGCTGCAGTGCCCAGTAAATAGTGAGCATCTTTGTAATTAGCAGACCAATCGCGTAGTGCTTCGTTTACTGCGTCTTTTAAAGTACCAGAGCCTGCTGTGACAGGAATAACCTCTGCACCCATTAGTTTCATTCGAAATACGTTTGGTTGCTGACGTTCAACGTCTTTTGCGCCCATGTAAACACGGCACTTTAAGCCAAGTAGGGCACACGCGAGGGCAGTTGCAACACCGTGTTGGCCAGCACCTGTTTCTGCAATGACTTCTTTTTTCCCCATGCGCTTTGTAAGTAGTGCTTGACCAAGTACTTGGTTGGTTTTGTGCGCACCGCCGTGGAGTAAATCTTCACGCTTTAAATATAGTTTTACCTTTGGGTTTTTAACTAAATTACGTGTCAATGTTAGTGGCGTAGGGCGACCTGCGTATTCATTTAATAGTTTTTCAAATTCAGCCTGAAAAGCTGGATCTTTTTGTGATTTATTAAACTCTGCTTCTAGTTGCTTGAGTGCAGGCACAAGCAACTGTGGTACAAACATACCACCGAATTCACCAAAATAAGCTGGATTTTGCATTATAACCTCAATAATTTCTGATATGCGAAAACGCATTTTGTAATTTTGTTTGGCACTTTTTACCCGCTGACGCTTCAACGCCAGAATTTAGGTCAAGGCCATTGGCACCGCGATAAAGCGCTGCATGAATATTCTCTGGATTTAAACCACCGGCTAACATAAAAGGCACCGTTGCCGTTTCTAGTACAGACCAATCAAATGTTTCGCCTGTGCCGCCTTTTTGGCTTTTGCTGTAAGTGTCGTACAAATGGCGGTCAACCCCTTCAAGCGGTTTTGGTAATTCGCCTTTAACGGCTTGTGCTTTCCAAATTTCACAGCCAAGCGGTAATTGCTTTCTGAGAGTTTGAATATATTCGCTATTCTCGTCACCATGTAATTGCACTGCAGCTAGCTTTAAACTTTGTGCATAATCTACTACTTGTTCAACAGGCGCATTGACAAAAACACCAACATAAGCGAGCGGGGCACTTTGTGTTACTTGCTTGGCGCAGTCGATATCGACATAACGTGGTGACTTAGGGTAAAAAATTAAACCGCCATAAACAGCACCACTCGCGTAGGCTGCCATCGCGTCTTGTGAACGGGTTAAGCCACACACTTTATTTTCACCTAAAATCACTTTACGACACGCGGCTTCTAAGTCGCGCTCAGCCATGAGTGAGCTACCGATTAAAAAGCCGTCGCATAATGGCGCTAGGCGTTTTACATCTTTATGGGTATAAATGCCCGACTCTGAAATGACCACTTTGTCATTTGGGATAAGCTGGCGTAATCGCTCTGTTGTCGCAAGATCAGTACTTAAATCACGAAGATCGCGGTTGTTAATGCCAATAAGGCTGGCATTAAGTGCAAGTGCGCGGCTTACTTCTTGCTCATTACTGACTTCAGTGAGTACCGACATATTCAAAGAATCAGCCACTTTATGAAGCGCTAAATATTGTTCGTCATCAAGGACAGAGAGCATTAATAAAATAGCATCACCACCAGACAAGCGTGCTAAATAGACTTGGTACTCATCAATAAAGAAGTCTTTACAAATTAGCGGCTGCTCAACTTGGCTGCGCACATATTCAAGGTACTGATAGCTGCCTTGGAAATATTTTTCGTCAGTAAGCACACTCATGCAGGTTGCGTACTTTTTATATACCGAAGTAATTTCGTCTAAATTAAACGGCTCGCGAATAAGCCCTTTTGACGGTGATGCTTTTTTACACTCTAAAATAAATTGTGTGCCAGTTGCTGCTAACGCTGCTTCAAAGTTTCGCTTGGTTGGTACAACATCCTCAATGAATGACTCAAGCGGGCGCTGTGCTTTTCTTTGTTCTAATTCAATGCGTTTGTCGGCAACAATTTTGTCTAACACGTTAGCCATGACTTACCTCAATAATTGCGTTCAATGTGTCCATCGCTTTGCCTGATGCTAATAATTCACTTACTTGATCTGCGGCTGCTTTTAAATCACTTGTTTTATCAGTTAAATAAAGAAGTGCCGCAACGTTGGCTATAATAGCTGCGTTATGCGCCATTTCACCTTGACCTTGTAAAATCGCTAAGCTTGCTTTTGCGTTATATTCTGGCCCTTGGCCTGTTAGTTGTTCAAGTGAATAGTTTGCAAGACCAAAATCGCTCGCTGTTAGCGTGTATTCGCTTAGTTCACCGTTATTTAGCTCAACCACTTTGGTTGTCCCGTGCAAGGCAATTTCGTCAGTGCCTGCACCATGAACCACCATGGCGCGTTTAGTGCCAAGGGTTTTTAAGGTTTCTGCCATTGGTAAACACAGTGAAGCGTCATAAACACCAAGCAATTGAACCTCGGGTGCAGCAGGGTTGGCAAGTGGCCCTAAAATATTAAAAATTGTGCGGCTTTTAAGGGCTGTTCGCACGCCCATCGCATGGCGTACACCACTGTGATAATGCGGCGCAAATAAAAATGTGAAGCCAGTATTTTCTAAACAAATGGCTGCTTGCTCAGGGCTCATATCGATATTGATACCCAAGGCTTTTAGTAAATCCGCAGAGCCAGAATTACTCGATACACTACGATTACCATGTTTGACCATGTTGATGCCCGCAGCGGCGGCTACAATAGCAGCAGTGGTACTAATATTAATTGTGTTTGAGCCATCGCCACCGGTACCACAGCTATCTGCAAGCAAGGTTTTGCTGGTTTTAAATGGCACTGCATTGGCGCGCATTGATGCTGCCGCACCGGCGATTTCATCACTCGTTTCGCCTTTTAGTTTTAGGGCGATAAGTGCAGCGGTTAATTCAATATCATTAAGCTGACCATTCATGATGGCGTCAAACAATGCAGTTGCTTGCAGAAATGATAAATCTTGCTTTGCTAATAATTGGTTTAACTGGGTTTGGGTTGTTGCTTCCATGTTATTCCTCTACTGCACGCGTGCGGTTAAAAATTCAATGCTTTGCTGTAATAGCAATGCGCCATTTGGCGTTAAAATTGACTCAGGATGAAACTGATAGCCAAGGGCATTATCTTGTTGGTGGTAAATTGCCATCGGAATAGTCTCATAAGAAGCAATTACTTCAACGTCATCAGGGACTTTGGTTGCCATTAATGAATGATAACGAGCAACCGGCATTTTATCGCCCATACCTGCAAATACTGGGTGCTCAGTCAACGCAATAATTGATGACTTGCCATGCACTGTTTCACCTGCATGACCAATAATCCCACCGTAGCTTTGTGTTAGTGCTTGCTGTCCTAAACAGATGCCCAGCATCGGGAAGCGGCCTTTACACAGTTCAATGAGTTCCATTAAACAACCCGCATCCGATGGTGCGCCAGGGCCGGGTGAAAGCACTAATAACACGGGCATTGTCTCTTGGCACATTTTGTCAAAGATGCTTTGTGCACTGATGTTATTACGGTATACCACTAACTCGCACCCTAACATAGAAAGTTCATCGACTAAGTTATAACTAAATGAATCAAAGTTATCTAAAAAGTAGATTTTATAGGCTGATGTTGTTGTCATTATTGTGCCTCGTAGGTCGATTGAATCGCAGTGATCACGGCTTGCGCTTTAGCACGAGTTTCATTGGCTTCTGATTGTGGTTCTGAATCAAACACCACACCTGCACCTGCTTGCACGAAGGCTGTGCCGTTTTTAACAAAGGCAGAGCGAATAACAATGCAGCTATCCATGGCACCATCACCCGTTAAATAACCTACTGCACCACCATAGCTGCCACGGCGTTTTTGTTCGGTTTGACGAACTAATTCAGCGGCACGTACTTTAGGTGCGCCCACTAACGTGCCCATGTTCATACAGGCTTGGTAGGCATGGAGCGCATCTAATTCTGGCTTTAAAGTACCAACAACACGTGAAACTAAGTGCATCACTTGTGAGTAGCGGTCTACTTTTAATAACTCTTTAGCGTGGCGTGTGAAAGGTACGCTAATACGAGCTACATCATTTCGCGCTAAATCTACTAACATCAAGTGCTCAGCACGTTCTTTTTGATCGTTGCGAAGCTCAAGCTCAATGCGGCTGTCTAGGTCTGGATTAATTTGTCCGTTAGCAAACTTGCCACGAGGGCGAGTGCCGGCAATAGGGTATACCTCAACTTGTTTACTCTCTGGACAATATTTGAGGGCTGACTCGGGCGATGCACCAAATAATACAAACTCTTCATCGCGCATGTAAAACATATATGGGCTTGGGTTTTGTTGTTTTAATTGGCTATAAGCATGAAGTGAGTCAGGACAGGCGAGAGAAAAAGTACGTGATGGAACAACTTGGAAAATATCACCATCAACAATGTTCTTTTTTAACCTGATAACATGTTCACAGTATTGCTCGTCGCTAACATCGATAGAAATAGGGTTTGAGCCTGTTTGTTTTTGCCCTTGGTAGCTTTGTGCATTGTCACATACGGTATTTAAACGTTCTAACTGTTGACCCACTTCAAAGCAGTTAGCGTGTACTTCAGGGCCGTTAAACACATTGCCGATTAGTTCTGTTGTTTTTGCCTGATGGTCGATGACAACTAACGTTTCAGCTAAGTAGAAAACATAATCTGGGCAGCTATTTTCGCCGTCAGGTACATCAGAAAGGGTTTCGAAATTAGCAACCATATCGTAGGCAAACACACCGCCTAAGAACACAGAAAACGGGTTGTCTGTGGTACTTTTAATACTGTTAATGCAGCTACGTAGCGCACTAAATGCGTTATCTGCTACTAATTTACTGGCTTCATCAATGTCGCTTGCGATCTCGTTGTAGGTTAACGTTAACGTGTCATCTACAAGCTTTGCAGAACAGTTTTGCACATGACTTTGTAAATAAGGCAGTAATTGTTTGCCATTATTTGACTGTGCTGTGAGTGTGACCTGTTTGCCTTGGCAAACAATACGTAGCGCTGAGTCAACCAAAATTAGACTTTTTACACTGTCTTTTGAATCAATTTCAGCAGACTCTAACAGCAGTGAATTAGGCTTATCGAGTAAACTGTATAACGCAAGTGGGCTACTAATGTAGTCACGCACTTGAGTGATACTGGTTACTTCACCCGGTGTCGTCGTTATATGACTAAAAATCAAACCTTATTCTCCCTCATTCCCAAAAACTCTTTAAAAAACAAAACCCCGCGAAGCGATGCTTGGCGGGGTTCGTATAAAGATGCCTATAAATTAGATAGACCCTTACCGTCCCGCTAAGCCAGGCGCCACCACCAATGATGTGTAAGAGTTGCTATGTAATTCATTATAAAACCTTAAAATTTAGATATAAAAAAACCCGCTACATGAGCGGGTTTTGAAATCGTTAGACACGACAATTCGTCACCCGCTAGTTACGAGTGCCACCACCAAATTGTGATTTGAATTGTTTTGTTCATTGTTATTTCTTATTTAACGTGTCTGAAAGTGCCTACAGTAAAGCGTACCTAAGCCGATACTGTCAAGCATTAATTTACATATTAATACGAGTTCGGCATTTACCCATCGTAATTGCCCATTTATGAGGGTAAAACACACAGTTATATATCTTACTTAAAAAGATAATCACGCCCTCGCACTAAATTTTTGTTATACTCACATCATTGATTCAAGAACTTACGTAAAGCAGTCTTTCCCTTTGATAAAATACGATTTACATAGCCACACCACATACTCAGATGGTCAGCTATCAGTCGAGCAATTGTTACACCGCGCGGTTGAGAAAAACATAGATGTGTTTGCAATTACCGATCACGATACGTTAAGTGCGATAAAACCAGCACGCAAAGTCATTGCAGATGATAATTTACCGCTTAAATTGATTGCTGGTGTTGAAGTATCAACAAAATGGGAAAGCTTTGAGATTCATATTGTTGGCTTAAATATTGATGATGAGAACAATTCACTGCTGTCATTATTACACGCGCAACAAGCCAAGCGTGAAGAGCGAGCCACCGAGATAGGTCGCCGCCTCGCTAAAAATGGTTTTGAAGGCATTTACGACCAAGCAAAAACATTCGCTGAAAACGCACAGATCACACGCGCGCATTTTGCTCGTGCACTGATAGAGCGTGGCGTAGCTAAAAACTTCCCAGGCGTATTTAAAAAATACTTAGGGCGAGGAAAAACAGGCTATGTACCAAGTAGTTGGTGCGATATGCAAACGGCAATTGCTGCAATTCACCAAGCTGGTGGGGTTGCAGTACTCGCTCACCCTGGGCGATATCAAATGTCTAACAAATGGCTGCGTAAGTTAATTATTGAATTTAAAGACGCGGGTGGCGATGCAATGGAAGTAGCACAACCACAACAAGCACCGAGTGAGCGCCAGTTTTTAGGTGAACTTAGTCGTGAATATGGTTTACTTGCGTCGCAAGGATCAGATTTTCATTTTCCGACCAGTTGGTTGGAGTTAGGTAAAAATTTATACTTGCCAAAAGATTGCCAAGGGGTTTGGCAAGCATGGGAAGGGCAATAGGAGCGTGTAATGAGTCAGCTTTTTCATATTCATCCAGATAATCCGCAACCACGCTTAATCAGCCAAGCGGTTGATATTATTAAGCAAGGTGGTGTTATTGTATACCCAACCGATTCGGGTTATGCACTTGGCTGCAGCATTGGTAATAAGCAAGCAAAAGAGCGCATCGAACGTATTCGTGGTATTGAAAAACACCATAATTTTACCTTAGTTTGCCGCGACCTATCGGAGCTATCTACTTATGCTCGCGTCGATAACCAGCTATTCAGATTAATTAAAAATAACACGCCGGGGCCTTATACGTTCATCTTTAAAGGCACAAAAGAAGTACCAAAGCGTTTATTAAACGAAAAGAAAAAAACCATTGGTATTCGTGTTATCGAACACCCAATCACCTGCGCTTTATTGGCTGAACTAGGGGAGCCGTTAATGTCGTGTTCTTTGATTTTACCGGGTGAGCAATATACCGAGGCTGATCCTGATGAAATTCGCGATCGCATTGAAAAGCAAGTTGATTTAATTATTCATGGTGGTTATCTTCCTGAACAAGCAACCACAGTGATTGATTTGTCGGATGATGATATTGAAATCTTACGTGTGGGTTGTGGTGATACTAAACCATTTGAAATGTAGAGACTTCGTTGACTAGCCCAGAGCTTGATGCCCCAGATAATATACAAGAGCCAGTTCAGCAAAAGCTGCCTTTGGCTTTTTTGCATGGCAAAGCGGTAGTCGACAAACCTGAAGACTTATACATTCCACCTGATGCGTTAGAGATCATTTTAGAAACCTTTGAAGGGCCTCTCGATTTACTTCTGTATTTAATCAAAAAACATAAACTTGATGTACTAGAGCTCTCTATTTTTAGTATTACAGAGCAATACGTTAGTTATGTTGAAATGATGAGTGAATTTCAGCTTGAACTAGCTGGTGAGTACCTTGTGATGGCGGCGCTATTAGCACAAATTAAATCACGATTATTACTGCCAAAACATGAAGAGCTTGAAGAGGAAGAAGATCCAAGAGCTGAGCTTGTAAGACGTTTACAAGAATATGAGCAATTTAAAAAAGCAGCGGAGAATCTTGATGAAATCCCTCGCGAAGGCCGCGATATCTTTGTAGCCGAAGCGCTGGTGCCAGAATTCAGTGAACGTGAGGTACTGTTACCTGATGTTGACATGAAAGACTTACTCGTTGCGCTAAGCGACGTTATGGCCCGAGCTAAAACATTTGAACACCATCATATTACAGCAGAAGCTTTATCGACCCGTGAACGCATGAGCTTAATATTAGATAAGCTCTCAGAAGCGCAATCACAATTACCTTTTCATACTCTTTTTACCATTGAAGAGGGCAGAAGTGGTGTTGTAGTAAGCTTTATCGCTATGTTAGAGCTAGTGAAAGAAAACCTGATCAGTTGCTTTCAGGTTGATGCCAATAGCCAGATTTATATTGGTTTGGTGGAAGAAAGCGAATAGTAGCAAGCTAATCGTTTTAAGCGGTAAGTTCTAAGTTTCAAAAGCTGTACCTGCTTTCATAGCAAGTAGGTATTCACCACTCAAAAAATAGATATTTCCATACGAATGAAGCGCTTAACTAACAGAGTGTTAAATAATTGCGCCAAGGCTCAGTACTTGTTAAGTTGTTTTTCCCACGCTGCTAGGTATAAGCCTACTATTAAGGAAAATATAATGAAAAAGTTAGGAATGGTACTGTTATCTCTCGCGGCATTTGGAGCCTCTGCTGCAGAAAATTTGCAATTAGACCTTAACCTTTATTTGAATAACCAACTTGTAAAAACGCACGCAGTTAAAACTGAAGAAGACAAAATTCAAACAGTGACTGCAGATGGCATTCTTAAATTTGATGTAACCCCTTCGTTGCACAACCAAATTGTGACACTGACATCAACACTATATAAATTTGAAAATGGCTCTTACAATAAATTTCAAGAACCTAAGTTAATGGTAAACCTTAACGAACCTGCAACGATTGAGGTTGGGACTGAGGGTGTTGAAGTTTATAGGATTGAAATAACAGCAAGTAAAATATAGCTGCTCTGAAATTTACTATACATTTTTATAGCGGCTAGATTTAGGTATGCGTTTAATAAATAGATGTATTTTGAGTGGCATCATAATACAAATAGCTATTGAGTTAGAGGTATTTCAACTTTTTAAGGAAAGCAGATGCAGAGTAAACACTTTACAATCAAAACCATGACCAAAAAGGAAGTCGAACTCATGATTGATTGGGCTGCAGCAGAAGGTTGGAATCCAGGCCTTAATGATGCAGATTGTTATTTTGCAGCTGATCCTGAAGGATTTCTAGTTGGTTTTCTAGACGATGAGCCTATAGCGACAATTTCTGCCATTAATTACCACGATGTATTTGGCTTTATTGGCTTCTACATTGTTAAACCCGGTTACCGTGGCAAAGGTTACGGAATACAAATCTGGAATGCCGCTTTAAAACGTCTTGAAGGCTTGAATATTGGCCTTGATGGTGTGGTGGAACAGCAAGAGAACTATAAAAAGTCTGGTTTTAATCTGGCCTATCGCAATATTCGCTTTGCAGGAGTAGGTGGAGGTAGTACACCGCAAAATGCAGACATTGTTGATCTTAATGCTGTGCCATTCGAAATCATTGACGCATACGAACAGGCATTTTTTCCTGTGAATAGGTCAAACTTTAATAAAGCATGGTTAAGCCAACCCCAGTGCGATGCGTTTGGCATAATGAATAACGGGAAATTGGCAGGGTACGGCGTAATTCGCAAATGCCAAAACGGCTTTAAAATTGGCCCTTTATCTGCCGACTCACCAGAATTGGCTGAATCTCTATTTCTAGCTTTAAAATCTAAAGCGAGTGCATCCGACGTTATTTTCCTTGATACGCCAGAAATCAATCAAGCTGCTGTTGCTTTAGCACAGAAGTACAACATGCAGGTGTCATTTGAAACCGCCAGAATGTATACCAGCGAATGTCTGAGCTTGCCATTAAATCGTATTTTTGGTGTTACTTCTTTTGAAATCGGCTGAGTTAAATCTTATAGCTATTCAATTTCACGAGATATTCAAAGCTCGATTAAACATTAATATAAGTTCTTACATTTATCCAAGGACGTATTTTGGAAATTAGAAAACTTAACTCACTACGTGCTTTAGCTGCGCTCATTGTCTTTTTCACTCATTTTAGCGACATAACTAATTGGCTTGGTGGTGTGTTAGGAGGAGGCTCAGGGGCATACGGGGTGATGCTTTTCTTTCTTCTTAGTGGCTTTTTGATGTCTTATCTATATATAGAAAAAGGCTTTAATAAAGATAATATTGTCCGCTATTTTTCTGCTCGTTTTGCTAGAGTTATTCCTTTGTATTTAGTGGTTGTTCTTGCCTCTTACTTGTTATCGAATAATGGTAGTTCTGTTCTTTATAACATTCCTGATACCGAGACCTTAATAGCTCATTTACTGTTTATTTATGGCGAAAGTGTTCTGTGGTCAATACCGCCAGAAATATACTTTTATTTTATATTTACACTTTTTTGGGCAATGGCGAAAAATAGAACAGGGTATATTTATCTTTCAATTTTAGCTGTAATGCTATTGTTGTTCTTTACAAATTATCCACGTATTTATGGTGATATAAATGGTGTTCCATACAGTCTGTTTAGTGTATTGAGGACATTACCCTTCTTTTTTGTCGGGGTTATCTTGGGTATGAACTATCGTTCATTAACTATTCCATATTACCTGCGAAAACATTGGTTTGTATTAACGCTTGGTTTTATTCCTTTGCTGTACCCAGCATTTTCTCCCATAAATACTGCTGATAAGGTAAGAATGTGGTTGAGTTATGAAGTTCTGCTTGTAATGAGCTCTGTTTTCTTTTGTGTTGTTTTCCTCGTGCCAGACAATAATATATTGCTCGTTAATCGATTTGGTGATTTTATCGGAAAGATATCGTATTCGCTTTACTTGCTCCATATGCCAATAATCGCAAAAGTGAACCAATTAGACGCCTCGATTGAGCTAAAACTCTTGCTATCTCTGCTGCTGAGTGTCATAGCAGCAGCTATTTCATATCAATTTTTTGAAAAGCCAGTAGCAAATTTAATTCGAAAAAAAGTATCTAATCGGTCAAATTCAGCCACCAGCCCAGCTTAGCGAAACTACATTCGTTTTTTACTGAAGATACAATTTTAATATTGCGGTAATAAGCTCTCCATCATCTGCTAGCACCTAGCACCTAGCACCTAGCACCTGTTTTCCTTTTTCCTTTTTCCTTACAACTTTCGCCTGGAGTGTGCATATACGCACAGAAACTGTTCGTTTTACGCTATTTTCATTATTTAACCCATCGGTTAATCTGTATTTAATTTCACGATTCTCATGGGAAATGAGTATGTTAAAGAATTCAAAGTCAAGTTATGGCTGGGTGGCCATCTTAGTGCACTGGTTAATGGCACTTGGGGTGTTTGGTTTATTTGGCTTAGGCGTTTATATGGTTGAGCTAACCTATTACGACGCTTGGTACAAAGGCTCTTTGGATTTGCATAAAAGCGTGGGTATTACCTTAGCGGCATTATTGTTGTTTCGTTTTGGTTGGCGCTTGTTAGGTACTCAACCTGAGCCTGTTGCAGGTAACTCGAAAGCAATGAATCGGGTTGCACACTCAGTACATAAACTGATTTATTTAGCTTTAATTGTCATTGTGACATCGGGCTATTTAATCTCTACGGCCGATGGCCGTGCAATTGAAGTATTTAATTTATTTGCTGTACCGGCAATACCAGAGTCGGTCGCAAACCAAGAAGATATTGCAGGTAAAATTCACTTTTATGCCGCGTATGGGCTAATAGCTGTGGTTGTTTTACATGCTTTAGGGGCACTAAAACATCATTTTATCGATAAAGATAAAACCTTAATTAGAATGATCAAACCATTGAAGGATGATTAACATGAAAAAATTACTATTAGGCACAGCACTAAGTGCTGCACTTTTCTCAACTGCTAACGCAAATGCAGCTGACTACGTTATTGATACAGACGGTGCGCACGCATTTGTAACTTTTAAAATTAAGCACTTAGGTTACAGTTGGTTACATGGTCGTTTTAATACCTTTTCAGGTGATTTTAGCTATGACGATAAAGCGCCGAATGCGTCTAAAATCAATGTAACGATTGAAACGAAAAGCATCGACTCAAATCATGCTGAGCGTGACAAACATTTACGTAGCAAAGATTTCTTAAATGTTGATAAGTACCCAACCGCAACATTTAAAAGTACTTCAATCAAATTTGATGAAGACGGTGATGAAGCTGATGTAACGGGTGAATTCACCTTAAATGGTGTCACTAAAACCATTACCTTTGAAATTGATAAAATTGGTGAAGGTAAAGATCCATGGGGTGGTTATCGTGTTGGCTTTGAAGGCGAAACAAGCCTAAAACTAGCTGACTATGGTATCGACTACAACCTTGGTCCTGCTTCGACACATGTTGATATAGGTTTATTTATTGAAGGCGTACGTAAGTAAGTTTATCAATGTTTAATTAATAAAAGTGCCGCTTAGTGAGCGGCACTTTCGTTTCTATCTTTTAATCTCTTTTCTAAAATTGGTTGCAAATTATCAGGTAGCCAGCGCACTAACACATCATGAAAAGCATCTGTATGAGCGATTTTCTCAAGTGTTTGATCTAATAATTTTACCGTTACCTCACCTTGCTTGTTTTTAGTGCAGCCTACATAGCCAATGCTTAACGCTGGTGCTTCAGTAAGTGTGATTTGGGTTAGTTCATCTTCAAAGCCCATGGAATGAGCAAGATAATAATGCTCGCTTGGGTAGCCAAGTAATATATCAATACGCTTTTTTTGTAGCATATAAGTCAAGCTTGCGAGGGTGTCTCTGCCGGGGCGTGAAATGATATTGGCATCATGACTTTCGTTAATCACCTTGTCGATATTAGTCCCGAAAGAGCGGCTCATTGATACCCCTAATGCAAGGTTTTCGGCTAATAATGATTTTAGTGACACAGGTTTTGTGACGTCTAACTCAAGTTTTGCGGCTAACTCTTTACGTATTGCAATAGACGGCGACAAACCTACAGTTGATGAATGTTCAGTAAACTGAATATGCTGCTTACGGTGCTCGTTTTGATATAACGACAGCATACAGTAATTATTGTGTGGGTTTGATAGTTCATGCACAGCACGACTGGCTGGCAATAAAGTGCGTTTAAATGAGACCTCAGGCAGTGCTTTTTCTAATAATTTGATCACACTTTCATCACGACCTGTGCCTTCATATTTATCATGCATGATGTAGTAGGGGGCAAAATCAACCATGATCCACTCAATGGCTTTAGGTTGCTTATTTGCATAAGCTGGCAAGCAAAAAAGTAATAGTAAAATAGACCACACACTACGCATAGTTACTACCTATATAGGAACTAAAATATAAGTGTAGCAGGAATATAGGCTTATGTGGCTGGTGGTGAAAACTAAAACGCCAGCTTGTTGGCTGGCGTTTATCGGTAGGGTTTAGTTGGCTTTTAACCACTTCACAAATTGGCGTGCATCACTAGCCTTTTGGAAGATGGCATTTTTTAAGCCCTGCGTGTCGCTAAAAATTACACGCTGTTTGTTTACCGAGATTGATTGCACTGGATGTGCGATCTGGATCAAAGATCCGTTGTATTTATATGACATAATAAAACTCACTTTTTCTTTTGTCTGTGTCTGTAGAGCTTTAATAGGCATTTAAAAAATACAGACCGACATTTGTTGTCTTGCTAACAGTGTTGACTAAGTTTGTGACAGTTTGGTGATGATTTGAAAATTCATCAAAATGTCATTTAGCGAACAAGCTGCAAGTATTTATACGAATATGCGGGAATTACTGGATCAAGGTAAGGGGTTAACCGCGTGGTTTCTACAAACCAGACAATCAGAGTACTGTAAGAATCAATTAAGCGCAAGGTTTATTTTTTAAACATCAAAAATAATCTCTGGATGTTTAATAGAAACAGGCGTATTGTGATTAGGCACAAAATAACAATAAGAAGTATGCTTATGAATTACCTTTTGGTATCAGATATATTCGGTAAAACAGCGCATCTATCGCTGCTTGCTCAGCAGCTTCGCGGTAAGGTTAGTCTTTGTGACCCTTACATGGGGGAAATTCAGCTCCCCATAAATGAGCAGTTTCAATATCAACATTTTATGACTCAATGCGGCCATGACAGTTATTTTGAGCTAGTGCATTTAAAAATGGCGACTGTCCGTCAGCCAACCACGATTATTGCATTTAGTGCAGGCGCTGCCGCTGTGTGGCGTGCTCAAGCAGAATTAAAAGATTCTTTCATTAAAAAAATCATTGCCTTTTATCCATCACAAGTTAGACATCATCTTGAGCTTGAGGCTAACGTTCCTTGTCGATTTATTTTTCCTCACAGTGAAGAGCATTTTGATATTAAGCCTGTGATTGCTTCATTAAAAAGTAAAGCCAAGGTGAGCTGTGAAGTAGCCGACTATGCTCATGGGTTTATGAACCCGCTATCTGAGAATTTTAATCAGCTCGGCTATCAGCAATTTACCGAACAGCTATTAAAAGAGTGTTGTAACTCAGAACTTGTCCCCAACGATTAAAAAACTGGTCTATAGTCATTACTAAACAACAATATAAGTAATGACTATGACGGACCAAACAAATTACAGCCACTTCTTATCTAACCCGGTTGCTAAACCACCTTGTCGAATGATCAACGCGCAAATGTATGGTTTTTTTGTGTCTGGCTGCGAGCAAAAAATGCAGCAGTATGTTGATGCAACTTTAAATCTACTAGCAACTGAATCAACCTCGTTTAATGTGTTAGGGAGTGCTTGTTTACTTACCTTCACTGATATCGAAAAAATTTCTTCGTTAACGCCACCGTTTTCTGAGCATGGCTGGATGCAAGAAACCGATATTATTATTTGGCTCCCAGTAGCAAAAATGCAAGATGGTGATATTAGCCATTTATATTGGTATCCGGCTTTTATTAGTGTGAATAATATCTATGCCTTAATTAATGGCAGAGAGGCTTGGGGTTACAATAAATACTTATGTGAATACCAAATGCCTACAGCTGTGAGTGATGCGGGGCCCTTTAGTATAACTTTAGAATGTTTTGATGTATTTCACCCAGACTCTAAATTAGCGATGCATGAGCTATTAACCATTGAGCAAACACAAGCAAGTACCAAGGAAAACTTACTCGATAACTTATCGCAATTTTCTAAGCACGTAACAGACTTGTTTGATGCGCAAATTAAAGGCATTGACATATCACTTCTTAAACAATTGTTAGAGGGATTTATACACCCGCAGATGGATCAGATTTTATTTAAACAATTTCCTGATGGTGTAGGAGAAAAAGCGGTTTATCAGAGCGTTGTTCATTCGCCATCACTAATCAAAAAAATCCACCAATTAAAACTTTTACACAATGATTTTAGTCTTGATGTAAAAGCGCTTGCGAGTTTTCCTTTAAATGACATGTTTGGCATCGCACTTGGCAAGCAAGTTGTTCATTTACCTTTTTACGTCAATATGGATTTTGACCAGCTTGGCGCAACACAACTGTTACCAGCATAGAGGTGACCATGGAAAAAGAAAAAATCACTATTGTCGGGGGCGGTGTTGCAGCGATGACTGCGGCTGTGTACTTAACCGAGCAAGTTAATTGGCAAAGCCAGCGCGAAATTACTGTCTATCAACAAGGCTGGCGTCTTGGCGGGAAAGGGGCAAGTGGCCGTAACGCCCATTTCGGACAGCGAATTGAAGAGCATGGTTTACATGTTTGGTTTGGCGCATACGTGAATAGTTTTCGCACCTTAGAAGGTGTATATAATTCACTCAATAGACCCGCTAGTTGTTCATTGGCTACTTGGCAGCAGGCCTTTAAACCACACAGCTTTATTGCCTTACAAGAGTTTATTGATAACGAATGGCAAACTTGGCCGATTGATTTTCCAACCGTTGCAGGTAACCCCGCTGATGGCAGCCTAGATATAACAGTGTGGGACTTTGTCACCATGACATTAGCATGGCTAAAAAAATGGACCGAAGGCATTGAGCATGTTTGTCAGCAGCAACATGCTCAAACTACGTTAGTGACTAAAAAATCACGGGATCAATCGTTACTCAAGCACATGTATCAAGAAATCAAAGCAGATATTGATACCCATTTAAATGGCGCAAAGCAGTTTATTGATGATATTGAAGCAGGCGCAACTGAAATTGCCTCGAACCCACGAACATTGATAACCCATTTGCTACAGTTCACTGAAAAGCAGGCTACGCACACCGATAAGCAAGCTGATCGCTTGGTGATTTGGTATATCGTCAGAAAGTTAAAACGTTGGTTTAAAGATCAAGTGATTGATTTACTGGATGACAACCCAGAGCTGCGTAGACTTTATATTTGCGCCGATCTTGCTATTGCAATGCTCACAGGACTGATTAAAGACAAGGTCTATCGAGACGGTTTTGGCGTCATTAATTGCTACGATTTTCGTCAGTGGCTAGAAAAAAATGGTGCTAACAAAACTTACAGTGTCGATTCAGCGCCAGTACGTGGCTTTTATGATTTGGTGTTCGCTTATCCAAAAGGAGACTTTAATAAACCCAATGTTGAAGCCGGTGTTGCCGCCCTTGCCATGTTACGAATAGGCCTTTGCTACAAAGGTGGCGTGATGTGGAAAATGCAAGCAGGGATGGGCGATGTCATTTTCGGTCCAATTTATGAGCTTTTAAAGCAGCGCGGCGTTAAGTTTAAGTTTTTTCATCAGTTAACTAACTTATCGGCAGGACAAAATGACCAAGGTGAGTCGCTGGTAAGTGAAATTAAACTTTGCCAACAGGTGAGTTTAATTGGCCAAGATTATGAACCGCTTATTGATGTAAAAAAACTACCTTGCTGGCCTAGTGAGCCATTGTATGAGCAAATCAGTCCTGAACAAGCGCATTTATTACAAGAATATCAGATCAATTTAGAGTCATTTTGGAGTAATTGGCCTGAGGTCTATCAAGAGCACTTTAGCACCCCATTGCCAACAGTGTCCCTACGCCATGGTATTGATTTTGATACACTGATTTTAGGTGTCTCAGTTGCCTCACTTGAACATGTAGCCTCTGAACTTTTAGCTGTAGATTACGCGCTTTCTCAACAAGCAACAAAAGTGCAAAGTGTGGCGACTCAGGCTTGCCAAGTATGGTTGAATAAAACCGATCCACAACTTGGCTTTACGCAAACTAATGCCGCTGATGAAGGGCCTATTTTAAGCGGCTTTGTTGAGCCGTTTGATACTTGGGCCGCAATGGGCAATTTGCTAGATAAAGAAGATTGGCCAAGTGAAAATGCGCCAGTGAACATTGCCTATTTTTGCAGTGCGTTTAGCTGCGAAAACTACCCACCTGCCAGTGCACATCAATTCCCAGAGCAAATGAAAGCCGAAGTCAAATTGAATATGCATAATTTGTTTAGCGCAGATATGCGGCCACTTTGGCCCGAAGCCTATATTGATAACAAGTTTGATTGGCAGGTTTTTTATAGTGATCCACACAGCATTTTACCTGTACTTGAGCAGCAATATTGGCGCGTTAATGTAGACCCTAGTGAGCGCTATGTTTTATCTGTGGTTGATTCGAGTAAATACCGCCTTGCTACAGATGGCAGTCAGTTTGTCAATTTACGCATCACTGGCGACTGGATAAAAACAGGGGTTAATGCAGGTTGTGTTGAGGCTGCTGTGATGGCAGGTATGCAAACAGCGCGGGCAATATGTGGTTGGCCAACTAAGATCAGCGGAGAGCACGCATTCGAAAAAGGTTAGTGTGAGTAAAGTTGTAAATAAGTATGCGTATAAGTCATGAAATTCCATGATTTATATGCGACTTTAATTGATTGTTTGGTCTATACTTACCACTAAATTACAACAATTTAACAAGTTTCCCTCTTTTAAGGTCTAAAAGCTAATGAAGCGACCCTTTCTGAAAGATCCTAAGTTTATGATGTTGTCGAGCACCAGCTTGGCGGCATGTGTAATGGCAAGCGCTGTTGCACAAGGAGCTGAGATTGAAAAAGACATGGAAGTTATTAGCGTTTATGCACAAAAACGTCCGCAAGCAATTGAAGACGTGAGTGTAGCGGTAAGCCAAGTGGATGGCGAAATTTTAAAAGCTCAGCATTTTAAAGATTCAACTGAAATTGGTTTGTTTGCGCCAAATGTAAAAATAACCCAAAACGCCGCAGAAGGAACGCCACCTGCTGTTAGTATTCGAGGGGTAGGGTTACTTGATTACAATACGGCGAACACTTCACCTGTCGCTATGTATATTGATGGCGTTGCGGTGGGGTCTGCCAATAATCAAATTGTTAACTTATACGATATTGAACAGCTCGATATTTTACGCGGCCCACAAGGCACTCTGTTTGGGCGAAATTCTACCGGTGGTGCAATTCTGATTCGCTCAAACCGCCCTGAGTTTGATAGCTATGGTTCATTGACATTAGGCATTGCCAATAATAACGCTACTAGCATCGATGGTATGTGGAACCAACAACTATCAGATTCAAGTGCAATGCGTATTGCTGTTAACTATCAAGACTATGAGTACTCAACAAATAATATCTATACAGACTCACCAACAGCAGGTATGGAGCAAAAAAATGCCCGTGTGTCTTTTCTATCTGAGTGGGATGAGGTTGATCTTTACCTGCAAGCGCATATTGAAGACTGGGATGGTATTGCCCAGCCTGTTGGCAGTATTGGTATTGTCGCCAACCCTTTAACGGGTGAGCTGTGTTCACCAGCAGATGCAGGCTCAACACGCTGCTTTGATAACTTTGGTTTTAATGATGGCAGTGATGATTTCTTTGCGGTAAGCGTCAATAATGACTCGCCTCATAAATCTGATGGCTATGGCTTTATTGCTGAAGTAAATTGGCATTTAAACGAGCAAAGTACTTTTACAACGCTTTCGAGTTTTAACGATCTCGAAAGAAGCCATGCTTTTAATTGCGATGGCTCGCCAGCTCGCTTGTGTGAAGGAGTATTAGGGTTAGATACACATCTAATTAGCCAAGAATTCAGATTACTTAACGAATTTGCTGATTACACGTTAACCAGTGGGGTGTATTTTGCAGATGAAACAATTGAGCAAGATAATTTAAATGATATTTTGCGCGATTTTCGTGGCATTTTACCCACAAACTTAACCGCGACCTTTATCTACGATAACGAAATCGAGATGCAAAATTTGGCAGTATTTAGCCAAATTGAAGTGCCTGTCGCAGATAAATGGATGATCACCGCGGGTCTTAGATATGACTATGAGTCACTTGAGTATGACTCAATCGCCACGTTAAATACGGTGCTTGATGTGAACGACTTAGACGGTGTGCTTGTACCATTTTATCGCGTCACGGATGAGCAATCAGATAATGGCTTTAGCGGGCAATTTGCAATTAATTATCGTTATTCAGATGCAAGCAATCTTTATTATCGTTTTGCAAATGGTAGTAAAAGTGGCGGCTACAATGGCGGCTTTTTGTCATCTGAAGAACAAGCAATGTTAGCAAACTACGGCAAAGAGCGCTTAAATGCCCATGAAGTTGGCTTGAAGTCGTTCTGGCCTAGCCAGCAATTAAGAATGAATTGGGCAGCGTTTTACTATGATTATAACGACCAACAGGTGTTTATGAACCAAGCGTCAGAAACACCGCAAATGCCACCAGTGCAATTACTTGAAAATGTAGCTGATTCAACAATTTATGGTCTTGAAACTGAAATTAATTACCAAGCAACTAAGCAATTAGCCATGCTACTTTCAGTAGGTTATATCCCCCATGCTGAATTTGAAGAATACGTTGACCCACTTGGTAACAGTATTACCGATAACCAACTGCCATTTACCTCTAAATGGAATGTTTCAGCGGGATTAAAATATGATACCAGCTTGGCGTCGTATCCGTTATCGGCAAACATTATTTACGATTATCAGTCTGAATTTTATTTTGATCAGAACATGAACCCATATGCTCGCCAAGACGGCTTTAGCATTGTGAATGCGCATCTAAAATACGATGTTGATAATTGGTCATTTACTTTGTGGGGCAAAAATTTATTTGATACTGAATATAGTCAGTTAAAGTTCGATTTAAGTTCGTTCCTAGGCATGCTTGAAGACTTTAAAGGGGAAGGGCGTCGCTATGGCTTTGATGTTTCACTACAATTCTAGTCGTTGCCATCACCACAATGGTACAGGGGTTTTGTGAATGCGGTTAAAGCTGTATTTAAGTACTCTGCTGTTATTGTTTATATTAAGTGTTTCGGCTAATGCACAAGATACGTTTGTCTACACTGATGCTGTAGCTGATCAAAACCTCCATGATGTCGGTGAAGTGTTTATGGCGAACGATAATATGTTCCCGCAATCTGTGGCTGCGATTGATGCTTGGCGAGCCAGCAAAAAACCGCAATCTCGAATAAGCTCTGTCGGCGGTAGCTATTGGTTAATTGTTGAAATTGAAAATCAAAGTGATATAGAAGATTTAGTCCTCTATCCGTATAACACTTTGGTTTCGAAAATAGAAAGCCGCATTTATGATATATCTGATCCAAGTGCCCCGATACAGCACTTTGTAACCGGTGGGGTCGAGCCTAACCAATTTGCTTTTCACTATGGTAATCGTTTATCTCTTGAAAAAGGTAAGCACTACACGTTAATCACTTATTTTGAGAGTGACTACTTTTATACTCCCGCAAAGCTGGTATTAACGCCTTATCAAGATTATTTTCAGAACATAACCGTCGAAAATATGATCATGATGCTGTGCTTTGGGGTGGGCATTGCACTTGGTTTATATAATTTATTAATTTACTTGGTTTCCCGTGATGTTACACACCTGTATTACGCATTATTTACTGCATCCTGGGTGTTTGCTTGGAGCCATTTTTTCCATATTTCTGATCAGCTGTTTGGTTACTATAATCCTCATCTTCACTGGCTCGGCTTTGCCCTCACACCATTAACCAATATTCTGTTTTACAACAACTTACTTAAACTCAAAGAAACATTTCCGAAACTGGCGCAATTATCACTCACGGTGGGTGTAATTGCCACTTTGGGTATTCCGTTTTGTATTTTATGGCCAAGCTTTGGTTTTTATTGGTCAACGTTAGTAACGGGTGTTGCTTTATGTTTAGGCTTATACATAGGTATTCGCTGTATGCTCATTGGCTTTAAGCCAGCACGCTATTTTGTGCTGGCTTACATTGCCATGATGCTACCGAATATGGTGGGTAATTTAACTAATTTAGGCTTGCTGCCAGCTACTTCCATTAATTTATATTTATTGGGGTTGATAGGCACAGCCATGGACGCCATGTTGCTGGCGTTTGCTGTGGCCGATAAGTTTAGGCTGCTTCACGATGACAACGTAGAGCTCAATAAAAATCTAGAAGAAAAAGTACATTTAAGAACCTTGGAGCTTGAAGAGCTTGCCTCTGAGCTTCGCGATGCGAATGAAGCTAAAAGTCGCTTTTTAGCGAATATCAGTCATGAGATTCGCACCCCAATGACATCAATTATTGGCTATGCAGATGGCATTATGCTCGGGGACATTAAGCCTCATGAGCGCAACCATGGGATTGGCGTTATATTGCAAAATAGCCGCCATGTTCTTGGATTAATAAACGATATACTCGATATGTCGAAGATTGAAGCCAACAAGCTAGAAATAGATTTAGTCGAAACAGACTTGTTTGCCACGATTGCCAATATTGAGTCACTTATTGGCAAGCAAATCCGTGATAAGGGCTTAAAGTTCAGTGTTGATTATCAGTTTCCCGTTGCCAGACTACCTAATTACTGATCCGAGTCGATTAAGGCAAATCTTATTAAACCTAACAACCAATGCCCTTAAGTTTACTCAAGTCGGGCGTATAACCTTAACGGTGAGCTGTCATAACGATAAGTTGTCGATAAGCGTAAAAGATACCGGTATCGGCATGACAGACAAAGAGCAACAAGCCTTGTTTAGTGCCTTTTATCAAGCGGATTCAAGTATTTCTCGCCAGTATGGCGGCACTGGTCTTGGCCTTAATATTTCTAAAAGCCTCGCCAAAAAATTGGATGGGGATATCAGTGTTAAAAGTAATGTCGGTTCTGGCAGTGAATTTATTTTTACCATGTCGGTTTATACCACAGATAATACACGTTGGCTCAATGATATGAGTGAAGTCAAACTTGTTGAAACCTCACCGTTTAGTAAGCTTGATGCACCTGAGAACTTAAAGGGTAGGGTACTACTTGCTGAAGACCACCCAGACAACCGGCGTTTAATTGCGCGAATATTAGAGCGTATGGGGCTGACAGTGACCACCGTTGAAAATGGTAAAGACGCAGTGCAAGCAACCCTAGAAGACAGCTTTGACCTTATTCTACTGGATATTCAAATGCCGATTATGGACGGTCAAGAAGCATTAAAAATGATGCAAGCAACGGGAGTTAGTGCGCCAATCATTGCACTGACAGCGAATACCATGAAGCATGAAATTGCCCGTTATATGAAGCAAGGCTTCAATGATTTAATCGCCAAACCAATTGATAGAAATGCGTTTAGTCATAAAATTGCCAGTTACTTAGATTGCGATGAATTAGCTGATATTAAATTACCTGAAAAAGAGTTTCAGGCGCTTAAAGATGATTATATAAAGGGCCTTGAAGAACAATATCGAGAAATGCGCGAGCAATATAAAAACATGGATATTAATGGCTTAAGCAGAAATGTTCATATGCTTAAAGGCGCTGCAAACATGTTCGAATGTGAAATGCTCTATGTTAAAGCGGTTGCCGTTGATACTGCGCTAAAAAACGATACGGTCACGCTCGATACGCAGCTTATTGCATCCTTATTTTGTGCCATGCAAGACGAGATAACCAAGGTAACGCATTGATTGCTTGAATAGCGGCTATTTCTTTGTAAGCACAGACAAATTAATTATTTCCTGATATTAATATTGTTAAAACACCTTGCTGGGAAGACATGATGCAGTATCAACATATTTCAGTACCATCGAATGGCGTGCAAATTACTATCGATAGTAAGGGCCAGTGGCATATTCCTGACAATCCAGTTATCGCTTACATTGAAGGCGATGGTGTCGGTCATGATATAAGCCCGGTGATGCGTGAGATTGTCGATGCAGCAGTGGACCATGCTTATCAAGGCGATAAACAAATACATTGGATGGAAGTGTTCAATGGCGAAAAAGCAGCAGCGCTTTATGATGGTGACTGGTTCCCGCAAGAAACCCTGCATGCCGTTAGGCAGTTTAAAATTGCCATAAAGGGGCCGCTAACAACCCCCCTTGGCGGTGGCTTTCGCTCTTTAAATGTGGCCCTTCGTCATGAGATGGATTTATTCGTTAACATGCGGCCCATTCGCAGTTATCCGCACTTACCATCACCTTTAAAAGAACCTGAAAAAACCCAAATAACAGTAATCCGCGACAGCTCAGAAGACGTTTATTCAGGCATTGAGTGGCAGGCTGGCAGTATTGACAACGAGCGGATGCTTGATTTTCTGTGTCAAGAAATGGGTGTCACCCGACTACGTTTTGATAACCAATGCGGCATTGGTATTAAAAACAGCTCGAAAGAGGCGGCAGAACGCTTGATGCGCTATGCTCTTAACTTTGCCCTTAAAGAGCACAGTGAGTCACTGACTGTGGTGCACAAAGGTAATGTACTTAAATTTACCGATGGCGCTTTTAAACGCTGGGCATTTGCCCTTGCTGAGCAAGAGTTTAACGCTATAGCGCATGACAATGGTCGTTGGTTAGTTATCAAACGTGAAGAGCAAGATGATTTAATCATCAAAGAAGTCATTGCCGATAACATGTTACAACAAGCGCTGCTCACTCCTGAGCAATTCGATGTGGTGGTAACAACCAATCAAAACGGCGATTACTTAGCTGATATGTTAACAGCACAAGTCGGTGGGGTAGGAATTATGCCTGCGGCAAACTTAAATAATGAAGTAGCCTTTTTTGAACCGACTCATGGCACATTTAATCGCATTGCCGGTGAAGACAGTGCAAATCCAACAAGCAGTATTTTAAGTGCGGTAATGATGCTACGTTTTATGGGCTGGCATCAGGCTGCGAATAGAATAGAAAAAGCTCTAGAAGAGACGCTTAAAGCAAATGAAATGACGTTTGACTTGGCTAATTTAGTAGCCGATGCGACGATGCTTAGTTGCAGTGATTTTGCAAAAAGCATCATCGCGCGAATAAGTAACTCAAATAATTAACCATATTATGCGGCACTGGCGCTTTTAACTGCGTAGACACATGGTTTACCTGTTAATTGTGCTGCACGTTGGTAAATATGTTCTGCACCTGGTTCATTGCTTGTCATGCCTGTTAATGTGTCCATTAACGCAACCACTAAAATAGCGGGTACTTGGCAGCAGTATTCATCGAGTACTGCAGTTGTTGTTTGAGCATCAACATGACAATGCGGGTGAGTGCGTACTGTGCTGTATGCTTTTAACAGTGTGTCCGCTTGTAAAACATCATCATCTTGATGTTTGGTTTTACGGCATTGGCAACCAAACTCATCAACCATAGTGGCTAATGTTTGGTAAATTTCTTCACAAGGTAAATTACTTTTTTTACAAAGTTGTTGCTCGATGAATGAGTGTAATTGACCATTAATGTAAAGGCCGTCCTGTTGAGTGAATTGCGCTGAAGTTTCCATAATCATTTTCTCTTTGTTTATGTGCTTAACTTCACTCTAGCCCTTCACTCATTATTAATGAAATTGTTGTTTTCAATAACTGATATTGATTTTATCAATATTACGCTGTTTTTAGCGATCAGCCACGGTACTGGCAAAGGCAAGTAGCTCTCTGCGAAGCCACTGGTGCGGGTTTGCGTGATGTAACAAAGGGCTCCATAACATTTTCACTTCAATAGGAACAATTTGAAAAGGCACTGGACTTATTACCAAATCAGTGTGTTTTGCTAATAACATGGCTTGTCGACGAGGTAATGTGGCAATCAGTTTTGGTGATTGACACAGCAAGCTTGCCACCATGTAGTGGCGGGTGAATACGCGAATATTGCGGGTTTGTTCTAATTGCCATAATGCCTCATCGACCCAGCCGAGTTTTTGACTACCTGATTTATTCGTCAATGCCGCTTCTACGCCCCAACCTGCCCGATTCACCCAAATGTGCTCTTGTACAAGGTAGCCTTCAAGATTTTGCTGTTGTAAGTAGGGATTGTCTGGGTGTGTTAAGCAGCAGTAATTATCGCGCCAAACACTGGCTTGGTGGAATGAGCGGGGCAGGCCGTTAAAGCGGTTTATGGCAAGGTCGATGGTGCCTTTTTCCATATCTTGAAGATTAACATCGCTTGGGCTCAAAATATCAAAGTTAAGTCCCGGATTTTTTTCCAGCTGCTGCGTGATAAACGGCGCAATTAGGGTTGATTCAAGGTAGTCGTTTGCCATAATCCGAAATGTAATTTTAGCTGTGCTAGGGTCGAATACTTCACTTGGCTGAGTAATTTCTTCGGCCATTTTTAACAGTGATTCTATTTCAGGTTTAAGGCTGAGCGCTTTTGCTGTCGGCGTCATCGTGCCAGCGGCTCTCACTAATAATGGATCATCAAATAAATCACGTAAACGCTTAAGGGCATTACTCATTGCTGGTTGAGTCAAAGCCAGTTTATTGGCGGCTTTTGACACACTTTGTTCATCAATGAGGACATTTAAATACACCAATAGGTTGAGGTCGACGTGCCTAATATTCATTTGATCAATCTTATTTATTATCTTTATTAATTACCTAAATTAAAGCGCGCTTGCTATTGTGTGTAAACAAGGCGACTAAAATAATCAGCATAAGCGATAAAAATAATGCCACAGCAGAGCTCACATTTGGCTGTTAAATCACACAGCGAACAGTTAAATCAGGTAGTAGCGACTAAGCTTGCCCGCGCGGTGTATGCTGGCTTTGAGGCTATGTTTGCAGAGTTTTTAAATATTACCCTCGGTGCACAAAGTCGTTTTGAACAGCGCCAGTGGCATCAAGTTCAAGGGGCTATGAAATCGCGATTACAGGTTTATGAAGGGCAAGTAAAAAAGGTAAGCCAAGCAGTAAAAATTATTGCTTATAGCGAGGTAGATGATCCTGCAATTTGGTTACTAGCCAAAAAAATATACGCAGAAATGGTGCAAAGCCATGAAAATCAGCCGATTGCTCATACTTTTTTTAACTCAACCTTCGGTGCTATTTGGGACTCACGAAAAATCCGCAATGTACATTTGTTTGTACTAAAAGCACGTTATCAACTTGGGCCGCGGCCTTTTGATTCATTGGTTAGCCGCATTTCTTTACAAAATGGTTTTGAAAGTGCCATCAGCAGCTTAATAAAACGCCATGTGTTTCGTTCACAATACGCTGATTTTACTGGTGATGTTGCCATGTTGCAGCGTACTTTAATTGCGGGTGCAAAACTGCAATGCCCGCAAGTCTATGAGCTACTTGCACTCAACGATGGTTATATTGAATACGCAAATTCTTTGTTTTTCAGAAATAAAGCGTGTTACATCATAGGTCGATGTATTGCTAAAAATGGCGATAACATGCCATTTGCGATTGCGTTATTAAACAGTGAAAAAGGTCTGCATATTGATGCTGTGATGATGGGAGCTGACCAACTTAGCTTATTGTTTGGCTTTGCGCGTACTTATTTTATGGTCGATACCGACCAACCCGCACGATACGTTGATTATCTCAGTGTTTTAATGCCCCATAAGCAACGCTTTGAGTTGTTTAATGCCATAGGCTTTATCAAACATGCTAAAACCGAGTTCTATCGTTACAAAGTTGATACCACGCGCAATAGCCCTGTGGATGATAAATACATTATTGCACCAGGAACGCCGGGCATGGTAATGCTAGTATTTACAACCCCAGGCTCAGATTATGTCTATAAGGTAATCAAAGATAAATTCAGTGCACCGAAAACAGCCACCAAACAGCAGGTCATGGCCAAATACGATTTTGTTAAACAAGCCGATAGAGTTGGTCGGTTAGTTGATACACATGAATTTCGTTATTTAGCGTTTGATTTAAGTCGATTTAGTAAAGAGCTAATAAAGACGATGCAGCAGCAAATTGGTGATAGTTTAGTAATTTCGGGTAATGCACTTATATTGCGCCATGTTTATGTAGAACGCAAAATGACGCCGCTTAATTTGTATATCAATGACTGTGATGAGCGAAAACTGCAGCAAGTCATGGTTGATTACGGTAAAGCAATAAAAGAGCTCGCGGGGGCTAATATCTTTCCCGGCGATATGCTGATGAAGAACTTTGGTGTCACTCGTTGGGGAAGAGTGGTGTTCTATGACTACGATGAAATTTGCCCAATGACGGAATGTCAATTTAGAGAGCTGCCAAAAACCGATGACTCATTGGATGAGCTCAGCAGCGAAAGCTACTTTGATATCGCAGAAAACGATGTATTTCCTAGCCAGTTTAAAGTGTTTTTTAGCGCCAATAAGCGGGCGTTTGATTATTTTAATGCAGCCCACCAAGATATTTTCACAGCCACTATGTGGCAGCAATTACAAGCGGCTATTAACGATGGGCAATTGCTTGATGTTTATCCTTATAAGCAGTCTTGGCGCTTTTCTTCGATGAAAGCTCAAATGAAAAAATCTCAACCTGTAACTGTTTAATAGGAACATAGTGTTAGCGTATGCTATTGAATAAATGCTAAGGAACGCACTATGAAAAACACACTTTTAATATCGAGTTTATTTATTTCATCAATTGTAAGCGCCAATCCGTTATTAGGTAGTTGGCAATTTGTTGAAGGTAAATATGCAACCAGTGATGGTTATGTAACGGCAAAAGCGCCAGAAATAACCTCTGTTAAACTGATTACACCCAGTCATTTTAGCTATATCACCCAAAAGCAAGGCAACTTTCATTATGCTGGTGGTGGCAAATATGTTTTGCAAGACCAGCAATTTATCGAAACTTTTTCCTATGGTAATGTACCTTCACTACTTGGTAAGACCATGGCATTTGATTACAAAGTTGAAGGTGACTTATGGCACCACACCTTGTATGAAAATGGCAAATTAGTCGAAGCTGAGATCTGGCAACGAATTAAATAGAAGGTGATATGCGTTATATTAAGCACGAAGACTCACAGTTACATTTTGCGCAAACAGATAAACCAGCCCTAAAAGATAACGAAGTTCTTATTGCTGTTGCAGCAATCGGCGTTAATCGGGCAGATTGTTTACAGCGACAAGGTAAATATCCTGCGCCCAAAGGTGACAGTGAAATTCTAGGGTTAGAATGCGCCGGTACCATTGTTGAGCAAGGTAGTGCAGTATCCGGTGACTGGCTTAATAAACGCGTTTTTGCCTTGTGTGCGGGCGGTGCTTACAGCGAGTATGTTGCCGTTGATGCTGCGCAAGTGATGCCTTTACCAGATGAAATGACAATGGCCCAAGGCGCTGCTATCAGCGAAGTTTACTTAACGGCATTTTCTGCTTTGTTTCAATTTGGTCAGCTTAAAGCAGGGCAAACGGCACTTATTCATGCAGGAGCCAGTGGCGTAGGCGGTGCCGCAATTCAAATGGCAAAACGCGCTGGCGCTCAAGTGGTGATCACCGCCGGAAGCGATGAAAAGTGCGAGCATGCCAAACAGCTGGGTGCTGACCATACCATCAATTATAAAACCACCGACTTTGTAGAATACTTCAAAGCAAATAATTTACAGGCCAATACCATTGTTGATCCAGTTTCAGGGAGCTATTTAAACAAAAATGCCGCCGTTGCAGCAATGGATTGCCAAATTGTGATGTTAGCGTTTTTAGATGCGCGCTTTGCTGAGGTTGACTTTGCAAGGCTGCTTAGTAAGCGTATTTCATTTCATGCATCAACCTTACGAAACCGTTCAATTGAATTTAAGCGCGATTTAAAAGAGCAGTTTATAACCCGCTTTTATGATGATTTGGCACAAGGACTGTTGGATTGCAATATCTATAAAACGTTAAATTGGCAAGATGCAAATGAGGCTCATCGTATTTTAGATAACAACGAAAATTCGGGAAAAGTGGTAATGTTAGTTGAATAACATTAATTTGCCCATATTATTGGTTTTATTAGTAGTTAAAAGTAAAGGTTAGTATGAACCCAATTATTGCAATGCTCAAAGAGCACAATGTAAGTGACGAAAAAGTGCGTGAGCTGTTCCAAGCATTTATGGAAAACCCAATGATGGCAATGGGTTTGGTTCAACAATTAGGTATCCCACCAGAAAAGCTTCAACAACTTATGGCATTAGTGATGACGCAGCCACACCTTATTAAAGAAGCGGCTGAATCAGTTGGGATCAGTGATGACGAAGTTGAACAAGCCAAAGCGCAGTTCAAAAATCAGCAGCCGTAAGATTTTACGATGCTTACTGAACAAAAAAGGTTAGCTAAATAGCTAACCTTTTTTGTTGGCCTATTGATATGAAAAAACATCATCCAGCTTCTTATCAAACAATTGAGCAATCTTAAAAGCCACTTCGAGCGACGGAGAATACTTACCTTTTTCAATCGCTACTATGGTTTGCCTTGAAACGCCAACAGCCTCTGCCAATGCTTGCTGAGTCATTTCATTGTGATGAAATCGAAGTTCACGAATGGTATTACTGAGCTGTTTTGTCATTTAGCTATCTCTTCGATATAAATATGCTTTGCTAGCATTAGTGATAATTTCACTAATTAAAAAACCTATAATAAGTAAATGCATAATATTATATAGATCAGAGACGTCAGGTAACAACATACGGTCTGACACACGCTCAATTTGAGTCGTTAGAAATACACACATTAAGATAATTGCAGAGCAAAACCAGTGTCCAAGTTTGGTACTTTTTAATTCAATGAGCTTATCGCGTTCATCATCACCTAAGTCTGCTTCTTTGTGTTTAATGCCTGCAAGTATCGATTGCATGATTATCTCTAAGATTACCGCTACAACAACGACCTTATATAAGTATGAAACCATGGTATCTTGGCTAAGATTTCCAGCAGCTTGTAGTGAATTAATACCTAGGAGGTAATAACTTAAAAGGCCAATTGTCACTACTAAAGTGCCCCAAATTGTCATTTCTTTGTAGCTCATATTTCATAATCCCATGTAAAATATATTTGACTTGATGTTAAGTAAACTACTCATCGCTTGCTGTGTCAAATATTTTTAACATCATGTATGATATTTTTATCTTTGACGTATCTCGTTACATTTAGTTAAGAACTAATTCTCAGCTAAAGGCTCTTAGTAAAACAAACCACAAAATAAGGAATGACTATGAACTGGATTGTAAAAGTATGGAAAAATAACCGTTCATTGATTGTATTTATCTGCTTGATGAGTGTTTTTAGAAGTGCGGTAGCTGATTGGTATGAAGTGCCAACAGGTTCAATGAATCCGACCATTGTCGAAGGGGATCGTATTTTAACGGATAAAATGGCTTATGATCTGCGTGTGCCATTTACTCATATTTCGCTTATGCGCACCGATGAGCCAAAAGCCGGGGATATCATCGTATTTGATTCCAAGGCTGCAAATAATCGTTTAATAAAGCGTGTTATTGGTGTGCCGGGCGATACAGTGACTTTAGTAGATAATAAATTGATTATTAACGGTAAAGCGCTTAATTACGCATTAACTGATGACAAGCAACAACAGCAGACACTGATTGAAAACCTTGCAGGTGTTCAGCACGCCATCCAGGTATCAAAAGCCTCTTCGGTGATGCAGCATTTTGCACCTGTCGTAATTCCAAAGGATATGTATTTAGCGATGGGTGATAATCGCGATCATAGTGCAGACTCGAGAGTGATTGGTTTAGTGCCTCGCAGTGAGTTGTTAGGTAAAGCTAAAAGAGTCATAGTGTCACTTGATTATGATGACTATTATTTACCTCGAAAAGAGCGAGTTTTACATGATTTATATTTAGCACCTTAGATGAAAATCGTATAAAAATTGGCAATTTACAGTTTTATGTCTCAATATTAACGACATAAAAATAATAAGCCAAAAAGGTTAAATATGATCAATGATAAGCTTGCTAGGTTAATTCGATGCTATTTGTTACTAGTCATTTCATTTAGTCTCGTTGCATGTGGTTCAAGCTCAAAAAGCGAAACTACAAAAGTCGATGAGCCTGACAGCTCCACCCCAGATACAACTGTTGGGCTAGTCGATAACAGTGGTAGTGCTGACTATAAAGTTATTATTTACGGTAATAGCCATAGCGCTAAATTAGGGGATTTGCTTGAACAGCTCATTTCAAGTGAGTTAACCAACGCTCAAGTATCAACCCTTACCGTCAGTGGTCGCTTTTTAGATGAGATAGTTAACGAATCGGGCAATGTTGAAAAGCTACAGCAAGACAATTGGAGTCATGCTATTTTTCAAGGTCAGAAATATTCTCAGTCTGGCTCTGTTAACTATTCTACGAGTGAGGCAGAGCGATTGATTGCAAGTGCGAAAGAGCTGGATATCACACCCATCTTATTTCCTGAGCATCCACAGCGAGGTGACAGCAAAGAAGGGGAGCTTGTCTATCAATTACACTTGTCTATTAGCGAAAAAGAAACAAGCTGTGTTGCACCTGTCGGTTTAGTTTGGGACAAAGCAATAGCTGCATTACCAGATCTGAATTTTTACAGTGCCGATGGTAATCATGCTTCAGATGCAGGGCACTTACTTACCGCAATGACTTTTTATGAAGTAGTAACCGGTGAGCTTGCTGACACTCTCGCTTACAATGCTGCTTTTGCTATCACAGAGCAACAACACCAGCAGTTCGGACAAATAATTACTCAAGTACTGACTGAGCACCCGGCATGCCCAAGTTCATAACCATACATTCAACATAAAAAAACCGTTGTGCCTAAAACACAACGGTTTTTTAGTAGCTAGTAATTGTGCAATTACATTACGCGCATGCCAGGCTCTGAGCCTTCATCTGGGTTAAGAATATAAATTTCTTTACCGCCAGGGCCAGCTGCTAATACCATGCCTTCAGACATACCAAAACGCATCTTACGAGGCTTAAGGTTCGCTACCATTACCGTTAGCTTGCCTTCGATGTCTTCAGGAGCATATGCAGATTTAATACCTGCGAAGACTTGGCGCGTTTCGCCACCTAAATCTAAGGTTAGTTTTAATAACTTATCTGCGCCTTCAACGTGTTCTGCTTTAGCAATTCTTGCTACACGTAAATCAACTTTAGCAAAATCATCAAATTCGATTTCTGGGCTGATTGGCTCTTTTGCTAGCGGGCTGTTTGGATCAATCTTGTCTTTTTCAGCAACTAGGCTTTCTTTAGATTCTTCAATCATTTTATTTACTTTATCCATTTCAACACGTTGCATTAACGGTTTGAATTTATTAATTGCGTGACCTACAAGCGCTGTTTGCGTACCTTGCCATGTTAAACCGTCGTTTAAGAAGGCTTCTACGTTAGCAGCCATACCTGGAAGAACTGGTTTTAAGTAAGTGATAAGTACACGGAACATATTTAAACCAAGAGAGCATACATCGTGTGCTTCTTGTTGTTTTGTTTCGTCTTTAATTAACACCCACGGCGCTTTAGCATCTATAAATTGGTTTGCTTTATCAGCAAGGGCCATGATTTCACGAATTGCACGGCTGTAATCACGGTTTTCATAGTGATTTGCAATGCTTGCAGAAGCCGCTTGGAACTCACCTAACAGTGTTTCATCCATCACTGTGTCGCTAAGCTTACCGTCAAATTTCTTGGTGATGAAACTTGCACAACGGCTTGCGATGTTAACAACTTTACCTACTAAGTCAGAGTTTACACGTAGTGCAAAGTCTTCAAGGTTTAAGTCAAGGTCAGTGATGCCGTTGTTTAGTTTTGCTGCGTAGTAATAACGAAGATACTCAGGGTCTAGGTTATCAAGGTAAGTACGCGCTTTAACAAAGGTGCCTTTTGATTTAGACATCTTTGCGCCATTTACTGTCACAAAACCGTGGGCAAATACGTTTGTTGGCTTTCTGAATTTTGCGCCATCTAACATTGCCGGCCAGAATAAGCTGTGGAAATAGATGATGTCTTTACCAATGAAGTGGTAAAGCTCTGCATCTGAGTCTTCACTCCAGAATGCATCAAAATCGATACCTTTTTTATCGCACAGGTTTTTAAAGCTCGCCATGTAACCAATTGGAGCATCTAACCATACGTAGAAGTATTTACCCGGTGCACCAGGGATTTCAAAGCCAAAATAAGGTGCGTCACGGCTGATATCCCACTGCTGTAAGCCATCTGCAAACCATTCATCTAACTTGTTCGCCATTTCTTGTTGAATCGTACCTGAGTGTAACCACTCTTTAAGCATGTCTTCAAAAGCTGGAAGATCGAAGAAGTAATGCTCAGAATCTTTTAAGATTGGCTCAGCACCCGACATTACAGAACGTGGGTTGATAAGCTCAGTTGGGCTGTAAGTAGCACCACAAGAATCACAGCTGTCACCGTTTTGATCTTCTGACTTACACGTAGGGCAAGTACCTGTTACAAAGCGGTCTGGTAAGAATATACCTTTCTCTGGGTCGAACAGTTGAGAAATAGTATGCTTTTTAATGTGACCCGCTTCATTTAAACGATTGTAGATTAATTCACTAAAGTGACGATTCTCTTCACTGTGCGTGCTGTGATAGTTATCAAATTCAATGTTGAAATCAGCAAAGTCGCGTTGACGCTCAACACTCACGTTTTTAACCATTTCCTCAGGCGTGATCCCTTGTTTTTGCGCATTAAGCATAATTGGTGTGCCGTGGGCATCATCCGCGCAAACGTAGTAGGTTTCATGACCTTGTTGTTTTTGGTAACGCGCCCAAATATCAGTTTGGATATATTCTAGTAAATGACCTAAGTGAGTCGGGCCATTGGCATAAGGTAATGCGCTAGTAATCAGGATCTTTCGCTGTGCCATAATCATTCCGAATTGAGATTAGTTCGATGCAAACATGCACGAATATCATTATTTAATTCATTGTGAGTTGCTTATATACAACCTAAAGCAATGATATTATCTAATTGTCTGGTTTTAATGCCTTGAATGTTACATAATTCCGCAGCACTTTTCATCAAAGAAACGCTAATTTATTGCTATGTTTGGACTGTCAAAACTATTCTCAAGTAAATCGACTGAAAAAGCACCGATCATTGATGCCTTCGCCGCCTATCGTAGTAGCGCATTTGCCATTGGTATTGAGCAAAGCTGGCTCGAAGAGCTTAATCAAAACAGCGATAAAAGCTGGCAAGTAAAACTAAGCCTACCTTTTGCTGGCTGTGGTGAAATCAACGAAATTGAAAAGTTTGTCGCCGATAAATTATCAGTGCCTGTGTCAATTAGCGCCAAAGTCAAATTACCTAATTCTTATAGTTTTAAGCAAATTAAACATATTGTTCTAGTTGCATCAGGTAAAGGTGGAGTTGGCAAATCAACCACGGCAGTGAATCTTGCCTCGGCTTTAGAGCAAGAGGGTGCACAAGTAGGTATTCTCGATGCCGACATTTATGGCCCGTCTATTCCATTACTTTTAGGTCTGCAAGGAGCTGAACCTAAAACAGCGGATAATAAAAACTTACTTCCTTTTGAGGCACATAATCTCAAAGCGCAATCGATCGGCTTTTTAGTTCCAAGTGATGATGCCACCGTTTGGCGTGGTCCTATGGCATCAGGAGCACTTAATCAATTAATGAACGAAACCGTTTGGGGAGAGCTTGATTATCTAATCGTTGATATGCCCCCTGGTACGGGTGATATTCAATTGACGATGAGCCAAAAAGTGCCTGCTAGTGGTGCTGTGATCATTACCACCCCTCAAGATTTAGCCCTTGCCGATGCACAAAAAGGTATAGCTATGTTCAATAAAGTAAACGTCCCTGTGCTTGGTTTAATTGAAAATATGAGCTACTTCTTGTGTGGCCATTGTGGGCAACCAAACCATGTATTTGGTAAAGATGGCGCCGTAAAATTAGCTCATCGCCATGGTGTGCCTGTACTTGCTAATATTCCGTTGGCCATTGAAATTCGTGAAAGCTCAGAGCAGGGTAATTTAATAGCGAAAGATAACGCGGCTCAAATAAGTGAAACATACAAAACAGCTGCCCGTGTACTTGCTAGTAGCTTGTATTATCAGCAGTCACACACAAGCTCCGTTGAAATTGTTATTACTGAAGATTGATTGTTGCAAAGATTTTGTTAATGGGTTTTTCTTATTAACAAAGACTTGATTATTTTGTACTAAATTCACTCCCAACCACGCTTTTAGCAGCATATAGCCTAAATTTTCGTAAAACATGTCAAAAAATTTGCAGTAATTGTTAATAATTTATTGACGTTTTAATAACCATGCCATACTCTAATGTAAGCGCTTACATTAATGGTTCTTTTTATTTAATCTGTTTTGTAAGCGCTTACAATTAACTGATTAAAATAATACTATATGAATCAGTTGAGTACTAACAAACACATAATGTTAGGGTTCAATGCAATGAACAAATTCAAAACACACTTAACACAACTAGCAATGGCGCTTTCAGTAGTGACTGTAGCTGGCTGCGGTGGCTCTGCCACAGATACAAAAATAGATACTGTAAACCCGACTGAGCCAGTTTCAGATTGGGTTATGGTTTGGGAAGATAACTTTGACGGCGATGCCATAGATGACAACAAATGGAATTTCGAAATAGACTGTGCAGGTGGTGGTAATAACGAAAAACAATGTTATACCGATAGTGAAGAAAACGCCTTTGTTGCAGACGGTATTCTTAATATTGTTGCATTACCTGCAGAAGAAGGGGCAGCAAAACCTTATACGTCTGCACGTATCAATACTCGTTACAAAGCTGATTTTAAATATGGTCGCTTTGAAGTAAGAGCTAAATTACCAAGTGGCCAAGGCTCTTGGCCTGCGTTTTGGATGATGCCAACCGATGAAGTTTACGGTGGCTGGCCTCGTTCAGGCGAAATTGACATTGTTGAGTCGGTTAACTTGAAAGTTCCAACCGAGGATGGTGTCGAGTCAAACATCTACGGAACACTTCATTATGGTAAAGAGTGGCCAAATAACGATCAAAGCGGCAAAGCTTACACATTTGACCAAGGTGTAAACCCTGCTGATGACTTTCATACTTATGCTATTGAGTGGCAAGAGGGTGAAATCCGCTGGTACGTCGATGACTACTTGTATGCCACGCAGCGCAAATCAGAATTACTTTACAATGCAAATGGTGAGGCGCTTGCTCTAAAACATAAGGGTTGGTATACCGAGTATTTTGATCAAACAACGGGTGAGTTAGAAACTCATTGGGACACAGCCCCATTCGATCAAGAGTTTTATTTAATTCTTAACTTTGCAGTGGGCGGTGACTGGCCAGAAAACGTTAATGCTTTAGGTATTGATGCTAGTGCATTCGAAAATGGTCAGACTTTTGAAGTTGACTATGTTCGTGTTTATGAATGTTCGCAAAACCCAGACACAGGCAAAGGCTGTGAAACGGTTCGTCCTGGTTACGACAATCCAGAAGATGCACTTGTGCAGGGTGCAGCACCAGCTCCGACTCCACCGAGTGATGGCACCGTAACGCCACTCACCATTTTTGATAACAGCTTTAATCCTAACTGGCCTGCATGGGACTGCTGTGGCGGTTCAACACCTGCGCTAGTAGAAGATGCTGAGCGCGGTGATGTGGTTGAGTTTGTTGTTGGCGCAGAACCTACTGTAAATGGTTTCATTAGTCGTGATGCTTTTATCACAGATGAAAACGGAGAAGCCTCACCTTTCGATGCTAGTGCTATGTTAGAAGACGGTTATGTAACTTTTGACATGCAAGTAACTTCGCTTCCTTCAACTCCAGATGCACCTTGGTTATTTAAAATTGAGAGCGATGAAGGCTCGACAGCGGTTGAGTTAAATCTAAGTGCGAGTACTGAAGGTGTAAGTCCAGTTGCCGGTGAATGGCAAACCTATACATTCCCTCTGCAAACACTGGCAGATGCAGGGCTAAATGTTTCACTGATTGATGTGATTATGATTTTTCCTGCATGGGGTCAAGGTGAGGGCGCAGTTTACCGTGTTGATAACGTAGAGATCACCAATGGTGCAACGACGACATTACCTTCATTAACCTTATTTGCAGATGAAATGAACCTTGATTGGCCGTTATGGGATTGTTGTGGCGGTTCAACGCCTGTCGAAGTAGTCGACGATGAAGAGCATGGTGTGACAGCTGAGTTCTCTATTGGTGCTCAACCAACAGTAATGGGCTTTATCAACCGTACTTCATCAGGTGGTAGTGGTAGCCAGTTTGATGCATCAGCATTAGTTGATGATGGCATGTTGCAATTTGAAATGAAGATCACGTCTTTATCGTCAACGCCAGATGCACCTTGGCTTTTAAAAGTAGAGTCAAATGAAGGTGCTACAGCGGTTGAATTAAACCTTAACACGAGTGCTGAAGGTGTTGATCCTGTTGCTGGAGAGTGGCAAACCTATACATTCCCAATTAGCACCTTATTAAACGCTGGTTTAGATGTCAGTACAATTGATGTAATTATGATTTTCCCTGCATGGGGGCAAGGTGAAGGTGCGGTTTACCGTGTTGACAATGCCCGCATCTATGCACCTGAGCAAGATACGGCTGCGTCAGAGCTAACATTATTTGCTAATAATGTAGCTGACCAATGGAGTATTTGGGATTGTTGTGCAGGTAGTACGCCAACAGTTGAAACTGACGACGAAGCACATGGCTCAGTTGCTGAGTTTCAAATTGGCGCTCAACCAACAGTTATGGGCTTCTTAGCTGATGACGGCGTAAGCTTTGATGCTTCACACTTATTATCACAAGGTGTGGTTCGCTTTGAAATGAAAATAGTTTCAAACGCCAGCAACCAAGATGCTCAGTGGTTATTCAAAATTGAGTCAAACGATGCAGCTCAAGCTGTGGAGCTTGCGTTAAGTGCAAGCCAAGAAGGTGTCGAGCCTGTAGTTGGTGAGTGGCAAACGTATACCTATACACTTGCTGATCTACTAAGTGCAGGTCTTGATATTAGTGCAATCGACGTTGTTATGGTGTTCCCGTCATGGGGGATGGGTGAAGGTGCGGTTTACCGTATTGATAATGCAGTTATTGCAAACCCGTAATGAACATTGGCAACAAGTGATGGGTGCTGATTACAGCACCCAGTATCCATGACAACATATTGCAAAAGCAGGTAAATCATGAAAAGCACAAAATTTATTAAAACACCTCTTGCAGCGTCAGTTGCGATGATTTTAACCGCAGGGCTAGGCACTATGTCGGCTTATGCACAGGATGAGCAAGAGAAAGCTGATAACGATATTGAAGTTATCGAAATTAAAGGTATTCGTGGCAGTATGATCCGCGCCATGGATATGAAACGTGATGCAACAGGTGTTGTTGATGCGATTTCAGCAGAAGAGATGGGTAAATTCCCAGATACTAACTTAGCTGAATCATTACAGCGTATTACCGGTGTATCGGTGAGTCGTTCAAACGGCGAAGGTAGCGAAATTACGGTACGTGGTTTTGGCCCTGAGTTTAACCTAGTAATGCTTAATGGTCGCCAAATGCCAGGCACGGGTTATACGCGTTCATACGCCCTTGAGAATATTGCCGCTGATGGTGTAAGTGCACTTGAAGTAGCAAAATCAGGTCAAGCTGATGTACCAAGTGGTGGTCTAGGCGCTACTGTAAATATTATTACAACTCGCCCATTAAATAGCCCAGGCGAAAAGTTTAGCTCGTCTATTAAAGCTATTCATGACTCGTCAAATGAAAAAGGTGATGATGTAACGCCAGAATTTTCAGCGATGTACAGCAATACCTATGCTGATGATACATTTGGTTTTGCGGCATCTTTCTCACATCAAGAACGTGACTTTCAACAGCAAAGTGCCAATATTCAAGGTTGGCAAGCTAATGTTGATTTACCAACTCTTGATGAAGGAGAGTACATTGACCCGCGTCCATTAGATAGCGAAGGCAACCGTGTCGGTAATCATTTCTTCCCGAAAGACATGAACTACAGTATTGCTGATGTTGAACGTGAGCGTACTAATGGCCAAGTAACTTTACAGTACTCGCCAGTTGAAAGCTTTACTGCAACAGTTGATTACACAGCAAGCCGTGCTATTACTGGTGTGAATACCGTAGGTTGGGGTATCTGGAATGAGTTCGGTGGTAACATTAATGGCTATGAGCTTGATGAAAATGGTACTGCACTTTATGCCGATATCAGTGGAAACGACGGCTCATTTACTGCAAGCCGTGTTACTACAGAAGTTAAAGCGCGTTCAATCGGTTTAAACCTAGAGTGGCAAATTAACGATCAGTGGGAAGTTGAGTTCGATTATCATGATTCGAAAAACGAAACAGATAATGGTGCAGATGACGGTTTAGGCTCAGACGGTCAAATTATCCTTGGTTCTGACCAGTTAAAGAGCAAAGTATATGACTACCGCACAGGTGAAATTCCGCACGCATACGTTAACTGGAACAACGGCACAACAGTACTTGACCCAAGTGAAATTGATTCAAACTTCAGCCAGTTTAGTTATTCGCCAGGTGAGTCTAAGGTTGAGCAAGCCCAGCTTCATACAACTTGGTTTAATGAAAGCTTCGAAATTCCATTAGTTAAAGTAAAATTTGGGGCGGCAAATACCAAGCAAACCATGGGTGGTTTCACGGCCTGGAGTGGCTTAAGAGGCGGTCCGGGTTTTAATCCATCATTTACCGAAATTCTCCCTGACGGCATGTTCACTTATAACGAAACTGGTGACATGCTTGACCAGTTCGCTGGTGGTGGTAGTGCCCTTGAGCCAAATTACTATTACACCTATAGCTTTGAAGAGGCGTTAGCTCGTCAGCTTGCTTTTTTAAATGAAGATTTATTGGGTGATAATCAATATTCAATTGACCCATTCTTTGATGGTATCGACAGCGAAAGCTATGTAGAAGAGAAAACGCAAAGTTTTTATGTGAACAGCTTGTGGGAATTTGATGTAGCTAATTACTTCGTTCAGATTAACGCAGGTCTTCGTTATGAAGAAACGGATGTAACCAGTACGGTTCGCCAACGCGTTGAAAGCCAAGTGAACTGGGTGAGTGCATCTGAATGGATTATGCAGTACGAAACTGGTGGCACAGATAATTTTTATCAAGAAGAAGGTAATTACGATATCTGGTTACCTAATATCGATGTAAAAGTTGAGATCACAGACGAGCTTGTGGGGCGTGTTTCATGGGGTAAAACCATGGCCCGTGCACCGCTTGGTAACCTTGCTGGTGGCCGAAGCTTATCAGGTAGTCCTAAACCGGGTTCACGCACTGGTGGCCAAGGTAACACTAGTCTTTTACCTTTTGAATCAACTAACTTAGACTTATCGCTTGAATATTACTACGGCGAAGGTAGCTATGCATCGCTTGGCTACTTCAAAAAAGACGTTGATAACTTTATTCAAACACAAATTACTGAAACAACGATTGATGGTTTACATGACATCTTAAATGGTCCTCGTTACCAAGAGGCTGTAGCGTCAGTTGAAGCGCGCGGAGAGCAGGCTACGAGTGATGCTATTTTCAATGAAATGTTAGCGCTTGGTTATGGCAATGCGGATGGCGCTATTGAACCGACGAGCTCAGACCCCCTCATGGTATGGAACATTTCTCAGCCACAAAATACCGACAGCAAATCAGTCGATGGCTTTGAACTTGCTGTTCAACACTTATTTGGTGAAAGTGGCTTCGGTTTAGGTGTTAATGCCACATTTGTAGATGGTGATGTTGAATTTGATGTTGATAGTTTGACCCAACAAGCTCCATTATCAGGTTTGAGCGATTCAGCTAACTTCCAAGCCTTTTATGATAAAGATGGCTTGTCAGTTAAAGTAACTTACGCATGGCGTGATTCGTACTTGATTGGTGTGGGTCAGTCACAAGGTTCATCTGATGCGCCGCCACAGTTTGGCGACACTTACGGTCAATGGGACTTAAGCGTTAACTATGACATTAACGAAAACATGACCGTTTTCTTTGAAGGTATAAATCTTAACAACGAAACTGAGCGTGGCTACGGTCGTTACGAAGAGCAATTCTTATTTGCTCGTCAATACGGACCTCGTTACACAATTGGTGCCCGTTATAGCTTTTAATATATGATCCCTGATAGAACCAAAGCCGCTCAATGAGCGGCTTTTATTTTTATTAAACTAATGGAGATAAGCTAATCGATTTAAAATAGCAGGGCTTTAAAAGAGTTTATTACGATAAAAAAAGTAACCAGAAAAATAGCAATGCCAGGATTAATTAAAAAATTTGGCATAAACACAATATCGGTTTCACCAAAACAGTAGAAGTAAAAGGCAATACTGAGCAATGAAGGTAGCGGAAAAAAGAAAGTTTCGTTAGCAACTAAGCCAACCACCGACCAGCTAGTTAATAGTAGTGAACCTACAAAAACGAGAAAGCCATACCATAAATCGTGCTTTTTAGCGTAATGTTTGGCGATTAAAATTGCGACAACGCATGCTGGCAATGTTATTACGGATAAAATAACGTAATCCATAACAACTTATCCTCATACTCCCTGTAATCGGGGAATTAAAACAAACCTCAGCAGTTCAGATAAATCGGAAATAGCTGATGTTATTAGCTGAGATGGCTTATCTTATTTTGTTGAGAATTATTCGCGCAACACGCTGTTGATTTGTGTAATATATGTCACACTATATCCACCCCATTTGGCTTTACTAATACACACGCGACTTTTGCTGTGTTTAGTTTAAAGCTTAGCGTGTTTTTTCAGCTTAAAATCAGATGTTTAAGTTGTTTTAGGTAGAATAATTAATGAGATTATCAGACACCCATATTCAGCAGTATATTGACGAAGGCCGCATTGTTATTGAGCCAACACCGAGTAAAGAAATGATTTCAGGTGTGACTGTGGACTTACGTTTGGGCAATAAATTTCGAGTCTTTCAAGATCATACCGCAGCTTATGTTGACTTAAGTGGTCCAAAAGATCAGCTAAACAAGGCGATGGAATCAATCATGAGTGATGAAATTGTGCTTGCAGAAGAAGAAGCTTTCTTCCTTCATCCTGGCGAGTTAGCTTTGGCTATCACTTATGAAAAAGTGACTTTGCCCGCTGATATTGTTGGTTGGTTAGATGGACGTTCATCATTAGCTCGCTTAGGCTTAATGGTACACGTAACCGCTCATCGTATTGATCCAGGTTGGTCTGGAAATATTGTCTTAGAGTTTTATAACTCAGGCAAATTGCCGTTAGCACTTCGTCCGATGATGAAAATTGGTGCTATGAGCTTTGAAACCATGACAAGCCCTGCAGAAAATCCATATAACACCCGTAAAGACGCGAAATATAAAGATCAAAATTCGGCCGTTGCAAGTCGTATCAGTGATGATAATAAATAATCGTATATTATGTGGCTTGAGTGCCACATAATATTTTGTTGCCAAACTTTTTACCTAATTTAGTTAACTATAATTGGCAATTTAAGCTTATCACCCCCATACTTTTAGCTGGTGTTTAAAGCACGGAGCTAAAATGCACTTTATTGGCAAGCAAGTCAGTCGGATAATTACAAAGCTGCTCATATTATGGTGTTGTGTATTGCTACACAGCGGCATTGTTTCTGCTGCTAATGAAGATTTGCCTGTATGGTTGCTTAATTCAGAGCAGCCACTTGCCAAACTGAGCCAATCCCTCGAAGCATCGTTACAAAACGCAAAAAAATTAAATGCGTTAGAAACAAGCTCGATTCGCCTTGCAGCAAAAACATCTCATTGGCTGATCATCGATTTATATCAATTACCCAAGAACAAAAACTATGTTGTTTTTCTCGGCGAGCCAAACTTAACATGGGCTAAATTTTATCTTTTAGATGAAAATTTTCAGGCTACTAATAATCAGCGGCTTGCTTCACTAGAAAGCTTATCGAATGTTCGCCCTCATTGGTTGATTGAGCATGGCCAAGGGCATCGCTGGGCATTGGTTAATTTTGTGCATGATAGGGCGTTGACCATTGAGGTGGGAGTTGTTGCTGCAAAAGTATTTGAAGCCAACTTACACCAAACAATTTTAGGTTACGGTGCTATTTTAGGTGTACTTATTTTATGTATCTTAGTAAGCGCAATGTACTTCTTTGTATCGAAGCAACCAAAATATATGGTGTTAAGTGCTTACTTTGTACTGGTTTGTATCGGTTTCTTGATTGATAACGGCCTGATTAGCTACCTGGTTGACGGCTTAGATTGGGAAGCTAAATGGCCTGTTAATGAGCTTGCATTGTGCTTTGTTAGCTATTTTTTATATCACTTTTTAGCGATTCATACTTACACAGCTAAGTTTAAAAAAGCTTGGCAAGCAATGATGGCTTGTTTGTTGATTGCGGCCTTGCTCTCATCAATATTGCCTCAATTTAATCGTCAGTGGCTATTTATAGTCAGCTGTTTGGGCTTTTTGGGCTTTGTTGCAGCAATCTTTTACAGTTTGATTAAGCGTATTAACAACCGTACTCATCTGCGTGTTTTTATGCTTTTAACCATCGTTATTCAAGTATTTAGTTTATTCATTTGGAATGGCTTTGGCATTGGTTATCATGACGTTCATAATACCATTTTGCTTATTACTTCATTGGCGATTTGTTCTGTGCTGTTGTTAAAAGATCGCCAACAAATTTCAGCATTTAGTTATTCGATGCTGCATGATGTAGATACTAAACTGCCAAATAAACAATTTTTGATCGCGCAAATTGTAAAAAAAGTATCGCAGAAACAACACTTTTCAGTTTTATTATTTAAGGCTCATGTACTTTCAAATGCACGTTCTACTTTTGGCTTTGAACAAGCCAATATTTGTATCAATGAAAGATTAAGTATTTTAAATAGTCAGCTGCAGAGTATGAATGCATTGAAACTCGAAATTCAAGCCAGCAGAAGTGCATGGCTCGCTCATGTTGATGACAGTACGTTTGGCTGTTTAGTAATGGGAGAACTTGAGCTAAGTCACATAGAGCAGTTTGCATGTTTGATCCATGGCGTGTTTGAAGAAGGACTAACTCATGAAGAGATTAATTTAGTCGACAGTGTTGATATTGGTGTTGCGTATTACCCTATGCATGGCAATACTGCGAAGCAAATTTTTCAATGTGCTATACAAGCGATGTCGGAAAAGCGTTTACAAGGTGAGCGTTGGCGTATGTTCGACTCTGAAAGTGCGCGTCTTTCTGAGCAAAGGTTATCTATTGCTGCGGCTCTTAAAATTGCAATTGATGAAAACCAACTTAGCTTGCATTTTCAGCCGCAGATATGTCTGAAAACAGGCAAAGTAGTGGGTTGTGAAGCATTACTGCGTTGGCAGCATCCAGTATTTGGCGCAGTAAGCCCTGATGTGTTTATTCCAATAGCAGAGTCAGCAGGGGTGATCAATCAGTTGACTGAATGGGTTGTTGAAAGAGGTATTGAGTGGCAAGCGAAGTTTTGCAAACTGATACCCGATCACGTTATTTCCATTAACATATCAGCAAAAGATCTATTAAATAAAGACTTACCGGTGCTTTTAATCACCATTTTAAATGAGCAAAAAGTATCGGCTGACTCAGTGATGTTAGAGCTTACAGAATCAGCAACTTTGGAAGAAAGTAAAAAGATTAAAGCAACACTGGATGACTACCGTTTAATCGGATTAAAGCTCGCGATTGATGATTTTGGTACAGGTTATTCTTCACTTGCTTATTTAAGTCAACTTGGCTTTGATGAAGTAAAAATAGATAAGCAGTTTGTATTGAATTTGCCGTTTTCGGTTAATGATCAAAGTATCTGTAGGGCAACCTGTGATATAGCCACTACTTTAGGGGCGCATGTTGTAGCTGAGGGTATCGAAGATGAGCAAAGTCTGGCTATGTTGCAAAGTTATGGCTGCCAGTTTGGGCAGGGGTACTATTTTTCAAAGCCGCTCTGTGCAGATGATTATTTAGATTGGATAAAGGAGGTGCAGAAAGTTGAAATTAGTCTTGATGCAACAGCGAACCTAATTGATTAAAGTAATTAAGTAGCGCTGCAAAACAGCGCATGGTATGTTGCTCATCTGGGTAAATTAAGCCACTTGTTGATAAACCACTTACCAAAAAGCTATTTTTTATATCAGGGTGCCTGTCAATACACTGTTCAAAACAGCGGGCCGCGAGTTCTTCAGGCATACTCATATAAAGTTGCTTAACCTGCTGATCAAAAGCGATAGATTGCTTAACAAACTCATTTGGGTTCGCACCTGAGTTGTCTAAAAATACCTGATGATAAAACTCATTTAAGCGCTGATTAAGTGGATGACTTAAATCTGGTGACTGTTCGAGCCATAGCGCCGAGCAAAATTGCATACTCTTTCTGTCGCTAAACAAATGCTGACAAATATGGTGGTCAAAAGCATGAAACCATTCATGGGCAAGTGCGCCACCACCGGCATTTTTAGCCAGAGCAAGGGTTTGACTATTGGCATTATAATGAGCCTGCACACCTTTTTGGCCGCCATGACCAAAGGCAAAATTAAGCTTCCCCCTAAGACCAATTGCCGTTGGTGGTAAAGTCAGTATTTGCGCAAGATCAGCTAAGGCATCGTAAATTAAATTTGCCGCTAATAAACGTTCTTGTTTGTTGACCCAATTGCCAACCACCATTGTACGAAAGCCAAATGTATCGCGAATATCGTCAAAATCGACCTGATCATCAAAGCGATAATCGGGTCCCTGACGATGAAAACCCGCACTAAGTCGTTTTGATACTCGCATTATAGATAGCGCGCCTTAACATTAGCTGGCATATGCTGAGTTTGCTTATCGACCAGCGCAGCTAATAATCTATATAGTGGCGTTACATCAAGGCCTTCAATTAATTTAAGGCTATGAGCCACAGCTTCTAAAGTTGATAAACTATCTGCTCGTGGCGCTTTGCGAATGACGTATTTGTTTTGTGGTACCTGTTTAAAACTCACAGCCTCAAATGCGTGGAGGCTTGGGGTTAATTGCAGCATTTTGTAGGCTTTTTTCCATGTGCCATCAATCACAATTAAATGGGTCAAAGACTGTTTGAAAGCATCTGTAGTGGCAGTGTGCTCGTCTAAATTTAATGCGTCATCCGCAGGGTAGAGTACCGCTGTTGTTGCCTTTGGTAATGTTGCAAGCTGCAAAAAGTCCCGTTCTGACTCGCCTGCGATGATTTGGCAATTCTCTAAGCCTAAATTCAGTAAATTAGCGGTGTTTTTAGTAATTTTTTCCTCATTAGGGTGGCGTAATATAATGATTTTTAGTTTATTATTGATTATGCTTATTGAATCACATAAACAGGTTTTAACTGAAAAGCCACAATGTGAGCACAATTCTCTAGCCATACGAACTCAGGTGTAAATCAAAACTATGCCTAGTATACATGAGCTTAACTCGCAAAGCAGGTTTGCTTTTTAGCTATGAACGGCTAAAGTTGCGATTTATATAATTACGTTTTTGATTAAGGGATAAAGATGACGACAATCACAATCGATGAGAGTGCACTTGAAGGGATGGAATCACTTTTAGGTGACCAATTTGCCGACACCTTGACCTTTTGTTGTAGTGAATTTCAGCGTTTAGGCTCTGAGGTACTTGCAAATCTTGGTTCAGATAACGAAGCTGCAGCACGACATGCACACAGTTTAAAATCAAATGCAGCTCAATTTGGTGCTGCGAGCCTGTCTAAACTTGCGCAGTCAATCGAACAAGCACTTAATCAAAATGATCTAGCAACTGCAGAGCAAAACTCACAGAGTTTAGATGTTCAAGTATCAGGTTCTGTAGAAAAACTACAAGCTTGGTTTGCTAATCGCTAAAAACTTGAATTTATTTCAGTTATAACCGCAAAAATCCTCTGGCGTGGTGGCCCCGTACTAGGTTAGTCTTAAGGCTAATTAGTAGAGGTAACCATGTCACAAATCAAAAAGAGTCACAAACTAGACGGTGTCTGTTATGACATACGTGGGCCTGTGCTTGCACAAGCTCGAAAAATGGAAGATGAAGGGCAAAAAGTATTAAAGCTAAACATTGGCAACCCGGCTGCCTTTGGCTTTGATATGCCTGAAGATATGCACAAAGATATCATTCGTAACTTATATTCAGCCCAAGGCTACTGTGACTCTAAAGGCCTCTACTCAGCCCGTGTGGCTGTCTATCAACACTATCAGCAACGCGGTTTATTTAATCTTGATGTCGATAATATTTATATCGGCAATGGGGTCAGCGAATTAATTCAAATGACCACCCAAGCATTACTTGATAATGACGACGAAGTGCTTATTCCTGCACCGGATTATCCGCTGTGGACAGCATCGGTTAAATTAGCAGGGGGTAACCCTGTGCATTATCTATGTGATGAAGAACAAGATTGGTTCCCTGATATTGCTGATATAAAATCGAAGATCACTTCAAAGACCAAAGCACTGGTGCTTATTAACCCTAATAACCCCACCGGTGCGGTGTATAGTGATGATCTTTTGATGGAACTTATCAATATTGCTCGTGAACACAAGCTTTTGCTATTGAGCGATGAAATTTACGAGAAAATCTTGTACGACGGTGTCACACACAGCTCTATTGGTGCATTGTGTGATGATGTGCCAATCATCACCTTTAATGGCTTAGCCAAAACGTACCGCGCTGCGGGTTTGCGAATGGGTTGGATGGTGTTAAGCGGTCGTACTAGCATGATGGACGACTTAAGTCGTGGCCTAGATATGCTGGCGTCTATGCGATTATGTGCCAACGTACCTGCACAATACGCTATTCAGCAAGCGTTAGGTGGTGTGCAATCGATTGATAATCTTATTAACCCAGGTGGTCGGCTGTACGTTCAGCGAGATATTGCATGGCGTGGTTTAAATGCCATTGATGGTATTAGCTGTAAAAAGCCTAAAGGGGCGCTATATGCATTTGCGAAAGTGGATACAGCACACTTTAATATCAAAAATGATGAACGCATGATTTTAGATTTACTCAAAGCTGAGAAAATCTTATTAGTGCATGGTCGCGCATTTAATTGGCCTGATCCTGATCATTTCAGATTGGTGTTTTTACCAAACAAAGATGATTTAACAGAAGCCATGAGTAAGATGCAGCGATTCTTCGCTGATTATCGACAAAGCTAAAAAAAGCGAGCCGATGCTCGCTTTTTTAATACGCTTTATCAACACGTACCGTGTTATCGGTGAGGTACACCAGGCGAACTTTATCACCTTGGTTAAACAGCATTTGGTTATCTTTGTCTTGCACAACCATGAACTGCTCGCCGCTTTCTACTTTGATCATCAATTCAACGAGCTGATATTGTATAACGCGACTGTTTTGTTGACGGTTGTGAGCAACAGAGCCACCAATCATCGAACCTAAAATGGTTGCTACAGTGCGGCCACTGCCGCCACCGAACTGGTTACCGATAACGCCGCCAATAAGCGCACCACCAAACGTTTCCCAGCCGTTTGTTTTATCTCTGACTAGCTCTTGTTCGGTAATGGTTCGTACGGATTGTACAGAGCCAAACAACACCTGTTGTACTGGTACTGCTTTGTTACGCTGATAATCAGCATAACTAGGCGAGCTCAGTAATAAACAGCTTGCTAGGATAGTAATTAGGTATTTCATATACCCTCCTGGCTACCAGCCAAAAGTTGATTTCTCACGAGTTTTACGGATTTCAGTTTCATCAGCCCATTCAACTAGACCGCTTTTTAAATCCATTAAACGCATTGTGAATTTGTAATAAACATCAGCCTTGTCAGCATTTGATTTAACAATGCTCGATAAGTTGCCGTATAACATATATTGCGCACCAACTTGCTGGCCAAAAGCAATCGCTGTATTTGGGTCAACAAGTGGATCGACGTTTTGGAAATTAAGTTGCTCACGCACAGCTTCAACACGGGTCATATCAACAAAGCGGAACTTACCACTGCGTAATAACTGTGTTGAGATTGAATCAGTAATTGATTCAGTATCAATATGCTCGCTCGTTTTGTTTTTAATACGCTCAACAAACACGATAGGGCGAGTATTTGCTGTCATGGTGCCAACCACAGGTGAAGCAAGTAATGAGTTTGTCATCTGGCTTGCTACTTTTTGTAGATCCGTTGAGCCAAAATTTATATCAGTAGTTTCAACAGCTTGTGCATCACCATAGCTAACAACGGCTTTATTTGCACAACCAGACAGCAATAAAGCGCTTGTCATTGCAACGGCCGCAGCCGACTTAACAGAAAGTAATTTCATTGTAGTATCCTTAATCTTCAAATTCTTGTGCTTCTGTTGACACTTCACGCACTGCAAGCGAGAAGGTGACAGCATTTGCTGTCGGGGCTAGGCCCGGTAACTGGGTTTTAGCAAATCCAAATAAAGTGATAGGTTGCCAAGGCGAATGGTTGCCGCGAATAACAAAGCCATCAGCGTCATACCAAGTAAATTGATATTGTAAGTATTGAGACTTTTTATACTGGCTTGCCAGTGTCACAACAACATCAGTTAAGCCATTTGTTTGACGTGTTTTTACATCTGTAATGGCTAATTTCTTGCCAAGTTCAGGGTTATTAACAATCAGTTGTTGGTTATACTGTTGTGATGCCTGCTCAACACCAATGCCAGAAGTGGTAGGGCGTGAGGAGCAAGCCGCAACAAGTAAAATGGTTAATAGTGGCACTAAATATTTCATCATTGCTCCTAGAGTTGTACAACATGTGTGTCGTAGTAGTTATTTATAGAGGTTAGAAAAATCAAGGTTAACCTTTGCTTACTAACCGTAAAGTCTATTTCGCCATGCCCTGGCACGCTTAAAGCGTGCTGACCTGCTGGCATCGCGTGCTGAGCAATACTCAGTTGACTTGGTAAAGTCGACCAGCTTCGCGTATCAGCTTGCTCTGATGCAATGTTATAAATATTCGCTAAAATATTACCGACATCGCCGCCGCTTCTTGTCAATTCTGCACGCATCTTTTCTTTCGCAACCAAACGCATAACCTGGCGGGTTATTCTGCCAGCACTTTGATCTTTTAAAGTTTTTGCTGCCAGCGCTTCAAGCCTAACAATGGGTGTCAGCGGTAAGTTTTCGCCATCGAGACTCACTGTTTTATCACTGCCCGCATAAGGCGCATCGCGATAAACAGGCATGGCAATACTGTAAAAGCGTGCATCACCCCGGGAGGTATAAATGGGTAATCGTAAATGAAACTCTTGCCTTGCTGGTATTAACCCTTGCTCTGCAATTACAATTACTTGGCCTGTGTTTGCTTGAGTTTGCTTTAGCTTGCCAAAGCGTTTGCTAAATTCTTCAAAATCCTGATCAAACCCTTGCTTTTTGGCAAGGCGTAACACTGTTTGCTGTAAGTAGCTATTTTCGCTATTTATTTCGAGTGCTTTCTTATAGTCGATATAGGCATCATCAAACTGTTTATCTGCCTCATAAAGTAGACCAGACAAATAAAACGTAAAGGCATTTTGAAAGCCATTTTTGACATTACCAATTAGCTCAGCCATATCAGGGTAGCCTTCGGCTGCCTTTTCTGCTTGTTCATCAAGTACAGCTTGGTTGTCTTTTAATGCATCTTCTTGCACTTTATTAGCACGTCTAACTTCAACTAATGCAGATTCAAGTTGTTTATCAAATACATAGCTCAGTGCTTTGTAGCTATGCAGCATAGTCATTTCATAGGCTGCTGGCTCATAACCAATCACTGAATCATTGGTCAATAATGAGTTTGTTTGTTCAAGGCCTGCACTTAGCTGTACTTTGGCTGCTTGACGCTTTTTTTCCATATTTTGATAAACAGCTTCAAAGGTCTCATTGGCCTCGGAATTTTGTTTAGCCAAAAACTCAAGACGGGCCGTTTCAAGCTGATTCAATAAATAGTTACTATGGCCTCGGCTGTTACTCGGCAAAAGTTGCTGAGCACTTGCTATGTTATTTTGAGAAATAGCTTGGCGCACAGGTTTTAGCTGCGTCGCATAATCTTGGAATAGATCAGTAATACCTATGGTACTGCAACCAGATAACAGTAAAGCAGCTCCAATAAATAAACGTCGATGCACTGAACACTCCTTTTAAACAATGTACTCAGATTAGCATACGCGGCTTAACCTTCTATGATAAATTATGTAAAAAATCGTAAGTTATTAGACAACTTTCTGGTCTTCTGTTTTGTAACGTTAAAGGACACTGCATTTGTTGAGCACCGTACTGTATACCTTGATTGCACTTAGTGCTTTTGCAGCTAATTCTTTGCTGTGCCGAATGGCATTACAAAGTGGTGATATTGATCCTTTGAGCTTTACTGCTATTCGCTTAGCAAGTGGGGCGTTTATGTTGCTTGGCTTACTGTTATGGCAAGCAAAGTTAAGGCAATTAAAATCGCAAAGGGCTAAACCTTTATCCGATAAAGGTAACAATATCAGCGCCCTTAGTTTATTTGTTTACGCGCTGTGCTTTTCAGTTGCTTATGTTGATTTAAATACAGGTACAGGCGCACTTATCTTATTTTCTGCAGTGCAGTTAACCATGATAGGCCATAGTGTTTTAAAGAAAGAGCCGCTCAGTAAAGTGCAGTGGGGGGCTTTATTTGTCGCATTTGCGGGTTTTATTTACCTAATGCTGCCCTCAGCGACGGTGCCTTCTTTCATGCCAGCAATGCTCATGGCGTTAAGTGGTGTAGCGTGGGGTGTTTACAGTATTCGTGGAAAATCATGCAGCTCACCTTTGCAAGCAACCAGCTTTAATTTTCTAAGAAGTTTAATACTTGTGCCAATTTTAGTCTTTCTAGCCGTTGTCGATTGGCAGGGTATCACAGCAACAGGCGTTTATTTGGCGATAGCTTCAGGAGCTTTAGCATCAGGCCTTGGTTATAGCATTTGGTATATTGCACTACCAAGGCTTAAAAGTAGCCAAGCAGGTGTGGTACAGCTAACGGTTCCAGTGCTTGCTACGTTAGCTGGGGTGGTATTTTTAGATGAGCAATTAACAGCGCGTTTAATCACAGCCAGCGCCTTGATTCTTGGCGCTGTACTGGTGTTTTTAATGACTAAAAAGCGCAGCCTTTAGATTTTGGCGTATTAATATTTAACACGTAGCGTTCATACAGGGTGTTTAGTTCGGCTAGTATCGCTTGCTTGCCAATAAGTTCACTTTGTTCAATACATTGCTGTAATGTTTCAACTGACAAATATTGCATCATCTTATGCGATGCATTGATATGACTGATATGCCAAGGCTCAGGGGCAACCCCCCCTTTATATTCTTGGTAAGGGCGATAAAAACCATACTTTTCGAGGTTATCATCAAGCCATGCAGCAAGCTTTGCAAACGGCCCAGTGGCCGAATACTCATCTGGCGTTAATTGCAGCTGATAATCATCGTCAATAGGGCGGTTATCGTAGATGTCGAGGTCGGTGCCAAAGTGATGTCTGCTTGCCCCAGGTAGTGCGGAGTAAAGCATTATAGCGTGGCACTTTTCAATATCACTCAAGCTTTCTAAGTCTACCGTTTTTTGTGCAAGGGTATAAACCGGCCGAAGGCCCTGAAATTTTGCATTCCAAATAGCACTTTGACGTTGAAAGTCACGAAAGCTTGAGGCAATTGTCAGATCAATACCCGCTTCTTTCGCACCTTGCTGAAGAGCTAAAAAATCATCGACAATATCACGATGCAAGCGATGGTGTTGTAGCTCAACTAAATGTGAGCTACATGACCCGGTGGCGCATTGTTTAAGCTCAGCTTGGTTCATGTAAGCAGTTGCTCTAAAATGATTTCGTAGATATCAGCAAGTTGAATTAAATCCTCTGTGCTAACACATTCGTTTACTTTATGAATGGTTTCATTACGCGGGCCAAGTTCAATGACTTTAGCGCCTGTTTGTGCGATAAAACGACCATCAGATGTCCCACCAGTGGTTTCAAGCGCTGTTTCGCGTCCAGTCACCTGCTTAATAGCATGCACAGTTGCATCAACTAACGGGCCGTGGTCGGTTAAAAACGGCAGTCCATTTACAATCCAATTTAACTCATAATTCAGATTGTGTTTTTCAACAATATCAACGACTCGTTGTTGTAGCTGCTGGTGTGTAACTTCTGTGCTAAAGCGGAAGTTAAATTGAATCTCAAGTTCACCTGGGATCACATTTCCGGCACCGGTGCCACCGTTAATATTCGAAACCTGAAAGCTCGTTGCAGGGAAAAATTCGTTACCTTGATCCCACTCGGTTTGACTTAGCTCAGTTAACGCAGGGGCGGCTAAGTGAATCGGATTTTGAGCAAGATGCGGATAAGCAACATGGCCTTGCACACCTTTAATGGTTAAAAAGCCAGTTAATGAGCCACGTCGACCATTTTTTACCACATCGCCAAGTTCATCCCGTGATGATGGCTCGCCGACTAAGCATAAATCAATCTTCTCACCACGCGCTTCAAGGGTATCGATAACACGGGTTGTGCCGTTGATGAACGGGCCTTCTTCATCTGAAGTAATTAAAAACGAAATAGATCCATTATGATCTGGGTGCTTAGCCACAAAACGCTCGGTGGCAACCACCATTGCAGCTAAAGAACCTTTCATATCGGCTGCACCGCGACCATGTAACATGCCGTCTTTTACTAGTGCCGAAAAGGGCGGGTGCTGCCAATTTTTCTCGGGACCAGTTGGTACAACATCGGTGTGACCCGCAAAACAAAAATGCGGTGACGCATCTCCCTTACGAGCCCATGTATTTAAGGTATCAGTGAAAAACAGTGATTCTATATTAAACCCTAGCTTTTCCAAACGTTCGTTTATTAACGCTTGGCAACCGGCATCTTCAGGCGTTACTGATTCACGCTGGATAAGTGCTTGAGCAAGTTCAATAACAGGGTGAGTCATTAGGCAAAAATCTCATCGTATTGAGCTGCTTTAAAACCTAAGTAGTACTGGCCGTTATGCACGAGTACCGGACGCTTGATCATTGCAGGTTGCTCAACCAGTAATTCTAATGCTGATTCTTTATCTAGGTTTTGTTTCTCCTCATCAGATAATTGGCGGTAAGTTGTGCCGCGTTTATTAACTAAATCTTGCCAATCAATATGTGCTGCAAACTCATTAACTAGCTCAGCACTAATGCCGTCTTTACGGTAATCATGGAAAGTAAATTCTTGGTTGTTATCAGTTAAATATTTCTTGGCTTTTTTAATTGTATCGCAGTTGCTGATACCGTACATGATAGTCATAAATTCTACTTTTTAGTTACAGTGAGTAATGTGTCTACCCCAGCAATGACCTGAGATAGTGAATAATACAGAGGGCCAAGGTGTTGGCTATTGAGTACGCAAAGAGTACCGAGCATTGGGCTGCTCAGCTCGCGTAAATCAAAATAGGCTAACCGTTCACCCTGGCTAATTTTACTGCCATTTAATTTTGCAATATTGGTGTGATTAATATGTTCTTCAACCGATGAAAACGATAAGTTTAATAAAACTTTTAAACCGTTTTTTGCCTGTAAAATGTATTCTTTACCGGCATTTTTAACTTGTAATAGGGTGCCATCGAATGGTGCGATGATGTTGTGACTAGTTAATTCAACACTAATACTTGGTCCAAGTGTCGCAAAGCGGAAAAATGGCTCTGGGTGCTCGCTAATGCTTTTTACACGCCCAGTAAATGGGCTTTTAATAGCCATGCAGCGCGCTTTTCTGAGGCTGCGTTCGGGTAAATATTGAACTTCGTTAGTCATGGCTTATTTAACATCACCTAGCACATGGTAACCGTCTTTTTTCAGGGCTGTAATTGCCTTGGCCATACTTTGCTTCTTCACCAGTACATAATCGGTATCGTAAGTTGATAAAGCAAAAATCGAAATCGACGCTTTTGCCAGTACTCCAGAAATATTTGCCATGATACCTGTTAGTGAAAAACCAAGAGGGCCAATCACCTCAAGTGCCAACCAATCCGTTTCTTGATCAAGACTGTCTAGCTCAAAACTACTTGGACACACTATAGACAACTCATCAGCGGTTTTAGCAATAAAGAAAATAGCTTGTTGAAGTAGGGTAGGATCAATCGTCGCATCGACATCTAAACTATGAATGGTAAGTTCTTCACTATGAAGTTGTAACGTTTGTTTTGACATCTGCGATCCTATCTTTGAAGCCTTTGAATTTATAGTATAGGTAAACAAAGTTAAGATAAAGCGCAATAATTTTGATTGCTGAGGAAATACTCAGCTCAGTCTTTAAATGTTGTCCACAGAATCTGTGGATAAATATGGGAATAGGTCAGTATAAAGAAGCTAATAGGCTAATTTATAAAGGTTTTATAAATTAGCCTAAATTTTGAAGGGTTAATTTTCTATGCTTTCGACTTGCTTAGCTTGAATCGCTGTAAGGGCAATGGTGTAAACAATATCGTCTACTAATGCACCACGACTTAAGTCATTTACCGGCTTGCGCATACCTTGAAGCATCGGGCCAATACTAATTAAATCAGCACTACGTTGTACTGCTTTGTAAGTTGTATTACCAGTATTCAAGTCTGGGAATACAAACACAGTTGCTTTACCTGCCACAGGGCTATCGGGTGCTTTCTTAATTGCTACATTTTCAATAATAGCTGCATCGTATTGAAGCGGGCCATCAATCACTAAGTCTGGGCGCTTTTGCTGGGCAAGCTTAGTGGCTTCACGGACTTTCTCTACATCAGCGCCTGAGCCTGACGTACCCGTGCTGTAGCTGATCATTGCAACGCGAGGTTCAATGCCAAATGCGGCAGCTGAATCAGCCGATTGAATAGCAATATCAGCTAATTGCTCAGCGGTAGGATCTGGATTGATAGCGCAGTCACCGTAAACAAGTACTTGATCAGGTAATAGCATAAAGAATACCGATGATACTAACGATGAACCCGGAGCCGTTTTAATCAATTGTAGCGGTGGGCGAATCGTGTTAGCTGTTGTGTTAACAGCACCTGACACCAAGCCGTCTACTTTACCTTGTTCAAGCATCATGGTGCCAAGTACTACGTTATCTAGTAATTGCTCTTGTGCGACCACTTCTGTTAAGCCTTTGTTTTTACGAATCTCTACCATAGGCGCCACGTAATCGTTGATTACATCAGCTGGCTCAATAATGGTTACGTTATCGTTAAGCTCAACACCTTGTTGTTCAGCAATACGTAAAATCTCTTCTTTATCGCCAAGAAGGATTGTTTTAGCAATACCACGTTGACCACAAATAGCAGCAGCTTTAATAGTACGTGGCTCATTACCTTCTGGTAAAACAACCGTTTTATTCGCTTGACGGGCTTTATCCGTTAGTAAGAAGCGAAATGCTGGAGGAGACATTTTACGAGTACGACCAACACTTTGTGCAAGGCTGTCTAACCAGTCTGAGTCAATATGGCTGGCGTTGTGATCTTTTACTTTATCGATGCGTTGATCATCATCACAAGGCACTTCCATATTGAAGTTATGCAGTAACAGTGAGGTACGCCACGTATCTTCTTCTGTTGCGATAATTGGTAAACCTGTATCCATCGCTTGTTCACATAATTTCATAATGCGATCTTCAGGTTTAAAACCACCAGTTAATAAAATTGCCCCAAGCTTGGTGCCATTCATGGCTGATAAACAAGCTGCAACTAATACATCAGAGCGATCGCCAGGAGTTACCAGCAATGCTCCAGGGGTAAAGTGGCTTAAGATATTCGACACTGTACGGGCACAGAAAGTGACGCGACGTAAACGGCGGTGAGCCATGTCACCTTCGTTAATTACTTCAGCTTTTAAGTATTCACATAAATCTCGTACACGCGGTGCTACTAGGTCAAAATCCCAAGGAATTGAGCCTAATAACTTAAATGGGTGCTTTCTGAAAATAGGCAGCGATGCTAAACGGTTTAATTCGTTCTCGAGTTGTTCAGGTTCATGGGCCTCAACAAGATCTGCACGTGCACGACCTTCGTCATCCAATGGCGCATTTACTTTATTGAAAATACAGCCTAACACGCGAGGGTGATTAACACCGCCATAGTTGCCAGAGGCGATTTCTAAACGGTCTTCAATTTGGTCATTGCTATCATTACTAGGCGTTAAAACAAAAACAATATCAGCACCTAGCGTTTGCGCAATTTCACGGTTTACGCGTCCAGCATAAGGCTGACGACGTGTTGGCACCATACCCTCGATAATGGCGATTTCGTCTTCTTTAATGGTGCTTTCAAAGCGCTCTACGATTTCTTCTAGTAAGTCGTCGCCTTTACCATCACCAATCATTTGCTCTGCATAGCTCAAATCGAATGGTGTCGGTGGATTAATTGGCGAGCCATGGGTAACAATTTGCGTCGACTTTTCTGGGCCTGTATCGCCAGAGCGTGGCTGTGCAATGGGTTTGAAAAAGTTAACTTTAAGCGCTTTTTGCTCTAGCGCACGTACCAAACCAACAGAAACAGACGTTAAACCAACCCCAGTTGAAATAGGGATCAACATAATTCTACGTGCCATTTACTTAAGCCTCCTTTGCAATGCGGGCTGCATCGTTAGCAATAACCCATTCTTCATTTGTTGGGATCACAAACGCTTTAACATGCGCTTGGCCTTTTGAAATTAGGCCTTCTTTACCAAAGCGAGCAGCCAAGTTAGCAGCTTCATCACACTCAAGGCCTAAAAAGCCTAAGTGTGAAATCACTTTGTCACGAATGATGTCTGAGTTTTCACCAATGCCACCGGTAAAAATAAGCGCATCAAGGCGTTGCAGAGGCACCAAGAACGCAGCAATTTGTTTTGCTAAGCGGTAACAGAAAATATCGAGAGCAAGGTTTGCTTGTGGGTGGCCTTCAACAGCCGCTTCTTCAATAGTGCGACAGTCATTTGATAATTCACTAATGCCTAACAGACCACTTTGTTTATTCAACAAATCATCAATTTCTTGAACTGAATAATTAAGTTGTTGAGTCAAAAAGGTGAATAAACCAGGATCGATGCTACCACTGCGCGTACCCATGACTAAGCCTTCCAGTGGGGTAAGCCCCATACTGGTATCAACACTCTTACCATCTTTAATAGCGCACACAGAACAACCATTACCTAAATGCGCACTGATCACATTAGTTTGCTGGCGTTCTTTGCCGAGTAATTTCGCCGCTTCACCGGCAACATAATAATGGCTCGTGCCATGGAAACCATAACGTCTTACACCATGTTCTTTATAAAGCGAGTAAGGTAATGCATATAAGTAGGCAATTTTTGGCATAGTTTGATGAAACGCAGTATCAAACACCGCAATTTGTGGTAGTGTCGAGAACGCTTGCTGTGCGGTGCGAATACCTAATAAATTCGCTGGATAATGTAAAGGCGCTAATGCTGCCGTTTTCTCGATTTCTATTAATACGTCATTATCAATTAATACTGACTCGGTAAAATGTTCGCCACCATGTACGACCCTATGGCCCACGGCAACTAACTTATCCTCAAGACCTAAGTTTTTGACCAGGTAAACAAGTTTATTAATTGCTGCATCATGGGCTTGTCCTTTTGCAAGTTCAATAAGTTGTTTTTCACCATTATATTTATATTTTATTGAAGGCGTATCTGATCCAAGGCGTTCAGCTAACCCTGAAATAACTTCGTCAGAAGTGGTGGCATCTAAAATGGCAAATTTTAAACTCGAACTACCACAGTTTAGTACTAAAACGTGATGTGGTGAGCAAAGGTGCTTCGGCATAGCTAGGTCCTAAAAGTACGATATCAGTCAGTGTGTATTAAGGCTTGATAATTAGAATTCTTTGCCAGTATAGTAAATAAGTATTTTGTTGCTACACTTAACAAAGCTAGGCTGTAATTACACTAAAGTCTAGTTGACTTAAGCCGATAACATTTTATCTCATTTAGACTTTAAACGTTAGTCTCATTGCCATTAATTTGGTATTAGAACTAGGACAGGTTTTGCAGGGATTGTATCCGGGAGTGTGTTACACTCGGTTGTGAAACGAGATGAAAACCCTAGGAGTGATGATGCAAAAAGGTGTCATGTCACAAGTGCAAACAGGTCGTCAGTACGCTAAAAAATGGCCGATGCGACAAGAGCTCGCTCCATTGTTTGCCGAATTTAGAGTGATCAAAGCTACTGATCTGGCAATTACTGTGATGCCAATTTTGGCAATGCTGACCGTATTCATGCAAGTTAATTACTTGGGCAGTGATTATTTTCCCCAAGCTATCACTATTGCGCTATTCTTTTTGTCACTTCCGCTGCAAGGTTTGTTGTGGTTAGGAAGACGTGCTCAAACCAGATTAGAACCAGCGATGCTAAGTTGGTATACAGAATTGCACAGTAAAATGAAGGCGCATGGTTATCAGTCACAATTAACGACTGAAAAACCACGCTATATAGATTTAGCTCAACTGTTAAAGGATATGTTCGAAAAAATGGACAAAGCCTTCACTAAAGAGCATTTTTAATCCCGAATAAACTGGCTCACATAAAACGATAACGTAATTTTTTGTGGGCCTTGCTGCTCTATCTGCTGCCAATGCTCTGGGCGAAACTTCCATGCAAACGGCGTCATCATAATTAAATGTTTAATCTCATCGACAGATAACAACACCTGTTGCTCTAGTAAATTCGTCGACTCTTTGCTGAAACCCGCTGATGGTTCTATCTCTGTATGTGGTTTAACATCGGAATAAATAAATGCTTTTAACTCTTTTAGGTGCCAAGGGCCAGGGCTTGCAACAATTAAGCTAGCTTGTGGTTTGGCAAGGCGGGCAAGTTCTTGTGCAAATAGTGGTGCAAACACACTAACAAGCACATCCGCTTTGGCATCTGCAAAAGGGGCTTGGCTAATTGAGGCAACGCTAAAATGCGCATTTTCATATCGCTTAGCAGCGTATTTTACCGCGGGTTTCGAAATATCGACACCATAGACATCGGCACTCGATTGCGTTGCTATTGCTTGAGTGTAAAAGCCTTCACCACAGCCTAAATCAATCACTGAAGTTGGTTCGAGTGATGTCACTAAATCTGCTAAAGCTTGCTGTAAAAACAAATAGTGCCCGGCACTTAAAAATGCGCGGCGAGCCTGCACCATTTCAAGGTTATCTCCTGGTTGTTTAGACTTTTTATTTTGCACGGGAAGTAAATTGACATAACCCTCTTTGGCGATATCAAAACTGTGATTGTTGTCACAACGGTAAGTTTTGTCGGTTAGAGTAAGTTCAAGTTTGCAAAGCGGGCAGTGATAGTGAAGACTCATGAGTCTAAATAGTCCTTATCATAAAAGGTTTTAACCCAGTGAGGGCGATAGGTGATCATCAAGGTAATAGCCATGCCATTGAGCATTGCTTCAGGAAACCAAATTATGGCACAAAGAATCAGATAGTTTTCTGAAATTTCAATAAAACTGTAATCACCAAGCAAGTAATAAAACACACCACTGGTAAGTATTTTGATACAGGCAATAACAGCAGCGGTTAAAAACGCGCATAAAAAGATATAAATAAAAAAGTGCCTTGGCAGATAGCTATAGCAAAGCACAAAACACAAATAGCTTAACGTAACTGGTAAAAAAGCAGTAAACAATAAATGCACTGGCAGTATTGATATTGGCAGCTGAGCGACTAATACCAAGAGTAAACTTGCAAGAAGGCTTGCAAAAATGGCCAGTCGCCAACCTAAAATCAGGGTCACTGCAGTGACCCCTAAAATATGCAATTCGAGGCCTGGCAATATCCCCGCTTTAATACGCCACAGTACTGCAAGTACTAAAGCACAAGCGAGTACACCAACTTGTCTTATTGGTGTTGCCAATAATTGTGATGCGCTTTGTTTATCGAAACTCAGCCAAAGTATTAAAGCCACACAGCTCCACAAAGGAAGCTGCCATTGCATAGTGTCTATCATGCGTTAAAAGTTGACCAAATTGGGGCATGATCAGATGGCTTTTCGATACCACGTAATTCGTAATCGATACCAGACTCAACACAACGTTTAGCAAGCGCTGGAGTTGCTAAGATCACATCAATACGTAAACCGCGGTTGTCATCAAAACCTTTTGAGCGGTAATCAAACCACGAATATTGCTCGGTTTTTTCTGGGTAAAGCTCTCGGAATGTATCTTTAAAGCCCCAGTTTAATAAAGTGCTTAGCCATTCACGCTCTTCTGGTTGGAACGAACACTTACCTGTTTTTAACCAGCGCTTACGGTTTGGTTCACCAATACCAATGTCGAGATCGGTCGGTGAAATATTAATATCGCCCATCACGATAACATCTTGCTCAGGCGTGTGGTTATCTTCTAAATGGGTCATTAAATCTTTGTAGAACTGACGCTTATATGGGAACTTGGTTTCGTGGGCAATATTATCGCCTTGCGGGAAATAGCCATTCATCACCGTTAATTCACGGCCATTTTCTTGTGTCACAGTAACACTGATCATACGGCGCTGTGACTCGTCAGTATCGGTTGCAAAGCCTTTAACGACTGATTTTGGTTCTTGCTTACATAACATAGCCACGCCGTAGTGCGCTTTTTGACCGTGAAAATAAACGTGATAACCCATTTTTTGCACGTCTTCGAGAGGGAAGGCCTCATCATGCACTTTGATTTCTTGTAAGCCAATAATATCTGGTTGATGTTTATCAATTACGGCTTGCAACTGGTGTAAACGGGCGCGCAGGCCGTTAATGTTGAATGAGATTACCTTCATGGTGCACCTATTATTTTTGTTTCAGTGTTTAGCGCAATTCTATCATCAAACTAGGGCTTATTCATGAGCTAATTACGAAAATCAAATTGGGTAAATGTTGATCAATTGCTGCTTAATTTAAAAACATTGTTAACTCACTATTAATTATTAAATTAAATAAATAATTCAGTTGATCTACTTATTTTTGTTTATATAATGCGCGCAAACCATCCGTTCATATTATGTACTATTTAAAGGTAAACCATGAAAAAACAATTAGTGATGCTTTCTCTTGCATGTATCTCATTTGGCTCATTAGCAAGCAACCCGCACTACTTTTCAGCTGATAACCGTATTGAATCAAAGTTATGTAGCTTAAGTGCGAACGAAGGGTTTACCGCTGCACGTAAAGAAGCAGCAAAGCATGGCATTTCAATGTCACGTTTTTCAAAAAGCATTTTATGTAACGGTACTGACATTCGTGACATTGCTAAAAAAGCACAATCACAAGAAGCAGCTAAAGCAGCAGTTGAAGTGTTTGCTAAAAATGAGCAAAAAGAAACTCAACTTTGCATCACTGCACTTAAAAAAGGTTTAACACCTGTGCGTGAAAAAATTGGTAACTTAAATACTTTAAAATGTAATGGCGAAGCAGTAACAGATTTCGTTAAGCGTTACCAAAACGCAGCTATCTAATAGCGATATTATGGCTATATGGAAAAGCGCTCTTATGAGCGCTTTTTTTATGAAAAAATTACAGCAAGCTATGAAAAGCTTGCTAAATCATAGGCTTAACCTTAGCTTAACTGTTTAGTAAGTGCTTGATTTTAGTCAGTAAGACATTTTGGCATTCAACTTGTAATAGTCAAAGTGAATCTAATCGACTACAAGGAAATGTCTTATGAACAAGTTAACTCTAGCATCAACAATTTTGGCAGCATTAAGCCTATCAGCATGTTCTGCAAGTAACTCTTTAGCAAAAATCGACAGTGATTTTGGTAGCCTAGATAATGACAATGACGGTTATATCTCTAAAGTAGAAGCTGATGACGATGCAATTTGGGATCATTTTTCAAATATCGATACCAACATGGATGAGCAAATTAGCCGCACTGAATTTAATACTTATATGCAGTTAAATACAGGTAAAGTGGCAACTGATAGCGAGGTGTCTGAATCAGCATTTAAAGCAGAAATCGCTAGATTTGACCGCATCGAAAATGACTTTAAATCGTTAGATAACGATAAAAATGGTTATGTATCAATTGAAGAAGCAGATGACGACGACATCGCAAATCATTTTGGCTATATGGATAGCAACAAAGATAAGCGTGTAAGTCGTACTGAATTTATCAACTACATTAGCAAATATGGCAGCGATGTTGCCGAAGATGATGCCCTTGAAATGGTTAAAAACAGCTAATTTCATTATTCATTTTTGAAATATCCCCCAAAGCCAGTGTTTTACACTGGCTTTTTTATAATAATTTTTCCAACCTTGGCTGACTTCTGTCATAATAGAGCGTTAGTGATTTAAAATGACCTTTAGTAACGATGGCCACAAAACGTATCAGTGATGAACAGTTAGTCGAAATCATAGAAGCTGCGATTTTTGTTGCTGGAAAACCCGTGTCTAAACGGCATTTAAAAGAAACAGTATTAGCTGATTTAAGCGTATCTATGCCACGCATTAATAATGCAATTGAACAGATTCAAACGCATTATCAAACCAGAGGTATCAAGCTTGTTGCAGTAGGTAGCGGTTATAGATTTCAGGCCTGTGCGAGTTTAGCACCTTGGCTGGCAAACTTATGGCAAGAGCGCGCACCTAAATACTCAAGAGCACTATTAGAAACTTTATCCTTGATTGCCTACAGGCAACCTATTACCCGTGGTGAAATTGAACAAGTACGGGGAGTAACCGTTGGCTCAGGGATTATTAAAACCTTATTAGAAAGAGAGTGGGTAAGGGTTGTGGGCCACAAAGAAGTGCCAGGTCGCCCTGCTTTGTATGCAACAACATCCGCTTTCTTAGACTATTTTTCATTAGCTGGTTTAGATGAATTACCACCATTACCTGAACTTCAGGAGAGTAAAATCAACCAGCTATTGAGCGATCCTTCTGTGAGAGAACTATCTGAATGAGTAATTTAGAAACTGAAAAGTTACAAAAAGTATTAGCCCGTGCAGGCGTGGGTTCACGTCGTGAAATGGAAAAATACATCGATGCCAACCGCGTGAGCGTGAATGGTAAAGTGGCGCGTTTAGGCGACCGTGTAGAAACAACCGATGTGATTCGTGTTGACGGTCACGTGGTAAAAATTGAAGACAAAGCTGACCGTATTTGTCGTGTGCTTATGTATAACAAACCAGAAGGTGAGTTATGTACACGTAAAGATCCCGAAGGCCGCCGTACGGTATTTGATCGCTTACCACGTGTTGATGGCGAGCGCTGGATAGCGGTAGGTCGTTTAGATATTAATACCGCAGGTTTAATGCTGTTCACCAATGACGGTGAACTTGCAAATCGTTTAATGCACCCAAGTTACGAAGTAGAGCGTGAATACTCTGCTCGTGTATTTGGCGAAGTAACTAATGATACGCTGCGCACTTTAACAAAAGGTGTTGAACTTGATGATGGCCCTGCAAAATTCTTGAACATCAAACCTATGGGTGGTGAGGGGATCAATCGTTGGTTCAATGTCACATTAACTGAAGGTCGTAACCGCGAAGTACGTCGTTTATGGCAATCACAAGATGTTGAAGTATCGCGTCTTATCCGTATTCGTTACGGTAAGTTAGAGCTTGATAAGCGCTTACCTCAAGGTGGTTGGGCTGAGCTTGATTTAGATACGGTAAACTATTTACGTAAAACAGTACAACTAGGCCGCGAAACGCAAACTAAGCTGTCGGTTATTCCTGAAAAGCGTAAAGACAAGCGTGCTAAAATTAACCAAATTCGTAAGGCGGTTAAAAAGCACAATCAACGCGCTAAACAAACTAAGCGTCGTTAATCAATAATATAGCGGTTTGCAGATAAAGCGATTTATTTGCAAACTGGCATAAAAAAAAGCAGCGATATCGCTGCTTTTTTTGTTTCACAATGCTAATTAAGCATTTTCAACAGCTGTACGTGGGTCAACATATTCCATGTTGAAAGCTTCAGCTACTTCTTTATAAGTAACTTGGCCTTTGATCACGTTTAAGCCTTTTAAGAAGTTTGCATCGTCAAGAAGCGCTTTCTTGTAGCCTTTGTTAGCAAGGTTGATGATGAACGGTAATGTTGCGTTGTTAAGTGCAAACGTCGAAGTACGTGGTACAGCACCTGGCATGTTAGCAACACAGTAGTGAACAACTTCATCAACGATGAAAGTAGGATCAGCATGAGTTGTCGCTTTAGAAGTTGCGATACAACCACCTTGGTCGATTGCAACGTCAACGATTGCAGAACCAGGTTTCATTGCTTTGATGTGCTCAGCCGTTACTAGTTTAGGCGCTGCAGCACCAGGGATTAATACGCCACCGATCACAAGGTCAGCTTCTAGTACGTGTTTTTCTAACGCGTCAGCTGTAGAGTAGATAGCTTTAACTTTATTACCGAACTGCGCATCTAATGCACGTAATACATCGATGTTACGGTCAAGAACAACAACATCAGCACCTAGGCCAACAGCCATTTGCGCTGCGCTACGACCAACCATGCCGCCGCCGATAACAACTACTTTAGCTGGCTCAACACCTGGTACACCACCAAGTAACATACCACGGCCGTGGTTTGCTTTTTCAAGCGCTTGTGCACCAGCTTGAATAGACATACGACCTGCAACCTCACTCATAGGAGCTAGAAGTGGTAAACCGCCACGTGAATCAGTTACTGTTTCGTAAGCGATACATACTGCGCCACTTTTAACAAGGTCTTCAGTTTGTGGAAGATCCGGTGCTAAGTGAAGGTAAGTAAATAGAATTTGGTCTTCGCGTAACATAGCACGCTCAACAGCTTGTGGCTCTTTTACTTTAACGATCATTTCAGCTTTAGCAAAAACGTCTGCTGCTGTTGGTAAAATTTCAGCACCAGCCGCAATATAATCTTCATTCGTAAAGCCAATGCCCATACCAGCATCAGTCTCAACAAACACTTGGTGGCCATGGTTTACTAGTTCACGAACACTCGCAGGAACCATACCTACACGGTATTCATGGTTTTTGATTTCTTTAGGTACACCAATAATCATAGTTTTTCGCCTTAATAGAACGGGATAAAATTTTTGACTATTATATTCATGACTAGCCAGTGTGTCTCACCTTTTTTTAATGAGCTTCTAGTGATATAATCTAAAAATAACTTAAAAACAGTGCAAAACTCTGGTTTGGCTTATGCATCAATTACTCGACAGAATAGACCGTAAAATATTAATGGAATTACAGCACGATGGTCGGATCTCTAACGTAGAGCTGGCAAGGCGTGTAGGGCTAAGTGCCACCCCGTGTTTAGAGCGTGTAAAAAAGCTTGAAAGGGAGGGGTATATACTCGGATATAAAGCGGTAGTAGATCCTGCTAAGCTTGGGCAGGGTTTATCCGTTTATGTAGAAGTGACCATCACCAAAACATCACCTGATGTGTTCGAAGAGTTTAACGCCGCTGTTAAAAAGCACGACGAAATTATTGAATGTCACTTGGTGTCGGGTAATTTCGACTTTTTATTAAAAACGCGGGTAAATGATATGTCGGAATATCGAAATGTACTAGGCGATATTCTACTAAAACTACCTAATGTCAGTGAAAGCCGAACGTATGTGGTAATGGAAGAAGTAAAAGGTGAAGAAGGGGTCATTATTCGCCCATATATTGCTTAAACTGTTAAAATACACATAGAGTAACAAAAACTTGTTCATTATCAGTCCATCAAGGCTAAGATAAAGTGCATCAAACGGCATTTCCTGCTAAGGTATTTCACTGCTAATCGATCAGTAAAGAATAATAAGGAATAGGGAGCTATGCGCCTAAATGGTGTTCAAAGACTGTTAGAAACGGGGCTAATCATCAGCACCTTTGCTGCAGTATTTATTTTATGTGCATTAATCAGTTTTGATCCTGCCGACCCTTCATGGTCGCAAACCGGTGAATTTGTTAATGTTAAGAATATTACCGGCACTGCGGGGGCCTGGGTTGCAGATATCCTATTACTCACTTTTGGCTGGCTTGCTTATTTAGTCCCTGTTGCTATTCAATTATTTGGTTATTTATTGTTTAAACAGCCACATCGTATTTTTCAGCTTGATTACACCACACTTGCCTTACGTGTCATTGGCTTTGCGCTGTTTATTACTTCAGCGACTGCCATTAGCAGCATTAACTTCGACGATATTTATAACTTCTCATCTGGTGGGGTAGTAGGGGATGTCATTGCAACAGCAATGATGCCGACCTTTAATTTTACCGGCACCTCGATTCTATTACTGTGCTTTTTCTTTGCTGGATTAACCCTATTAACGGGGATTTCTTGGGTGCAATTTGTCGATTTTGTCGGCAAGTGGGTAATGAAATTATTCTACTTTTTACGTGAGCAATTTTCTGCTTGGATGCACCGTGAAAAAGAAGCAGTTAAAGATGTCGCCACCACAGAGCCTGACGCCAACTTTGTAGAACCAGAAAACGAGCCAGCTATTAGCTTCAATGATGCTGATGAAGATGAGCCAAAAGCGACCAAGCAACAGCAAAAGTCTGCTGAAAAAGCAGATGAAGACTTCAAAGGCTTTGATGAGCTTGATGATATTCTTGACCAAGAAATTGGATTCAGTGCTCTTGATGAAGAATCATTCGATACCGTATCGGCACTTAATGCGCTTGATCAGAGCCCTGTAGTAGAGCAAGAAAAGCCTGTAACAACGGTTGTTTCGCCTGCTCGCCCAATGCCTAAACCAAAACCTGCGTATCAGCCACCACCAACAGCGAAAGAAAAATTCGAAGCCTTGCTCGAAGAGCAACCGCCTGTAAATCCGTTACCATCGCTGGATTTATTAGATCGTCCAGATAAAGCGAAAAACCCATTATCACAAGAAGAATTAGATGGTATTTCTCGTTTAGTTGAAACCAAATTACTTGACTTTAACATTCAAGCTGCGGTTGTGGGTGTATACCCAGGTCCGGTTGTAACGCGTTTTGAGCTTGATTTAGCGCCGGGTATTAAAGTAGCTAAAATCACTGGCTTAGCTAAAGATTTAGCGCGTTCACTCTCTGCAGTAAGCGTACGTGTTGTAGAAGTTATTCCGGGTAAAACTTATGTTGGTTTAGAGTTACCTAACAAACATCGTGAAATCGTGCGTTTAAGTGAAGTTATTAACGCACCTAAATTTGAATCAAACCCATCACCACTGACTATGGTGTTAGGTAAAGACATTGCTGGCGAGCCAGTGTGTGCTGACCTTGGCAAAATGCCACATTTACTTGTTGCGGGTACAACTGGTTCAGGTAAGTCAGTGGGCGTTAATGTAATGATATTAAGCTTACTATACAAATCGGGCCCTGATGATGTTCGTATGATCATGATCGACCCGAAAATGCTTGAACTTTCTGTGTACGAAGGCATCCCACATTTATTATGTGAAGTTGTTACTGACATGAAAGAAGCAGCCAATGCATTGCGTTGGTGTGTAGGCGAAATGGAACGTCGTTATAAGCTGATGTCGGCACTTGGGGTGCGTAACTTAAAAGGTTACAACCAAAAAGTGTTGGATGCCAAAGAAGCGGGTCAACCAATTCTAGATCCACTGTTTAAAGATACCGACGGTATGGCCGATGGCCCTGAAGAGCTAGATAAACTACCAAGTATTGTGGTGGTTATTGACGAATTTGCCGACATGATGATGATCGTGGGTAAAAAAGTGGAAGAGCTGATTGCACGTATCGCACAAAAAGCCCGTGCTGCAGGTATTCACTTAGTGTTAGCAACACAACGCCCATCGGTTGACGTTATTACAGGTTTGATTAAAGCGAATATTCCAACACGTATGGCGTTCCAAGTTTCAAGTAAAATTGATTCGCGTACCATTTTAGATCAGCAAGGTGCTGAAAACTTACTTGGTATGGGTGACATGCTTTACTTACCACCAGGTACTAGTGTACCAGTGCGTGTGCATGGCGCGTTTGTTGACGACCACGAAGTTCATGCGGTCGTAGATGATTGGAAAAAACGTGGCAAACCAAATTATATAGATGAAATTTTGAGTGGCGATGCCACAGAAGAAATTCTACTACCAGGAGAAACCAGTGAAGACGGTGATGAAGAGTCAGATCCGCTTTACGATGAAGCAGTATCATTTGTAATTGAAACCGGCAAAGTGTCGGTATCGAGTGTACAGCGTAAGCTTCGTGTAGGTTATAACCGCGCAGCTCGTTTAGTTGAACAAATGGAAACATCAGGCATTGTTAGCGCACCAGGACATAACGGTGCCCGCGAAGTCTTAGTGCCAAATGGTGGAGCAAATTAATGAAAAAAATTAAATACCTAGCCCTAATTATGGGTTGTTTATTAAGCGGTCAAAGTTTTGCAGACGACAGCGAAGCATTGCAACAACAACTGGCTGCGATTAAAAGTTTTAAAGCAGAGTTTTCGCAGCAAGTTACCGATTCGCAAGGCGAAGCTATCATGCAAGGTGAAGGGAATATTGCTCTTCAACAACCTATGATGATCCGCTGGCAACAGCAAAGCCCAGACGATACCTTGTTTGTATCTAATGGCGACAAAACTTATTACTTCGATAGCTTTGCTGAGCAAGTAACGATTATGAATACCCACAGCTTGATTGATTCAACACCGTTTGTATTGTTGACCTCTAAAGATCCTGAGCAATGGGCTAAATACCAAGTTGTGGCAACCGATGCAGGCTTTAGCGTAACACCAAACAAAGGCGTTGAGAGCCAAGTTGAAAAGTTAGACATTAGCTTTAATGCTCAAGAGCAAGGACTAGCATCACTGACAGTATTAGATACCTCTGGTCAGCAGTCTTTATTTACCTTTAAAGATGCTAAAGTAAACGAAGCACTTGCAACTCAAACCTTTGAATTTACCATTCCTGAGGGCGTTGAAGTTGACGACCAAAGCCAAGGTGATTAAGGCTTGAGTAATCTCGGATTTAACTTTGGTCCTGATGTGCGCCCACTTGCGGCGCGCATGCGACCCGAAACACTCAATGACTACATAGGTCAGCAGCACCTTTTAAGCCCCGATAAACCTCTTTACCAAGCCATTCTTGCAGGTCGATGCCACAGCCTCATTTTGTGGGGGCCGCCAGGCGTTGGTAAAACTACGTTAGCGCAAATTATTGCGAACCATGCCGATGCAAGCCTTATTCAAATGTCGGCGGTCACAGCAGGTGTCAAAGACATTCGTGAAGCGGTAAGCGAAGCAAAAGCAAATCTTGCAGGGCGAGGACAACGCACCTTACTGTTTGTCGACGAAGTGCATCGCTTTAATAAATCTCAGCAAGATGCATTCTTACCACATATTGAAGATGGTACTTTTATTTTTGTTGGCGCGACCACCGAAAACCCATCATTTGCACTTAATAACGCAATACTTTCTCGTGCCCGTGTTTATGTATTAAAAGCACTTAAGCAAGCCGATTTATTTACTGTGATTGAGCGCGCTTTACGCGAAGACGTTGAGCTAAGCCAAAAACACATTGAAATTGCCGATAACGCCAAACAAGCACTTTGCCAAGCAAGTGATGGCGATGCTCGTAAAGTGCTTAACTTACTAGAACAAGCTGTTGATTTAACCACTGAGCAGCAGGGCAAATACCTTGTTGATCAACATGTTTTAAGCCAAGTTCTACCAACTCACTTAGCCAAGTACGACAAAGGCGGCGATGAGTTCTACGACTTAATTTCAGCGTTTCATAAATCGGTGCGTGGTAGTTCTCCTGATGGCGCCTTATATTGGTACTGCCGAATTTTAGCAGGTGGCGGCGACCCGCTTTATGTGGCTAGGCGTTTATTAGCGATTGCCACAGAGGATATCGGTAATGCCGACCCACGTGCAATGGAAGTAGCACTAAATGCATGGGATATTTTTCAACGTGTTGGTCCAAGTGAAGGTGAGCGCGCTATAGCTCAGGCCACCATTTACTTAGCCAGCGCACCGAAAAGTAACGCGGTGTATATGGCGTTTAATCAAGCAATGCAAGATGCTAAAAATGAACCGAGTTATCCTGTGCCAGAGCATTTACGTAATGCGCCAACAAGTCTAATGAAAGATTTAGGCTATGGTGCAGAGTATCGTTATGCACACAATGAAGAAGGCGCATTTGCTGCTGGCGAGAAGTATTTCCCAGAAGCAATTCATGATCGTCAGTATTACTTCCCAACAGATCGCGGGCTTGAACAAAAAATAAAACAAAAGCTGGAATATTTAACCCAGCGCAACGAGCAAAGTGATATTAAACGTTATGAATAGTTTGAAACTTTACATGATGATTGCAATGGGTGGTGCTTCTGGGGCGTGTTTGCGCTATTTTCTTAGCGAAACCATGCTAAAACTGCTCGGTAGGGGATTCCCTTTTGGCACGTTGACAGTTAATATTCTTGGTTCATTGTTAATGGGCATATTATACGGCTTGATTGAAAAAGAAATAATCGCTGTTAGCCCCGCTAAAACCTTAATTGGTATTGGCTTTTTAGGTGCATTGACCACCTTTTCAACATTCTCAATGGATTCGTTGTTGCTAATGCAACAAGGTCACTTTTTTAAAATGGCCCTCAATATCACCTTAAACGTGGTGGTGTGTATATTTATGGCTTGGCTGGGCCTTCAGCTGGTAATGCAAAAAGGTTAAAAATCAAACATGTTAGATTCTAAATATTTACGTCAAGATATCGAACAAGCGGCTGCACGTTTAGCAACACGTGGTTTCGAACTTGATATTGCAGCGGTAACTGCACTTGAAGAAAAACGCAAAACATTACAAGTAAAAACGCAAGAACTTCAAAGCGAGCGTAATGCAAGTTCCAAAGCTATTGGCCAAGCAAAAGCGAAAGGCGAGCACGAGAAAGCACAACAGTTGCTTGATTCAGTAAGTACTCTTGGTGACCAACTAGACAGCGTTAAAGCAGAGCAAGACGCTGTATTAGAAGAGCTTAAGCAAATCGCGCTAGCTATTCCAAACTTACCTGATGAGTCTGTGCCAGTTGGTGAAGACGAAGAGCAAAACGTTGAAATTTTAACGTGGGGCACGCCTAAGTCATATGATTTTGAAGTAAAAGATCACGTAGATGTTGGTCAAGACGTAAACGGCCTAGACTTTGAAATGGGTGTTAAAATCAGTGGCGCACGTTTTACTGTTATGCGCGGCCAAGTGGCCCGTATGCACCGTGCTCTTACTCAGTTTATGCTTGATACGCACACAGAGCAAAATGGCTACACAGAAATGTATGTGCCTTACCTAGTAAATAGCGCAAGCTTATACGGTACAAGCCAATTACCTAAGTTTGCCGGTGACTTATTCCATACATTAGGTTTAGTGGATGACGACGGTCAGCAACAACCTGGTTTTAGCTTAATTCCAACTGCTGAAGTACCGCTTACAAACAGTGCCCGTGACGAAATCTACGACGAAAGCGATTTACCAATTCGCTTAACTGCTCACACACCATGTTTCCGTAGTGAAGCTGGTAGCTATGGTCGTGATACACGTGGTCTTATTCGTCAACACCAATTCGACAAAGTTGAATTAGTACAACTTGTAAAACCAGAAGATTCAATGCAAGCACTAGAAGAACTAACAGGTCACGCTGAGCAAATCTTACAAGCATTAGAGCTTCCTTATCGTAAAGTAATTTTATGTACGGGTGATATGGGCTTTGGCGCAGCAAAAACTTACGATTTAGAAGTTTGGTTACCTGCACAAAACACCTATCGTGAAATCTCATCATGTTCAAACATGGTTGATTTCCAAGCGCGTCGTATGCAAGCGCGTTTCCGTCGTCAAGGCGAGAAAAAGCCAGAGTTACTACACACACTAAACGGTTCAGGTTTAGCGGTTGGTCGTACACTTGTAGCAATCTTAGAGAACTACCAACAAGCTGACGGCTCGATTGTTGTTCCAGAAGTATTACGCCCATATATGGGTGGCTTAGAAGTTATTAAATAACTTTAATTATTCTGAGCTTTAAAGCCGCATCGGGAAACCATGCGGCTTTTTTGTTGGCTAAATTAAATAGAACAAAAGAGAGTAAAGCGATTAAGCTAAAGTCGATCTAAACCTCGACAATCAACGTATTCAAAGCATTAAGTTAATAGTGTGAAGCAATATGAGTAATAAACAAAAGTCTGTGCCAACATCACGGTTTTCACGCGCTGCTCGGCTTGGTTCTTTAGCTGGTAAAGTCGCGGGTAATATGTTGTTTGAAGGCACAAAAGCATGGGCTATGGGTAAGCAAACATCACGACAAGAGTTATTGTTACAGCCAAAAAATATTCAACGCTTTGCAGAGCAACTTGCAAACCTGCGTGGCGCAGCAATGAAATTGGGGCAGCTACTGTCTATGGACAGTGGCGAATTACTTACACCTGAGCTATCTGCAATCTTAGCAAGGCTGCGTGCAGAGGCGACAGCTATGCCGTAAAAGCAGCTAGTTAAAGTAATGCGTGAGCATTAGGGCGATGCATGGCTAGAGCACTTATCGCACTTTGAACTCAGACCATTTGCTGCAGCATCGATAGGGCAAGTGCATATTGCTTACCGAGAATCGGGCGAAAAACTAGCAGTTAAAGTTCAGTACCCAGGAATTGCAAAAGGTATCGCCAGTGATGTTGATAACTTAGCTTACCTTCTTAAGCTCAGTGGCTTATTACCCAAAGAGGTAGAAATACAGCCTCTGATCGATGAAGCAAAACAACAGCTTATAAACGAAGCTGACTACGAATTAGAAGCTAGTTGTTTAAAGCGCTACAGCGAGTGTTTAAAGGGTGACGACAATTACCTTATTCCAAATGTGGTAGATTCGCTTAGTTCTTCTCAAGTGTTAGTCATGAGCTTTGTTGAAGGACAAGAGCTAGATGAACTGGCAACCACAGAGCAAGCGCTACGTAATAAAGCGGTTGAACAGTTACTAAGCCTATTTTTACGTGAATTATTTAGCTTTAAACTAGTTCAAACAGATCCAAATTTTGCCAACTATCAATATCAAATCGACAATCAACGCTTAGTGCTTTTAGACTTTGGCGCTACCCGTGAGCTACCTCAGCATATTAGTGATGGCTACTTACAGTTATTATCTGCTGCAATAAATAATGACAGAGCAGGGGTTGCAACAGCTGCACAGCATATTGGCTATTTTCAACAAGGGCTAGCTCAAGAATATATAGATAATGTTGTCGAGATATTTCTACTTGCCTGCGAGCCACTGCGCCATCAAGGTGAGTATGATTTTGCAAATAGCGACTTACCAAAACGTATTAAAGAACTCGGCATAAAAATGAGTACAACCTCTGAGCACTGGCACGCGCCCCCTGTAGATGCCTTATTTGTTCACAGAAAACTCGCAGGCCTGTTTTTAATCGCTGCAAAGCTAGGCGCAAAAGTGAATGTAAACAGTATTTTTGAAGAGTTTAAGCGGCAGAAGAGTAGATAATATATCAAAGTAGGTTAATTAAAAGTCCCGCAAATGAAATGCGGGACTCTTAGAGTTAACCTTTATCTATTGCATCTTATCTATTGAACAATAGAAGTCGTTACCTGTTCTATTTTTTTGTTAAAAGTAAAAGGGGCTTCATAGTCAAGACTTACGGCACCACCCTCATCTTCACCAATACCCACACCATCATCAAGTGAGAATAAGCTGGCAATTGTATTTGGGATCAGCTTTTTAGCTGCAAGTTTGCCGTTAACGTATAAATATACATTACCACCTTTTCCTAAACCTGCGGCGTTCCCTTTACCCCCTTTGCCATCTTCATCATAACGAAACTCAACTTTGATCTCATTTTCACCTTTTTTGAGTTCCGAACCAGAGACTTTAGTATACTCATACGTCAACCAATTATACTCGAATGTTGGTACTCCGTTTTTAACAAATAAAGTCCAACCAGCGAAGTTACCGCCTTGTGCAATAACAACACCATTGGTGTTTTTCACATCATCAGTAATGACTTTTGCAACTAAATCAAAAGATTTATTTTTGATATTTAAAAAAGAGTTTTCAGGAATACCTTTAGCCCCTTCATATAAAGTCAAACTCTGTTTACCAAACATCGCATCGGGTCGGCCAGCTATTTCTGCATTCATACGCTCAAGCGTGCGGTCATCAATTGGGTAAACATGATTCTCTTGTGCTTCTTTATCGAAAAGCTTTTTCATTTCTTTGAGTTTCTTGGGGTACTTATCAGCTAAATTGTTAGAAAGAGACCAATCCTGTGTGGTGTCAAACAACTCCCACTCATCTTTTTGCAAGGTAGTGAAGTTCGCTGATGATTCGGTTAATGCCCAATGTGTAACCCTTGCTAACCAGCCATCTTTGTAAATAGCTCGATTACCAGCAAGCTCAAAGTATTGAACTTTGTGATCTGTTTCTGCATCGGGGTTGTTAAATGATTGCGCAAAACTCACCCCAGCCATAGGGATTTGCTTAATACCTTCGACTTTCTTAGGAAAAGGAAGTTTAGCTGTTTCTAATACTGTCGGAGCGATATCAACGACATGTGACCACTGGCTACGGATGTTTTGACCATTCTTTTTAATGCCATGAGGCCAACTTACTACCATGGCGTTTCGTGTACCGCCATAATCTGATGCCATGCCCTTAGTCCATACAAAAGGCGAATCACCAGCGACAGCCCAACCTGAAGCGTAATGTGGAAAACTTTCTGGCCCACCGAGTTTTTCGATATTTTCCAGAGCATATGAAGACGGTTCGTCAATGCCATTATAGAAAGCTAGCGAGTTGAAGCTACCATTTCTATTCCCCTCTGCACTTGCTCCATTGTCCCCTACGATGTAGAAAATTAGGGTGTTGTCGAACTCGCCATTTTTCTTAAGTGTTTCAACAACTCGACCTATTTCATGATCCGTATGTGCTAAATAGCCAGCATATACTTCCATTTGTCGTTCAAATACACGCTTTTCGTCAGCAGTGAGCGAATCCCATCTAGGAACAAAATCTGGCATGGGCGGCAGTACCGTATTTTTCGGAATAATGTTATTTGCTTTTTGTCGCTCAAATGTTTCTTGTCTCAATTTATCCCAGCCCATTGAGAACTTACCTTTGTACTTATCAATCCATTCTTTGGGAGCATGATGCGGCGCATGTACGGCGCCAGGCGCATAGTAAATAAAGAAGGGTTTATCGGCATTATAACTTTGTTCTAAATTTAGCCATTCAATGGTTTTGTCTGTCATATCCTCAGTAAAATGATAATCTTTCTTACGTGGCGTTTTTATGCGAGTAATACCATCAATTAATACTGGTTGATACTGGTCCGTTTCCCCACCAAAAAAGCCATAAAACTTATCAAACCCGACTTCTTTCGGCCATAAGGTTTGAACCCCAGCTGGACCTGTTTCCCATGCTGGGATCTCATGGTTTTTACCAAACATAGCCGTGCTATAACCGTTGTATTTCAAAATTTTAGGTAATGCTGCGATGTAATTAGGTCTTACACCGGTATTTCCAGGAAAAGCTGTTGCTGTCTCGGCAATAGAGCCCATGTTATTTTGGTGATGATTACGTCCTGTTAATATTGCTGTGCGCGTAGCGGAGCTAACGCCAGTAGTATGGAATTGGTTATACATTAAGCCTTGTTTAGCCAGCGCACTTAGCGTTGGCATGTCAACAGCACCACCAAACAATGATGACTGACTAAAACCAACATCATCGAGTAATATTACAAGTACATTGGGGGCTCCATCTGGTGCTTTCACACGGGATGTTGGATCTGGTCGCTGTACATCTCTAACATCTAATTGAGAGTAAGTTTGAGGTCTTACATCCGGAATTGGAAGCTGAGTTCTATCAGGTGTGTCAGCACTGGCTATATATGGAGTGAGTGCGCTAGTTAAAACCACTGATTTTTTAATAATATCCATTTAGTTTTATCCCTTTTAATTGTTAGAAGATTTCAGAATTAACGGACCATTTAATGCTTGCATGACATAACTAGCAGGGTAACCGTTAGCCAGTAATTGAGTCATAGCATGTAAATACTTTTGGATTGAGTTGAAAAAATGAAAATACCCGTCGCACAGAACATTCTCATACTCGCCAGTATCTGCAAGGTAACGATGTTTAGGGCAACCCCCATTACATAACTGACGAACATTACATTTTTTACATCGTTCAGATAAACGAGATTCTTTATTGAAAATATCTTTATTATTTGAAGCAATATCTTGAAAAGAACTCGTCATCACATTACCTATTTTTGACTCGGGATAAGCAACATGATCACAAAAATAAACGTCGCCATTAGCCTCTACGGCATAAGATGAGCCGCAATTTTTTGCGTGAATACAGTTAGGTGAGGGGTTACCAATATATTGAGTTAACGCCTGCTCAAAGTTTAAAATAAAAACCTTACCTACATCTTCTTTGATCCAAAGGTTAAATATATCGACAAGAAACTTTCCGTATTCCTTTGCATCTACAGCCCAAGAAAGTGGGTTATATTTATTTTGTTGGTAGGATTTAGCAGTAAAAAAAATGAGATTACTGGCAAAGTGCTGACCTCGAGATTGTTCATCTTTTGAGGGGAGTGATTCTACAACTGGGGAAAACTGAATATGTTTAATCTTATGCTTACGAAAAAAGGTATAAATTTCTTCACCATGTTGGCAATACTCTTTAGTAACACAAGCTAATACGTTGTATTGCACATTCATTTTCTGTAAAAGCTTAATCGCACTGAGGATCTCGTTGAATGCGCTCTTACCTTGTTTAGTACGGTATTTTGCTTGTAGCCATTCGGGGCCATCTAAGCTAATTCCTACAAGAAAGTTATTTTCTCTAAAAAAACGACACCAATCGTTATTCAATTTGGAGCCATTAGTTTGGATGGTGTTTTTAATAACTTTTTGGCCTGCATATTTTCTTTGAAATTCGACAGCTTTTTCAAAAAAATTAAGCCCAACTAATGTGGGTTCACCGCCGTGCCAAGCAAATTCAACCTCGGGTGTGTTTTGACTATTGATGTAATTACGTACGTATGCTTCGAGAGTATCCTGTTGCATCGACTTATTAGATTTCAGAAGGGTATCTTTCTCTAAGTAAAAACAATATTCACAATCGTAATTACATTTTGAACCTACAACCTTGACGGTGGTATGAAGTCCACTCATAAATATTCCATTATCATGTATGTACCTTTTAAGGTTAGTACGAATTTATTTTTATTCAACTGATATATATAAAAATTATAATTTTTATTCACAGCATTTATATAAATTGATGTATGGAAAGAAGAAAGTTCAGAAAAACTTTTCTAGCCCTCAGAAAGCCCAAATTGATTAGTTATTTTTGAGGGTTTGAAAAACCTTTTAAAGTAAAAGGCAGTGTGGGTTTCCAGAGTTTTACAAATTTAAATGTGCGCAATACACAGGGAAGTCCAATTAATAGAACTTAATCAAACTTGAAAGTCGCGAAATTTCATGAGCGGAACCTGAGGCGTAACTCATTTTGTCCAAAGGCGTGTTAGAGTGGCTGTCTGCTTCTCGTTCAAACCTATCAGTTAGGAGCAGTTCTATCCTAATTTTTAAAAGCATAAGCTCAGATATAAGGTGCTACAGTTCATTGCCCGTCTATTACAAATTTTTTTTCTGAAAAGCTTTTTATAAATTCTATCGTGAGGAAGGTAACAAAGGTGCCATTAGCTGTCTTCCTATATATCCCCCACAATCAACACCTAATCAAACCTAAAAATGAGAAAATAAATTTAGTTAAGTATGGTGCGATAAAGTAAATAGGTAAGTTAAGTAACTTATTGAATAGAGTGTAGAAAAATGGTCGGCATAGCAGGATTTGAACCTGCGACCCCTGACACCCCATGACAGTGCGCTACCAAGCTGCGCTATATGCCGACGTTGAAAGCCATAGTACGGCTTTTTTTATAAAAATCAATATCAGCGCAGTTCGATTGCCTGTTTATTGTTCAGGCAATCGGTATTAAATCAATGGGCTAGTGGTTAATCTAGCCAATCGTTGATCGTTTTGTACATAAAGTCGCGTATTAATGGTTGAGCATCGGCGTTAGGGTGGAGGTTATCGTTTTGCATAAGCTCAGGACGGCCTGCAATATTAAGCATGAAAAAAGGCATGAGCTCAGAATCTGTTTCATCAGCAATAGTTTTAAAGCTATCGGTGAAAAGTTTGGTATAACGCGGGCCATAGTTTGGTGGAATTTGTACTTCCATTATGGCGGTTTTCGCCCCAATTTGTTGGCTTTTCGCTATTAAATCACGTAGGTTAGTTTGCAGGCGTTTAATAGGGAAACCACGTAAACCATCGTTTCCGCCAAGCTCAATAAGCACATGAGTGGGTTCAAATTCACTTAGTAACGCGTCGAGTCGTCTTAAGGCGCCGCCGGTAGTTTCACCACTAATACTAGCGTTTACTAAATATACAGATTGGTCTTTTTCATCGTACTTATCTTGTAACAATTTAACCCAGCCTTGTTCTTGTTTAAGGCCGTATGCGGCGCTTAAACTGTCACCTAAAATTAAAATTGTGTTGTCAGCTGCTGCCGTAAGTGGTTTGATTACTAACAGTAAAACGAATATAAAACGTAGGATTGGATGCATCATATGTCAGCGCTTTCTCAATTAAACATCATTCAAGTTAAAGGACTTTCTAAAACGGTCACCACGGTTGAGGGCAACCTGACCATCCTCAGTGACATCAGCTTTAATGTCAAGTCGGGTGACTCAGTTGCAGTAGTGGGCACCTCTGGTTCGGGTAAGTCTACTTTATTAAGTTTGTTAGCCGGACTTGACCAATCAACTAGCGGCAGTATTTATTTAGATGGTGCTGCTTTGCACGAATTAGGCGAAGAAGCACGCGCGGCACTTCGCGCCGAAAAAGTGGGGTTTGTGTTTCAGTCTTTCATGCTTGTACAAAGCTTAACAGCACTTGAAAACGTGATGCTACCGGCTGAACTTGCCGGTAGTAAAGACGCGAAACAGCAAGCGCTTGAGCTACTTGAAAAAGTAGGTTTAAGTCACCGTGTTGGCCATTACCCATCGCAATTATCTGGCGGTGAGCAGCAGCGTGTAGCTATTGCGCGTGCATTTATTGGCACACCGAAAATCTTATTTGCCGATGAACCATCAGCGAACCTTGATAGCAAAAACGGTAAATTGATTGAGTCATTATTATTTGAATTAAATAAAGAGCACGGCACGACACTTATTTTAGTAACGCATGATGAGCAGCTTGCACAAAAGTGTCAGCAAATTTTACACATTGAAGCAGGGCAGTTAGTAACTGTAAAAGAAAGCGAAGGAGTGCAAGCGAATGTGGGCTAAATTAGCACTAAAACTGTTTTCACGTGAGTTTAAACGCGGTGAGTTAACAGTGATAAGTGCAGCAATTGCCTTAGCTGTTCTCACTGTTTTAACACTGTCTATGGTTACCGACCGAATTGGTCAAAGTATTGAAGAAAAAAGCAGTGCCTTTATTGCTGCTGATCGCGTTTTAGCAAGTAACCATGCTTTACCTGCCGAGTTTTTAGAAAAAGCCAACCAAGAAAACTTACGTACCGCTAAAATAACCTATTTCGATACCATGTTATTTGCTGGTGACGAAATGCAGCTTGGCTCGGTGAAAGCGGTATCAAACACCTATCCGTTAAAAGGCGAGTTAAAAGTAAAAACTAGCCTGACTGATCAACCACAAGTAACTGCTGATATCCCAAGTCGTGGTGAAGTGTGGTTAAGTGAATCAGTGTTTTATGCGTTAAACATTAAAGTGGGCGATAAAGTAGAGCTTGGCGCTGCTACGTTTACTGCTAGTCATGTTGTAGCCGAAGAGCCTGATGCACCGTTTAATGTGTTTTCAAGCAGCCAGCGAATCTTAATTAATGAAGCAGACATAGCTGTTACAGAGGTAATTCAGCCGGGTAGTCGAGTGTTTTATCGTCAGCTTTATGCTGGCAGCAAAGACAATTTAGATACCTTCTATGCGTGGTTAAAACCACAAATGAAAGAAAACCAGCGTTGGTATGGTGTTAAAGACCGCCAGTCTCCTATTTCTAATAGTTTAAATCGTGCCGAGAGTTATCTATTGCTAGCAGGTTTACTTGGCATTATTTTAGCCGCTGTTGCTATTGCGGTATCGGCAAAACGGTATTGTGAGCGTCAATATGACCCGGTTGCCATGATGAAAACGCTGGGCGGAAGCCGCGCTATGATACGTAAAATCTATTTACTTCACTTGAGCCTTGTTTGTTCAATGTCGGTCATAGTTGGTTTACTGATTGGTTATGGCTTACAAGCAGTTGCAACAGATTATTTAGCACAAACCATGGGCACAGCACTACCAAGTGCATCTGCTAAACCGTGGATTATTGCTATTAGTACCGGCGTGATTTGTGCGGTAATGTTTTCTATTAAACCACTTCTCGATTTATTTGATATTCCTCCGCTGCGCGTGCTTCGCCGTAATTTAGGCGACCGTTTATTGGTTAGTAAAGTGCACTTGGCTATGTCGGCGCTTACTGTGTTTTTACTCATGTGGTTATTTAGTAATAACATCAAAATAAGTGCCATTTTGTTTCTTTCAACTGCATTTTTAATTGCGGTGTTATTTGCTTTATCAAAGGTTATTTTTGGCGGTGGTCGCAAACTCGGTTTAAGCCCAGGTAATAGTTGGTCATTGGCGATAGCATCAATTCAAAAGCGTGCCAACGTTAATGCCGTACAATTAATTAGCTTTGCATTGGCTATAAAATTGTTATTGTTTTTAATTGTATTGAAGAACGACATGATCTCGGATTGGCAGTCACAGCTTCCAGAAAATGCACCTAATTCATTTTTAGTGAACATTACTGAGCAAGAACTAGAACCTATTACTAGTTTCTTAGCGCAAAATGATATGCCAACGTCTGATTTTTACCCGGTTGTTCGTGGCCGTGTAAACGCCGTTAATGGTGAGCTGGTTGCCCGCGAAGTATCGCAAGAAGATAACGAAAAGAAAGACGAAGAAGCTCGCTCTGGCATTGGCCGTGAGCTAAATCTAACTTGGCGCAAGGACTTGCCAAATCAAAACGAGCTTATCGACGGTACATGGTTTAGTGAAAACTCAGTGGCTGAGGCATCGGTTGAAGAGTCTATGCTTAAACGCTTAGATGTAAAAATAGGTGATACGCTTACTTTCTTAATAGGTGCACAGTCTTTCGATGCAAAAATTACCAGTGTTCGAAAAGTTAACTGGACGACACTCAAACCTAACTTCTTTATTATTTTAAGTCCTGATGTGCTAGCCAGTTTTCCTGCTACTTATATTTCATCAGTAAATGTTAAAGCAGAGAAAAAACGTGAGTTTAATGAGCTAATGCGTCAATACCCAACGGTTAACGTGATAGATGTTGAGAGCTTTATTAAACAAATTCGCTCAACCATAGAGCAAGTATCGTTAGCGATTGGTTTTGTACTAGCGATTGTGGTTGCCTGTGGCGCTTTAGTACTTATTTCGCAAGTACAAGCAAGTTTGGGGGAGCGAATGCAAGAGATTGTCATCTTAAGAACTTTAGGTGCTAAAGGGCGTTTAATTAAAAATGCCACCTTATATGAGTTTTTACTATTAGGGGTTACGGCAGGCTTAGTGGCTGCCATTGTCAGTGACATCGCTCTGTTGATAGTACAAAAACAAATGTTCGATTTAGCTGGTAAATTCCATCCTCATATTTGGGTCATTGGCCCAGCAGTAGGAGGCTTATTTGTGGCATGTTTGGGTTATTTGATGATAGCGCGCACAATGCGAAAAAATACCCAAGGCTTATTACGCTCACTGGCATAAGATTCTAACTAAAAACGTGTTTATAAAATGCTCGCAATTGCGGGCATTTTTTATGAATCGCAATTGGTTACTGGTAATTTATACAGTGCTCTGGCATTATTAACACAGATAATAATGATAATAGATGGGTCAGTTAGTTGGCGATTATTTTAGGGATTGATCCTGGTTCACGGTTAACAGGGTACGGCGTGATTGCTCACCAAGGTGCTAAGTTCACTTATTTAGGAAGTGGTTGCATAAAATTGGCAGATCACGATTTTCCTGTTCGTTTAAAAATGATTTACCAAGGGATCAGTCAATTGGTAGAGCAATTCTCCCCAGACAGCTTTGCTATCGAAAAAGTGTTTATGGCACATAACCCTGATTCGGCACTTAAACTTGGTCAAGCTCGTGGCGCTGCCATTGTTGGCGCTTCAATGGCTGAGCTGCCAGTTTATGAATATTCAGCAAGGCAAATCAAGCAAGCTGTTGTGGGTAATGGCGGAGCCGATAAGTCTCAAGTACAGCATATGGTAAAGAATATTTTAAAGCTGCCTGGCACACCTCAAGCCGATGCCGCTGACGCTCTAGCAATTGCTATATGTCATGCACACTCAGAACAAAATTTAATTAAACTTGCGGGCAGTGCGAGCAAAACCGTAAGAGGACGATTAAGGAAGTAATATGATTGGTCGATTAAATGGCTTACTTGTTGAAAAACAGCCGCCAGAAATTCTCATTGAAGTAAGTGGTGTAGGCTACGAAGTGCAAATGCCTATGACCTGCTTTTATGATTTACCCGCAGTAGGTGAGCAAGCGATTATTTATACCCATTTTGTGGTACGTGAAGATGCCCAGCTATTATTTGGTTTTAACAATAAAACAGAGCGCGCTTTATTTAGAGAGCTATTAAAGGCTAATGGCGTAGGGCCAAAGTTAGGTCTTGCGATTTTATCGGGTATGTCAGCACAGCAATTTGTAAGTTGTGTAAACAATGAAGATGCAACCACACTGGTTAAACTTCCGGGGGTTGGTAAAAAAACTGCTGAGCGCTTAGTACTCGAAATGAAAGACAGACTGAAAGATTGGGGTAATGACTTATTTACACCATTTAGCGATAATGCCGTCATTGAGCCTGCAAGTGATGATACCCTAGTGGCAAATAATGCTGCCGATGATGCAGTGTCTGCACTTGTTGCGTTAGGTTATAAGCTACCGCAAGCACAAAAAGCGGTGAAAGCAGTGAACAAACCAGATATGACGACAGAGGTTCTAATTAAAGAAGCTCTAAAATCAATGTTGTGAGTAAACCATGATAGAAGCAGATCGCTTAATAGATGCGAGTGAACAAAGTAACGAAGACAGTGTTGATCGTGCCATACGGCCAAAACTGTTAACAGATTACACTGGCCAGCCGCATGTTAAGCAACAAATGGAAATATTTATCGAGGCGGCTCGCCATCGTGGCGAAGCCCTGGATCACCTATTAATATTTGGTCCACCGGGTCTTGGTAAAACCACACTTGCAAACATTGTTGCCAACGAGCTTAACGTTAATATTAAAACAACGTCAGGGCCAGTACTCGAAAAAGCTGGCGATTTAGCTGCTCTTTTAACTAACCTTGAAGAAGGTGACGTACTGTTTATTGACGAAATTCACCGCTTGAGCCCGCAGGTGGAAGAGATTTTGTATCCAGCAATGGAAGACTATCAGCTGGATATTATGATCGGTGAGGGCCCAGCCGCACGTTCAATTAAACTTGATTTACCGCCATTTACTTTAATAGGTGCGACAACCCGTGCAGGTTCACTCACCTCACCACTGAGAGACCGTTTTGGCATAGTGCAGCGTTTAGAATTTTATTCGGTTGAAGATTTATCAAAAATAGTTGCTCGTTCAGCAAGATTTTTAGATTTAACTATGTGCAATGAAGGAGCCACAGAAATAGCCAAGCGCTCACGTGGCACACCGCGAATAGCGAACCGTTTGTTACGCCGTGTTCGTGATTACACGCAAGTTAAATCTGACGGTAAAGTTAACGCATCGGTTGCAGAGCAAGCCCTCGATATGATTGATGTCGATAAAAGCGGTTTTGACTACATGGATAGAAAATACCTATTAGCTATTATCGAAAAATTTATGGGCGGCCCAGTTGGCCTTGATAACCTTGCAGCTGCAATAGGCGAAGAAAAAGAAACGATAGAAGATGTAATAGAACCGTTTTTAATTCAACAAGGCTTTATACAACGTACCCCGCGCGGACGACTTGTATCAGACATCGCTTACTTGCACTTTGGACTAACCCCAGATAAATAACAAAACTCAGGTTAGTTACAAAAGCTTTAAGTTATAAGTATTAAGCAGCTCGAGAGGGCTGCTTTTTAATAGAGATAAGTTGACTTTTTAAATGGCAATATAGATTTTACCGCATACCGCATACCGCATACCGCATACCGCATACCGCATACCGCATACCGCATACCGCATACCGGCAAGAGTCATCTAACACCTGTAATTCACATGCTGTTAAGTTTTTGATAGGTATTCTCGTTGACGTTTGCGCAGGCAAAAAAAAGCCCGCATAAGGATGCGGGCAAACAACAAGTTGAAGGAAGTAATTCAGGGAACTACGGTCTACTAAAAGAAGGTTTTATCCTGATTTCAGTAAACCTAGAGCAATACGAAACTTCATATTGCTAAAAACGGAGCTTAATGAAAGAAACTTTCATGAGGTTGCTAGCTCGGTATAGGTAAATAATACGCAATGATGGATTTTTCTTCAAACTAGAAAAATTTAATTTTCAGATTAAAAAAACTAATGTGAGCAAAAAATTCTATTGTTTTCTTTTTGTTCGCTTTGTGGTTATTTTCTCTTTAACTGCATGAATAGAGTGGTTTTTATAAAATTCATATTCTGTATTCAGGATTAGTTTAAGTATTCTGTAGTAGATTTGCAAAAGTACTTTTGGGTGTTTATGCGTAATTTATGAATAAACGTCATGTTTTTGATTGTTTTGGTTGCTTTTAAGCGTCACTCTAGTGACTTATTATTAAGGTAAAAATATGCATAAAAGTATTTGTAAAATTCAATCTGGCTAAAAAATAACTAAGCAAATTGCTTTTTACCGTTATTTGCCGCTAATTCACAGCAAGAGCGTTGTCAGTTCATAATTGACTAGATACACTAGTTGTAACTTTTGGCCATGTTTGTGGTCAATAAATACAAGTGTAAAAAATATAACAAATTACATAGAAATCTATTTTTAGGAGTTTAACGTGGGATCAGGGCTTAACTTTTTAGATCTTATTCTAGAAGCCAGTGTACTTGTCCAGCTAGTAATGTTGGCATTAGTCGGCATGTCGGTAATGTCATGGGCAATTATTTTTCAACGTAAAAAAGCGATTTCTGATGCACTTAATGGCGCTAAGCGCTTTGAGCAAAAGTTTTGGTCAGGAATAGACTTAAGTAAATTATATAATGAAGTTTCAGCTCGTCCTGGTGGCGCATCAGGTGTTGAAGCATTATTCGTTGCTGGTTTTAAGGAGTTTGCACGACATAAGAAAAATTCACCGCAAAGTGCAAGCATAGTAATGGAAGGCACACATCGTTCAATGCGTGTTGCGTTGTCACGCGAAGTTGAAAAACTAGAATCAAGTTTATCGTTTTTAGCGACAGTGGGTTCAATTAGTCCTTATATCGGCCTTTTTGGTACGGTGTGGGGTATCATGAACGCATTCATTGCATTAGGTGAAGTTAAGCAAGCAACTTTACAAATGGTTGCGCCGGGTATCGCCGAAGCACTTATCGCAACAGCGATGGGTTTATTCGCAGCAATCCCTGCAGTTATTGCGTACAACCGTTTTGCAAATAAAGTAGAAAAGCTTGAAGGTAATTACATTAACTTCATGGAAGAGTTCGCCAATATTTTACACCGCCAAGCAGCTGCGCAAATAGAGGCTAAAGCGAATGTATCAGCGTAAGAAACGTCGCCCAGTAGGTGAGATAAATGTAGTTCCTTACATTGATGTAATGTTGGTACTACTTATTATATTTATGGCAACTGCACCACTGATTACTCATGGTGTAAAAGTGGACTTGCCGAAAATGGAAGAATCGGATCTTGTAGATACCAAAGATACACCACCTATCATTGCATCAATTGATGCTGAAGGTAAGTACTATGTAAGTATCGGCACTGATCCAGAAGCTCCTATGGAAGCAATTGATGTAGCTGCTGTTATAAAATTACAACTTCAGAAAAACCCCGATACTCCGGTTATGATAAAAGGTTCTGGTCGTGTTTCTTATCAAGAAGTGTTGCTGTTAATGGACTTTTTGAAAAATGCCGGTGTGCCTTCTGTGGGTCTTATGACTGAGTCATTTGAGGGTTAGTATGCGTGAATCAGTAATAAAGTCGCTTCTATTGCACCTTGGTATTATTGTTTTCTTAGTCGTATCAGCGAACTTTCATATGCCAGCTCCTAAGGTAATGGAAGTGACATTGAATCCGGCTATGCCTGAACCAGAAAAAGCGGTTTCTGCAGTAACGGTTGATCAACAAAAGGTTGAGCAGAAAATTGCTGAACTTAAAAAGCAAGAAGAAGCAAAAAAACAAGCCGAAGCAAAGCGAATTCGAGATCTTGAACGTCGTGCAAATGACGCACGTAAGCAACGCGAAGCTGAAGACCGTCGTCTTAAAAAGTTAGAGCAACAACGCCGAGCGAAAGAGAAAGAAAAAGCAGAAGCTGAAGCACAAGCGAAGAAAGCACGTGAAATACAAGAGAAAGAACGTGCCAAAGCTAAGCAAGCTGAAAAGCAAAAGCAAGAAGCTGAAGCCGCAGCAAAAGCCGCAGCTGAAAAACGTAAAGCTGAAGAAGAGGCGTTAAAGAAAGCGGAAGCAGAGCGCAAGCGTAAAGCTGCTGAAGCTGAAGCTGAGCGTAAACGTAAAGAAGCTGAAGCAGAGCGTAAACGTCAGCAGGCATTGCAAGAACAAATGCTGCAAGAGCAGTTAGCTGCTGAGCAGGCTGCACGAAATAAAATACGTCAGCAACAAGTCTTGAGTGAAGTTGATAAATATAAAGCGTTAATTATGGCGCGTATTCAACAAACTTTACTTATTGATGAAAAAATGAAGAATAAGCAATGTCGCGTTAATATTCGCCTTGGTTTTAACGGGTTAGTAACTCAAGTAAAATCACTTGGTGGTGATAAATTAGTGTGTGAAGCTGCTCTTCGTGCTGTCCGTATGGCCGATACACTACCAGTTTCGCCTGATAAAGATGTTTTCGAGCAACTGAAAAATATTAACTTAACAATTAAGCCAGAATTCTAAAGGAATGATATGTTCAACCAGATAAAAACAGCATGTTTTATTGTATTACTGGGCTTTCATGGCATTGCCAGTGCTGCACTAGAAATTGTTATCACTGAAGGTATTGATGGAGCACGCCCAATAGCGGTTGTTCCATTTAAATACCAGGGCGTTGGTCCCATCCCTGAAAAATTGAGCACCGTTATTGCAGCTGATTTGATGCGTAGTGGTAAATTTAAACCTATTGATGTGACAAGTATGCCTCAATTACCCGGCAAAGATGCTGATGTAGATTATGGTGCATGGGTCAATCAAGGTGTTGAAGCGGTACTTGTTGGTCAAGTTGAGCAACAACCGGGTGGACGTTACTTAGTAAAGTATGAGCTTATCGATGTGATCCGTGGTCAAATTACAGGCGGCGAAACGCAAATGATGAGTAATGGTCAATTAGTGAAGAGCCAGGACCATGTATTAGATGCTCGTGAGAGTGTTATATCTGAAACAGGGTTTCGCCGTTATGCGCACCGTATTAGCGATGTAGTTTACGAAGCGCTTACGGGTGAAAAAGGTGCATTTTTAACAAAAATTGCTTACGTTATTGTACGTGATAATGAACCGAAGCCTTATCAACTCGTTGTTGCTGACTATGATGGCTACAATGAGCAAGTATTGCTTCGTTCTAAAGAGCCACTTATGTCCCCAGCTTGGTCACCAGATGGTACTAAGCTTGCGTATGTAACCTTTGAAAATCGTCAAAGCCAAATTTACATTCAAGATTTGTATACGGGCAAACGTGAGTTAATCACAAGCCATCCAGGTATTAATGGTGCACCACAGTTTTCACCTGATGGAAAAAAACTATTATTAGTACTTTCAAAAGACCGTAACGGTGCAACAGAAGTCTATGTTTTAGACCTTGCAACTCGCAAAGAAAAGCGTTTAACAAATCATCGTAGTATCGATACAGAGCCTTCTTGGTACCCAAATGGGCAAGATATCGTGTTTACGTCTGAAAGGGGTGGTAATGCCCAGATTTATAAGTTAAATTTGCAAACTGGTAGAGCAAAACGTATGACGTTTGATGGTGATATGAATTTAGCAGGTTCGATTTCACCAGACGGAAAAGAATTAGTGATGGTGAATCGTACTAACGGTCAATACCATCTTGCTAAAAAAGAGCTAGCTACAGGTGCGTTTCAAGTATTAACAAGAACTCGCCTAGATGAATCGCCGAGTATCGCTCCAAACGGTTCGATGATTATCTACAGCACGCTTCATAATAATAAACAGGTGTTGGCGTTAGTGTCTATGGACGGTCGCTTTAAAGCTCGCTTACCTGTGCTAGATGGACAAGTTAAGGCGCCAGCTTGGTCGCCTTATTTACAGTAATTTTACTGGTTTACTCAATATAGGAATCAATTCAATGCAACTTAATAAAACTTTAAAAGGCCTGCTTATTGCTGTGCCAGTGATGACATTAGCGGCGTGTAGCTCTTCTTCAGGTGTTGATGAGGGTGCTGCAAACCAATCTAACCAAGGTATGGTTGAGCAATCAAACACTGATACTGTTGAAGTTGCAACGCTTACTCCAGAGCAACAAGCTGAAGAAGCACTTCGTGAAAAGTACGAAGCGTTACGTCAAGAGCAAATCATCTACTTTGGTTTTGATAACGCAAAAATCCAAAGCAAATACGCGGAGCTTTTACAAGCACACGCAGAATTCTTAGTACAAAACCCATCAGTTAAAGTACTAATCGAAGGTCACGCTGATGAGCGCGGGACGCCTGAGTACAACATCGCACTTGGTGAGCATCGTGGTCAAGCAGTAGAAAAATACCTACAAAGCTTAGGTGTTTCTGCTAGCCAAATGTCAGTAGTGAGCTATGGTGAAGAGAAGCCAATGGTTAAGTCTCGCACTGAAGAAGCGTTCGCGAAGAATCGTCGCGCAGTATTAGTTTACTAATAAAGAGTCATTATGAAGCCGAAAATTATTTTGGCAGCAATGATCTTAAGCGGGAGCACCCAGTTATGGGCTGCTCCCGCTCCTGTTTCAGAAGCTGCAAGCTCGCAATCGAGCATTGAAAAGCGTTTAATCGCATTAGAAAACATGATGAAGTCACGTAATTTATTGCAAGCTGAGCTTCAGCAACAGCTCAATATCTTACAAGACGAAGTGAGCCAAGTTCGTGGTATTACTGAAGAGCAAAGTTACAAGCTTGAAAAAGTACTTCAGCGTCAGCGTGAGCTTTATCAAGAGATTGAAAACCGAGTCAGCCAAGCTTATAGCCAGCCCGCTGCCGCACAAACTCAACCTACTAACTCTTATACGGATGTAGGTGCATCACAGGCAATTAGTTCAGATTTATCTGAAAATGAAGCCTATGAGCGTGCAGTGGCGTTAATAATGAAAGATAAACGTTATGAGCAAGCAATTCCGGAGTTTCAAACATTCTTAACTACTTACCCTAATTCAGTATATGCATCTAATGCACATTATTGGTTAGGTCAGCTATTAACAATTCAAAACGATCAAGCAGGTGCGACTGAGCATTTCAAAGTAGTTGTGAATGAATACCCTAATTCTAATAAACGCCCAGATGCGATGTTAAAGTTAGGAAACTTATTAGCGGAGCAAGGTTTAGGCGAACAAGCCCTTAAAACCTTTAATGATTTAATTAATCAGTACCCAAGTACCACCGCTGCAAAATTAGCCACAGAACGTCTGTCGCAAATGTAGTTTTGACCTGATTAGACTGCTTTTTGACATAAGCGGTCTAAAATTAGGCAACTAGACATAAAAACTTAAAAAAAGAGATATTTTCTGTTGCACTCAGCATTTAAATAAGTATTATAAGCGCCCGCAGCAGGCGATTGGTAACAACAGCCGAAATGCGGAAAAAAGAGCGGGTCATTAGCTCAGTTGGTAGAGCAGTGGACTTTTAATCCATTGGTCGATGGTTCAAGTCCATCATGACCCACCATTCTTTCAGAATGGTAATCTTTAATCGACGGATTTACGTATAGCTTTTAAAAGCATTAGAGCGGGTCATTAGCTCAGTTGGTAGAGCAGTGGACTTTTAATCCATTGGTCGATGGTTCAAGTCCATCATGACCCACCATTCTTTGAATGGTTTTCTATCGGCGGATTTACGTAGCTTTTATAAGCATCAGAGCGGGTCATTAGCTCAGTTGGTAGAGCAGTGGACTTTTAATCCATTGGTCGATGGTTCAAGTCCATCATGACCCACCATTCTTTGAATGGCTTTATATCGGCGGATTTACGCAGCTTTTTATAAGCGTCAGAGCGGGTCATTAGCTCAGTTGGTAGAGCAGTGGACTTTTAATCCATTGGTCGATGGTTCAAGTCCATCATGACCCACCATTCTTTTTGAATGGTCTCATATCGGCGGATTTACGCAGCTTTTATAAGCATCAGAGCGGGTCATTAGCTCAGTTGGTAGAGCAGTGGACTTTTAATCCATTGGTCGATGGTTCAAGTCCATCATGACCCACCATTCTTTTTGAATGGTCTTATATCGGCGGATTTACGCAGCTTTTTATAAGCAACAGAGCGGGTCATTAGCTCAGTTGGTAGAGCAGTGGACTTTTAATCCATTGGTCGATGGTTCAAGTCCATCATGACCCACCATTCTTCGAATGGTTCTATATCGGCGGATCTACGCACCTTAATATCCAGAGCGGGTCATTAGCTCAGTTGGTAGAGCAGTGGACTTTTAATCCATTGGTCGATGGTTCAAGTCCATCATGACCCACCATTCTTTTTGAATGGTCTCATATCGGCGGATTTACGCATCTTAATATCCAGAGCGGGTCATTAGCTCAGTTGGTAGAGCAGTGGACTTTTAATCCATTGGTCGATGGTTCAAGTCCATCATGACCCACCATTCCTGATTTATCTTTTCTTTCTAAGTTATCCTTTATTTATCTTAACAGCACACAGCAATACTGTTCTTTAGCTTAAGATTCTCGTATAATTCGCGCCATGAATGCACTGTGGACTAAGTGGTCGAGAAATGAGTCTAGCTGAACAAATTATGCCTGAAGATTATATCTTCCCTCCAAAGCCTGCACCGTTATCAAAAGACGAGCAAGCAGAGTATAAGGCACGTATCAAACAATTATTAAAAGACAAGAACGCGGTTCTTGTTGCCCATTATTACACTGATCCTGAAATTCAAGCACTAGCTGAAGAAACAGGCGGTTGTGTTGCTGACTCGCTAGAAATGGCGCGTTTTGGCGCTAAGCACGACGCAGATGTAATTGTGGTAGCCGGTGTTCGCTTTATGGGCGAAACAGCAAAAATCCTAACGCCAAATAAAACAGTTGTTATGCCAACGCTTGCTGCAACTTGTTCATTAGACGTAGGTTGCCCAATTGAAGAATTCTCAGCGTTTTGTGATCAGCACCCTGATCGCAAGGTAGTAGTGTATGCAAATACATCAACAGCTGTGAAAGCCCGTGCAGATTGGATTGTTACTTCTTCATGTGCTCTAGAAATCGTTGAGCACCTTGATGAGCAAGGCGAAAAAATCATTTGGGGTCCAGATAAACACTTAGGTTCTTACATTCAAAAGAACACAGGTGCAGACATGATCATGTGGAATGGCGCCTGTATCGTTCATGACGAGTTTAAAACCAAAGCACTTAAGGATATGAAAGCCTTACACCCAGATGCGGCTGTATTGGTTCACCCAGAGTCTCCTGCGGAGATTGTAGCCTTAGCTGATGCGGTTGGTTCAACAAGCCAACTTATTAAAGCTGCGCAAACTATGGACAATAAAAAGTTCATCGTAGCGACTGACCGAGGCATTTTCTACAAAATGCAGCAGTTATGCCCAGAGAAAGAGTTCTTTGAAGCACCAACAGCCGGTGAAGGCGCAACCTGTAAAAGCTGCGCACATTGCCCGTGGATGGCAATGAACGGCTTAAAAGCGATTGAAGAAGCACTGACAGACCCTGAGGGTAAAGAAGTATTTGTAGATATGGATTTACGCGAAGGCGCATTAAAGTCGCTTAACCGTATGTTAGATTTCTCAGCAACGCTTCAACGTTGAGAGCGAATCGTCTATATATACAAAAGGCAAGGTCTATACCTTGCCTTTTTTGTTTGATTACTAATCACTTAACCACCGTATTTTAAAAAGCCCTTGCGTCTATAGGGTTGTTTTCATACTATAACGCCGCGCTAAACTATAAGCGCCTTAGGTGACGTGTCCGAGTGGCTGAAGGAGCACGCCTGGAAAGTGTGTATACGGCAACGTATCGAGAGTTCGAATCTCTCCGTCACCGCCATCCTACCTCAAAGCCTTTTATCCTGTGATGCCCATGTTTATTGGCCTGCAGGGAAATCACTACATCTTCAAACTGGTACAAAAGGTTAGTACAAATGGGAATTACGGCTTCTCCACAAAGACACCCAAAATCGGGTATTTATTATTTTAGAATGGGAGTTCCTAAAGACCTCCGTTCAACTATAGGTAAACGTGAATTCAAGGCATCTTTAGGTACGACTAACTTAAGCGAAGCAAAACGTTTACACAGTGAGCATTATCAACAAGCATTGCATAAGATTGAATTAGCCAAGTTAAAACTCACTGGTGAGGCTAATGTTGCGCTTAATTACAAAGATTGTGTGATCATTGCAGAACGTTGGTACGAATATTCAAAGGTTAAAGCTGATAATTCAAAGGGACACAATTATCACTTAGTTAAAACTTTTAATAATGGTTTAAAAGATACAATTAATGCTAAAGGAAAGATAACGACAGAAGTAGTTAGATATGAAACAGATTTTGGGCTTTCTGACACTTTATCAATTTCAGGCAAAGATCTCGACTCAGCTTCAGAGCAGCAACTGAATGAGCTAGCTGAAGATTTAAAAGATGAAATTGATACCCAATTGAAACGTGAAGATATTGTTTTACCATTTCCTAGCGCTAGTTACAGGCAGTTAGCTGTTGCATTCTACCCTTACTTGATAAAGCTTGAGCAGTTGTGTAGAGCTCGATATAAAAATGATTATGGATATGAACCAGTTGAGATTAAGGTAGCTAAAGAACCACTGTCTTTTGAAATATCACCAAGGACACCCGTCTATAGTAAAATCACTAATGTAAGTAAAGATAGTCTTTCAACAGTATCAAAAGAGTTTTTCAAGTCAGAAAAGATCAAACACAAAGGCTCTCTGAGCCGCGTGAAGACACTTAATGAAACAACCCTTAAGGTTGATCGCTTTATAGAAATTATTGGTGACAAGAACATTGCAGATATCTCTCGTAGTGATGTAATGGCCTTCCGTGATACCTTATTACAATTACCTAAATCGAAAAATAAAAGTATTCGTAGTAAGCCAATAGAAGACCAAATTAACCTTGTTAAAACAGAGTCTCTAGATACTATTTCCGCTTCAACTGTTAAAAACTCATTGCGTCAGCTATCTACAGTTTTCTCATATGCAGTAGATTTAGAGCTTATATCTAAAAACCCTGTATTTGGTGTAAAAGTAAGTACATCCCTAAGGAAAACTGAAGTAGAAGAGGGCAAGGGGTATACGGATAAAGAAATAGAACGTCTGTTTACTACTGAATGCTTTTAATCCCCCCCTTTGGAAGTTTCCACTAATGGTGCATTATCGAAGGGTAGCCCCCCTAGGGGGGAGGGGTGGAGGTAATAGGTTACCTTAGCGATTGCATCGGGTCACTGCGTTTACACAATATGTGTTTTACTTTTCGTCTATTTTGTTCGTGATCCTAACTTAACCTTCAGGGTGTTCATTTTTGGCATCTTGCCGTTATTGAACACCTTGAGCTTCTTCAGGTTGCCCATTTTCGGCCATTGGCTGATTTTGGACAGACTCTTCAGGGGCTTCTCCAAGGTGTCCAATTTCCGCATCATGCGGTTTGAATCCAGACTAGTCCAGCCTGCCAGCAAGTTTGGAAATTTTTATGTAATCACTCCAAAGCCAAAATCTACTAGTTGATGAACGTTTGGCTTCTTCTCTATGTTTTCTGTAAATATTAGCGATTTCATAAAACGCAACCTCGGACATGGTTCCTGCGCTAGTTGCTCTGTTTGTGAAATGGTTGTGTGCTCCTATAACGGTGGTTCTATGCTCTCGGACATGACTATTATTTAAAGTAATATCATGCATTTTTGAGCAATGAACCATTAATGAAGCGAAATTATTAAATTTGGTTGGGTTATCAGCATAACTGGGGTTACCTATTTGCATATTTTGCATGTTTGTTACTATTTCAGGATAAGTTCCATCGTTGTGACCGAAAACATATTTTTTGGTGTCCATCTCAGCTAAAACCAACAGTAAGGTAAAGATATTTATATATTGTATACCATTTGTTTGTTGGAACTCACTAGAGGCGTACCTAAGACACGCCTTTAGCTTTGCAACGAGTTGATCTAAATCTCTCAGACTCAAGTCGTAAATTTGTGCAATCCAACATATGTAGTCGTTTAAGCCATTATCAGATAAGTGATTAACAACTATAGGATAGAGATGAACCCCTTCACAATCATATGCAGATTTTAGATCTTGCATTCCTAAGTACATTGCTAGATTTGGTTTGTCTAGACTAGCTTCTCTATCGAAAAACCTTTTGAGGTATATTGTTGAATCGAAATCTGAGCCATAAATTGCTTTAATTGAGTGTTGTAATTGTTCACTGTCAGTTGCTACTACAAAAACAAAGTTCTTAGTAGTGAAGAAGTGCTTGATAACTTCAAGCATCTCGATTGCATAGCTAGGTCTGCACCTGTCAAGTTCATCGATTAAAACGATAACAGGTAACTCGTAACTAAAGTTTTGTTTCAGTACTTCCCCTAATTGAGCTAATTGATCACGTATGTCTTTGATTGCATCGATTTGCTCGACATGATTGTCCATTACGGCTTTTAAGTAGTCTTGATCTTCCTTTTCAAATAAAGCTTTTGTTACTTCAGTACCTACACTAGCTTCACCAAGAAGGTGTTTTGTAAGTAGCCCAGCACCAGCAACTACAGTTCCTTTTAAAGCTTTACCCAGAAAATGTTGGACTTTATCGAACTCATTACCAATATCTTCATTTATCTTAGATAATTGGTTTATCAATTCACTTGCTACCACAGACAAAGGTATTTCTGAGAAATCACTCTCCCAAGCGTCAATATAAATAGTGGGATGGCCTTTCGAGCATAACTCTGAATAAAATCGTTTTAGAAATTGGGTCTTACCCGTTCCCCATGCTCCGTTAAGGTTTAGAACAAAGCCGTCATGTTCCCCAGTAATATAACTAGCTAGGAACTCACCGTATTCACCTCTATTGAGCTTACAGTTTTCGAAAGTGTATTTATCAAGCCACTCTTTATATTTGCAGCTAGTTATTAGTGATTGGCTGTTTGAGGTCATCTCGATCAATCCTTTGTTTTATAATTAGTTTGTAACTTTCTGAATCCTAACATGAAAATGTTAAATACCTAAACTGCTTAACTTTGGTTGATACAAAAGGCTGGTACAAAAAGCTGAGGTAGTGTAGCATTATGGTATTGAATTTAAAGGTTTTTATTTAGGTGGATGACAGTCGAGAGTTCGAATCTCTCCGTCACCGCCATTTCTTAAATTTACCCCACCATAGCAAAGTGCTTTTCGAGATTACACTTGGCCCGCATGGCTATATTGCTGCTGACCTTTCTGGCAAGCTCTATCACTAATAATTCAAGTTGCGCACGGCTATAGCCTAGTAATATGCAGCGTTTAAGTTGCTCGCTAACTAAGCTGCTGGCATCCTCTAACGCAAATAATGCGCCTAAAGAGGCAAGCTCACATACCCTGTTGTTTTGCTGGTCTAAACCAAACGGAAGCTGGCCAAATGTGAGCGCTGTTTTTAGTTGTTGCTCTGTGCGTTTGATTACCAATGCATTTGAACCTTGAATATCATCAACTGATTTTAAAACCTCTAGTGCCATTAACGATTTTGGCACCCCAGAATACACACTAATATGCGGTAAAATATCACATAACACTTGCATTGATACGCCATCATTAAGTGCGTGCTGACATGCTCGTTTTAACAAAGGCTTGTCATGAACGGTGACCAAAGCAGCGATCGCGACAAACACAAATAAATCCGTGTTGTTTAAGTTCATAATTTCTCTTTTGATTTTAGGTATTGAATATATTGAGGTTTTGCAGTAGAAGCTGATTGCAAAGAGCATGCAATCGAAAATTTGAAAATACATTATGGTTGATCACGGCGGTTTCTGCTTGCCATAAATGATTTAATTTTTGCCTAAAACAACGAACTGTTACCTTAAATGGTCCTAACCTTAATTTACGGTGATACACTTAATTGAGTATATTTAAGAGGTAATCTAAATGCGTCAGGCATTAATTGAAACAGTGAAAGCGATAGCGATAGAAGATGGTAGTTTTGAAACATCTATTCCAGAGTTATTAGTGTTCAGACGAAGCGAAGTTTCATTACCGATGGCCTGCGTGTATGAATTAGGACTTGGTATTAGTTTGCAAGGTGCAAAACGAGTTGTGCTAGGTGAGCATAGTTATGATTACACTGACGGCCAATCATTGGTAACATCAGTCGATGTGCCTGTTGCGTCGCATATTACTCGTGCCAGTAAAGAGCAGCCGTTTTATGGCCTTTATTTACGCTTAGATGTTCATGAAATCAGCCACATCGTTGCTGAAATGGAATTTACAGGGCAAGACAAGTTCCCTAAACACCAAGCAATGTCTGTGGTTGACACAGATAATGGCTTGCTTGATGCACTTCATCGGCTTCTCAATCTAGACAATGAACCTCAATTAAAAGCTAATCTTGCGCCACTTATTAAAAAAGAAATTGTATTGCGATTGTTAAATAGTCCTCATAGTCCGTATTTAAGGCAGATTGTGATGTCTGGCTCTGCGCATCAGAAAATTGCGAAAACATTGTGCTGGTTAAAAGAAAACTTTACTAGTCAATTTTCAATAGATGATTTGGCTCGTGATGCACACATGAGTCCTTCGACATTTAGGTTGCACTTTCGTGATGTGGTAAAGATGAGCCCGTTGCAATACGTAAAAAACTTGCGGTTGCAAGCGGCAAGGCAATTAATGTTGAATGAACGAATTGATGTTGGTTCTGCAGCACTAAAAGTAGGCTATGAAAGTCCATCTCAATTTAGTCGTGAGTACACGCGCTTTTTTGGTAAACCCCCCATAAAAGATATTTCGGCTATACGACAGCACCAAACAGCATAAAAAAAGAGAGCACATGGCTCTCTTAGTTTAAAAACGTCTTTTTGGCATTCTTAGTTGTGAGTCAAATTCATCGGGGAATAAAATCGTGCCGTCATCTTGCTCTGTCGGAAACACAGCAATCAATAAATCATCTTGTTCGAGTCCCGAAGTCCAGCGACTTAACCAGTCTTTGACTGGAATGGCTTTTGGCGTACAGTCTTGCCACTCACCGGTTGCCCAGCTTTGCGCGAATTCGCGACTAGGCCATACAGGCACGCAGTCATCGTCTTCATTAGAGAGCATCACACAGCCATGCTCATCATTGAGGATCCACACTTGTTTAAACTCTTGAACCGTTTCAAACATATAAGCGAGTCGTTTCTTAGCGCCTAAGGCGAGTACAGCATCAAATTCAGTTTCAACACGTTTGGCAGTTGCATTATTCATGACAGGCTCACTCTTTTAGTTATACACAGCTACACCTTAATCATAAGGTGATAAATTAATATGACAAGTAAAGTTATTAGCTAAATTAATTTACTAATGCAGCAAATAGATCGTCAGCAAGTTGTTGCAGAGATTTTGGGTCTTGATTTGTCAGCGCATAGGTACGAATACCGTATATGCCCATGACTAAAAAGCGTGCCAGTTGCTGAGCTGACTTGCTACTTGCAAATTCGTTATTATCAAGGGCCTTTTGAATTTGCTGTGCGAGGGCATGCTCGTATGCGTTTAAATTACCACGTAGCACATTGCAAATTTGTGGGTCGTTGCCTTCAACCTCAGAAATACTCTTTGTAAGTAAGCACACCTTGGCAACTTCACCTTCAATACATTCATCAACAATCACAGTCAGGTAATGTTTGAGGGTTGATAACACTGACTGTTGATCATTAAAAAGTGCCGTAAATTGTTGGTTTCTATCTTTTTGATACTGCTCGGTGGCAGCCAAAAACAAACCTTTTTTATTGCCATAAGCGGCATATATAGAGCCTGGATGAAGATGAGTCACTTCCTTTAATTTTTGCATACTGGTCTTTGCATAGCCAAATTGCATGAACGCATGCATAGCTTGGCGAAGTACAAATTCAGTATCAAATTCAGCAGTTCTCATTAATGCTCCTATTATTTACAATTGAAGTTTACGTAATCTTGAACGATTATTCAAAATAAACCTTGAAGTTAGTTTATATCGCCCTTATCTTGAATGTATGTTCAAGATAAGGATAGAACCATGAAAACCGATTTACTTTCTTCGTTTAAGTTAAATGACAGTATCGAATTACAAAACCGCGTACTAATGGCACCGCTTACTCGCTGTATGAGTGACGATAACCTAGTGCCAACCCAAGCGATGGCTGATTACTATGCGCGCCGTGCCGATGCCGGTTTAATTATTAGTGAAGCAACTATTATTCGCCCAGATGCCCAAGGTTACCCAAACACACCGGGCCTATTTACCAGTGAGCAAATTCAAGGTTGGAAAAAGGTCACGGATGCTGTGCACGCTAAAGGTGGCAAAATGTTTGCTCAACTTTGGCATGTAGGGCGAGTGGCTCACCCACATTTCTTTGGAGGTGATGTACTGGCACCATCTGCAATCGGCGTTGAAGGGTCGGTACCAAGAATGCGTGAGCTGACTTACGTTACACCAAAAGCTGCCACTATTGAAGACATCCAAGGTTTAATTGCTGATTACGCAAAAGCGGCCGAAAACGCCATTGAAGCGGGTTTTGACGGCGTAGAAATACATGGCGCAAATGGTTACTTGATTGATCAATTCTTACATTTTGCTGCAAACCAACGTGAAGACCAATATGGTCAAACACCAGAAAATATGTCACGTTTTGCCCTAGAGATCGTCGATGCAGTGATTGCAGCAATTGGTGCAGATAAAACAGCATTACGCTTATCGCCTGGTGCGTATTTTAATATGACTGAAAGCGAAGGTGATAAAGCTGTATTTGATTATTTATTATCAGCGCTGGAAACACGTAAACTTGCTTACTTACATGCTGGAATTTTTGATGACAGCATGCGCTTTGAAAGCTTAGACAATAAAACAACGTCTGAATATATGCGCGGTGCATACAAAGGTACTTTAGTCGGTGTAGGGAGCTATACCTTTGAGTCAGCTAATCAAGCTATCGATAACAACCAATTTGACTTAATTGCGATTGGTCGTCCATTTATTGCGAATCCGGATTACATCAGCAAAGTTAAAAATGGTGAGCAATTAACACCATACAGTGAAGAAATGCTGGCTGAATTGATTTAAAACACCTAATAACATTATCCAACCAAAAAGCGTCCTGTTAGTTTAATTGGGCACTTTTCTAATACTTTCTTATTTATTGATCAGTTAAGTCTTAAATCTGCCATCTAAATGCATTAATTTTTTAATTATTGTGTCAAAAATTTTGACCCTAAATGTCATACGCGCTCTGCATACTGTGCCCGCTTACAAATACGTAACCTTGGAAAAACAATGAGCACAGTAACTAAAAAAACAAAGCTAAGCCTTTTAATAGCAACGCTTTTAGCAACATCAGCAAATGCAAACACGAATAACGAAATTGAAGAAATTACGGTGGTTGCAAAGCCAACCAGTTATGCCAATAACGTCATTGAACCTGCCATGCTTGAGCAACAAAGTTCAGTATCAAGTGTGTTAGCCGTAATTGATAACCTACCGGGTATTAGCATCAACGAAGGTGATGCATTTGGTGGTGACGATTGGTCAACCACTATTACTATGCGTGGTTTTAGTATTGATGGTAATCAACAGCAATTAGGTATGACCATTGATGGTATTCCTAATGGTGGTTCTAACTATGGTGGCGGTGCAAAAGCAAACCGTTATCTAGATAGTGAAAATTTAGCAACTGTTGAGGTAGGGCAAGGTACTTCTGATATTGCCTCTGCATCACTAGAAGCGCTAGGCGGTACTTTTAATTTTGTGAGTGCACAACCGAGTACAGAGCAAAGCACCACGTTTGCTTACACTACAGGCGATCACAATGCTAGCCGCTACTTTGTTAAACATGAAACCGGCACGGTTTTCGATAACACGCAAGCCTATATCAGCTACTCGCAAACAGATACTAGCCGTTGGATTGGTGATGGCAGCAATGGCGGTAAGGACAATCAGCACATTGAAGCTAAATTTGTATCGGACTTTAGCGACCTGACAATAACAGGTCGTGTTTCGTATGATGATGTTCACGAAATTAACTATAACAGCATCAGCATTAGCGAATTTGAACAAAACCCTGATTGGGATCGTTTAACGTGGAATTGGACCGGTGTGCCTCATTTTGATCAAATGTTTGCTGAGGGCTGGGGTACATTACGCGAAAATACCCTTGCTTATGTAAAGTTTGATTACGCGTTAAGTGCCACTTCAAACTTAAGCATATCGCCTTATTACCATAAAAACTCGGGTCGTGGTGACTGGATTCCGCCTTATTTAACGTCACCTGTTAATGGTGATGGCAACCCAACATCAATTGGTGGTGAAAATGCTGGCAGCTACGGCTTTACCGACAGCGATGGCAACCCACTTGCACCTGCTGCAGGTTGTACGGCAAGTTTAGAATGGCCATGGTCTTCAGGCCCAGGCTTAAACCCGGCCTGTTACCCTGATGATGCAATTCCGGTTATGTCTTATCGTCATACACACTACAAAAAAGACCGCTTAGGTATGACTGGCGAGTACCAAGTAACTCTTGGCAATCATGACATTGAAGCCGGCTTTTGGTTTGAACAAACAGATCGTGATGAATCACGAGATTGGCATAAAGTGATTGATGCCCGTATCTATCATCATTTTGATCATACGCCATATTGGACTCAGTACAAAAACACCTTCGAAACGGATACTTTTAAATGGTATGTGCAAGACTCAATCAGTTTAGGTGATTTCACACTTAATTTAGGTGCTAAACAGTACCTTGTTGAGCTTCAGCGTTATAACCATTTTGAAGATGAATACTCAGATAAAATCGACAGTGATTCAGACGTACTCTTCAGCGGTGGTGTGTTGTATCAGCTATCAGCAAGCACAGAGCTATTTAGCAGCTACAGCGAAAACTTTGCGGCAATTAAAGATGGTGTACTTGAACGTGATTCATCGACACTGACCGAGATTGAACCTGAAACAGCTGAAAACATCGACCTAGGTGTACGTTACAGTGATGACCGTTTACGCTTAACAGCAACAGCTTATAGCATTGAGTTTGATAACCGTATTACCTTTATTGCCCCGGGCAGTGATACAGATGGTATTGATTACACCATTGGCACGAACGGTTCTTACATCAATGTAGGTGGTATTGAGTCAACGGGTGTTGAGCTATCAGCAAGTTATATGCTGACTGACAAATGGAACCTTTACACATCTTATACGTACAATAACTCTGAGTATCAATCGAACGATCCAAGTGCTTACAACAGTGATGGTGAGTTACTTGAGGAAGCATCTGCAAGCTTCAAAGCGGGTGATGAAGTCATTGACTCGGCACAAGATTTATTTGTGGTATCGGCAGACTATTACAGTGGTGATTTCCGCTTTGGTTTATCGGCTAAATACACAGGTGAGCGTTTAGGTGCATGGACTGATGAACAAACCCGTTCGCGAAACAAGGTTGATGGCTACACCTTGGTTGATTTAAACATTGGTTATAACACTAGCCTTGATTCAGGTGTGTTCAAATCACTCGACCTTGCATTTGTGGTGAATAACCTGTTTGATAAATCATACCTAGCAGGTGGCACAGGTAATGGTTCAACCTACTTTATTGGTGCACCACGTACTGCGGCTTTAACACTTACAGCGCAGTTTTAAATAATAAGCTAACGTTTTAAACAGCCCATCTTTGGTGGGCTTTTTTGCAGGTGAAATATGAAAAAATTAATTTTAGCCACAGCAGTGGTTGCAGCATCACTATTAAGCTTAAGCAGTAAAGCTGCTGACAATGTTGTGCTTGTAACTCTTGATGGGCTTCGCTGGCAAGAAGTGTTCTCTGGGGCAGATAAAAATTTAATTAATAACAGTGATTTTGTAGAAGATACAGATGAACTAAAGGCGCTTTTTTGGCGAAATGACCAAGCACAGCGAACTAAAGCGTTAATGCCATTTTTTAGTGACACATTGGCAAAGCAGGGCGTTTTGATTGGCGATAGAACTCAAGGTTCATTGATGTCGGTAAGTAACCCATGGTACTTCTCATACCCAGGTTACAGTGAAATTTTAACCGGCATTGTAGATGAAAATATCGATAGTAACGATAAAGTTTCTAACCCGAATAAAACCATTTTAGAGAGTTTAAATACTCAGCCTGAATTTAAAGGTAAAACCGCACTTTTTGGCAGCTGGGATGTGTTTCCTTACATTGTAAACCGCGAGCGAAGTGAGGTTTTTGTTAATGCAGGCTTTGAATCCTTTGATGCGGTGAAATCAGAGGAGGTTAGTTTACTAAACCAAATGCAAAGCGAAATTCCGAGTCCTTGGCACAATGTTCGCCTCGACAGCTTTACCTACCGATTTGCCAAACAATATTTATTAAATAAACAGCCGCGTTTGCTTGTTATTAGCTTGGGGGAAACCGATGACTTTGCCCATAACGGTAAATACAATGCCTATCTAAAATCAGCTAAGCAAAGTGATGCGTTTATTCGTGACCTTTGGCAAACAATACAACAAACGCCCGGCTATAAAGACAATACCACATTGATTATTACTACCGATCATGGCCGTGGCAGCCATGCTGATGATTGGCAACATCATAGTTCGAAGCGTGCTTTGGCACGTTCAGAGCAAGGTAAGCAACGTTTTCCAAACGGCATTGTTGGCTCTGAGCATATTTGGCTAGCGGCAATTGGCCCAGATATAAAAGCAACTGGCTTAATTAAGCCAAACAATGAGCTCAAACAAGCGCAAGTGGCTGCAACTGTACTGAACATTTTAGGCGTCAACAGTCAGCAAGTTAACCCGAAAATGGCAGCGCCGATTAAGGAGATCTTAAAATGAGTTTTACACTTAGCTTTTTTAGAAGCGCCTTATCAGGGTTAATGCTGGTTAGTAGTGTGAGTGCGATTGCCGCGCCAAGTAAAATTTTGTTTGGCTCGTGTGGTCATCAAGACAAGCAAATTCCTATTTTTGATGCTATTAACAAAGAGCAAGCCGATCTATTTATGTTCCTTGGCGATAATATTTATGGTGATACCGAAGATATGTCGGTGCTCGCAGATAAATATCAACGCTTAGGGCAAAAACCGGGCTTTAAAACATTACGTGCGAATACGCCAATAATTGCCATGTGGGATGACCATGATTATGGCGAAAATGACGCTGGCAGCGAATACCCAAAAAAACAGCAGTCACGAAAAATTATGCTCGACTTTTGGCAAGAGCCAGCGGATTCAGCTCGTAGAACTCGTGAAGATGGCATTTACACCTCGTACACTTACGGCGAAGGTGAGCAAACTGTAAAAGTCATCATGCCTGACTTACGTTTTAATCGCGCGCCTTTAAATCATGTATCGGCGAAGACCTATCAACTTGAACGAAAACCCGCAAAACAAGGGCCTTATAGCCCAACAACCGATAAAAATGCCTCTATGCTAGGTGAAAACCAATGGCAATGGCTCGAACAAGAGCTCAAGTCTGATGAAAAGATAAAAATCATTGCATCAAGCTTACAGCTATTGGCTGATTTTACAGGTTGGGAGTCATGGGCTAATTATCCTGCTGATCGTGAGCGCTTATTTGCGCTTATCAAAAAGCATAAAGTAAACGGTGTGATTATTGTCAGTGGTGATACCCACTGGGGTGAGCTGTCAAAGTATCAACAAAACCTTGACTACCCATTGTACGAGATGACCAGCTCAGGACTTACAGAAAAGTGGAAAGATGTTAGCCCTAATAAACACCGTGTAGGTGATTATACTCATGAGGTTAACTACGGCGATTTAACAATTGATTGGCAAAAAGCAGACCCTACCATTCGCATTGCGCTAAAAGGTATCAAGGGTGATGAGATAATGCACACCGAGTTCGCGTTATCGACGATAAGCCCATACCAGTAAATATTGCCTGCAGCGCATACCCGCATCTAATACCCGGAAACATGGATTAAGCCCTGTTTGCGGGTATTTCTCTCTATCCCATCTAATTAAAATATCTTACACTGTGTCAATTAGTTAGTTTCAAGCAAGGACAGTGTAAAGTGCTGAATATAATTCAATCAAATCGCATGGAAGCACTGCAAGCGCGGTTTCACGCTCTTCTTAAAGTTAATCCATTAACGAGCCCCTTTAAAAAAGAAATTGTGCTTGTGCAGTCACCGGGTATGTCGCAGTGGCTAAAAATAGGCTTAAGTGAACACTTAGGGATTGCTGCTCAGGTTGATTTTCCGCTACCTTCGAGTTTTATTTGGCAGCTTTATCAGCAATTGTTGCCCGATGTACCAAGTGAATCACCGTATAACAAAGCTAATCTTGCTTGGAAGCTGTTTGCGATTTTACCAAACTGCATTGATGAGCCGCTGTATTTACCACTCAAAACCTATTTAGATGGTGACACTGAAGGGCAAAAAACGTTTGCCTTGTGCGAGAAAATTGCCGACGTTTATGACCAATATTTAATGTATCGTCCTAATTGGATTGCAACTTGGGAGCAGGGCATCGATGAGCTTGATGATGTTGATGTAGGCATTGCACCATGGCAACCAGATCTTTGGCGTAAGCTGGTGGCGCATAGTAAAGAATTAGGGCAAAGCCAATATCACCGCGCAAATATGCAAGACAAACTCCTTGCAGCCCTTGAAAAAATGGACGCAAGCCTATTACCTGAGCGTATTAGTTTATTTGGTATTTCTGCAATTGCGAGTAGCCAGCTTGAAGTGTTTCAGGCCATTGCGAAAAAAACGCAGGTATTTTTGTTTTTCTTTAACCCTAGTGAACATTACTGGGGCGATACACTCGATGAAAAAACAGCAGCCAAAATTACCGCTAAATATGCTAAACGCCCGCAGTTACAAGCACTTGAAGACAGTGCGAAAAACCCTGATCACGAGTACTTTTTTATCGGTAACCCGTTACTCTCATCGTGGGGTAAATTAGGCCGAGACTATTTTGAGCAGTTACTGCAATTAGATGCGCAGTGGCTTGACGGATTCGATAACGATTTTGATGACAGTTTGTTATCACAAATTCAGTCTGAGATTTACCAATTAGCCTTTAAGGGTGAGTCACTAACGCCTGATAAAGAATGGTTCATCAATGACGAAGGCAAACTGCCAATTCAGTCAGATGATACCAGCATTGTGCTTAGCGATTGTCACACGCCACTTCGTGAAGTAGAACGACTACACGATTACTTGCTTAATTTATTTAATGAAAATAAAGAGTTAACACCGAAAGATATTATTGTAATGATGCCGGATGTTGGCACATACAGCCCGTACATTGAAGCGGTGTTTGGTGGTGCAGAGGGACGACGCTTTATTCCTTATGCGTTAGCTGATTTAGCTATAGAACAAGAAAAGCCCGTGTTGAGCTCGTTTGCAAGTTTAGCCGATTTACCTTACTCACGCTTTGGTGTGTCTGACATTCTTGATTTACTGCAAGTCACGCAAATTGCTGAGAAATTTAATCTCGAACCGCATGAATATGAGCAAATTGGTTTTTGGCTTGAACGTGTTGGCGTAAAATGGGGCTTAGATGCAGCTCACAAAGACAGTTTTGGCTTACCTACGATTGATTTAAATACTTGGCAACACGGTTTAAACCGCTTGCTATTGGGTGTTGCACAACGTGATGAACAGTTGCCTTTCTCGGGCATTTACAGTGCCGATGAAGTGGAAGGCATGGCACTAAACACGCTGAATAAACTGATTGAATTTATTGACGTACTGGCACGTTATAAAACCAAGCTACAAGCTGATGCACCACTCAATGAAAAAGCAGAAACGCTAAAAGAGTTATTAGGTGAAGTATACAGTGATGAAGGAGAGCAAAGCTGGGATTTATTAGTCCTACAAAAAGTACTTGATACGCTGATCAAGCATTATGAAAATGGCGATTATCAACAAAACGTTTCGCAGCGCATTGTTAGTTACCTTGTTAAACAAGGTATTCAAGAAAAAGGCGTAGGGCAGCGCTTTTTAGTGGGACAAGTTAACTTTTGTACCTTGATGCCAATGCGGGCTGTGCCATTTAAAGTAGTGTGTATGCTGGGTTTAAATGATGCCGATTATCCGCGAACAGTTCAGCCAATTGGTTTTGACTTAGTACCTTACTCAAAACGCCAAAAAGGGGACCGCTCTCGTAAACTCGACGACCGTTACCTGTTTTTAGAAGCGATTTTAAGTGCTCGTGAGAATCTATACATCAGTTATATTGGTCGCTCATGCTTTGATAACCAACCAAGAATGCCGTCAACCTTAGTGAGCGAACTGCTAGAATATATAGCACGTAGTTTTGAATTTGCAGATCAAGAAACAGACTTAAAGCTTCCAGAGGCGCTGATTAATTATCAGCACTTACAGCCATTCAACCCAGCCTATTATCTGACAGAGAAAAGTGATGATAAGCAAAAAGCAGACAAACCATTAGCAACACAATTACATAGCTATAATCCTGTTTGGATGCCAACTCAAAGTGTCAATCCTGAGCCTCAGCAAGCGCTTAATGTTCAGCCAGAAAGTAGCGTAGAGTTAAGTCAGTTTATTCGCAGTATTTGCCAGCCTCACGAGAGCTTTTATCAGCAAAGCTTGGGTTTACGCTTGCCGCAATTTAACGATATTGCTAAAGATGAAGAGCCGTTTAGCTTAGACGCGTTACGTCGCTACTTTTATCTAGACGAAATTCTCGAAGCCAGTATTCAAGAAATGCCCCTAAACCAAGCGCAAATTATGCAGCGTGGTGAATTACCGCAAGCACACGTTGGTGACTTAGTGTTCGAAAGTATGCAGCACCGAGTCGATGCTCTTGCAGGGCAAGTAAAAGCGCATATTCAAGGTGATGAAGCATTACCCGTTGAAGTAAATATTAAAATTGCCAACACCAGATTAGAAGGTTGGTTAAATCATATATATGGTCAAAAACAGGTGTTTTATCGCACTGCCAGTATTAAAGCAAAAGATGTTATTAGGGGCTTTGTGCATCATTTAGCGGCGCAAATAATGGGCCAGTCAGTTGAAACCCTCATTCTTGGCTTAGACAAGCAAATTAGTTTTTCACCTTTGTCTGAAGACGATGCCCGCAAGTATTTAAACGATTGGTTCTCGCTCTATGAAACGCTTTTAACTCGCCCAGTGGCGTTTTTCCCAGTCAGTGGCTACGAGTATATAAAAACAGATAAAGATATGGTCAAAGCAAACAATAAATTCGCGCCGCAATACATAGGCATGGGTGAAGGCGAAAACCCGTATATTCGTTTAACCATAAAGAGCCTAAAAGACTATGAAGAAGAGTTTATTAAATGGAGCGAGCTGCTGTTATCGCCACTAGTTGAATTAGCACAGGAGGCAGATCATGCAAACGCTTAATCCAATGAGTATGGCGCTGTGTGGGCAAAGCCTTATTGAAGCCAGTGCTGGTACGGGTAAAACTTACACCATCACTGGTTTGTATTTACGGTATTTGTTGGGCTTACAAAAAGCGACCGGTGAAGATGAACAATTAAATACGCCGCTGAGTGTTGAGCAAATACTGGTGGTGACCTTCACAGAGGCTGCAACGCAAGAAATTAAAGACCGTGTGCGGGCGCGTATAATCAATGCCAGAGATGCTCTGCTTGGCAAAAAGCCCGATGATGAGTTGATTGAGCAAGTGATTAACGAGGTGACTGATAAACACGCGGCATTTGATTTGTTAGACGCCGCGGCAAAGTCGATGGATGAAGCCGCTATATTCACTATTCATGGCTTTTGTCAGCGAATGCTGAAACAACATGCTTTTGAATCAGGTGTGGCGTTTAACTTAGAGTTTATTTTAGATGAGCGTGAGCTTATTCAAGAAACTCTCAATGACTTTTGGCGTGCCTTTGTCTACCCACAATCAAAAGAGCGCACGCAAGCAATTACCGATATTTTCCCAGTGCCTGCATCACTGTATTCACAGGTAGTGAGTTTACTCAACAAGCAAGGGGCAACAATCACCCCCGAGTATGACCTTGACGATATATGGCAAGCGCGCGACAACTTTGTGGCAAAAGTACCGGCATTTAAAAAGGCGTGCCTTGAGAGTGAGTTTATTAATGCTGTAAAAGCATCTGATTTAAGTGGCTCAAAAACCCCAGGTCGAAAAAACAGCCTTGCAGCGCTTGAAGAATACCTAAACAATGATGAGTTGTTTTTTGTATTTGGTACCAGTAAATACTCGTTTGAAGTATGGGGCTCAGAGAGTTTAAACGATCCTGCAAATTACAAGAAAAACGGCAGTTTGCTTAGTCATGCAATGGTGGCTCAGTTTGATGAAATGGCCAAACTGAGTAGCCTTATCAACAACGGATTGAATATTGCGATAGTGCAATATGCTGCTAAATGGGTGGCAAATGCATTAGTTAAACGTAAGCAAGAGCAAGGCGTGCTCACCCCTGATGACTTATTAAGTAACTTGCATCAGGCGCTTTTAAGTGAGCAAGGCAAAGCGTTAAGTGAAAAAATTGCCGCCTTGTTTCCGGTTGCCATGATAGACGAATTCCAAGATACCGACCCCGTTCAATATGGCATTTTTAGCCGCATTTATGGCATTAAAAACACCACCCTTGCCATGATAGGCGACCCTAAACAGGCTATTTATGGTTTCCGTGGTGCAGATATTTTTACTTATATAGGCGCAAAACAAGCTGTTTCAGAGGACAAACAATACACCCTAGATACCAACTACCGCTCAAGTGAAGGGGTTGTTGATAGCGTAAACCGCTTATTTGCTAAAAATGGCAATAGCTTTATTTACAACGACGCAATCCCATTTCAAAAGGTTAATGCAAAAGGAAAACAGCAAGACAAAGCGTTTTTAATAAACGGTGAAATGCCCAGTGCGTTTGAATTTTCGGTTTTTGTTGATGAATACGCAGAAGCGAACAACAAGCCAACTAGCAAAGGGGTGGCTCAACAGGCATTAGCTTTGCAGTATACGAAAAAAATCACTGAGCTACTCAAGCAAGCTGATGCAGGCGATGCGACTATTGCAGGAAAACCACTTACTGCTGCCGATATCTGTGTGTTAGTGCGAGATCGAAACGAAGCACAGCTGATGAAAGCCGCACTTGCAGAAGCTACCATTGCCAGCGTGTATTTGTCGCGTGATAGTGTGTTTAACCAAGAGCTTAGTCACCATTTACTTAACTTTTTAACAGCATTACATGGTCAGTATGATGAGTCATTACTGCGTGGTGTACTTGCCGGGCCATTGTTTTGCTTAAGCTACAACCGCATTTATGAACTTCACGAAAATGAAAGTGCATGGCAAGAGCATCTAAACTTTTTTGCTCAGCTTGCCCATATTTGGCATAAACAAGGCGCCATGGCGATGCTCGAACGTTTATTAAGCCATAATCAACTCGCAGCGCGTTGGCAAGGCTTAGGTTACAATGTTGAACGCTGGCTTACCGATTTCCGCCATTTAGGGGAAATTTTACAGCAAAAGCAAATTGAGCTTGAGGGAATCCATAGATTGCTGCGTTGGTTTGCGCAAAAAGTCAGTCAACAAGATGGTGAAGCGGTGCAAGTACGCCTAGAAAGCGATGCTAATTTGGTGAAAATTGTCACCATGCACGCCTCAAAAGGCTTAGAGTACCCGATTGTATTCATGCCTTTTGCCTGTGGTTATCGCGAAAGCAAAGAAGCCCTTTATCATAAAGACGGTAAGTTGATTTATGATCTTGCTAAAAGTGATGATGCAATGCAAAAAGCAGAGCAAGAGCGCTTGGCCGAAGATTTACGATTGCTCTATGTGGCGCTGACTCGTGCCGTGCATTTTTGCTCAGTGGGGATGTATAACATTGCGCAAGGTCGCAGTGCTCGTCCGGGCATTCAAAGTACTAGCATTGGCCACGTATTATTTGCAGGGTTAGATGTTAAATCGGGCGATGAATGGCGAGCATTGTTACAAGAATTTTGTAATGGCTCAGCGCACATGCACTATGAGGTATTTACCCAAGCAGATGAGCTTGAAAAGCTAAGATTAGGCAGTTCTGACAGAGAACCAGTCTATAAAGTAAATACTGTAAAAGCAGAGATCCAGCGTGATTGGCGCTCAACCAGCTTTAGTAGCTTAACGCTGAAAAAGCATACTGACCACATTGAACTTGGGCGCAGTGATGAAGACCACGCAAAAGATGAGTTTTTAGCCCAAAATGCAAATGCTATAACACCTTACAGCTTTCCTAAAGGCGCAAAGCCGGGTAGTTGTTTACATGAAATATTTGAGCAATTGGACTTTACCGACCCTTATGCGTTAAAGCGTCCAGTCACTGAGCAAGACGACCATGCACTTGATAAAGTGATCAAAAAATTATTTGAAAAATACCATATTGATGATAGCTGGCAGGAAATGACAGAGCAGTGGATCCTAGCAGCATTGAACTGCCCATTAAACGATAAAGGGCTTAGTTTATCAGTACTTGAACCTGATACGTGTTTGGTCGAAATGGAATTTAATTTACCGTTGTTATCGCTTTCAAGCGATAAGCTTAATCAAGTGTTGGTGCAACATTTTAAATTACCAGGACAGCTTGATTTTAGTGAGGTGCAAGGCTTACTAAAAGGCTTCATAGATTTAATATTTTGCTGGCAGGGTAAGTATTATATTCTTGATTATAAATCGAACTTTTTAGGTAATAGTGCGGCTGACTACCAACATGAGCAACTAGAGCAAGCTATGACCAGTCATCAGTATCATTTGCAGTATTTAATTTATACCGTGGCACTACACCGTTTATTAAAGCAACGTATTCAAGATTACGATAGCGACACGCATTTAGGCGGTGTTTACTACACCTTCTTACGTGGTATGAGCGAAGGGCAAGGGGTGTACTTTAATCAGCTAACGAAACAGCAAATATCTGAGCTTGATAGCTTATTCGCACAAGGAGCCATGCTATGAGTCAAATGACATTCGGCTTTGATGATCATGAACCCCACGAGCCTATGAATAAGCAATCAAACAGTAATGAACAGGCTAGTAAAAATCAACAAGCAGAACAACCAACGAAACATGTTGAAAACGATTCAGCGTTGCCTGCTATAGAAGTTAAAACTCAGCCTCTATTGAGTTATTTGCTTGAGGCAAAACGTATTCGCTTGGTTGATGTTAAGCTCGCAGAGCTTTTAACCGGTTCACAAACACTGATAGAGAAAAACGATACAGCGCACAGTGAGGTTTTTTACCTGATTTTATTGCTTGCGGCAGCGCAGCAAAGTCAGCACAGCTGTTTAGAGCTGGCTAATATAAACTGGCAAAACCCGTTTGAAATTAAACAGCAAAGCTTAGCTGATGCCAGTATCGCAGCCCCTGAGATTTTAACGCCGTTTGATATGGAATTTGGTCTTACTGAGGCCGTTAATAGACTAACGAATGCTGAGTGCGTAGGGGACGACAAGCCACTGCTATTGTTTGCTAATAAACTTTACTTTGCCCGTTTGGCAGAGTACGAAACCACACTGGCATCGCGTTTACATCATTTAGCAACGAAAGAGCTCACCCTTGATGAAGCTGCATTAAAGGCATTACTTGAGGTGTATTTTCCAAACAGTGAACATACAACCAACCCAAGCGATCCTATTAAAACATTAAACTGGCAAAAAGTAGCCTGTGCGATAGCAGCAACAAAAGGCTTTAGTGTGATCACTGGCGGCCCGGGTACCGGTAAAACCACCACGGTAACTAAGCTACTAGCCATATTACAATCTTTGTATGCCAGTGCACCGCTAACAATAAAGCTGGTTGCACCGACAGGTAAAGCGGCAGCTCGTTTAACCGAGTCGATTTTAGGGGCGAAGCAAAAGCTCAGTATGATCCCTGAGAATATCGCGCCACTTATTCCAGACAGTGCGCAAACGATTCACCGCTTACTTGGCGTTATTCCGCATACTAATAAGTTTCGCCATAACAAGCGTAACCCGCTGCATTTAGATGTTCTGATTATTGATGAAGCATCGATGGTTGATTTGTCGCTTATGGCAAAACTAATCGAAGCACTACCTAGTCATGCAAGGCTTATTTTACTTGGCGATAAAGACCAATTAGCTTCGGTTGATACGGGCAGTATTCTTAGTGACCTATGCCAAGGGTTAGAGCTTGGCAAAATGCCTGATTACAGCAGTGAAAGAGCTGCGCAGCTTAATCGCGTTTGTTTTAATAATCAGAGCGCTATACCCGCGGCGAGCAGCCATTTTGTACTTAACGATTGTATTGCGTTTTTACAGCAAAGTTATCGTTTTGATGGCAGCAGCGGTATTGGTCAATTAGCACAAGCTGTAAATACCAATAACAGTGGCTTACTGGGCTACGTTGAGCAAACGATTAATCAAGGCGGTTTTAAAGACCTTAAACTTAATTACAGTGTAATCAGTAAACCGATTGAGTATTTTGTGCAGCAAGCGGCTTTGCAATACCACGATTATTTGCATCTTATCCAGCAAGGGGCAAGTGTAGCCAGTGTGCATAAAGCATTTGCGCATTATCAGTTACTAGCTGCCGTCAGAGAGGGAGATTATGGAGTAAATAGCCTTAATCAGCGTATTGAAAAAGCACTTACTCAACAAGGCTTAATTGCGCCATATCAAAGGCACTATGTGGGTATGCCAATAATGATCAGCCAAAACGACTATCAGTTAAAACTGTTTAATGGCGACATAGGTATTTTAATGCATGATGAGCAAGGTCAGTTAAAAGCCATGTTTATTGATGAACAAGAAAACATTCGTGCCTTTTCACCAGCACGTTTACCCGCTCACGATAAAGTATATGCAATGACTATTCATAAGTCGCAAGGCTCAGAGTTTGCTTACACCGCGATGATTTTACCGCCAATTAAGCAGGCTAATCAGGGGATTAACAGACAGTTGGTTTACACGGGGATCACCCGCGCGAAAACCACATTTGAGCTGGTGGCCGATAAAAATGTATTGCTAATGGCAATGAATAAATCTGTTACTCGTGCATCAGGTTTATACGATAGGTTAAAACATGAAGCTCGTTAAAGTAACCGACGTCCAACTTAACCAGTTAATGGATTGGTTTAACACAGAGGCAGAACTGCGTATTTGGTCAGGGCCATTTTTTAACTATCCATTTGATACACAAAGCTTTAAAAAAGATTTAAACCTAGATGCGCTGAATTCCTACGCGTTGGTTAATGGCGATGGCCAGATGCTTGGGTTTGGTCAATACTATTTACGTGAAGGGCGTTGTCATTTAGGGCGGTTAGTTATCGCGCCAAGCGAGCGTGGCAAAGGTCTTGCAAAAGTGCTGATAAATTTACTGGGAGAGCAGGGTAAACAGCAGTTGCATTGCGATAGCTTGTCTTTGTTTGTGTATACACACAATACCCTTGCTAAAACGGCCTATGAGAAACTGGGTTTTATACAAACCCAGTACCCAGCTGACATGCCACTCGACGGGTGTATTTATATGACCTGCTAAGAGCGTTTAAAGCTGCTTTTACGAAACAGGTTAGGTTGCCAACCAAAATGGATGGCGCCTAATCTTAAAAATACCGTCACAGCAAATGCGCCAATAATGCACCAAATATAACTTACCTCAAGGGTGAATAAGGCAGCATAGGTTAACCCTCCCGATAAGCAAGCGGTTGAATAAAGCTCTTCACCCATAACTAGAGGCACTTCTCGGCAAATTACATCGCGCATCAAGCCACCAAAAATACCAGTGGTCATGCCCATAGTAATTGCAACAACCATATCAGCTCCTTCTATTAGTGCCTTTTCTATACCGATAATATTGAAAATTGCCATACCTACGGCATCCATTAACAACATGGTGGTGTTACTTAAATCGGGTAAATGACGAATCGATAAAATGGAGGCAAAAATGGCAATGTAAGTAGCATATAAATAATCTGGTTGGGCTATCCAAAAGACCGGCTTATTGAGCAAAATATCGCGTAATGTTCCACCTCCTATTGCTGTTACCGTGGCAACCACCACCACACCAAAACCACCGACACTTTTTTCATGACCTAGTAAGGTGCCAGAGATTGCAAAAAATGCTACACCGATAATGCTTAAAAAGTGAAAGTATTCTGATGTCATGAGGCTTCCTTACCTATTTGATAGTAAGTTAACCTTAGCAAAATGAACTTTATTGATGCTGAACAGATAAGAAAATAGGGCGGGTAATGATGTTACCCGCCGGTATGAGAGTATTGATTATTTAAGGTAATCAATCACTAATTGCGTCATTGCATTTACTCCAAGCTGTAAAGCTTTCTCGTCTGCAAAAAAGTGTGGTGAATGATTACTTGGCGCTGTAACAGCATCTTGACCTTTTGGTGTTACACCTAAGAAAAAGAACATTCCTGGTGTTTCTAAGGCGTAGTAACTAAAGTCTTCTGCACCTGTTATAAGTGGGGTTGTGATCAGGTTTTCTTTGCCAACCACACCAGCGAGTGTAGGGGCCATTTTCTTGGTAAGTTCAACATCGTTCACTGTTACTGGGTAACCATGGTCAATGTGAACATGCGCTTCTGCGCCACCAGATTCAGCCACCATCTCAGCGGTTTTAGCTAAACGTTTTTTAATGTCAGCGCGCATTTCTTGGTCAAAGGTACGAATTGTGCCAACCATTTCAACTTGATCTGGGATGATGTTGTTACGTATACCACCATTAATGGCACCAAATGAAACCACTGAAGGCGCTTTGGTTACATCAACTTGGCGTGAAGCAATGGTTTGAGTTGCCATAATAATTTGTGATGAAGCTACAATTGGGTCAACACCATTCCAAGGACGAGAAACCGTGAGTTTGGCGGCCTTTTACTGTGATTGTAAATTTATCGGCGCTGGCCATTAACGGCCCTTCACGAAAACCAATTTGTCCGGTATTAAGTGAGCTGGTTACGTGTAAACCAAATACGGCTTCTGGCTTTTCTTTAAATAAGCCTTCTTTAAGCATAAGCTCAGCACCGCCTTCTTCGCCCTCTGGAGCACCTTCTTCAGCAGGTTGGAAGACAAATAGAATATCACCTGCTAGTTGGTCTTTAATTTTAACTAAAGACTCCGCTGCCGCCATTAAAATAGCCACATGGTTATCATGACCGCAGGCATGCATTACGCCAACTGTATTACCTTTGTATTCAGCCGTTTGAGTTGACGCGAATGGTAAATCTACTTGCTCTTTAACAGGTAATGCATCCATATCAGCACGCAGCGCAATAAGCGGACCTTTTTTACCACCTTTCAGTTTGGCAACGACACCTGTATGAGCAACACCTGTTTGCACTTCAAGGCCTAAAGAGCGTAAATGCTTAGCTACGTATTTGGCAGTTTCAAACTCACGGTTACTAAGTTCTGGGTTTTGGTGTAAATGTCGGCGCCATTTAATGACTTTTTCGCTGACGCTTTTATTTGCAGATTTAAGTTCAGTATTAATATCACTAGCAAATGCAGGGGTAGAAATAGCACTGAGAAGTAGGCTGGTCGAAAGTAGTTTGTTTAACATCCCGTATCCTTTTATTATTTAGATATCCAAACAACCTCAAAATACGAGTTTCAGTTGGAAATAAAAGCGGTTTAGGCAAGGCATTGATTGCAAGTAATAGATGTTCTATTGTTAAAATCAATAACGCAGTATAAATCGCTTTTAAACCAACCCTTTGGGCGCTTCGCAGGCACTTACTCTCATCGTTGTTACTTCTTAAAAGGGAATGCCATTCTTGCAAAGTAACGCCTTGATATTAAGCACCTGTGAAACGCTGAATTCTGCATTTTGAGGTGGCTTGGATATATGCACACTACACCAATGTAAAGGATAAACACTTGAATGAACAAGACCTTTCGGTTATTAACCAAGATAAATGGTTTAAAAATCGAGCACAATTATTTAGGGACAAGCTAGTAAAAAATGCTAAATTAATCACCTTAAATGCCGGTGATGCATTGTTTTTGCGTGGTGATGAAAATAATGGTCTGTATTGTGTTATTAATGGCGTGCTTAGAGTTTCTGGCGTTAATAACCAAGGCAAAGAAGCTGTACTCAGTTTTGTAACCAGTGCAATGTGGTTTGGTGAAGTTGCTTTGTTTGATGGTGGTCAACGCACCCACGATGTGTATGCACAAACTACGGTAAGGCTTTTACACGTATCAGAACGGGCATTAACTCAGTTATTACAAGATCATCCCGCTTATTGGCATGATTTTGGGCTGTTGCTTACTAACAAAGTGCGAAATCTGTTTGATTCATTAGAAGATCACGCATTACTAACGGCAAAGCAAAAGGTGATTAAGCGCCTATACATGCTTTATCAGTCATCACTGCAAAACTGTTTGCCGCTTACTCAGCAACAACTTGCCGATATGACCTATCTAACACGGCAAACTGTTAATCAAATTTTGCAATCCCTGCAAGCTGATTCAATTATTAATCTTAAATATCAAACGATTGAAATAATTGATATCGATAAATTGCAATCTCAATGCTAGTTTGGAACTAAAATTGCTACAAAGCTGTAATCAAGCTTAAACGGAAGACAACTTGTGGCAATTACGTTTCATAATCAATATAACCCTTATCACACTTCGGCTGCTACTAAGCTGTCGCAAACGGCCCGCCCTGAGGGTGTGAAGGCCATGCATACGCCTGCACCTTCAGCACAACAACTGTTGCAAAAGCACTCACAGCCCAGCTCTTTTCTAGCACAGGCGCAAGAAGCCTTGGTTTATCAGCGACTCGGTGTTGATAAAGAGAAAATTGACGAAATAAAAGCGCAAATAGAAAAACTAGCGGAACAAATGCAGCAACAAGGTGCCGACACCAAAGCACTGCAAGAAAAAATGAATGAGCTGCAAGCGATGCTTGATGAAGAGTATCAAAAAGGACGCGAACGCATGGATATGCAGCCAGAGGCCGATAAAGGCAAGATAATTGATGCGCTGCTTTGATATGCGAGTTTAATAGAGCTAGTTAAAATGTCGGATAGTTGACATTCTTGCTAGTAAATTATCTGCTAATCTGAGTTTTGAACACAGTTTTGGCAGGAAAATATAATGAAAACATTAAAACAACAACTGACAAATTACGCCCTTTATCACCGTTCTAAACGCAATATTTACACCCACTTTATTGGCATTCCATTAATTGTGTTTGCAATTATTTGTTTATTGCAACGCGTCACGCTTATCTCTGAGCCTGTTGTCATCTCTTTAGCAACCGTGGTGATTGGGCTCACTTGTCTCTATTACTTAATGCTTAGTTTATCGATGGGGTTAATTATGGCTGTATGCTTAAGTGTGTTAAGCATTGCTGCTGAGCCTGTGGTGTCGCTTTCAACACAATTATGGCTAGCCTTAAGTATTGGCAGTTTCGTTGTTGGTTGGGTTTTTCAGTTTATTGGTCATTATTTTGAAGGTAAAAAGCCAGCCTTTGTTGACGATTTAATTGGTTTGGTAATAGGGCCTTTATTTGTATTAGCCGAGTTCTTGATTATGCTTGGCTTTTATAAAGATATTGCTGATTATATCGAACAATATGCTGGGCCTAACAAAGCATAACAACAATAATAAGGAACACATATGCAATTAAATGGTAAAACAGTTTGGGTAACTGGGGCATCTTCTGGAATTGGTGAAGCACTTTGTGAGCAACTGGCGGCAAAAGGGGCAACGCTAATATTGTCTGCCCGCAATGAAGATAAACTCAATAAGCTGAATAAACGACTCGGTGGTAATCATCACGTAGTCCCCCTTGATTTGGCAAAACCCGAAGCCTTACTTGAAGATATGCCTACGGTGATAGAGCGACTTGGCCAAGTTGATGTGCTTATCAATAACGGTGGGGTGTCGCAGCGTAGCTTATTTTTAGAAAATGAATTTACGGTTTATCGCCAACTGATGGAAGTGAATTACTTTGGTTTAATTGCCTTAACTAAGGCGGTCGTACCGCAAATGGTGAAGCAAGGTATGGGGATGGTGGTCTCAATTAGCAGTGTCGCAGGTAAAGTTGGTTCGAAGTTTAGAACTGGTTATTCGGGCTCTAAGTATGCGGTAGTTGGCTTCATGGATTGCTTAAGAGCAGAATTAGCCGATAAAAACATTAATTGCCTGACCATTTGCCCAGGTTCAATTAAAACAGCCATTGCACATAACTCATTAGATGGCCAAGGTAAGCCACAAAATAAGCCAGAGCATTCAATTGAGAACGGCATGGATGTCGCTAAAGCCGCTGCAAAAATGATTAAAGCCATTGAAGCTGAAAAAGATGAGGTTGTAATTGGTGAAGGCATAAGTGGTTTAGCACCGACCATTAAGCGCTTCTTTCCGAGCTTCTTTAATCGGCTAACGGCAAAAATGAATTACCGATAATTCGCTATTATTTATTAGTAAATGATTCTCAGTAAACAATGTGCAACATGGCTTGCACATTTTTTGTACCAAACGGTCGAATTATTATCACTATAATCTATAAAAGGCACTAGTTTGCTATGGTTAAACGGGGATAGATTAGCTTACAATGGGGTAAAAGTAGTCCAAACAAGAGAGAATAACAATGGCCGCATTTGGTACTGTATTTATGCCACAAATGATCCAAGCACGTTTTGCTGATAACTCATGGAGTGAAAGCGCGCTGGTCCCATCTGATAAAATCGAATTACATGCGGGTGCTCACGTATTACATTACTCAAGCACCTGTTTTGAAGGATTAAAAGCATTTCGTCACGAAGATGGCTCGGTCTATATCTTTCGTATGGATGCTAACATTGCTCGTATGAAACAAAGCTCTAAGTTACTAAACTTACCTGACTTTGAAGAAAGCATGCTCGAGCAAATGATCAAAGACATTGTAAAAGAGTACGCAGACGAAACACCAACACCTCCGGGTTCTATGTATATTCGCCCAACTCACATTGGTACAGAAGCAGCAATTGGTAAAGCCGCTGCACCGTCAATGAGCTCACTTCTTTATGTATTACTTTCGCCAGTGGGTGATTATTTTTCAGGTGGTGCAACGGCATTACGCGTATTACTTGAAGAAGACGGCATGCGCTGTGCTCCACACATGGGTATGGTTAAAAGTGGTGGTAACTACGCAAGTGCATTAGGCCCAATCTTAGAGGCTCGTTCAGAACATCAAGCAGACCAAATTTTGTTCTGCCCAGGTGGCGATGTTCAAGAGACTGGTGCTGCAAACTTTATTCTAATTGATGGTGATGAAATCATCACAAAAGCGCTTGATAGCACATTCTTACACGGCGTGACGCGTAATAGTATTTTAACGATTGCGAAAGATTTAGGTATGACGGTATCTGAGCGTAATTTTACCGTTTCTGAGTTGCTTGAAAGAGCTGCTAAGCCAGGAACTGAAGCAGCGTTATCGGGTACTGCTGCGGTACTTACTTCGGTTGGTACGCTTATTCATAACGACCAAGAGTTTAAAGTAGGCTCGGGTGAGCCGGGTGAGAAAGTCGCTAAATTACGTCAAGCACTGAATGATATTCAATGGGGTAAATCAGCAGATACACATGGTTGGTTAACAAAAGTATAATCCCAAGAGTGTTTACTTGTGTAAATTTATAAGAGCCACGCCAATGCGTGGCTTTTTGTTTTTACATTGGTTTACAGCGCATTTCGTGATTAACCGCAAATAACTAGACATTCTAATGTATTAATTTTACTTTCATTTCATTAACAATAACTAAAAGTAAAGTGATTATGATCAAGAAAACATTAGCATGTGCAATTGTTGTTGCATTGGCGGGTTGCGGTGAATCTACCCCTACAAAAACAGAACAAACAGTAAAAACTGCAGAGGTTAAAGCTGCTGTGAATTATCCAGAAACTAAAAAAGGCAATGTTGTCGACGAATACTTCGGTGAGAAAGTAGCCGATCCATATCGTTGGTTAGAAGACGATATGAGCGACGAAACTGCACAGTGGGTAAAAGCCGAAAATGACGTTACTTTTTCTTATCTAAAAAATATTCCTTATCGCGATGAACTTAAAACTACACTCGAAAAGTTAATGAATTATGAAAAAGTGACAGCCCCATTCAAAGAAGGTGAGTACACTTATTTTTATAAAAACGATGGCCTGCAAAATCAGTACGTGGTGTATCGTAAAAAAGGTGACTCAGAAGCTGAAGTTTTCTTAGATCCTAATACCTTCAGTGCTGATGGAACAACATCAATGTCGGGCTTAACTTTTACAGAAGACGGCACCTTAACTGCCTATCAAATTTCTGAAGGTGGTAGTGACTGGCGTAAAATCATTATTATTGATACGGCAACAAAACAGCCTATTGAAGAGGCATTAGTCGATGTTAAATTCAGCGGTATCTCTTGGTTTGGTAATGAAGGCTTCTATTACTCAAGCTACGATAAGCCAAAAGGAAGTGAGCTTTCTGCAAAAACGGATCAACATAAAGTTTATTATCACAAATTAGGCACAGCGCAAGCTGATGACCAATTAATTTATGGTGGCACAGAAGCACAGAAACATCGCTATATTGGTGCTGAGGTTACTCGTGACAATCGCTATTTAATTATTGCTGCAAGCACTTCGACATCAGGTAATAAGTTATTTATCAAAGATTTAACTAAGCCTGATAGCAAGTTAGTGACAATTTTAGATAATACAGACTCAGATACATCAATTATAGATAATGACGGTACAAAGCTTTATTTAGTGACTAACTTAAACGCACCAAATAAGCGTGTTGTTACTGTGGATGCTGCTGATCCAAGTCCTGACAACTGGCAAGATTTAATCCCTGAAACTGAGAATGTATTGAGCATTTCAAAGGGCGGTAATTACTTCTTTGCTAAGTATATGGTTGATGCTATATCGCAAGTAAAGCAATACGATAAATCAGGTAAACTTGTGCGTGATATCAGCTTACCAGGTGTGGGTACCGCGTATGGCTTTAGCGGTAAACATGATGCACCAACACTGTATTATTCATTCACTAATTACACCACTCCAGGCAACATTTACTCGTTTAATGTTGAGTCTGGCGAGTCTGATGTGTATCGCAAGTCAGGCGCTAAATTTAACAGCGAAGAATATACTTCAGAACAAGTGTTCTACACATCGAAAGATGGCACTAAAGTTCCGATGATTATTTCGTACAAGAAAGGCACCGAGCTTAATGGTAAAAATCCAACTATCTTATATGGCTACGGTGGTTTTAATGTAAGCTTAACGCCAAGTTACAGCCCGACAGTTGCTGCATGGCTTGAGCATGGTGGTGTTTATGCTGTTGCTAATATTCGTGGTGGTGGCGAATACGGTAAAGAATGGCATGTAAATGGCACACAGCTTAAGAAACAAAATGTATTTGATGACTTTATTGCGGCGGCTGAGTACTTAAACGAAAAACAATACAGCTCACCTGATTATCTGGCGGTACGTGGTGGCTCTAATGGTGGCTTGTTAGTTGGTGCGGTTATGACACAGCGCCCTGAGTTATTTAAAGTCGCGTTACCTGCTGTAGGTGTTTTAGATATGCTGCGTTACCACACCTTTACAGCGGGTGCTGGTTGGGCGTATGACTACGGCACCAGTGAACAAAGTAAAGAAATGTTCGATTACTTAAAAGGCTACTCACCTGTGCACAATGTTAAAGCGGGTGTTAGCTACCCAGCAACCTTAGTGACAACAGGGGACCATGATGACCGTGTAGTGCCTGCGCATTCATTTAAGTTTGCTGCTGAACTGCAAGAAAAAGGTGCGAAACAAAACCCATATCTTATTCGCATTGAAACAAATGCTGGGCATGGTGCAGGTACGCCAACAAGTAAGATCATCGACCAATATGCTGATATTTATGGTTTTACCCTCTATAACATGGGTATTAAATCGCTATAAGGAAGTGTTTGCTTAACGAACATTTAAAACGCCGAGCTTAAGCTCGGCGTTTATATATCCATCAAATTAACTTTTATAAATCTATTCCCAGTGCGAAAATCATTTTGTAATCTTCTTTTTCTGGTACCACACCGTTTTCATCGGCAATAGGGTCGGCTAAGTAATCCCATACTATTGACATGTCAAAATCGATATCATCTGTGATCTCAAATTCAAACGCAGCCATTGCATATTGTGAATCACCCCCGGCGTTACTATTAGCCGTCAAATAACGATAATTAAGTGAAAAATCAATTTTCTTGGTTACTTCTAATTCATAATTTGTAGATATGAACCAAGACATTGATGAGTTGCTTTCATCTTCGCCTTCAGCAACAGTGTCAAATTGCGTTTTTTGGTATGCTGGCCCTGCTGTAAAATCCCATTCTGTTTTATCTGTATCCATTACATAGTAACCAACACCTGCGCCCACAGTGTATTTATTAGCGATATTTTGGAACGGATCACGATAGTACTCAAAGAAAATAGGGCGGTAATACATTTTTTGTGTATAAAACCAGTCATAAGTGCCGTTAGCACGAATGTTGTTTTTAGTAACTTGATTATCGCTGGTAGTCCGGTAGCCCAAAATTTCAGATAAAAAACGACTAGATGCAGTACGGCGTTTGATATCAGCTTTAACAGAATACTCAGTTTGGTCAGTATTACCGCGAGCTAAATCTGCACCCATCGACAATTTTATAGTCCATGCACTAAGTTCACTTTCTACTGAAGGAGCAATAGAGACTAAATCGCGATAACGGTACTTAGCAGGTTGTTCACCCACTTTGATAAAACCACCGGATATATTAAGTGCACCGCTGAGCTCCTTCCCATCGTTAAAACGAACTGTATGGTGGCGGTCAGAGATAATCATGTAGACATCTTCACGATCGATTATTAATGTGTCGAGCACATCACTATCGAACTCGATCTCTTTATCATACATTGAGACAAGTTCACCTTTAAGCCACTCACCAGAGTTTAGTCGTATCCAATCAAATCGAGAAGCATCTTTAATTATTAAATTTCGCTCTTCAAGTAACGGATCAGGAAGTTGTTCTGCGCTATAGCAGGTAAATGTACTTACCATTATAGCGCTTAAAAGTAGGTGTTTTTTGAGCATCATTTCAATCCCTGTTAAATAGAATGCATCCTAAGAGGAGTGGTTATTTTCTAATAACCTGTTTAATTTTAGAACAGTTTTCAGCTGTATTCAAAAACTAGTCAAGAAGTTGGTAAAAACAACCTCTGATATGTTTTATAGGCATATTCATCACTCATCCCAGCCAAGTAATCACAAATTATACGCATAGCATTATCTTCTTGCTGATGAGCGTTAAGCCACATGTCTTGGGTTGTTTCAGGTAATAAACGCATGGGGTCACTAGCAAAGGCACTAAATAATTCAATTAGCAGATTTTGCCCTTTAAACTCAACTTGCTGCATTTTTGGCTCGCGAATTAACCGTTTAAAAACAAAATGCTTTAGCACGTTGAGAATTTCAGCAAATTCATCAGGTAGACTTACAGTGTACTGTAATATTTCAGATTCAAAATCAGCATTTTGTACTATTAATTTGGCATTAATTATAAAGGTGTTAACCAACTCACCAATGGCGTCCTTTCTTTCATATTCATGATGGGAAAACAGTCTAGCTGTAATCGAACTTAAGTGTGTTGTTAACCAAGCAGAGTCTAATTCTTGTAATTGTACTAAGGCATGGTTTTGCCAATCTGCAAGGGTTAAAACTTCAGTGGCTATGGCGTCTTCTAAATCGTGTACGGCATAAGCAATATCGTCAGCCAATTCCATAATTGCTGAATCTATTGATTTATAGTGAGTTTTAGCTCTAAATTCATCAACCTTATAGTGACTGCTCAGTAGTTGTTTATCATTATTCGACAGTGGGTCAATAATCCAATCGAAAATATCTTTATCATCTTGATACAGACCTTTAGCTGGTCGCCAATGGTCGGCTTTGATAAAGCTACGCTGTTCACTTTTTGGTGGAATGGTGTGCCACAAGTCATCAATAAAGGCTGGGTATTTAATAAAGCCAAGCAAGGTGCGTCTGGTTAGATTCATGCCATATCCATTAGAATAAGGCTCAAGTTTAGAAACAATTCTCAGGGTTTGGGCATTACCTTCAAAACCACCATGATCGCGCATCATGTAGTTTAATGCTATTTCACCACCATGACCGAAAGGTGGATGACCGATATCATGAGCAAGGCATAAGGTTTCAAGTAAACTACCACTCGGAAAATTCGTAAATTCAGGGTGTTGCTTTTTTAAGTGGCGTAATAATCCACTACCAATTTGTGCAACTTCTAAAGAATGAGTAAGGCGAGTTCGGTAAAAATCATTTAAGCCAATACCCATAATTTGGGTTTTAGCCTGCAGACGCCTAAATGCTGCAGCATGTATGATACGAGAGCGGTCAACTTGCCAAGCTGAGCGGTTATCGTTGGGACGATATTTTTGCTGATCAATAATGCGAGCTTGCCAAGATTGGCACATAAAAATAACCTTCCTATTTCTCGTTTGGTTGCATTTAAGTATACGCAAGCGCTTGAAAATTGCGAGTAAATTGGCGGTTCATAACGCTTCTTTAGTTATACTTTAAGAAACTATCTCAGGGCTAATTCGCCAAAAAATGTCTGCTTTGGTATACTTCGCCATTGTGTGTGCGTGAAGTTACCGCATATTAGTAAAAGTTTATTTGAGAGAATACATGCTGAATTACGTTTTTAGAGCTTTACTGGCCGCTTTTTTTGCATGGGCGTTGTTGTCGCCATTTATGGATAAAGATACTCTGGATGAGGGGGATGAACAGTCACAGACAACACCTATTGGCACTCAGCGCGTAATCAAAAAAGAAAAGCCATTACATAATGTAAAACTGCCTGATTTTGCAGCGTTTACTGATGTGAAAGAAAAGAAACATGCATTTTTTGACTTTATCCGTCCTCATGTCGAGGCTGAGAATAAAAAGATCCTACAACAACGTGCGCTCATAGAAATTGCACGCATGATGCTTGAGTATAATGAGCCGCTAAGTAGTAAACAGCAATCAGATATTAAGAAAATACTGACCAGCTACAAGTTACCAACCACTATTGATACCTTATCACTGACCCAAGCTCTGCGCCGTGTAGATATCATTCCAAAAGAACTTGCGCTTATGCAGGCGGCTAACGAATCAGCATGGGGTACGTCACGTTTTGCTCGAATTGGCTTAAACTTTTTCGGTCAGTGGTGTTATAAAAAAGGCTGTGGCATGGTACCACGTCGTCGAGCCAACGAAGCCGCTCATGAAGTGACTGCTTTTAAATCGGTACGTGCTGCTGTAAGCTCATATTTTAAAAATATTAATACTCACGCAGCGTATAAAGATTTACGATCAATTCGAGCCGATTTACGTCGCCAGCAAAAGCCAATTGATGCTACTAAGCTAACACAGGGCTTGTTGTCGTATTCTGAGCGCGGTGAAGCGTACATTGAAGAATTAAATAAAATGATAAATCAAAACAGAGCTTACTTTGATGAATAAATTCCTTCCGTGGTTAAAATTTACAACCATTGCGGTTGCACTAGGTGCAGTTGCCTCTAAGGCCGCTGCTACTGAATTTGTTGTTGCATACGATGGTTTTTATGATCGTTTGAAAGTCGTTAATAAAGGCGAATTTCAATACGCTCAAGTTAATTTTTATTTGTCTGATATTGCTACTAACGAAGTATGTACAATCAAATCAGGTAAAATAATTACAGAGAAACAAGAGTTTGACTTAACTTATACAGATAAAGCTCAATTGCTTTTACCTTTTGATAAGCAGCTAGATACAGATAAAGCCGTTATTGTTGTTCAACCAGAAAATCCAAAACATGATTGTCAATTAAGGTTGCAAATTGAAGCAACTGATCTGGCTGATTTTGAGCTTAGTAAAGCAAACTTGTATACGTTAAATGAAGAATTTGACGAGCTACTATCTGATTTGTCGGGCTTTTTCGTTAGCAAATTAATGTGGTTTTTGCTGCCTGAACAACAAGGTGTTGTACTAAAATTTAACGGCCAAGATGCTATCTCGGCAAACGGTGTTAGCTGTAAGGAGCAACGTTGCTCAATTAAGGTTTCTGATGACTGGCAAGATGATGAAACGGTATTAAGCAGTCATGCTAAGCTTATTAGCGCCACGCCTTGGATCGTTAAATAACCACTATACATCGGCTAAAATCGTTTAAATATCGACAAAAGGGATCTTATTAAGGTCCCTTTTTCAATGTTGAGAAGATAGTTCTTGTGTCTCTTTTTTTAAAAGTTTATCTCGTTACTTTGGTTTAGTATCAAAATTGAAAATTCAATATAAATTAAGCAATTTATATAACAGCTTCTCTTGTCTAGTTTATTCCCTCATTTAATATTTTTTCTAATTACTTGTATTGCAGCGCAGTTTAAGTAACAGCTTGTATTTAGATATGAAAACGGTATGAGGATATAGGTTTTATCTGATTGTTTTTTACTATAGAAAAAGGGCTTGATTTTACTTTTATAGGCTTATTTTTAATTAGCTATAAAGTGCTAACTTTATATTTTTTAATGATTTTTCAAGAAATAAAAATATAGATTTAGATCAAGTTACTTAGCAATAACTGGCTTAAAGTAAAACTATAAAGATCTCAATATAGGTACTTATAGTTTAAAAGGAGTCGTTATGCAGACAGTCAATGTCGAACCTGTATCAGTCAAAAAACAGAAATTAGCCGAAGCCAATGCGAAACAGGATGTAATTTTTGATTTAAATGTTAAAAACCCAAGCCTAAAGTGGAATGCAGACGGTAAATACCCATATAAACGCAAAATGGACCTGGTTGAATACGAGCGTCATAAACACGAACTGCAAATCGAGCTTTTAAAAATGCAAGGCTGGGTAAAAGAGACCAACCAGCAAATTGTGATTTTATTTGAAGGTCGTGATGCGGCGGGTAAAGGTGGCACTATTAAGCGCTTTATGGAGCATTTAAACCCTCGTGGGGCGCACGTAGTGGCTTTAGAAAAACCATCTGCAAGAGAGCGAGAACAGTGGTACTTTCAGCGTTACATTAATAACCTGCCAAGCAAAGGTGAAATTATACTATTTGATCGCTCTTGGTATAACCGAGCCGGTGTAGAGAAGGTAATGGGCTTTTGTGATGATCACGAATATTTAGAGTTTATGCGTCAAACACCACAACTTGAACGTATGTTGGTGAATAGCGGTATTAAGCTATTTAAATATTGGTTTTCGGTCAGTAGAGAAGAGCAATTCAGACGCTTTAAATCACGTCAAAACGACCCGCTTAAGCAATGGAAGCTGAGTCCGGTTGATATGGCATCATTGGCTAAATGGCATGATTATAGTGACGCGAAAGATGCGATGATGTTTCATACCCATACAAAAGATGCGCCTTGGACACAAATTCGCTCTGATGATAAAAAACGGGGTCGTATCAACTGTATGCGTCATTTCTTAAGTTGTTTGAACTACCCAGAAAAAGATCAGGATATAGTCAATCGGGTTGACCCGCTTATTGTCACTGAACCTACCCGCATGTCTACGCGTCAGTAAAGGAGAATACAATGAAAAATTCAGAGTCAGTATTTGAGAAGCGTCTTGCTAAGCTCGAAAAAATTCTCGAAAAGAGTAAAAAAGAAGTGGCCAAAACCACTGCAATTGCAAAAGATGCAGCACTTAAAGCACAAGCCGCTGTAGAGTGTGCCAGCGAAGCAGAGAACCTAGCCGAAAACGCTAAAAAGCGCTTGAAAGCAGCCAAAAAGCAGTTAAAAGAGGCTAAAGTGTTAAAAATAGCGCAGAAAAATGCTTCTAAAAAATCGGCAATAAAACGTGCCAAACGAATGGCAAAAAATAAGACAAAAACTAAAAACACTTAAGGTTAACAGGGGGCGCATGGCTCATGTGCCCTTTGTTTTTGTATTAAGCTTATTGCTGGACATTTTTACGATTCTCGTTATGCTAAACGTCAACTTTTCAGGGACTTAAAAGCATACTTATGAAAATTATTCCGGCATTTTTTGTTATTTTACTGCTATGTTCAGCTTGTAGCAGTTATTCACCTATCAACCAAGAAATGCAAACTAAGTTACAAGGCTCATGGCAGTCTACAAATAGCCCAGTTTGTGAAGCTAATTTTCATACTATAGCGTTTAAAAACAAAACATTAGAAATCTCTTATGACGAGCAGGGCTATATTTCTGAGACTGAAGCAAGAAAAACCTTTGTATATACTATTTTATCGACAGAGAAAAATTTAATTCGAGTGCAGCTTGAAAATGAAACTCGCTTAGATAAAAAAGGTAAACCTGTAGTTTGGCACCTAAAACCACTTAGAAATGATAAATACTGCTGGGGCAGAGATGATTGGCCTGATCTTGCTTGTACAGCTTCGCGTTATAAATGCACAGTAAAATGAAGTTAGCTTATTGAAGTCAGAAAACCCTAAAATAAGCCTGTAAATTGATGATCCTTTAATGCTATTCATAAAGAGCCTTAGTTTACGTAATATCTTCACGAGTTATGCTTTTTAATTATCCCACGCTAATCATTTCAACTGGCTCAAAAAGTCCGTATAATCCACGCCGAACTTTTTACTATGAAACATGGCTTAGTAAAGCCTGTATGAGCAGAGCAAATGAATCAAACTGATACTAGAAAAGAAACTCTTGAATTTAATAAACTTCAAAAGCGTCTAAGAAGGCATGTTGGTAATGCGATTACTGATTACAACATGATTGAAGACGGCGATGTTGTTATGGCATGTATCAGTGGTGGTAAAGATTCATTCGCAATGCTTGATATTTTGCTTAATTTACAAAAAGCTGCGCCAATTAAATTTGAAGTGATTGCCGTAAACCTTGATCAAAAGCAGCCTGGTTTTCCTGAGCATATTTTGCCTGATTACTTTGAAACGCTAAATATCCCGTATTACATCGTTGATAAAGATACTTACTCAGTAGTAAAAGAAAAAGTACCAGAGGGCAAAACAACCTGCGGTCTGTGTTCACGACTTCGTCGCGGTACACTTTACTCATTTGCAGAAAAAATTGGTGCGACCAAACTAGCACTAGGTCATCACTTGGATGACATCGTCGAAACTATGTTTTTAAATATGTTCCATGGTTCACGATTAAAAGCGATGCCACCAAAATTACGTTCAGATGATGAACGTAACGTAGTTATTCGTCCGTTATCATATTGTCGTGAAAAAGATTTAATTAAATACGCTGAGCACAAAGATTTCCCGATCATTCCATGTAACCTATGCGGTTCTCAAGAAAATCTACAGCGTCAATCAATTAAAGCGATGCTGACAGAGTGGGATAAGAAAACTCCAGGTCGCGTTGAGAGTATCTTTAAGTCTTTACAGAATGTCAGCCCAAGCCAGCTTGCTGATAGAAACTTGTTTGATTTTGAAAACTTACCACTTGATAGAGAAGGCAATCGTGAAAGCTATGACTTTAGCGAGGCGGTGGTCTCATCAACAAACATTGATGAATCACTGTTCATTGATGTAACAAATATATAAAAAAAGCCCCAAACTGGGGCTTTTTTAATACATATTCTGGTTGTTACTTAGCGAGTGGGCTCACATAGCCATCTGGTTTTAGGGCTAAGACATCGCAATCAAGACTATCAATAACGTGCTCTGCAGTATTACCAACAAGCGCAGCACTCAAGCCAGTGCGACCAACAGTACCAATCACTACTAACTCGCTGTTAAGGCGTGCAGCAACATCTGGAATGACATCTTCTGGTAAACCTTCCTCTATGTAGCATTGAGCTTGGTCAATATCAAACCCTTTAGCTAAAGAGAGCGTTGATTCAAAGTGATGTTTTTTGACTGATTCGTTATAAACGCCAGGATTAAACTCTGGGATTTCTATTGCAATATTAACCGGTGTTGCTGGGTACGCATTTACAATATTAAGCGTGGCATTGGCTAAGTCACAAATGAAGCGGGCATCATTAATAATACGCTTGTTAAGTTCAAGGTGTTGCTCATTTTCACTCACTGCGTTCACAGCCGCTAGAATATTCCCCTGAGCTGGCCATTCTTTTTCTTTAACAAGTAACACTGGAGCAGGGCACTTACGAATAAGGTGCCAGTCGGTAGGTGTGAAAATAACCGATTTCAGTGTGTCGTGTTGATGAGTGCCTTTAACAACAAGATCAAAACCATCGTTGATCACGGTGTTAATAATAGCTTCGTAAGGACGGTTATGCCAAACCACACAACTATCAATAGTGAGTTCTGGATAAAGTGCAATTTGTTCATTTAACCATTCTTGGCGGTCTTTTATCACGGCTTCTCGCATTGCTTCACGCTCATCAGCTGAAAGCATAGTTGTCATTTCATAAGAGAAGTCGTAGATACTGAGGAAAGCGGTGATGGTCGCGCCAGATTTTTTGGCTAGATCGATTGAGCGGCTTAAACTGTGTTGCTGCTCTTTAGTTGGGTCTATAACTGCTAAAATTCGTTTAATTGCGTCCATGTGCTGCTCCTTAACTGTTCCGCAAAAAGTAGTACTTTGAGTGTAACCTAAATTTAGAACAGTTAAAGGGGTAAACAGTATAAAGTTGCGTTAAATCAAACTCTATTTACATATAATTGCCGCTGTTGTAGCAAGTGCCTGCTGGTCCAAAATGGTGATAAACTTGCCCTCAACCTTAATAAAACCAGCCTTTTGAAAGCGACTTAAAAGGCGGCTAATTGTTTCAACAGTTAGGCCCAAGTAGTTACCGATTTCACCACGCGTCATAGTTAAACGGAATTCTTTACGTGAAAAACCACGCTCACCAAAGCGTTCAGCCAAGTTGTAAATAAAACTTGCAAGGCGCTCTTCAGCTGATTTTTTGTTGAGTAACAACAGCATTTCTTGGTCGTAGTTAATTTCATTACTCATTAAACGCATAATTTGTTGGCGCAATTTTGGTAATTTACCGGCTAATTCATCAAGCGTATCGAATGGAATTTCACACACCATAGATGTTTCAAGGGCTTGAGAAAAACTTTGATGTGCCATTTTGTTGATTGCATCGAAACCGACTAAATCGCCAGCTAAATGGAAACCGGTAATTTGCTCGTCACCTTGTTCAGATAGAGTGTAAGATTTAAACGAACCTGAGCGCACAGCATAAATGGCATTTAAGCTTTCACCAGATTCAAATAAATAATCACCTTTATGCAGTGGTTTTTTACGTTCGATGATTTCATCTAGACGATCCATTTCTTGACCGTTTAATGAAAATGGTAAACATAGCTGGCTGATACTGCAATTATTACAGCTAATTGTGCATAAGCCTTTTGACTTGTTTTGTGAGAAGTCCATACATCAAATCCATTCAAATAAGTTAACAACCGCTAAGATTAATGAATTAGCTTATCGGTTGCTATAATTAATAAGTATATACCGTACCATATTATTACGCTGCCTAGAATAACCCTAATCCAAACATGGTTGAAAATAGTGTTTATTTTTTGACTGACTAGACCAATACTAATCATTGCAGGAAATGTCCCTAAGGCAAAAAATAACATTACCCCAGCACCGTGAAGGGCAGAAGGGCTGGTAAGTGCCCAAGTTAGTGCCGAATAAACTAATCCACACGGCAGCCATCCCCATAAAGCGCCATACAACAGGGCCTTTGGCGTTGTATCGACAGGTAGTAAATAACGATTCAGTTTAGATAAATGCTGCCATACTAGCGTTTTTCCTAATTTTTCTAGCCACTGTAGGGTGGGCGCTAGGCGCATGATATAAATCCCAACAAGTAGCATAAAAATACCACTTAGAAACGATAAACCTACTGAGATAGAGGTATTTTGTGCAGCGAAGCGACTACTAATACCGGCTACTAGAGCACCGGCAAGCATGTAACTGAGCGCTCTGCCAAGGTTATAAGCAACAGAAAAGCGAACTGCACGATTTTTGCTAGCGGCAAGTTGTAAACTACTGGAAATACCACCACACATAGCCAGACAGTGACCACTGCCTAACAAGCCCATTACAAATGCACTAATAAACTGCGGATCAATCATTACTTTTGTTGTGCTGCTCTTTATCGTCTTCAAACAGGATACTGTGGCCCTGTTTGTTTAAATCAGAAAATTGTTCGCTTTTTACAGCCCAAAAGAACACACCAATAGCAATTAGCACAAATAAAATGGCAATTGGGATGAGGATGTAGATGATACTCATAGTTTTAATAACCTTAATGAGTTGGTAATAACCAAAATGGAGCTTGCAGACATACCAATAACGGCCATCCAAGGAGCTACAAGTCCTAGTGCTGCAAGTGGTAAAATCGAACCATTGTAAATAAGTGATAATGCCAAGTTTTGCTTAACAATACGGCGAGTCTTCTTCGAGACAGTAAGCAAATGTTCAATGGCGGTTAGATCACTATTGAGTAATACCACATCGGCACTATTTTTGGAAATATCGGCGCCAGTTTCCATCGCAATAGATAAATGGGCACTTGCAAATACCGGGCTATCATTCACACCATCACCAACCATAGCAACAATGGCACCTTTGCTAGCCAATGCTTCAACATGGGTTTGTTTGTCACGAGGGCTACATGCTGCATGTACAGTATCTAAATTTAACTGCTTAGCAATTTGCTCACCACTGTTTGAAGCATCACCAGTTAACATATGACACTTGAGCTGCTGTGAATGCAGTTTAGTAATCAATTTTTCTGCGTTGTTACGTAAGCTATCGGCTAGGTAAAAGCGCGCAACTACTTGTTTATTGATATACAAGGTTGCTTGAGCATCTGCTTTATCAGTATCGAACCAGCCACTTTTACCTATCGCATAGTGCTGATTATTAAGTTCCGCTGTAATGCCTTTACCCGGTTCGATTGTAACATTCTCAATTGGGTTCACTGTATCGTTGAAACCAGCGAACGCATTAGCAATCGGGTGCTCAGAGAAACTTTCAAGTTGCGCTGCTAGTCGCAATGCGTCAGCTTCACTATACTGGCTGTTTACTAGTTCAACTCGCTCTATAGTGAAACGACCTTGGGTAAGGGTGCCTGTTTTATCAAAGGCAATATCGGTTAGTTGCGGTAGCGTTTCTAATACATGGGCTTGTTTAATTAAAATACCACGCTTTGTCAGGCTTGCTACTGCACACGTAAGGGCGGTAGGAATCGCTAAGCTCAGTGCGCAAGGGCATGTTGCAACAAGCACCGAAATAGTAATCCAAAAAGCATGCTCAGGGTCTATTTGATACCAGCCAATCGCTGTAATTGACGCAAACACTAATAAACACGCTACAAACCACTGAGCCACCTTATCAGTTATTTCAACTAATCTTGGGCGTTTAGTTAAAGCTGTGTGTTGTAACTTTATAATTTGATTAAGTAAGGTATTTTGACCGATTTTGTTGATCTCAATACGGATCACACCATCGTGGTTAATAGTCCCTGCGTATACTTGATGGTTAATAAACTTATTAACTGGCTGATGCTCACCTGTCATCATGGCTTCATCAACAGTTGTTTGACCTTGTATAACGATACCGTCAGCAGGAATCGTTTCGCCTGCTTTAATTAATACAACATCACCAAGTCTTAGCTTTTTAGCCGCAATAATTGATTCTTGATTGTTTTCATCGATGATACGGGCTGTAAGGGGCAGTAACTTTTGCAAGTTAGCAGTAAACTCACTGGCTTTTAAGCGAGCTCTAAATTCTAAATATTTACCTAGTAATAATAAAAAGGTAAACATACAGATAGATTCAAAATAAACTTCGCCAACAGACATTAAAGTGGCATAACAACTTGCCCCATAAGCACCAAAAATTGCTAAAGATACGGGTAGGTCCATATTTAGCTGTTTTGCTTTTAAACCATTAATCGCATTAGTTAAGAATGGTAGGGCACTATAGAGAATTACCGGTGAAGCAAGCACAAGGCTTATCCAGCGGAAATACTGTTCGAAGTTTTCTTCCATGCCCGAGAACATGCCAAAATACATGGCAAAAGCGAACATCATTACTTGCATGGTCATTAGACCCGCAACACCTAAACGGCGGATATAGGCTTTAGCAGCTTGCTGTTTTTGACTGGCCTCAAGGTCTGCCTGAAACGGATAAGCTTTATAGCCGATTTCGTGTAATGAGGTAATAATTTGGCTAAGCGGAGTAACCGATTTATCCCATTGGATCATGGCACGGTTGGTCGATGTATTTACATCAACGCGTTTTATCGCTTTTAGATTGAGTAATTGTTTTTCGATTAACCACGCACAAGCAGCACAGGTTATGCCTTCAACCGTTAGTAGCACCTCGGATAAATTATTAGAGGCAGAAATAAACTCGTCTTGAATATCTTCGTTATCGTAACTTTTGATCAACTCGAGTTGCTCTGGAACAAGTTGTTCAACTTTACCAGAGCGTACGGTTCTAAATTTATAGTAATCGGTCATGCCTTGGGCGACGATATTTTCTGCAACCGTTTGGCAACCAATACAACACATAGGTTGTGCCTTACCGTCTATTTCGACAGTCGCATTAAAGCCTTTTGGCACACTTTCAAGACAATGAAAGCAATTATCGGACATTAGAGTTTACTACTTATATTCAGGGCTAATCGAAATTGTTTTATCAGTTGGTAAAATGATGTCTTCTTTGAGTTTCCAACTGTTATCTATTGGTTCAATAAACACTGTATATGCGCCGTCAACATGAGCGTCGAGTAGGGCTGTAAAATCGCCATGGGCGTTTTTCATTAAGCTCACATCAAAGTCATTTGCCTTAATGGTGCGGTGATAAAATGACATTTTTAAAGAGTGGACATTGCTTGCATCACCTTTAGTGAAGGTGAATGCAACTTTGTCGTTAGTAACATTTAAATCGCCATGTAAATAAAGCGCTTTTGCTTTATTAAATTTGCTGAGTTCAAGGTTAATTGCTTTACCTTTTTTATAGTAATCATCAACAACCATATCTGGGCCGTTACCAATTGCCATATAAATAAGACCAGCGCAGCCAATGATCGCTGCAAGAGGAAAAGAGATTAAAAACCATGGCCAAAAGTTTTTATACCAAGGAGTGGGTTTCATAGTACTTATACCTTTAAAAACGTTGTAAGCATTTTATCGGATTTAAAAGCAAAAGACTAAAAAAAAGCCTCTAGATAGAGGCTTTTTTGATCTTAATTAATCTATTGAATTAAATGATTAATTGTTTATACATTTTTTTAACCGCGTGGTTATTTATCTTGCGATAAGCTGTAAACGTAAGCAGTTAGTAGGTGTACTTTCTCTTCACCTAAAATGTCTTTCCATGCTGGCATTACACCTGCGCGGCCATTGGTTAGTGTTTCTTCAACAGCACGTTTTGAACCACCATATAACCAGATGTTATCTGTTAGATTAGGTGCACCAAATGGTAAGTTGTGTGCAACCGAACCTTTACCGTCAGCACCGTGACACGCAGCACACATTGCAAACTTAGCAGCACCTGCAGCAGCGTCTTTTTGGTTAACTGTACGGCCTGAAAGGCTAAGTACGTGAGCAGTCATTTCTTTAATGCCTTGCTCGCCAAGCGCATCACCCCATGGTGGCATCGCAGCTACACGACCATAAAGAAGTGTTTCTTTGATTTTGTCTGGTGTGCCACCATATAACCAATCGTTATCCGTTAGGTTAGGGAAGCCTTGACCACCACGTGCATCTGAACCATGACATTGTGCACAGTTTTGTGAGAACAAACGTTGACCAATCTCAAGCGCTTTTTCATCTTTAACTAGTGTTTCAATATCTTGTTTTGCAAATGACTCAAAGATTGGGCCAAAACGCTCATCAGCGGCAATAAATTCTTGGTCTAATTGAACGTTCTCACCATTAGCTAATGCTTGTTCAGTCGCTTCTTTAGACTCAGCTAGAGAAGTAATACCTTGGTTAGAACTTGTCCATTTACCTAAACCTTCCCAGTTACCTAAACCAGGGTAGGCTGCAAGATAGTATACAGACCAAATAAATGTTGCGAAGAACATGTAAGTCCACCATTTTGGAAGTGGGTTATTTAGTTCTTCAATGCCGTCAAACTCGTGACCACAGCTTTCGCCTTCTTTAACACCTGTGTAGTTTTTCAAGTTCCACAGAAGTAGGCCGAAGATGATAGCAAGACACGCTAGGGTTAATACAATAACCCATATACTCCAAAAGCTAGTCATTTCTCAGACTCCTTTTCCTCGTTAGAGATTGTGTTGTTGTGTTTTTTTTCATCTTCAAATATGGCATTAGCAGCGTCATCAAATCGGCTTTTGCTACGCTTGCTGTATGCCCATACAACAATCACAATAAACAGTACTAAAATTACCAGAGTCAAAATGCCTCTGTATGTTCCGTAATCCATAATAATTACTTCAAGTGTGTGCCAAGCTGTTGTAAGTAAGCGATTAGAGCTTGCATTTCAGTTGCGCCTTTACCATCGTTCATGGCTTCGATTTTCGCAATGTCAGCTTGTAGCTCTTCGTCACTACCATAACCTTTACCGTCGTAACGGTCGCTAGCTTTGTCAATTCCGAAACTATCACGGAATATTTGAAGCTTTTTAAGTGTATGGGTCGTATCGACTCTGTTTTCGTCTAACCAAGGAAACGCTGGCATGTTTGACTCAGGAACCACTGCACGTGGATCCATTAAGTGAGCATGGTGCCAATCGTCTGAGTAACGCTCACCAACACGAGCTAGGTCAGGACCAGTACGTTTAGAACCCCATTGGAATGGGTGATCCCATACTGACTCACCAGCTACAGAGTAGTGACCATAACGCTCAACCTCGTCACGGAAAGGGCGAATCATTTGTGAGTGACAGTTGTAACAACCTTCACGCACGTAGATGTCACGGCCTTCCATTTCTAATGCTGTAAGAGGGCGTAGGCCATCAACAGGTTTAGTCGTATCATCTTGGAACATTAGTGGAGTAATCTCAACTAGTGCACCAAAGCTGATTGCAAAGACAGTCAAGATAGCCATAAGGCCAACGTTCTTTTCGACTATTTCGTGTTTGTTTTGTGAATTATTATTGCTCATCGTGCTACTCCATTATGCCAATTGTGCGTCAGCGTCTAGTTGAAGCGAATCTTTCTTCGCAGCAATAGTACGATAAACGTTGTAAGCCATAATTAGCATACCTGTTACGATGAATACACCGCCTAGGAAACGCATTACATAGAACGGATACGAAGCTTCTAATGACTGTACAAAGCTGTACATTAACGTACCGTCTGAGTTTACTGCACGCCACATTAGACCTTGCATAACACCTGAGATCCACATTGCTACGATGTATAAAACAACACCAACAGTGTGTAACCAGAAGTGCGTGTTAACTAGTTTAACACTGTACATACGGCCTTGTGAGAATAGTGCAGGGATTAGGTGATAGATAGCACCGATAGAAATCATTGCAACCCAACCTAGTGCACCTGAGTGTACGTGACCTACAGTCCAGTCAGTGTAGTGAGAAAGCGCGTTTACTGACTTGATAGCCATCATTGGGCCTTCGAACGTAGACATACCGTAGAAAGATAGAGAAACAACTAAGAAACGTAGTACTGGGTCAGTACGTAGTTTATGCCATGCACCTGATAACGTCATGATACCGTTGATCATACCACCCCAAGATGGAACGAATAGGATAACTGACATAACCATACCTAAGCTTTGCGTCCAATCTGGAAGCGCAGTGTAATGTAGGTGGTGAGGACCTGCCCAGATGTACAAAGAAACAAGAGCCCAGAAGTGAACTACCGATAGACGGTATGAATAAACAGGGCGGCCTGCTTGTTTTGGTACGAAGTAGTACATCATACCTAAGAAACCAGCAGTTAATAAGAAACCAACAGCGTTGTGACCGTACCACCACTGAACCATTGCATCTACAGCACCTGCGTAGATAGAGTATGATTTAGTTAGTGAAACTGGAATTGCCATGCTGTTTACAATGTGTAAAACGGCAACAGTAATGATGAAACCAGCGTAGAACCAGTTCGCAACATAGATGTGCGATACTTTACGCTTGATTAACGTACCAAAGAATACAACTGCGTAAGTCACCCAAACAACGGCGATAAGAATATCGATTGGCCATTCAAGTTCTGCGTATTCTTTAGAGCTTGTGATACCTAATGGTAAGGTAATCGCTGCTAGTACGATAACAAGTTGCCAACCCCAGAAGGTGAAGGCTGCTAGTTTATCTGAGAAAAGGCGCGTTTGACATGTACGTTGTACGACGTAATAAGACGTCGCAAAAAGTGCACTTGTACCAAATGCGAAAATTACTGCGTTCGTGTGTAACGGACGTAGTCGAGAGTAAGTTAACCATGGTGTATCAAAGTTAAGTGCTGGCCAAGCTAATTGGGCAGCAATCAGAACCCCAACACTCATGCCAACGATGCCCCAAATCACTGTCATAATAGCGAATTGGCGTACAACTTTATAATTGTACTCAGTTTGTGATGCTACTGTTTGGCTCATTTTCTGGCTTCCGCTGCAATTAATGCGTTTTAGAAATGAATTACCCACTTTATTAAAAGTGGGGCCTACTATTACTTCACAAGCGTGTTACCTAAAGCCAACTTAGAGGTGCTAGCTTCAGAAAACAAACTCGAGAAACCCTTATTTTTGCGATGGAAATGATAAAATTTTTGACCTTAAAAAGATAGGTCAATTGCATAAAATTATGACATCAATCAAATTTTAGCGCTTTGTTGGTTATTTTTTGTCAGAGTTTGTATTTTTATTAGCTTATTCCATCTAGCATGGTTGTCTTTTCGCGGGTAGCTAATTAGTATCCGCTTTTATTTTATACAGGCAAATAGAGTGCGAACTAGTTTATTCACCGTGTTCCTTTTTAGTGTATTTTTAGCTGCATGTGATAGCCAAAGTATAGAAGAGGACAGCACAAGTACAAGTTGTGAGAACAATCGTCATTGTTATTACCCAAATAATGCAGAAGCTTGGCTGAGTAACCCAGACATCAGCCCGGAAACGCCTTTTGCAATTAACTTAAAGCTGCCAAACGGGGCCAAAAATCTAGCTGCAAAACTTGAAGGTGTCACTATGTATATGGGATTCATCCCACTACAGTTTAAACGCAAAGGGCAGGTTTGGGTTGCTGACACTATGGTCGGAGCGTGTTCTGAACCTGTTATGACTTGGAAAATGACGCTTACTTATAATACTGTTGATAATCAGCCTCGTACTTTGTTTTATTATTTCGATTCAATTCAAACTCGCTAACACCAACCGCTATTTTTATTACTCACAGCTTCGAATTTCGCTGAAGCTGTGAGTAACGTCATTACCTTGTCATTTATTTATACTTTAATGCTCTTCATTAAACGTATTTTTATACGTTAGTTTCAAACTGATGGAACAAAAGTAAAAAATCATCCTCTAATTCACTGTTTAACAGGCTAACTTTGTCTATTTAGTTAATTTTAGTGAATAAGTATGGTTAGCAGTCTTACCAAGCTTTTACGGTTTTTATAACGTGGTGTGATCAACTTGTAAAAATTTCATTTGTAGCACTAATTGGGCTTTAGTTACACTTGATTACAAAGTGCGTGCAATTGATTTCAATCATGTTTTTTTTGCTACTAAAGAATCTTACCTTTCTGATATAGAAGTGTTTTTTTCTGTTAACATTGATACATCATGAAACCTTATTACCTTAAATGGGTCCGTCATTTTTGTGGTGTTTTTTATTTAATCTTCCATTCAGTTTTCGTTCAGTTAACTAAGCCTAAGTTGCCCTCCGCTGACTCGTGATTCTAATAATAACGAGCGCTACCTGATTAAAGGTAAATTTCCAACAAGTAGGGTTTTCACATGAAAAAATCAATTCTTGGTTTAGCTGTTGTTTCAGCAATCCCAATGTTTTCAAGCATGCAAGTTTTAGCTGCTGATGATGCAGCAGAGTCTATTGAAAAAATTCAAGTTACAGGTTCTCGCATTAAGCGTACCGATATGGAGACGTCTAGTCCTGTAACTTTAATCGGCGCAGATGACATCAAAGCAATGGGTGCATCAAGCATCGATGGCGTTCTACAAAAAATGACTGCAGCAAGCGGTGCGATGACTAACCCTGCTGTTAACAACGGTTCAGGCGGTAACGCACGTGTTGACCTACGTGGTTTAGGCGCACAACGTACTCTAGTACTAGTTAATGGTCGTCGTATGATCAACTCTGGTACTGGTGCAGCATCTACTGTTGACTTAAACACAATCCCAGTATCAATGATTAAGCAAGTTGAAGTACTAAAAGACGGCGCATCTGCTGTATACGGTACTGACGCGGTAGCTGGTGTTGTTAACATCATCTTAAAAGACGACTTCGAAGGTCTAGACATGAACCTTAACGGTGCTATCACTGGTGAAGGCGATGCAGACGAAACGTCTTTCGATATCACAATGGGTTCAAGCTTTGACCGTGGTAACGTTGTAATTGGTTTACAATACACTGACCGTGGCGATGCTTCTCAAGCAGACCGTGATTTCTCTGATTGTCCAATCGAAGAAGATTACGATAACGGTAGCTTCTACTGTGGTGGTTCTTCTTACACGCCTTTCGGTCACGTTTGGGCTGAAAATGCAAGCTTACAAGGTCAAGCAGACGGCGAGTGGCACGACTTCACTTCAGCAGGTGATGCTTACAACTACTCAGCAACAAGCTACCTTTACACGCCAATGCGTCGTTTAAACCTAACAGGTATCGGCCACTTTGACGTAACTGATGAAACGCGTTTAGTTTCTGAGTTCACTTACTCTAAGCGTTGGTCAACTCAACAAATGGCTCCACAGCCAGTATGGTTTGACTTCACTTATGATGCAGAAACAATGGGTGATTCACTTCTTTCTCACGGTGTAGCTGACGGTGAAGACATCTCTTACGGTCGTCGTATGACTGATGTTGGTCCTCGTGGTTATGAGCAAGTTGTTGACACAGTTTCGCGCAGTAATCGGTCTTGACGGTGCATTCGACAATGGTTGGGGCTGGGATACTTCAGTAGTATTCGGTCGTAACGACTCAGTTGACCGCGCAACTAACCTACTAAACATGGGTTCAATCCAAGACGCAATCGAAGAGGGTGACTTTAATCCACTTGATCAAGCTGATTGGTCAGGTAGCAACCTTGCACAGTACAACTACACTGAAAACAATTCAGGTGGTAGCCAATTATTAGTTCTTTCTGCTGGCCTTAACGGTGAAGTAATGGAACTTCCTGCTGGTTACGTTGGTTTCGCTGCTGGTATCGAGCGTCGTGAAGAAAAAGCATGGTACGTTCCAGATTCACTAACTTCACAAGGTCTTGCAAATGACCCACGTGTTGAGCCAACTGGTGGTCGTTTTGACGTAAACGAAGCTTACGTAGAATTCGCTGTTCCACTTCTAGCTGATGCACCATTTGCACAAATGGTTGACTTAAGCGCTGCTGTTCGTGCATTCGATTACAGCACATTTGGTTCAGATGAGACTTGGAAACTTGGTCTAACTTGGCGTGTAAATGACGAACTAATGCTACGTGCTGTTCGTTCAACTGCATTCCGTGCTCCTACAGTATCTGAGCTTTACCAAGGTAAATCACCTTCATTCGAACAAGTAAACTTCCCTGGTGCACAAGACCAAGCTGAAGTAACTGTTGGTGGTAACGACCAATTAACTCCAGAGCTTGCTGATACAGTAACAGCTGGTTTCGTATACGCTCCAGAGTGGTTAGATGGTTTCTCAATGACTGTTGACTACTACGAAATTGAAATCGAAAACTCAATTTCAAGCGTAAACAACCAATACATCGTTGAAAACTGTCTTGATGCTTCTACGGGCGCATACAAGAACCAAGATACTGCACTATGTCAGTCTTCTGCAATCAACTTCAACCAAAGCACTGGTCGCATTAGCTTCAATAACCAATTACAAAACATTGGTAACGAATCTACTAAAGGTTACGACGTAAACTTCAAGTATGCATTTGAAGCTGCAGGTCTTAACTGGCGCACAGGTCTTGATGTAACTATCCTTGATGAGTACATCGTTGATTCAGGCACAAGCACAATCGATTACACAGGTCTTGTAACTTCAGGTATCGGTAGCTACGCGAAAGTTAAGTCTAACTTCACTCTTAACGCGTCTGGCGACAACTGGGATGCACAATACCAAGCACGTATGATCGACGGCTTAGACAGCTATGCATGTCTTGCTGACGATAGCGAATGTCTAGTACCAAGTGTTGGTACTGTTGTATACCACGACATCAGTGGTTCATACATCCTGAACGACACAGTGTCATTCTCTGCAGGTGTTAACAACTTATTCGATAAGCAAGCACCTTACTACTCAGGTAACAATGACTCAAACACTGACCCGTACACATACGATGTACTAGGTCGTCGTTTCTTCGCTGGTATGAACGTTAAGTTCTAATCTAGTTTGAAATGATTACTAAGGCCCAGTTTTTACTGGGCCTTTTTTATTGTCTGAAAGTATATCAACGCGTAAACTATAAGGGTACTTTTAACAAACGAGGCGATATTGCTTAAACAAGACGAGAACTTATCTTTTATTATCGAGCCTGAGCTTAAACCACGCACAGAGCAACGACTCGACCTATATTTCTCCATTCCGAATGAAATGAGTGTTAATCCACAAACACTGAGTGAAGAATCATTCTTTAATAACAATTTTAAATCGCATCTTGCGTATAACGCTAACAACATTCACTTACCCTTAGTGAGAAGTCGCTTTGTTAGTAAAAACAAAGGTGAACAGCAAGATTATCGGCAAAACTTAAACTTGTATTGTTATCAAGTTCGACTAGCACTGAATGCCGATATTAAAGACACCCTAAAACACCAAGAAGCCGAAGAGTTTTATCCTGCCGCTATCGAATTGTGCGAGCAAACCAAAGGCTTGTTGAAAAAGCTAAGGCGCTATACCCCAGATGATGAAAAGCTACTGCCGTTTTATAAAAACGCCGATAACTACTTAAGTTGGCATGTAGAGCAGTCATTTTTGAAACTACTAGATGAAGGGCCGCGCAGTAGTGATTTTGCAAAAGAGCGCAGCGAGCTTTTAGAGTTTTGTAAAGCAGAAAACAGTTACCGAGAAGAACAAGAGTATAACTCGCAATCAACACTTGAAGATGCAAATCGTATCACTAATAAAATGCGTTTATTACAACGTTTAATTGAGCATGGGGTAGTGCTTACTCGTAGCACCCGTCATTTAAACAGTTATTTAAAACGTATGGTAAAGGGTACTGTAACTGCTGTGATCATGGCATTTGTGATGTTAGTTGTATTAAATGCACGTTCAAATTTTACCGAAGTAACAGCGACGTTGATTTTGATCTTAGGTGTGATTTATGGTCTTCGTGAAATATTCAAAGAAGATATTACACGGGTGATCTGGCGAGCGATTGTTAGAGGCCGACCAAAGTGGCGCTTTCAGTTTAAAAACAGTATTACTAAAGAGAAGATCGCAAGCCAATACATTTGGCTTGAATACACAAGCTTTAAACGTATTCCGAAAGCTGTGAGAAAAATCTTTTCTAAGCGCCGGCATCAAAATAAACAGGCTGCACAGTGGCTACATTTTGCAAGTGAAACACATGTCAGTGCCAAGGCGTTTTTACCCGGATATGATACGCTTCAACAAACCATGCAATTTAGCTTGGCACCGTTTGCTCGCTACTTAAAGCGAGGCGAAGGTAAGCTCTATCATCTTGATAGCAATAAAATCTCTAAGAAAGCGGTAGAGAGGCGTTATCAATTAAATGTTGTATTAGTGTTTACCCATAGCGAAGACGAGACTTTGTATCAGCGTTACAAGATTACGTTAAATCGCAGCAAGATTGTCAATATTGAGCGGATTTACTCGCAAACTGACATTTTGAAAGAAAAGATAAATGATGAATGATGAATGATGAAAAAGGGTGGCCTTGGCCACCCACTAGGGTTTATTTAGCGTCTAAACCTGTTTTGCTGTAAAGCGATACTTTGTCTGATACTAGGGTAATTTCAATGTTTTTGTCTTTGTTACCCCAAATACAGTTAGTGTGTAGTGTTTTTTCTTCACACTTATCAGCAGAGCCTAAAATAGCTTCAACTTCAGTTTTATCCATGCCAATTTCAATTTTTTCGTAGTTTTCTAGACTTACTTTTGAACAGCCAGCTAAAGTAAGTGCCGCAGCAGCTGCTGCAATTGCCATATATTTTTTCATAATTGTATCCATTAATGGTTGTAGCGTCTTATTTGCAAGATCATACCCATACGAGGGTGATCAAAATAATGTATCTCGTTACTGATCACACGTTTAAATTGTGAAAAACGTGCTTTTTCATAATCACCGTTTTCTAGACGCTGACTAATATCAAAATCTGCATTTATAAATAGGTAGTGACGAACATAAATTTTCATTAAACCGTCTAATTCCCACTCTGGCACGTTTTGTAGCTGGTCGGGAATAAAACGTTCAGTAGGATCGATCAAACTGATAAAATCGTTATTTTCATTTTCAAGTGATCTTGTGTTTTTTGCTAAGTGTTCTCCAGCAAATAAGCGGATGCTTGGTGCACTTCTTTCACTCATTTCAGGAAAACGCCATCCTGTATGCAAAATAGGAGATAAGCCCTTTTTATCAAGCTGGTCTTTTTGATCAACAAACTGTAATTGCTCTGGTGCAATTAGATATATTTCGTCAGTATCTTCACGCGGTTCAACAACGGGTGTAACAGGCAGTTGATTATAACTAGCTAAAAAATCAACACTGTCATCACACACATTAGAATGAGGGTTGGTATTGACTAAAGAGTCGGTAAACGAATCAGAGCGAAAGCGGTTATCACCTTCAATACAAGCCTGTTTCGCTTGTGCTGTGTACGCAGGAGATAATATATCTTTGCTACGCTTAGCCTTGATTTCATCGTGTTTTAGACTGAAATCTTCTTGTAAGTAGGGAGCTGGGCGCTGTTTATAAATAAGAACTTCAATTTCAAACCAACGTGTTGCATATGATGAGCTTGTAAATAAGCAACAAAGCAATATTAAACTATTTCTAAACAACATTAATGGCTAACCTTTTTCTCAAAATCTGCAATCATTGCAGTGACCATTTTTAAGCGTTCACGAGCGTTGGCTTCGCTAATTGCAAAGCGCAGTTTGTTTGCGCCATCCATTTTATACACCTGCGGTGCACTTTGTATCAAACCAATGATGAAGCTAGGGTTAACCTTTGTATGCTGGCTAAACTCAAAATAGCCACCTTTCGGGTTTGCTTCAATCTTCTTAATGCCAAGATTACTTGCTTGTAGTTTTAATTGCTGCAAACTGAATAAGTTTTTCGTAGCATCAGGCAGTAGGCCAAAACGGTCAATCAACTCTACTTGTAATTCGTCCATGTCATTGAGATTAGCACAGCTTGCAATGCGTTTATAGATACCTAATCGCGCATTTACATCATGAATATAATCATCGGGTAATAATGCAGGTAGCTTTAAGTCAACTTCAGTTTGCTGGCCAAGTAAGTTCTCTAGGGTTGGCTCTTTGCCTTCTTTTAGCGAGTTTACAGCTTGCTCAAGCATCTCCATATACAAGCTAAAGCCAATGGTTTGCATTTGACCTGATTGATCGTCACCTAGCAGCTCACCGGCACCCCTAATTTCTAAGTCGTGAGTTGCGAGCGCAAAACCTGCACCCAGGTCTTCCAGAGACTCAATCGCTTCTAATCGTTTAACGGCATCTTTACTCAGTGATTTAGGGTTACCAGTCAGGAGGTATGCATAGGCTTGATGGTGGCTGCGGCCAACACGACCACGTAACTGATGCAGCTGCGCAAGGCCAAGCTTATCTGCTCTATCCATAATAATGGTGTTTGCAGTGGGTACATCGATACCGGTTTCGATAATAGTGGTACACACAATCACGTTATATTTTTGGTGATAAAAATCACTCATAATTTGCTCAAGCTCACGCTCGCGCATTTGGCCATGTGCTGTTGTTACGCTAGCTTCAGGAACCCATTCACTTATTTCTTCAGCAACTCGGTCGATAGTTTCAACATTATTATGTAAGAAATACACCTGACCACCGCGTTTAATTTCACGCAGAATTGCTTCGCGAATAAGTTCTGCATCTCTTTGTCTAACAAAGGTTTTAACCGCTAAACGTTTCGCAGGCGGTGTGGCTATGATTGACAGGTCACGCATACCACTCATTGCCATGTTTAATGTACGTGGAATAGGGGTCGCAGTGAGTGTTAAAATATCGACATCGGCACGTAATGCTTTGATTTTCTCTTTTTGACGCACACCAAAACGGTGCTCTTCATCAACAATCAATAAACCAAGATCTTTAAATTGAATATCTTGTTGGATCAGTTTATGAGTACCAATAACAATATCTAATTTACCCTCAGCCATTTTTTCAAGCGTGTCTTTTTGCTCTTTTGTTGAGTTGAAGCGTGATAAAACGCCAACTTCAATAGGTAAATCGGCAAAACGGTCTTTAAAGTTTTCATAATGTTGCTGAGCAAGCAGTGTCGTTGGCACAAGTACAGCAACTTGCTTGTTATCATTTACGGCAACAAAAGCAGCCCGCATGGCCACTTCTGTTTTACCAAAGCCTACGTCACCACATACTAAACGATCCATTGCCTGTTTACTTTGCATATCTCCAAGCACAGATTCAATGGCATTACGTTGATCATCGGTTTCTTCAAATGGGAAGCTGTCGCTAAACTGACGGTAAGCACTGCCATCAAGCTTAAACTTATTACCTGGTTTAGCTTGGCGTTTAGCGTAAATGTCTAATAATTCTGCGGCGACATCACGAACTTTTTCAGCGGCACGTTTCTTGGCTTTTTCCCATGCATCGGAGCCCAATTTATGGAGCGGGGCAGAGGCCTCTTCGCCACCAGAATAACGGCTAAGCATATGTAACGCAGAAACAGGTACGTATAGTTTTGCCTCGTTGGCGTAGATGATCGTAACAAACTCAGTAATTACACCGGCAGCATCAATTGTTTCAAGCCCTTGGTAGCGGCCTACACCATGATCAAGGTGAACAATTGGCTGGCCTTCACGCAGTTCAGCAAGATTACGAATAAGTGCATCTTGGCTGGCTTCGTATTTATGTTTACGACGTCTACGTTGCGATACTTTAATGCCTAATAATTCTTGTTCAGTGATAATGGTTAAACGCGGTTTACCGTCTAACACCACACTTTGTTCAAGTGGCGATACTATTAAGCCAACATCACTAGCACTATTTGTAAAATCGCTGAAAGACTCGAATTCTTTGAGCTTTAAACCACTTGGTTTTAATAGTGTCAGTAAAGATTCGCGACGTCCGTCAGATTCAACCGACAGCAGTACGCGGCCTTTTTGTTTTTTCTCACTAGCAACATAGTTAATTAAACCTTGGTAAGGCTCATGTAGCTTATGATCTATACGTACGTTTGGTAGCTCTTTACTGGCAAGGTTTGTATGGCCTGCTTTAGTGCCTAGTTTCGCTTGAGATAAACGAATACGTGCGTATTTACCAAACTCACCAAAGAGTTCATTAACGCTTTGATATAGTTTTACAGGTTCAAGTAAAGGCCTAAGTGGATCAACACGGCGGTTTTCATAGCGAACATTTACATCATGCCAAAATTGATCAGCAGCATGTTCAATATCGCCAAAATGCATAAACGTCGTATTGCTAGGTAAGTAATCGAATATAGTTGCCAATTCATCAAAGAACAGAGGCATATAATATTCTATACCGGCAGGCCATGTACCTTTGGTGACCTGCATATAAATTGAGTCTTGCTCAGAGCTTGCGCCAAATTGCTCACGATAATTGATACGAAAACGCTCAATGTCAGAGTCGTTAGTTGGAAACTCATGAGCTGGTAATAGCTCAATTTTGTCTACTTTTTCATCTGAACGCTGGCTTTCAACATCAAATAAACGAATGCTGTCGAGCTCATCATCAAAAAAGTCTAAACGGAATGGGTGAGGGCTACCCATAGGATACAAGTCAACGATAGAGCCACGGATAGCATATTCACCATGCTCCATCACTTGTTGTACATGCAAATAGCCTGCTTGTTCAAGATTTTCACGTAGAGTGTGCGTATCTAAGGTATCACCCACTTTAAAGTTAAGGGTTGACCCATAAATAAATGATGCTGGCGCTGTACGAAGCATCAAAGTTGATACAGGTACGATTAAAACACTTTGTTGTTCTTTTTTTAATGTGTTTAACGTGGCTAAGCGTGCAGAAATAATATCTTGGTGTGGTGAAAAATGATCATAAGGCAGCGTTTCCCAGTCAGGAAAGACCATGACTGGGTTTTCAGGCAATAGAAATTCTAACTCAGTTTCAAGGCGTAGGGCGCTTGGCGTATCTGGGGTGACTATCACAACCAGCTCGTTGTGTTGTTTTACACCTTCTGCGATGGCGATGCTAAGTCCGCTACCAGTAAGTTGTCCCCATTGAATTTTATCTTTCTCAGATTTTACCCAAGGCAATGCTGCCCATTGCGCAAACGCCATTTACTACTCCTTTAAACTGTTTTTACTGCTTAGTCTCGATAAATCTTAGTTAGGTCTTGATAGTGGTCGATACGACGATCACGAAGGTAAGGCCAAATTCGACGTATGTTTTCACTACGTGCTTGGTCTAATTCAACAACTAACAATTGCTCATCGCTGTTGTTAGCCTCGGCTAGAATCTCACCCTGTGGGCCCGCGATAAAAGAGTTACCCCAAAACTGAATACCTTCGCTTTGGCCGCTTGGATCACTTTCGTGGCCAACACGGTTACAGCTGATCACAGGCACGCCATTGGCAACGGCATGAGCGCGTTGTGAAATAACCCACGCGTCTTTTTGACGTGTTTGTTCGTCTTTCTCATCGCGAGGGTCCCAGCCAATCGCAGTTGGGTAAATTAAAATCTCAGCCCCCGACATTGCCATTAATCGTGCGGCTTCAGGAAACCATTGATCCCAGCACACTAATACGCCTAATTTACCAACAGACGTTTGAATAGGCTGAAAACCTAAATCACCGGGTGTGAAGTAAAATTTCTCGTAAAAGCCAGGATCATCAGGAATATGCATTTTGCGGTATTTACCGGCAATGCTGCCGTCAGTTTCAAGCACCACAGCGGTATTGTGGTAAAGACCTGTCGCACGTTTTTCGAATAATGATGACACAATCACCACATTCAACTCTTTGGCAAGTGCGCCTAAGGTATCTGTACTTGGGCCCGGAATTGTTTCTGCTAAATCAAAAACGTCTACATCTTCGGTTTGGCAAAAATATAAACTACGGTGTAGCTCTTGAAGAACAATAAGCTTAGCGCCTTGGCTTGCTGCATCGCGTATACCTGCAATCGATTTTGCCATATTGTCTTGAGCATTATCGGTGTTTGATTGCTGAACAAGAGCAACCTTTAAATGCGTTGGTTTAGTCATTGTTTGTTCCTGCTAAAAAGCCGCGCGGTAATTGCATTGTAATACAGTGTAAGCTGCCAAATTGGTGAATAATTGGCAGGCAATTAATACCAACAACAGTGTGGTCTGGGTATGCTTTGGCAACCTGACCAAGTGCAAGTTGGTCGTTTTCGTCACCATAAATTGGCACTAAAACGGTTTTATTGATGATTAAATAATTAGCGTATGTGGCTGGTAGTCGCTCACCGTCTTCATTGAATACCGCTTTTGGCCAAGGTAAGGCAATAAGCTCATAGCTTTCACCGTTAGCGGTTTTAAATGATTGCAGTTGCTTTTCCATGGCATCAAGGGCAGCAAAATGTTCATCATTTTTATCATCACACTGCACATAAACTAGGGTGTTGTTTGGTGCAAAACGTACCAGCGTATCAATATGGCTATCGGTATCATCACCAGCAAGATAACCGTGATCAACCCAAAGGAAAGAAGTAGCCCCTAGTTGGTCAACAAGCGTTTGTTCTATATCCGCTTTTGTAAGTTCTGGGTTACGATTTGGGTTTAATAAGCATTCGCTGGTTGTGAGTATCACGCCGTGTTCATTAATTTCAACGCCGCCACCTTCAAGAACCAGCTCACTTTGCTGATAAGCATTTTTAGGATTAGCGACTTGCTTTACAAGCACTTGATTAATTTGGTTATCGAGATCACTTGCAAATTTATTGCCCCAGCCATTAAAAATAAAATCCATCACTTTTAATTGGGTTGCGTCATCAATATTCGCGCAGGTCAATGGGCCATGGTCACGTGCCCAGGTATCGTTACACGGTGTCACCACAAAGTGAATGCGACTTGCATCGACATCAGCTTTTGCAAGTAAAGCTGCAATATGTGTTTTTAGGGCATTATCATGGGCCACGATAACAACATCTTGTTGTTGGCTAATTGCTTGGCAAAGCGCTACATACACAGGCTCAACAGCGGTTAAATTTGCTGCCCAATCAGTGTCTAGATGAGGCCAAGTGAGCATAACGGCATCTTGCTCAGCCCATTCAGGTAAAAGTCTAAATTTCATGAAGGTAATAAACAAACTAAGGTGGGGCTAGTTTAGCATTTTAGCCATAGATGTCAGCTTTTTGTGCGCGATAAAGCGCGATTTTTAACTATCTTGCGGATTGTTTTCTTGTTGACGTTTTTTTAGTTGGCGTGTTTGTGCGTGTAAGGCCGCTCGAACGACTAAATCTTGGTCAGCATCACGAATAGCAGTAAACAATAACGTGTATTGATATTTATCATCATCGCATTTTTCAATCGCCACTAATTCGGTGTAGCAATAAATAGCTGACGCCTCATGTTGTAAAAACAACTTAGTGCGAAATGTTTGACCTAATTCATAGACCTCAGATGAGGTAAGCTTTACACCACCACCGCCGTAACTGTCGCAATAGTTTGCGTTATCGTCTGGTTGCTCAGAGGCTAAGATATGACTCATGATTAAATCGATTTTACGAGACTGCGCCTGTAAAAACGCTGCTAATTCTTGTGCAACATCACCTAGATTACGTAGTGGTCGTAAGCTCGTTTGCTCAAGCTCATTTACTTCGTTGGCAAGTTTGAATAAAGCAGGAATATCGGCCTCGAGCTCAGCATTGGTTGTTGGCACAGCACTTGGTTCAACCGGGTACAAATTGACACGGTTGCTCTCGTTAATTTGAAAAAATTGTTCAAATTCGGCTAATTTTTGATTATTCATGCTGCACTCCACACATCTTTCCTTAATACTAGCGTTCGAAGCTGCAAATTGCTAGTAATCAAATAAGCAAAAAAAGGGCAAACTCATTGTTTGCCCTTCATTTTTTACAGATTACCCTCTTGGGTTTTGACATGTTCTTGTTGGTGATGGTGTGCTATTTCATCAGCAAGCTCTTGTCTTGAGCGTTTTTCAGTTAACTTACGTGCCGTTAACCAATAAAAGAACAGAGGTACAAAGAATACAGCTAAGAATGTGGCTGCCATCATACCGCCCATAACACCTGTACCAACACTATGACGGGCACCAGCGCCTGCACCAGAGCTAAGTACTAAAGGTACAACGCCTAAAATGAAAGCAAGTGAAGTCATGATGATTGGTCTAAAACGTAAACGTGCAGCCTCAAGTGCAGCAGTACTAGCGCTCCAGCCTTGTTGATGTTTCATTAAGGCGTATTCAACGATAAGAATCGCGTTTTTACTGGCAAGACCGAGTAGGGTGACAAGGCCAATTTGGAAATACACATCGTTTGTCATGCCAACCACCCAAACGGCTATTAGTGCACCAAAGGTACCAAATGGCAGGGCAAGCATTACAGACAGTGGTAATGACCAACGCTCGTAAAGGGCTGCTAAAATCAAAAACACCATGATCACTGCAAGTCCTAAGGCAATCCCTGTGGTACCCGAACTGCGTTTTTCTTGGAATGCAGAGCCCGTCCATTCGTAGGTCATATTTGGCGGTAAGACAGCTTCTGCAATACGTTCAACTTCAGCGATAGCTTGACCGGAACTGAAACCAGGTGCTGCATTACCCATTAGTTTAACTGCTGGTAAGTTGTTATAACGATTTAAGTTTTCAGGGCCACGGCTATACTCGATAGTGGTAAAGGCTGAAAGCGGCACCATAGTACCTTGGTTGTTTTTAACATAGATACGGCCAATGTCATCAGGTTTCATTCTAAATTCAGCATCTGCAGACATTAGGACTTGCCATGCGCGGCCAAATTTATTGAAGTCGTTGACGTAATAAGTACCTAAGTTACCTGCAAGGGCGGTGAACGCATCATCAATTTCTACACCCATGGCACGCGCTTGTTCTCGGTCAACATCAACACGAAGTTGCGGTGCATCAGGGCGCCAAAGAGTTTGCAGGCCGCTGATGATTGGGCTCTTTTGCGCTTCTGCTGTCATTAACTGCATCGCTTGTTGAAGTTTGTCTGGGTCACTATCACCTTTGTTTTGAATGTAAAATTCAAAACCACCAGTGTTACCTAAACCAAAGATAGCAGGTGGATTAAAGGCAAGTACGAGTGCTTCTTTAATACCCGCCGTTTTCATGAATAGCTCTTGCACAAGTGCTTTGGTATCAACTTCGCGTTCATCCCAATGCTTTTGTGTCACGAATAAAGTCGCAGCACTATTTTTGTAACCACCACCGATAAAATCAAAGCCTGTAAACGCAACGACGTTTTCGTTAGCTGGGTTTGATTGTACTGCTTTTACAACTTGTTGCGTTACTTCCTCGGTACGCTCAAGTGATGAACCGTCAGGTAAAAAGATTGCAGAGATGTAATAACCTTGGTCTTCATCGGGTACAAGCGAGCCTGGGGTGTTTTGCCAAAGGCCAATCGTTGCAGCAATCATACCCGTCATTAAGATTACACCTAAAAGACCGCGGCGCACCATAAAACCAACAGCCCCCACATAACGGCCAGTTATCTTGGTAAACATAGCGTTAAACCATAAGAAGAAGCGGGCTGTTTGCTTGTGTTCTTGTTTTAAAATAAGTACACAAAGAGCAGGCGTCATCGTTAGGGCGACCACGCCCGATAAACTCACAGCAATCGAAATAGTAATAGCGAACTGACGGAATAACTCACCTGTTAAGCCACCTAAAAACGCAATTGGCACAAACACAGAACACAGAACCAGAACGATAGCTACAACAGGGCCACTTACTTCACTCATAGCTTTGACAGCTGCGTCTCTGGCACCGAGTCCTTCTTCATGCATAATACGTTCAACGTTTTCAAGTACCACGATGGCATCATCAACAACAATACCAATCGACAACACCATGCCGAATAAGGTGAGTGAGTTAATTGAATATCCCAGCATATACATGCCGGCAAACGTGCCAAGTAGCGATACTGGCACTGCAAGGGTAGGTATTAGGGTAGCGCGCCAGTTTTGTAAGAATAAATACACCACTAAGAATACCAATACCATGGCTTCAAGTAGTGTTTTTACTACTTCACGAATTGATACTTCAACAAAACGGGTTGTGTCGTACGAAGTTAAATGTGCAAGTCCAGTAGGGAATTGGCTTTTCATTTCTTCGATAACACTATTTACTTCTTCAGCTACATCAAGAGCATTGGCACCCGGTTGCAAGAAGATACCTAATAGTACTGCTTCTTTACCGTTAATTGTCCCTTTGAAGTTATAATCTTTCGAACCTAGCTCAACGCGTGCTACGTCTTTTAAGCGTAAGCTACTGCCATCGGTATTTGAACGAATAATGATATTTTCAAACTGTTCAGGCTCAGACAAACGACCTTGTGCAGTCACACTGTAAACGAGCTCTTGTGGAGATTGAGTAGTTGGTGTCGCACCAATTTTACCTGCAGCATATTGCGAGTTTTGTACTCGGATTGCCCCTGCTATTTCTTCAACAGTAACCCCTAGCTGGCTCATTACATCAGGGCGTAGCCAAATACGCATCGCGTAATCTTTAGCACCAAAAATTTGCACACTGGTGGTGCCCGGAATACGTTTAACACGGTCAAGCACGTTCATGGTGACATAGTTTGAAGTCCATAAACTCGAGCGTGTACCGTCAGGAGAGTAAAAGGCATGCACTTGTAAAAAGCTAGAAGAGCCTTTTTGGACAACCACACCTTGGCGACGAGTTTCTTCAGGTAAACGCGCTTCAACCTGCTTTACACGGTTATTCACGTTTACAGCTGCTTGGTCCACATCAGTACCAATTTCGAAGGTTACTTCGATGGTGGTCGAGCCTGCACTGGTTGAAGTCGATGACATGTACATCATACCTTCAACACCAGTAATGGCATTTTCTATCGGTGTGGCAACCGTTTGCTCAAGTACACTGGCGGATGCACCCGGATAGGCTGCGGTCACTTGTACAACCGGAGGCGCAATTTCAGGATATTGCGCTACAGGTAAACTGCGCATCGCAGCAAGGCCCGCAAGCACAATAACAATAGATATAACAAACGCAAAAATGGGTCTGTCTATAAAGTAACGAGAAAACATAAGACTCCCTGTGCTTATTCTGCGTGGCTTGAGTTAGCGGCTGGCTTGCCAACATTTACTGGCATACCCGGGAAGAAAATACGCGCCATGCCATCAACAATAACTTGGTCGCCTTCTTTTAACCCACTGCGAATTAACCAAAAGTTTTGGTATTGCTCGTTTTCTGGTTTTTTGATCCATTCACCCACAGTGACAGGGGCAGGTAACGCGACATCCATACCTTGCTCGTTTTTACTTACAACATAAACGAACTTACCCGTGCCGTTATCGAGCACTGCACGTTGCGGAACGATGAAAGCGTTTTTACGTACTGCACCACTTAACTCAACGCGAACGAATTGGCCCGGGCGAAGTTGAAAATCAGGGTTAGGAATAATTGCCTGAAACTCACTGGTACCTGTGTTTGGATTAATACGCACATCAGAGAAGTTAACTTCACCGGTTTGTCCGTATAAAGAGCCGTCTTGGAGTTTAATTTGTGTTTTCCAATGGCCTTGCTCAGGTAACGTCAGTGAGCCATTTTTAACATCTTGACGCATTTGCAGTTGTTCACGCTCAGATAAGCCAAAACGAATACGAATAGGGTCAAATTGAGTCATTTGAGTCAGTAGTAAATCTGGGCCAGAAACATAAGTTCCTTCCGAGACAAACTCACGTCCCATTACACCTGCGACAGGGGCTTTCACTTGCGCATATTCAAGATTAAGTTGGGCTTCTTTTAACGCAACCTTTGCAGCGGCTAAATCAGTTTTTGCAATATCATTAGCTGAACTAGCGTTATCGTAATCGCGTTGTGAAACAGATTTTTCGGCACGTAGTTTAGCTAATCGTTTAACGTCACGATCAGCTTGAACAAGCGCTGCTTTTGCACCATCAAGTGCAGCTTGCGCACGATCAACCGCAAGTTGGTAAGGTTCAAGATCAATAGTAAACAGAGATTGGCCTTGTTCGACACGCTGACCTTCTTCAAAGTTACGTGATTCAAGGATTCCGGTAACACGGGCTCGAACTTCAACTTCTTTTGAACCAGACAGCGTTGCTGGCAGCTCAATAGTAAAAGGTGCATCGTGTGTTTCCATAGTCATAGTAGCGACAGCTGCTGGGTGCATTTGACCCTGTTGCTGCTCTGGCGCTTCAGAACAACCTTGCAGTAGCAAGGGTGCAGACACAAGTAACAACGCAGATAATGATAATTTGGCAGGTGCGAAAGGCAGACGCATGTTTACTCCACAGTCCAATTGTTAAGTAGGTATGCATAGAAATAGTCAAACAAACACGAAAGACGAAATTATGCATATTCATTTGTCGTTTAGTTTATACCCAAAAGAGAAAAAGGTACACCCTGTAGTTTACTTTTTATTTAAAACCAAAAGATGACTTAATTTAGCCCGTCACTAAGTCGCTTAATGTATTCAAACTAAAAACCGATTTAGGAGGTGGAAGTTAATAAAAAATATAGCCAAATAGTGAGTCGAGGTGGATGAAGTAGCATGATTTTTGAAGCAGTAGAGCAAGCTTATGACGCTTAAAACAGAAGATTTTAATGAGTTTATAAAATCTTTGTTTACCAAGGGTACAAAAAATTAACAAATGGCTTGTAATTAAAATGAAATCTCGTACCCTAAAGCAATAAAAATATAATAAAGGTGAGTTAAGGATGACAGATCAAACTGGGGTTATCACCGCTTTTACTGAGATATCGAGCAAACTTAGGCGCTTTGTATCACGTATTGTCAGCCCTGATGATGTAGAAGATATTGTGCAAGAGACGTTTATAAAAAGTTATGAAGCTGATCTTAAACAAAATATCGAATATACTCACAGTTACATGCTGAAAACGGCTAAACATTTGGCACTAAATCACATTGCTAAATGGGACAATAAATACAAAGAATCGTTAGATGAACAACAACAGGTTGAGCATCACATGCGTTCAATGGCACTTGAAGATGAAGTGACCTCAAAAGAACGTTTTTTGTTTTTTTGCCGAGTGACTAACGAATTAAGCCCCCAAATTAAAAAATGTTTTATCTTAAAAAAAGTCTATGGCTTAAGCCAAAAGGAAATTGCAGCTAAAATGGAACTCAGCGAAAGTACTGTTGAAAAACATATAGCCAAAGGCTTATTACATGTTCACCGAGCAATGAAATCACACGACGTACAACCCCAGACATTTAACCCAACCACTGAGTTCACTGCAAAAGAGGTGAACAAATGAGTAATGTCCATCCATTTTCATCAAAAGAAATGATTCAAGAGCAGGCGAGTCAATGGATAAGTGCAATTGATCGCGGTTTATCTAAAGACGAAGTGAGACAATTGCACATGTGGGCTCATCAAAGCACAGCTCATCAAGAAGCATTGTTTGAACTTGCGACTTTATGGGATGAAATGAGCGTGCTCAATGAGTTAAGTAGTATGTTCCCTTATAAAGCACCGCAAAAACAACCTGCAGTGTTTGGTATGGCAACTGCTGCGAGCTTTTTAGTAGTGATGCTGCTTGGTTGTATTATGCTTATATATTCAAGCTACTGGCAAAGTGAAGAAAACGACTATGCTAAATTTACCAAAATTTATCGCACTAAAGTCGGCGAGCAAGCTGAATTTGTTCTGCCAGACAGCACTATTGTACAGCTCAATACCAATACTAAACTTGAAGTTGCTTACTCAGGCGATCGTCGTCAGTTGATTCTGAGCCGTGGTGAAGGGCGTTTTAATGTTGCTAAAGATCCTAGTCGTCCGTTTACCGTAATTGCTGGTGATAAATCTTTTACTGCACTTGGCACAGTATTTAATGTTCAGCGAAACTCTGCCTCAGACTTAGAGTTAGTTGTGACTGAGGGCAAAGTGATGATTACTGATCCGAGTACTCAGGTTGATGCCAGTGATTTTAATCGTTTAAAAGATGCTTCAGATAACAGCGCAGATATAAAAGCACTTAAAGCGAATGTGGTTGTATCAGGCGAGAAGGCACTAATAAAACAAAGTAAAACAGCGCCAATTAAGCAATTATCTGTTGATGACGTCCAACGCGACTTGGCATGGCAACAAGAAATGTTAATTTTTAATGGTGAGTCTCTAGACGAAGCTCTGCAAGAGGTGAGTCGTTATACAGCCACGCGTTTTGAGCTAAATGACCCAGAACTTGCCTCTTTGAAAGTAGCTGGGGTGTTTAAAACAGGCGACATTAAAGGTTTGCTTGACTCATTACAGGCCAACTTAGGTGTAGAACATCAACGTTTAGGTGAACATCGTGTTAGCTTAACGATCGCTGCAAAAGGTTAGTTCTGCCTATGAGAATACGCAATTATAATGATGTTAATTATGCGCCACCTTCTCGTCACAAAAAATTAATTAAAAAAAAGTTAAATTTACATAGCGGATTTTTCTTCCTCACTTGTTTGTTTAAATTGCGCAGTAAGCAATTGCGGTTGTTACCTGCCTCTTTTGTTATTTATGGCCTCACTACAGGCCAAGTAGCAATAGCGGCTGAAAAACAAATGCTGCAATTTGACATCAAAGCGCAACGAGCTGATTTGGCGTTAATCGAATTTGCAAAGCAAACAGATCAAACAGTCATTTTTTCTTTCGAACTAGCGAAGCAATATCAAGCGCAATCTGTGTTTGGTTTTTACACCAAACTTGATGCACTCAATGCGATGCTCGAAGGCACTGAGCTCGATGCGGTTGTTGATCATCAAGGCTTGCTGAGTATAAAACTCAAACAAGTAGATAGGATAGATAATAACATGATCAAAGTATCAGGGGTCAGCGCTGCAGTCGTGCCATTACTGCTTGCCGCCAATACGCAAGCGTTAGCAGAAGATCAATCAGCAGAAAAAAACATCGAAAAAATTGCCGTTGTCGGTAGCCGTGTAGCAGGACGCTCGGTTGAAGATTTACCGGTTCCGGTTGATATTTTAAGTGCCGAAGCACTAGAGAATACAGGCCAAACAGAAGTAGGCCGTATGCTTCAGGCTATTGCACCGTCTTTTAACTTTTCAAGCTCGTCTATCAGTGATGGTACTGATGCACTTCGCCCTGCAACATTACGCGGTTTAGGGCCCGATCAAACCTTAGTTCTTATCAATGGCAAGCGCCGCCACCAAGCAAGCCTTATTCACATTAATACCTCTGTGGGTCGTGGTACGGCAGGGACTGACATGAATGCTATCCCTGCGGCTTCTATTAAACGCATTGAAGTATTACGTGATGGTGCTGCTGCGCAATATGGTTCAGATGCCATTGCAGGTGTTATTAATATCGTATTAAAAGACGCTGAAGAGGGCGGTAAAGCGGCCATCAACTACGGTGAGTATTCAGAAGGTGATGGTGAAACAGTAAATGTTGATTTCAATAAAGGTTTTGCACTAGGTGATGATGGGTATTTAAATACCACAATTAACTACCGTGATCGTGCGCCAACAAACCGTGCAGGTCTTCATGGCTCATGTCAATTTTACGGCTGTACTGAACTTGATGACGGGACGCTATTAGCAGGCGACCCGCGTGAGTTAACCGCACCTCGTGATACGTTTAGAATTGGTGATGCAGATTCACAGCAATTTGCTTTAACTATCAACACTGGCTATGAACTTGCTGGTGGTGAGTTATATGGTTTTATCACCTATTCAAATCGTGAAAATGAATCAGCTGCGTTTTTCCGTCACAACGCAAATGCCAATGGTAACCCTGTATTACAAGATGGTGATGCAACCATTCCTATGGGATTCTTACCGAAAATTAATACCGTTATTGATGACGTGTCTTACAATGTTGGCTTTAAAAAGTCGTTCGATAATGATTCAAGCATTGATTTATCGTACACCTATGGCGAAAACAGCATTGATTACACAACAAGTGACACTATCAATGGCTCATACGCTAACTACCTTCGTTATAACCAAGGTTTAAGCGCGGCAGAAATTCGTGCCACTATTCCGCGTTCAGCATATGCATATGGCCTTGAATTATCACTTCAAACACTTAACCTTGATTACACCAAAGACTACGATAATTTCTCATTAGCACTGGGTGCAGAGCTTCGTACTGATGAGTTCCGTATTCTTGAAGGTAGCGAATACGCATACCGTGATTACGACACTGTTTATGGTATGAGCATCTACTCAGGTTTAAATGGTGGGGTAGGTAGTGTTGATGCTGCAAGTGGTACGCAAGGTTTTGGTGGTTCAGATCCGGCATCATCTGTTGATGAGTCACGCGATGTGATCTCATTCTATATGGATGCAGAAACCTATGTTATTGATGATGTGATTATCTCAGGTGCGGTACGTTACGATAACTACAAAGGCTTTGGTGATACCGTAAACTTTAAGTTAGCGGGTAACTGGTCTGTGACTGAAGATGTGTCGTTACGTGGTGCACTAAGCACAGGTTTTAGAGCGCCTTCTATGCAACAGCTTTACTTTAATAACGTAAGTACACAGTTTGTTGTAGGTGATGATGGCAGCTTAGTGGCTGAGCAAGTAGGTACATTCAGAAACGATAGTACCTTAGCGCAATCAATTGGTATTCCTAAGCTAAAAGAAGAGAAGTCACAAAACCGTAGTTTAGGTATTGTGTATAACGTAACTGACAATATCAATTTAACCATTGACTACTACTCGATTGATATCGACGACCGTATCGTTATTTCCAACCGTTTAGGTAAAGGCTTATCAGATACGCTTGATGCTGCACTTGTAAGTTCAGGCGCAGGTGCGGGTCAGTTCTTCTTAAATGGTGCAGACACTGAAACCGAAGGTGTTGATTTAGTTGCCACATGGAACACAGAAGGCCTTGGCGGCACGCTAGATTTCACCTTTGCTGCTAACTTCACTAAAACAGATGTGGTTGATTTATTTACGCCATCAGGCAGTGGTCTTGAGACTATTCCGGTAGAAGATGTATTTTCTGCACAAGAAACGTCAATTATCGAAGAATGGCAACCAGAAGACCGCATTAACTTAAGTGCGCTTTACCGTTTAGAAGATTGGACTGTAAACCTATCTCTAAATCGCTATGGCGAATACACAGTTGAAGATGGTGGTCGTCAAACATACGGTGCTGAAATCTTAACTGATGTAAAAGTTAACTACTTCTTTAACGAAAACCTGTCATTTAACATTGGTGCAAATAACTTATTTGATGTTTACCCAGATAAGAACACTATTGGTAATTCACGTTCGGGTACAATTGTTGATGCAAGTGGCAACACCATTGTTTCAAGTCCGGGTGTCTTCACTTATTCACGTCGTTCTGCACCATTTGGTTTTAACGGTGCGTACTACTACGTAGGTGCAGAGTACAAGTTCTAAACTCCCTTTAGATTCCTTTATTATTTAACTTTGCAAAGGGCCGTTAGGCCCTTTTTTAGTTATAAAGATGTGCTTATCGATATAGGAACATCTTGATATTGTTTTATTTTATCAAGCAAAGTAACCAAGGTTTTGTGGCTACTTTGCTCACTTGCTGTTACTTGTACATTCGTCATTTCAAACTGAGCGGCAAATAACGCAAGGTTAGCTATTATTTGCTCTGGTGTTATAAGTCTATTTGCAAAATAAATACTGTCGTTTTCAGTGATAGTAAATTGCGCTTGTTTTTTGGGATTATCAAGACTTGGTTTTGCTAAAGGGCGATTGACTTCGATAGCGCGCTCTTTAACAAACGAGGTTGTTACGATAAAAAATATTAGCAAGATAAACACAATATCAAGCATAGGGGTCATATCTACATCAGAGTTTTCAGTGGTTTTTTTATGTTGTTTCACCATAATTAGGTCCTTGTTGTTTTTGACCAAGCCACAAAATTTACAATTAAGTGGATTAGCCATAGTCGTGCTAAGAACACGGATTATTTTTAAAATGCTGGGCGCCACAGCAGTTTTTAGGATCCTAAATTTAAAGTTAGCAGCTTTTAAAAATACTGTAGTTAAATAAATATTCTAAGTTTATTAAATGTTTGTAACGTTTATGTAGGTAAAAATCTTTATTAACTTTGATGAAATCATTATGAAGTTAGTCAGGTCATCTGTGTTGGAACTAAGTTTAAAGGATGGATAAATGCTAAAAATTAAGTCTTTAGTTTGTGCTATGTGCCTTGTATTACCAACAGCAAGTTTTGCTGAGCAACCCGTAAACGGGCAAGATTTTATTAATTTATTTGAGAAGCTTTCAGGTAAGCAGCCTGGTATTAGGAAAGGTCACGCCAAAGGTGTGTGCGCTGTCGGCACATTTACACCTAATCAAGCAGCAAAACAGTATTCAATCAGCCCTTTATTTAACGCACCGTCAAAAGCGAATATTCGTTTTTCTATGGGCGGTGGTAACCCTCATGCTGATGAAACATCACGCTCGCCGCGAGGAATGGGGGTGCAGTTTGTACTAGAAAATGGTGATGTGCACAATATTGCAGGGCTAACTACGCCTGTATTTGCAGGTAATAGCCCAGAAGCATTTTTTGGTTTGCTAAGTACCTTATTACCTGACGAGAAAACAGGGAAAATCGATTTTGCGAAAGTGAAAGCATACAGAGAGCAAAACCCGAGTACGTTAGGGCAGTTTAATTGGCTACAAAGCCATAACCCGCCAGCGTCGTATGTGTCTTCGCGGTATTTTGGTGTGCATACCTTTTACATGGTTGATGAAAAGGGCGCTAAGCATGCCTTTAGATGGACTATGGTGCCAGAAGAGCCAGAACAGGTGCTAACAGAAGAGCAAATGAAAACCTTACCAAAATCATTTCTGGCTAAGCGACTTGAAGAGGATTTAGCGAAAGGCAAGGTTCATTATCGTTTTCAAGCTGAACTAGCCGAGCCCGGTGATGCGTTAACGGATCCTTCGGTTCGTTGGCCCGCTGATCGCAAAACAATTAATTTAGGAAAGCTCACCATAGAATCCACAGGTGAATCAGGTTGTGACCTCACTAATTATGACCCAAATCTTTTGTCTAAAGGCTTTATGCCAAGTGATGACAAAGTACTTAAATTACGCTCAACAGCTTATGCGATTTCATTTGCAAAGCGTTTGACGGGTCAATAAGTCTTAAGTGTATGTGTCAGGTTTGATTAAAAGGAATTAATAAACCTGACAGGTGTGTATGAGTCAATAGCAGACTGTCGGGTAAACTCGTTTTTGGACAAAAACACGTTAGAGTATTTATTACGGAGTCCTATTGAGCGCCTTGTTAGCTGATTTATGTAATGTGTTGACGAGCAATCTCCTCGTTTTCCCATGATACAAAGTATGAGTTCCTAGGAATATTCTCGTAGTTCATACTTCCTTGCGATCCGGCTAAAACACCCACTGCTTGAATAGGGTAAGCCATCTGCCATTTGTTACCCAGCTTTACGAACGTAATACCATTGGCATCTTGGTGGATTGCTCGTGTTTTTGATGAGTGTGGCCAAATCCACCAAATATACGGCAGGCTAGTTTTATCCATGGATAACTGAACAAACATCTCATCCACTAACCCACGGAGTGTCACGGACTTTTTATGACTGACAATCTCTTTGGCAAGTTTCATATTGTGCGGATTCAGCCAACTATCAAACACTTCTACGTTAGACATCATTTGAGTTGGCATAGCTGGTCCTGCCACCCCATTAACCCATGGTTCCGCTTTTTTAAATCTTGAACCTTTGCGAAGAACCGCACCTTTATTTGGCAAGTTGTCCTTGGCAAATATTTTCCATGCTTTTTCAGTATCCACTGCAATAGATTTCCATGTTGATTCAGCTAACGCCGCTTGCCTATACTTGAGCGAAGCGAAAACGGCAAGCGTTGCGAATCACTCTTAAATGCTTTGTTATGCTCGTGCTGACTGGTAGCCAAACCGAGCTAAGTAATGCCATACTTTTTTCACTTCTTGCTCATCATAGCCCTGCCTTGCAACCGCTAAACCCAGTATCTTTGCATTTATTCTTCCATTTCGAGCTAACTCTTTAGCTAGTTCAATATACTTCTGGCCTCGATAGTCAGGATAACGACTCATTTCTTCAAGACTAAGCTCGTAACCATTATGCCATTTGACCGGGACACCCAAGTTCGCAGCTTGTTCCTCAATTGGACCAGCACGAAAAATTGGATCAAGAACAAGACATTCGATGTCGTCTTTTACTGATATTTCACCGTGTATATGGGCTTCAATATAGTTGTCTAGCAAGTCTGAGTTTGAAGCTAGTGCTTTATCTACTAAGAGGCCAACTCGATTGAAAACAGCAAAGTCTTCAGGTTCAAAATAGCTGTCGGGATAACAAAACGTGGTTCGATAAGATACATTTGGTTTGAGTTGGAAGTATGATGACCCAAAGCGAGGAGATGCTCCTGTTTCGTAGTTTCTGTAATTTAGAGCACCATATTTTGGTCGAAGACTATTTGATGCATCATCGTATGCCCCATCAAAGACACTTTGCTCCCATAGCCAACGTTCACCGCCAATATAGGCAGTCAAGCCACCATTGCTAGTACCTGTTTCAAATTGAGATTTAAGATAGCCGTCTTCTGCGATTGCTTGGAGTATTGGCTTATTCTCAGCAGTAAAGCGATCAGGATGGAAGTTAATTGTAACAGGACTAGCTATCGAAGAATCAATACCTTGAGACTTGAGTCTGATGTTTTCGATTGCTTGCTCTACTACATTTTTAGCCATGAAATCTCCTATTTTCAACAAAGAGCATAACGCCCGCTTAAGTGGTGAGCAACACTACCACTACACCCAATTATTACACCGTAAACACAAAAGCCAAATCAAACCAAAACCGCCGAGCGTTGTGAATCCGTCTTAAAGCGTTTGTTATGTGCCCGAACGCATTGTGTACTCTAGGTGTCCCGTATGCTCATCCAATTGTTCACTGACAACTCTAAAACCTTGAGACAAATAGAACTGATAACTAGCCTTATTTTCTTTGTATACGGTAAGACTCAATATTGCCCTTTGCGCTTTAGCGTGGCTTAACAATTGCTTACCGATACCTTTACCCTGAAATGCAGGAAGCACGAATATAGCGGCCAAGTTATTTTCATACAGCGCATAAAAACCAACTATGTTCGACTCGATTTCGTAAACGAAAACTTCTGAAGCAGGAATATAAATATTACGCATGCTCTCAACTTGAGATTCCCAGAAGTCAGCCGAGACGAAATTATGAGCTTTAACGGAGGCTTCAAGCCAAATTTCAATAACCAAATCTAAGTCATTTGAATTGTACTTTCTTATCATTTTCGAACTCTAGATTGTCAATTTTATCGGGGCAACATAACGCCGCATTAAGGTGTGAGCGACGCTTGGATATACTTGAGCGAAGCGAAACTGCCAAGCGTTGCGAATAACTCTTAAATGCTTTGTTAGCTTAATTTTCCCACTCTCTATTAAGCTTACCGCCGTCTTCTAAGTATAGATCAATGGCTTTCTCACGCATTCTTAGCAAACGCTTGTCTGTATGCCTTTCTGGAAAGTCGTAAGAATCTAGATAAATCGCATGATACTTAAGTTGATCAACTATTGTATCTTCCCAAGCTTGATTCCAATCAGCTAACTCCAGTATCTGTTCGACAGCAAAGATGAGATTTGATACATAAAACTCATACTGAATGTATTCATCTCGATTGTCACAAAACTCGTAGTATCGAGGTGATGCCTCTGGGTAGCTAGCCAACGAGTACTTAGGGTTATCGAAAGCCAACTTTAAGTACTCCATATATTGACTCTGGGCATGTATCTCGTGAGCCTGAACTTTCGAGTTAGAATATTGCCGATATGCGACAATCAAAGCCCCACATGCTACAACCAACGTTGCAACTCCCGTAAAATCTGAAACAGATAATGACTGTAGCAAATTAAAAACTCCTATGATTTCCAATATTAAGCTAACGCCCTGTTAATGGGCAAAATTTAGTTGGCTAAAATGTTGAGGAACGAAAACAGCCAACTGTATTTTGTCCTTTTTAAACAGCTTGTTATGAGCCATTTTTATACACACCATAATAAGTAACACCTGCTTGCACAAGCCCTACAATAATTAATGCAAAAGTTACCCACTTTGTAGCGCTTGATTGTGCCAAATTATCTCTGTGCTTTTTTTGATCCTCTTCATATTCAGATATAGTTACCAGAGCTTTAGGTGACAATTTGAAGCCGTATTGAACAGAAGTTAACTCCCCACTCTCAGCAAGTGACTTTAGAAGTAAATCGTTGTACGCAAGTTGACGAGATTTGTCAGGGTGAAACACCCACTTTTGTGTATATAAAAGACCTGACAGAGAAACTGAACTTACGGTAAAGTCCCTATTCTCAATTGTTTCTTCAAGAATTAATTTAAGCGTCTCTATCCTTTCAGATCGCACCAACTCTTTACGATTAAATAAAAACTGTTGAACTTTGCCAAGAACAATTTTTAATTTATCCCAAGGTAATATACCTTCAAAAAAATACTGTAAAACTGAAGAGTAACGCAAGTCATATGTACCGTAAAAGTGCGTTATATCTAACTCATAATCAATTAACCAAGTCCAAGGAATCGAAAGTTCGCCATAATCTTTTTTATTAAGCCAATATTTACCAGTAACTCCTTTCGAGTTAATTTCATTACATAAAATAGTCCAAGATTCGTCTTTAGCTCTTATATAGACAACATTGCAATCAACACTGCCAGCCTTATCTCCAGATCTAGGAATTCTATCAGGGGCTGGCTTCTTGAGAAGTGACTTTATTATCCATCTTTTGAAGAAATTCACGAGGCTATCCAAATGGCTCATAACAATTTAATAGTGCGCAAATCGCGCATATTTCTACCACACAACTGCTCACTTTTCTGATTACTACGTTTTTATCAAATTAGCTAACCTTTTGCTAGTTAACAAAATAATTTAAATTGGTAAATTGGTAAATTGGTAAATTGGTAAATTGGTCTTATGACAAGAATGCGCAAATTGCTCATTTTCTTGAATATAGGGGAAAGTTGTAAATTTTGAATATAAAGACTGTATCAAAAGAAAATTTTCAATCTTCTTTTGATACAGAGCTCTAGAGAAGTTACGCTAACTCATTTTGGGGCGTGCGACGTGAAGTCGTATGAAGCGCTGTTCACCGCTTAATGAGTGAACCATCTGTATCACCAGATGATCCTAGGAGCCTGAATAAAGTAGCGGCTCTGACAATGTAACGAAGGTTGGTATGCGCCAATCGGGATCTTAATCGTGAGAGGACGATCCTCCTGATAACCACAAATCGGGTGAGTGCTAGGCAGTCAGTATGATGAACATAAGTGAATCCGCGTAAGGTGCGTTATACGATGAAACAGCGGAAGTGGTTAATACGCTGTAGCCAAAAGGCACGAGAGTCGGAAAGAGATTGCCCCATGCTCTTTCGTGATCACTGAACTCTCCGCACTATAGCGGGCATCTAACCTGACATTGCGCAACATACGGAACACGGTAAGCCTGTATCACTCCCTTTGGGAAAGCTTATATAGCCGATAGTGATGCAGGTAGAGGATGTTGGAGAAAGCAAAGGCTGGATTGTAATGATGCAGATACAGACGTCTGTCTGGCACGAAAGTGAGCTGACTTCCGACTGGTCTTCCGTTGCAAGAGAATTTGAAGAACTTTATTCAAGGAGAAACGCAAATGATGATTTCAAAAGAGATTAGTGCCTCCCCTGACAGTGCTCAATGGCAATCCATAAATTGGAAAACTGTTGAGTCGCACGTTTTAAAGCTTCAGATGCGTATTGCAAAAGCAACAAGAGAAGGTAAACACAGCAAAGCGAAAGCGTTGCAGTGGATACTGACTCACTCGCATTCGGCAAAACTTCTTGCTGTTAAGCGAGTATCACAAAACAAAGGCAGTAAAACGCCCGGAATAGACGGCGTCATCTGGAATACGGATACGCGCCGCATGAAAGCAGTCAATCAATTGAGCAGAAAGGCTTATCAAGCCAAACCGCTCAAGCGTATCTACATCCCTAAGAAAAACGGCAAGCTCAGACCTTTGGGTATCCCGTGCATGGTCGATAGAGCGCTACAAGCGCTTCACCTTCTTGCACTAGAGCCTGTGTCAGAAACACTTGCTGACCCAAATAGCTACGGATTTCGGCGCAATAGAAGCACTGCTGATGCTATTGCTCAGTGTTTTCTCTGTTTGAGTAAAAAGCAATCCGCGCAATGGGTTCTTGAGGGAGATATCAAAGCCTGTTTCGACAAGATTGGGCATCAATGGCTTATGAATAATATAGCTGTAGATAAACGAATGTTGGAACAATGGTTAAAGTCTGGTTTTATGGACAAAGGGCTGTTCTATCGCACTGACGAGGGAACACCACAAGGCGGGATCATATCTCCAACCTTGATGCTGATGACTCTTGCAGGTCTTGAGCAACGCATTAAGTCCACCGCACTTAAAAATGGGGCGAGAGCCAACTTTATAGGATACGCCGATGATTTCGTAGTCACATGCACTTCAAAGGACGTGCTGGAGAACGATATCAAACCGTTGATTGCTGACTTCTTAGCACATAGAGGCTTAACGCTCTCCGAAGAGAAAACGCACATTACCCACATTAGCCGTGGTTTTGACTTCCTAGGCTTTAACCATAGGAAGTACAAAGGAAAACTGCTCATTAAACCGAGCAAATCTAACACGTTAATATTTCTGAGTAACTTGCGCGAACTCATTAAAAAGCACGCAACTACCCCCGTTAACGATCTAATCAAGTTGATAAATCCGAAACTCAGGGGTTGGTCGAATTACTATCGCCATTGCGTTGCCAAACAAGTATTCGGATATGTGAGCCACAAACTATTTCTAGCGTTATGGCATTGGGCTAAAAGGCGTCATCCAACAAAATCAAAAACTTGGATCGCCATGAAGTACTTTATCAACCGTCGAGGCCAATGGCAATTTCACGGTTGGCAGAAGAGCATGAACATGAACATGAACATGGATTGTCAGTTTAATCTATTTCAAATAGCTAAGGTGCCAATAGAGAGACATGTGAAAATCAGGAGTGAAGCTACGCCTTTTGATCCTTTATACCAAGAATACTTGGCAAAGAGAAAAGCAAAGAGGCAATGCCGCAACTCTTGGAATGAGCCTAATCTCGCTGCTTTATAAGTTGCTGGGTACCAATTAGGTGCCTTCGTGAAGGCTTGAGCCGTATGCAGTGAAAGTTGCACGTACGGTTCTTAGGAGGGCGACACTTGGTAACAGGTGTCGTCTATCCGACATTAACGAGTCAAGCTTGATGGTCAGAAATTGGAACTTAGCGGAACTTAGGAAAAGCTCGCACTTCGGATGGTGAATTAAGCTGTTGCTGTCTCTCAATAGATGTTTAAACCTATCAGCTAAACTCTCAGGTGAGATACACACCGCTTATCTATATCTAAACAGATAAAAGCCCAGCTTAACTGGGCTTTGCACTCTCACAATTTAATGCTTTTTCATTTTACTCATTTCAGCATGACAACTTTGAATTGTCAGCAGGGTTTTTGATAATGCGGCTTCACAGTCATGTGGTTGTGGTTTTTTAAGCGCGTGTTTGATTTCAGCTAGTGTTTTATCTTCAACTTCTTCAAGCTCGCTAACGTACGTGGCGTTTTTGTCTGCACCAAGTTTAGTTATTAAAGATGTATAGGCTTTACGTGCTTCTACAGCAAAGTCAGAGCCATTTTCACGCTCGCCATTTTCGTTAATGGCATAAGGTTGTAAGCGCTCAACACTTACTTTACGCGCATCTATCATGCGTTGAAATAAGGCAATAATGCTTGGGTCGGTTACTTTTTCCTGTGCTTTTTCATAAAAATCGATACCGCTATTCATAACTTGAATGATATCTGCAATATGATGAACGTCTTGTCCTTGATGAGTATTCATAATGACCTCTTTTTGAATATTAAAAACAATGTAATTAGATACTTGCAAAGCATATTCCAGTTCATCACTTAAATATAAAGTTATTGTATTTCAGGTGGTTGTAGGTTTTTTACAGGAGGGGGATTGCTGATAAGTTAAGCTAACACGTTGCTTATCAGCAATAATTACAAATTCAGTGGTAAAATCTTACTTAAGCTCGTCGGCTACTTCTGCAACTTTTTGGCGTAACCAAATATGGCTTGCATCGCGGTGTAGCAGCGGGCTCCAAATCATATCTAGCTCAAATGGTGGAATAGGGAATGGCGGCTCTAGAATTGTAAGGCCCGGATCGTCTAAATAAATATTTGCCGCTTTAGATGGTAAAGTTGCTACTAAGTTTTGTTCTTTCGCTAAGTGAATGGCAACGTGGTAGTTACGAGTAAAGGTGGCAATATTTCGATGCTTACCAAAGTGAGCGAGCGCTTCATCTACCCAACCTAGCTTTTGCACATCTTTAGGGTCCATCCCAACACCTACACCAAAGCCTGTTTTACTTACCCAGATATGACGGGCTTTTAAATAGCTGTCGAGGCTGAAGTCTTTGATAATTGGGTTATCTGCTTTTACTAAGCAACAAAAGCTGTCTTTCCAAATTTGTTTATAGTGAAACGATTGCGGTAAGTTTTCGAAACGGTTGATAGCCATATCTACTTTACCGTTTTCAACATCGTGGAAGGTTACATCACTTGGAGTCAAAATATCGAGTGTGGTATCGGGCGCTTCTTCGTGTAATTTACTCAATAAGCGTGGTGCTAGGGTACTTGCTGCATAGTCACTGGCCATGATACGAAAAACACGCTTACTTTGTGATGCTTCAAATTCGCGGTTTGGTGCAAGTGTTTCTTCAAGAGTCATTAAAATGCCGCGGATCACCGGCTGTAATTCTTTTGCACGCTCAGTTGGTACCATACCTTCACTGGTACGCACTAAAATAGGGTCGTTAAATAAATTACGGAGTCTTTTTAGGCCATTACTCATGGCAGGTTGGGTAATGCTCAGCTGATTAGCAGCTTTAGTTACATTACACTCTCTTAGTAAGGTATCTAGGTAAACAAGTAAGTTTAAATCTATTTTACTTATATTCATTGTGTGTCCTTGGTGTTTACCAATAATGGATAAATCGTTGTGCAGCAGGGTATGGATAAATGTGGCTAACTACACCTTGCTTATAATTGTATTGTGCTTGTCGCCAATAGGCTGGATCTTCAAGCTCAGGGTGTGTACTTAATAAATATTGCTTATACACCGGGTTTGCCGTAACAAAGGTACATAATTGCTCTGGAAACACATCTTGTGGTGCCACAGAGTAGCTTTGCTCATTGGTTAAGTAATCATCGTACGACTTTGCTTTTGGTAAGGCGCGAAAGTTCATGTCTGTTAGGTACTGAACTTCATCATAGTCGTAAAAAATAATGCGATTATGTTTACTCACCCCAAAGTTTTTCAACAGCATGTCGCCTGGGAAAATATTTACGGCGATCATTTCTTTTAAAGCTTGACCATATTCTTCTATTGCTTCAAACGCTTGTTGTTCACTGGCATTTTCAAGATACAGGTTTAACGGTGTCATCCGTCTTTCAATATACAAATGCTTGATGATTAACCATTCGCCTTCAATTATCATCGAAGAACCAATGGTTTTATGTAACTCTTCAAGTAATTTACTATCAAATCGAGCCAGTGGAAATACGACGTTCGAATACTCTATGGTGTCGGCCATGCGGCCAACACGGTCATGGCTTTTTACTAATTGGTAGCGTTTTAGTACGGTATCGCGGCCAAAGGGCTTGCTTTCACCAAAGGTGTCTTTAATGACTTTAAATACATAACCAAACGAAGGCAGGGTAAATACCATCATCACCATTCCGGGTGTACCAGGGGCAATAACGAGCTGATCGTTTGAATGCTCTAAATGACTTAAAAACTCTCGGTAAAACTCAGTCTTACCTTGTTTATGAAAACCTATTGCATTGTAAAGCTCTGCCAGAGTTTTGTTCGGCATAAGCTGATTTAAAAAGCGTACTAACGCAGATGGCGCATGGGTTTCAACCATAAAATAAGCACGCGCAAAACCAAAAATAACCCTCATTTGCGATGATTTGGTAAGTAGGGCATCGAGGTATAGACCTTTGTCTTCATGATGCAACACCGCAATAATAAATGGCTGTACGCCACTTTCTGATACCACACGGCCAACAATATAAGCAGCTTTGTTTCGGTAAAACGGGGCTTGCAGTATATCAAAGCGCATTTGCCATGCTTGGTGATGTGTGTCGGGTGCTTGCTTATAAAAGGCCTTTACCAGCAAGCGGATATCGCGTTCTAAATCGACAAAGGGCGCTTTAAAATCAAACTGATTAATAATTTTGCGTATCGTGGGTCTTAGGCCATCAACAACAGGGTGGTAACTTCGGTACTCTACTTCCATCGGTAATGCTGGAGCATCCGCTAAAGTTGCTTTAACAAAGATAAAGTCATTATTAAAATAACGGCGATGAAATAAGCGGCAAAACACCGAGTTGTAAAAGGTTTCGGCGAGTTCTGCTTGAGGGTGGAAGCGCAAAAATTGTTGATAGAGTTGTTTAGTTTCAAGCCAGCAGGTTTGGTTTAAGGTAATAATTTGCTGTTCATTAAGCGATTTGAGCTTAGCAATGGTTTCGTTAACCCGATCATCGTAATGGCTAATTCTGAGTTTGCTTATCTCATTTATTTTTTGCCAATCGCGGTTTGCAAACGCGAGTGGCGCTTTGGCAGTGATCGCTTGAAAGAGTTTATAGTGATTGCGAAACCCAGATAAAATTAACTCTGCAATGTGTTGTGGCTGCATATAAACTCCTTCTAACAATCATACTAACCCGCAATAATACTTAATCATTTTGAAGGATTAAAGTTGTCGCTAACTGCGTTAAAAATCTCTAATTTAGAACAACTAAATAACGACATTTTTGCCTTGTTATCAACAAGGTTTTATTGCATCAAAATAGTTCACTTAATTAAGCGTGTTGGTCTTATACCAACATAGAGCAATAACTCTATAGGTGTTAAGAATATGTTATTTATTCTTTAAACCCAATAGTAAAGTGTATTTAATTATAGCGAGCTAGTTTTTTCTCAAGTTTTGCGAGTTTTTTATTAACACTTTTCACGTCACGCCCATATTGCTTGTTAATTGCTTTCAGTTGCTTTTTGATGTCTTTACTAATCTGCTTAGCTTCTTTATCAGACAAAATACGATTTAGGCGTTGTTCTTGTTGATACTGAGCTCTATCTCGGTTGCGGCTTAAAATATCTAAACGGTACTTATAACTGCGAATTTCAGCCTCAATATTCCTGATAATTTGCAGGCGTTCGAGCTCATTAAGCTCTTTAACAAAGTTTTTCGGAGCTTGTAAGTCTGGGTCGGTTACTTGGATCTTATGTTTTATTGCGCGGCTACCGCAGGGAAATTCACTAAATATTGTGCCTCTGTCTGTAACACATTTATAGTATTCAGTGGTGGCAGCCATTGAGTTGTATGAAAAACACAGTAGGGCTATTGATATAAGGTAAATGATTATGGCTTTCATGACATCCGTGTCTCCTAATCAAATAAGGTGTCTAATATCTAAAGCTAGTTCATATTATTGATTTATCAATAAGTTCTAAGGCGTATATCGCTTCAGTTTTTTAATACTTTGCACTAAGAATGGAATATCTAATCCTTGTTCAATTGCAAAGCCTTGTGCTGCTGAAATATTTTTAAAATTACCATCAGAATCAATCAGGGTGATTCGGTCTTTTTTAAATGCGATAAATACATTTTGCGAGTAGTTTACGCCAGTGTCATCATGACGTTTATATAGGTTACTACCTAACATGGTTTGTTTAGCTAATGTTTTGCAGCCAAGGTAGTGACCAACGCTGGTGGCGATAATATCGCTTGGTTGAATAAGCCCATCGGTTTGTACAACTTTTTTATCTGAGCTGTATAGACGTGAGGCTGTGACAATGCCATTGCTTTCTTTAGCAAGGCTAAAAGCAAATACGGCATTGGCAGATTCGCGAGTTTGTGTTGCAGCATCTGCACGTACTAAACGTACCGCAGGGTTTTGATCGTCGTTATTAATAAATTCGAATTGTTCAAAACCATTAATTTGAATTGAGCGATTATCAGTAAGCCACACAGGTAGTTGCTGCTTGTCTAGAATAGGTGCTTTGTAAAATGCTGGTAGGCCATACACTAAACTAAATAAAGTATCTTCGGCTTCAACAGGCTGTAAGAACAAATCGGTTTTACGCAGTGCCGGCTCAGTGGCAACATATTTCTCAAGTTCAGTATTGTTTTCAAATACTAAAATATCGATAGTAGCACTCGAATCAGCCTTACACTCGGCAAGTGGGGCCGGTGCTAAGTAATTAATATTATGTGGGTCTAGCCTAACATCGTGAGCTTCTTTATAGCTTTCGATATCAAGTAAATCATTTTTTGCTAATAAGCTTTTTGCTGTTGTTGGGTATGACAATGGCAATACATTATCTTGCTTAGTAATATCAAATTTTAAGTTAGCGTCAGCCCAAATATGAATACTGTGGCTTAATGCAAAGCACACTAAGATAGTGCTGGTTGCATAGCGCGGGAATTTATATTGCTTTAAACGCGCCAAATGGTGCCAAGTATAGTTACTGACTAATAATTGAAACGCTAAAATTAGCAGAACAATACCGCCTGCAAGAATCGTTGTTAATGCGGGTGAGCTTGTTAAACGGTGCCACAATAAAGAAACTATCTCTGGTAGGGCAGAAGTATTGAGGTGATAACCCAAGTTGAAATACACATAGGCATCAAGCGTTAAGAATGATGCCCCAAGTGTTGCGATAATTGCTGCCATCCCTCTAATATGCCGAGGGTATGGAAACACTAAGCTTAATGGAAATATCGTTAAAACAAAGGCAATAAAAGTAATAAAGCTCGTGTGACTTAACCAAGTCACGAGCATGTAAACATAGCCTATAAAAGTGGTTGGTGCACTGTCTGCGACTAAGTAGCTTAAGCTAATAAATAGCACTAAACCTATGTTAGCAAAAGTGAACCAATGGCCCCAACTTAAAAGCTGACTTACTTTTGAAGAAAACTGACTTTGTTGCGATAAATTCATAAATCTTATTTAACCGACTGTGCTAATGCTTTGGCAAAGTTGTCGGCAACAGCTTGTCTTTTCTCTGATGGTACATGCTCTTTTAAAATATGCGTGATAGAATTTCCTAAACACATAAGGCTTAAATCAACAGGCGCTTTGTGCTCTGTTAGTACATCAATCAGCTGATCAACGATTTGTTCTACTTGCTCATTAGAATATTTTGATATGATAGGCATCAGTTGGTTCGATAAAAAGAGTTATATTCCCGTATTTTAACACCAGAGGCGTGAAAAACAAAGATGACAATAGATGTTAAAAAATTAGTCGTTCATTATGTAGACAAAAAAGATGACGATACAGATATTCATTTACGCAATGATGAGATGGTTGTTAACGATAAAGTAGCCGTTTTTATTGAGCAGCTACACCATGCATATAATGGTAAGCCAGGTAAAGGCTACTGTGCATTCAGCGGCGAGAAAAACAGCATTGTTGCTTCAGCAATGCAAAGTTACCGTAACAATGAACTAGGCTTTTGGCACATGACAGAGCAAGCAACGAATGTGCTTAAAGAAGAGTTAAATAAGTATGCTTTTAACGAAACGGGTTATTTAGTTTTTTGCCATTATCAATATGTGGCAAGTGACTTCTTGTTAATTGCGATGATCAATATTAAAGAGCATTATTCAATTACTTCTGAGCTTGATCTAGCATCATCACGCCACTTAGACATTTCGCGTATGCAACTAGCTGCACGTGTAGATTTAACTGCGTGGGATACACAACCAGAGGATAACCGCTATGTGTCGTTTATTAAAGGGCGTGCGGGTCGTAAAGTTGCTGACTTCTTTTTAGACTTTTTAGGCTGCGAAGAAGGCATTGATCCTAAACAGCAAAGCCAAGTCATGTTAAATGCTGTAGAAGATTACTTATCTGAGCAACAATACGAAAAGTCAGAGAAAGACGAGCTACGCAAGCAAGTATTTGATTACTGTAATGATTGCGTGACAACAGGTGAAGATGCCAACGTTAAAGAACTTTCTGCAACCTTATCGAAAAATGAAGACAGTCCATTTGATAGCTTTTGCCAAGAGCAAAGTTACGACTTAGAAGAGTCTTTCCCTGTTGATAAGAAAACAGTCACTAGTATGGTGAAGTTCTCAGGCATGGGCGGTGGTGTCAGCGTGAGCTTTGAACGTAAACACTTAGGTGAGCGTGTAATGTACAACGAGGCTACGGATACACTTGTGATCAAAGGTATTCCACCTAACCTTAAAGACCAGCTACAGCGTTTTATGGAGCAGGAAGAGAGTTAATTTGACTCAACTTTAATATGAAGATAGATAACACTTTTTAGCCCAGCACTAGCTGGGCTTTTTATTTATGAACAAAAACATTAGATAAGTTAGGTTTGATTTTCAATAACTTTGTTATTGATATATAGCTTAATTTTAATACACTAAAGGTACAAACTTCCCTATGGCTATGGAGAGTCATAAGATGAAACTTGCTCAGCTAAATATAGCTCTTGCCAAATACCCATTGGATGCGCCAGAAATAAAAGATTTTGTAGACAATCTCGATTTAATAAATGGCGTTGCTGAAAACAGTGCTGGATTTGTATGGCGATTAAAAGACGAATCAGGTGATGCTACCAATATTAAGTTATTTGATGATCCGAATATGATTATCAATATGTCTGTGTGGGAAAGCGTTGAAGATCTTAAAAATTTTATGTTTCGCACTCATCACAGAGATTTCATGCGTAGAAAAGCTGAATGGTTTCATCGCTCAGCTGAAGATAGTTATGTTTTATGGTGGATTGAAGATAAGCATATTCCAACCCCTCAAGAAGCATTAGAAAAGTTGCAATATCTTCGTACAAACGGTGACACACCTTATGCTTTTACATTTAAAAGTAATTTTACAGCTGAAGATTTAAGAGATTAAATGAATCTTTCATTTAATACACAGAGACTAAACGTTATTGAATTAAACTCGAATGACACTAAGTCAGAGCGAACTACTTTAGTTAACGCTTTACCTGCGATATTAACACCTGCTGTAGTTGCAAACTTACCTAGTTATTTTCAGGGGGTAGATTCTATAGCTGCAGCAGAAAAGTGGCTGGTTAACATGCTTAACGAGTGCTGTCTATTAATGCTGCAATCTCAACATCAAGAAGTTATTGGGCTTTTATTTGTATATACCGAAAAGCATGATGCTCATATCGGTTATTTGTTAGCTGAGCAGTATTGGGGGCAGGGTCTTGCACTTGAGTTATTGCAGGGCTTTATAAACCTCGCTTGTACTCATTCATACTGGCGTAAGCTTATTGCTGGTGTTGATGAGTTAAATACACCATCGATTAAGCTTTTAAAAAAATTGGCTTTTGAAGAACAAGCTTCAAAGGAAAATGGAATGTTATTTTATGAATTTGACTTACACAAAGATCGTTTCGGAGATGAATAAATATGACTTACAAACCAGTTAACTTTAAAGACAAGTTTTCTAAATTCACAGAGCATTGGTCGCCAAGGGTCATTGCTGAAATGAATGACTATCAATTTAAACTCGCTAAAGTTGAAGGTGAATTTGTTTGGCATGATCACCCTGATACTGATGAAGTATTCATTGTTATTGAAGGCATGCTTGAAATTGAGTTTAGGGATGGCGTTGTGACTTTAGAAGCTGGTGAATTATTTGTAATTCCTAAGGGCGTTGAACATAAACCAAAGGCAGACACAGAATGTAAAATAATGCTTGTTGAACCTAAAGGGGTTGTAAATACAGGTAATGCAGGTGGGCAGTTGACCGCGGTTAATGATGTATGGGTGTAACGTCAGCTTAGGTGTTAGATTTAGAATCGTAAGAATTATATTCCTTGTATAAAACAGCCAATTTAGATCTCAACTTTTATAGCACTACAAACATATCGATATATTATGGCGCAAGTGCAATACCTAGTTTTTAACTTAAGTATGGAAAAAATAATGACAATAACTGCATTTTTAGTTAACTCATTTACAGCAGAGGGAGCAGGTGGTAACCCTGCAGGCGTGGTATTAAATGCTGACAATCTTTCAGATACAGAAAAATTGAAGATTGCAAAAGAAGTTGGCTTTTCAGAAACGGCTTTTGTAGAGCAAGATCATGAAGTTGACTTTGCTGTATCATTTTTTACTACAACCGAAGAAGTTGATTTTTGTGGACACGCAACAGTTGCGGTGTTTGCTATCTTATATGACCAAGGTATTTTAAACGCAGGTAATTACACTCAGCGAACAAAAGCGGGTTTGTTAGGTGTAACAATTGCCAAAGACGGGCAAATTACCATGGAGCAAGCCTTGCCAAATTATCTTGGCAACTTAGCTTATGGTGACTTTGTAAACTTACTAGGGCTTTGTGAAACAACATTCGCAGAAACAGGCTTGCCAATAGATGTAATAACTACAGGTTTACCGGATATTATTATCGCTGTGCCCAATGGCTACTTAGATAAAATCAATATCGATGAAGTTGCGCTTAGCGAGTTCTGCCAACAGCATAATGTAATTGGTGTTCATGCCTTTGAATTATGTGAAGAGCAAAGTGAGCTGACCGCAAGTTGCCGTAACTTTGCTCCTTTGGTTGGTATACCCGAAGAGTCAGCAACCGGTAGCGCCAGTGGTGCGCTTGCATGCTACTTATCAAAGCATGTATTTGTACAGCAAGAAAATCATTTTAAGTTTGAACAAGGCCGAGCAATGGGGTGCAGTTCACACATTTCAGCCAGTGTTTATTCGAACGAGCAGGGTGTTTATAAGGTTCTTGTGGGCGGCTATGCAACTCACCTAGGTACACAAGATATTGTTATACCAGTCAGCAATAATACTTAATCATTTTGAGGGATTAAACCTGTCGCTACCTGCGTTAAAAATTTCTGATTTAGAACAACTAAATAACGAAATTTTTGCCTTGCTATCAACGAGGTTTCCTTGCCTCAAAATAGATCACTTAACTAAGCGAATTGGTATTATTTAAAAACATTACACACAAAAAAGCCGCGTTAAAAAACGCGGCTTTTTTAGTTAAGCGACTAAATTAATCAGCCGCTAAGGTTTTTGCCATATCAGCACTGGCTCTGCCAGCAGGTTTAATTGAACCTGCACGAAGGCCGCTATCTGGAATAGCTACACGTTTGTCATGCGCCATAGCCGCTGGCGTTGGCTCTGGCTCACTGTCAGTTACAGGCGCAGGTTTTGCCATTGCAGCGCTTGCTGAACCTTTTACTAAAACTGTTTTCTCATTTTTAGCAGGTGCTTCAGCTTTTACTGGTTCTTCAGCTTGTACTGGCTCTTCAGCTTGTACTGGCTCTTCAGCTTGTACTGGCTCTTCAGTTTGTACTGGCTCTTGAGCTTGTACTGGCTCTTGAGCTTTTACTGGCTCTTCAGCTTGTACTGGCTCTTCAGCTTGTACTGGCTCTTCAGCTTGTACTGGCTCTTCAGCTTGTACTGGCTCTTCAGCTTGTACTGGCTCTTCAGCTTTTACTGGCTCTTCAGCTTGTATTGGTTCTTCAGCTTGTACTGGTTCTTCAGCTTTTACTGGTTCTTCAGCTTTTACTGGTTCTTCAGCTTTTGCTGGTTCTTCAGCTTTTACTGGTTCTTCAGCTTTTACTGGTTCTTCAGCTTTTACTGGTTCTTCAGCTTTTACTGGCTCTCCAGCTTGAGCTTGTTTAGCTTTTAGCTCAGCTTCATATTCAGCAGCAGCTTGATCAGCAACCGGAATGAATGCAGGAGCATCAGTTTTGTCATCACTCGACTTCTCGTCTTGCTCAGGGCGACGACGACGTTGACCAGCAGCACGTAAGTGACGTGGTGAACGACGAGAACGAGTGCGAGGTTGCGCTTGCTCTTCGTCTGTTGATGCTTCAACAGATTCAATTTGCTCTGTTTGTTTAGGTTCAGCTTCTGTTTTAACTGGTTTAGCTTGAACTTTCTTTTCAGAAACTGATTGTTCTGCTTGTTCAGTCTCAACAGCTACTGTTTCTTTTGCAGGCTTAGCTGGCTTTTCAGCTTTTGCAGTTTGCTCAACTGTTTCAGTTGTTTTTACTGTATTCGCATCATCTGCATTTTCATCTTGTACGCGAACTTTCTTGCGTAAGTTACGACGTTGACGACGAACCTTAGGTTTAGTTTCCTTTGGTTGCTCAGCTTGCGTTTCTTGTGCAGTATCTTTTGTCGTTTGCTCTACATCATCATTACGTTTTTCATTACGTTTTCTGTTGTTAGAATTACGACGACGTTTGTTGCGATTCTCGTTACCTTCTTTTTGCTCAGGCTTATTAGAAGTGTTTGTGTTTTCTTCTTTAGCTTGTGCATCATCAGGACGCTTATTGCGCGAATTACGACGACGTTGATTGTTGCTACGGCGACGGTTGTCGTTGTTGCGACGATTATTGCTACGTCTTTGTGCTGCCTTTTTCTCTTCTTGCTCTTTTTCAGCTTCCTCTTCGGCATTACTGAATAATGATTTGAAGAATTTACCAATTGCAGCAAATAAACCACCTTCAGACTTTTTAGCCGCAGGAGTGGCTTGTTCAACTTTAGGCGCAGCTTGAGGAGCAGGTGTTGTAGGCATTACTACACCTTTTAGAACCGGCTCTTCACGAACTGGTGCTGAAGGCGCTTTAGCCATTTCAAATGCTTCTGGCTCAGGAGCAACAACTTGCTCGTAGCTTACTGTTTCGATTGTTTCGTCTTTACGTAAGCGAACTACTTCGTAATGAGGTGTTTCCATGTGTTGATTAGGAATGATCACAACATCAACGTTATGACGCTTTTCGATGCGCTGAACACTACGACGTTTTTCGTTTAATAGGTAAGCGGCAACAGCAACAGGCACTTGTGCATTTACTTGAGATGTGTTGTCTTTGATTGCTTCTTCTTCGATTAAACGAAGGATAGACAATGCAATTGACTCGTTAGAACGAATCGTACCTTGACCATTACAACGAGGACATGGGCCTTGGCTTGCTTCACCTAATGAAGGGCGCAGACGTTGACGCGACATTTCAAGCAGGCCAAAGCGTGAGATCTTCCCAATCTGTACACGGGCACGGTCAGGGCGAGCAGCGTCTTTTAAACGGTTTTCAACTTCACGTTGATGGCGTGGTGGTGTCATATCGATAAAGTCGATAACAATAAGGCCACCTAAGTCACGTAAACGTAATTGACGGGCAATTTCGTCTGCAGCTTCTAAGTTGGTATTAAGTGCTGTTTCTTCAATATCACCGCCTTTAGTGGCTTTTGATGAGTTGATATCGATAGACGTTAGCGCTTCAGTTGGGTCGATTACAATTGAACCACCTGATGGTAAGCGAACTTCACGTTGGAAAGCAGACTCAATTTGGCTTTCAATTTGGTAGTGAGTGAATAGTGGTACATCGCCCTGATAAAGCTTAACACGGCTCATGAAATCTGGACGGAAACGCTCAATATGCGCTTTCGCTTCTTCAAATACACGTGCTTTATCAATTAAAATTTCACCAATATCACGACGTAAATAGTCACGGATTGCGCGGAAAATTACGTTACTTTCTTGGTGAATTAGGAACGGAGCAGGGCCGCTATCAGCTGCTTGCTGAATTGCTTGCCAATGCACTAATAGTGCTTTTAAGTCGTAATCCAGTTCTTCAAATGATTTACCAACACCTGCAGTACGAACAATTAAGCCCATGCCTTTAGGTAATTCTAAACGGCTTAGTGCTTCTTTAAGTTCAGTACGCTCGTCACCTTCAATACGGCGGGAAATACCACCCGCACGAGGGTTGTTAGGCATAAGTACTAAATAGCTACCTGCAACACTGATAAAAGTAGTTAACGCTGCGCCTTTTTGGCCACGTTCTTCTTTATCAACTTGCACGATTACTTCTTGGCCTTCTTTGATCACGTCACGGATATTTGGACGACCTTGGAATGTATAGCCTTGTGGGAAGTAGGTGCGAGCTATTTCTTTAAGAGGAAGGAAACCGTGTCTTTCAGCACCATAATCAACAAAGGCTGCTTCTAGTGACGGTTCGATACGGGTAATTTTACCCTTGTAAATATTTGCTTTTTTTTGTTCGTGACCTGGGCTCTCTATGTCTAAATCATACAGGCGCTGGCCATCAACCAGTGCAACGCGCATTTCTTCTTGCTGCGTCGCATTGATTAGCATACGTTTCATATTGTTACTCTACTAATTCTGTCGCTGACATGACGATATAAACTCGTCTGTTCAGTGGTTTCTGACGGTTGTTTTTGTGCAGTCTCACGACTGGTTAAAGTCAAAACCTGAGGTTGCTTGCTTACATTGAGCATCACTAAGTGTGGCTGACAATAACATGTTGTCACGTTATTAAATTCTTTTTGGTGTCAAAACTGCCGCCAATTCTGCGGTTTTAATTTACGAGTTCTGTCCCGAAGTCGACCATGTTCAAATTTTTATTCAATGTCTTGCTACAACAGCTGTATCTGAATGACGTTGCTACGTCGTCACTATCAGTCAATTTATCTTGTTCAATTGCTTTTTATGTTCATTAATCAACATTCGTGCTCAAATTATTCAGGCAATATATTACGCGCATCGCCGATAATTGAACGCTCGTGTTGGCTGGGTAATTATAAAAGCTTTGGAAAACTTAGCGCGGATCTGTATGATCGGCAACCCAGAATATGCTTCACGAATGTATTAATGTGATAAAAGCACCGTTGTTACTTGCAAACTTTATGTTCGCGACGGTGATTATCCCACTATTACCGTCGCGTTAGCAACTAAATTATTTACTTAAATCAGTGATTAGGCAATGTCAGAAAAAACCGGCTTACAAGTTTCGTTTGTTACCATAGGTGAAGACCATCTCGGTCAACGTATTGATAACTTTCTTATTACTCACCTAAAAGGTGTGCCTAAAAGTGCAGTTTATAAAATCCTTCGTAAGGGCGAAGTGCGAGTAAATAAAAAACGCATAAAACCTGTCTACAAACTACAACTAAATGATGTAGTTCGTATTCCACCTATTAAAGTGGCTGAAAAAGAAGAGTTTGTGCCAAAGAAACTCGATAAGGTAAAACAGCTTGAAGACGCCATTTTGTTTGAAGACAAGTATTTAATGGTGATCAACAAGCCTTCGGGCATGGCTGTGCATGGCGGCAGTGGCTTAAGTTATGGATTAATTGAAGCACTTCGTGTACTTCGTCCTGAGGAGCGTAGCTTAGAGCTTGTTCACCGTTTAGACCGTGACACATCAGGTTGCTTGCTAATATCAAAGCGTCGTTCTGTGTTGACTGATTTGCATAAGCAGTTACGTGAAAAAACCATGGAAAAGAACTATTGGGCGTTAGTCGATGGCCAATGGGACTCTAAAACAAAAAATGTTACCGAAGGACTTCGTAAAAACACGTTGAAGTCAGGTGAGCGTGTTGTACGCGTTGATAATAATGAAGGTAAACCATCACATACACGTTTTCGTGTGCTTGAGCGATATGCTGAGTGCTCACTAGTGCAAGCGTCGCCGGTAACAGGGCGTACTCACCAAATTCGTGTGCATACACAATGTAAAGGTCACCCGATTGCTTGTGATGATAAATACGGCGTTGCAGAGTTTGATCAATACGTGAACAAGCTAACTGGTTTAAATCGTTTGTTTTTACATGCTCATGATTTACGTTTTATGCATCCTAAAAACGAAACAACCATGCATGTTGAGGCACCACTAGATAATGCACTTAAAAACTGCATTAAAAAGCTACGTGCAGATAATGAACAAGTTTAAGCTGGTTATTTTCGATTGGGACGGCACAGTGATGGACTCTGTGCCAAAAATCGTTACTTGTTTGCAAAATACAGCAAGACAGCTCGGTATTGCTGTACCAACAGTTCAGCAAGCAAAAGATGTGATTGGTTTATCGCTAGCAAAGGCTACTGAGGCGCTTTTTCCTGCCCATTTACATTTAAACGATGAACTGGTTGCAGCCTACAAAGCGCAGTATCGTGAGTTAGATGTCACACCCACGCCTTTATTTGCTGATGTAGAAACTGTACTAAAGCAGCTAAGCGACGCAGGTATGCAATTGGCAGTGGCTACCGGTAAAGGTCGTGAAGGCATCGATAGACTACTTAACGAGTCAGGCCTTGGTAAGTACTTTGCCACTGTAAAATGCTCAGATGATGCTAAGTCTAAGCCATCACCGGATATGCTTGAGCAAATTTTACAAGAGCAGGGCATAGCTAAACGTGATGCTGTGATGGTTGGCGATAGCCAACTCGATATGGCAATGGCTAATGCCGCAGGTATTGCTTGTATTGGTGTGAGTTTTGGTGCTCATAGCCCGGCGCAGTTACTACAACACACGCCGTTATGTGTTGTTGATTCATATCAACAGCTATTGCAAGTTTTAACTACTTCCCTTGAAGCATCAATATATCAACACCAAACTCAGCCAGCACTTTAGTTAATGTGATCAGTGGCAGACCTATCAATGTATTAGGGTCATCGCCACTGAGCTTTTCAAATAAACAGATGCCTAACCCTTCACTTTTAAAGCTGCCTGCGCAGTTGTATGGCTGCTCTGCATCGCAATAAGCATTGATCTGCTCAAGTGTGAGTGTTTTAAATGTCACATCAAATGGCACCACAGTGGTAATTGCTTTATCGCTTTGTATGTCATATACACTTAAACCCGTTAAAAAGGTCACTGTGTGGCCACTGAACGATGATAGCTGCTTAACGGCATTCTCTTTAGTATGAGGTTTACCTAAAATTGTATCGTTGAATACCGCAACTTGATCAGAGCCGATCACCAAACCTTCACTAAAATGTTGTTTGGCAACTCGGGCTTTTTGCTCGCTTAAACGTGCAACTAATTGTTCTGGCGTTTCAGCTGCAATAGGGGATTCATCTATATCTGGTGAAAAACTTTGAAAAGGTAAGTTAAACTTAGTTAATAATTGCTGTCTAAAAGGTGAGCTGGACGCTAATATAAGTGTTGGTTTCATAATAAATTCTGGATAAAAATTGTATTTTGCCAAGGATAAGCCACAATGAATCCGAAAACAAAGCAGAAGATCGTTAAAAACCTATCAAAATTGGTTTTTTACTTTGACTAACTTACTAACTATCTATATGATGCAGCCCCTATGCAAAAGGTGAAAATTCCCATCACTCTTCATCCCAGCAAAGCAGCTCAACATCGTTTAACGTATGACGGTATTGTCCCGCTTGAAAAACTTTCTCGTTTAGAGCAAGTTGTGCAGGAAGAAGTAGGTGAAATAGCGGTAAAGATTCATTGCAAAATTGATGAGCAAGGTTTAGTGGTAATAAGTGGAAACTTATCAACACATGTAACTGTAACTTGTCAACGCTGTAATGGTGAATTAGGGTTGGATTTGGATCAAGACTTTGTGTATTCGCCAGTTGGTTTGGATGCAGAGTCAGATCATCTTCCTGAAGGCTACGATGAAGTAGAACTGGACGAAAACGGTGAAATCAACGTATTTGAGTTAATCGAAGACGAATTGATTTTAGCGATTCCAATAGTGCCTACACACAACGAAGCTTCGTGCAGTTATTCATCAGAGCCTACTAGCTTTGGTAAATTAGCAGCAAAAGATGACAAACCAAATCCATTTGATATTTTGAAACAACTTAAGAAAGATTCTTAGGAGAAGACTAATGGCTGTACAAAAAAGCAAAAAGTCTCGTGCAAGACGCGGCATGCGCCGTTCACACGATGCGATCAGTGGTCCAACTTTAACTGTAGATCAAGTTTCTGGTGAGACTCACCGTCGTCACCACGTAACTGCTGACGGTTACTACAAAGGCGTTAAAGTAATTTCTAACTAAGAGATTGCTATATGCTGACCAATCTAACCATAGCGTTAGATATGATGGGGGGCGATTACGGCCCCCGTTCATCTATCCCCGCTGCCGTGCAAGCGGTAAATGCTAATACCAACTTAAGACTCATCTTATGTGGTAATCAGCAAGTTATTCTAAAAGAACTCGAAGCACTCGATTCTGTTTCGCACCCTCGTTTAATTATTCGTCATTGTAGCGAAGTCGTGACAAATGCGTGTGAACCTGCTTCAGCGGTTCGTTCTAAAAAAGATTCATCAATGCGAGTTGCCCTCGATTTAGTCAAGTCGGGTGAAGCGCAAGCGTGTGTAAGTTCTGGAAATACAGGCGCGTTATTTTTTATGGCGCATTACGTATTAAAGATGCTTCCAGGCGTAAAACGTCCTGCATTAATCTCTGCCGTTCCAACCGAACGTAAAAACCCAGTCTATTTACTTGATTTAGGTGCTAATGTGCATTGTGATGCACAAACTCTTTATCAATTTGGCATTATGGGTTCTGTGGTAGCAGGGCAGGCTCTTGGCTGTGATAACCCAAGAGTTAGTTTATTGAATATTGGCTCTGAAGACATCAAAGGGCATGAAGGAATAAAACAAGCTGCACAGTTAATGCAGCAGTGTGAATATCTCAACTACACTGGTTACAGTGAAGGTAGTGATATTTTCAGCGGAAAAGCCGATGTTATTGTGTGCGAAGGATTTGTAGGTAATGTGGCATTAAAAACCTGTGAAGGTATTGCCAAGCTGATCATGCACAAACTCACCAAAGCCTTACACAAACATTTCTTATACAAAAGTTTAGCGTTTTTATTACGTCCGGTGATAAAAAAACTCTACAAGCGGGTGAACCCCGACCAGTATAACGGCGCAAGTCTGGTAGGATTGCGCGGTATTGTTGTTAAAAGCCATGGCAATGCCTCACCGAAGGCGTTTCATGCAGCTATTGATGAAGCCGCGCGGGAAGTCGAACGCCAACTCCCTGAAAAAATCGCTGCGATTTTTGAGCAAACACATCCAACAACAAAGTAGTGCAGCATATCTAAAACTTGTTATGCTGCCTGCTACAGAATATTTTTTTGTTTAATTATAAGAGCAAAGTATGGCACATAAAATTGCACTCGTATTTCCAGGTCAAGGCTCACAAACTGTGGGCATGTTATCTGAACTATTAGCTGATTCACAGATTGCTAAAGCAACATTCGCTGAAGCATCTGAAGCTCTTGGCTATGATCTAGCTGCACTTGTACTAAATGGTCCAGAAGAAGAATTAAATCAAACCCATCGTACACAACCAGCACTTTTAACTGCTAGTGTAGCTATTTACCGTCAATGGTTAGACGCAAACCCTGAAGCCGATGTTGTGATGGCCGGTCACAGTTTAGGTGAGTATTCAGCATTAGTTTGTGCTGGCGTTGTAAGCTTAAGCGAAGCCGTTAAACTAGTTGAAAATCGTGGTTTATACATGCAAGAAGCAGTACCTGCGGGTGTTGGTTCTATGGCTGCAATCATCGGCTTAGGTGACGACGAAATTAAAGCAGCGTGTGAAGCATCAGCAAATGGCGAAGTTGTTTCACCAGTAAACTACAACTCACCAGGCCAGGTTGTTATTGCCGGCCATAAAGCGGCAGTTGAGCGTGCATCAGAAGCATGTAAAGAAGCAGGTGCTAAACGTGCTTTACCACTTGCAGTAAGCGTACCTTCTCACTGTGAACTAATGAAACCAGCTGCTGAGAAATTAGCTGCTGATTTAGCTGCTTTAACATTTAATACACCTAAGTGTGATGTAATCAACAACGTTGATGTAAAAGCAGAGCAATCAAGTGAAGCAATTAAAGATGCATTAGTACGTCAACTATACAGCCCAGTTCGCTGGACTGAAACAGTACAAGCATTAGTTGCGCAAGGTATCACACAAAGCTATGAGTTTGGCCCTGGTAAAGTACTAACGGGTCTTGCAAAACGAATTGATAAAGCAATGGTATGTGCTGCGGTTAATACGCAAGCTGCTATTGATGAAGCGAAATAAGTAGGAATAGAATGACAAATTTATTTTCTCTTGAGGGCAAGGTTGTCCTAATCACTGGTGCAAGCCGTGGTATTGGTAAAGCGATTGCAAACACGCTAGTTGCACAAGGTGCAAAAGTAGCGGGTACAGCAACAAGTGAATCAGGTGCTGCTAAAATCAGTGAATACCTAGGTGACAACGGTAAAGGTTATGCTCTTAACGTTACAGATCCTGAATCGATTGAGGCGACACTTGCTGCGATCAAGGCTGATTTAGGTGATATCGATGTATTAGTTAACAATGCAGGTATCACTCGCGATAACTTATTAATGCGTATGAAAGACGGTGAGTGGGATGACATCATCGACACTAACCTAAGCTCAATTTTCCGTTTATCTAAGGCTGTTTTACGCCCTATGATGAAAAAGAAAAATGGCCGTATCATTAATATCGGTTCTGTAGTGGGCACTATGGGTAATGCGGGGCAAGCTAACTATGCTGCAGCGAAAGCGGGTGTAATTGGTTTTACTAAGTCATTAGCACGCGAAGTTGCATCACGTGGCATCACTGTAAACGTTGTTGCACCTGGTTTTATCCAAACAGATATGACAGATGAGCTGACTGAAGACCAAAAAGCGGCTACGCTTGCAAATGTACCAGCAGGACGTTTAGGTCAACCTGATGAAATTGCTGCTGCGGTATGTTATTTAGCATCTGACGCTGCTGCGTATGTTTCAGGCGAAACATTGCACGTAAATGGCGCGATGTACATGGTCTAATGAAAGTTGGCAGAAATTTGCTAACGAAAGATTATCGAAAATTGTTGAATTTTTTGTGATCTTGCTTTAAACATACTTGAATTCGCTATGAAAATAAGCGATAAATGAACAAATACTATTCGAGAGGTTTGACCAGATAAGTAATTATCAGCAAATCCTTGAATCACAGAATTATGCGGCGTAAACTACGCCGCAATCTGAAAATAACGCATTGGCGTTTTTAATAAAGGAAAGAAGAATGAGCGACATCCAAGAACGCGTAAAGAAAATTATCATTGAGCAACTAGGTGTTAAAGAAGAAGAAGTAAAACATGAAGCTTCTTTCGTTGATGACCTAGGTGCTGATTCACTTGACACAGTAGAACTAGTAATGGCTCTTGAAGAAGAATTCGACACTGAGATCCCAGACGAAGAAGCTGAAAAGATCACTACAGTTCAAGCTGCAATCGATTACGTTACAGCTCACGCTGAGTAATTTTACGCATTTTGATTTTAAGGGCAGCATTAAGCTGCCCTTAGTCTATCTGAAGAATGATACTAATAAATTTGGTATACACCCCACCTAAAATAATTTCCTTATTGGAGGCAACCCGTGGCTAAACGTCGAGTCGTCGTAACTGGCTTAGGAATGTTGACACCGCTAGGTAATGATGTTGAATCTACTTGGCAAGGTTTGTTAAACGGTAAAAGTGGTATTCAAACTATCACGCATTTCGATACCTCAAGTTTCGGCACCAAATTCGCAGGTTTGCTGAATGACTTTGATGCATCAGCATACATGTCACCGAAAGATGCAAAGAAAATGGATTTGTTTATCCAATATGGCATTGCAGCGGGTGTACAAGCACTACAAGATTCTGGTCTAGAGATCACTGAAGAAAACGCCACCCGTGTTGGTGTAGCAGTGGGTTCTGGCATCGGTGGTTTAACTTTAATTGAAGAAAACCACATTAAACTATTAAATAGCGGTCCGCGTAAGCTTTCTCCGTTCTATGTGCCTTCGACCATTATCAATATGATCTCTGGTCATTTATCGATTATGCACGGCTTACGTGGTCCAAATATTTCAATCGTTACAGCCTGTACTACAGGTCTACATAACATTGGTCATGCTGCGCGTATGATTGCATACGGCGATGCAGATGCAATGGTAGCCGGTGGTGCTGAAAAAGCATCGACACCAATTGGTATGGGTGGCTTTAATGCAGCACGTGCATTATCAACCCGTAACGATGATCCACAAGCAGCATCACGCCCTTGGGATAAAGACCGTGACGGTTTTGTTCTTGCTGATGGTGCAGGTGTTATCGTACTGGAAGAATATGAGCATGCTAAAGCACGTGGCGCGAAAATCTACGCTGAGCTCGTTGGTTTTGGTATGAGTGGTGATGCATATCACATGACATCTCCACCTGAAGACGGTGCAGGCGCAGCACTGGCGATGGAAAATGCCCTAAACGATGCACAAGTTAATGCAGACCAAGTTGGCTACATTAATGCTCACGGAACATCGACTAATGCAGGCGATAAGGCAGAAACATCGGCCGTTAAAACTATTTTTGGTGATGCGGCGAAAGATGTGATGGTAAGTTCATCGAAATCAATGATGGGTCACTTGTTAGGTGCTGCAGGCTCTGTAGAGTCGATCATTACTATCTTGTCACTTGTTGATCAGAAAGTAAGCCCTACAATCAACCTTGATAACCCAGATGAAGGCTGTGATTTAGACTATGTACCGCACACTGCACGTGACGCTAAATTGGATTACGCTCTATGTAATTCATTTGGTTTTGGTGGTACTAATGGCTCGTTGCTGTTTAAAAAGGTATAATTCTTTTTAACAACGGACTAAAAAGAAGAGCCCAGTTGTTTAACTGGGCTTTTTTGTATGAATAAATTAAAACAAACAATAAAAATAACCACACCAGATACCAGTATAAGCACGCAAGATCGTGGCTTAAATTATGGTGACGGCTTTTTTACCACAGCCTCTGTGGTGAATTCTGTCGTTGAGCACTGGGACTTACACAAAGCACGATTAGAAGAATGCGCGCAAAGGCTATTTTTCCCCGAGTTAGATTTACCTGCAATCGAGCGTAGGGTTAACCACGTAATCAGTGAAACGCAAGCGGGTATTTTAAAAGTAGTTATCACCCGAGGTGCAGGTGGGCGTGGTTATGGCTTACCAGATACACCAAGTATCCAAGTGCTGATCAGTGTAATGCCTGCAGTTTCACACTATAAAAGTTGGCAGCAGCAGGGCGTAAGCCTAGCAGTTAGCAACGTTAAACTTGCACATCAACCTTTACTTGCAGGCTTAAAAACATTGAACCGTTTAGAGCAAGTACTTATCAAAAGACAAATGAACCCCCTTGAGTGTGATGACGTTGTTGTACTTGATTATGATAACAATGTGATTGAGTGCTCGGCTGCAAATATTTTTGCCATTAAAGACGGTCAAGTTATGTCACCTAAGTTAAACCGCTGCGGTATCACTGGGGTTTATCTCAGCGCTTTATGTGATAAGTTAGCCATTGAATTTAAAGCAATCCAACTAGATGAGCTTTTAGCTATGGATGCCGTATTTATGTGTAATAGTTTAATGGGCGTGGTTCCCGTTGCACGGATTACTGATACAGAATTTGATATTGAACGCAGTAAAGCGCTATTAACGGCGCAGTTTGCCAAGGAGAATGTGTGATAAAAGTCATTGTTAGCGTGCTGTTATTAGCATTGCTATGCTGTGGTATTGGCTATCAACAGCTTCAATCAGCAATGAAAATGCCGTTAAAGGTTGAAAACAGTACTTTATTTAAAGTAGAACGTGGTACTGGGTTCAATCAACTTTGCCAAGCATGGCAAGCAAAACAGTGGGTTGATAGCTGCTTTAAATTTCAGGTGCTCGCTAAATTAGATCCTACGCTTACTGATCTAAAAGCGGGTCTTTATGAACTTGATACAAGCGCTGTGATTGATAATATCCGCCGCATTAATCAAGGTGCACAAGTAAGCTTTAGCTTCACAATTATTGAAGGACAGCCTCTTCGTGACGTCATTGCCAATATCCAAAAGCAAGTGCATTTAACACATGACTTAGATACAAAAAATTTAGCGACGCAGATAAGTAACACGCAAAAAAATTTAGAAGGCTGGTTGTTCCCTGATACCTATCACTACCACAGTGGAGATAGTGCCAGCGGCTTATTAAAACGTGCTTATAGTAAAATGCAGCAGGAACTAGAATCTGCGTGGCAAAATAGAGCATCAGATTTAGTGTTAAGCTCACCTTATGAAGCTCTAATACTTGCTTCTATAATTGAAAAAGAAACCGGTTTAGCCAGTGAACGGCCATTAATTTCTGCAGTTTTTACCAATCGTTTAAAAACAAATATGCGCTTACAAACAGATCCCACTGTTATCTATGGCATTGGTGCTGATTTTGATGGCGATATCAAACGCAAAGATTTAACGACGTATACACCGTATAACACTTATAAAATAAAAGGCTTGCCGCCAACACCGATTGCTATGCCTTCGAAAGCGGCGTTGCTTGCAGCGGTTAATCCACCACAGTCTGAATTTATATATTTTGTTGCGAAAGGGGATGGCAGCCATCAATTTTCGAAAACATTGCAAGAACATAATCGTGCGGTAAAGCAGTACCAATTAAACTAACAACCAGAATTGAGTCATATGACAGCAAAATTTATTGTGATTGAAGGCCTTGAAGGGGCCGGAAAATCAACGGCCATTGCCGTATGCCAAGCTTATTTAGAAAACAAGCAAGTCGATTTTATTAATGTGCGTGAGCCTGGCGGTACAGCTATGGCTGAAGAGCTGCGTAATATCGTAAAACAGGCTCACCAAGAAACGGTTACAGGCGAAACAGAGCTGTTAATCATGTATGCAGCACGCTCGCAATTAGTTGCTAATGTTATTAATCCGGCACTTGAAAAGGGCACTTGGGTGTTAGGTGATCGCCATGATCTTTCATCACAAGCATATCAAGGGGGTGGTCGTGGTATTGAACAAACTAAACTCTCTTTTTTAGCTGATATGGTGCTAAATGGTTTAAAGCCTGATTTAACCATTTATTTAGACATTGACCCTGCAGTTGGGCTTGCTCGTGCAAAAGGCCGTGGTGAACTTGATCGTATCGAACAAGAAGCATTAGGCTTTTTTGAGCGCACTCGCGCACGCTACCTTGAAATAGCTAAAACTGATAGCAGTATCAAAACAGTGGATGCAAACCAAACAATGCCTGAAGTGCATGCGGCAATTACAAAGGTGCTTGATAACTTTTTTGCAGGTTTAAGCTAATATGCATTTGCCATGGCTTGAAGGCCTTTATAAGCAGCTAGCGCAAAGCTTTGCACAGCAACGCTTTCATCATGCACAATTATTTAATGGTGATAAAGGTGTAGGCAAACAACGTTTAGTCGATTCGCTTGCCGATGGCTTACTATGTGCGTCACCTGTAAACTTAAAAGCCTGTGGTAATTGCAAAAGTTGTCAACTGAATCAAGCGGGTACCCATCCAGATAAACGTGTTGTTAAAGTAGAAGGGCAGACGATAGGGGTTGATGAAATTCGTTTAATAAGTGACTTTATCAATCATTCAGCCGCTCAAAACGGTAATAAAGTTGTGGTACTTGAACAATGTCACAAAATGACCACTGCAGCGGCTAACGCCTTATTAAAAACTCTTGAAGAGCCTAGTCTACGCCGCTATTTATTATTAACGTGTGAGCAAACGGCATTATTACCAGCAACTATTTTAAGTCGCTGTGCAGTTCATGAAATAAAAGTTAACCCAGAATATACAACACAATGGTTAGCTCTTTTAAATATCCCTAATTATTCATGGTTAGAATTATTCGCTAGGCAACCACTGCTTGTTGAGCAGTGGCAAAATGATAATCAACTTGAGGCAATCGATTCACTTTTTAAATTTGCAACTGAGATAAAAGACAGCCATAATTTCAGTGCGTTAGTCGACATCCTTAATAAAGACCATAGCTTGGTTAATGTATTTGCGTTGTTTTTAACAGAGCATCTCAAGACGCAATTGGTGTTAGGAATGGACTTTTTCAATTATCAGAAAGCACAATCTGCAATCTCAGAGTTTCTTTATAATAGCTCACATGTGCTTGGCTTGAATATGGAACTAGCCATTTCGCAACTAGCGTTTACTTTACGGGAAAGCCAAAATTAGGAAGTATCGTGCAAGAATTATTAGTAGATATTGAAGACTTAGAAGAATTATATCGCTGTTACATGCCTTATTTAAAAAATGGTGGTTTATTTGTTCGCACTAATATGCGTTTTGAAATGGGCCATTCATTAGCTCTAAAAGTCACCTTACCAGATGCACTAGAAGATGATGTAGTAACGGGGAAAGTTGCTTGGATAACACCACAAGGTGCACAAAGCTCAAACCCACCAGGTATCGGTGTTAACTTTATCGATGATAAAACCAATTTGAATGCTAAAATCGAAAAACTACTCGGTACTATGTTAAACTCAGGCAATCCGACCTATACCATGTAATAAAAGTAGTACCATGATTGTAGATTCTCATTGCCATTTAGATCGCCTAGATTTCGATAAACTCGACCTAAACTTAGACCAAGTACTTGATAACGCCCGCGCAAAGAAAGTTGAACACTTCTTGTGTGTCAGTGTGACCTTAGATCAATTCCCAAGTATGCTGGATAAAATACAAAACTATCCAGATGTTTCTGCATCATGTGGTGTTCATCCACTTGATCAAAAAGACGCACTGGATAAACAAAAGCTCATCGACCTAGCTAGTCACGACAAAGTAGTAGCAATTGGTGAAACTGGGCTTGATTACTATTACTCAAAAGACACACATATTGTTCAGCAAGAAAGTTTTGTTGGTCATATTGACGTTGCTAATGAGCTTAATAAGCCACTAATTATCCATACTCGTGATGCCAGAGAAGACACCATCAATTTAATGCGCGCTCACAATGCGGAAAACTGTGGTGGTGTATTGCATTGCTTTACAGAAAACTGGGAAATGGCCAAAAAAGCCATTGATATGGGCTTTTATATTTCGATTTCGGGCATTGTTACATTTAAAAATGCCGTAGAGTTAAAAGACGTTGTAAAGCAAATTCCGCTAGATCGCTTACTAATCGAAACAGACTCACCGTATTTAGCACCTGTGCCATATCGTGGTAAAACAAATCAACCAGCCTATGTTGAAGATGTCGCTTACTACATTGCCGAGTTAAAAGGGCTTACTTTTAACGAATTAGCTGAAGCAACAACCAACAACTTTTACTCGTTGTTCAATCAAGCTAAAAGGGCGTAATAGTGTACGGCGTATCGAATTTACCTCAGTTAGTAATGGGGCCAATGGTACGCCGAGCAGATGCAGGGCGAGTGTGCTTTCAATTTGTTACATCTAGGCCTTGCCAATACCGAATAGAGTTTAGCGGTGTTGAGACATTCTCGAATTTAGAGTCAATCCAATTAGGGCTCCATCTTCACTTAAATTTTATCAATGTAATGCCCGCCAGCGGCCAGTTTGCAGTTGATTCACTGATCTACTATTCGTTACATGATGAAGATAAAAGCCTTGATTTGTCGTCTTACTGCTATGAACGAGCAGAGTCTCCTGCATTTGTGATCCCAAATAGACTCGATAGAATTCTGCATGGCTCGTGTCGTAACCCTCATCACCCTGCAAAAGACAGCCTTGTTGCTGCAGATAATTGGCAAAATGATCAGCGCCAGTCACTTAATGCAGGTGCTGACCTATTATTGTTATCTGGCGACCAAATATATGCGGATGATGTAGCCGGGCCAATGCTGCTCGCGATCGAAAAAGTAATTAGCCTATTTGGTGTGTTTCAAGAGCCAGCGCTTGATTTAGATTTACCAGCAGGATTTGAGCAGCAACTTTACCAGCGCCATTTACACTTACCCAAAGTACCTTGGCAGAAACGGAGTAAATTTGGTGTTGGTTATTGGCTTAAAAAAGATGAGCCACACTTCTCAAGCTTAAAAGCTGAAAACCACTTAATTCATTTTCAAGAATTTATAGCGCTTTATTTATTAAACTTCAGCGCTGTTACTTGGCAGCTAATTGATTTTGAATCAATTGAATGCCCAGCATTAGCCCCTAAATACGCAAATCTTTTTAAACTCGAAAAGGACGCACTGGTTGGCTTTGCAAAGGGTCTTCAAAGCGTTGAAAGGTTATTCGCCAATGTGTCGACATTAATGATGTTTGACGATCATGATGTCACCGATGATTGGAACTTAACCGCGGGTTGGGAGCAAGCTATTTATCAGCACCCATCTAGCCGTCGCATTGTAAATAATGGCCTAATTAGTTATTGGTTAATGCAGGGGATTGGTAATGACGCAGGTGATAACTCGCTGTCATTATTACCCAGTTTTAAACAAAGCCTGCAGCAACAGAGCTGGAATTTTAAAGACTTTGATAAGCTAATACTCAATTTTAACCATTGGCATTACGAGCTTAATACCATTCCTAAAGTTGTAGTACTCGATACCCGAACGCACCGATGGCGTAATGAACAAAATTTCAATGAGCCATCAGGTTTACTTGATTGGGAAAGGCTCACTGAATTAGAAGAAAGCTTATTGTCTCACGATAAAGTGATTATCGTATCTCCAGCTCCGGTATTCGGTGTTAAATCGATTGAAGCAATCCAAGCGATTTTTAATTTTTGCGGACAGCCATTGTTGGTTGATGTTGAAAACTGGATGGCTCACGAAGGATCGGCAAAAAAATTGCTCGATACATTTCGCCGTGAAGATACACCAAAGGAAACCCTGATCCTCTCTGGTGATGTACATTACTCATTTTGCTTTTCAGTGCAAAAACGCTTTGGTAAACATAAAAACCGTATTTGGCAGTTGACTGCCAGTGGCATTAAAAATGAATTTCCTCGTAAGCTTATTAATATCCTCGATAAGCTAGACTCAATTTTGTATGCCCCGAAAAGCCCACTTAACTTTTTTACTAAACGTTGGCAGATGGAAGTTGATAAACATCAAACCATAGGAGAAGGGCAAAAGTATTTGGTCAGTAATGCGGCTATCAGCTTAATTGAGCTCAACGATGGTTTACTCGCTAAATATGAACTGATCCACGCTGACAACCAAATTACTGAATTCGATTTAAACGATAATTAATCGAATGCTTTGCGGTTCGCCTCAACATAGTCGGCAACATTACTTACCGTATCTAACCAAAAACCATTTTTAGGGTCTTGTAGATAAACAATAAGCTGCTCTAGTACTTTACTGTCGGTGGTGTACTGATCTCGCTTACCTATATTGTGGCCTGCAAGAATGATCCAGCTATTGTTGCTTCGGTGTTGCTCTATGGTTTTTTTGATCTCAGCGAATGTTTGCCCATCAATGGGTAAACTAGTTAACTGCGAAAAGTCAGTAAAGTTTGGATTATTCGCTGTTTCATCAAGCCAAGTTCTACCGGTTTTAAAATGCTTGGCTATTAATGGGACATAGCTTCTTGTATTGGCACCACGCCCAACAAAAGTATTTCCACAAGGGTACGCAAAAGCGGTTGGTGTCACGTTAAGTGTGGCTTTTATGTAATCCTGTCCTTTAAGGATATCTTGCTCCATTTCTTTTAATGTAACTTGTTCAAGTGATACGCCGAGTTCACGAAGCCATTCAAAGTTACCCGTACACAAATGGCTTGCCGTATGATTAGCAATTTCGTGACCTGTTTTAACTGCCATTTGCCACTTTTCAACACGTTCTTTTACGTTAAAAGGAGATACATAAAATGTCGCTTTTACTTGGTACTTGTTTAAAAGCGCTAAACCGGTATCGACTTGGCTATGTCTTGCATCATCAAAAGTGATACTGACGGCATTTTTAGCCTTATTAGGGTAGTCAAAGCCTAGGTAGTCATTGCTTTTTGCCAGAGTTTGGCTGCTTATTAAAAGTGGTAGTACGACGCACAGGGGTTTAAGCATAATCAATCCTTTATCATTGTTTTTACAATGAAATCAAAAAGGGTGATGCTTTACTATGCGACTTTTGAATAAAAAACGCCCAGAACGAATCCGCATTGTTCTGGGCTTAGGGGGTGGCTCGTGCGAGCCTGCGCTAACTATAAAAAAACACCTTCTAAATTCAGTAGGGAGAAGTAGAAAGTACTTTTAAGTGTAGTTAATCAGCAGGAAATTGCACGGTAAATGTACAAATTTTATACTAGTTTAAAATCAGTCTGTTACGGCTTTTTACCTAAATTAGTACCTTATTTATACAGTCATTATGCGCAACTTATACCCAAGTTATCAACTGAGCATTTTGGACTAAATCACGAGGTAGTGAGTTTTTAATTTTATTCTTTTGCCACTTGCCAAGGCCTACAGGGCATCCACATAACATTAAGATCACTTCACCATTATCTTGGGTTGGTTTTTCGAGTCGAATATCTTTACCGTTAAAGTAATCGTTTGCTTGTGCTTGTGTCATCTCAAAGGTGTTTTTATCGCATTTTTGTCCAAATACAGTGGCAAATTCATGAGCTAAGCGAACTCCGCCTTTGTGAATAACACCAAGCTGGATCCCTAATCGGGAGTATTTAATTTTATCTTGCAGTTCATTAAAGCGATCAGGGAATAACCAAAGCTCTTTATCACGTTGCATTAAATTCCCTGGTAGTGATTTTAGACCGAACTGTTTTTTAATTGTTTGCATAAACGCTTGGCTTTGCTTTTTATCAAACTCAGCAAACGGAAATGCGCCTTTTTTAACTTTTTGATTTGGGTTATCGCTTGACGCTATTTTCTTAAATTTAGCGATGAAGAAACCTTCACTGTCGTAAGTTTGCGGCCAAACATGCAAATAACCTTCGCTGGTTGTTGCTTTCTCTGCACCATCAAAAAGGCAATCAAGCGATTGTACTTCGATGCAATCAGGAAATTCTGCTAATAGATACTCGCACACTTGTTGGTTTTCAAGTGGTGTTAAAGTGCAGGTCGAATAAACTAATGTGCCGCCAGGTTTTAAGGCATAAAAGGCACTTTTGATAAGGGCTTTTTGTACTGCAGCGATATCAATATTAGACTCGATTGACCAATTCTTTAGGGCGTCTGCATCTTTACGAACCGTGCCTTCACCTGAACACGGGGCGTCTAGCAAAATACTGTCGAAGCACTCATACATGTAATCCCCGAATATCACACCGTCAAAATGTGATAAAGCACAATTACCTACGCCCATACGTTTGAGTGTTGCTGCCAATACCTTTAAGCGTGACGATGACAACTCATTGGCCACTAACACGCCATTATTATTCATCATGGCGGCGATTTGTGATGTTTTCGAGCCCGGAGCTGAAGCCATATCAAGTACAGCATCGCTTTGTTTAACTTCGGCTCTCAGTGCAACCGGCGGCAGCATTGAGCTGGCTTCTTGCACATACATAGCGCCACTTAAGTGTAAATCGGTATTACCGATTGCAAGGGCCGCTTCTTCGTCACTTGGACGTGTTAGCCAGAAGCCTTCTTCGCACCATGGGATCGCTGTTAACTCCCATCCTTTATTGGCACATTGATGCTGAAATTCTGCGACTGACATTTTTAATGTATTTACGCGAACAGATCGTCTAAGTGGGCGTCGACAGGCTGCAATAAAGTCGTCTAATGATAAATGTTCAGGAAGGTAGCTTTTAACATCATCAATAAATGAGTCAGGGATATAAGTATTAGCGTCCACTAAATGGCTCTCACGTCACGTAATAATTGGTAGATCATACCATTTATAGCGCTTTCATGGGATATTTTTAGCTTGTTCAGGTTAATATTGAAGTGTCGACAAATTGGCAATATAAATGTTGTTTATAGCCATTATTTTTGACAAATATCATTTTATGTCGACATTTTGGTGTTTTTTTAGTCTATTTTGCTGATCTCGAGGTTGACACTTTTCATGTTAGAGCGCATAGTGAACTTACAAATTGTCGACAATCCTAATTTAGTACTTTGATAGACTTATTTATGACAGAGCAAAAAGCCAACGATAACTACAACGATATCACGATCACAACTGCATCAGACCAAGTGTTTGTCGACATGCGTCGTGAAATTGTACAAGGCACCATTGAGCAGGGTAGCAAAATTTCTGAGCCAGAATTAGCGAAACGCTATGGTGTAAGTCGTGCCACCTTAAGAGAGGCATTAAATCGTTTAGAAAGCTGTTATTTGGTAGAGCGTAAAGCGAATGTCGGTTGTCGTGTTGTAGCACTGACTGCTGAGCGTTTAATCGAAGTATATCAGGTACGTAGTGCCCTAGAAGGGTTGGCTTGTCGGTTAGCTGCCGACAACATGGAACCTGAAGAAGTGCAGGGGTTAAAGCAGTTATTGAACCAGCATTTACAAACACAGCGTGTAAAAGAAGGTGAATCATACTACCAAGAAGCGGGCGACCTTGATTTTCATTATCGCATTATTAAAGGCTCTAAAAACGCGCACCTAATTCATCTTTTATGTAATGAGTTGTACCAGTTAATTCGTATGTACCGTGTACAAATGGGTATGGTTGGGCCACGTGTATCAAAAGCATTTGATGAACACTTGGCAATTATCAATGCTATTGAAAACCATGACGGGGAATTAGCAGAAATGCTTATGAAGCGCCACATAAGTGCGTCTCAGGCAAATATTCAGACTAAGTTTGACTTACTAGCAGCAAAAAAAACGTAGTGCAGTCGTTAAACAGTCATAATTTAGATTTAAAAATTAGATTCAGCCAAAGAGCTGAAACCGTTCAAAGATAGGAGTTATCCAATGTCAGCAGGATTAAAGTTCAAACAGGCAATCGCAAACAATAAGCCACTACAAGTGGTTGGCACTGTCAATGCGTACTGCGCAATGATGGCAGAAAAAACAGGTCACCAAGCACTTTACCTCTCAGGTGCAGGTGTTGCTAACGCATCATACGGCATGCCAGATTTAGGTATGACTAGCTTAGATAATGTACTTGAAGATATTCGTCGAATTACCAGCGCTACCGACTTACCACTTCTAGTTGATGCTGATACAGGCTGGGGTGGTGCATTTAATATTGCACGCACAGTGAAAGAAATGACTAAGGCAGGTGCTGCAGGTTTCCATATTGAAGACCAAGTTGCACAAAAACGTTGTGGTCATCGCCCTAATAAAGAAATCGTGTCAAAAGATGAAATGGTTGACCGTATTAAAGCTGCGGTAGATGCGAAAACAGATAGCGATTTTTACATCATGGCACGTACTGATGCATTCCAAAAAGAAGGTTTAAATGCAGCCATTGACCGCGCTGCCGCATGTGTTGAAGCAGGTGCCGACGCAATCTTTGCAGAAGCTGTGCATGATTTAGCCGACTACCAAGCATTTGCAAAAGCGTTAAATGTTCCAATTCTTGCGAACATCACTGAGTTTGGTCAGACACCGCTATATACAGCTGAGCAATTAAGCGAAGTGGGTGTTGAAATTGTACTTTATCCACTAAGTGCATTTAGAGCTATGAACAAAGCTGCACTTAATGTGTATTCGTCTATTCTTAGCGAGGGCTCTCAACAAAGCCAATTAGACAACATGCAAACACGTGCTGAATTATATGAGTTTTTAGACTATCACTCATATGAAAACACACTAGATAACCTTTTCTCAGCTAAAAAATCATAACGACAACATATAAGGAGAACACTCATGGTAGATAAAGCATTAGGCGGCGCAGGTTTACGTGGTCAAGTAGCAGGTGAAACAGCACTGTGTACAGTAGGTAAATCAGGTTCAGGTTTAACATATTGTGGTTATGATATTAGCGAATTAGCAGAGAAAGCACAGTTTGAAGAAGTATCTTTTTTACTGTCGCGCGGTGAATTACCAACAGAGTCTGAGCTTACAGAATATAAAGCAAAGCTAAAATCACTACGTGGTTTACCAGATGCACTAAAAACAGTGCTTGAGAACATTCCTAAAGACGCGCATCCAATGGATGTAATGCGCACCGGTTGTTCTATGCTGGGTAATTTAGAAATGGAGCATGATTTCTCTGAGGCGAATGATGCTATTGACCGCCTAGTTGCCGTATTCCCAAGTATTATTTGTTATTGGTATCGCTTTAGCCATGACGGCGTTCGGATTGAAACTGAGACTGATGATGATTCGGTAGGCGCACATTTCTTAAATTTATTGCACGATAAAGCGCCATCGGCATTATTTGAGCAAGTAATGAATGTCTCATTAATTCTATACGCAGAGCATGAGTTCAATGCATCGACATTTACTGCGCGTGTATGTGCATCAACATTGTCAGATATTCACTCTTGTGTAACGGGGGCTATTGGTAGCTTACGTGGTCCATTACATGGTGGTGCTAACGAAGCGGCTATGGATATGATTGAAGGCTTTACAAGTGCAGATCAAGCTGAAGAGGCGCTAATGGGTATGCTTGAACGTAAAGACAAGATTATGGGCTTTGGTCACGCTATTTACCGTGAATCAGATCCACGTAACGTGATCATCAAAAAATGGTCTGAAAAACTGGCTGCCGAAGTGGGTGATGATGTTCTCTATCCTGTCTCTGTTCGCTGTGAAGAAGTTATGTGGCGTGAAAAGAAATTATTCTGTAATGCTGATTTCTTCCATGCATCTGCGTATCACTTCATGGGTATTCCAACTAAGTTATTTACGCCAATTTTCGTGATGAGTCGTGTAACTGGTTGGACTGCACACGTGAAAGAGCAACGTGCTAATAACCGTATTATTCGCCCAAGTGCTGATTATACGGGACCAGAAGCGCGAAGCTATACGCCAATTTCAGAGCGCTAATCGTTAATTAAATCAGTGATAGGGGTAGCTTAGCTGCCCCTTTATGAAGGGGCGTAAGAATAATAAAAATAATCAGCCCACCTTTATTCACCGTCACCAAGTACAAGTAGAATCATCATGAATACAAATTTTAGAAAACCATTAGCAGGCACTGGGGTCGATTATTTTGATACTCGAGCTGCTGTTGATGCAATTAAACCGGGCAGCTATGCCACACTTCCTTATACATCACGTGTCCTTGCCGAAAACTTAGTGCGTCGTTGTGAACCTGAAATGCTTAATGATGCACTTTCGCAATTGATTGAAAGAAAACGTGATTTAGACTTTCCATGGTTTCCTGCACGCGTAGTATGTCACGATATCTTAGGTCAAACTGCGTTAGTTGATTTAGCCGGCCTTCGTGATGCGATTGCTGCAAAAGGGGGAGATCCTGCAAAAGTAAATCCTGTGGTACCAACTCAGTTAATTGTTGATCATTCATTAGCTGTTGAACACGCAGGTTTTGAGCCAGATGCCTTCGAAAAAAATCGTGCTATTGAAGACCGTCGGAACGATGACCGATTCCACTTTATTAATTGGACGAAAACAGCATTTAAAAATATTGATGTGATACCGCCGGGTAACGGCATTATGCATCAAATTAATTTAGAGAAAATGTCGCCTGTGATCCAAAAACGTGACGGTGTGGCTTTCCCAGATACACTGGTTGGTACAGATAGCCATACACCAATGGTGGATGCACTAGGTGTTATTGCAGTCGGTGTAGGTGGTCTTGAAGCTGAAAGCGTGATGCTTGGCCGCGCATCTTACATGCGTTTACCTGATATTGTGGGGGTTGAGCTGACAGGTAAACCAAAACCGGGTATTACTGCAACCGATATTGTATTAGCGATCACCGAATTTTTACGCAATGAAAAAGTCGTTTCGACCTATCTTGAATTTTATGGTGAAGGTGCCGAGGCACTGACACTGGGTGATAGAGCAACTATCTCAAATATGACACCAGAGTTTGGTGCAACTGCTGCGATGTTCTACATCGATGACAATACGCTTGATTACCTACGTTTGACTGGCCGTGAAGAAGAGCAAGTTAAGCTAGTCGAAATCTATGCAAAAGAAACTGGTCTTTGGAGTGATAGTCTAAAAACGGCAGAATATGAGCGTGTATTAACCTTTGATTTGTCATCTGTAGGTCGAAATATTGCGGGTCCATCTAATCCACATCGCCGTGTTGCAACCAGCGAACTTGATAAAGCGGGTATTACTGGTGTTGTTGAAAATGAAGAAGGCTTAATGCCTGATGGCGCGTGTATTATCGCAGCAATTACAAGCTGTACAAATACAAGTAACCCACGCAACGTTATCGCTGCAGGTTTACTTGCACGTAATGCCAACGCCAAAGGTTTAACCCGTAAGCCATGGGTTAAAACATCACTGGCACCGGGCTCTAAAGCGGTGAAATCTTACCTAGAAGAAGCTAATTTGTTACCTGAGCTTGAGCAACTTGGCTTTGGTATTGTTGCCTTTGCATGTACGACGTGTAACGGCATGAGCGGTGCGCTAGATCCAAAAATTCAGCAAGAAGTAATTGACCGTGACTTATACGCAACAGCTGTACTTTCGGGTAACCGTAATTTTGATGGTCGTATTCATCCATATGCAAAACAAGCATTCTTAGCTTCACCGCCACTGGTTGTTGCTTATGCCATTGCTGGTACTATTCGTTTTGATATCGAAAAAGATGTATTAGGGCATGATCAGGAAGGTAACGAAATTCGCCTAATGGATTTATGGCCAAGCGATGAAGAAATTGATGCAGTGATCAAACAAAGTGTTAAACCTGAGCAGTTTAAAAAGGTTTATGAGCCAATGTTCGACTTAAGTGTTGATTATGGCGAAGACAACGATCCGCTTTATCAATGGCGTCCACAAAGTACTTATATTCGTCGACCACCATATTGGGAGGGGGCGTTAGCAGGTGAGCGTTCTCTTACTGATATGCGTGCATTAGCCGTACTAGGCGACAACATCACCACTGACCACTTATCGCCTTCAAATGCGATTTTAGCGTCAAGTGCTGCTGGTGAGTACCTAGCTAAAATGGGCCTTCCTGAAGAAGATTTTAACTCGTATGCTACTCACCGAGGCGACCATTTAACAGCGCAACGCGCTACATTCGCCAACCCTAAGTTACTGAATGAAATGGTTAAAGAGAATGGTGAAGTAAAGCAAGGTTCATACGCTCGCATTGAACCAGAAGGTAAAGTGACTCGTATGTGGGAAGCAATCGAAACCTACATGCAGCGTAAACAACCGCTTATCATTGTGGCAGGTGCCGATTATGGCCAAGGCTCATCACGTGACTGGGCAGCTAAAGGTGTACGCCTTGCGGGTGTTCAAGTTATTGCAGCCGAAGGTTTTGAACGTATTCACCGCACTAACCTGATTGGTATGGGCGTATTACCGCTAGAATTTAAAGCCGGCACGACACGAACTACATTAGGTATTGATGGTAGTGAGACCTTTAGCGTGAAAGGTGAGCCAACACCTGGAGCTACGCTTACACTTGTTATTACACGTTCTAACGGTGAAACTGAAGAAGTACCTATGACTTGTCGTTTAGATACCGCTGAAGAAGTATCAATCTATTCAGCAGGGGGCGTGCTGCAACGTTTCGCGCAGGATTTCTTAGAATCTGAGGAGCACTAAACTATGACGTTTAAACCACAAATAAAGGTGCCAGCAACCTATATGCGTGGCGGTACCAGTAAAGGGGTGTTCTTTAACTTAACTGATTTACCTGAGCCTGCCCAAGTGGCAGGTGAAGCACGCGACAACTTGTTATTACGTGTGATTGGTAGCCCTGATCCTTACCAAAAACAAACTGACGGTATGGGTGGTGCAACCTCAAGTACGAGCAAAACTGTAATTTTATCGAAAAGTGATAAACCTAACCACGATGTTGATTATTTATTTGGTCAAGTTGCTATCGATAGAGCGTTCGTTGATTGGAGTGGTAACTGCGGTAATTTAACCTCAGCAGTAGGGGCTTTTGCAGTATCTAATGGTCTTGTAGATGCCAGTAAAATTCCTGAAAATGGCATTGTTGAAGTTAAAGTATGGCAAGTCAATATAAGTAAAACCATAATAGTACATGTGCCAATTACCAATGGCGAAGTGCAAGAAACCGGTGATTTTGAGCTTGATGGCGTGACATTTCCTGCTGCAGAAGTAAAACTTGAATTTATGGACCCAGCAGACGGTGAAGGCGCATTATTTCCAACAGGTAATTTAGTTGATGAACTTGAAGTTCCGGGTATTGGTATGTTGTCTGCGACGATGATCAATGCGGGTATCCCAACTGTATTCATCAACGCCAGTGAAGTTGGCTATGATGGTACAGAGCTGCAAGAAGCAATAAACGCTGATGCATCGGCACTTGAAAAGTTAGAAACGATTCGCGCCTACGGGGCGTTGAAAATGGGGCTAATTTCTCATCTTGATGAAGCTAAAGCTCGCCAACATACACCAAAAGTAGCATGGGTTGCACCGGCAAAAACCTATCATGCATCAAGTGGTAAAGTTGTCAGTGATACTGATATTGATTTAGTGGTACGCGCTATGTCGATGGGTAAATTGCACCATGCCATGATGGGCACGGCTGCTGTTGCTATAGGTACCGCTGCTGCCATTCCTGGTACCTTGGTGAACCTTGCTGCAGGTGGTGGTGAGCGTCAGGAGGTAAACTTTGGTCACCCTTCTGGCACATTAAAAGTGGGTTCTGCTGCAACACTTGTTGATGGTAATTGGCAAGTCACAAAAGCAAGTATGAGTCGAAGTGCTCGAGTGCTTATGGAAGGGTGGGTTAGAGTGCCGCAATAGAGCACAATACTTTCAAAATAAAGCGGCGTTTACGCCGCTTTATCGTTTGCGTAGCATTGTTGTTTCATACCTTGTATAAACTCGTCAAACTTGCCGCTGGCTTGCATCAACTCAATTTCATCATTTAAGTCTTTTAAAACCTTTTGCCAGTGTGGTGTTGATTTACTGACAGAATAATACAGTGGTTTGTATTCAAGTTTAGGTTCTAGCGCTACGAGTGATTCTAGCATTTGCTGTTTACCATTCATTGATAATTCAGACTTATATATGCTTGCTTTTAGTACCTCAAGGTCTGCCACAATCAAGCTGACTCGATTACTTAGTAAGAGGTGGATTAACTGGTATTCATTATTTGCGACGATTGTATCGATCTCTTTATTATCAATCATGGCATCTAATTCTTTGGTGTTTTTATATGATCGGACCACACCAATAGGTAGGTCTTTTACTGAGTTTAAATCACCATTAAATGGAATTTGATTTCCTTTTAATGCAACGAATGATAAATCACCTCCAGGAATAGCATGACTCAAAGCGAGTAAATCGTTGCGGGTTTTGTTGAGAAAATTATCAGATACCACATTGTCTTCGATGAAGTATTCCGGAAAGAGAATGTCAGCTCGGCCTAATTCAGCCTCTCTAACAGCACGTGCCCAAGGGTAAAAACTAATATGTACGCCATAGCCTTTCTCTAATAGGGAGCCCACTGTGAATTGGAATAACCACCCTTTGTTACATAGGTTTTCATCAATATAGGGAGGCCAATCTAAGGTTACTAGTTTTAAAACATGATTTGCATCTAGGTTATAACCATAACCACCGTTAAAACGAACAGCTTCTTCAGTCGCTATTTCGCCATTTTTTTGAAAGCTGACAGCCGTTAGGCCTGCAAAGGCTTGAAATGAAGCAAATAATAAAAACACGGTCAGTAGTTTCATAAATTGTCTAAGTTTTTGTTATTTAAATAAAGCTTAGTCTTTTGTAGTAAATATACAACCAATTAACTGTAACATTATTTACTAGGCTAGTGCGTTTTTCGATCACTGCACACATAAATGGGCTAGAATAACAAAACAATCAATTTGTATTATGATATTATTTGACGGGTTTTTTGCAGCTTAAGGACAACAATAATGATAAAATCAAGTATCTATATTTCACTGCTAGTAAGCTCTTTGCTTGCTCACGCACAACTACCGCTTAGTCTTACAAGTCCTGATGGACAATTAACAGTCAAGCTTGAAGAACAGCAAAACCAAATTGTTTATAGTGTAACTTATGGCAAGCAAGTATTTTTGGAACCATCTCAGCTTGGTTTAAATACTAACCTTGGCGACCTTTCACAAAGTTTAAAATATAAGAGCCATACAACGGCTTCTATACAAGAGAGTTATAAGCTGCATAATGCAAAGGCGAGTGAAATAAACTACACCGCGAACACCTTAAAAGTACAGTTTGAAAACAAAGATGGTAGAGTGCTTGGTGTGCAGTTTAATGTTTCTGATCACGATGTTGCATTTCGTTACCAAGTCACGGGTGTTGAAACAGATACCCGAATCAAGGTGCTATCTGAATATAGTGCTTTTAATTTACCCGACGATGCAACTACATTTATTAGCCCGCAAGCCTTACCTGAAACAGGCTGGATGCAAACAAAACCAAGTTACGAAGAGCCTTACACCTTTAATGAAGCTCTTGGCACACCGTCAGCGAATGGCGTGGGGTATACCTTTCCTGCTTTATTTAAAAATAGCGATAAAGGTTGGCTTTTAATTTCTGAAACTGGTGTAGATAGCCATTATGTAGGCTCAAAATTGAGCGAAGGCACGAAAGACGGTATTTATCGGGTTTCATTTCCTCAAGCCGGTGAGAATAATGGTATTGGAGCAACCTACGCAGCTATGTCTATGCCTGTAATGACTCCTTGGCGTACTATTACTTTAGGGACCAGTTTAAAACCTATTGTTGAGTCAACAGTCGCATTTGATCTGGTTAAACCGCTTTATCAAGCAAATCAAGAATATACTATGGGGCGCTCAACATGGAGCTGGATCGTATGGCAAGATCCAAGTATTAATTATGACGACCAAGTAAAATTTATAGATCTCGCTGCATCTCTAAATTTTGAATATGTATTAATCGATAGTGGTTGGGATCAAAACATTGGTCGTGACAGAATGGCTAAATTAGTCGAATACGCCAATAGTAAAGGCGTTGATGTTATATTGTGGTACAACTCAAATGGCTGGTGGAATGATGCACCACAAACACCAAAGAATAGAATGAATACCGCGCCTATACGAAGAAATGAAATGGCTTGGCTGCAAGGCATTGGCGTTAAAGGCCTTAAAGTTGATTTTTTTGGTGGTGATAAACAAGAAACCATTAAACTCTATGAAGATATTCTAACTGATGCAAATCAATATGGTTTGGTGATCACTTTTCACGGCAGTACCATTCCGCGTGGTTGGGAAAGAATGTATCCAAATTATGTTACGTCTGAAGCTGTACTTGCTTCGGAAAACCTTGTTTTTCATCAAAATTCGTTAGATTTACATGCCTATAACGCGACAATTTTACCGTTCACCCGTAATGCTATTGGCGCTATGGATTTTGCCCCAGTGTTTTTAAACAAACGCTTATCTCAAGATCAAACAGTCGGCACTATTCGTAAAACCACAGATACATTTGAACTGGCAACAGGTGTGCTTTATCAATCACCTGTGCAACATTTTGGCCTGACGCCAAATAACCTTGCAGAACAACCTCAATTTGTTATTGATACTTTAAAGGCGATGCCAACGGTATGGGATGAAACACGTTATATCGCTGGCCAGCCAGGTCAAGATGCAACTATCGCAAGGCGTCATCAGCAAACATGGTGGGTAGCAACTGTGAATGGTGAAAATAAAGCCAAAACATTAGATATCGATTTGCCTATGTTAGCGGGCAAAAAAATCACCCTGTTGTTTGATAAAAAAGATGGCAGTGCTGGTATCAAGAAAGTAAAAGTGAGTAACAGTGGTAAGTTGAGCTTAAACTTATTAGCCCAAGGTGGCGCACTGATAATTGGTCGCTAAATGTAAGTTTATAGGTGATGAAAAAAGCCAAGTATAGAAAAGCGAGCAGGTTGCTCGCTTTTTTATACCTCTATTTGCCTTGTTAAATTATACGTGGGTCACAGAGAGCAGGGATGCGCTAATAAACTGAGCTACAGGATATTTTAAATAAGAAAAAATAGAATTGGTACGACTGAGTAGATTTGAACTACTGACCTTTGGACCGGGTCATAGAGAGTGGTAGTGCTCTAATCAACTGAGCTACGGGATATTTTAAATAAGGAAAAATAGAATTGGTACGACCGAGTGGATTCGAACCACCGACCTCTACCATGTCAAGGTAGCGCTCTAACCAACTGAGCTACGGTCGTACTGAAATAAAAATCAAGATTGGTACAACCGAGTGGATTCGAACCACCGACCTTTGGACCGGGCCATTAAGAGTGGTAGTGCTCTTTCCTTTAGTTATACCTAAATCATGGTACAACCGAGTGGATTCGAACCACCGACCTTTGGACCGGGCCATTAAGTGTGGTAGTGCTCTTTCCTTTAGTTATACCTAAATCATGCTACAACCGAGTAGATTTGAACTATTGACCTTTGGACCGGGCCATAGAGAGCGGTAGTGCGCTAACCAACTGAGTTACGGAATATTTTAAATAAGGAAAAATAGAATTGGTACGACCGAGTGGATTCGAACCACCGACCTCTACCATGTCAAGGTAGCGCTCTAACCAACTGAGCTACGGTCGTACTGAAATAAAAATCAAGATTGGTACAACCGAGTGTATTCGAACCACCGACCTTTGGACGGGGCCATTAAGAGTGGTAGTGCTCTTTCCTTTAGTTATACCTAAATCATGGTACAACCGAGTGGATTCGAACCACCGACCCCTACCATGTCAAGGTAGTGCTCTAACCAACTGAGCTACGGTTGTATTTTTATTTGAATAGTTGTTAGCGTGGCTAAACAACGGAGGCTAATATATAGCGACTAGTTGTGTGAATCAAGCAGCTTTAGCTATTTTTGTGCTAAGTGCTGGTTTTTTATTCATAACGGACTAATTTCGCACGCTCGATAGAAATCTTGCCACCAAGCAACATGGCTTTTAGCAGATTGTTTAAGGCGGTGTAAAATTGCGTCATTACTTTCGCTATCCACAAAATGGTCCATTTCAGTGTCACGCCATATTTGATGATAAAGCGGTTGTAGGGTTTCTAATCTACCCACCAAGAATGATTGATAAGGTTGTAATTGCTCTAAATAGAATTTTTTAAATACATTACTTAGCGTTTGTGCCTTTTGTTTATTCTTATTGGCAGGGCAGAGATCATCTTTTGAGTACTGCATAAGTTGTTGTGTTAATTGCTGATTGTAATGTGTTTGCGCGCGTGCCGCCGATATTAACAACTTGTTATATTTAAAACGGTTTAACACTTCTAATTGGCTAATGATTTGCTCTGGGTCTATATCGTTTATTCTACCGGTATTAATTTTATTGTTTAATTTAGCAATCTGCTCCATCGCGCTCACGGTTTCACTAAAACCTGCTGAGTTTTCATCGATGTATGTCGAACTTAGCTGCCAGCTTTGTTTAAATTCGCTTTCGTTTAGCAGCATAGCTTTAAAGTAGTTAGGAAGGTTTGCTTGTTTTTGTGCGGCAGTAAGTTTTATTTTTTCAAACAATTCATCTTGTTTTTCAAAGCTTTCTAAACACTCATTTGCGCTTTGTAAAAATTTAATCTGATAACTTAGAATATTAGCGGGTGTTGCCGTTTTACCAAGCTGGTTGTTATGCTCAGCGATGAGTGTAGATAGCTTACACTGTCGTAACTGTGTAAGCTCGAGCATGCCAATAGTTGCTTTTTCATCGTTATCATAAGCGAAATGCTTAACGTTCAGTGTACTCGGTTTAGATAGCTTAAAACTATCAGTTTTGAGCACGTTTTCTAATCTTTGTGCGTAGGTGTGATTTACATCGCCCGAAGAGGGCGTGCAGGCAATAAGTGCCGTGCACGCTATTGCGATAATAGAATTTACAAGGCTATTGGTTTTGCAAAAAAGGTGCATGTTTAAATCGCCTATGAACAGTGAACATCAACATAATTGCAGCGGCACTTAAACCCACAATAATACCTATCCAAAAGCCATGAGGGCCCATCGCTGGAACAATTAAATCTGTACGAGCAAGTACGAAGCCAAGCGCAAAGCCGATCAACCAATACGATACAAAGGTGATATAACCAATTGGTGCCGTGTATTTTAACCCTCGTAAAATACCATTGGCAGAAACTTGCAATGCATCAGGTAATTGATAGATGCAAGCTAACACCATTATTGAAGAAGCAAGAGCCAATACTTCAGGGTTGTCAGAATACAATTGGCTAATAATATCTCGCGCAAAGAAGGTCACACTTGCCAGCATAAAAGCGATTATCGCCGCTAAAATATAACTGGTATTAACAGCATTTCTTAACTGTTGATAATGTTGTTGGCCAAATAGGTTACCTATTCGTATGCTAATTGCAATTGAGAGGCTCAACGGCATCATAAACAGTAATGTAGTAACACTTGCTGCAATTTGATGACCCGCAACGGCAACTGCTCCCAGATGCGCTATAAACAGCGGAATACAAGCGAATAAGGTTACTTCAAAAAACGTGGCCAAAGAAATTGGGATACCTACTTTGGTTATGGTCCATAAAGTCGCAGGTTTAGGTCCGGTAAAATTTGCTAACAATGCTTTGGCATCAACCTTTTTACTAAAGTGACAATAAACAACCTGAGTTAGCGCCATTGCTGTAAATACTAGTGCGGTGGCAATACCACAGCCAGCGCCACCATAGGCTTGAAAACCTAACTTACCATGTATAAACACGTAATTTGCTGGAATATTTACCGCTAAACCAATTAAGCTAATGTAAAAAGCAGGTTTGGTCATACCCATACCTTCAGTAATATTGCGATATACACTGAAAAGTAAAAAACCGAAAATCCCCCATTTAACAAAATGAATATATTGCTCGGCTAAATGGGTAATAGACTGTGAGGTATCAAGTTGAACAAGCACGGTATCAGCAAGGCTTGCTAGCCCTAAACCAATAATAGCGAGTATTAGGGCAAGATATAATCCTTGTTGAAAGTAGTGGCTAATACCTTGTTTATCATTTGAGCCAGCAAACTGCGCAATAATGCCAGTTAAAGCCAATAAAATGCCCTGCAGTGCGAGCATTAACGGATTCCAAATACCCGTTGCAATAGAGAGCGCCGCCAAGTCCGTTGCACTTACTTGGCCAGCCATCACGGTATCAACAACCGTCATTAAAATAAGCGTTACTTGTGCCAAAAATACTGGAATGGCTAACGAAATTAACCTTTTGGCTTCCCAACTACAAAAAGACATAATTTACACGACTAAATAAACAGGCAGCCATTGTAATCTATTCATAGATCAATAAAAATCGCAGTTATCTATTTAATGAAGAAAAGAGAAAGCGATGTTCACTGGAATTGTGCAAACGCAAGCTGTTGTGGTTAAGGCTAATAATCAAGGTGGTGTGCTAAGGCTATCATTAAAAGTAGGGCAGCAATTTGCTGAAAATCTGAATATTGGTGCAAGCATTGCCGTTAATGGCTGCTGTTTAACCGTCGTTAAGTTTGACTCTGACTCCCTTGGTAGCTGTGTTATTGATTTTGATGTGATTGATGAAACATTAAAGTTGACCAACCTAGGTATGTTAACTTTAAATGATACGGTGAATTTTGAGCGCTCAGTGACCTTTGGTACTGAACTGGGAGGCCATATCGTGTCGGGCCACATTCATTGTATGGCCGAAATACTGTCAATTAACCACCTTCAAGATAACTGTAAAATGCAATTATCATTAGCAAAAGAGTGGCAAAAATACGTGTTGTATAAGGGATTTGTGAGTGTTAACGGTGCAAGCCTCACCGTAGGTGAAGTAGATGAGCTGGGCTTTTGGCTGCACTTGATCCCAGAAACACTGGCTATTACCAATCTAGATAACTATCGCGAAGGCGATAAGTTAAATATTGAAGTCGATCAGCAAACTTATACCATTATTAATACGGTCGAAAATTATCTAGAGCAACAAGCAAAATAAGTATAGATATATAAAACGAGCAAATTAAAAAATTTGCTCGTCATCGCTATCGACATGTAACTCAAGTTTATTGTGTGCGTAATCTATATGCATATTCAAATGGATAGGGTTGCAGCATGCACTGCAATCTTCATAATAGTCTTGGTCACCGTCGCTAGCATCAAGTGCCACATGAATGTGGTGACCACAATGAGGGCATGAAATCCGTTGTGTGTAATGGTCTTTCATCAGCTTTTACCTTAATCAGGCATGCCTGAGTTCGTTAAATTGCAATCTGAATTAAACTCTAAAACATATAAAATGAATGTAGATTTAATCAGATTGGTATAACTCACTAACCGAATTGTTTATAAGCGTAGTGCTACAACAAACGGCTAGCATCTTTGTTTATACGCCTTATAAGATAAATATAGTCACGTTTAGTAGTTTATGACATCCATTTTACAGTGATTTCGCGGTTATTTTAGTAGCTGCTGAATATGTTGTTTTGCTTCAGTAAGATAGTGCCCGGCAAATATGTTGGCATTATTGAGCATTGGGTATAGTTGGTAAATAGCTCTACGATGCTCGTAACCTACCTGCAGTGGGTAGATATCGTTATAGGCATCATAAAAGCTATCGGGGAGTGGGGCATAAAGCTCGCTCGTTGCAATATCGCATTCCCGATCACCATAATAACAAGCAGGGTCAAACACACTAGGTACATTATTATAAAAGCCCATATTCCGGCGCCAAAAATCACCGTGTAATAATGAAGGCTCAACAACATGGCTATGCAGAGCATCTTTAACAAAGGCAATAAAGGTATCTTGATCGACAAGCTCTATGCCTTTTTCTTGTAATAGCTGTAATTGCCAACCTATTCGTTCTTCAGCAAAAAATACATCCCATTTTTTGTGCCAGCGATTAGGTTGTAGAGTTGGGCCAAGAAAGTTGTCGTTATCGAAGCCGAACATGGCTTGAGTATGTTTTTGGTGCAAATTGGCAAGATACTCACCCATTTCATGCCAATTAGTATTATTATGAGGCTGTTTATCAAGCTCTAACCATTCAAGCACCATAAATGAAAACTCTATGTTGCAACCTGTTGTTATGCAATCTGGGATCATAAATAGGCTTTCTTGAGTTAAAAGCTTAAGGTTCAAGGCTTCGCATTCTAAGCGCTCAAGATCACTCAAATGAGCTACTTTCACAAAGAAATGATGTAAATCATCACCAATTTGGAAGTATCTGTCGTTATTTGGCGATTTTAATTGGCGTTTAAAGGTATGCTTAAAATCAAAATGCATCGCTTGGCTAATCTGTTCATTCACTGAATTCCACATAATTTTGTTCGCCTTTTAACCATATAGTTAAACTATGGCAAAAAGACGATGAATTAACAAACCCATAGCGTTAATATTATTAAAGTTTATCGAAGTATTTATGAGGGGTCAGATGAATAAAAGTCTCATTACTAATTTAGTGGCGTTTGCATTAGTATTAGTCGGGTTTTTATTTGAACAAGCAATAGTACTTTCTGTTGGTTTATTTGCGTTATCAGGCGCAGTAACAAACTGGCTTGCTATACACATGCTATTCGAAAAAGTACCATTTTTATATGGCTCAGGGGTCATAACATTAAAGTTTGCCTCTTTTAAAGTCGCTATCCGCAACTTGGTGATGACAGAATTCTTCGCTGAAGAGAAAATCGATCAGGTGATGGCTTTAGCAAAACCAAACATTGATTTAGAGCCTGTGATTAGTGAAGTTAACCTCAGTCCGGCTTATGATTCTTTAATTGAGGTCATCGAAAACTCACAATTTGGCGGTATGCTTTCAATGTTTGGTGGGCGTGATGCGCTAGAGCCAATGCGTGAACCTTTCATTGATAAAATGAAAGCAGCGGTGATTGATATTTCAAAAAGCGACGAATTTAAAATGATTCTTGATGAAAAGCTATTTGCCAACTCTCATCTTGGTGGCTCTTTACATAGTACAGTTGAGCGTTTAGTTGATGAGCGTTTGAATGAGCTTACGCCAACAATGGTAAAAGATATCATTCAAACCATGATCAAAGAACATTTAGGTTGGTTAGTGATTTGGGGTGGGGTGTTTGGTGGCTTATTTGGCCTAATCGCTGCGCTAGTATAATGAAGAAGCTTGTAGCAGGCCTTTAAAGACCTGCTACAGTGAATTAATCATTATTTTGAACCAGCAACAACAATCACTGTGTCATCAGATACTTTAGCGATATCCTGGATAGTTGTTTTTGTAGCTGTTTCAAAATTTAAGTATTTTGCTGAGTTATGAAAACCATAAGTGCTTGCAAACTTATCTGTCGACATATCATTGCAAAGTAGCTTTTCTGTCATTACGCGTTTGCTCAAGCGTAGATCGCGCATTGTGCTTGATACGTTTAATGGTTTGTTAGAGGCAATGGCCATACAGGCTTGCGTGCCAACTGAGTCATCTGCGGCGACAAATTGTGCTGCACTTGCATCAGTTGCTGCTAGTGAAGAACCTAAAAATAATGCTGTACCTAGTGCTGTAGTTAACGTATTCATCTTTCTCTCCAGTTGTTGTCCGTATTACGTTTAGTATGTGCAACCTCGCTTTTATGGATACTTCACACTTCCTGTTTGCTGGGCACGTTTAAAGTATTACGCTAAACAAGAACAATTGCTGTTAATGAAAATCGACAAGATGTAAGTAAGTATGTAGATGTGAACAAGCAAAACTAACCGCTTGATAAGTGCTATTTTAAAGTGTGAATTTTGACACAAATAGGCTGAAATCTTTTTCATTTATTTTATTAAAACGTGTTTTAGCTCGTATTAAAGGCTTAATTTTTACGTGGCTGTTACATTTAAGTATTAACTCTACCTTTTCTTAAAAAGGCAAATCAGAGTATAAGGAGCATGAGTGACCACGAAATTAGCAGGCTATTATCAACAAGCCTATGCATCTGAATCAAAACACTTTAATCAATGTTTTTATTGTGGTTGTGAAGCAACTGAGCGAGATTTTTGTCCGCCACTACATATGCTGCAAAGCATTATAGATTTGGGCGAAGAGGCTGAATTTATATCAATTCCAACTTGTTATGAATGCTTTGCATTACTGCATAACGAGCGTGTATTGACCATTGATGGGCGAGTTACAAAACTAAAAAAGAAACTTTCAGCAAAATACGCTAAAGCATTAAGAATTTATCACATGTGGCATGAAAGCGAACTTCACGATATGAGTGATGAATTTGTGCACAGCATAAAAGCTGGTATGAAGTTAGGCGCTGAGGCTGCAGAGCGAATTGCATTCCAAGGTTATAGTTATGCAACCGAAGATGCCAACGTAACAATTCGCGAAAAGCGTGCTGAATTTGATGTGCAAGGCAAAGTCTTTTATGACTTTAAAGACGCGCTCAATTATTGCATTAATGATTTAAATGTAGATCGTACTGAATTTTATAAGCTAGTGGTTGAGGATTATAATGGTGATTTTAATCGTGCTTTAAGCCAATATCGGCATAGGCACGAAAAGGTTACAGCAGCTAATGACGCTGATTCTCTAATCAAAAGCTTTGCGAAGCAGCATAAACAAAACTCTGACTTCGTAACTCGGACTGTGAAACATTTTATCAACAAAGATCCGAGTTTAACTACTGAAGGTGCGTTAGAGCAGCTATATAACAACTACATAAAGAAATAGTGTCCTGTGAGGCTGGTTATTCGTCTTGAAAATTGGTGACTGGCCTCGTTTAGTCGCATTAAAGTTAACAATTAGTTAAAGTAATCTAATAATAAAAAAGAGGAACGTAAGAATGCAAAAATTTGCACCATCCTTGTTGGTTATGGCGCTTGGTGTCGCTTTAGCGGGCTGCCAAGACAATGGCCCACAAGATCCAAAAGTCTCAATTAATAAAAATCCATACCCTAGCACCTATCAGCCACTTGCATCACAAAGTACTTTAATCACTAATGCAACTGTTTTAACAGGCACTGGTGAACGTTTAGATAACGCAGATGTTTTCTTTGTTGATGGCAAAGTACAGCAAGTAGGTAAAGACCTTTCTGTACAAGCTGACAAAACGATTGATGCAGAAGGCAAATGGGTAACACCTGGAATTATTGATGTGCACTCACATTTAGGTGCATACCCAACCCCATCAGTGGCATCTCACCAAGACGGCAACGAAATGACCAGCCCAGTTACTGCAGAAGTATGGGTTGAGCATTCAGTATGGCCACAAGATCCTGGTTTCAACCGTGCTCGTGAAGGTGGTATTACGTCATTACAAATTCTACCTGGCTCAGCTAACCTAATTGGTGGTCGTGGTGTAACACTTAAGAATATTCCTTCGCACACAATGCAAGGTATGAAATTCCCTGATGCACCATATGGTTTAAAAATGGCGTGTGGTGAAAACCCGAAACGTGTTTATGGCCGTAAAGGCGTTTTACCATCAACGCGTATGGGTAACATGGCGGGTTATCGCACAGCGTGGATTGAAGCAACTGAGTACAAACGCGAGTGGGATAAGTACGAAAGTGATTATGCCGCGGGTAAAAACCCTGCTGCACCTCATCGTGACATCAAATTAGATACTCTGGCTGGTGTGTTAGAAGGTGACATTTTAATTCATAACCACTGTTATAAAGCAGAAGAAATGGCCATGATGATCGACCTTGGTAAAGAGTTCGGTTATCACTCAGGCACTTTCCATCACGGTGTTGAAGCATACAAAATTGCTGATTTACTTGCTGAAAATGGTAACTGTGCGGCACTTTGGCCAGATTGGTGGGGCTTTAAAATGGAAGCCTACGACATGGTTCAAGAGAACGTAGCAATTGTTGATGCAGTTAAAAATTCATGTGCAGTGGTTCACTCAGACTCAGATACAACAATCCAACGTTTAAACCAAGAAGCTGGTAAAGTTATGTACCGTGCGAATGATGTTGGTTATGACATCTCTGAGCAACACGCAATCAAATGGATCACCTCAAACGCGGCTAAATCGCTGGGTATTGATGATAAGACTGGTTCACTTGAGGCAGGTAAGCAAGCTGATGTGGTTATTTGGAACCAAAACCCTTTCAGTGTTTATGCTAAAGCAGAGCAAGTATTTATCGATGGTGCCAAAGTTTATGATCGTAACGATGATAAATACCAAGCACAAAGTGATTTCATGCTAGGTCAAAAATAGGAGTAACATTGATGACAAAATTAACTAAATCATTAAAGCTGTCACTTGTTGCTGCTGGCTTATTTTCTGCGGCAGCAAGTGCTGCATCTGTAGCGATTGTAAATGCAACACTACACACTTCAACAGAGCAAGGGGTGTTAGAAGGCGCAAGTGTTGTTATTGAAGATGGCAAAATTGTTGCTATTAACCCGGCATCTATCAACGCTGATACAACCATTGATGCAAAAGGCCAAATCGTGACCGCTGGCTTTATCGGCACTATGAACCAATTAGGTCTAGTAGAAGTGGGGGCTGTTGCAGGTTCACGTGATGGTGGTGACGACAAAGCAGGTATCGATTTTGACCCAAGCCTTGCGTTCAACCCACGCAGTAGCTTGATCCCTTATGCACGCAAAGGCGGTATTACTCAAGATGTAATTGTACCAAACGGTGGTGACAGTATCTTTGCCGGTCTTGCATCTGTTGTTGATCTATCAGGTAGCTTTGAAAGCGTAAATAAAAAGCAAGTTGCGCTTGTTGTTCACTTAGGTGAAAAGAGTAAAGGCTCACGTGCTATGTCGATGAAAACACTTATCGACAAACTTGAAGGCGAAAAGTCAGCTAAAAAAGATGACAAAAAAGAGCCATCAACAGAGCAAAAAGTCCTAGCATCTGTACTTGCTGGTGATATGCCTCTGATTGCGAGTGTTCAGCGTGCATCCGACATTTATGAGCTTGTTAAATTAAAAGAAAACTATGGCATTAACTTAGTGATTCATGGTGGTGACGATGCTGTCGTGGTTGCTGATACGCTAGCAAAAGCTGATGTACCTGTGATTATTAGCTCAATGGCAAACTTACCGGGTAGCTTTGATTCATTACATGCAAACCTTGCTAACGCAGGTAAGCTTGAAAAAGCGGGTGTAAAAGTCATTATTGGTGTTGCCGGTGACTCAAGCCATAATGTTTACCAATTACGTTTTGATGCGGGTAATGCAGTGTCTTATGGTATGAGCCAACAAGGAGCACTTAGTGCAGTAACCAGCAACATTGCTGATGTTTTTGGTTTAAACTCAGGCGCAATTGCTAAAGGTAAACGTGCAAATCTAGTTATGTGGTCGGCAGATCCATTTGAGCTTAACTCACACGTAAGCAAAATGTGGATCAACGGTGAAGAGGTTTCAACAGAAGCGCGTCAAGATAAACTACGCGATCGTTATACAACTGACTCAGCGATGCCACGCGCTTACACAAAATAAGCGCTTTAGATATCAAAAAGGCCGCACATTTGCGGCCTTTTTAATGCATATGTCTTAATAGTAAAATTTAAAAAATTAGATTGCTGAGTTTATAAAGGCTAAGGCCAAATATAAGTAGTAGTACCGGGGCGACTACAAGGTTAACAAGCAAGGAGTTGGTGTGTTCTTTCATGATAGATTTTTGATTAACTAACCAAACAAGGTAACAGGTAACGATTGGGAGTAATAAACCATTAGCCGCTTGCGCAAAGATGATGACCGCAACAGGATCAAGTCCAAGTGACGCGACAAGTGAGCCAAAAACGAGGATAATAATGGCGACAAGTTTAAACCGCATATCACTCATTTGTGTTGACCAGCCAAGCATACCGCAAACAGCATAAGCACCAGCAAGTGGGGCAGTAATTGCGCTAGTTAGGCCAGCTGCACATAAACCGATAGCAAAGAAATAATGTGCCATACCACCTAGGAGAGGCTCTAGTTGCACGGCCATATTAGCCGCTGATATTTTTCCTGCATCGCTACCATAAAACGCCACTGATGCCGTTGATAGAATGGCTAAGGTTATTATACCTCCTAAAGTAATCGAGATACTGGTATCAAGATTCGTTTCTTTAATTACTTTGTTAATGTTTTTAGAACTATCGTGTTTTTCAGCAAGTACTCCTGAATGTAAAAACAGGTTATAGGGCACAATTGTTGTGCCTATCAAGGCCAGTACCGTGGTAATTGAATCATTTGGTAAGCTCGGTATAAAGCCCTTTAATATCTGATTAAGAGGTGGAGCGGCCATAACGAGCGTTGATATAAACACTAAGCTCATCAACACCACTAAAACAATTAACGCACCTTCAATTACTTTGTGCTTGCCAGTGTACAAAAGCACTGCACTTAATACTGCAATAAGTGGTGTCCATAACATTGGGCTGACAGATGGCATAATTTCTTGCAGCCCTAAACTTGCACCAGTCAGATTGCCCGCTTCATAGGCAGCACTACCAATACCAATGGCACTGATCACTAATATCGCTGCGAGTGCTTTAAAAATAGGTGTTTGAATGGTTGTCCTAAGTGCAGACGCTAAATCTTGCCCAGTAGCTACGCCGAGACGGGCAGCCATTGATTGCAACAAAATAGTTGCTATGACAGAAAACAATAACGTCCAAATAAGAGCAAAGCCAAAATTGGCACCTGCAACACTTGCAGTAGTGATGGTTCCTGGGCCAATAAAAGCGGCGGTGACTAGAAGTCCGGGACCTAAACGCATGATAAAACCTTTTATTATTATTTGTTTAGTGTTTTAACAATAAGATGAAAAACAGCTAACGTTTTAGAAAAAGATCTTAAGGGTATAGAGACTCAAGGTTAGGGTAAAGTAAAAGAGATGATTATCTTTGTAGATATCATCAGAACATAAGAGCACTTTGAAATTGTAAAATTTATACAGTTTACGAAGTAATGGTGTAATACATTTGAAGTTGATAAAAATTGTATCTATAAATCAATAGGTTATTTTGGTCGGGTTTTTGCAAGATATAGGCTTACTTGTTGTTGAATAAAAGGATATAAGAAATGCCTGTACTTACTTTTTCAGCCTATTTTGCTGTGTATGTTTATCTAATTATGCTGACTATTCAGTGGATAATCGCGGCTGTCAGTAAAGCAAAGCAGCCAAACGCAGTGCCCGGTAAGATAGATAATTCTTTGAGTCATGATAGCTTTGTGTTTCGCTCGCATCGAACATTTATGAATACTTTAGAAAATAGTCCGTTGTTCTTAGCGACAGTATTTCTGGGTTTTTTTCTAAACTTGAATAGTAGTGCATTTGCGCTTTGTATATGGGTGTATGTGATCGCCAGAATTATCCATATGCTTTTGTATTATATGATAGCAACCGAAAAGAACCCGAGCCCACGAAGCTATTTCTTTTTAATTGCTGCAATGGCTAACATGGTGATGTTGGGGTTAATAGGCTTACGTTTACTCTAAAAGGTCGGTGAGGTATTGAGATTAAATGCCTCACCTGATGTTGTTTAAATTGAAAAAGTAACTATTCGATATTCATTAAAACACTGCTAATTTCTGTGTCATATTGAACTGTGATCAATACTGTTCCCAATGTATTTGAGGTACTTGTAACCTTGTAGGCGGCTTGAGCTGTTCCCGCATTTACTATTTTAGTCGTTACTAGGTTACTGTTATTAATACTCCAATTAGCAAACTCAGTTACATTTAAAGATGTTGGATTTGAGCTATAGTTCGCGAACAATTTGAGTTCAATAGTGCCTAAAGGAGATATTGAATACTCGCTAGCGCCATCGTTAATTTCTAAAGAATCAAGTTCAGCGTCACCTTCAATCTGTACTGTTGTAATCTTTTGCTTATTACCACATTCAGCTAATAGTTGTGTGGTCCCGGGCTTAAGGGCAAGAAAACTAGCTGTCGAATCACTATCGTCAATACTTTTTGGTGTTAAACCAATAAAGTTACTGTTGATTGCAGACCACTTGATACTTGAGCTAATGTCTTCTGTTTGCTCTGAATTACCATTTTGATATACCGCTTTGGCAGCAAGTTGGATTCGATCTCCAACGCTGATGTTTAACTCACTGTCTTGTTCCGAATTAAACGAAACATTAATTTCTTTTAAATTGCTAGGATCTGCAACAACAGATAATTGATCGGTAACATTGCCAATTGCAGCTGTAATTACAGTGCTTTCAACAGCTGCAGCAGATGTATATACAAAGCCTTGCTGATTGATTTTGGCAGTAGTATTTTCATCGACACTTAGGTTTATATCTCTCAAGCTATTTAATGCAGTATATCCATCAACGTAGGTTATATCGGCCGATACTCTCGCAGGCGTGCATGTATTGATAGAGTCTGTTGCAGGAATGACTTGTTTTAATTTAATTGATTCTGCCGCCACATCTGCAATAGATATTTGTTTTTCATCACTAATATCATTTATAGTCGTCGCGGATATAGTAATTAACCCTTGGCTAGATGGCGAATTTTTTAGAGCTGTTAACAAGCCATTACTATTGATTTTAGCAATACTCTCGTCACTTGTTTGCCAGGTTATTTCATTGGTTACGTCTCTAGACTCACCATTTGAATCTATACCCGTTACTTTCAATTGATGGGTGTCACCTTCTTTTAAACGAACTTGGTAGTTTTCAATACTAAGTGACTCAATGATAGTGCCTTCTTGGCGTAACTTTTCAAGTTCAACTTCTTTTGCTAACTGAGTTGAGTCAGTTTCAGATCCGCAACCCAAAATAGCGCTAACAATTAATGAGATACTGAAAAGTTTTGATACGTTCAACTGCGTGTTCATGAAAATCCTTTCGATTAGCTATTTAAAAATGGTAAGTAAGGCCAAGTGTTACACCACTGATTTCTACGTCGTCTCCTTTGAATAAAGATTGGTAGGCTAATCTCACTTGTGTATTTTTGATATAAGGTATCTGCTGGTGAACTGCCACTCCCCATGCAAAGCCATCATAATTATAATTTGTGGGGAGCTTTTCAGATGCTGAATTAACGATCATTTCGTTTTTTGCATAGCCTAATGAAATATCAAGCCCAAAGCCGTTAACCACATCAGATTGCATAACAAAAAAGAGGGCGGCGCTTTTTTCAAGTTCAAACTCTAAATTGTAAATGTTGTCGTCATCACTTGATATTAAGTACTGTGCCTCAAATGCCATATTATTGTTGCTGGCACCTGCTCTTAAGAAGGTAGCAGTTGGTTTGGCACTTTCACTACTAATTTCAATATCGCTGAGCATATAGTCAGCACCTAGATAGTACGTATCAGCTTTAGTCTGAAAACTAGCTGCAAATAGTAAAAGCAAAATATACTTTTTCATAATTTAATTTCTTGTGTTTATATTAGGGTCGATACTAGCGTTTAGTATTAGTGGAATCAAGCAGCGTAATTGTTAATTTACATACAACTGGTTGAATTATATTTGAAACTGTAAATAACTAGCTTGCAGATACAAGTACCAGTTAGCTAGTTAAATACAACAAAAACTTAATTACTCAACACCAATAAAACCACCGGTTTGATGTGACCACAGAGCGGCATAAATCCCACCTTGTGCAATTAACTGTTCGTGAGAACCTTGTTCAACCACGCCACCTTCATCAAGTACAATGAGTCTATCCATTTGTGCAATAGTTGATAAGCGATGCGCAATTGCTATAACCGTTTTACCCGTCATTAAATCGTCTAAGCTGGTTTGAATTGCCGCTTCTACCTCTGAATCAAGGGCACTAGTTGCTTCATCTAATATCAAAATTGGAGCATCTTTTAACAGTACACGGGCAATAGCAATACGCTGTCGCTGACCACCTGAAAGCTTCACACCTCGCTCACCGACTTGTGCAGCAAAGCCTTTATTACCTTTGCTATCTTCTAAGTCTTCGATGAACTCAAGTGCCTTAGCTTGCTTTGCAGCAGCGAGCATTTCTTCTTCCGTTGCATCTGGCCTGCCATAAAGAATGTTGTCTTTTACAGAGCGATGTAACAGCGAGGTATCTTGCGTCACCATCGCAATATGTTTACGTAAACTTTCTTGGCTTACATCAGCGATGTTTTGACCATCAATACGGATAGTGCCCGAGTCAACATCATAAAAGCGCAGTAATAAGTTCACTAGGGTCGACTTACCAGCGCCAGAACGACCAACTAAACCAATTTTTTCACCTGGTTTTATATCAAGGTTTAAGCCATTGATAACAGGGCCGCGATGGGTTTCGTTAGCCGCTTTACCATAGTTAAATTGCACATTCTCAAAGCTTATCGACCCTTTATCAACGTTAAGGGTGCTCGCATTTGTTTTATCATCTACTTCAATCGGCGTTGATAGGGTTTTCATACCATCAGCAACAGTACCAATGTTTTCAAACAGGCTACTGATCTCCCACATGATCCATTGTGCCATACCGTTTAATCTAAGAGATAAACTCACTGCAATAGCGATAGCCCCAACACTGATGGCACTAATAGACCACAGATACAATGACAAAGCGGCAATGCTAAATACCAGCAAATAATTAAGAGTATTGATAGAAAAGTTCAAGCTGGTAACTAAACGCATCTGCTTATATACCGGCTGTAAAAACACATCCATGCTGTCTTTTGCGTATTGCTCTTCACGCTGCGTATACGAGAATAATTTGATTGTTGAAATGTTAGTATAACTATCAACCACACGTCCGGTCATTTCCGAACGCGCATCTGCCTGCGAGCTGGCTACTTTTTTGAGTTTGGGCACAAAATACATCTGAATTGCAGCATAAAGAACTAACCAAACTAACAATGGCAGCATCAAACGCCAGTCAGATTCAGCGACTAAAAATACCATGGCACCAAAGTAGACTACGATATACATTAGTACATCGAGCAGTTTCATCACTGACTCACGAACAGCTAATGAGGTCTGCATGACTTTTGTCGCAATACGACCAGCAAATTCGTTTTGATAAAAGCTAACACTTTGACGAAGCAAATAACGGTGCGCTAGCCAACGGATAGACATAGGGTAGTTACCCAGTAGCGCTTGATGTAACACTGCTGAGTGAAAAAATACAACTATGGGCAATACTACCAGCAGCACAATTGCCATTTTTGTAAGCTCAGCCTGCTGCTCAATAAATAAGGTATCTGGGGGGTATTGACCGAGCCAATCAACTAATTGCCCCATATAACTAAAAAGCGAGACTTCTAGAATCGCGAGTGCAGCTGCGCTTAAAGACATTAATAGCAATGAGAGTTCCATGCCTCGCGTATAATGACGACAAAAGGCGAATAAGCTATTAGGTGGTTGAGAAGGTTGCTCTTTCGGAAACGGATTGGTCATCCGCTCAAATAAACGATACATAGACGACGCTTTTTAATAATCAAAGTAACCTTACTATACCATTTGAGTGTATTTTTAGCAGTTCATTTAATTTAAAAACTAATATTAAAATCTATCACTATTCAATTATTTACATCTAGTCGTATAAATGAAAATATAATAAGAAAAAGGAATTATGATGAAAAAGTTTCTCTGTACGTTATCGATCATTTTCAGCTTACCGCTTTATGCTTATCAAACCGACACCTATACGTTTAAAGGTAAAAAAACAGCCATAGAAAAACCTGTGACGGTGACGATACCGGATGGCTATCAAGAATCAAAAAAATACAATGTTATATATGTCTTACATGGCTACAGTGGCAATCATAGTGATTGGACAAAGCTTACAGATATAGAAAAACTAGCAGATCAATATGATGTTATCATTGTTAATCCTGATGGTAACTATGGCTCTTGGTATCTAGATTCAGATATCGACAAAAGTTCGCAATACGAGACTTACATCGCTGAAGATTTAGTCAATTATATAGACTAAACTTATTCGACCAATCGGTCTAAAAGTGGGCGTGCAATCACAGGCTTATCGATGGGAGGGTTTGGCGCGTTGCATATTGCTATCAATAACCAAGCACGGTTTGCTGCAGTATCAGGGATGTCTGCGGGGGTCGATGTTAGGCCGTTTAGTGCAGAGTTTGACCTTGCAAAAGTACTCGGCAGTTACGCTGAAAACAAAGAAAAATGGGATAGCATAGCCATTATTAATAACCTTCATAAAATTGCTGCAGGCAATACGGCATGGAAAAAGGGGGCTGATACCTTACCGATTATGCTTGATATTGGTGTAGGTGATTTTTTTATAGAGCAAAACAGAGCACTACATCAAGCTATGTTAGACCTGCGTATTCGCCATGATTATATTGAACGCCCAGGCATTCATGACTGGCACTATTGGAATAAAGTAATTGCCTATCAATTTTTATTTTTAACCTCTCATATGGCGCCATAAAGGATGTTTCAACGTATTCTTGTGTTAATTGCCATAGGCTTTTTTGGTTTTATAGGTTGGGTTATTTACCTTGCTAATACCGGACAAAAGTCGGTATTTTTTGATCTCGTTGCAGTCATTCCTTACGGTGATAAGTTGGGGCATTTTTGCTTATTTGGTCTACTCACGTTATTTATCAACCTTGCCTTTAAATTTAAGACAATGGCTGTAGGGGGACGACCTATCTATTTAGCTGTGTTGATTGTTAGTACGTTTGTGATTTTAGAAGAGCTAAGTCAGTATTTTGTCGAATCGAGAACATTAGATTTTATCGATTTAATTGCTGACTTTGCGGGTATCGCAGTATTCAGTGCTATTTCAGCTTGGCTTTGCAAAAAGTTATATCCAACTAAGAGCTAAACTTTCAGTAACTTGCTTGGTTTCGTCTATAATCAGTGTAGACCAAGCCTAAAAGTTGCGTATGAACAGAGATACCTCAGATTATTTGTCAGATATTATTGATCTATTACTCGATGCTGTATGCGTAGTTGATGCCAAAGGTACGTTATTGTTTACTAATCCAGCCTTTGAAACAATCTTCGGATACACACCAGAAGAAGCTATAGATAGGAATATGCTGGACTTTGTTTACCCAGAGGACAGGGCCAAAACTATTAATGCCATAAACCAAATTGTGGTCAATGATCAGCATCCACGATTTGAAAATCGTTGGGTAAGGAAAGATGGCAGAGTGGTTCATGTATTGTGGTCTGTCTATTGGTCAAAAGAAAAACAAGTCAGAGTGGCTATCGCTTATGACATAACAGAGCAAAAAAATCTCGAACAAAAACTGATATATATGGCGGGACACGACCCCCTCACCGATCTTCCTAATCGTAGTTATTTAACTACCCAACTTGAAGAGTCATTATCAATTGCAAATACTATTTCAACAGTGATTGCAGTACTTTTTATCGATATAGATGGTTTTAAGCAAGTTAATGATGTTCATGGCCATGGCGCTGGCGACAAACTATTAAAAACGATAGCAATGCGCATTCGTCATGTTTTGAGAAAGGAAGACAGTGTAGGGCGCTTAGGCGGCGATGAGTTTGTGGTTATTCTCAATAGCATTAAACACAAAAGTGATGTTATTAAAATCGTTGATGAGCTAATAGCGGAGATATGTCAGCCTTTAGTTTACAATGATGCGGAGCTTACCTACTCACCCAGTATTGGTGCCGTGCTGTTTCCTGAACATTATGGTGATGCTGAATATTTAATTCAGTGTGCCGATAAAGCCATGTACAAAGCAAAGAATGAAGGGGGGAATCGTATGGTTTTTTATAATGATGGAATAAAGTTACCCGGCGCTAAAAACACAGGTTAGCGTATCATAAACTACAGCAGGTATATGGTTTCAACCTAATAATTTGTTTTCTAACTCATAACTATTGCACGAAATGAAATATTAGTTAGCCTTGAATGATTCATTGAAGGAGTGAAACTATGTTTAAGCGTAAAATAATAACAAATAGTGCTTTCTTTAGCTCATCACTGTTATTGGTAGCGGCGGCTCATGCCACAACACCTCAATATAAAGAACAACAAGCTTTGCATGAAATTGCAAGTGCCGTTTCTAAAACACGTATAGAGCAAGATATTCAAACGCTGGTTGACTTTGGCACTCGCCATACTCTCTCTGAGACGAAATCAGATACGCGTGGTATTGGTGCTGCAAGACGTTGGATCAAGTCTGAGTTTGAGGCGATTTCTAAAGCTTGTGGTAACTGCCTAGAAATCATTGAAGTAAAAGACACTATTTCCGGTGAAAAGCGTATTCCAAACCCGGTTGAAGTTGTCAATATTGTGGCTATTCAGCGCGGTCAAGTTGATGCTAATCGCATGGTTATGATGTCGGGTGATATTGATTCGAGAGCCTCTGATGTAATGGACTATACCTCAGATGCGCCAGGGGCTAACGATAATGCATCTGGTGTGGCTGGCGTGCTGGAATCGGCGCGAGTTTTATCAAAGTATAAATTTAATGGCTCAATTGTTTATGCAGCTTTATCTGGTGAAGAGCAAGGCTTGTTTGGCGGCAAAATTTTAGCTAAATACGCTCAAGATCATAATTGGCGTGTTCATGGTGTTTTAAACAACGACATGATTGGTAACTCAACGGGCATTAATGGGGTAACAGATAACACAACTGCACGTATCTTCTCTGAAGGTACTCGCGTTATAGAAACAAGAGAGCAAGCCCATAAACGCCGTTTTACGGGGGGTGAAGTTGACTCTGCAAGTCGTAACCTTGCGCGTTACATAGATACAATCGCAGACCGCTACATTGAGAACCTAGATACCATGTTGATATATCGACTCGATCGTTTTGGTCGAGGAGGGCATCATCGTCCATTTAACGATGTTGGCTTTGCGGCTGTGCGTATTATGGAAACCAACGAAAACTACAACCAACAACATCAAGACTTACGTACTGAAAATGGTATTACCTATGGTGACACCATTGACCATGTTGATTTTGCCTATGCTGCGAAATTAACTTCACTAAATGCGGTGACTATGGCTTCAATGGCGTGGGCTCCAGCACCGCCAACGGGCGTTAGTATTTCAGGTGCTGTAAAGCCAAGTACAACCTTAGCGTGGGATGAAAGTGATGATCCAACGGTGGTTAGTTATAAAATCTATTGGCGTTATACCAGCGAACCACAATGGCAATTTAGCCGTGATGTTGGCAAAGTAACAGAAGCAACACTGAAAAATGTCGTGATAGATAACTACTATTTTGGTGTTGCTGCTGTGAACAAAGATGGTATTGAATCACCTGTTGTATTTCCTGGTGATGTTGGCGCATTCGAATGGCCAAACAAATAACTAAATAGGAATAGTTAAGTCATAGCGAACACCACCCAGTTCGCTATGAGCTGCCATAATACGCCAGTTATGGGCTTCGACAATTTGTTTTACAATCGCAAGCCCAATTCCTGAACCTGATTGTTTCACTGTTTTTAAGTCTGGCACTCTATAAAGATGGTCAAAAATCTTTGCTAAACTCTCGTCGCTGACGCCAGGGGCTGAATCTTCATAGCAGATTAATAACCGTGTTTGGTTTTGGCTAATCGTAAAATTAATTTTCCCAGGCTGCTGCGTGTACTTAATCGAATTACTGATTAAGTTTGCAAATAATTGTGAAAGCCTTGTTGCATCACATTCTAGTGTTAATTCATCCGTTATATTTTGTGTGAACCCAACTTCAAACTTATCAAGTTGAATAATCATATCTGCGTGTAAGCTTTGGAAATACTCTGCAGCATTAATTTTTGTTAGGTTGAGCTGAAAACTATTTTGTTCAAGTAGTGATATTTTATTTAAATCACTGACTAAAGTAGCCATGTCGGTGATTTTTTGGTTGAGCTTTTCGTAAGTGAGCTCATTAAATTGAGTTAGGCCTGCTTGAAGGGTTTCAAGGTGTAAGCGTAAACCCGTTAGTGGACCACTTAGCTCGTGAGCAACTTGTGATAATAACTTACTACGTTGACTAATTTGTTTATCTAGATGATTTCGACGCTGTTCAATGAGTTGTTTTCTCTGTCTCACTCTTAATAATGCGATGCCCATTACAGCTAAAAGCAAGCTAAATATTAAAATACTATATAGGATAGTTTGGCGCTGAGAGGCAATAGCTTGGCTTTTTTCATTATCTTGGAGCTTTAAATCTTGAATAGCCAAGTCGCGGTCGCGCATAGCAATGGAGTTTTGCAGCTCAGCTAAACGTTGATTGTAGTTGTTACGGGCAAAACCTTTTTCAAGCTCAGTAATCGTTTTTTGATATAAAAATGCCTGTTGATAATCTGTTTGTTTTTCTGCCACTGTTGTCAGATGCTCAAGGGCAATGATTTGTTTTTGTTGTTTATTCTTGGTTTTACTTAATTGGTAGGCTTGCTCTGCATAATGTTTAGCTTGTTTAAGTTCAGTAGAGCCAATATATAGTTTTGCTAATGTGAGTAACACATCTATATATAAGTGATCGTCATGTTTGAGCTCAGTGATCACTTGTTCTTCAATTGCTAATGCTTGTTCTAGGTTATCCATTTTTAGCAAATTTATAGCAATATTATGGTTTGCCCAGGCAGAATTTCGAGTGCTGTTATAACTCGCAAACACTTGTTGTGCTTGTTTAGCGTAATCCAGTGCTGAAGTGTAGTTTTTTAGCCCATATTCACATTGTGATAGCTTAACAAGACTATGTCCGATATCAGAAAGAGCTCCAGTTTGCTTATCAAAATATAAGGCTGTGTTAAATTCGCCTTTTGCTTTTTCGAATTGTTCTAAATCTAAATAACTTTGCGCAATTGAATAACTTATACCAGCTTGCAGTGAAATAGACGGCGACATTTTCTGAATTACTTCTCGACGTTTTAATTTATATTCGAGAGCAAGGGTCAAACGATCTAACTGTTCAAGGTTACGAGAGTAACCTTGGTATAGTATCTCTTTTTGTTTTAATGTTAATTCGCGTTTATCGTTGTGAATGTACGTCTCTAAAAGGGTTAAGGCTGCTTGGTACTTTCCAGAATTATGATAAGCACTAACAAGGCTCGCCACGGCATCAATCTCATAATCAGTAAATTGCAAACGCTGAAAAAGGGCAACATTTTGTTGAGACAGTTGAATAGCGGTCTCTAAGTCATTTTGTCTGTATGCCAATCGCGCTTTAGCTAGATACAACTCGCTATAAATAGGGGAGTCGTTTTTATATTGGGGCATGGATTCAAACTCATCAAAAATAGTTTGCGCTTGTTGAAACTTTCCTAAGTGTATATAAACGTGTATCAATCTAACATTAAAGCTTATTTGCTCTGCAAGGCTGGCAGTTTCGATAAGGTGCTTATCAATACTTATTAAATACTCATAACGTTTTTGATAGTCGCTGATTGTAATGGCTTCATCAATGTTGCTTTGCAGCGTTGATGCAAAAGCACTGCTGAGGTATAAGATACAAAACAGAAGGTAAGAGGTTTTAAGTTTCATAGTGCGGTTTATTATAAATTTATTCCGCATTAGTTTAGCATGCCATTCATTTAAGTGGGGATGATTCGCTTATGTGACCAAAAAGAGTTGCATTTTGCAATTATCCTTCTCGCATCTTGCAAGTAATTTGGATTGCTCGTTCATAAGGTATTGTTATAAAACTATTTATTTTTTGGAATAGTTGCTGCTTTAAATAATTACACATCCACAGGAGAGTGTCATTATGAAAAGTAACATACCCGCTTATCTACTATTCGCACTTGCAACGGGCTTCGTAAGTGCAGCACCATTTCAGCAGTGCCCAAGTAAAGCATTTTTGATTCAGGGAAAACCCGCGCAAATGTTTGGCGTTGACCTAGTATCTGCTAAATCTACAGTGCTAGCTGCAACACTCAATTTTACTTCAGAAGCTAACAACGAAAGTGTCAATGCGGTTGGCTTTAATTATAAAGACCAATATATGTATGGCTTTAGTAAACAATCCCCGAAAAGTGTTGTGCGAATTGGTGACGAATACATATTAGAGCGGTTAAATGTAAATGGACTACCAGACACCAACTTTTATGTTGGTGATATTCAGGTAAATAGTGAAACTAATCAGGCTATTTATTATCTATATCACCCAAAATTTGGCTTGTTTGGAATAGATTTAACAGAACCATCTGATGCGTATCAAGCAGAATTAGTAGCGGACTCAGCTAATTGGGGTTTAGCTATTTATGATTTTGCGTTTCATCCTCATAGCAATCTTTTATATGCGGTTGAGTCAAATGGCGACTTATATGAGATAGATTTAGATAATAAGACACCCACTTTTGTCGCAAACCTCGACATAGCCGGCGATACCGGTGCAAATGGTGCCAGTTATTTTGATGTACAAGGCCAGTTTTATTTTAGTAATAACCGCAGTGGTAAAATCCATAAAGTAGATTTAGGTAAAAGCCCTGTAGATGGTTATACACCGACCGCTTCAGTATTTACTTTGGGGCCTACTTCAAACCAAAATGATGGTGCACGCTGCGCTATCGCAGAAGTAAAAGTAACTGATAATTCAATAGACTTTGGCGATGCACCCATGCCATATAAAACAGTACTTGCTGATAGTGGTGCCCGTCATTTGTTTGACCCTAATGAAGACCAATCAAATTTGGTTTATCTAGGCGCATATGTTGATGGTGAAAATATCAACATAGAAGCAGATTTACAGGCATCTCCGGTCGATAGCTCTGATGATGGCGTTAAGTTTGTAACTGATTTCGTTGCTGGCTCTACTAGTCAGGTAATAGTAACAGCCCCTAATGATAATGGTTATTTATATGCTTGGTTTGATTGGGATCAAAACTTCCAGTTTGACTCTGATGAAATTACAGTGAGTAAATATCGCTTAAATCAAGGTGATAACAGTGTACTAGTCGATGTACCTAGTGATGCTGTAATGGGGGCTACATGGGCTCGTTTTCGTGTGACCGATGGCAGTGAGTTAAGCCCAATAACAGCCAGTGGTGGGGTAACAGGTGGCGAGGTAGAAGATTATCCAGTAACAACATATGGTAGCTTGGTATACCCAAGTGAAAATGGCTGGGTAACCCTTGCTTATGAAGATCAATGGCCATTTGCCGGTGATTATGATTTTAATGATTTAGTTGTTAATTATCGTACAAAGTTAATAGAGAAAGATGGCCAAGCGCTTGGTTATAAGATTGAAGGAGAATTAGTAGGAATAGGCGCAAGTTACCATAACGGTTTTGCTGTTAGATTAGCTCAGTCCTCAGGTGGAAGTTTAAAGCGAATATTACGAAACCAAGTAAATGAGAGCGAGATTAGTTTAATTATTAATAATGAAGTGCAGACACACACCGTGTTAGAAGAAGGTGTTGATGATGCCATTCTCATTATAATGCCAGATACTTGGTCGTATGTAAGCAGTCAAAGCGGGTGCAGTTTCTTTCGTACTGAGAATGGTTGCTATACCAGTAGTAAAGTTGGTTTTACCTTGAGCGTTTCTTTAAATACCGGTGTTTCTTCAGTAAATGCACCGAAATACACTTTAGATCCTTTTATATTTGGAGCAGCTGGTTTCAGCCATGGGCAATTTTTAAGTGGAAAAGACCCCAGAAGTTGGGAAGTTCATTTAAAAAATCAAGCACCGACAGAAAAGTTTGACCAAAGCTTTTTTAATTACCCTGAAAGTGATGATGCATCAAATAACCTATTTGGATATTACTTTCAATCACCTACCGGTTTACCTTGGGCTATTGAGGTTGGAGCTGAGTGGGCACATCCAAAAGAGAAAGTTGATATAACATTAGCTTACAGCGAATTCAAAATATTTGCAGAGTCATCTGGGCGTGAAAGCACACTTTGGTTTAATAGTGCAAAGCTGGCAAATGTTATTTTACGAGGAGAATAATCATGAAATATTATACTTTAATAACTTTTAGCCTAATGTTGTCTGCATGTGGTGGTGGCGAAAGCAACTCATCAATTAAGACTGAAAGTGCTATACAGACACCCACCACAAGTACAGCTACTGAAACAACTGGAACAGATATAAGTGTAGAAACAGAGACAATGGCGGACTTAATGATTGAACCGGAATTTGATTTAAGTAGCAAAATGGAACTAAGCGTAGATGTTGATTTAAACATGGGTGATAGCAGAGCGTATGTAAATATTTGTCTAAAAGGTGATGATAACAGAGCAGATTACAGCCAGTGCTTACTGCGTGCTCCATTAAAACAAAGCAAATTGTTATCTAGTGTGATGCTTGCAAACAATGCGATACAGCTGGTGGCTGAAGTGTGGTTTTATGACTCTCAAAATGAGCCTCTACGTTTTTATTGGCAGTATGATGATAGGCAACCATCCGTGTTTAGTATTCGCTAAAATAAGTGATCGATATTATGTTTTTTTAAGTTTAATTTTAAGAGACCGATTATTTTCAACAGCTTAAAATAGGATTTTGATATGCAATATATAGAAGAGGTACTGCAAACTGTAAAAGAGTCTAACCCAAACGAACAAGAGTTTTATCAAGCTGTTGAAGAAGTGTTGACATCAATTAGTCAGGTAGTTGAAGCTAATAGTGAATATCGAGAACATGCTATATTAGAGCGATTAGTTGAGCCTGAAAGACAGGTAGTTTTTAGGGTACCTTGGCTTGATGACAATGGCAAAGTCAACGTTAACCGTGGTTTTAGAATTGAATTTAGCTCGACCCTAGGCCCATATAAAGGTGGCTTGCGTTTCCATCCGAGTGTTAATCAAAGTGTGGTTAAATTTTTAGGCTTTGAGCAAGTTTTAAAGAATTCACTGACAGATTTACCTTTAGGAGGAGCCAAAGGTGGTGCTGACTTTGATCCAAAAGGTAAAAGTGATAATGAAATTATGCGTTTTTGCCAGTCATACATGACAGAGCTTTATCGTCACATTGGTGCAAATACAGATGTTCCTGCTGGCGATATTGGTGTTGGCACTAAAGAAATAGGTTACTTATTTGGTCAATACAAACGCATCACTAATCAATTTCAAGGTGTACTTACCGGAAAATCAGAAATTATGGGTGGTTCAGCTTTAAGAACAGAAGCAACTGGCTATGGTATCGTTTATTTCTTGAGTGCAATGCTAGATGCTAAAGGTGAGTCCTTAAGGGGTAAGAGGTGTTTAGTGTCTGGAGCTGGTAATGTTGCGCTATATCTGATGGAAAAACTCGATGAATATGATGCAATAATACTAAGTTGTAGCGATTCAAAAGGTACACTGTATTGCAAGGATGGGCTTGACGTGAAATTAGTTAAGCATTTAAAGAAAGAAAAAGGAGCTGAGCTTAGGGATTATTTGAACAAGCATAAAGATGCTGAATTTACGCCTGTTAATCAATACCCTAGTGAAGGTCATCAAGTATGGCAATATGAAGCCGACATTGCACTTCCGTGTGCAACACAAAATGAAATTACCGAAAAAGATGCTTTAACACTTGTAGAAAATAACTGTTTGATCGTGTGTGAGGGCGCAAACATGCCAACCACAGTCGATGCGCTTAAAGTATTTAAAAAGCACAATGTCTTTTTAGGACCAAGCAAAGCAGCAAATGCGGGCGGTGTTGCTACGAGCCAATTTGAGATGGCTCAAAATGCAAGTATGCAAAAATGGCGGCCGAAACAAGTTGATGAAAAGCTTCAGCAAGTTATGAAGTCAATTTTTGATACTATTTCATCGACAGCTAAACAGTATTCTAATGAATACGACCTTGTACTTGGTGCGAATATAGCGGGGTTTGAAAGAGTTGCAGATGCAATGTTAAAACAAGGTGTTGTGTAATGCTTCATAATTAAAAAACATTCTTTTTAGTAATATAAAATGAAATATAAAAAGACACCCACTTTTACTTATGTAAAAAGTAGGTTGTCACAGCCTTTGGTTGAGCACATTATATATACAAATGATATTTAGTTCTTTTTCACTATTTGAATTTAAGTTTTAGTTATTAATTTTAGCTAAAATAAAATTCAGAACGTAGACATTTACGATTTATAAAAATAGAGAAATAAAAGAAGTGATTGTATAGTTTTAGAATTTAGCAAAACAAAGCTTGGCTATTAGCTATTGAGCTTCTTCGTTTTCTTTGCATGTGTATTGCATGAGCTGTAATTGCTTGCTCTTTACCAGCTGCATTTTTAAATGAACGTGTAAATGAGGTCGTGAGTGAAAGCCAGTTGCTAGCACTTATATTTAACCTTTCTATAATTGGGGCCGCTTCATCAGGTATTTTACCTGGTTTATTATTTTGTATAGAGCGGCCAGTCCAATCAACGAGTTGCAGGTATGTTTTTAGGTCAAATGGCAGACCTTTAGGTGTACGTTTATGTTGCTCACCAGCAAAGCGCATGAGTGCTTTCGGTTGCTTACCTGTTTCAGATGATTGAATTCGCATTTTAATACTTGTGTAGTCGGACTTTTCTGGTAAATCAGCTGCTTTGGCTCTAATCGGGTTTAAGTCAACATAAGCAAGACAAGCAGCAAGCGCAGCTTCATCTAGCAAAGCTTGTGATTTGAAACGGCCTTCCCAAAATCGCCCTTTGCAACCATCTTCTTTATTGGCCTTTCGAGCAATACCTTCATTAAGAACTCGCATAAACCAACTAATACTGCTTAGCCTTTCTCGATAAATATTAATTCGAGCATTTAGAGCTGCGAGCTCCGCCTGTGTAAGTAATTCACCACTTAAATACCGCTGACATAAAAAAGAGCTTTTAAACAACTTGTGCCACCTTATAAGAATAGCTTTATTATTTAATCGCTTAGATTTTTCTAAATTAACATGGAGTACCAAATGAGTGTGATTGCTCATAACAGCATAAGCACAAATATCAATACAAAATATATTGCCAAGCTGAAGTAATTTCGTTTCAACCCAATCGCGCCGGTGCTCATAAGAGCGACCAGTAAGTGAGTCTTTTCCACATAAATAAGCGCGGCGAACGCAACGTGAAATACAGTGGTAATAAGGTGTGTTTGAAAGGCTAATTAAGTTCTTCCGTGGTGTTGCCATGCTCTTCTCCTCCATGAGTTGAACATTTTAAGTTTAGTCATAATTTTGAGAAGTGAGAAATATTAAGTTGGGTGTCTTTTTTAAATTTATTCTTTAGAAATAGAGTTGAGTTTCCTCTTTAGAATTAAAATGGGTGTCTAAATATCTTTTCATAACATGGGAGTCCTAATAAATAGGAGTCATAATAAATTTAAAAAGCTCAGGCGTTGCTGAGCTTGGTTGAAATTAGGTTGTATTTTGCAAGCAAATGATTACGAAAAAGCTTTTTCGCTGAGGAGTTCTTGCATTTGTTCGCGCATTTTGAATTTTTGTAGTTTACCAGTCACTGTCATTGGGTATTCTTCAACAAAGCGAATGTATTTTGGTACTTTGAAATAGGCAAGTTTGTCTTTTAAAAATTCGCGAATGGCATTTTCATCAAGCACTGCATCATCTTTGGGTTGTATCCAAGCGCAGACTTCTTCACCATATTTTTCATCGCTAATACCAAAAATTGCTGCATCTTGAATGCCGGGGTAGGTATACAGAACCTCTTCAATTTCTCTTGGGTATATGTTTTCGCCACCGCGGATAATCATGTCTTTGATACGACCAACTATTGCAACAAATCCATCTTTATCCATTACACCTAGATCACCAGAATGTAACCAGCCTTCTTTATCGATAGTTGCGTTAGTTTTTTCTTCGTCGTTCCAATAACAACGCATAATGCCTGCGCCACGGCTACATACTTCACCGGGTATACCTACTTTTTGTACGTCGCCTGATTCGTCGATGATTTTAACTTCAGTATGTGCTAATGCACGGCCTACCGTGGTCACTTGTTTTTCTAGCGGTGAATCGGTTTCTGTAACATTATTGATAGGGCTACATTCAGTTTGACCATAGCCAATTACCACTTCTGTCATATGCATCAAAGTATGAACTTTACGCATTACTTGTTCAGGACACGTAGAACCGGCCATAACACCTGTACGTAGGCTAGATAAATCGTAGTTTGCGAATTCTTTGAGTTCTAACTCGGCAATAAACATGGTCGGTACACCATGTAAACCAGTGCAACGTTCTTTTTCAACCACTTCAAGGGTTGTTTTAGGATCAAATGAATCACCAGGAAAAACCGCAGTGGCACCTTTACTTATACATACTAAATTACCAAGCACCATACCAAAGCAATGATAAAGGGGCACAGGTATACAAAGTTTATCCATATGAGTAAGTTTCATCGCTTGTGCCATTAAAAAACCATTATTCAAGATGTTTTTATGCGATAAAGTAGCTCCTTTTGGATTACCTGTGGTACCAGAAGTAAATTGAATATTGATATCTTGGTCACAATGCAAAGTGGCAGCAATTGCATCAAGCTCTAGCTTATGGGCATCTGTAGCGCGTTGCATAATATCGCTAAAACTAAACATCCCAAGTGCTGGCTCGTTACCAATTCGAATTATGTTTTTTAAATGTGGTAGAGCGCTTAAATTTAATTCACCAGGTTCTGAATTACTAAGCTCAGGCGCTAGTGCATTGAGCATGCTAATATAATTACTCGCTTTAAACTCACTTGCTGTGATAAGTGTTGAACATTCAACACTGTTCAGAGCGTATTTTAACTCGTTTGGTCGGTATGCAGGGTTAATGCATACCATTATTGCCCCAATCTTGGCTGTGGCAAATTGGGTTAAGCACCATTCAATATTATTAGGTGACCAAATGCCTACACGGTCACCAGGTTTAACACCGATAGCTAACAACCCCATGGCAAGCTGATTAATCTGATGTTGATATTGTTTATAAGTTAAACGGATCTGTTGATGATGAACCACTATAGCGGGGTGTTCTGGGTAATTGTCGACAATATCATCAAGATACTGCCCGATTGTTTTATCTATCAAAGGACTGTCTGTGCAACCTTTATAATAACTATGAGAAAGTGGAAGCGCATTACTTTGTGTGTTCTTTGTCTGCATTGTTATCTCCGTGTCCGGTTAATTTGTTGTCGTGGACTTGATGCAAAAGAATTGAAAAACATTGTGGGTGATTTTCAAAACATGCGTACCTAATTAACTAAACATAGATTGTCGACAAATAAAAGCTATATAAGACTAATGTACAGAGGGATTTTGAGATTACAGAAAAGTAAATGGAATCGTGGGTATAAAAAACGTGCCGAAGCACGTTTTATTGTTAGGTTATTGTTCGTCTTGCTTATATGTCTTACGCATTAGGTATACATAGGCACTGATAAAGGCATTTTCCTGGAACTTCTTAAGGCCTGTATCTTCGAAATCGATAGGTAAGGGGTTACGTTTTAGCTGCTCTTTAATTGTCGTTGCAGAAAAAATCTGTACATCCAATTCGTCAATCAGCTGAATAGCTGTTTCCATTTTAAAGCCTTTCGCGCTTCCGGCGAACTTACCTTTTGGCTGACGCTCTTTAATCGCAACAGAGTCAATTTGATAATCTTGCATTAGCTTTCTAAAATCAAACTGAAACTTACGCATAACCTCAGTGTCATTACCATTTGCTAAAGTAAAGCGTGTTTGTCTGATGTCACGGATATCAAATACATCATTGTCTTTGGTTAAAATACAAAGTAGTACGTCACTACCTGTGATTTCTACACCGCATGTTCTCATGGTCATTCTCTAAATAACTTAATTTGCGCAATTATAGCAAGTAACGTTATGAAAAACAGTTGCTTTAAAAATGAATTTTTATAGCAATAATACTGTGGTCACTGACACTGATATCTTCGATTAATTGTGTCGGTGAAATATGTTTGTCATAACTTTCATAGTCGAGCGTTTTAACCTTAGAAACTTGGCACTCAGGGTTAAAATGCGCTGAGGCGAGAATGTAATCAAGCACATTACCTTTCCCTTGGTAATAATGGCTGAAGGGTTTTGATTTATTCTCATTAAAACAGCGGCTAAACTCAAAGCTGTCTGTTAAACCAACAACGGGTTCGTTATGTTCTATGCAGGGTTCACAACGAGTTGGGTGAAAACCTTGAGTCATAAATGACAATGTCGGACTGGTAAGTACATCATTAAAATCACCCATAACTAATGTTGCACACTGTTTTTCTCGCTGGGTTTTAAGGGCGTCATAATAAACAATCGATGCTTCTAGTGATCGTGAAATTTGTGATTGCATGGTGCCAACTGTCTGGTGTAGCAACTGCAAAAGTGGATCTTCAAGGTTATGTATATTAAGTATGTGCGCCATTGACTGCACTCGTTGTGATTTAAAATGAACCACATAAAAGCAAACTTCACCAAATTCAGGAAGGTCAATTAAACACTTAATAGGTGTGCGATTAAATTTGAACTCGTTTTGATTATTTAAATACTCAAGTAATTCGGGGCAAGGTGCTAGTGCCTCAACTGATTTAAATGGGTATTTACTTGCAATTGCAACCACAGGGTTGAACAATACTTGCGGGTACAACGCATCATGAGATGGGTTATCGACTGTTTTAAAGTAGTCATAGCCAGCTTCTTTACATTGAACTTCTAAGGCATGTTGACTAAACACTTCTTGAAATGCCACCACATCCGGGCTTGATTCACTCAAAAAATTAGCAACAAACAATTGTTTTTGTTGCCACTGAGTTTTGTTATACCGCTCATGCAATTGATAAAACGAGTAGGGGGGCGCGGTATAATTTAATAAGTTAAACGTTGCAAACTTGAAAGAACGCGAGTTTGACATCTTGATTACCTTAAAAGTATTAACTCATTAAGTATGAAATGAGTTAACTAATTGTCAATTTAGTCTTCTAATTACTTGTATTTGAGTACGTGAGCGGCGACAATGGTCGCTTGTATTTGCGAAGACTCAGTAAATACGAGCTTAATTAGCAATGCTTATTCGTAAAAGCGTTGCAGAGTTACTTAAAATTAATTTTAAAATATTACATGTGATGCATTGTAGGCATCACCACTGTATTAAGGATGTATAATGCCAGTTATTACCCTCCCTGACGGCAGTCAGCGTAGTTTTGAAAACCCAGTAAGCACATATGACGTAGCAAGCGATATCGGTCCCGGACTTGCCAAAGCAACCATTGCCGGTCGAGTTAATGGTAGCCGTGTTGATGCATGTGACTTAATCACCGACGATGCGCGATTAGAAATTATCACAGCAAAAGATGATGATGGTTTAGAGATCATCCGTCACTCGTGTGCGCACCTTATTGGTCATGCGGTTAAGCAGCTTTTCCCTGAAGCAAAAATGGCAATCGGTCCGACCATCGATAATGGTTTTTATTACGATATCGATATGGAACATTCTTTAAGCCAAGATGATTTAGATGCTATCGAAAAGCGTATGCTTGAGCTTGCAAAAACAAACTACGACGTTGTTAAAAAGACCGTAAGCTGGCAAGAAGCACGCGATACTTTTGAAGCGCGTGGTGAAACATATAAGATGGAAATCTTAGACGAGAACATCGCAAAAGATGACCGTCCGGGTTTATACCATCACGAAGAATACATCGACATGTGTCGTGGTCCACACGTACCAAATATGAAATTCTGCCAACACTTTAAAATTATGAAAGTGGCAGGTGCTTATTGGCGTGGTGATTCAGAAAACAAAATGCTCCAACGTATCTACGGCACAGCATGGGCAGATAAAAAGCAACTTAAAGCATATTTAAAACGCTTAGAAGAAGCTGAAAAGCGTGACCACCGTCGTATTGGTAAAGCACTTGATTTATGGCACTGGCAAGAAGAAGCTCCAGGTATGGTGTTTTGGCACAATGATGGCTGGAGTATTTACCGTGAACTAGAAGACTTCGTTCGTGAAAAGCTACGTGAGTACGATTACGAAGAAGTAAAAGGCCCGTTAATGATGGACCGTGGTTTATGGGAAAAATCAGGTCATTGGGACAAATACGCAGATGCGATGTTCACAACTGAATCTGAAAAGCGTGAGTATGCAATCAAACCTATGAACTGCCCAGGTCACGTACAAATCTTTAATCAAGGTTTAAAATCATACCGTGATTTACCATTACGTATGGCTGAGTTTGGTTGTTGTCACCGTAACGAACCATCAGGAGCACTTCACGGCTTAATGCGTGTGCGAGGGTTTACACAAGATGATGCGCATATCTTCTGTACAGAAGAGCAAATCATGGATGAAGTTTCTGCATGTATTAAAATGGTTTATGACACATACGAAACGTTTGGCTTTGAGAAGATTGTTGTAAAACTTTCTACTCGTCCAGAAAAGCGTATCGGTGAAGACGAAATGTGGGATAAAGCAGAGCTTGCGCTTGCTGAAGCACTTAAAGTAAACGACATTGAGTTTGATTACCTACCAGGTGAAGGTGCATTCTACGGTCCTAAGATTGAATTTACACTTTATGACTGTTTAGATCGTGCTTGGCAATGTGGTACAGTGCAGCTAGACTTTGCATTACCGGGTCGTTTAGGTGCAACTTATGTTGCAGAAAACAATGAACGTCGTACACCTGTAATGATCCACCGTGCTATTTTAGGTTCAATTGAGCGTTTCATCGGTATTTTAACTGAAGAATATGCTGGATTGTTCCCAACATGGCTTGCTCCTAAGCAAGTAGTGATCATGAATATCACGGATAAACAAGCTGATTATGTGCAAGAAATTGTACAAAAATTAAATAAACTTGGAATTAGAGCCGCTGCTGACTTGAGAAATGAGAAGATTGGCTTTAAAATCCGTGAACATACGTTAAAGCGTATTCCTTACTTACTTGTTGTTGGCGATAAAGAAGTTGAACAGCAAGAGGTGGCAGTACGTACTCGCACAGGTGAAGACCTAGGCAAATTTAGTGTTGATGATTTTATCGCTAAAGTAAGCGAAGAAATTAAAAATCGACAATAAATCATGAGCGTGTAGGGCATAACAAACAGCCAACTACACGCTTTTTATTTTATATTCTTGGAGGATCGTACCATTAGAGGCGGCAAGAAAGGGCAACAAACAGCTCAAAAAAATCGTATCAACGAAGATATTACAGCTAAAGAAGTTCGTTTAATTGGCATTGACGGTGAACAAGCTGGCATCGTGTCATTAAAAGAAGCACAAGCTATGGCTGATGATGCGGGTGTAGATCTTGTAGAAATCAGTCCTAATGCTGAGCCACCTGTTTGTAAGGTTATGGACTACGGTAAGTTCATCTTTGAAAAAAGCAAAGAACTAAAAGAACAAAAGAAAAAGCAAAAGCAGATCCAGGTTAAAGAAATCAAATTCCGTCCGGGTACGGATGAAGGTGATTACCAGGTTAAGCTTCGCAACTTACGCAAGTTCTTAGAAGCGGGTGACAAAGCTAAAATTACTATCCGTTTCCGTGGTCGTGAAATGGCTCACCAAGAAATTGGTATTGAATTATTAAACCGTGTTAAAGCTGATTTGGAAGATGTTGCACAAGTAGAGTCTTTCCCAAATCGTGTTGAAGGTCGCCAGATGGTTATGATGATGGCGCCTGTTGCTAAAAAGCAATAAACGCGGTATATTACGCACCGATTTTATTTCAGGTCTGCAAGTAACAGTTTTCTGTTCACCTGAAATAACCGGTTTAAGTAAGGTTGCACTGCTTTTGTAGTGAACCTTCACCGGACTATGGCAGTAAGTTAGGCCTTTAAAGAAGAGCTATTTTATATCTCTCGCCTGCTTGCTAATGTTTAAGCAATACATTTGGAGTTATTGCAATGGCTTATAAGCTAAAAACTCACAGAGGCGCTGCTAAGCGTTTCAAGAAAACTGCTTCTGGCGGTTTCAAGCGTAAACAAGCGCATCTTCGTCACATTCTGACTAAGAAAACTTCTAAGCGTAAATTACACTTACGTCCTAAGATGATGGTTCATAAGAATGACCATGGTCTAGTTTCACGTATGTTACCATTCGCTTAATAGGAGTCTTCAGAAATGGCAAGAGTTAAACGCGGTGTTATCGCACGTGCACGTCACAAAAAAGTTTTAAAGCAAGCTAAAGGTTACTACGGAGCACGTTCACGTGTTTACCGCGTAGCTTTCCAGGCAGTTACTAAAGCGGGTCAATACGCTTACCGTGACCGTCGTGCTAAGAAACGTACTTTCCGTCAACTTTGGATTGCACGTATCAATGCAGCTGCTCGTCAAAACGGTCTTTCATACAGCCGTTTTATCAATGGTCTTAAAAAGACTTCTGTAGAAATCGATCGTAAGATTCTTGCAGATATCGCTGTTTATGACCAAGTTGCATTCGCAGCGCTTGTTGCAAAAGCAAAAGAAGGCCTAGCGGCTTAATTTCGCTTTTCATAAAGTTTAAAAAGGAGCCTAGTGCTCCTTTTTTTGATCTTATTCCAATCCGCTTAATTAAGTAGTCTATTTTGAGGCAATAAAACCTCGTTGATAACAAGGCGAAAATTTCGTTATTTAGTTGTTCTAAATGAGAAATTTTTAACGCAGTTAGCGACAGGTTTAATCCCTCAAAATGATTAAGTATTATTGCGGGTTGGTATTAAATAATATTCATAAGTAACATCGATTCTGCATAGCGTATGTCGTTTGCTCCATTTTTTTGTTGAATCACCGCAGTTTACGCAATCCCTTCAGATTAGTTGTTATAATTTCCACAAAGAATAAGTACCGCACTTGAGAGTGATATGTTTGCGAGTTTAGTGTTTTTATCTGCTGCAGTAACTTTAGACAGCCACTTACCCCCATTGTTACCATGGCAAGGTGACAGTGTGTCTTTGATGCAAGAAAAAGGGCCATTGACCACAGATTTTGAATTAAGTGAAGGCACTTTATCACCAAATTATGCTGACACTATGGCATTTGTTGATCGCCTTGTTGCGGCAAATCCAACACAGTTCAAAGTCACGACTATTGCAAAGAGTAGCTCTAACCGTGCGGTCAAGATGTTAGTGGCGAATGAGCAAGGCTTATTTGATGCGAAACAACTCGTAGCAGATACAAAACCAACCATTTTGATTCAAGCAGGTATTCACAGCGGTGAAATTGATGGCAAAGATGCCATGTTTATGCTTTTACGCGATATTGCGACAGGTAAACGCCGCGATATTTTGAGCAAAGTAAATATTCTGTTTATCCCTATTTTAAACGTTGACGGTCATGAACGTAGAAGCAAATATAACCGTATAAATCAGCGTGGTCCTATAGAAATGGGTTTTCGGACAAATGCTCTAAATTTAAACTTGAATCGAGATTACACAAAGCTTGATACGCCAGAAGTACGTGGCGTGATGAAAGCTATTAATCAATTTAAACCCGATTTATATGTGGATATCCATGTAACCGACGGCGCTGATTATCAATATGATGTGACCTACGGTTACAACCCCGTTTTTTCCAGTGAGTCACCAAGCGTTTCTGAAGCGTTAGATAACCTTTTTAAACCAGTAATAGACGCAAAGCTTGAAAAAGCAGGCCATATTCCAGGTCCGCTAGTTTTCGTTATGGATAAGCGTGAGTTTAAAAAAGGCTTAGCTGGTTGGGTCGCTACTCCGCGTTTTTCAAATGGCTGGGGGGATTTACGTTCACTGCCAACCATCTTAGTTGAAAATCATTCATTAAAACCCTACAAGCAACGTGTTTTAGGTACCTATGTTTTTATTGACGGTACGATTGATGCTTTAGCAGCAAACGATAAAGCGCTTAATGAAGCTGTTAAAAAAGAGCTAGATTTTAAGCCAACGCAATTAGTCGTTGAGCGTGGTTATGCGAAAGAGCCAGATACTATCGAATTTAAAGGTATCGCTTATTCAAGAACAGAAAGTGCATTGTCAGGGCAGCCTGAAGTTAAATATTTAGGTGAAGCTAAAAACTATGACGCACTACCAATTTTTTGGCAAAAAGACGTTAAAAAGACCGTTAATGTTCCTACAGCGTTTTATATTCCGCCTGCATACAGTCAATTGGTTGCAAAGCTTAAACTTCATGGTATCGACGTAACGACACTGAATGAAGCTATTTCTGAACCATTAACGCAAGCAAGCGTTGCTGATTATTCATTTGCAAAAACGCCTTTTGAAGGACGTTTTCGCGTAGAGGCAACATTTGATTACAATACAGTTGAAAATATCGATATAACAGGCTGGTATAAAGTCTCAACGGATCAGTCCTATTCTGAACTGGCAACGCACTTGTTACATCCTGAAGCGCCTGATTCATTTTTTGCGTGGGGTGAGTTCAATACTATTTTTCAGCGTACCGAGTATGTGGAAAATTACGCTTTAATGCCGTATGCACGACAAATGTTAAAAGATAAGCCAGCACTAGCTTTAGAGTTTGACAAAAAAATTCGTGAAGATAAAAACTTTGCAAAAGATGCAGATGCTCGTTTGCATTGGCTTTATGAGCGTACACCATTTTATGATCAAGGCTATTTAAAATATCCAATTTTAATGACGTTTGAGCAGTTACAAAAAGGACAATAACATGAAAGTTATAACTGTTCCTGTCACTGGTTTTGCCCAAAACTGTCGAATTATTATTTGTAAGCAGACAAATAAAGCAGCTTTAGTTGACCCAGGTGGTGATGCAGAAAAGCTACAAGCTGAACTTGCAGCTTTAAATTGTCAATTAGAGGCAATTTATTTAACACATGGTCACTTAGACCATGTGGGTGCTGCAAAGCAACTCGCAGAGCACTTCAGTGTTGATATCATTGGCCCACATTTAGATGATAAATTTTGGTTTGATGCCTTACCCATGCAAGCACAAATGTTTGGTTTTACGGCGATTTCGCCATTTTATCCAACGAAGTGGCTAAATCATGGTGATACAATCACAGTGGGTGAACTTGAATTATCAGTACGCCATTGCCCAGGGCATACGCCTGGTCATGTTGTTTTTTATCACCAAGGTTCAGAACAAGTGATAGTGGGTGATGTGATTTTCCAAGGCTCTGTTGGTCGTACTGATTTTCCGAAAGGGGATAGTGCGCAATTAATCGAATCAATTAATTCTGAGATCTTATCATTCTCAGATGAGGTTGCTATTTTGCCAGGCCACGGTCCGAATACCACCGTAGGGCATGAGCGAAAAACAAATCCATTTATTAGTGGACGTTTTGGTTAATGCCAACTCGTAATATTTGCTAAGTACTTTATTAAATGGATTGGTATAAAATTGCAATTTTTTTGCATAAATAGTAGAAAATAGGCAGACTGATTTTTAAATCAGTTATATAATTTAACCAGTATTTTTACAGAAAAAGAAATAAAATGTCTCTGAACCAAGTAGATCGCCAAATTTTGGCATTATTACAGCAGGATGCTAGCTTATCTACGGCAGAAATTGCCGATAAAGTTGGTTTATCTCAATCTCCATGTTGGCGTCGTATTGCTAAGCTTGAGCAAGATGGCTATATCAAAGGTAAAGTTGCTTTGCTTGACGAGAAAAAGCTTGGCTTTGATATGTTGGTTTACGCCCATGTTCGTTTATCTAACCACGGTAGAACAAATCTAGCAGAATTTGAGCGTTTAATTATGAGCTATGATGAAGTAACTGAGTGCTACAGCATGGCAGGTACTATGGACTTTATGCTTCGAATTATTTCGAAAGGCATAGAGGGTTACGAGCAGTTCGTACGTGATAACTTATTAAACCTTGAATTTGTACAAGAGGTTCACTCGAACGTAACAATGACTTGTGTTAAGCGTAGTACGTCTCTACCTCTTTAGTCTTTTTCTACTACGTTTTATTTTTTCGAAAACGGTTAGTGCTTTTAGGCACTAGCCGTTTTGTTGTTAATAATTGTTAACTTTTGCAGATTTTGCTAGAATTCTGCGCCTTGCCGAAATGCATTCACTATAAAGAGGATCTTAATGTTTAACTTACTCAGCAAAGCGCCAAGCTCTGCTAAAAACGATATTCTATCAGGCCTGACAGTTGCGTTGGCGTTAGTACCAGAAGCGGTTGCGTTTGCTTTTGTTGCTAATGTAGAACCATTAGTTGGTTTATATGCCGCATTTATTGTTGGCTTAATTACGGCTATTTTTGGTGGTCGTCCAGGTATGATTTCTGGTGCTACCGGTGCACTAGCCGTTGTAATGGTAAGTTTAGTATTAGATCATGGCGTAGAGTATTTATTTGCAACCGTCTTATTGATGGGAATACTGCAAGTGCTCGCGGGTATTTTTAAGCTTGGAAAGTTTATTCGAATGGTCCCGCATCCAGTAATGCTGGGCTTTGTAAACGGTCTTGCTATTGTGATTTTCTTAGCCCAACTAGGTCAATTTAAAGTACCCGATGGTATGGGTGGTCAACAGTGGATGGAAGGGCAAGCACTATATATTATGCTTGGTTTAGTAGCGTTAACTATGGCTATCATTCACTTCTTGCCTAAGTTAACCACTGCAGTTCCTTCATCGTTAGCTGCGATTGTAACCGTGACCGCGATTGTGATTGGCTTTGATTTAGAAGCACGTACAGTTCTTGATTTCTTAAAAGGGATGACTGGCAACGAGCAAGCTACTATTGCCGGAGGTTTACCTGAGTTCCATATTCCTATGGTGCCATTTAACCTTGAAACATTAAAAATTATCTTCCCTTATGCGTTAGTTTTAGCGGCAATTGGTTTAATTGAGTCATTATTAACATTAACTTTGATTGATGAAATTACTGAAACTCGTGGCCACAGTAATAAAGAGTGTATTGGTCAAGGTGCAGCAAATATTACTTGTGGATTCTTCGGAGCGATGGGTGGCTGTGCGATGATTGGTCAATCTATGATCAATATTAATTCGGGTGGTCGCTCACGTTTATCTGGCATTAGTGCAGCATTAATACTGCTAGCATTCATCATTTTTGCAGCCAGTTTAATTGAAATGATCCCACTTGCTGCGCTTGTTGGTGTTATGTTTATGGTTGTTTTAGGTACTTTCGAGTGGGCAAGCTTCAAAATGATGAAGCGTGTGCCTAAGTCTGATGCCTTTGTGATTGTACTTGTATCAGGTGTAACCGTAGTAACAGACCTTGCAATTGCAGTATGTGTGGGTGTCATTGTATCGGCTTTAGTATTTGCCTGGCAGCATGCGAAACACATTTACACGAGTAACTACATCGATGAACAAGGCTCTAAAGTGTATGAGCTTCATGGTCCATTATTCTTTGGCTCGGTTAAGAACTTTGCTGAGTTATTTGATGTTAAAAATGACCCTGATGATGTGATCATTGAATTCAAACACAGCCGTGTAGCTGATCACAGTGCAATTGAAGCAATTGATAGTCTTGCTGATAAATACGCTAAAGCAGGCAAACAATTACACTTGCGTCACTTAAGCCCAGACTGTATTCAGTTATTACATAAAGCACGTGACTTAGTTGAAGTTAATGTAATTGAAGATCCAAACTATAAAGTTGCTTCAGATAAATTAGCTTAAAAATAAAGCGTTTAAAAAGCGAAGGCTCACAAGGTCTTCGCTTTTTTAATGTCTGAATAATGCGGTAAGGCTATAAAAAATTAAGATAGGCGGCAGTGCTTTGTTCTCGTGACTATCGGTATAATAAAAATAATTATGAAAGGTAATCTTATATTTTGAATTGGCAATCATTAGTTGATAATCGACAACGCTTTTTCTGGGTTTTGCAAATTGCAGGCTGGATAGGGTATGCGTTAGTTAATTATATCGGCTCAAAAGTCTTTGAAATGCGTGATATTTACGTATTTGTTATTGTGTTAAACGCCTATGCAGGCTGTTTAATGACAGTACCTTTGCGTTATATGTACCGTAAAGTGTGGAATGCTTCACCTTGGGTATTGATGCTCGTGGTTTTTGGTGCTTCATATGTTACTGGGACACTTTGGGCTGTAGTACAAAAATTCAATTTATGGGAAATCTACCGTCACGGTTACCGCCCAAATGAGTGGTTTTATTACTTTCAGCAAGGTTTAGATTCGGTTTATATCATTCTTTGTTGGAGTGGTTTGTATTTTGGGATTAAGTATTATCAGCTATTGCAAAGTGAGCGTCAAAAAGCTTTAAAAGCAACCACTATGGCTCATGAAGCACAGCTTAAAATGCTGCGTTATCAACTTAACCCGCATTTTTTATTTAATACCTTAAATGCAATCTCCACGTTGATTTTGGTAAAAGAGAATAAAGATGCGAATTTAATGGTGTCTAAATTGAGTGATTTCTTACGTTATACACTTAATACCGACCCCATTAAAAAGGTGCCGTTAGAACAAGAAATTCATGCATTGATGCTGTACCTTGAAATCGAAAAAGTTCGCTTCGATGAGCGCTTACAAGTAAATGTTGATGTAAGCGAGCAAGCAAAAGAAGCCTTGGTACCAAGCTTAATCCTTCAGCCTATAATCGAAAACTCGATTAAGTATGCGATAGCGCAATTAAATGAAGGCGGTGTGATTGATATTAAAGCACAAGTTTTTGCAAATGAACTATTATTGGAAGTAGGCGATAATGGTCCTGGCACTGAGCTAAAAAATGGTCAACTAGTTAATTCACATGGCGTTGGCATAGCAAATACACAGGACCGCTTAAAAACACTTTATGAGAACAACTACTCGTTTGTTCTCTCTGACAATACGCCAAGTGGATTAAAAGTTAATCTGCGCGTTCCGTTTGAAAAGGCTGTTAAGAAATGAGCAAAATTAGAACTTTGATCGTTGATGATGAACCGTTAGCAAGAAAAGGCCTAGCTGTTCGACTTTCTGAGTTTGACGATTTAGAAGTCATTCGTTTATGTAGCAATGGTCAAGAAGCAATTGAAGAATGCTTATCAGGCAACATTCAATTGGTTTTCTTAGATATTCAAATGCCAAATATGAACGGTTTTGAAGTAGCAAGAGCACTTAGCGAGAGCGTAAATCCATTACCAGCTATTGTGTTTGTAACAGCTTTTGACCAGTTTGCAGTAAAAGCATTCGAGATTCATGCGTTGGATTATATTCTTAAACCAGTCGATGACAACAGACTAAAACAGGCGGTAGAAAAAGTGCATACCTATTTAAAAACGCAACAAGATAACGCCCATAAGAAAAAACTAGCGAGCTTTGTTGCAGGTATTACAGGCAATAATTGCGAAGAAATTCTAAAGAAGTTAGCAACGGGCGATAGCCTTGCTGATCGTCGTTATCCAGAATCATTAGCTGTAAAAGAGCAGGGCGAAATTGTCCGTGTGCCAGTAATTACAATTCAATGGGTTGATGCAGCAGGCGATTATATGTGCTTACATTGCCAAGATGGACAAACTCACATACTGCGCAAAACAATGAAAGAGCTTGAACAAGAGCTTGATCCGCAATTATTTGTCCGTGTTCATCGCAGTGCAATAGTGAATACAAAGCAAATTAGCAAGCTTGTTACTCAAGTAAGTGGAGAATACCTTTTAGTGTTAGATAACGGTCAAGAATTAAAAGTAAGCCGCAGCTACCGCGACAAAGTTAAAGCAGCACTTGCTAGTTAACTAATTAAATACAAACAAAAAAGGCGCAATCTATTGCGCCTTTTTTAATGAACATTAAAAAGTTTAAACTGTTACAATCTTCATTGTGTTGGTAGCACCAATTGTTTCCATCGCATCACCGTGAGTTAAAATCACAGTATCACCTGCTACAAGAGCACCTTGCTCAACAAGCGTATTTAGTGCGTCACGAACCATACTGTCATCTTCACATTTTGTTGAATCGAAGAATACAGGGTAAACACCACGGTAAAGCGCTGTCTGACCAAGTGTGTTAGCATGACGTGATAGTGAATAAATTGGTAAACCAGAGCTAATACGCGACATTAGTTTAGCTGTGCTACCTGATTCAGTTAGTGTCACAATCGCTTTTACAGAATCTAGGTGGTTAGCTGCATACATAGCAGATAACGCAATTGATTCAGCATTTGATGAAAAACGGCTGTCTAAACGGTGCTTAGAAACGTGAGTTTCTTTTTGTGATTCTGCGCCTAAACAAACACGAGCCATTGTAGCTACTGTTTCTTCAGGGTAGTCACCAGCCGCTGTTTCTGCAGATAACATAACTGCATCAGTGCCATCTAAAACTGCGTTTGCAACATCCATAACCTCAGCACGTGTTGGCATTGGGTTATCGATCATTGATTCCATCATTTGAGTTGCTGTAACCACAGTACGGTTTAGTGAACGCGCACGGCTAATAATTAGCTTTTGTTTACCAACAAGGGCTGCATCACCAATTTCTACACCTAAATCACCACGAGCAACCATAACTGCGTCTGAAGCAAGTACGATATCGTCGATTGCTTCAACGGTTTCAACCGCTTCTGCACGCTCGATTTTTGCAAGTAGTTGTGCGTTTGAGCCTGCAGCTTCTGCCAAAGAGCGAACATAACGCATATCATCGCCACTACGCGGAAATGAAACAGCAATATAATCAACACCAATTTCAGTCGCTGTGATTAAATCTTCTTTGTCTTTCTCGGTAAAAGCTGGGGCTGTTAAACCACCACCTAGACGGTTGATACCTTTATTGTTTGAAAGTACGCCACCTACAGTAACAGTCGTGTGAACTAGGTCACCATCAACGCTATCAACAGTTAATTGAATTAAACCGTCGTTTAATAACAATAAATCGCCTGTTTTAACATCGTTAGGTAACTCTTTATAGTCGATACCTACTGCATTAACGTCGCCTTGGCCCTTTTCCATTTTTGCATCAAGGGTAAATTTTGCGCCAACTTCTAGGTTTACTTTGCCGTCTTTAAACGTAGATACACGAATCTTAGGGCCTTGTAAGTCAGCAAGGATAGCAACGTGTTTGCCTAAACGCTTAGCAATGCTGCGTACCGCTTCTGCGCGGTCTTTATGATCTTGTGCAACGCCATGTGAGAAGTTCAAACGAACCACATTTGCACCTGCACGAATAATTTTTTCTAGGTTGTTATCGCGATCAGTTGCCGGTCCAAGGGTCGCAACAATTTTTGTGCGTCTTAGCATCAAATTCTCCTGTGCGCTCAAATATATTAAGCGAATTGATGGTTATCTATTAAAATGTCGTGCTATAAACCTTAATTATAGGCTTATACATAAGCACAATGTAGAACTCATAAGTAAAAAATGATTGTTTTTACTTATGAGAATCTGGCTCTTTGTATGAATTTTAAAGTTTACAAAGTATGAATGACGTTATTATGACACCGGTGTCAGGTAGCGTCAATACACATACCTTTTTAAAGGGTATTATAAAAATCTGGTCCGATGCCTTAGTAATTTTGATATACTGAGCGAAACGTCGCTTCATGATTTCTTAGATTTCTCTCAAGTTGGCTCTCAAGCTCGCATTTTTGGGCTGCTTGGGTATAATGCGCGCGTAATTATTTTGATTAACTAACCAATAGTTGTTACCGAGGAGGACACTAAATGCAAGTTGCATTAGTAGGGTTAGGCGTTATGGGTAAAAATCTTGCCCTCAACCTGATTGAAAAAGGGCTGACTTTAGTAGCTTATGATAAAAACCCAGATGCGGGTGCCGAGTTACTAAGCTGTGCAAAAACACTCGGTTTAGCAGACCGTTTACACATTGTGTCAGATTTAAATGATATGGTAAGACGCTTAGAGCCACCTCGTTCAATTCTACTTTTAGTTCCTGCTGGTGAATTGGTTGATAAAGTATGTACAGAGCTTGCAGAGGCAGGTGTTGACTGTGATGACATTATCGTAGATTGCGGCAACAGTAACTATAAAGATGGTATTAGCCGTAAGCTTAAATATCAAAACAAATTTGAATTTGCCACTATGGGGATTTCTGGTGGTGCTGAGGGCGCACGTCATGGTCCAGCTATGATGGCAAGTGGTTCAGAAGGCGGCTGGGAGCGTGTTGAGCCGTGGTTTGAAAAAGTAGCTGCAAGCTACAAAGGTGAGTCATGCTTTGCGCGAGTAGGCCAATCTGCAAGTGGCCACTTTGTGAAAATGGTACATAACGGTATCGAATATGCGTTAATGCAATTAATCGCTGAAATGTATCAACTACTTCGCTTAGGTACTAATCGTTCACCAAAAGAAGTTGCTGATATTTTCAATGAATGGTCAGAGGGAACTTTAAATAGCTACTTGCTGTCAATCTCTAGCCATATCTTAAGCCTTGAAACAACTGAAGGTGAACCTCTAGTTGATTTAATCGACAATAAGGTTGGCGCTAAAGGCACAGGCCTATGGACTGCACAAAATGCTTTAGAACTGGGTATTGCAGTACCATCATTAGTCGCAGCTGTGCAAGCTCGTCACTTAACAAATACTTGTGATACACATGCAGCTAAAGAAATGACTTACGCTGCTAAATCAACTGACTCAGTTGACTTAGATTTGGATGAGTTAAAAGATGCATTCACACTGGCAAGTTTACTTGCTTATCGTCAAGGCTTAGCACTTATCAAAGGTGCATCACGTGCTCATCAATGGAAAGTTGACCTTTCGAAAACGCTACAAACATGGCGTGCAGGTTGTATCATCCGTGCTGATTACTTAGATAATGTAGCTGATGGTGTAGAGTTTATCGATTCTATGCAGCGTGAATCAGCAGCATTACGAAAAGTAACAGGTGCTGCAGTTGCTTCGGGTCTTGCTTTCCCTGTGTTAACAGCAACGCAAACTTACATCGCGACGTTAACTACACCAAGTAATGGTCATCTTGTACAAGCACAACGTGACTATTTTGGCGAACATGGTATTAAAACGCATAGTGGTGAGATATGCCATTTAACAGACTTAGTTGAGATTGACGAAAAAGTTCGTTAATTATCAAAAAGCGTAAAAAAGGCACCAATTGGTGCCTTTTTTGTATTTGATGATTTTATTTTAACGGCTTAACTCACCACGTAAGTTGTCTTGCATCAAGTGACGAATAGTTTCAACCTCGAGCTTTTGGCTGAATAAGTAATGTAATTTAGTCAAACAGGCTTCTAATGTCATATCGTAGCCACTGATGACACCACAATTTAATAATGCATTACCTGTTGCATAACCACCCATATTTACTTGGCCTTTTAAACACTGTGTTAAATTAACTATTACCATACCGCGTTTACTTGCGTCATTAAGTATATCTAAAAACGCTGGATCTTGTGGGGCATTGCCCACACCAAAACTTAATAAAACAAGTGCTTTAATGTCGTCATTAACTAAACTTTTCACGACTTTTGGACTGATCCCGGGATATAGATAAAGCACACCAATTGGCTGAGGTGTGATATTTGATACCTGTAGTTCATTATCTACGTATGGGCTAAGTTGACCTTTGATCAGTTGAATATTGATTCCTGAAAGTGCTAGTGGTTCAAGATTAGGTGAAGCAAATGCATCAAAGCCATCGGCATGCGCTTTTGTAGCACGGTTACCACGAAACAATTGGTTATTGAAAAATAGGCTTACTTCTGCAATAGGGTAATTAGCTGCTAAGTACATCGCATTTAGTAAGTTCACTTGGCCATCAGAACGCAGTTGAGAGAGCGGTATTTGCGAGCCAGTCACAATTACAGGTTTCGTTAAGTTTTCGAACATAAAAGACAGGGCCGAAGCTGTGTATGCCATGGTATCGGTACCATGTAGCACTACAAAACCATCATAGTCTTGGTATTTACTTTTGATATCGTCAGCGATTAATTGCCAGTGGGCAGGGGACATATCAGAAGAATCAATAAGCGGGCAATATTCGTGAATATCAAACAAAGGCATTTCATCACGATTAAACTCTGCATTATTGACCACTGTTTCTGTTAAAAAACCTTCTGCCGGAACATAGCCTCGGCTCGATTTTTTCATACCAATAGTACCACCTGTATAGGCGATATATATACGTTTACGTTTCATAAAAAAAGCCCAGTTAAACAACTGGGCTTAGTATACCTAAAATTGCTTTGCTAAGTAACTTATTGAATTACGTTACATACTAAACAACGAGCGTAAACGCCTTGAGGATCGTTATAATCTTTTAGGTTATCAATTTCACTACTTAACTGATTTATTAGGCTTTGTAAGTTAGCTTGCGTAGCCAATACTGATGTAGATGAATCAGATTTAGCAAAGAAACTCTGAATAGCCGCTGTGCCTAAGATATCTTGTAGCATCTGCTCTTGAGGTGTTAATGACTGTTTGATGGTTTTAACATCATAATGCTTAAGCTTAGCAAGCTCGGCTGCTGCTTTAATTGCATCTTGTTTATCACCTAACTTATCAACTAAACCAAGGTCTTTTGCTTGAGTTGCAATCCATACACGGCCTTGGGCAATTTTATCAACTTGTTCAGGGGTCATGTTACGTGCTTCAGCCACCACATTTAAAAAGCGTTTGTATGCATTTTCAACGCTCATTTGAATGATATCTGACATTTTCTCATCAAGAGGGCGAGCTATAGAAAAACCAGCAAGGTCCGTTGTTGCAACGCCGTCTGAATAAATACCCAATTCAGCCATGGTGTTTTCAAAAGTCATGAAAGTACCGAATACACCGATTGAACCTGTGATTGTGCTAGGAGCAGCCCAAATTTCATTGGCTGCTGATGCAATCCAGTACCCACCTGATGCTGCCACTGAGCTCATTGATGCAATTACTGGTTTACCTGCTGCTTTTAGAGCTAATACTTCAGCGCGGATCACTTCAGAGGCGAACATGCTACCACCACCTGAGTCAATACGAAGTACAACAGCTTTTACTTTGTCATCTAGGCGTGCTTTACGAAGTAGGGCAGCTGTCGAATCACCGCCAATTTCACCGGCTTTGCGCTCGCCATCTACAATCGTTCCTTTAGCAACAACAACGGCAACTTTTTCAGTGATTGGGTTATCGAACTCAACGGGTGGTTTTACAAGTGATAAATACTCACGAAAGCTAACCTGTTTAAAAGTTTTACCCGTTTCTTCTGCACCCACTAACTCAATAAGTTGCTGGCGAATTTGTTGTGATGTTTTTAAAGAATCAACCCATTGATTATTTAACGCATACTGACCTGAGTTACCGTCAACTGCTTGCATTTTTGTTAGATATACTTCCATATCCTCATCAAAATTGCTTTCATCGAATGGACGACTCGCTGCAACATCAGTTTTATACTCGTTCCAAAGAGCTGTTAACCAGACACGGTTAGCTTCTTTTGCTGCATCTGACATGTCATTACGAATAAACGGTTCTACAGCTGATTTATAAGTACCAACACGGAAGATATGTTGAGTTACTTTTAATTTCTCAAGGGCATCTTTGAAGTAAAGCGGGAACATGCCGTAACCTTCAATGCTAACACCGCCATATGGGTGCATTGATACTTCATTAGCATGGGCAGCAATATAATATTGTGCTTGTGTGTAGTAGTAACCTGTAGCAATAACTTGTTTTCCAGCAGCTTTAAATGCATCAATTGCTTTGGTTATCTGTTTTAGCTTATTGATGTGCGCGCTAGGCATTTTTTGCAGGTCAAGTAGCATTACAGTGATGCGATCATCTTTGGTCGCTTCGTTGATCACTTCAACAACATCATCAAGAAGGATCTCTGATGGTGCTTCTTTGCCCATTGTTGCATCGTTGATAGCTGCTTCTACAGGATCAACATAGGTTTTTTCTTCAACAATTGGGCCGTTTAAGTTTAGGCGTAGCACGGTTCCATCTGCTACCTTTACTTGGTCTTCTTCACCAGTGATGGCAACAAAGAAGAAAATTACTAGTAATAAAAATAATATGTTTAGGACCAAACGGCGGGAAAAATTAATCCCGGTCCAAATGCCTTTAAATATCTTTGCTAGCAAAATAAATCCTTAATTCAGTACAGCTTAGTAGTGAACTTATCTTAGCTTAGAATAACTTTAAAATTAACTGTTAAATAGTAACAGAGTGTTTAAAACCACAATTTGCTACAGATTAATTAATAGCGAAAAGTTGATTATTCTAAGTTATTGCCGCAGAATCTATTTCTAATAGAGGTTCGACCAGTTAACGGGGCACACAATGTTAGAACAAAAATTACAATTACCGCATACCGAACTTCGTAATCGTTTGGTTATGGGCTCAATGCACACTGGCTTAGAAGAAGGCTGGCATAACCGTAAACGCTTACGTGCATTTTACGAAGCACGTGCCAAAGGTGGCACGGGTTTGATAATTACAGGGGGCTATAGCCCTAATTTACGCGGTAAGCTCTCACCATTCGCATCAACATTTAATTCATTTTATGATGTGATTAAACACAAAGCTTATACAGAAGCCGTACATCAACATGGCGGTAAAATTTGCTTACAATTATTGCATGCAGGTCGCTACGCATATCATCCATTTAATCAAGCGCCAAGTGCAATTCAAGCTCCTATTAATCCTTATAAACCTAAAGAGATGTCGTTAGGGTCAATTAAAAAGACCATAAAAGACTTTGCACATTCAGCAAAACTAGCTGAAAAAGCAGGCTATGATGGTGTTGAAATCATGGGCTCTGAAGGTTATTTAATTAATGAGTTTATGGCTAACCACACCAATAAAAGAACAGACAAGTATGGTGGTAGTTTAGAAAATCGAATGCGCTTAGCTTTGGATATAGTTAAAGCGGTGCGCGCTAAAGTGAGTCAAAAATTCATTATAGTATTTCGCTTGTCAGTGATGGATTTAATTCCCAATGGATCAACGCCCGATGAAGTAAAACAACAGGCTTTAGCTCTTGAACAAGCAGGTGTCGATATTTTTAATACCGGTATAGGTTGGCATGAAGCCCGTGTACCAACCATCGCAAGTATGGTACCACCGGGGGCATTTAAAGAAGCATCAAAACGCTTAAAAGATACGGTATCAGTGCCTGTTATCGCGGTTAACCGCATTAATACACCAGAAATTGCTAATGGTATTTTAGCGGCGGGTGAGTCAGATTTAATTTCGATGGCACGTCCTTTATTAGCGGACCCTGATTTTTTTAATAAGTACGTTAATAATAAAGCTGAGCAAATCAATATTTGTATCGGTTGTAATCAGGGCTGTTTAGACCATGTGTTTAAAAACAAACGTGCAACTTGTTTGGTTAATCCACAAGCGGCTTTTGAATTAGATTACAGTTTAGAAAAAACAAAATTTTCACGATTAGTCCTGGTTGTTGGTGCAGGCCCCGCTGGCCTTGCTGCAAGTTGTTACCTAGCAGAGAAAGGTCACAAGGTGACCTTAATTGAACGTAAAGAGCAAATGGGTGGTCAGTTTAACTTAGCAATGCAAGTGCCAGGTAAAGAAGACTTTAACCATACACTCAATTATTTCACTAATGAATTAAAGCGGTTGAATGTAGATTTGCAGCTTGGTACTGACTTTACTGATGATATGCTTAATCAATACGATGATGTGGTGTTTGCAACGGGCGTACGTCCGCGTGAAGCCAAAATCGAATGTGGAGATGGGAAACGCGTATTTGCTTATGATGAAGTTATTCGTGGTGAAGTCGAACTTGGTGAGAAAATTGCTATTCTTGGTGCCGGAGGTATAGGCTTTGATATGGTTGCCTTTTTAAGTGAGCATAAAGGGCAAACTATAGAGCAGTTCAAAGCTCAATGGGGCATTGAATGTGAACCTGCACCTGATAAAGACAACCGCCAAATATACATGCTTAAGCGCAGTGCAGGGCGTTTTGGTAGTGAACTTGGTAAAACGACAGGTTGGATCCATCGTCAAGTTGCTAAACAGCACGATGTAAAACAAATTGCTGAGTGTCAGTATATAAGCTTTGATGAAAAAGGTTTAAAAATTACTGTTAAAGGTGAAGAACAAATCTTAGATGTAGATACCGTGATTGCTTGTATTGGTCAGGTTTCAAATACTGAAACTTTTGAAAAAGAAACTGAAAACGCCAAAGTACACGTAATTGGAGGAGCCAAGCTTGCTGCAGCCATTGATGCAAAACGTGCAATTTTTGAAGCATTACAAGTTGCTCGTAAAATATAATTGAAAGTAAACTAGAAAACTCGCGGTCTGTGTGATTAATAAAATTAGTCACGAGACCGCTATGTTGAACACACACCTTCGACCTTTATACAACCGCATCTTAAACAACTTTCAGTTTTTAGATGGACTACCCAGCCTTTTAATTCGCTTAATTTTAGCTCCAGTGATGATAATTGCAGGTTTTAATAAACTTGCCTTAAGTGGTGATGTCACTCACTTCCACCAATACTTTTTAGCATCCAATGATATTGTTGCATGGTTTGGCAATAACGAATGGGGCTTAGGCCTGCCAATGCCCTCCGTACTAGCATTTTTAGCGGCATGGACAGAATTTTTAGGGGGGATATTTCTTTTATTAGGTTTATTTACCCGCTTAACCGCAATTCCTTTGATGATCACTATGGTTGTTGCAGCGACTACAGTACACGCTAGTAATGGCTGGTTTGCTGTAACCCCCACAGATGCAAGCACTAGCCCAGCAAGAGTTCTCAATTGGCTTTCAATACCAGGTAGTGAAGCCAGTTTGGTTAATTCAGATGAAGCAAGTGAGAGATTGACTAAAATGCGCGAGTTGCTAGAGACTCATGGTTATACAGAATACCTTTATGAAAAAGGTAAACCTGTGATCTTAAATAATGGGATTGAATTTTCCGCAATTTACTTTGTTATGCTGTTAAGCTTATTTTTTGTAGGTGGCGGTCGTTACGTTAGTTTAGATTATTGGTTAACTAGAAAAGTACCGAATAGCTTTATTGCTAATAAAGATAAATGATAAGCTAGAGTTATATTGCCTCTACTTGATAGGGGCCTTGTCTTAAGCTTTTACGGAACATTCATGGACGCTTTAACGCTATTACAAACTCGACAATCAGACCCTCGCCTTGTAGCACCAGGGCCTACGGCAGAACAACTTGAAATCATTAAGCGCGCAGCTATCAAAGTACCAGATCATGGCTGTATTGCTCCTTGGCGGTTTATTGTTGTAGAGGGGGATGCTCGGAATAAATTGGGTGAAATCTATCACCAAGCTGCTGTTGCTGAAAAACAGGATCAAAGAACGATTGATCGAGCAAAAGAATTACCGCTGCGTTCACCTATGATGATAATTGCTATTGCAGATGTAGCAGAAAACCCAAAAGTGCCTCGGATTGAGCAAGTGCAAAGTGCAGGATGTAGTGTTCTTGCAATGCAACAAGCTGCGTTTGCACAAGGTTTAGGAGGTATTTGGCGCACAGGCTATTTTGCACAGAGTCCAGCAGTGAAAGCAGCACTTGGCTGTAAAGAAGAAGATGAAATTGTTGGTTACCTATATTTGGGCACGCCAGAAGTAGATATCAAAAAGCCAATTAGACACAAGCCAGAGACGTTTTTTGAGAATTTATAAATAGTAGGAACTTTTATACAGTTAAGCAGTCAGACACTATTAAGCTTACTTATGTTAGTTTTTTCAGATTTAGCTTAGCTGTAAGAAGCGCACGGATGCAAAAAACGAAATAATTCTTCTTCAGTGTGTTTTTTAATCGGTTATTTTTTGTTAACGTATGGATGGTCTTAAAAAAATAACGATAAAGAAGACGAGAACAATGGGAAACTTATTTTTACGTGAAAAAGAAAATTGGTTCGCTTGGTCAATTTGGGGCATAATTGGTGCTGTAGTCACTTTCTTTGTTGCTATGGCGACTAATCAACCTCATTATCTAGGCTTGTCTGCAGTAGTTGTATTACTCTTCCTTACATGGTGGATGCAAAGCACTAAACGTTTCGATTTTGGTCGCGCCTTTAAAATATGTTGTTATGTTTTAACGCTCACTTGTTTACCGGCATTCGTGTTAGTCATCATACCTAGTTATAACCTCAATAAAATTGATGTGATTGTTCAAGGCTCTGGCTTTGCACTTGTCAGCCTGATTGTTTGTCTGGTGTGTTCTTTAATTGCAAAACGCCCGAAGCAGTATTATTGATAGTTATAGATTTTAGTTTTTTAAAGTTTTTTACAATTAAGGCTTTACAACGTACGCAGTAAACACTATTATGCGCGCCGTACGGAGAGATGGCAGAGTGGTCGAATGCACCGGTCTTGAAAACCGGCAGGGGTTTGTAGCCCCTCTAGGGTTCAAATCCCTATCTCTCCACCATTATTTAAAAAACCGCCTACAGGGCGGTTTTTTGCTATCTGGAGATAAGTAATGTCAACAAGCGAGTCTTCTTTTACACCAATACGTTTTGTAAAACATGTTTTACTTTGGTGTATCTTTTCTTATTTTTATCACAGCGGAATCAACGTACTCGTTGCCATGGCCCATGATGCACAACCTGATTACGGATTATTATCTTCAATAGCTTATGGAATAGGCTTTAATGTATTAGTTGGTCATCTCATTGGTAAATACGACAAACACTGGCCTACTATCGCAGCCTTTGTAATTTCTTCGATAGGGCTTATTGTTGTGCCTTTAATCATGTTAGGCAAAGAGGGCTTAATGAGTGGCTTTTTTATTGCATCGATGATCGCCACTTTACCAGTTGCGACTTTCGTTATTGATAAAATAAAGCTGCGAATTAGTGCAAACACTGAGCAAACGCAGTAAAACTAGGCGATATTCGTTGTTTTTTTATGTTAGTATGACCACGTCTTTTAACTAAATAAACGTGAATTAAAACATGTCAGATAATTTTACAACAGACGCTGAAAAAGCAAGTTACGGTATTGGTTTACAAATGGGTGAGCAATTAAAGGCGAATCCATTTGAAGGTTTAAACTTAAACTCTGTATTTGAAGGTATGAAAGACGCATACACTGGTAACGATTTCCAAGTTGAAATCCCAGCAATTCAAGCAGCATTTGAGAAAATCAACGCTGAGATCCAAGCTCGTCGTGAAGAAGAAGCTAAAGTTCTTGCAGCTGAAGGTATTGCATTCTTAGAAGAAAATGCAAAACGTCCTGAAGTAACAGTAACTGAGTCAGGTCTTCAATATGAAGTACTTACTGCAGGCGACGGTGAAAAGCCAACTGCAGATTCAACTATCCGTGCACATTACCACGGTACACTAATCAATGGTACAGTATTTGATAGCTCATATGAGCGTGGTCAACCAGCTGAGTTCCCTGTGGGCGGTGTAATCAAAGGTTGGACTGAAGCGGTACAAATGATGGGTACTGGTTCTAAGTGGCGTTTATACGTACCACACGAACTTGCTTACGGTGAGCGCGGTGCTGGTGCAGCAATCGCTCCTTTCTCAACGCTAATCTTTGACGTTGAGCTATTAGATATCATCTAATTGATTTCTAATACTACTCGTAATAATACTTGGTCATTTTAAGGGTTAAATCTATCGCTAACTGCGTTAAAATTTCTCATTTAGAACTACTAAATAATGATTTTTTGCCTTTTATCAACGATGTTTTTATTGCCTCAAAATAGATTACTTAATTAAACGAGTTGCTATTCAGACATAAAAAAACCTGCTTCTAAGCAGGTTTTTTTATGTCTGAATTTAATACTCAATTAGCTATTTGATTCAGCGAATTCTTTACACGCAGCAGTGTCTTCACATTCACCGTATAGGTAAAGAGAATGGTTTGTTAGTTTGATGCCATTCTCTTTGGCGATCTCTTCTTGACGACGTTCGATAGTGTCGTCTTCAAACTCAACAACCTTACCACATTTAAGGCAAACTAAATGATCATGGTGAGTGCTACCCGATAATTCAAATACTGATTTTCCGCCTTCGAAGTGGTGGCGAGATACAATACCTGCATCATCAAATTGATTTAGAACACGGTAGACAGTTGCAAGACCAATCTCTTCGCCTTTGTCTAAAAGAATTTTATAGACATCTTCAGCGCTGATGTGTTGGTTGTCTGGAGATTGTAAAATCTCTAAAATTTTAATACGAGGCAGTGTTACTTTTAACCCTGCTTTTTTTAATTCCAAGTTGTGATCAGTCATTCAATCTGTCTCAATTTTATTTAGTTATACTAGGCATCATTAAGATGCACACGACACATTAGCAACTGTTAGAATAACGTGCCTAGTTACTAAGTGCAAAGAACAATTCGTCTTGTTGCTGTTTTTTTGAACAAAAATGAACTGGTTGTGCATCTTTACATCAGCTAGTAAATGCGAGTAGTACTTGTTATTAATCAGCAAGTTCTGCTAAACACATTTCTTCATAAACCTGAGCACACCAGTCTTTAACACGCTTTTCTGTAAGTTCTGGTTGACGGTCTTCATCAATACCTAAGCCAACAAAATTGCTGTCATCTATAAGAGCTTTTGATGCTTCAAAGTCATAACCTTCTGTAGACCAATGACCAACAACGATTGCACCACGCTCAGTTACGATATCGTTGATCATACCCATTGCATCTAAGAAGTATTCAGCATAGTCTTCTTGGTCACCGCAGCCGAAGATAGCTACTAGTTTACCTTCAAAGTCAACTTCTTCTAATTCAGGGAAGAAGTCATCCCAGTCACATTGAGCTTCACCGTAGTACCAAGTTGGAATACCGAATAACAATAAATCGAATTCAGCAATCTCTTCTTTTGAACTTTTTGCAATGTCATGAACTGCAACTAGCTTTTTACCTAATTCCTTTTGAATCATTTTAGCTACATGTTCAGTATTGCCTGTGTCACTTCCGAAAAAAATACCTACGCTTGACATGGATTTAAAACCTTCTATCTATCAATAGCCAATCTTTCTTGTAAAATTGTTTCAATCAACGCGCTACGGCTAATATTCTGCGCATCTGCCATATCGCTTAATGCTTGATATAACTGTGATGAAACCTTAAATTCTACACGCTTTAAACCACGTGCTTTATCTCGCTTTATTTGATTACGTTTATTTACTTTTAATTGCATGTCACGAGGTAGGGGATTCGTTTTAGGTCTACCTGGACGTTTTTCGTATTCAAATAAATCGGGTGTTGTTCTATCTGTTTCTGACTTTGCCATGTCTAGCCCACACCTGCGCCTTGCCAGAAGACTTGAATAAGCCCTTTCGCTATAAACCCAGAACAGCCTAAAAATAGCACTAACCAAACGATGTATCGGCCAAATCGTGGTACATCACCTTTTTTAAGGACATCTTGAATTGCCATTCCAATAAAAAAGAAAATACCAGCTAAGCCAAAATACAACCCTAAGGTATCAAATTCGTTAATTAACTGACTGACCATCAACGTATAAACCTTTAAATTAAACGGCGCGTACTATAGCACAAAAATTTGTAATAATTTAGTGCGCACGATCAAAAACAGCGAATTTTATCAGCGCAATTATTGTGCTAAAAAATCGCTGATTGCTTTATTAACGGCAAGTGGTTTTTGCGCATGTAGCCAATGACCTGCACCATGAATAATTTTTGCTTTAGCATTAGGAAATAAAGCCATAATTGCGGGTCGATGCTCAGCTAAAATGTAATCTGAATCATTACCTTTGATGAACAAAGTATCACATAAACAAGAATCATTTTCACCAACTCGCGCTAAAATATTTTCATACTGCTGATATAAAACCGCTAAATTAAAGCGCCATTGGTATTTGCCTTCGTCATTCTTAGCAAAACTTTTCAATAAAAACTGACGGACACCCATCTCATCAATGTGTTTTGCAAGAATCTCATCAGCGGTTTTTCTATCAGTTACATTTGACTCTGCCACCTCATTGAGGCCTGAAAAAATAGCGCTATGACGGGGGGCATTGGCAACAGGAGAAATGTCTAACACCACAAGTTTATCGATGAGCGACGGATGATTAAGTGCTAATTGCATGGCAACTTTACCACCCATTGAATGCCCAATGATGTGAGCCTTACTTATATTTAAATGTTTTAGTAATTCACTAACATCATTAGCCATTGCGTGATAATTCATTGTATCACTGTGAAAAGATCTACCGTGGTTACGTAAATCAATATTGGTAACCCGGTAATTTTCAGCTAAGGCTTTTGCAATTACATTGAGGTTTTCAAGCGAGCCAAACAAACCATGGATCAATACAACGTCTGAACCTTGACCCAATTGTTGGTAGTTTAATAGCATTTTCAACTCCTAATTTTAATGGCAGTATTTTGCCTAGTGAAATTACAAAATGCAAAACATAGAGAATTGCTGCGAGCTTAGGTATAATCATTGAGAACTTTTAAAATGTGACCCGTAAAGACAGGAATAACATGAAAAAAATCGACATAGACGACGAGTTATATCAATACATTGCAAGCAACACGCAAAGTATTGGTGAAAGTGCATCAACCATTTTACGTCGTTTATTAAACCTCTCTGATGGCGCCAATGCCCCAGTTGAAACAACTACTAAAACTGAACAAGAACACCCAGTTGTTGAAGTAAAAGAAGAAGCAAAACAAGAATCAAGTCTCGAACCAAGCGACGAAAATGTTGACGAGGCTGCTGAAACTGTCACAGCATCGACACAAGTGAAAGGTAATGTGTTTAATGTATTAAACAAAGAAGAGCTAGCAATGCAAAAAGGTGTTGTTGGTCGATTCTTATTTATACTTGCTGCTTTATACAGAACACATAAGAAAGATTTTGCTAACGTACTTGAAATTAAAGGCCGTGACCGTGTTTATTTTGCTACAAGCAAAGAAGCACTTCTTGAAAGCGGTAGCAGCATGAATCCAAAAAATATCACTGATACTGAGTATTGGGTGATGACAAATTCAAATACAACCAGAAAAAAAATGATGCTTCACGAAGTGGCACTGTGCTTAGGCTATAGCGCGGATGAAGCAGAAAAAATTCGTGATTACTTATAATCCATAAGGAAATAATATGGCGATTCATCCTGATGCAGGTAAACCTGCACCGCAATCAAGCTTAGTGAATGTACCAAAACTGATCTCGGCTTATTACTTAAATGAACCTGATCTGGAACAAAACCCAGAGCACTGTGTTGCTTTTGGTACTTCTGGCCATCGTGGTTGTTCGTTCGATGTAAAATTTAATGAATCGCATATTTTAGCGATCACACAAGCAATTTGTGATTACCGTAAAGAAAATAACATTTTTGGCCCACTATTCCTTGGTAAAGATACCCATGCATTGAGTGAAGCCGCTTTTAACTCTGCAATTGAAGTACTTGTTGCAAACGAAGTACAAGTCATCGCACAAGAAAATGATGATTACACACCAACTCCTGTAATCAGTCATGCTGTTGTTTGTCATAATAAAGAAAACCCAAATGAATTAGCAGATGGGATTGTTGTAACACCTTCACATAACCCGCCAGAAGACGGTGGCTTTAAATACAACCCACCAAACGGTGGCCCTGCTGACACTGATGTGACTAAATGGATTGAAGACAGAGCGAATCAATTACTTTTAGAAGATTTAGTTGAAGTAGAGTTATTCCCTTATGCTAAAGCATCACGCTCGGGCTTTATTAAGTACCAAGATTTAATTACACCATATGTAGATGATTTAGTTAACATCGTTAATTTAAAAGCAATCAGCGATGCAAAAATCAAAATAGGTGTTGACCCACTTGGTGGTTCAGGTATCAACTTTTGGCCAGTCATTGCAGAAAAATATAATTTAGACTTAACGGTCGTAAATGAGTCTGTTGACCCTACGTTCTCATTCATGCCTTTAGATAAAGACGGCAAAATCCGTATGGATTGTTCATCTCCTTATGCAATGACAAACCTTATTGCATTAAAAGATGATTATGATATCGGTATTGGTAACGACCCTGATTATGACCGCCATGGTATTGTTACGCCTGACGGTTTAATGAATCCAAATCACTTTTTAGCTGTTGCGATTGACTATTTATTAAATAACCGTAACTGGTCAAAAGATGTCGCAATTGGTAAAACACTGGTATCAAGCGGCATGATTGATAAAGTAGTTGCACGTAATAACCGTGAAGTAAAAGAAGTACCGGTAGGCTTTAAATGGTTTGTAGAAGGCCTAAGCAAAGGTACCCTTGCTTTTGGTGGTGAAGAAAGTGCAGGGGCGTCATTCTTACGTTTTGATGGAACAGTTTGGAACACTGATAAAGATGGCTTTATTTTAGGCTTACTAGCTGCTGAGATTTTAGCGGTAACGGGTAAAACACCGTCACAGCTTTATAAAGAGCTTGAACAAGAGTTCGGTGCACCTATTTACAAGCGTATTGATGCTCCCGCTGATGCGCAGCAAAAATCACGTTTAAAAGCGTTATCAGCAGACGATGTAAAAGCAAACACCTTAGCAGGCGATGCAATTACACAGAAGCTAACCCATGCACCGGGTAATAATGCGGCTATTGGTGGTTTGAAGGTTGTTACCGAAAACGGTTGGTTCGCTGCTCGTCCATCGGGCACTGAAGACATTTATAAAATTTACCTTGAATCATTCAAAGGTGAAGAGCATCTAGCATTATTAGAAAAAGAAGCGAAAAAGCTGGTTGATTCAGTAATTAGCTAAATTCTTTTTTACCCTTTAAAACGGCTGAGATTCTCAGCCGTTTTTGTATTCTACTCTCACGTATTTTTAGGATAGAACTATGAGCTATTCAACTCCTTCATATCTCCAAAAATTAAAAAGTACTGGCGACTTTTTAACACTAACCCGAAACAATGAATTTTCACTAGATTCTTGTGCTTTTAAGCTTGAAAACGGCACTGATGTCACAGTTCACGATACTGGCATCATAGAGTTTCAACCAAAAGAGCAAACAAACAAAGATATTGTACTTTCGAGTGCGGTGCACGGTAACGAAACAGCACCAATTGAAATCTGTGACCAATTAATCAAGGCAATCATTACACAAGAACTTGTACTTAAACAGCGTGTATTGTTTATTTTTGGTAATCCAAAATCGATAAATATCGGTAAACGCTTTGTTGATGAAAACTTAAATCGTTTATTTAATGGTCATCACACTGTTGAGGGGGTTGATTCAAATCCTGAGCGAGTTCGTGCAAAGCTACTTGAAGATGTAGTTTCTGACTTCTTTGCAAGAGGCAACCAAGGTAGTGAACGTTTTCATTATGACCTACATACTGCAATTCGAGGTTCTAAAAATGAAAAGTTCGCTGTGTATCCATTCTTACATGGTAAACCGTGGAAAAAATCACAGCTGCAATTCTTACTTAGCTGTGGTGTAAACACTGTATTAATGATGAAATCAGCGGCAACAACTTTTAGCTACTACTCATCGTTTGTACATGGTGCTGATTCATTTACCGTAGAGCTTGGTCAAGTAAAGCCATTTGGCGAAAATGATATGTCACGATTTGAGAAAACCAAACAAACATTAATTGCATTAATTAGTCAGGAAACTGTTAATTACAAAGAATTTAATGCAGGGGATTTTGAGTTGTTTTCAGTTTATAGAACAATAAACCGTACTTGCGAAGATTTTAGTTTCCCATTTGCTGATGATGTCGAAAATTTCACCGGTTTTGCAAAGGGGGATTTATTAGCAACTGATGGTCAGACCAGATATGAAGCGGAAGTGGACGGCGAAGCTATTATCTTCCCAAATGCTGATGTAGCCTTAGGTCAACGTGCTTTACTTACAGTTGTACCAATGCAAGTTGATAGCAACTTTATTTAAAATCTCTGCATTATCACCCACCGATTTTTGGTTAACTATATGACAATAAAGAATTTATTTCGTTGTATAGTTAACTTTCCATGCGTTTTTAGCCATTTATCACCTATTCGTCTATGATTAGTTGAATAACAACTTACGTTAACGTAAAGTGACGGCAGTTTAATTTAATTAGATTGAATATTACGCAAACTTTATCCTTACAGCTCATGCTGATAAAAATAGTAATAAGGGCAGTGGCGTAGGTTTCTGACAACGAAAGAAGGTAGGTTATGAGTAATCCAAATAACGTATCGCTAAACATTAATCATGAACTGTCATTTATTGATGGTCACGCATTAACGATCCCTACATTAAGCATTCTTAATGAGGAAGGCGACATCCACGAAGGTGCAACCGCACCTGATATCGACAAAGCAACAGCAATCCGTTTATACGAGACAATGCGTTTTATTAGAGCGCTTGATGAGCGTATGCAAGCAGCACAGCGTCAAGGTCGAGTTAGCTTTTACATGCAATGTTTAGGTGAAGAGGCTGCTGTAACGGCATCGGCTGCAGCGCTTGACCAAAATGACATGATCATGGCCCAGTACCGTGAACAAGCCGCTTTACGCTATCGTGGTTTTAGCCTAGACCAATTCATGAACCAAATGTTTTCAAACGAAAAAGATTTGGGTAAAGGTCGCCAAATGCCAATTCACTACGGCTCACGCGAACTCAACTATATGACCATTTCATCTCCGCTTGGTACGCAAATTCCGCAAGCAACAGGTTATGCGTATGGTCAAAAAGTTCGTCACATTGATGCCCAAACAGGTGAGTTGAACAGTACGATTGATAACATCACCATTTGTTATTTTGGCGAAGGTGCGGCATCTGAAGGTGATTTTCATGCTGGTTTAAATATGGCTGCAGTTCATGAAGCACCGGTTATCTTCTTTGCGCGTAATAATGGCTATGCGATATCAACACCTGCAGATGAACAATTTAAAGGTGATGGTATTGCATCACGCGGTGTTGGCTATGGCATTAAAACAATTCGTGTTGACGGTGCTGATGCGCTTGCAGTTTATGCTGCAACGAAAAAAGCCCGTGAAATTGCTACTACCAAAGGTGAACCAGTTTTAATTGAATCGATTGCCTATCGTTTAGGTGCTCACTCAACTAGTGACGATCCTAGCGGCTACCGTACAAAAGACGAAGAAGCAAAACATAAAGGCTGTCCAATTGAGCGTTTCCGTAAGTGGTTATTAAAACAAGGTTGGTTAGACGTAGCGCAAGACGCAAAAGATAAAGAAACAATTCGTGAAGAAATCTTAGCGGCTCTTAAACGCGCTGAAAAAGTTGCAAAACCAGCATTAGAAGATCTTATTTCTGATGTTTATGATAAGCCAATTCCATCACTGCAAAAACAATACGAAGAATTAAAAGAGCACATTTTGCAGCATCCTGATGCTTATCCAACAACTGCAGGGAGATTAAAGTAATGGCTAAAATGAACATGCTTCATGCAATTAACTCTGCCCTTGATATCACCATGGCAGAGCATCCAAATGCATGTATTTTTGGTGAAGACGTTGGCTATTTTGGTGGTGTATTCCGTGCAACATCAGGCTTACAAGAAAAATATGGTAAGCACCGTGTGTTTAATACACCATTAACTGAGCAAGGTATTTTAGGTTTTGCTAATGGTCTAGCTGCTTTTGGTGCGCCTGCTTTAGCTGAAATTCAATTTGCAGATTATATTTTTCCTGCATTTGACCAAATCGTAAATGAATCTGCTAAATTCCGTTACCGTAGTGGTAATGAATTTAATGTAGGCAACCTAACAATTCGTACTCCTTATGGCGGTGGTATTGCGGGTGGTTTATATCACTCACAATCACCGGAAGCTTATTTTGCTCATACACCGGGTTTGAAACTTGTTGTGCCACGTAACCCTTATCAAGCAAAAGGTTTGCTTCGTGCATCAATTAAAGATGATAACCCAGTTATTTTCTTTGAGCCAAAACGCTTATACCGTGCATCAACAGGTGAGGTACCAGAAGAGGATTACAGCATCGAGCTTGGTAAAGCAGAAGTCATTCAAGAGGGTACTGATGTTACTTTGCTTGCTTGGGGTGCACAAATGGAAATCGTTGAAGATGCCGCTAAAAAAGCAGCAGAGCAAGGAATTAGTTGTGAAGTCATCGACTTACGAACTATTTTACCGTGGGATGTTGAGACAATCGCTAAATCAGTAACCAAAACCGGTCGTTTAGTGGTTAGCCACGAAGCGCCAATCACAAATGGTTTTGGTGCAGAAATCGTTGCAACAATTCAACAAGAGTGTTTCTTACACCTTGAATCGCCAATTGCTCGAGTGTGTGGTTTAGATACGCCATACCCATTAGCACTTGAAAAAGAATATGTGCCAGATGCACTTAAAGTGCTTGCTGCGATTAAGCAATCTGTAGAGTTTTAGGAGTCAGTATGTCTAAAGATTTTATCTTGCCAGATATCGGCGAAGGCATCGTAGAATGTGAAATTGTTGAATGGTTAGTTGCAGAGGGCGATTCTGTAAAAGAAGATCAGCCAATTTGTGACGTCATGACCGACAAAGCGCTTGTGCAAATTCCAGCTGTCCATGATGGTGTGATCAGTAAGCTTTATTATGCAAAAGGTGATATTGCTAAAGTACATGCACCATTATTTGCGATGGATGTTGATGGTGAAGCACCTACGCAAAACGAAGAAGCTCAAGCTCCAGTTGAAGCAGCCGCAATACCTGAATCTGGTGAACATTTAGAAGATTTCATTTTACCTGACATCGGTGAAGGTATTGTTGAGTGTGAAATCGTTGAGTGGTTAGTCAGCGAAGGTGATGAAATCGTTGAAGACCAAGCTGTGTGTGATGTAATGACAGACAAAGCATTGGTTCAAATTCCGGCTAAATATACAGGTAAAGTTGAAAAGCTTTATTATAAGAAAGGCGATATTGCCGCTGTTCACAGTCCATTATTCCAAATGAGCATTGTAGGCCAAAACTCAGAGCCTGATGTAAGCTCTGCGGTAGTTAAAGCGCAAACAAATGCAGCGACTAAACCAGCACAAAAGCCTGTGTCTGCATCAAATGAGACTAAACAACTTAATAAGAAAGCAGTTGCTTCACCAGCTGTTCGTCGTAAAGCACGTGAACTTGATGTAGATTTAACGCAAGTACCAGGCTCTGGTAAAAATGGCCGAATTTACAAGCAAGACATCGAAGATTTCTTAAACGAATCACCAAGCCAAGCAGTAACACAACAAGCTGCTCCTAAAGCGGCAGAGCCTGTAAAAACTGCAGCATCCACAGCTGGTGGTAGTCATGTTGAGCCTATTAAAGGCATTAAAGCGGCAATGGCTAAGCAAATGGTTGCGTCAGTATCGACAATTCCGCATTTTACTTTTTGTGATGAAATTGACCTGACAAAATTGATTGCTATGCGAAGCGAACTTAAAGAGCAGTATAAGCAACAGGGCGTTAAGTTAACTATGATGCCATTCTTTATCAAAGCTCTATCGCTTGCAATGAAGCAGTTCCCAGTACTTAACTCACAAGTGAATGATGATTGTAGTGAGCTGACTTATTTTGACGACCATAACATTGGTATGGCGGTTGATTCTAAGATTGGCTTATTAGTACCAAATGTTAAAGCATGTCAGTCAAAGAGTATTGTTGATGTTGCAAATGAAGTTACGCGCTTAACTGAAGCAGCACGGGATGGACGTGTATCACCAGATGATTTAAAAGGCGGTACAATTAGTATCTCTAACATTGGTGCTATTGGCGGCACAATTGCAACCCCGATCATCAATAAACCAGAAGTGGCCATTGTTGCATTAGGTAAGTTACAACATTTACCTCGTTTTGACGAACAGGGTAATGTGGTTTCAGCAGCCATTATGCAAGTAAGCTGGTCTGGCGATCATCGAGTGATTGATGGCGGAACAATTGCCCGCTTCAATAACTTGTGGAAGTCTTATTTAGAAGATCCTGCAAAAATGATGATGGCTATGAGCTAACATTATTAATAAATAAAAAACCAGCCTCGGCTGGTTTTTTTTATAGTATTTAATTTATATTTTAAAGACCGTAATAGTACAATCCATAACCGAGTAACAGCGCAGGTATTGTTGAATAGACTGTCGCCATTAAAGCTGCTTTTGGTGCTAATGCGATGGCTGGGAAGAGAGCATCGCCATCATTTGATATTGCATTTGCTGCCATCGCACTAAATGGGATAATGCCTTGAATATAAAGTGTCATTACGACAATTTGCGGCCCACAGCCTGGTAACAAACCTATTGCTACAGCTACCAAGGGAGCAAGATAAGCATATTCAGAAAACCATGCTTTTAAATCAACACCTAGCAAATTAACTAAAACTTCAAATAGCATGAAACTGGCGACAACCCATGCTGTAACAAAGTGCGTGTCCATTAACACTTTCGTGAGCTTTGAAGGTGGATTGCATGGAGCTTCTTCGCTGGTCACTTGTTTATAACTGCTGCCTTTAGATGAAAGAGCCCATACAACTACAGTAAATAGCGCCATGATTGAACCAAATAGGGTAATGCCATGATTAATACCATTACCAAATACGCTAAGCTCGGTATTGGTGGCAATAACAATAGCAACAATCAAGCTTGGCATTAAGGCAAATTTCCAAACCGGGCGGCTAAATATTAAAGCTTTTGGTTGGCATTGAGGTTGTTCGCTGAAGTCACTGGCCTGCGTAGGTTGAAACTTATCTGATTTATGAAATGTATTAACCACCTGTCCGCTAATTACGCCTACACTAACACCGATTACCATCATTAATAACCCATCAAGAGGGCGGGTTGCTAATAACAAAAATGCAGCATCACCCATGGTTGCTGTTAATACTGCGACCACAGAGCCAAAGCTAGCTTGTTTTTTGGTAAATTGGGTAACTACAATAATGGCACCTCCACAGCCAGGTAAAGCACCTAAAATTGACGCAAAACCGATTTCTAGGATGCCTGATTTAGCTCGTAAATAGCTGAGCTGTAATTGAGGTAGCCGATCAATCAAGTAGTAATAGATTAATAAAGTGGCTGCAACAAACACAGATACTTGAAAAAAAGCATCACTTAACGCTTGGAGGGTAAACTCACGGCTTGCTGGTATTGCCAAAGAAATTAGCAATAATAGGGGTAAAAATAAGCGTTTATTGTCCGTAATATAACACCTCACTTTATGGGTGGAATACCTCGTTTGTGTTAATGAGAGCATACAGTGCAACCTAAAAATTAATCAGGTTACACTGTATTACCGATTTAAATGAAAATCAATCTCATTTGCAGCTATTTGCGTTGAAACTCAGAGCTCGCATTCCAGGTCGGCCATTCTTTACGCTCTGAAATATCAAAACCTACTTGATAGAATAACTGAAGATCCTGAACGGCACCTGATAAATCCCATTCATCACGGTAACGATCGCAAGGCTGATGGTAACAACCGCGAAGAACTAAGCTCATACGCTTACGGTAATTTGCTGTTTCTTCATCAAGGGCTTCACTGCCGCCGCCAGCATACATTGCTGGTACACCCATGTTTGCAAATGCAAAGTGATCAGAACGATAGTAACCACCCGAAGACGGTTTAGGATCGCCAGATACAGTTCGGCCTTGTGCTTTAGCAGCTGTTTCTAACAAGCTATCCATTTCTGATTTGCCGATACCAACAACACTGATATCTTTCACTTTACCTAATAGATTTAAGCTATCCATGTTGATGTTTGCAACAGTTTGAGAAGCTGGGATCACTGGGTTTGCAGCGTAATATTTTGATCCAAGTAGACCTTGTTCTTCAGCGGTTACTGCTAAGAAAGTCATTGAGCGGCTAGGGTGCTCAGGAAGGCTAGCAAATGCTTCTGCAACTTCAATTAAGCCTGCAGTACCTGTCGCGTTATCGTGGGCACCATTATAAATTTGGTCACCTTTACGTGTTTTATCTGTACCAAGGTGATCCCAATGAGCTGAGTAAATGATGTGCTCGTCTGGCTTTTCGCTGCCAGGTAACGTTGCAATGAAGTTATATGAAATTGACTTTTTAATCGTGTTATTTACTTCAACGCTAGCTGTTAGGTCGCCCATATCAATATGGTAAGCACCTTTTGCAGCATTTGCTTTCATAGTATCGAAATCTAAACCTGCTTTTTTGAATAGCTCTTTGGCAACATCAGTTGTTACCCAGCCTTCAACAGCAACACGATCCATGTTGTTATTTTCTTTTTGGAAACCAAATTGCTCACCGCTCCAAGAGTTTTCAACAACTGACCATGGGTAAGAAGCTGGTGCTGTTTCGTGGATAATAATTGCACCAGCTGCACCTTGACGACTTGCTTCTTCATATTTGTATGTCCAGCGACCATAATAAGTCATGGCGTCGCCAGTAAATAAATCTGGGTTTTTAGTCGCATAACCTGGATCATTAACTAGCATTACAACTGTTTTGCCTTTTACGTCTATGCCTTCGTAGTCGTTCCAGTTGTACTCTGGCGCATTTACACCATAACCAACGAATACTAATTCAGAATCTTTAATGCTTTGTTTAGCACTAATACGGCTACTACCCATTACCATATCTTTTTTATACTGATAATCTTTGCCGCCAATGGTAAGTACCATGTTTGAGTCTGCTTCAAGTGAAACAAGCGGTACTTCTTGTAAGAAGCTATCACCGTTACCAGGCTCAAAACCCAATGCTTTAAATTGGTCAGTTAAATAGGCAAGCGTTAGCTCTTCACCTTTCGATGATGGAGCACGGCCGCCGAATTCATCAGAAGCTAACACTTTAATGTGCTCTGCTAGTTGCTCTGAGTTGATGCTTTGATAGGCTTTTTCTACATCACCTGATGTGATACTTGTTGAAGCACAGCCTGCAAGAATGGAACTTGCAAGTACTGTCATTGGAAAATAGCGTTTCATAATAGCTCTTTTTTTGTTTTATGGTGGCATTAGTATATGAGGTTCTATTAATGAGAACCAGTTTTTACGGTAAACTACCCACAATACATCAAGAAGTTAAAAAATAAGCAATGAAACGATTTAGCGCACCAGAGCAATGGTCAACACAATACCTTACAACCGGTGCTTTTAGTGACCTAGCAACGCTGTTTAATATTGACAAATTATCGAATTGGCCGTCTTGTGACTGGTTTAATCAATATTTAAATGCCAAAACAACACAAGGCACAGTAATAAGCTTTGTAGAGGATGAAAAATTTGCCGACGAAACTCGTTATTATGAGCAAATTATTTATGAAACAGGGCAAGTACCAACAAGACAACAAAATTGGCACGACCTTTTTGGTGGATTTATTTGGTGTTTATTTCCAAAAACAAAAGCACTGATAAATCATCAACATATCGAAGAAATTAAACTGCATGGTCTAAAAGAGCGCAGCAAACACCGTAATGCTCTCACCTTATTCGACGAATGTGGTGTAGTACTGGCAATTACCGAACAAAGTTGGCAACAACAATTACGCGATCATCAATGGCATCAAGCATTTGTTACACAACGTGAGCAGTGGGGTAAAAATATTCGACCGTTCATGTTTGGCCATGCTAACTACGAGATGCTCACTCAGCCTTATATAGGTTTAACAGGGAAAGCATTATTTGTAATTGTACCCAATGACATATTTTGTAAAGATTTAAGCGAGCAATATGCGTATCTAGATCAACGTCTTTATGAGATGATTAAAGTAGATGATTGTTTACGTGATAATAAGAATTTATCTCCATTACCCTTGTTAGGTGTACCAGGGTGGTGGACTGAAAATGAAAATCCAGAATTTTACAGTAACACTGATTACTTTAGACCTAAACGAAGGAAACGCACATGATTGAAGTTGCAGGGCTTAAAAAGAAATTTAAGCTAACAAAAGATCATAAAAAAAATAAAACGGACAATGTAGACCCCCGCGAAGATAAAGAGTTTTTCCATTCTGTAAGAGACGTCAGCTTTAAATGTAATAAAGGTGAAGTGCTCGGCTTACTCGGCCCAAATGGTGCAGGTAAAACAACGACCCTTAGAATGATTTCAACAGCATTAAAACCAGATGAAGGCAGTATCACCATCTCTGGTCACGATATTGTTAAAAAGCCATTAGTTGGCCGCAAATCAATTGGTTTTCTATCTGGTAGCACTGGCTTATATGGGCGTTTAACGGTTAAAGAAAACGTAGAATATTTTGCCCGTTTACATGGCATGAGTAAAAAGGCGGTAGCGGCACGTTGTGATGAACTATTCAGCTTACTTGATATGCACAACTTCATTGATAAGCGTGCCGAAAACCTTTCCACAGGTATGAAGCAAAAAGCCAATATTGCTCGCGCTGTTGTTCATCATCCTGACGTGGTAATTCTCGATGAACCAACGACAGGTTTAGACATTATGACCACGCAAACTGTAATTAGCTTTATTCGTGGCCTTAAAGAGCAAGGTACTCCAGTCATTTTTTCAACTCACCATCTAGATGAAGTTGCATTACTTTGTGATCGCGTTGCAGTTATAAATCAAGGTATTAGTTGCTTTGATGGCACATTAGAACAGTTTAAACAAACTGGTCAAAGTGAGGAATTAAATCAAGCGTTTATGAATATTTTAACGGAGAGTCGTGATGTTTGAAGTATTTAAAAAGGAATTAAAAGAGCTGTTACGTGACCGTAAAACATTGATATTCGTTGTCGCACTGCCAGTTGCTATTTTCCCTCTTTTATTTGCTGTGATGGCATTTATTAGTTCACAAGCAGCACTCGAAGCTGAACAAGAAGTGCATACTTACGCCATTATTAATGGTAATTACGCGCAAGAATTTACAGATAAGGTGTTTTATCATAAGAGCTTCGCATTATATAAAGGCGACGAAACCTTTAATACGGTAGAAGATCTCACTAAAGCGGTTAAAGCGGGTACCATCGATATGGGTATCTATTTACCTTCAGACGCTGAGCAAACACTCGACAACGCTAAACAAAGTGAGTGGCAAGTTGTGTATAACGACGCTAAGGCGATTAACTTCTTATTTGACCGCGTTAAAGAACTTGCAAAAGAGTATGGTGATAAACTGCGTACTACTAAACTGTTAAGCTTTGGCGTATCAGAGCAGCAACAAGCCGCGATTATCGAGCCAATTAAAGTTGTTAAGGTCGATACTGCAGATAAACGTGAAAATCTGGGTGAAAAAATTGGCGGGTTTATTCCTTATCTACTTATTCCTCTCGTATTGATGGGCGCAACGTACCCGGCTATTGATTTAGGGGCTGGTGAAAAAGAGCGCGGTACACTCGAAACCCTTCTACTTACACCAATCACGCGCACACAGCTGGTGTTAGGTAAGTTTGTAACCTTGCTGGCTTCTTCAATTGCGACAACCACTATTACAGTTCTTAGTATGGGTGTGTGGATATCGGTGGCCATTGCTTTTGTAGATTTAGCGGTTGTTAAAAACGCATTTAGCTCTTTAACTGTATTAGATTTAGGGCTGATTTTTGTGTTGTTATTGCCTATTGCTGCAATCTTCTCATCATTAGCATTGGCTATTTCAATTTATGCGCGAACTTTTAAAGAAGCACAAAACTATATGGCTCCGCTAAGCATAGGTGTAATTTTTCCAATTATGATTGCGTTGATGCCGAATGTTGAGCTTACGAGCAAAACAGCCTTTATTCCTGTAACAAATGTAGCTTTGGCAATCAAAGAAATCATTAAAGGCACAGTCGATTACACACTAGTGGGTTTAATTTTCCTAGCAACAGTAATTGTGGCAGGGGCACTATTAGCATTTTGTGTTAAATGGTTTAATAAAGAAGATGTCTTATTTAGATAAGAATTTATTGATTTTACCTAATAATAAAGCACCAATTTGGTGCTTTATTTGTATATAGAACAGGCTAACTCCTTACTAATCCTTATTAACTAAAATTTTTTCTGTATACTCCACTTTAGTTATCATTCTCTCCTATACTCTAAAGCAGAGTAGCAATGAAGGCTTTCGATTCAATGGATTCTGGACATTCAGCGCATTTCTTCCAACGTAATAAACTACCAATACTAGCAATTTGTATACTCTTGATATTGGGCAGTATTGTTACAGTAAAATATGAATATGATCTTCGAGAAGAGGTATTTAGCCGCGCACTTGAACAGATGCAGCGAGAACTAGATAGAAAACAAAGTGTGTTTAAAACAAGTCTAAGAGAGAATGTTTCAGCCCTTAATTTCTTAGATTCCACCCCACCAGTACTCGCTATAATGCGTTCCACTAATGATAAACAGGTAGATCCGGTTTTAGGCACGCCTATTTCTGCTTGGAAATACCGCCTCGCAAAAATCTTTAGTGGTTTTATGACTACAGATAAAGAATTAGCGCAGGCGCGATATATTTATATTGCAGACAATGGCAAAGAAGTTGTTCGTGTTGATAATGTCAACGATCAGGTTATTAGAATTAGTGAAGAGAACTTACAGCATAAAGGCCATCGTGATTATATGCGAGTTGCTGCAGAGCTAGAAGATGGTCAAGTTTATATATCACCAATTAACTACAACCGTGAAAATGGACGATTACAACAGCCTTACGTTAGCACATATAGGATTGCTAAACTTGTAAAAGACACTGAAGGTAAGCCGTTTGCTGTTTTGATCCTAAACTATAATGCCGAAGACCTTATCAATAAGTTAACAAGTAATACTGCTAAAAAACTATCTGTGTATCTTTTAAATGCTCAGCAGCAATTTATTTATCACCCAAAGGAGTCGTATCGCTTTAGTTTTGAGTTGGACGACCCTCATTATTGGTCTGAAGAATTTAGTATCGATCAACAAATGAATGCCAATGATTTTTTTGATGTAATGAATCTTCCTGAAAAATTATATGCTCAGAAAACTATTGAGTTTGAAAATGACATTCACATGCAGCCATTGACTCTGGCTGTTTCTATAAAAACCGAGATACTCTTGCAAGAAATCAATCAAAAACGTATGAGGTTTATAAGCACTTTATGTTTAATGATTATTTCTGTATTAATACTATTTACTATCTATCAACGCGATATTAATAGAAAAATTGAGCTGAGTTTTCTAAAAGAAAAGAATAGTAAAATCATAGAAAACTCGACAGATGCTATCATTATGGTTCAGCCAAATGGAGTTATTTGCAATGCCAATGAAACAGCAAAAACGTATTTTGGTATCACCGAGCATTCAACCCACTTTGATACATTGTTTGATTATAATGAAGAAGATTTTCAAGGGGTTGGCGAAGCGATAAAAAAAGGGCAACGATCTACGTTTGAAGCTGTGCACATTAATGAACAAAACACGCATTATTTTTCGATCACAATGACACCTGTCTATGATGCAGCAAAACAACAATATCAAATAGCGGCCATACTTCGTAATATTGATTCACTTAAGTGTGCTCAACATCAACTTGAAAAGCTTAATACTACATTAGAAGAAAAAGTGAAAAGTCGCACAGCAGAGCTTGAAAAAGCCACCGAAGAAGCTCTTGCAGCAAGTAAAGCTAAAAGTGAATTTGTAGCTAATATCTCACATGAAATCCGCACCCCGATGAATGGGGTACTTGGTATGCTGGAAATGCTCGAAGAAGAGCCTTTATCTACTCAGCAAATGCAATACTTACATTATGCAAATACCAGTGCCAACTCATTGATGACACTGATCAATGACATTCTCGATTTTTCTAAAATTGAAGCTGGTAAACTTGATTTAGATAGTCATGAGTTTGATGTTGTTTCAGTGTGCAGTGATTTAATAACATCGATGGCCGTTCAAGGTCAGAAAAAAGGTATTGAAATACTGTTCGATGCTCATGCTATTACTAAGCGTACTGTAATGGGTGATAGCCACCGCTTAAAACAAATTCTCAATAATTTACTCAGTAACGCATTTAAGTTTACACATAAAGGTCATGTAAGCTTAACGGTTAAGGAACAGCTGCATTCAGACAATACGCTTTGCCTAAGCTTCGTTGTTGAAGATACAGGTATTGGTATTTCGAAAGCAAACCAAAGTAAATTGTTTGAAGTGTTTACCCAAGAGGACTCAAGTACAACACGGCATTATGGTGGCAGTGGTTTAGGGCTTTCAATAAGCCGAAAACTCGCTCAGTTGATGGGTGGTGATATTATCGTTGAAAGTGAAAAAGGAAAGGGCAGCCGCTTTTGGGCAAGTATTTGTGTATCGATAAGTGAGTCGTCAAAAGTGCCGCATCAAAGCAATGTACTGAATGATAAACAAGTAGGCTGTGTAATTCATTATGAATTACTGGCTAACAATGTTGAGCTGCAACTAGCGACACTAGGCCAGAGTCATAAAATAACGCATTTAACTGATGTTTCTGAAACTGATTTTAATGATTTAGATTTACTTATCATTGATCATAAACATCCAGAACTAAAGAATGTGTTGAGTTTTGCAAATCGCTATCCCGGCACCTGTGTATTAATTTTAGGTGTTATGTCATCACTTAAACAAAAAGAAACATTACCGAGCAATTGTACTGTTATTGCAAAACCTGTCACTCCTGATGAATTAGCCTATAAACTCGCGGTTTTATTTAATGACGATGATTCTGCTATTGAGCGTAAAAATACAGATACTAAAGAAATTATTGAGCTTGATTTAACATCTCGTTCAGTGCTTATCGTCGACGATAACATGATTAATATAGAGGTGAGCAAAGCCATTTTAAGAGATAGCCATGTTCATATTGAATCAGCCAGCGATGGTCTTGAAGCAATTGAGGTATTGAATAACAGCGAAACTCAATTTGATCTGATCTTAATGGATTGCCAAATGCCAAACTTAAATGGTTATGACTGTACTAAAGCTATCAGACAGGGCAAAACAGGTGATAAATACCAAGATGTCGTGATCATTGCCATGACAGCAAGTGCAATGGCGGGTGATAGAGAAAAATGTCTGAGTGTTGGCATGAATGACTATATCACCAAGCCAATTAAACAGGCCACATTGCGCAAAAAGCTATCAATGTGGCTGAAGTCTTAAGCAGCATCTTGGTTTTTATTAAACGCAGCTTTTGGTGTTAGTTTATTAATATCAGCAGAGTGAATCACTTTTTGTGTTTCACTCCAGTGCAGTAATTCAATACGCCCAGAGCTGTTTTCTACTAATGCAGTGCAGTTTTCAATCCAGTCGCCATCATTGCAATACAAAATTCCATCAACCACTTTAACGGCTGGGTGATGAATGTGCCCGCAAATGATGCCATCGACGACTTGTTTTTTTGCTTCGTGGATGGCCGCTTTTTCAAATGCATCAATTGCTTCACGTGCTTTATGCACTCGTGCTTTGATCCAAGAGGCTAATGACCAATAATTACCGCCAAATAAACGGCGAATGCGATTAGTCCAGCGATTTAAAAATAGTAAAAAGTCGTATCCTGCATCGCCTGCAATGCTGATTAATTTGTTGTAGCGAGTTGCTGAGTCAAAATCGTCGCCATGTAAAAGTAAAAACCGTTTGTTGGCTTTAGTTGTATGAATATATTGTTTATGTACTTCTATACCGAATAATGAATCATTAGCATAATGGCGAAAGGTTTCGTCGTGGTTACCCGGTATGTAGATCACTCGTGTGCCATCTTTCGCTTTTTGTTGAATAAGCGCTAACACATCATAATGACTAGGATGCCAAAAAAACTGTCGTTTCATTGACCATAAATCGACAATATCACCGACCAAATACAACACATCGCATTCAATCGCATTTAAAAAGTCTAGTAAATACTGCGCTTGGCAGTCTTTATAACCTAAGTGAACGTCGGAAATCCAAACGGCAGGATAGTGGGTTTTACTACTACAAGTGGTGTTATTCATGGCATTTACTCATGGTGTAATAAAGTAAATGCTAGGTAGAATCAATGACAGATAAAAGACGCTTTAGCGAAACATCTATGACAATTAATCCCAATCCGCAATAATACTTAATTAAGCGAATTGGTAAAATAAAACAAAAAAACCGCCGAAGCGGTTTTTTATATTTTGTATAGCTGACTTAATTAGCCTTTAACAAGTGCTGCAATTTCAGAAGCGGCACTATCTAAATCAAGCATTAGCTTTTCACCAGTATGGCGGTTTTTAAGCTCAACCTTGTTTTCATCAAGGTTACGCTCACCAATAACGAGTGTGAAAGGCACACCTAGTAACTCCATGTCGTTGAACATTACACCAGGGCGCTCTTTACGGTCATCAAATAACACATCTAAACCGGCATCTTTCAAACCTTTGTAAAGGTTATCTGCAATATCAGGAATACGATGAGACTTATGCATATTCATAGGTACGATAGCTAAATCAAATGGCGCGATAGGTTGCGGCCATTTAATACCGTATTGGTCGTTGTTTTGCTCAATAGCGGCAGCCACGATACGTGATACACCAATACCGTAACAACCCATTGTCATTACTTGGTTTTTACCTGTTTCACTCAAAACGCCTGCTTTCATTGCTTCTGAGTACTTAGTACCAAGTTGGAAAATATGACCTACTTCAATACCACGTTTGATTTGCAGTGAACCTTGACCACATGGGCTTGGGTCGCCTTCAACGATATTACGGATATCAGCCACTTCGTAGTTTTCTACATCGCGATCCCAATTGATACCACTGAAATGTTCACCATCTTTATTAGCACCTGCTACAAAGTCAGCCATTACGTTAGCTGTGCGATCAACAATAATTGGCATTGATAGACCGACAGGGCCTAAAGAGCCAGGTTTTGCACCAATCGCTGCAACGATGTCTTCTTCTTTTGCCATTTCAAGCGGTGAGTCTACAAGCGGATGTTTTTCAGCTTTTAACTCGTTTAATTCATGGTCGCCACGTAATACAAGGGCAACTAAACCACGTTGTTCGTTTTCATCTGGTGCGCCATACACGATTAATGTTTTAACGCCTCGATGAGGTTTAACACCATAGTGCTCTTTAAGCTCAGCAATTGATTTTGCATCAGGCGTTGGGAACGCTTTTAACTCTTTACTTGCAGCTGGGCGCTCTTCAGTCGGTGCTAATGCTTCTGCTTTTTCGATATTTGCAGCGTAATCACTTGCATCACTAAATGCGATTGCATCTTCGCCTGACTCTGCAAGGACATGGAACTCGTGTGATACGCTACCACCAATAGAACCTGTATCTGCAATAACAGGGCGATAATCAAGACCAAGACGCTCAAAAATGTTACAGTATGCTTTGTGCATTACTTGGTAGGTTTTCTCTAAACACTCATCACTTAAGTGGAAAGAGTAAGCATCTTTCATTGTAAATTCACGAGCACGCATTACACCAAAACGAGGGCGAACTTCGTCACGTACTTTTGTTTGTACTTGGTAAAGAGTAAGCGGTAATTGCTTATAAGAGCTGACTTCTTTACGAACAAAATCCGTGATCACTTCTTCATGAGTTGGACCTAGCGCAAATGGACGATTGTGGCGATCAGTAATGCGTAGCAATTCAGGTCCAAACTGTTCCCAACGGCCAGACTCTTCCCAAAGATCAGCAGGTTGGATAATAGGCATTAACATTTCGATAGCGCCGGCTTTATCCATTTCTTCACGTACAATGTTTTCTACTTTTTTAAGTACGCGTAGTCCAGAGGGCAACCATGTATACAAACCCGACGCAACGCGGCGGATCATGCCTGCTCGTAGCATTAATTGATGAGAAACAATTTCTGCATCAGACGGAGTTTCTTTAAGTGTTGCGAGTATATATTGACTGGTACGCATCTCTATTCCAAGTAGTGTTAAAATTATTATCGTTTACTCAAGACGTTTGAGTAATAACAAGCTGCTAAGTTTACCAGTGGAAGCACTGACACTAAAGCGCTATGTGTTAAAAAAAGTGTTAAAAAACTAGCATTTTTCAATGCTGGTCACTGTATTATGATTATCCTGAACATGCCACCTAATATTAAAATCATATAAGGTCATACCGTAGCTTTGCTCTGAGTCACGTTGCTTTTTGTATGCAGGGCGAGGATCTTGCTTTAATACATTGCTTATAAAGGCTTTTAATTCAGGTTGTTCGGTTTGTTTGTCAATAAACGCAAGAGCTTCATCACTAAACTCGACACTCATATCTGTTTCTGGTCGGGTATCGGCAAAACCAGCGGTGGCGTCGGTCATTGCATCTGAATACGGCAGGTAAGGCTTAATGTCCAAAATTGGTGTGCCATCGAGTAAATCAATACCTGATAGTAATAAGCTTAACTGACCATTTTTATACTCGATACCTTCAAGTTTTACAGCACTCATACCAATTGCATTTGGGCGGAAGGTGGCACGTGTTGCAAATACGCCTTTTCGTTCGTTACCGCCAAGGCGAGGGGGTCTAACCATTGCTGAGTAGCCTTTATCAGCGGTTTCATGAAATCTGAATAATAACCAAATATGGCTGAATTCATCGAGACCACGTACAAACTCTTCACGATTAAAATCGCTACTAAATACTAGCTTTGCTTTAGCTTCAGGAACCAAGCGAGGTTGGCGAGGTATAGCAAACTTTTGTTTGTATGGAGATTGAATGTGGCCGACGGCGGTTAATTGGTATTCGCTCATTGTGCAATGTCGTTAAGAAAATCTAACGACATTTTACATGCAAACACAAAAAAAGGCAGTCGAGACTGCCTTTTAAATATTTAGACTGTATAGTCTAAATTAAAACATGTATTGGAATGATACAGACGCTACATCCATATCTGGGTCAATGTCATCTTCTAACTTATAGCGCTCATATTCTAAACGTACTTGCACGTTTGTTGTAAAAGCATACTCAATACCTGCACCATAAAATACATCGCCGCCATCTGTGTCAGCACTAATGCTGCCAAGCTCGCCTAGATCTTGCTCAATTTCAGCGTCCCACTCTAGCCAACCACCTTTAGCATAAACAGAAAAGTTATCAGTAATTGGTGCTGCTAAGCGTGCCGCAAGAGAAACACCGTCAATTTCAGCTTTAGAATCGATATCACTTACTTCATCAAAATTTTGGTATGCAAGTTCAAGGCTAAGATACTTATTAAACTGAGTACCAATATAACCTTTTAGCATTTGCGAGTCGTCATCGAAGTCAGTGTCATTTTCGCTATCTTCAAACTCGAAAGAATATTGGCCATAGCCGATACCGGTATAAATACGCGGAGAATCCATTTCGGTAATATCTGCATGTGCTGCATTGTTAAAACCCAGTAGTGCTAAAGAAAGTGCAGAAATTGAAATTGCTTTAATCATTTAATAGCTCCTTTATAAAATAAATAAACGAATGTTTCGCGTCATTCACAAGGAGTGTTGCAATGACAATGCCAACGCAAAAATAAAGCCTAAAGTATTGTTTTTAGGCTTTTTTAAGCGTTTTTTTGAACAGGTTGTTGAAACTGTAATCAGGCATTCAGTTTGGCAGTCGTAACAATTTCAGGGTGCTCTGTAGAAGTTACTAAGTGCAGATTTTAAATTCGCGTTGTTTTGTATTTTTACGCTTTTTGTAAAAGGGTTTCTGTTTCAATCGCGATCTCTTTCATTTTAATCGCATAGTTTTCGATTTTCTTCTCTTCATCTGTTACTGCTGTATATGAAGGCACTTCAATTGGGTAACCCGCTTCATCCATGGCAATAAAACTAATAACGCAATGATTGGTTTCAACCAGGTTTTGTGTTTTTGGATCGCCACAGCGTACTTGAATAAAGATTTGCATGCTGGTTTTACCAGTGTGGGCGATACTTGCTTTCACTTCGACTATTTGGCCAACCAAAATAGGGCGCTGAAACTTCACGCCTGCGACAGAGACTGTAACGCAGTAATGTCCACTCCAACCAGCAGCACAGGCGTAACCAGCTTGGTCAATCCACTTCATTACCACACCACCATGAACCTTACCGCCAAAATTTACATCGGTAGGTTCAGCTAAAAAACGAAAGGTTACACTTGAAGACGGCATACTTTACTCACTTTTATAATAAATCACGACATTTTCAGCATAGCCTAAAAAAGGGGCCGAAGCCCCTGCAATTTAGGATAAATTTTAATTAAATGAGTAACGTGCGTTACTACATGTTAGGGTAGTTTGGTCCACCAGCTCCCTCAGGGGTTACCCAAGTAATGTTTTGACTAGGGTCTTTTATGTCACAGGTTTTACAGTGAACACAGTTTTGCGAATTGATAACAAACTCTTTCTCACCTTCGACTTCCTGAACTTCGTAAACACCAGCAGGGCAGTAGCGTTGTGCAGGCTCATCAAATTGTACCAAATTCACTTTGATGGGAATCGAGTTATCTTTTAGCTTTAAATGACATGGCTGCGATTCTTCATGATTGGTATTTGATAAAAACACAGATGAAAGTTTATCGAAGCTAAGTTTGCCATCTGCTTTCGGGTAGTCGATTTTTTCAGCCTGATCAGCAGTGACTAAGGTGGCATGGTCTGGCATGTTATCTTCAAAATTAAACGGTAAGCTGCCACCGAATAGGTTTTGATCAAGCGTATTGTAAGCACCGCCTAAGAACTTACCTAGTTTATGCATAACAGGGCCAAAGTTCCGCGATTGATATAGCTCTTTATAAGCCCAGCTTTGTTCAAAGGCTGTTTTATATTCAGCTAAATTAGCATTTTCTTTACCATCACCTAGGGCTTCTAAAATGACATCAGCTGCGACCATGCCAGACTTCATTGCCGTATGATTACCTTTAATTTTGGCAAAATTTAATGTGCCAGCATCACAGCCCACGAGTAAACCACCCGGAAAGTGCATTTTTGGTAATGAGCGCAGCCCACCTTTTGCAATAGCCCTAGCACCATAAGCTATACGTTCGCCCCCTTCTAAAACATCTTTAAAAATAGGGTGATGTTTCATACGTTGGAATTCATCAAACGGACTCAAATGCGGGTTCGAATAGTTCAGATCAACAATTAAACCAACAACAACTTGGTTGTTGTCGCTGTGGTACATAAACGCACCACCGCTGGTATCACCTGTTAACGGCCAACCTGTACCATGTACTACGGTGCCTTCTTTGTGTTTACTTGGATCGATTTGCCAAATTTCTTTGAAGCCTAAACCGTAATGCTGTGGTGACGCATCTTTATCAAGGGCAAAGTGTTTGATTAGCTCTTTACCTAAATGACCGCGGCAGCCTTCAGCAAATACGGTGTATTTAGCTCTAAGCTCCATACCTGGCATATAACCATCTTTTTCGTTGCCGTCTTTATCAAGACCCATATCGCCGGTAATAATGCCTTTAACTGTATCTTCTTCAATGATTAGAGAGTGCGCGCTAAACCCTGGGAAAATTTCTACACCTAAATTTTCAGCTTGCTCGGCTAAAAAGCGACACACATTACCCATAGAAACTATGTAATTACCGTCGTTATGAAAAGTTTTAGGACTAGCAAAGTGGGGGATGCTAGTGGCTTTCTCACTGTTATTGAACCAGTAAATGTCATCTTGAGTTACTTTAGTAGTAACGGGAGCGCCTAATGACTGCCAATCAGGTAGTAATTCATCGAGTGCTTTAGTCTCAAAAACGGCACCCGATAAAATGTGTGCGCCCACCTCAGAGCCTTTTTCTACCACACAGATCATTAATTCTTGTTGTTTTTCTTGTGCTTGTTGAGCCAATCTAATTGCAGTTGATAAACCTGCTGGGCCTGCGCCTACGATGACTACATCAAATTCCATGGTTTCGCGTTCGACCATATTAACCTCTTCTCGGTGACGGACCTGCTGTAAAGAACCTTATTTCATACTTGCAAATGAAACGTTACAGGCTGTGAATACTTTAAGGTTATTTTAGGTTGACGTTTACGTCAACAGGAAGTAGTCTGAATTCATAAAATAAATAAGTTGACGCGAAGGTTAACTTTGAGAACACACAATTGATGGAGTCACGATGAAAGTCCTCGTTCCAATTAAAAGAGTAATTGACTACAACGTCAAAGCACGCGTTAAAGCCGATAAAACGGATGTTGATTTAGCTAATGTGAAAATGGCGATGAACCCGTTTTGTGAAATTGCAATTGAAGAAGCTATTCGTTTAAAAGAAGCAGGAACTGCCACTGAGGTTGTTGCTGTGACTATTGGTAATAAATCATCTCAAGAGCAATTACGTACAGCGTTAGCACTTGGTGCTGATAAAGCCATTCATATTGAAACAGAAGAAAAGCTTGAGTCTTTGCATGTTGCTAAATTACTTAGCAAGATTGTAGAGCAAGAATCACCTGAGCTAGTTATTTTAGGTAAGCAATCGATTGACTCTGACAACAATCAAACTGGGCAAATGCTTGCTGCATTAACTGGTCGTGGCCAAGGTACCTTTGCGTCTAAAGTGGACGTACAAGCAGGTACGGTTAATGTAACACGTGAAGTAGACGGCGGTTTACAAACTGTTGCGCTGAAACTCCCAGCTATCGTTACCACAGACTTACGTTTAAATGAGCCACGCTATGCTTCATTACCAAACATTATGAAGGCTAAGCGTAAACCGCTTGATGTTATTGCCGCAGATAGTCTCGGTGTAGACCTTACTCCTCGCGTGCAATTGGTTGAAGTTAACGAGCCAGAAAAGCGCAGTGGCGGTATTGTTGTAGAAGATGTAGCGACATTAGTAGAAAAGTTAAAAACAGAAGCGAAGGTGATCTAAATGAAAACATTAGTGATAGCCGAACACGACAAAGGTGTTCTAAAGCCTGAAACCAATAAAACGGTTACAGCTGCTGTTAAACTAGGCTTTGATGTAGATTTATTACTTGCAGGTGAAAACTTATCTGCAATGAGTGAGCAAGCAGCGTCAATTGCAGGTGTAAGCAACGTTTTAATTGCAGATGATGCAGCTTATGCACACCAACTAGCTGAAAACGTCGCGGATCTGGTTTTATCTTTAGCAGATAACTATTCACACATTGTCGCGAGCGCAACAACAACGGGTAAGAACTTTATGCCGCGTGTTGCAGCACTTCTTGATGTCGCTCAAATCTCTGAAATCATTGATGTGATTGATGCTGATACCTTCAAGCGTCCTATCTATGCTGGTAATGCAATTGCGACAGTAAAATCACTTGATAGCAAAAAGGTTATTACCGTTCGTGCAAGTAGCTTTGATGTTGCACCAGAGCAAGCACCTGTAGCTGCAACTAGTGTTACAGGTAAAGGTTCAGTTGGTCTGAGCGAGTTTGTATCAGAAGAACAAACTGAATCAGAACGTCCAGAGCTGACTGCTGCACCTGTGGTTATTTCAGGTGGTCGTGGTATGCAAAATGGTGAAAACTTTGCGTTGTTAAATGGTATTGCCGATAAACTAGGCGCAGCCATTGGTGCTTCACGTGCTGCTGTAGATGCGGGCTTTGTACCAAATGATATGCAAGTGGGTCAAACAGGTAAAATTGTTGCCCCAGATCTATATATTGCTGTGGGTATCAGTGGTGCAATTCAACACCTAGCGGGTATGAAAGACTCTAAAGTGATTGTTGCCATCAATAAAGACCCTGACGCACCAATATTCCAAGTCGCTGACTACGGTTTAGTTGCGGATTTATTTGATGTGTTACCAGAGCTAGAAAGCGCTCTGTAACCCATAACGATTCTGGTTGTTAAAAGCTGTTCACCTTTTCGGTGCGCAGCTTTTTTTCGTTTTAATTTTCAGATTACTGTTTTACCGGAAGGTAACCAAACTCAAGCAGCTTCTGTTGTATCTTGTGTGATTTAACAATTACATCGAGCCTATTACCAATCTTTTTTGAGCGTGGTGATTGTGTATTAACAATAAGCACAAGAGGCCTAACAAAGGCATAATCGCCATTTTGAATTGATTCGACTGAAGGGCTAACACCATCAATCTGTAGTAAAGCAACCTTATTAATGCGTCTGTCATTTTCTAATTTACTGATAGCACCATATGAATCATAGGCAATGGCATTTGGTATACGCTGCACTATACCCAGTGCTTGATTGAACTGATCGTAAAGCTCAACTTTCTTATCTGAAAATAAACCTCTGTTACCCGCTATTTTTAGGCGTATAAAGTTACTGCCAGGTTCTTGGATATAATCTAAATTTAGATATTCTAAAAATACATCAAAGCTGCCATGGTTAGTGCCTTTACTAAAAAGTAGGATCTCATCATTTTTTGCACTAAGCTCAGGTGTATAAGGTGAAACCTCAGACCACGCCTTTAGTTTACCTTGGTAGATATCGCTTAGCTTTTTAGTGGTAAGTTCAGTGATGTTTAAGTTTTTATTTACAAAAAATGCGATTGCATCTTGGGCTATGATTATTTGCCGCAAAAAAGGCCAGCGTTGTTGTTCTTCTTTTGATAAATAACGGGAGCTGGTGCCGATATCGATAACATTTTCGGCAATGGCTTTAATGCCTTTATCACTGCCCATCGGTCTAATTTGTATGCTATTGCCAAACTCTTGGCTTAAGTCATCTTTTATATCGACTAATAATTCTGTCACTGTGGTTGAGCCTGCAATAAAAATTGGTTTCGAATTAATATTTTCTTCAATTGCATACGCACTATGTGCAGAGATAAGGGTTGTAGATAGCAAAAGGGCTTTCATAGAGCGAAATAGCATAGTAGACACAAACTCCTTAATAGTTAGCTTCTTATCAATATAGGCAATATGTCTGGCTTTGCTAATTCTTTAGACTGTAATTTTTTAAAATATTTAATGATTTACACACAAAAAAGCCGCTCGAAAGCGGCTTTTAAATAATCTAGCGTTACTTATTAGTAAGTCGCGCTGCCTTTTGTACGAGGGAAGGCGATAACGTCACGAACGTTGCCCATACCTGTTACATAAGCAACTAAGCGCTCAAAACCTAAACCAAAACCAGAGTGTGGAACAGTACCGTATTTACGCAGATCACGGTACCAGCTGTAGTCTTCTTTATCTAAGCCCATTTCTTCTAAACGTTTGTCTAGTACATCTAGGCGCTCCTCGCGTTGAGAGCCGCCGATGATTTCACCGATACCCGGCGCAACGACATCCATCGCTGCCACTGTTTTGCCGTCTTCGTTTTGACGCATGTAGAACGCTTTTATATCACGCGGGTAATTTTTGATAACTACTGGTGCGTTAAAGTGCTCTTCAGCAAGGTAACGCTCGTGCTCAGATTGTAAATCTACACCCCATTCAACAGCGAACTCGAACTTCTTGCCGCATGCTTTTAAGATTTCGATAGCATCAGTGTAATCGACTTGAGCGAAATCTTTTGTAACGAACTCTTCTAAACGAGAGATAGCTGTTTTCTCTACACGTTGTGCAAAGAATTCCATGTCATCACGACGTTCAGTTAATACTGCATTGAAAACATATTTCAGCATGTCTTCAGCAAGTTTTGCGATATCTTCTAAATCTGCGAACGCAACTTCAGGTTCAACCATCCAAAACTCTGCTAAGTGACGCGATGTGTTTGAGTTCTCAGCACGGAAAGTAGGGCCAAAGGTATAGATTTTTGACATTGCAGATGCATATGTCTCACCATTTAACTGACCAGATACAGTTAAGAACGCTTCTTTACCGAAGAAATCTTCGCTGTAATCGATGTCACCTTTATCTGTGCGTGGCAAGTTTTGCATATCTAAAGTAGATACACGGAACATTTCACCTGCACCTTCACAGTCACTTGCAGTGATAATAGGCGTGCTGATCCAGTAGAAACCTTGTTCGTGATAAAAACGGTGAATCGCTTGTGCTAAACAGTTACGTACACGAGTTACTGCGCCCATAATGTTAGTACGAGGGCGAAGGTGCGCATGTTCACGTAAATACTCAATGCTGTGACGTTTAGCTGACATAGGGTAAGTATCTGGGTTCTCAACCCAACCTAATACTTCAACAGAGTTAGCCTGAATCTCGAAAGACTGACCTTGGCCTGCTGAAGGAACAAGGATACCGGTTACAGAGACTGAACAACCAGCAGTTAAACGTGTGACTTCATCATAATTATTGAGTGAATTAGGTACTACCGCTTGAATAGGATCAAAACACGAACCGTCATGAACGGCTAAAAATGAAATTCCTGCTTTTGAATCGCGGCGTGTACGGATCCAGCCTTTTACTGTTACTTGGCTGTCTACCGCAACCTTGCCTTTTAATAGCTCTGAAATCGCTAAATGGCTCATCTTCACTCCAATGATATAAGTTGCCTAATATTATAATGCTGTGCATTGCACTTGAATCGACTATCTTACCTTCGTAAATCAAATAAAAAAACTATTCAGGCGTACTCTTTAGTAGTTTTTCTTCAATTGGATAAAATAGCAGCAATATTTTGCGTAAAATTTGCGTTTATTTAAATTCTCGCTGCGCTAATTGGTTATTTTGTGGCATTATTAACAATTCTCAACAGGATAACTGTCCTTTAGTCTTTAATTAATTTGTATAACAGGTGCTATGAAACAAGTTTTTATTCTTCGCGGCTTACCAGGTTCAGGTAAATCATATTATGCACAAAGCCTTGCTGATGAGTTGGTAGCAGGTAATGAAAGTGACTATGTAGTGTGCGCAACAGATGATTATTTTTACAATAGCGAAGGTGTATATCAATTTGATAAGTACAAGCTACCTGAATATCATAATCTAAACCTTGCGCGCTTTATTAATGCTTTAGCAGAAGAAATTCCGCTAGTGATTGTTGATAACACCAATATCAAAAAGTGGGAATTTATCGCTTACGCACAAGCTGCCACTGCATTGGGTTATCAAGTAAAAGAAGTCATCGTTGGTGAAATTAAAGATAAATCATTGCAGCATCTTTACGCCAAGCGCTGTGAACATAAAGTACCGCTTCGAATGATCAGTAAAATGGCATATATGTTTGAATGGTAAAGTTTAAAGGAAAAGGAAGCAGCAGCTTCCTTTTTTAATGGCTTCAATACGCTTGTTGTTCAATGGCTGCAAAAATAGCATCACATAATTTCGTTAGGCTTTGTTCATTGCTTATATATGGCGGCATTAAATAAATTAACTTGCCAAATGGGCGGATCCAAACACCTTGCTCTATAAAAAAGCGTTGAATTTTAGCTACATCAACATTTTGATTAAGCTCTACAACACCAATAGCGCCTAATGTGCGCACATCAACGACTGCATCGAGTTGCTTACATTTAGTAAGTTGGGATGTTAGCACGTCATTTATGTGTTCAATTTGTTCTTGCCAAGGTTGCTCTAGTAGTAAATCAATACTCGCGCAGGCTGTGGCACAGGCAAGCGGGTTACCCATAAACGTTGGGCCATGCATTAATACGCCGGCTTCACCTTCACTGATCCCAACAGCGACTTTGCTGGTGGTTAATGTTGCTGATAGCGTCATCATGCCACCTGTTAATGCTTTGCCAATACATAAAATATCTGGCTCGATATTGGCATGTTCAACAGCAAACAAGGTACCGGTGCGGCCAAACCCTGTGGCGATTTCATCACAAATAAGTAAAACATCATACTTATCGCAAAGAATGCGCAGGTGTTTTAAGTAATCAGGATGGTAAAAATTCATGCCTCCGGCATTTTGAACAATGGGTTCAATGATAAAAGCAGCCACATCTTGATGATGAGCTGCAAAAAAGCTTTCAAGCGTATCCGCTTCAGCAGGGCTAAACTCTTCATTAAATTTAGAAATAGGAGCCGGCACAAAAACATGTTCAGGTAAAAACCCTGAATACATGCTGTGCATTGAATTTATTGGATCACAAACGCTCATGGCTGCGAAGGTGTCGCCATGATAACCCTTTAGCGGCGTCATTAACTTTTGCTTGCTGGTGTATCCTTGGCTTAACCAGTATTGCAAAGCCATTTTGATTGCGACTTCAACACTCACAGAGCCACTATCGGCTAAGAACACTTTATCAAGTGAAGCAGGTGTCATACTTACCAACTTTTTACACAGCTCAACAGCGGGCTCATGAGTTAAGCCACCAAACATGACATGGCTCATTTTGCTAACTTGCTTGGTGATTGCCTCATTTAAAACAGGGTGGCAGTAACCATGAATTGCACTCCACCAAGAGGCCATACCATCTATTAGGCTTTCACCTGTTTCTAAGAAAATACGATTTGCATTTGCATGACTTACTGGATACACGGGAAGGGGTTGAGTCATAGAAGTATAAGGGTGCCAAATATGGTCACGATCAAAATCTAAATCTATTGGTTGTTTATTAATCATATGTAAACTTTGTATCACTTCAATTCGTTGACAATGTTACGTCAAGTCGTAGACTAAGCCAATCAAACCGTCCTAATAATTTAAAAAAGAGACTATTATGGAGCACGCAGTTGTCCGTCACGATTGGACTCACCAAGAAGTAAAAGCATTATTCGAAATGCCATTCAATGATTTGTTATTTAAAGCGGCCAGTGTTCACCGTGAAAACTTCAACCCAAATGAAGTACAAATTTCTACTTTGTTATCGATTAAAACCGGTGCTTGCCCAGAAGATTGCAAATATTGTCCTCAGTCAGGTCATTATAAAACAGACCTAGACCGTGAGCGCCTTATGGAAGTAGAAAAAGTGGTTGAACAAGCGCGTGTTGCTAAAGAAAAAGGGGCAACACGTTTTTGTATGGGGGCTGCTTGGTCTGACCCTAAAGAGCGAGATATGCCATATATTTCTAAAATGGTAAAAGAAGTTAAAGAACTTGGGCTTGAGACTTGTATGACACTTGGCATGCTAGATAACGAAAAAGCTCATGCATTAAAAGACGCCGGTCTTGATTACTACAACCATAACCTTGATACATCACCAGAGTATTATCAACAGATCATTACAACACGTACTTATCAAGACCGTTTAAATACCATTGATAATGTACGTGATGCCGGAATGAAAGTGTGTTCAGGTGGTATAGTCGGTATGGGAGAGCAGGCTGCTGATCGTTTTGGTTTATTAATGCAATTAGCAAACTTGCCGCAACAGCCAGAGAGTGTGCCAATTAACATGTTAGTTAAGGTGAAAGGCACACCTCTTGAAGATGTAGAAGACTTAGATCATTTTGAGTTCATTCGTACTATCGCAGTTGCACGTATTATGATGCCTAAAAGTTATGTTCGTTTATCAGCTGGCCGTACTGCGATGAATGAACAAATGCAATCTATGTGTTTCTTTGCTGGTGCTAATTCAATTTTCTACGGTGATAAGTTACTGACTACAGAAAACCCTGAAGCAGACGCTGATATGATGCTGATTAAAAAATTAGGCATGAACCCAGAAACCCGTGAAGATTATTCTGATGAAGCGGTTGCAGCATCGCTTTCTTCAAAAGTTGCCGATAAAGCAACATCAGAACTATTTTACGAAGCGTAACATTTAAATGGCTTTCGATTTTATTGCCGAGCATCTTGAAGAGCGTCAAGCAGATGCATTACTGAGACAGCGTCAACTTGTTGAGCAATCAAGCGGGCGTTTTATAAAAGCTGCTGGTAAACAATATTTAAATTTTGCCAGTAATGACTACCTTGGCTTTGCTGATGATTTTATCGAAATACAAGCGCAGCAACTAGGTAGCCACAGTTCTGCTCTAGTGAATGGCTATAATAAAGCGCAGCAACAGCTTGAACAGCGTTTATGCAAGCTATTAGGCTTTGAAAGCGCGATGTTATTTAATAGCGGATTTAGTGCTAATAGCAGCGTATTAAAAGCATTGTTTCAAGATAAAAGCGTGGCGCAATCATCGGCAATTTTTCAAGATAAGCTCAATCATGCCAGCTTAATTGATGGCGGCCTTCATTCTGCCGCTGCTATGGTGCGTTTTAATCATAACGACCTAAAGCATTTAGAATCTCGGCTACAAAAGTCAAAAGCAAAGCATAAACTCATTGTGAGTGAAGGGGTGTTTTCAATGGATGGTGATAAAGCCCCCATTGAAGAACTGTTTAAACTTGCTAAACAATACGATGCGTGGCTCATGATTGACGACGCCCATGGCTTTGGCGTATTGGGTGAGCAAGGCTTAGGAAGTTGTGAGGCAATCAAGCCAGATTTATTAATTATCACCTTTGGAAAGGCACTTGCAAGTAGTGGTGCTTGCCTGCTTGCGTCAAAACAAATGGTTGATTACATGCTGCAGTATAATCGTGAATACATCTATTCAACAGCGATGTCACCATTGATGGCAAGTTGTACGCTTGAGCGACTTGAAAAGTTAATTAAGGCTGATGAGAAACGCTCTCAGCTTATAGAGAATATTGCCTACTTTAGAGTGCTTGCTAAAGAGCATAACTTAGCATTAATGGAATCAACAACGGCTATACAACCTTTGGTTCTAGGTGATGCAGAACATACACTTGCCGTTGCGAATAAGCTCAAAGAAAAAGGCGTATGGTTAACTGCTATTCGACCACCCACGGTACCTTATAATACGGCACGACTTAGGATCACCTTAAGTAGCGCGCATCAACCTGACGATATAAAACAGCTGGTTGATTCGCTAGTGGAGTGTTTATGATTGTTCAACTGCAAGCCGCTACAAGTTGTCAAAGTAATAAGCTAACAACACAAACTAAGTTTTCTAGAGCCGCTGCAAATTATGCAAGTCATGCCAATGTTCAAAAACAAGCTGCTACACACTTATTTAAAATGATGGCAAATAAGCATCAGCAGGGTACTTGCCTTGACTTAGGGGCAGGGCCTTTAGTTAACACGGCAATGCTTAAAACACATTTTGATACTGTACTGGCAATGGACTTAAGTCATTCCATGCTAAGCACAGAGCAAAGCCCGCGTTGTTTAAAAGTGTGTGCTGATATGGATAACTTACCTTTACAACAAAATACACTTGATTGTGTATTTAGTAATTTTGCAATGCAATGGTCTGCTGATTTTAAAGAACTGCTTAAAAACCTTTTTTGTTCTTTAAAAATAGGCGGAAAAGTCTATTTAAGTTGCGTTGTAGATGGATCGCTTAAAGAGATTAAACAAGCATTTAGTTGTATAGATCAGCAAAGTCATATTAATCAATTCCATTGTGCTAATAAGGTTATTGAGTATGCAAAATCTGCGGGGTTTAAACTGAATTTTGCTGCCGATAGATGTTACATAGATACCTATAATTCACCCTTAGAAGCCCTGCGTTCGATTAAAGCTATTGGCGCTACATCACTACAAACTAAGCAAAAACGCCAAGGGTTATTAACGAGGCATGCCCTCAATAGTGTTTGTAAGGCATACCCTCTGGTTGATGGGCATGCTAGAGTGAGCTATCAAGTTGTCCTTTTAGAACTAGAAAAATAGAATTAATTAAATAATGAAAGAATTTTTTATCACTGGTACAGACACCGATTCTGGAAAAACCCATGTAACCAGTTTGTTGTTAAACTTGCTGGCGCAACATAAACAGCGTGCCGTTGGTTTTAAACCTATTGCTGCAGGTGCAGAAGAAGCATTTGGTCAGCTTGTTAACGATGATGCTTTAACTTTAATGGAAAGCTCATCGATTGGGGTTAAATATAACATTGTTAACCCCTTTACTTATGAGCCACCAATTGCACCGCATATTGCCGCTGCTCAAGTAGGCGATAGACTCACATTTGACAAGCTCGATGCTGCTTATGCGAATGTAAAAGCACTCAATACTGATTATATTCTTACAGAAGGTGCTGGTGGCTGGTGTTTGCCTATCAACGAAACTGATTTGCTCTGTGATTGGGTTAAATCACAAGACCTTCATGTTATTTTAGTGGTTGGCTTGAAGCTAGGCTGCCTTAATCATGCTTTATTAACTGCTAGTCACTTTAAAGCACTTGGTGTCAATTGTGTGGGTTGGATTGCAAATCATGTAGATCCTAATATGCGTGAGCAAGACGCAAATTTAGAAACCTTAAAATCAACATTACCTTTCCCGCTTTTAGCGATTAGTCCTTATACAGAAGGCACTCCTAAGTTAAAAATTTACAAAACCTTACTTGAAATTTTATCTATCAACCCATAATAATTGAGTTGTTACTTTTGACATACTCTGTCACAATTGGTTGCAATTAGTTCCTTGCGACCAATTGCATACGTCTTAAACTAAGTTGGAAGTAAGCCCAGATAATTTTATTAACTAACGATTTTTAACCATGTCGTTAGTTAATACAATTGGTATGTTTATTCTGAGGTTTTTATGAAGCGTGTATTTTTGTTTCTACTGACTAACTTAGCGGTAATGCTAGTGTTAGGTATTGTGTTGTCTATTGTGATGAGCGTGCTGGGTATTAGCCATCGCAGTCTAGGCGGCATTTTAGTTATTTCAACCGTATTTGGTTTTGGTGGCTCGTTTATTTCGTTATTTATGTCGAAATGGATGGCAAAAAAATCAACCGGTGCACATGTTATTGAACAGCCTCGTTCTGAAACAGAACAATGGTTAGTTTCGACGGTAGCGGCGCAAGCAAAAAAAGCAGGTATCGCGATGCCAGAAGTGGCTATTTACGATAGCCCTGAAATGAACGCATTTGCGACTGGCCCGAGCAAGAACAACTCACTGGTGGCTGTGAGCACCGGTTTATTACACAACATGAACCAAGATCAAGCTGAGGCTGTATTGGCTCATGAGGTATCACACATTGCAAATGGCGATATGGTAACGCTTACTCTTATTCAAGGTGTAGTGAATACCTTTGTTATTTTTATGGCGAAAGTATTAGCAGGTATTGTTGATAACTTCTTAAATAGTGATGAAGAAGAGGGCGGTAGTAGCTGGACTTACTTCTTGTTCGATATGATTTTCCAAATGCTATTTGGTGTTCTAGCAAGTGTGATTGTTGCTTACTATAGCCGTAAACGCGAGTTCTCTGCGGATGCCGGTGCAGCAAGACTTGTAGGTGCAGACAAAATGCGTAGTGCCCTTGAGCGCTTAAAACAAAACCACCCATCACAACTAGAAGGTTCAATGATGGCGTTTGGTATTGCAAGCGGTAAAGGTGTTGCCCAGTTATTCTCATCGCACCCACCACTTGATGAGCGTATTAACGCATTACGTTAATTGTAAAGACGAAAAAGCCAGCTTGATGCTGGCTTTTTTTATTGTTGGTTTTTCTCGCGCTCGAGTTGTTGTGGTAATAAAACCTCAACAATTTCACGGGCCGGTAAGGTATACCTTACACCATCGAACATCACTGAAGTGTGTTCATCAATACTAGTGATCCCTGTTAAAGTCCAGCCTTCGCCGCGTTCTTTACAGTAGACTGTGGTGGTAGGTTGGATTACTTTAAATTCTTCACTCATCGAACTTAATCTAATTGCTTGAAATTGCATTTATAGTAAGACAATAATGCCAGCTCATAAAGTAAAAAGAAGAAATTAACGTGTCAAACCACGATGACTTAGCCTTTGACTTACGTCCCATTCGTCATAAAGATTGTCAAGCGATTTGGGGTATTTTAAAAGATCCCCATGTTCAATCGTTTAATGATTACAGTAGTGACATAACGAAAGGTGACGTATATGACTTTATTCAAGGCGACATAGAACGTTTTTATAATCAACAAGGCATTCGTTTAGTTATTGTTTTAAGAAGTAGTGGGCAAGTTATTGGCAGTGTTGGCCTATTTAACATAATTAACGGGCAAGGTATGTTGGGATTTGAATTGTCATCGCAATTCTTTGGCAAGGGGATAATGCAAAAGGTATTAGAAATGCTATTTGAAAAACTGACTACCTTTGTAGCGACTCCGCTTAACAGTGTGGTGGCTTTAGTTAATCCAAATAATAGTGCAAGTATTAAGCTGTTAAAAAAATGCGGCTTTCAAAATCATGAAGCTCACTGGATAAAGTACATTAACTAATTACTATAATATTACAATCTTGTTCTGCTAGTGTTGCTACTATAAAATGGCGTCTCATTTTAAAAAGGAGCGCTTGCAACGATGGCAAAAGCCAAACCAATTATCAGTATTGAAAGTTACGGCATTTACAGCCATTGGGATGCAAAAGAGAAAGACCTGCCTCAAATCACCGAGTTTACAACAGACGTTCCGGCACAGTTAGATATTGAATTTGGTTTTATTGTTAACATTAAAAAGGCCAAAGGACAAAAAATAAAGTTTTGCGTTTACCATCCAGATATCCCAGATGAAGATGGCGAGATCATACCACCATTTGAGGGCGAACAGTACGTTAAAACAAACGATTGGCAGTTTTATTTAGGTGATACTATATGGGCACCTGTTGATAATAAAGTTGGCATTTGGCGCATGACTATTGAGTTAAATGGTCATATAATTGCCGATAAATCCTTTAACTTATTAAAGGAAGCCGAAGGTACAGCCACTGATTTTTGGAAGCATCGCGGCTATTAATCTTTAATCTGAGAGGGACTATGTATCAAGGAAGTTGTTTGTGCAGCAAAGTAAAAGTAACAATTGCTGGTGGTATAGACTCAATTATTCATTGTCATTGCTCTTTATGTCGTAAAAATTCAGGCACAGCCTACGCAACCAATGGCTTTATTCAACGAGATGGTTTTAACCTCACAGAGGGCAAGCAGCATCTGAGTGCCTTTGAATTTAAACCCGGTAGAATTCGTTATTTTTGTAGCTGCTGTGGATCACCAGTTTATAGTGAGAATAAAGATGACCCAAGCCGTTTACGTATTCGTTTAGGTTTGTTAGATAGCGATATAAACGAGCGTCCGATCAGCCATAACTTTGTAAGTTCTAAAGCAAACTGGGATACGTTTGACGCAGAAATACCATGCTATGATGGTTTTGAACCAAGTAGAGCGAAGTAATAGCCATGATAGCGAATACACCTAAACCGCCTTATTACGCCGTAATTTTTACGAATATCTTATCTGAGGATACCGCTGGGTATGAAGAAGTGGCCAATAGAATGGTTGAGCTTGCAGAGCAACAACCAGGGTATTTAGGCATGGAGTCTGTTCGTGATGGTTTGGGTATTACGGTATCGTATTGGCAAAGCTTAGATGCGATAAAAGCCTGGAAACAAAACGTGGAGCACTTAAATGCGCAGCAGCTTGGTAAAGATAAATGGTACAGCGCGTTTACAACGCGTATTGCTAAAGTAGAACGTGATTATTCATTGTGATACATAGTAGTCTTATTAAGAACACATCGTACTCTATTTAGTTTAACTTCAACCTCAGCATAACCTAAAATTTAAGCTTTTTAATATACAGGGTGAGGGCGTGATAGGGTTCGAATAATATACTCGTGAAATGATTTGGAATAATCACAAGTATTCCTTATGCATAAATGAAAAATCTTTTTCCTTTCTATATTTGCAATATCAATGGCTTGCAAACTTTAAGGTCATCTTTTTTGTCTTGATGAATGACAGATAGGCAAAGGTTTAAACCTTTGTTTTTAAATACACTTAATGTTTTTTTAATTTAAATGTACTTAATGTAACTAGCATCACACCAATAGCAAAGCCCATAACTAAACCACCAGATAAATCGGAGCTAACACCTAAAACAGTATCCGATTCTCTGACATGTGTTAGCCAGTAAAAGAGCAGAAATGAAACGCTAGAGATTGCACAGAGAAGAATAAGTTTGGTCCTGTTAGACATATTAACCTCAATTATTTTCATTTTTTTAGTTTTATGACTGTTAAGTAATAGCATTTGTTGGTTGATATTGCGACAAAAAAGAAAATGTATTGCAGTATTTTTATCGTGAGTTAAAGCCCACAAAAGTGGGCTTTAGTGTTAATCGTGATTACAAAGTGTAATTAAAACCAATGGCAATACCGTCATCTTCGGTTTGTGACATCTGTGCTTCTTGCTCAGCGTCATTACTCGAAAAGTCGCTAAAGTCTTTACGGGCTTCAATATATAAAATGGTATCTTCTGCCATGAAGTAGTGCGCACCAATTACTGCAAATTGACGCTTAAATACATCTTCAGGATCGGCATTAAAGTTTGGCTGAATAACATAGTCATCGCCGGCATCAAATACGTTATAAGCTACAAAGGTACGAATGTCATTATCAAAGCGATAGCTGAAGATAGACTCCAAACCAACGGCATCTTTAATTAAGCGACCTAAGTTGTCAGTATCGTGGTTTTCGTTTTTATTTATATTCGCTGATGCATACCAACCAGGCTTATAAAAATCACCATAGGTAATGCCCATACCATAAATTAAATCATTTACAGATTGGTTTCTCCCACCTGCATACACGATATCAAACTGACCGCGGTTAACACCCGCAGTTACTTTTAAATTAGGGCTAACCGAGTAGGTGAGTGCGGCGCCATAAGTAGAATTAAATTCTACTTTTTGTGCGGCGTTATTTCCTTGGTTCCAAAGGACCTCACATGATCTCATTGATATATCAACGATATCACAGGTATAAAAGTCATCAGATTTCAGTTGTGCTTGAAGCGCTAAATGAAAATTACCCCAGGTATTGCGATACTGAAGTACTTTATCGCCGCGACCTGTGCCATTTACAGCACCGTCATCTTTATTGTAGGTATAAACACCTGCAGCATTACCATCCCATACTAAGCTGTAGTTGGTGTTGTAAACTACGTCGTACCATACACCCCATTGTTTACCTAAAGTGACTTGGCCGTAATCGTCATGTTTAAGACCAACATAGCCTAAACGGTTATATAAAAACTCATCTTGAATTGATTCAAAGCGATTGCTGTATACGATATCGCTGCTACCAACAGGGTTAACACCCCATTCAAGTAAAGCAAAAGCTTGCCAGCCGTTTTTTAATTGGCGCTTAAAATCAAAATTAATGCGTGATGCACCGTTTACTACCTCAGTTTCGCCTTGCGTATTAATAATTCTTGCATCGATAAAGCCACCAACAGTAACGCTATTGGTTTGGTCGTTATAGATTTCGATGGCATTGGCTGTCGGTATGGCAATCATGCCTGCAACAAATAAGGCAGTGTGTGTTCTTTTCATAAAGTACCTTGATTAATAATTGTCCCTAATAGGTATAATTTAGTTAAAGGTAGGAGATTATCAAAGCTAAAATAGGGTAAAAAGTGAAAAATTATCATGCAACAAAGCGTCTTTGAGGAAAAATTATTCATTTTAGGTTCACTATATTGAATTATCAATGAGTTACCAAGGCTAAAAAATAGACACTTTCTGGCTTAGCGTTCTAAGCATTAATTTAGTATTTGGTGTTTCGGCACCTAGACCATATAACAAGGTCATAAAATAGCAGTCGAGTAATATAGCTGCTTTTACTTTATTAAATTGCGGCTGGTCGGCAAAAACTAATGATTGTATTAGCTCCATGTGCTGTTGCTGGAATGGCTGCGAAAACAATCGCTGGCTAAAAAGCACTTTATAAAAGCGATGATGTAAACAATAAAACTGATAAAAATATTGCGCGTAATGATTAATCTTTAAGCGAGCAGGGCGGTGTATATCCGTTTCTTTGGCGCGTTCCAGCACATCATTAAATTTATCATCAAGGCATGCTTCTAAAATAGCCACTTTATCAGAGAAATGATTAAACAAGGTGCCCACTGCTATGTTGCTTGCTGCAGAAATTTGCCTCGTTGAAGTATCATTAAACCCTTGCTCAGTAAAAAGATTCCAAGCCGCCTCTAAAATACGTTGGTGAGTATCTGCATGTTTGCTCATTCTTAACCTACTGTTTATAAATAGTTATATTAAAAGTGAGCGTGCTCAAGTGATTAAGTGAGCGCGCTCATTAAAGGTAGTCGCTAGGTGTGAGCTTGTAAAATTAGCGGGGGTATTTAATTAAACTTTCATGGCGTGCTAAGCGGCTTTAGTTTAAAATTGCCCGCAGTTTCGTTTTTACTTTTTTACCCGCTGGAGGGTACCGCTATCATTAGTACAGCTAATATCACCATGCAATTTGGTGCTAAACCTTTATTCGAAAATATTTCAGCAAAATTTGGCGATGGTAACCGTTACGGTTTAATCGGTGCGAATGGCTGTGGTAAATCAACCTTCATGAAAATCCTAAGTGGTGAACTTGAGCCATCTTCAGGTAATGTCAGCACAGATCCAAACGAACGTATTGCAAAACTAAATCAAGACCAGTTTGCTTACGAAGAGTTTTCTGTAATCGACACAGTAATCATGGGTCATAAAGAGCTGTGGGAAGTAAAAAAAGAGCGTGACCGTATTTACAGCCTACCTGAGATGAGCGAAGAAGACGGCATGAAAGTGGCTGATCTTGAAACTGAGTTTGCCGAAATGGATGGTTACTCAGCAGAAGCTAAAGCAGGTGAGTTACTAATTGGTGTAGGTATTGGTACAGAGCAACATTACGGCCCTATGTCTGAAATCGCACCGGGTTTTAAACTGCGTGTGTTACTTGCACAAGTGCTGTTTTCTGATCCAGATATCATGCTACTCGATGAGCCTACCAATAACTTGGACATATACACCATCAAGTGGTTAGAAGACGTGTTAAACCAGCGTGACTGTACCATGATCATCATTTCGCACGACCGTCACTTCTTAAACTCTGTATGTACACACATGGCTGACATCGATTATGGCGAGCTTCGTATTTACCCTGGTAACTACGATGAGTACATGTTCGCTGCAACGCAAGCTCGTGAGCGTCTACTTAGCGAAAACGCGAAGAAGAAAAGCCAAATTGCCGAACTTCAACAGTTCGTATCGCGCTTCTCTGCGAACGCTTCAAAAGCAAAGCAAGCAACATCACGTGCGAAACAAATCGATAAAATTCAGCTTGAAGAAGTTAAAGCATCTTCTCGTCAAAGTCCGTTTATTCGCTTTGAGCAAGAGAAGCAGTTATTCCGTAATGCGTTAGAGCTAACAAACTTAGCGCAAGGTTTCGAAGAGACCTTATTCAGTGGTCTTGAAGGCTTAGTTGAAGTAGGCGAGCGTATTGCGATTATCGGTGAGAACGGTGTTGGTAAAACAACACTGTTAAATACTCTTGCTGGTCGTTTAGCACCAAAACAAGGTGAATTTAAATGGTCAGATAACGCTAATATTGGGTATTACGCACAAGACCATGCTGACGAGTTCGAACAAGACATGAACTTATTTGAGTGGATGGAACAATGGCAACAAGAAGGTGACGACGAGCAAGTTGTTCGTAGTTTCTTAGGTCGTATGCTGTTTTCACAAAACGACATCAAAAAGTCAGTAAAAGTGATTTCAGGTGGTGAGCAAGGCCGTATGCTGTTTGGCAAAATTATGATGCATAAACCAAACATCTTATTAATGGATGAGCCAACCAACCACATGGACATGGAATCTATCGAAGCGCTTAACTTAGCACTTGAAGCATACGAAGGGACATTATTGTTCGTATCACACGATAGACAATTTGTATCATCGCTTGCTAACCGTATTTGGGAAATCAAAGACGGCAAAGTTATCGACTTTAAAGGTACATACACTGAGTACCTAGCAAGCAAAGAAGCTTAATTAGCTGATGAGTGATTAAAAGCCATGCATGTCATGGCTTTTTTGTGCTTCTAGAGTCGCATCTTGATGTGAGTTAGGTATATAATACCCGCCACAAAATAAGGACAAAAGTCCGCTTTTTAGAAAACAATTTAACTGAGGTGTATTTATGACTGTTGGCATTATTATGGGTTCCAAATCAGACTGGCCAACGATGGAACATGCGGCGTTAATGCTAGAAAAATTCGGCATTGAATACGAAACTAAAGTTGTTTCTGCTCACCGTACCCCTCAATTACTTGCTGACTATGCAAGCTCAGCTGCAGATCGCGGTATTAAAATTATTATTGCTGGTGCAGGTGGTGCAGCGCACTTACCTGGTATGGCTGCGGCGTTTACATCACTGCCAGTTTTAGGTGTACCAGTTAAATCTAAAACACTAAATGGTGTAGATTCTTTATTATCTATTTGCCAAATGCCTAAAGGTGTTGCGGTAGGTACTCTTGCAATTGGTGAAGCTGGCGCTGCTAATGCTGGCCTTTTAGCGGCACAAATTTTAGGTTGCCAACAGCCTGAAATCTTCGCAAAAGTTGAAGCATTCCGTAAAGAACAAACAGACACAATCTTAGCTAACCCTAATCCTGCAGAGTAATATGAATATTCTAATTTTAGGTGCAGGCCAGTTAGCTCGTATGATGAGCTTAGCGGGTGCACCGCTTGATTTAAATGTTGTTGCCTACGATGTGGGTAGTAAAAAAATCATTCACCCATTAACTGGTGAAGTTCGTAACAGCACATTACAACAAGCTATTGATAACGCAGACGCTATCACCGCAGAGTTTGAACACATTCCTGATGATGTACTAACACTTTGCTGTCAAAGCAATAAGTTTTATCCGGGTAAAGCGGCAATTAAAACAGGTGGCGACCGCGCACTTGAAAAAGCATTACTTGATAAAACAAATGTTGAGTGTGCGCCTTACCAATTAATTACAGAAAAAGCGCACCTTATCGCTGCTGTAGAGCGCTTAGGCAAGCCGCTTGTGATCAAAACCTGCCAAGCGGGTTACGATGGTAAAGGCCAATGGCGCTTAAAGTCAGATGACCAAATTGACCAAATCTGGTCAGAAATGGCAGATTTCATTGCATCTGGCACCGAGAGTGCTCCGCACTCTATTATCGCAGAGAAGATGATCCCATTTGACCGTGAAGTATCTATCATTGGTGCACGCGACAAAGCAGGTAACACAGTTATTTACCCATTAACTGAAAATCAACACACCAATGGTGTGCTTACGCTTTCAGTTGCTGGTAAAGAAAAAGCAGCGATTCAAGAACAAGCTGAGCTGGCATTTAACAAGTTAGCGCAAGAGCTTGACTATGTAGGTGTATTAGCAATCGAGTTTTTTGATGTACAAGGTACGTTATTAGTTAACGAAATTGCGCCACGCGTTCATAACTCTGGTCACTGGACACAGCAGGGTACACATTGCTCACAGTTCGAAAACCACATGCGTGCTGTTGCAGGTTTACCACTAGGTAGTACAGAGTGTCTTCGTCCTACTGCTATGATCAACGTATTAGGTCAGCCTTCAATCCCTCACTCAGTACTGGCAACGCAAGACGTTACTAGTCACTGGTATGGTAAAACGGCTAAACCGGGTCGTAAGATGGGTCATATCAATGTATCGGCTGATAACCTTCACCAATTAGGTGAGCGTTTAGCGGCACTGGCTGAAATTTTGCCAGAGCAAGACTACCCAGGTGTAGCAGCTACCAGCACCCAACTTATTTTAAACTAATCAGTTTAAATTCTTAAAAGCCGAGTTTGTCTCGGCTTTTTAATCTCTATAACTTATACCAATCCGCAATAATACTTAATCATTTTGAGGGATTAAACCTGTCGCTACCTGCGTTGAAAAATTTCTCATTTAGAACAACTAAATAACGAAATTTTTGCCTTGGTATCAACAAGGTTTTCTTGCCTCAAAATAGACTACTTAATTAAGCGAATTGGTATTACCCGCAAACTTCGCTAATTTTGTACCTCTTGTCTCAAAGCACTTGCGTCAGGGGTATCTTGCTATAGACTAATATTTTTATATTAATATTAGTTCGTTATGTTACATCCTCGATTAAGAACAGTCGTATTTGCGTTTTTTATGGCGCTGTTTATGTCTGGATTTATGTCTTTAGTGATCAGTATTTTTAACCTTGGTTTAATCGATAACATTGCAGCCATTTGGCTTAAAGCATGGGCTTTTGCTTTTTGTGTCGCATTTCCTACCGTTATTTTAGTCGCACCTGTGGTTCATAAGTTAACCAATAAATTTATCAGAGCACCGTTGTGATAGCCGAACGCCCAAAACAATTTCTTTTTATTGCACTATTTTTAGCATCGGCCTTACCTTTTGTTGGCTCTGCTACGGCACTTGTTGTTGGCGCTTTGTTTGCTATGGTTTTAGGTAATCCATTTGCAGTTCAGTCACAAAAAATTAGTAAATGGATGCTAAAGTTAGCGGTTATTGGCTTAGGCTTTGCTGTTGATTTTAGTCAAGTAATAGAAGTAGGGCGCAGCTCAATTGTACTTACTATTGTCAGTATTACCGCGATTATTGGCCTTGGCGAAATTTTATCTCAGTTGTTTAAGTTAAATAAAAATACCGGTGTACTCATATCATTTGGTACTGCAATTTGTGGTGGTAGCGCAATTGCAGCAATGGCGCCAGTTATCAAGGCAAAAGATCACGAAGTCGCGATATCTTTAGCTGTAGTTTTTTTACTTAACGCACTTGGCTTGGTGTTATTTCCAATGATTGGTCATTATTTGGGCCTGACTGAGCAGCAATTTGGGGTATGGGCGGCACTGGCTATTCACGATACTAGTAGTGTAGTTGGGGCCTCAGCTGCTTATGGCGCATCAGCTCTTGCAATTGCCACCACTATCAAGCTCACTAGAGCGATGTGGATCATACCGTATACTAGTATCGCAGGTGTTTTTTGGAAATCAGATGAAAAAGCCAGTATCCCATTGTTTATATTTGGGTTTTTAGCGGCTGCATTGATCAACTCAAGCTTCCCTGAGTACCAAACACTCTGGCATGCACTTAATGTTGGCGCTAAACAAGTTTTGGTAATGACCTTATTTTTGATTGGGAGTGGTTTATCAATTTCGGTCTTAAAACAAGCGGGCATTAAACCTTTTATCATGGCGATGATCTTATGGATCATTGTCAGCAGTATTATTTTACTACTTATTGTAGACGGATTTATTTCATGAAAAACGCTTTATTAACTTCTTCAATAGCACTGACTGTAGGCTTATTTGCTAACAATGTATCGGCTGCTGATTTACGAGTTGCCACCTTTAACGTAAGTATGGACGCAACCAACTATGCAAAAAAAGGTGAAGCGATTGATAAAGATGCTTTAAGCAAAGCTTTAGCGAGCAACCACCAGCAAATACGCAACATTGCCGAAATAATTCAGCGTGTAAGACCGGATGTTATTTTACTTAATGAGTTTGATTATATTGATGCAGACAAAGGCATCAACGTATTTCGTAAAAACTACCTGCAAGTATCACAAAATAAGCAGGTTGCTATCGATTACCCGTATTACTTTATTGCACCCGTTAACACCGGTTTAGCTACCGAGTTTGACCTAGATAACGATGGTGTAAAGGGGCATTACAAAGGTGATGCTCAAGGTTTTGGCTTCTTTGAAGGGCATTATGCAATGGCTGTATTGTCGCGCTATCCAATCGATTTAGATAAAGCGCGCACACTACAAACATTCAAATACAAAGACATGCCAAATGCACAAATGCCTATAGACCCTAAAACAGGTAAAGACTGGTACTCTGCGGAGGAATGGCAAGCAATTCACCTAAGCTCTAAATCATTTTGGGATTTACCAATTAATGTAAAAGGAAAAACGCTTCATTTGCTTGCTTCGCATCCAACCCCACCGGTTTTTGATGGTGATGAAGACCGTAACGGTAAGCGTAATCATGATGAAGTACGCCTGATTGCAGACTACATCAATAATGCTAACTATATTTATGATGATAAAGGCCAAAAAGGGGGCTTAAAAGCGAAAAGCCGCTTTGTGATTGTGGGTGATTTAAATGCTGCGCCAGAAGGGGGTAAGGCTCGCCCGAATACCACAGACCAAATTTTAAAAAACCCATTAGTGAATACCTCATTTACGCCAACAAGCAAAGGTGCTAAAGAGTCGTATAAAGAAGATTTCGCTAAAAACTATACCGCTTATTGGCAAGCTCGTGCTGATTACGTATTACCATCAAATTATGGTATTGAGATTAACGATGGTGGGGTTTTTTGGCCACAGAAAAGCTCTGAACTGTTCCGTTTAATTAAAGATCGTAACGCATCGTCTGATCACCGTATGGTATGGCTTGATATCAGTTTAAAATAAGCTGTTATTAAACGGAAAAGTTTGGCTGTTTATCCTATAAAAATTGCTATTTCATCAGTGCTTCTGCTTAAATAGGGCGAATTATAATAACCCGTAAGAAGCACTATGAAATTCAAAACCACTGCTAATAAAACGTTAGTGGCTCTCGCAGTCGCATCTAGCTTCATGCTAGCAGGTTGTCAATCAACCGCCTCAACGCCTTCTGAAGAACAAGTTACCAATGTAGCCCCAGTTGTTGCTACTCCTGCCGATACAGGTTCAGCTGAAATCACGTTAGAGCAAGCAATGGCTCATCCTGATTGGTTAGGTCGTCAGCCTGAGCGTGCTTTCTGGAACGGTGATTCTAACAGTATCGTTTATGCACAAAAGCAACAAGGCAATGAGTTACGCGATTTATACGTTCAAGCGGTAAATAGCCAATCTGCATCACAATTAGCGTTAAATAAACTACACACTGTAGGCGCTAAAAACGCAGTTTACTCAGCAGATAAAAAGCAACAGGCTTATGCATTTGAAGGTAATATCTTCATTAAAAACTTAAGCACTGGACAAATTACGCAAATTACACACGACAGCGCAAAGCAATCAAAACCACAGTTTTTAACTGATGGTAGCCTTGCTTATCGCCAAGGTAATGCATTTTATAAAGTTGATTTAGCAACCGGTCGCCAAGTTGAATTAGTTAACTTACACCTAGATGATGCACCTAAAGGTGTACAAGAGCCAGACACTTATATTGCAAAAGAGCAACACAAACTAATTGATTACATTGCGCTTACTCATAAAAACAAAAAAGATCGTGAAGAGCGTAAAGCACAAATCAACGAACAAAACGACAGCATTGCTAACGCACAGTTTTACTTAGGTAAAGGTAAGCGTTTAGCAGATGTACAGCTTTCACCAAATGGCCAAGCACTTGTTGCAGTAACCACAGAAAACCGCTCATGGCGCGATGAAGGCGATATCATGCCTAATTACATTGCCGATGATGCGCGCGTAAAAGCAGAAAAAGTTCGCCGTCGTGTTGCTGATGAAAAACCAATCAGCTCAGACGTTGTTTACATCGACCTTAAATCAGGCGAGCAAACAACCCTAGCATTCGATACTTTACCTGGTTTTGATGAAGACGTACTTGCAGCTGTTAAGAAAGAAAATTACGCTCGTGATGGCAAAACTTATAAGTCTGAAAAAGCACCACGTGCCATCAACCTAATGATGGATTGGGGTTGGGACCAGAGTGCTATTCAATGGAACACAGACGGTTCACAAGTGGCTCTTATGCTTGAAGCATGGGACAACAAAGACCGTTGGTTAGCCACTGTTGATACACAAAACAACAAGCTTGTTTCACAACACCGTCTACATGACGATGCGTGGGTAAACTATGCATACAATGATTTTGGTTGGTTGAACAACTCAGATACCCTTTACTATTTATCTGAAGAGTCTGGTTACAGCCACATTTACAAAAAGCCACTAAACGGTAAAGCAACGCAGCTAACTAAAGGCCAATTTGTTGTTTCTAACTTAACGTTAACGGATGATAACTCAGCAATTTACTACAAAGCTAACGTTGAGCACCCAGGTCTTTACGAAATCTATCGTGTAAACCCTGCAAACGGTGAATCTGAGCAAGTAACCAACCTCGATGGTATGACTGACTACCAGTTAAGCCCAGATGAAAGCAAACTATTGCTAACTCACTCAAAAATTATGTCGCCACCTGAGCTTTATGTTGCTGATGCAAAAGCAAATACCCAAGCAACTCAGTTAACGCACACGGTCTCTGATGAGTTCTTAGCGAAGAAACTAATCGCACCTAAGATTGTTGCTGTGCCTTCAAGCCACACTGATCAGCCAATTTACGCAAAAGTATATTACCCAGCTGATTATAAAGAAGGCGAAACGGGTAAAAACCGTAAAGCGGTTATCTTTAACCACGGTGCTGGTTACCTACAAAACTCACACATGGGTTGGTCTGGTTACTTCCGTGAGTTTATGTTCCACTCACTACTTGCTTCAGAAGGCTACGTAGTAATGGACATGGACTATCGTGCATCGAAAGGTTACGGCCGTGATTGGCGTACAGCTATTTATCGTCAAATGGGTACACCTGAGATCCAAGATTTAGCAGATGGCGTAAGCTGGATGGCAGACAACGCAAATGTAGATACACAAGCTGTAGGTACTTATGGTGGTTCTTACGGTGGTTTCATGACGTTTATGGCGCTATTCACACAGCCTGATTTATTCAAAGCAGGTGCTGCACTTCGTCCAGTAACTGATTGGGCTCACTACAATGGTCCTTATACGTCTAACATCTTAAACCACCCAGATGTTGATCCAATTGCCTATGAAAAGAGCTCACCAATTTATTTTGCTGAAGGTCTTAAGAGCCATTTATTGATTAATGCGCCTATGGTTGATGACAATGTATTCTTCCAAGACTCAGTACGTTTAGTACAGCGCTTAATTGAGCTTGAAAAAGAAAACTTTGAAACAGCTATCTTCCCAGTTGAACCACATGGTTTTGTACAACCATCAAGCTGGTTAGATGAATACCGCCGTATTCATAAGCTATTTAAAGAAACCCTGTAATCCAATAGCGTAAATGAAAAACAGCCACTTTAAGTGGCTGTTTTTGTTTGTAATAGAATTTATCTAAAAGGGGTTATTTGCAGTAAAATTCACTCACATCGAGCACAGTTTTACCTTCCTCTGAGTCGTTTTGAAAAATTAGATCATCCCCCTCTAGGCTCATTTCATAGTCTCTCATCCATGATAGATTGGCTATTAACTCCAATTCATAGCGATTAAAGGAAGCAGGGCACTTTAAATACACATAATGGTGCGCTTTTCCAAAAGCACCAGGGTCTGCCGTATAAACATAAAAAGTACGGTTATTAAAAGTTTGCTCTTGATAAATGTAATCTTTATTTGAGCTGAAAGTTGCATCCAAAAATACAACTAAGGACACTGCAATGAACATCAAACAAGCATACAAAAAGCTTATTATAATTAAGGTGTTGGCGATTATTCTATTGTTAAAAAGCGTTCTAACTTCTTGGTATTTCATGAGCAATAAAGTAAAGCCTAAAATAGATGAGCCAAGTATTATTACATTGGTTACCTGAGAAACATCACTCATATGCCTAGGTGATACAAAATTTAAATTAATATATGAGCTTAAAAAGCCAAGCAGCAATGGGCCGTAAAGACAAAGCAAGATGAGGCTTAGATAAAAGCGGCCTTTATTTTCTTTCATTTAAAGTTCCTTTTTCTAGCTAATAAAGAGCTGTAATAAGAAAGCGAGTAAGGTTACTCGCGATTTCTTATTATTTTTATAAAGACAGGCAAAGCGAGTAGAGTGCCGCCAATTGCGCCGATAAAGTGGGCGTCAATGGCAACATTAGAGGCGATTAACTGACTCACCGAATCACTCGGGCCTGCTATTTGCTCCCAAATCACTTTAGCCCAAGTACCAGCAAACAATAACCAGCCGGAAATCACCCCTGCTTGAACGTCTTTAACGGCGCCCCAAATAATAACTCCGTGAAGCAATGCGCTTAATCCGGTGTAAATATAGATATCTGGACAAAATAGCCAAACACCTAAACCACACCACAATGCAAGAATAGCAATATTAAATGCATAACGAGCAGGGCTTGTATGCTCAGCATGCAAGGCCCAAATTAATAAAATCCCGGCACAATTCAGGCCTAAATGGGGCCAATTTGCGTGTACAAATTGGCTGGTGAAAATACGCCAAAATTCACCATTTGCAACTAAATCACGGTTAAATTCAAGATATTCATTTAAGTTGAAAGTTGCAAACAACGAACTAAGTAGTACTAAACACAAAGGAGGCAGAATATATTCTAGTTTCAGGGGCAGGTTTATCATGTTATTTTTATTGTATCTGAGATTGTCGCCTATTGTGCACGTTTAATTTTAAGATGCCAAATACACTACGGGATTAAGTTTATTTATGTTATTCAAAACCAAAGCGCTGTTAGCTCTGTCCACTTCATTAATTTATTCAACTGCTATTTTAGCAACCCCTGCAAAAGTTGAAACTCGCGAACCTGAAGCCGCAACAGGCTTTGCTCATAAACAGGTTGTTGAAGGCGATAAGTACATGGTCGCTGCCGCAAACCCTTATGCAGTTAAAGCCGGCCAAAAAATGCTTGAACTAGGTGGCTCTGCAGTTGATGCTGCAATTGCAACTCAACTTGTTTTAACACTGGTAGAACCGCAATCGTCGGGGATCGGTGGTGGTACATTTATGATGTACTTTGATAATAAAACAAAAAGCCTTACTAGTTTTGACGGTCGAGAAACTGCACCAAGTAACGCTGACGAAACACTCTTTTTAGATAAACACGGTAAAGCTGTGAAATGGATTGAAGCGGTGGTAGGCGGTCGCTCAGTAGGTGTACCTGGTATTTTAGATGCCTTTGCAACTGCTCATAAGCGTTACGGAAAGTTAGACTGGCAAACCTTGTTTGGCCCTGCTATTGAATTGGCTGATAAAGGCTTTATTGTATCACCGCGTTTACATCAGTTACTCGCTAAAGAGTTAAACCCAGGGGTTACAAAGCTACCTGTTATTCGTGATTATTTCTTCCCAGATGGTAAACCGCTTGCTGTTGGCACTGTTAAGAAGAACCCAGAACTTGCCGCACTTTATAAAGATATTGCTAAACAAGGTATTGATGCTTTTTATAAAGGTGAAAACGCAAAAGAACTTGTCAATGCAGTGCAAAACTCAGCGGTAGCACCGGGTACTTTGAGTGTTGAAGACTTAGCTAATTACAAAAGCAAAGAACGAGCACCTGTATGTGTTGATTATCGCCAGTATGAGGTTTGTTCAATGGCTCCACCAAGTAGTGGTGGTGTAGCTGTATTACAGATTCTGGCCTTACTTGAACACAAAGATATGACTAAGCTTAAACCAAATTCAGTTCAAGCTCTGCATTACTTTACACAAGCATCGCGTTTAGCGTTTGCAGATCGTAACGTGTATATGGGCGACCCTGATTTTATGCCAATCCCTACACAAGGTTTACTTGATAAAGATTACCTTGCAGGTCGAGCAAAGCTTATCTCTGAAAAAGATACCCACGCTGAAGCAGGCACACCACCAAACTCACTTGCTTATGCACAGGATGATGCTTACGAATTACCATCAACCACCCATGTATCGATTGTGGATAGCCAAGGTAATGCAGTGTCAATGACAAGTTCTATCGAAATGGCATTTGGTTCAACAGTAATGGTGAACGGGTATATTTTAAACAATCAGCTAACTGACTTTGCTTTATCACCAACAAAAAATGGTAAGCCGTTAGCCAATCGTGTTGAAGCAGGTAAACGTCCGCGTAGTTCAATGTCGCCAGTAATGGTGTTTAACAAAGATGGCAGCTTACGCTTGGTAGTCGGTTCACCGGGTGGTAGCCGCATTATTGATTACGTTGCTCAAGTGGTTGTGGGTGTGCTTGATTGGAACTTAGATGCGCAAACTGCAATTAACTTACCGCGCATTACTAATCGTAATAATTACACAAGCCTAGAAAAGGGCACTGAACTTGCCAACGCTGAAGCCGAATTTGTTAATCGTGGACATACAGTTCGTATCTTAGATTTAAACTCTGGTTTACATGCTGTTGAAGTAAAAGACGGTAAGCTTTATGGCGCAGCCGATCCTCGCCGTGAAGGCATCGCTTTAAGTGATAAAAGCCACTAAAAACAAGCTCAGCAGCCTTAAAGCTGCTGAGTTTTCATGTATACTATCTAGTAAGCTCTTTAGAGCATAAAATTCATTTTCTTCAATGGTCTGACAAGGTGAATTGTCATTGCAATTTCGCCTTCAAGAGTAATAATGTCAGATCATAATTATGACGCATCAAAGCTTGGAAATATGACTACAAATACCGATCCAAATTATCTTTATATTCCTTATTCAGGCCCAGGTCTGATCGAAACGCCACTATTAAATAAAGGCAGTGCTTTTTCACAAAAAGAAAGGGAAAATTTCAACTTAGCCGGTTTACTGCCACCGCGTTATGAAACGATCGAAGAACAAGTTGAGCGTTGTTACCAGCAGTATTCAAGCTTTAGCGATAATTTAAACAAGCACATTTACCTTCGTGCTATTCAAGATAACAACGAAACACTTTACTACCGTTTAGTGCGTGATCATCTTGAAGAAATGATGCCAATTATCTATACACCAACAGTAGGTGATGCCTGTGAAAAGTTCTCAGACATTTACCGCAGTGCCCGTGGTCTATTTATCTCTTACGAAGATCGTTTCCAAATTGATGATATTTTACGTAACGCCACTAAAGGCAAAGTAAAAGTTATCGTTGTAACTGACGGTGAGCGTATTCTTGGTCTAGGTGACCAAGGTATAGGTGGTATGGGTATTCCAATCGGTAAATTATCACTATACACAGCGTGTGGTGGTATTAGCCCAGCTTACACGTTACCAGTAATGATTGATGTTGGTACGAATAATGAAAAACTGCTTAACGACCCTATGTACATGGGTGCTCGTCATAAACGTATTTCGCAAGAAGAGTATGACGAATTCTTAGATCTATTCATCAAAGCTGTTAAACGTCGTTGGCCAAGTGTGTTACTTCAGTTCGAAGACTTTGCACAACCAAATGCAATGCCATTATTAAAACGCTACCGTGATGAAATCTGCAGCTTTAACGATGACATTCAAGGTACTGCTGCAGTAACAGTAGGTTCTTTACTAGCTGCATGTCGTGTTAAAGGCTCGAAACTTTCAGAGCAAAAAGTCGTGTTTGTCGGAGCAGGTTCTGCTGGCTGTGGTATTGCTGAGCAAATTATCAGTACTATGGTTGCTGAAGGTATCAGTGATGAGCAAGCTCGTTCTCAAATCTTCATGGTTGACCGTTTTGGTTTACTTACTGAAGGCATGGAAGGCTTACGTGACTTCCAACAAGCCCTTTGCCAATCTAAAGACGGTTTGAGCGAGTGGACATACAGTGGTGAGTACGCATCTTTATTAGATGTAATGCACTGTGCGCAACCAGACATCCTAATTGGTGTATCTGGCCAACCTGGTTTGTTCACAGAACAAGTTATTCGTGCAATGCACGCATCTTGCCCACAACCGATTATCTTCCCGTTAAGTAATCCGTCTAAGCAAGTTGAAGCACTTCCTTCAGACGTAATTGAGTGGACAGACGGTCAAGCGATTGTTGCCTCTGGTAGCCCATTTGATCCGGTTGAGTATAACGGCCAAACTTTCCCAATCCCGCAATGTAACAACAGCTACATTTTCCCGGGTATTGGTTTAGGTGTTATTGCTGCTAAAGCAACACGAATTACAGATGCGATGCTGATTGTATCAAGTGAAACTCTGGCAGAGTCTTCGCCACGTGCTAACACAGGTAAAGGTAGCTTATTACCAGCACTTACTGAAATCCAATCGTTAAGTAAACGTATTGCGTTTGCGGTAGCGAAAAAAGCCATGGAAGAAGGTGTGGCACTTGAGCTGAGCGATGAAGCGCTATGGGCTGCAATTGAGAAAAACTATTGGCTTCCAGAGTACCGTAACTATAAGCGTCGTAGTATCTAAGCTATAACACGTTGAGTTATTGAAAAAACAGGCTTTAATGCCTGTTTTTTTATATTGTTTTAAAAGGCCTTGTTCATATTCAATTAACTCTTTAAGGTGATAATGAACGGAGTTAATAATTAAGGAACAGTATTATGCGTAAGTTAATTTTCACCGCGATGGCCACCGCGCTAAGCTTTAATGCGTTAGCACAAGCTACACCTGATGCACCGCATATTTACATTCAAGGCAACGCAACTATCAAAGCTATCCCTGATAACGTTAAACTAACAGTGGGTATTGTTGAAGTGGATAAAGATTTAATTGCCGCTAAAAACAAAGCCGATGCAACCATGGCAAAAGCTATTAAGCTTGCTAAAAGCCAAGGTGTGAATGAAAAGGGCATTTATGCGTCTAATATCTCTATACACCGCCAAACAGAATACAACCGTGAAACAGGCAAGCAAAACTTTGTCGGCTATAGAGTAACGCGCAGTCTATCTGTGACTTTAACTGATATTAAAAAGTACCCAATTATGCTTCAGCAATTGGTGAACGCGGGCATAAATGAAATTAATCAAACGCAGTTTATATCTAGCCGTTATGAAGAGTTACAAAAGCAAGCTCAAAAACTGGCAATTAAAGATGCGCGTGATGCCGCAAAAGAGTTTGCCATTGATTACGGGGTAGAGCTTAAAGGTCTTTATACCGCTTCTAATAGCCCACTAGAAACAGGAAACCAGCCTTATATGCGTGCAAGTAAAATGGTTATGGCTGAAGCTGCACCAGATAACTATGTACCTGATGCATACAACGGTGGCGAGCTTACGATCACAGCTAGTAGCTATGCCGTTTACTTAATAGAAAATTAGTCTATTGATTGCTGGTGAAGCTTGCCAGCAATTTTTCACCTTGTTGCTCTGAAATACGGGCTATGGCTTTAAGCATATTAGTAATTTGTTCTCGGTCATACTCATTACTAATATGCGTATCGATATCTTCAATAATCGCCCCTAAATAAACAAACAAACTATCTGTGGCTTTTTCGTTATCAGATGCTCTAAACAATATATTTTTAAAAGCTTCAAGTACGTTAACCATGACATAGGCGTCATTTTTTGCGTAGTTACGAATAGGCGTAAAGTTATCGTGCAGTAGCTCATCGAATGATGTTTCGTGTATATAAAGGTGTGGTTGATTGTTCTCGCATCGTTTAAGCGAGTAATTAACATCATAAATATCTAAACGTAAAATCAATAAGATACTCAGCATATCAATGGCTTTTACCGCAGTACCAGGATCATTAATCCCCGGACTCATGGCTTTTACTGCAATTTCTGAGATTTGTGTCATACCGTAGCGGTAATGGTCGCTGATATACTCTTCGATATAAAAGATAAAACAGTTTAGTAGTTGCTCTACAAGCTCTGGGTTGTCAGATAAGTCAGTATCACATTTTAAAAACGGATAACCTTTAACCGTAAAGAAGCCTTGCTTAACCGAGATATAAATTTTTATACCGTGCTGTTGGCACAATGCGCACAATTTATCGCTATGTGCGCCTTTAAAGTAGCCTTCTGTTTTACTTTTTATGCTATGCCAGTCATCAAAGTCAGGAAAATGCTCAACTGGGTTTTCTTGTTGCATATTAATAATGCATTTAAGCTCGCCTTTGGTATTTTTAAATAGATCGTTTAACACATTATCGACCTGAATCGCTTTAGAAATTGAGTGAATAAAAAACACAAAAAATCCCAGCGAAATCAAACCAAAAACCAAAGAAAAGAAGATACCCAAAGATGGAATTCCCATATCTCCATCGCCAATGGTACGTATGTTTATCAACATTAATATAGTGTAGATAATACTACCAAGATAAAAGCCAAGCACTAATTGGTGCGATTTACGGGTAATTAGTCCAGGTAATACTCGAGGAGAAAGGCTAGCACTGGCGCTGTTTAGCACTACCATAACCATAGAAAAGCTAAAAACCGTTAACGAGATAATGCTTCCTGCAAGCGTACTGAGGATAGTTCGGGCGTTTTCTTCGCTGTCGACCAACAACACGCCAATCAGCTTTTTAAACTCCATTGATAGTGAAGAGTACTCTACTGCAATGCTAATTAATCCGAAAATCAAAAACATGACAGAGAGCATTGAAGGGTAAAAACCGATACTACTTACCATTTCACGGTAATTATCGGCAATTTTTCTTGGCGTAAACATGCACTTCCTTAAGAACTGTTAGACATTAAATATCATACTGAGCTAACCTAACTACTTACTTAACAGCCTAGCAATAAACAGTGCTAAGCGTCTAACTTTAAATAAAAATTGGAAAAACTGTGATTGTTTCAACGTTTGCTGCCATTTTGGCCATTTTATACATCCAACTTAGCTTTCGTGTAATTAAACTTCGTAAAGCAAAACGTATTTCACTAGGCGATGGTGGTGATGCAAGCCTACAAGCAGCTATACGTACCCATGCTAATTTTATTGAATATGTGCCATTTTCATTGATTCTGCTATTTTTATTAGAGTATCAGGGTCTTCCTAGCCATTTCTGCTATATTTTAGGTTCAATGCTTGTTGCAGGCCGTTTTTGTCATAGTTATGCACTCGTTGATAATATAATGAAATTACGAGCGTTAGGAATGATACTCACCTTCTTAACTATTTTGATCAGTGCAGTGATGTTATTAGTTACACAGGTATTCTAATATGCAGAAAGTTGTTTTTACTCTTACCTTACTGTTTTTAACAAATATTTGTTCGGCAAATGTAAAAACAATCAATGCAAAAAAAGCGGTTGCTATTCCACCTGAAACTCTTAGGGTAATTTACCCTAAGACTTTGCCAAACCTTGATGAAAAATTACTTTATCCTCTTATATTGCTTCGTACCGCGCTTGAGAGAAGTGGTTATAATTTTACTTTAACACCGTCACCAAGACTATTAGGACAAAACAGAGTTCTTAGAGAAATAGCGACTGGAACAGGTATTAATGTGTATTGGAGTATGACCAATACTGAACGTGAAAAAATGTTATTGCCATTGAGAATTCCTATTTTTAAAGGGCTGTTCGGGTGGCGTTTAATGTTTACAACTAAAAGGCAATTACCTTATCTAAGCCAAATCAAGACATACGACGATCTCAAAAATATTATATTTATACAAGGCCAGCACTGGCCTGACACAGATATTTTAAAAGGCAACAATTTAACTGTGGCTACTTCTCAAGATTTTGAGTCATTGTTCGTTATGCTTGATAAAGGAAGAGGGCAGTTATTTCCTCGCTCTATACTCGAAATAGAGGAGGAAAAGGCTAATTTCGAGAAAAAAATCGACTTGGTTGTTCTTCCGCAACTAATGCTTAAATATAAAAGCCCTATTTATTTCTTTTTTAACAAAGATAAGCCTGAAATTGCAAAAGCGGTGAATGAGGGTTTAAAAGTTATGCGTAAAAACGGTGAATTTGACGAGCTATTCTTTAAATATAATCGTGATTTCATTAAAAATGCCCACGTTCATGACAAGATTATTATAGAATTGAACAATAACGAATTACCAAGGTTAACCCCAGTAGAAGATAAGTCGCTGTGGTTATCTATTGATAAGGTGCCATGAGCTCAAAAATTTTTATAATCGGTTTACCACGAACCGGCACAACCAGTATATGTAACAGCTTTTTAGAACTCGGCTATAAAACCTCGCACACAGCCTATACCCAACAAGCAATTACCAACGCAGACGTTATTGCCGACACCCCTGTATTTAGTGAATATGTTTTACTCGATAAACACTTTGCAAACAGCCGCTTTATAAATCTTGAGCGCGACTTAGCTAAATGGCTACCATCAATCAGGCAGCTATTAACACGTATGCACACTAATTTAATGCGCCCAGACGGTGGCTTTAATATCCACTTAAAACGCTGTTATCTTGATGTGTTTGGCCACTATAGTTTGGCAGATTTAGAATCTGATGAGTATTTAACAGCCTGTTATCAGCGCCATCAACAGCAAATAGCAGATTACTTTAAAGGCTGTGAACATCAATTACTAACACTTAATGTTGCTGACCCTAATAGCCCGAAACTATTGCAGCAGTTTTTAAGCACGGAACAACCAATCAGCTTTAAACAGCTTAATATTGGAGGCAAGGTCACAGCTTGGAATGACATAAAACACCCAGATAAAGTGTCATCAACCCGAAGTGGTAAAATTGATAAATCTCTTGGTTATAATCATAAGTAAAATACGCTAAAATCGCCGCCATTATAAGTTAAGTTGTTCCTTATTATGTTTGAATTAAAATACCACACGCCATTTGAATGGACAGAAGGAGTCTTGGCTGACTTCAATACCTTTTTACAAGATCATGCTGCAGCAGAAAAAAAAGCCTCTGGTATGGCTATGTCTATGCTTTCACACTACCCAGATCGTCGTAAGCTCGTTAAAGCTATGACTGATTTAGCGTTAGAAGAAATGATTCATTTTAAACAAGTTTTAAAATTACTAATGGAACGTGATGTTTCCCTTGGTAATGATCAAAAAGATCCTTACATCAAACAAATTCGCGCGGTTTTCAGAAATGGTCGTGATGAATTTTTAATGGACCGCTTATTAGTGGCTGGTGTAGCGGACATGAGCGTTTTTCGCTTGTCGCTGAAGCCTTACCTGCAGGTAAAGAAAAAGAGTTTTATGTCGCGATTGCTAAATCAGAAGAAAAACATAAAAACTTATTCGTTGAACTTGCCTACGAGTATTTCGATAAGCAAGAAGTTGATGCTCGCCTTGAAGAAATCCTTATCGCAGAAGCTGAAATCTGTAAAAATATACCGTTTACAGCGGCACTTCACTAGTAGTGATGTTAATGTATTAGGCTAGTTTGCCTAATACATTAAACAACATTTAAAACAAGAATTAAGTATCTTGAAAATAGTTTTACCAATCCTAATTAATTAAATAAACAGCATACATTCATCTTCATCACCTATAGTTAGGTTAGTACCTAATTTTGAGGAATAGAGCATGAAATGGATGATGACTCTTACGACGTTGTCGTTAATAGGATTGTAATCACCGGTAATTCAATTTATACAGAAGTGAACTCTTTCGTTCGAATGACAAGCCATCCGAAATAACAGCAAGTATGTATCGTTCGTTAATTTGGCATAGCGATATCTATAAAGAAGAGCAATTTTTAAATACGGCACGAAGCTACTTCAGCGATGGCATAATTGATACCCATGAATACAGTAAATTAACTAGCTTAGCGAATAAAGTTGCTGGCCCAATTATTTACATTCAAGAAAACGATGAGCAGCTGTGGCATGCACGGCTCACCTATAAAAAATACCTTGATGATCAAACTGTCGAACGACTGGCCAGCTTACATTGATGAAAACTGGTTTATCAGTGTTTTAAGCTCAACTAGTACTTCACTGAGGTAATTAGTGTCAAGATGATAGCTATTACCTAGCCAATAAGGCTCTTTAGTGGGTTTATGACCGTGCACTGAAAAATCGATACTTGGGTTTATTACTGGCTTCTTTGCTTTGGTTAAAGCTCTATCCCAAAGTAGTAAACTAATAGCTTTTTCTTTATCTTTTGTTGGATTATTCCAATCCAATCAGCGCACGTGGTATGCGAGAGGCCGATTTTTATACCAGCGTATTCAACAAAATAAGAAAGAGGCATTTTAGAAGTTGCTGAAAGACAAATTTAAGCTCTTCATCGGTTGCTTGGGTGTGCCAATGGCCGCCATTTTCAACCCATAAGCGATAATAATCTTCATTATTTGCTAATAATGATTCAAGTAGCATGTGCTCGTGGTTACCTAAACACATGTTTACACCCAACTCTTTAAAACGTCTTAATAAAGCAATGCTGTTATCACCCCGGTCTATTACATCGCCGAGTGAAAAAGAATATCCGTGCTTGGATTAAAATTGACAGAGCAGAGCGCCTGTTCAAATTTAGCTAAATCTGCATCTAAATCGCCAATGACAAAAAACACGCTTATGTTCAGCAATTTGCAGCTTAACTTGAATAGGGTTTTGTGAGGCATGCTGGCTTTCAACTAAATTCAAAATAGATTCCTTTAAATGTTCAGTGGCTTAAGAGTAACATAACTCGTTGCCATTTAGGCAGTGGATGGTTATTATGAGAGCTCATTTTTAGGAGTAGCCGCCAACATGAACATCTAAACCTGTTATCCAATTTCAATTTATTTTTTCCAACAGGGTTAGTAGGCGTTGCTCACGTTTCCCCTACGTTCAAAAAAATGTTATTAAGTTGTCTATTTTGAGGCAATAAAACATCGTCGATAACAAGGCAAAAATTTCGTTATTAAGTTGTTCTTAATGATATTTTTAACGAAGGTAGCGGCAGGTTTTATCCCTCAAAATGATTAAATATTATTGTGGATTGGTATCACTGCCCCTGTAATACAGGAGGCACTATGCCACAACTTCAAGCTTTCAATTTATGTTATCAACATGGCAATGGCGATGTTGTATTTAACGACATTTCATTTTCTCTCACTGCAAAAGTTACTGCGTTAGTTGGCAGGAACGGCTGCGGTAAATCTATATTAGCGTCAATACTTGCTAAGCAAAAAAAGCCAAGCTCTGGCACGGTTGTTTGTAATTCAACTCTTGGCTTTTATGAGCAAATGGACGATGTAAATCAGGCTGATAATCTAACAATTGCAGAGGCTATTGGCTTAGAGACAATGTTTAATGCCCTTGAAGCGATAAACCAAGGGCAAGTTACAGAGCAAAATTTAACTTTGCTAGAAGACAATTGGGACTTACCAGAGCGCTTTAAGGCAGAGCTTTTGAGGCTAGTATAAAAAGCAAAACCCCTAACTCATTAAGCAAATATTTAAGCGGCGGGCAGTTTAGTCAATTAAAGCTCTGGCGCTATTTAACTTCTTTAATCACGATATTTTAATACTCGATGAACCTTCAAACCACCTAGATGCACACGGTAAGCGCTGGCTTATAGAGCAAATTAACAAATTCAAAGGACAAATATTACTGATTAGTCACGACCAAGAATTATTAGAACAAGCACATGAAATATGGGAACTTACAACCCTTGGTTTAACACAATATGGTACGTGTTTTTCACAATACCAAAGTCAAAAGCAGAAGCAAGTTGCTGCGCTTGCAAACAAATTAAACCACGTTGTTAAACAGCAAACAATACTCAAAGCAGCAGAGCAATTACAACAGCAAAAAACACTTAAGCGAGCAGCTCAGGGAGCAGCACTTAGAAAGTCTGGTAGCCAACCTAAAGTGTTAATGGATGCGAAAAAGCCAAAATTTCGCAAAGTAAAATACCGCTAAGCGAGAAAGGTAAGCTAAATAGCAATAAACAAAAATTTTTAAGTCAGCTTGAACAAGTGAAAGCCAACAATTTTATTTATCGCAAAAAGATGAGGCTAAGCATCACAAAGTACTCAGCCTGGATAATGTAGTATTAGCATATGGTGCCCAAAAGTCGCTAACTTTTCAGGTGTACAGTGATGATAAAGTTCATTTAGCTGGCGCTAATGGCGCCGGAAAATCAACCTTACTTAAAACTCTTATAGAGAGATACCAGCTAAAGTAGGGGAGTTATATTGCAACCAAGCTCTTTATTATTTAGACCAACATTTTACACTCATAAACAACGAGCTAACCATGCTTGAAAATCTCATGACTTACTGTAAAGATTTAAGCCAGAGCACCGCGCGAACTTTACTTGCAAGTATTGGCTTTAGAAAGGATGCTGTATTTAAACACGCCGCATTTTTGAGTGGTGGCGAGAAAATGAAACTAGCCATGTGTATTGTTAGTAATATTGAAAGCACTGCATTCTTGTTATTAGATGAGCCTGATAATCACCTAGACCTTGAATCAAAACAGTTATTAGCAAAATCATTACAAGACTTTAAGGGTGGGTTTATAGTAGTAAGCCATGATAAGTATTTCGTAGAAAGTATCGAGTGCAATAAGATAATTGTCATATAAAATATACATTTAAAAATTACCATGCTAGGGTGGTTGTAGGTTTATTACAAGGAATGACAATGAATTTTACAGCCGCTTACCGCATTTTTTTTTTATTCATGCTGATTGTAACCGTTGGTTTAGGCATGAAGCTCAATGATTTTACCTCTGTAGTCTACGTGTTTGTGCCGTTATTATTGATGCTAGGAGCTTCATTTATACCGTTTTTTAAAGCACGAAAACTACGTTTAGTGCTCTTTGCCGCACCTATTGTTATTCTCTACAGCGTAGGTTTTTACCCATGGCTTACTAATTACCAAGAAGTCGCCGTTTCATCATCAACCTCAACACTCGATTTTATAAACATACCGTTTTGGGCCACCATTTATGGCGCTGGTTTTGGTTCTTCATGAAATAGCACTCGGCGTTGCTAGGGCGTTTAATTGGGCGAAGTGAAATTCCCTAAGCACCTTCAAGATCATACGCCTCAGTGGCGTTATTGGCTTTGTTTAAATGAATTGTCTATTCGGCATTAACTAAAGTATTTCAAACCTAGATTAGTAAAAAGTCATCGTTAAAGACTTATTGAAATGAAGTAAATCAGGTTGAAGGTTCACGTAATAAAAATGAACATTCTTAGAAAGCTAGAAAATCTTGAATAACCAAATTAACCAAAAAACAGCAAAAAAACCTTAAAATCTAACGACTAGTGAGGCTGGTTATAAAGACAAATATCTTATTTAACATAATATAAATTATAGGAAGTAACCCAGTGGTATATCCTGGTACCTATTCTCTATACGCTAAGTCCAATACTAGATGGTATCGGACATAATGATGGTGTTTTGTCATATTATCTATTTTATTAGTCTGAGTTTCTTGAGCTTACTTATCGCATGACATATATTAAAACTATCAACTTAAGATGTAACGATAAGATGTAAACGATATGGAATTTGTGAAACCGTTAGAACCTATTCTGATAATCGACGATATGCAAGATATTCGCGACTATCTAAATCAAATTTTAACTGGTCTTGGTTTTGACGATATTTTAGAAAGTCGAGATTTTGAATCAGCCAAAACTCTAATTGAAGAAAAGTCACCAAACGTTATCTTTCTTGATATTGAGCTACCTAACACTGACGGTGAGGAAATTCTTGAATATTTGAATGACCGACATCCCCATACTCACGTTGTTATGTGTTCAGGTCATAACAGTCTTGAGAATGTTCAAAACACTTGGGAATTAGGCGCCCGAGGTTTTATTGCTAAACCTTTTAACTCAAAAAAAGTCGACTCTGTTATGAAACGTCTAGAATTGATGGAAACCATAACAAATTAAGTAGTTTATGAATTCGACAATCCAACTCATAATTGATGATCTGTCTACGGTCATTTTTGGTAAACAACAACAAATTAAACTTGCTTTAGCATGCTTATTTAGTGAAGGTCATTTGCTCATTGAGGATTTGCCTGGTATGGGAAAAACCACTTTATCTCATGCACTTGCAGCAGTTCTTGGATTGTCGTATCAACGTATTCAATTCACAAGTGATTTATTACCTTCTGATATTCTTGGTACAAACATTTTTGATGCTAAGAAAATAGTTTTTCTTTTCATCAAGGCCCTGTATTTAGCCAAGTTGTTTTAGGTGATGAAATTAATCGTGCTGGTCCTAAAACACAAAGTGCGCTTTTAGAGGCAATGGAAGAAAAACAAGTGACGGTGGATTCGGTTAAACACGCCCTACCATCACCAATTTTTTGTTATTGCAACTCAAAACCCAGTGCACCAATCTGGAAACTTATCCGTTACCAGAGTCACAATTAGACCGATTTTTCATGCGTATCAGTTTAGTTTCCTGATAAACAAGCGAGAAAAACCTTATTTTAGGTCTAAACAACCGTAACTATGATGATTTACCTGTTCGCATTAACTCAGAACAACTCGCTGTTATTCAAAAAGAAATTAATACTGTAACAATAAGTCATACGGTTGTTGACTACATACTCGAACTAGTCGCTTTTACTCGCCAAGATAGTCATTTTGTAAACCCATTATCACCAAGAGCAAGTATTGCACTTGCTCGTGCTGCAAAGTCATGGGCGTATATCGAAGGTCGTGATTTGTTTTGCCTGAAGATGTACAAGCGGTTTTTCCTAGCGTGACTGATCACGATTGGGGTTAAATTCTGGCGACAGTGGTTTATGCACTTAAACATGTGCCTGTAAGCTTGTAAACATGTTAAAGCGCCCTGCTTTTGTTAAACAATTTCGTCAATTAGTTTTAATAAGTTATTAAAAAACAAACATAAAAAAAACGAAATAGAACTCCAACATAAAACTATTTATGTGCTTCCTTCTAAACTTGGTGGGCAGTTTCTAATAATTGCCCTACTTAACTTTGTGATGGGTATTAACTATCAAAATAACCTTATATTAGCGATGGCTTATTTATGGTTGTTGTTATGGTATTTGCGGATACTAACTGGCTAAAAAATGTCAGAGGTTATTGGTTAAATATCTTTCAGTGAAGGAGATTATCACCAAAAGCGCCCGTAGCACGCTTTGAACTACAAGCAAAATCACGCTGCGAATTAGTAAAACTAATCAATAATAACATCGAATCTGAAGCTGTTTCACTACAAAGCAACGAGAAAAACTCGGTTGAAATAGCACTTAAATGTAGCGAACGTGGTGCTTATGGTTTTGACAGAGTGAAAATTATTAGTCATTTCCCTTTTGGCTTAGTGTCGGTTTGGAGCTACATAGAGCCCATAGATACAGTTTATGTTTATCCAAAGCCAATACCCACAGAAAAGCTTGATACACAACTTCATGACAATGACGAACATGATGGCGATAATGCACAAATCAAAGCCGGTAATGATGACTTTTATCAACTCACTTCTTTTGTGCAAGGCACTGCACTTAATAAGGTGTCGTGGAAACACTACGCTAAAACTCAGCAGCTATTAACGAAAGAGTTTACCAGTGATGCATCACAGGAATTAGCTCTTAATTACAATACGTTAACAGGAAATAACGAGCATCGATTAAGCCAATTATGTTTTTTAGTAAACCAGTTAACCGATCAACAAATCGCTTTTTCGTTAACTTTACCCAATAAACATATCACAAAAGGTTTAGGGCGAAGTCATCAAGAAACTTGCCTGAAAGCTTTAGCGGAGTTTTAAGCATGAATACGCCGCTTATTAATACCGTTTTATCACTTCTGTTTATTGTTATTAGTGGTTTTTTGTTTACTGAAGTACCTACTCCATTTCTAGCCATATTGGCTGGCCTCAGTTTTTTAAACCTGTTTTTAGGTAAATTTTATAAAAAACTAAATGGATTGGTCGCGAATATGTTGGCAGCAATTTGCTTAGTTGCCTTATTTGTTCTGGTTGGCGTGGGCGATACAGTAAAGCTATTTGTATCGATGATGCTACTTGCTAGTAGCTTTAAATTGCTCCAAGCGAAAACCGTCAAACAGTATCAAACCGTTTGTTTACTGGTGTTTTTTAATCTTTCGACGGTATATTTATTCCATCAAGGATTATTTGAAACCTTGATTGTGAGTGCACTTTATATTGTTAACTTTGCTGTTCTTGGCTATTTGACCAGCCCGCAAAGCTTTAAGGCTGCTAATAAGCAAAGTTTTAAAACGATATTACTAGCCTTACCCATAGCGGCATTTTTGATTTTGTTTTTACCGAAAATACCGGCGTTTTGGCAATTACCGGGGCCAAAGCTTGCGAAAACGGGTTTATCAGAGCAAGTTAACCCCTTTTCTATTGCGAAATTAGCTGAGTCAGATGACTTGGTTTTTCGGGTAGAACAACAGCCTGGGCAAGCCTTACAGGCCCCCTATTACTGGCGCAGCCTTATTCATGATGAGTTTAATGGCAGTGAATGGTTAATATCGGACATTTTGAAATCTCAACAATTTAACCAAATTCGCCGTACAGTTACTCAAAGTAATAGCGTAAATTATCAGATTATTGCAGAGCCTTCATCTTCAAATTGGCTATTTGCACTTGGCTTTGCACAAAGTGCTAATTCAGATGTGCACTCAACCTACAATGGTTTGTTAAAACGCAAAGGTAACTTAAACAAAAACATTAAATACGCGGTAACCAGTAGTGAGGCTATGCTGAGCCTAAATAACTTTGAAAAACGCTTATACACTCGCTTACCTAAAACAACCAATCCACAAACAACGGCACTGGCAAAACAGTTGTCTGCTGAGCATGAAAATGCGCAAGGTTACTTTAACGCGCTACTTGATTACTTTAATCAGCAGCAGTTTGCTTACACATTAACGCCTACACCAATGTATGGTGATAATACGCTAGACCAGTTTGTATTTGATACCAAACGTGGCTTTTGTGGGCACTATGCGAGCACCGCTGCATTTATGTTTCGTGTTGCCGGTTACCCTGCCCGTGTTGTGTCAGGTTATTTAGGTGGAGAACAAACTAAAGCCGCTACGCTTAACATTTACCAATATGATGCCCATGCATGGGTTGAAGTGTTCTTTGATGAAAAATGGCATATTTTTGATGCTACCGCTGTTGTTGCTCCTGAACGTTTAAACGGTTCGTTATCACAACTGGGAGATTTAAACGAAAGCTTTAACGACAATCTTAACTTTGGTCTAAAACGTTGGAGTCATTTTAAAGCAATAAACTGGCTGCGAATTCACCTTGAAGAGCTCGACTATAAATGGACTAACTGGGTGCTTACGTTTGACCAAGAATCTCAGCAAAGTTTGTTTGATTCACTGTTTGGTAATAAGTCTGCATGGCTAACACCATTAATTGTATTAGGTACGTTATTACTGAGCTTTACTGGTTATTTCTTATATAACAAACGCCCTATTCGAAGTAGTGAACCGTTGGTTGATGACATCACTAAGCTTTATCAGTGGGCAAAAAAGCAAGGTATAGAGCCTCTAGACACTAACACGCCACTACAAAATATTGCTTTAATTAAACAGCAAAAGCCTAGATCAGAGGCATACCTAAGCGAGTTTGAGCAAATAATCATCGAAGTACGTTATCAACAGCATTCATATAACCAAAACCGCAAAAACCGCGTGCGAGTTCTGTTAAACTCTCTCAAAACAGCCAAATAGAGAACAATATGAATGCAGTAATTGTCGGCGTTATGTTGATGCTGATCCTGACACTTTGTCGAATTAATGTCATTGTAGCGATGACAGTAAGCGCTATTGTTGCGGGTTTGACCGCAGGCCTAGGTTTATCTGAAACCGTTAATGCATTTAATGATGGTTTATCGGGTGGCGCTGAAATAGCGCTTAGCTATGCGATGTTAGGTGCGTTTGCAGTCGCAATCTCGAAGTCGGGTTTAACACGCATTTTAGCGTCTAAGTTACTAAAGCAAGTAAACGACAATAGCCATAAAGGCGAAACTACACTTAGTTATCTTATATTAAGTATTATTTTGCTGTGTGCGATTTCGTCGCAAAATTTGATACCCGTACATATTGCTTTTATACCCATTCTAATTCCGCCATTACTTGTGGTGTTTAACAAGTTACGCCTTGATAGACGTGCCATTGCGTGTATTTTAACCTTCGGCTTAGCTACCTCTTATATGGTGCTACCTTATGGTTTTGGTGGCATTTACCTATACTCGATACTACACAAAAACCTCACTGAAAATGGCTTAGAAATTGTGAATACACAAGTACCGATGGCAATGATCATTCCAGCTATTGGAATGTTGTTTGGTTTATTCGTTGCGGTGTTTATCACTTATCGAAAACGCCGTAGTTACGACTCGCATACTTTAACAGAACAACAAAATGAAGTTGTGATAAAACAACCTAAAAAGGTATTAGTTGTGGGCATAACAGCCGTACTTTGCTCTTTAGTCGCACAAAATATCAGTGATTCAATGATCCTTGGTGGTCTTGTTGGTGTGGCCATATTTACCTTGTTTGGTGTTGTAAAACTTGAACAAAATGGTGATGTTTTTAGTAAAGGCATTGCTATGATGGCGATGATTGGCTTTATTATGATTTCTGCACAGGGCTTTGCTTCAGTTATGCAAGCAACGGGTGATGTAGCCTCATTAGTTAGCTCTGCAGCAGGTATCATTGAAGGTAATAAACCTCTTGCGGCTGCATTGATTTTACTCGTTGGATTACTAATAACCATGGGCATAGGCAGCTCGTTTTCGACGGTGCCAATTATCGCGACTCTATTTGTACCATTATGCATGGAACTAAATTTTTCGGTAATGGCTACAGCTGCACTGGTTGGTACTGCTGGAGCACTAGGTGATGCAGGCTCCCCTGCTTCTGACTCAACACTTGGCCCAACATCCGGTCTAAATGCAGATGGTCAACACGACCATATTTGGGATTCAGTGGTGCCCACTTTCATCCATTTTAATATTCCGCTACTTGTTGCTGGCTGGGTTGCGGCAATGGTGTTGTAAAATAAAGAAGCCCCATTATTTTGGGGCTTCTTTATTGGCTAAACAAAATGCGTAGTGCGCGGTTTAGATCATGAAAGCGAATGGGTTTGGTCAGCACTTTGTTCATACCAGCCTCAAGGCAAGTGGCTTTATCTTGATGTGATGCATTAGCTGTTAAGGCAACAATGGGTAAAGTCATTTTTAATTCTTCACGCATGTATTTAGTTGCGGTAATACCATCCATCACTGGCATCATCATATCCATAAGAACTAAATCAAAGTGTTGCTGTTGTACCTTATCGATCGCTTGTTGGCCATTATCTGCAAGGGTAACGTGGTGATTGAGCTTTTCTAAAAAGGTTTTGATTAGCACTTGGTTGGTTTTGTTATCTTCTGTAACAAGAATAGCCATTGGTTCAAGAGTTTGCTCATGCTCTATTGATTGCTGATCATCGGCAACAACAGAATATGGAATATAAATAGTAAACTTAGTGCCTATATTGATTGCACTAGCTACTCTAATCTCGCCTTTCATTAAATCAACAAGGCTTTTGGTAATGCTAAGCCCAAGGCCAATCCCTTCTACTTGTCGATTAACACCATAGTCATGCTGTTTAAAGGCGTCGTAAATGCTGGCTATTTGAGATTGAGAGATCCCCTGCCCAGTATCTGCTATCTCAAATAACAAATGGGTATCATTGAAATCAGCGTTAAAATTAACTGTGCCTACTTTGGTAAACTTGAAGGCATTATCTAAAATATTAAACAGAATTTGCCCGACCCGGACCCCATCAATATTAATTTTGTTGGGTAAGCCATCGCTTATCTCTGTGGTAAACAAGACATTAGAGCCTTGAGTGGTTTCTTGAAACTGTGCAGTAATATTTTTAACCAGCGCATTTATATCTGTTGCTTTAACATCAAGCTCCATCGAGCCACTTTCAATTTTTGAAAAATCCAGTACATCACTGATCAAATCAAGCAATAAGTCAGCGCTTGAGTTTGCGTAATCAAGCCAACGAGTTTGTTTGTCATTAAGTTCTGAATCGGCTAACAACTCCAACATGCCGACAATGGCGTTCATAGGAGTTCTGATCTCATGGGACATCACAGTTAAAAACTGTGACTTTGCTTGGTTTGCTTCTTCTGCTTTTTCTTTTGCTAATTGTAGTGCTTGCTCACGCTCTTTGTTAACCGTGATATCTTTTGCGATGCCTAAATAGCCGCGAAATTTCCCACTTGAATCAAATTGTGGCTTACCACTCAAAGAGACCCAGGCCGGAGGCGACGAATTAACTTCAAATTCAAAATCTAAAAACTCAGCATGATCTGCCAGCAAGTGTTTAAAGTGTGACCATTTTTTTAACTGATTTTGTTCCTGCTCAGTGATAATGGCATCAAAATTTTTATGTAAAAAATGGCGTTTGTATAAGTTACTATGGCTGGCGGTAGTTAAAACATTAATAAAGTGCTCATCTTTATTAGTACGCCAAAACCATTCGCTGGCGAAGTCTCTGAATAGTTCTGATAACTCTCCAAGTCTTGTTAGTAAAGAGGTTGAGTGAAACTTTTGCCGGTTAAGTCTTGTTTGCGCAGCTAATTGAACCGCTACTTGCTGTAATAAGATTTTGATTGCGGTTTGTGATTTATCATTAAAACTAGCCTGCTCTTTTATATCGAAAAAGACCAAGCACTGCGTTGTGTGTTCAGAAATATCAACATGAAATATTAGGTTATTTACGAACTCATTACTATAAAACAGTGAGTTATCTTCATTAAATAACCACTGTGACTGCGCTTGTTGTAACTTTGACTTTAATATTGTTTCGTCAAATTCAATGTACTTAATAGTACGCATTTCGAGGGATGCTTTTGAATCTTCGAAGTTTATTAAGCAAAACTCTTTAAACGAAAAATATGGCAGAAGCACTTTTTCAAGTTGAGCTTTTAATGCACGGCTATCATTTATGCCATGAAATGCCGTTAGCTCAAGTTGTAATTGCTCTAAGTTTAACTCTGCCATTGCCATTCCTAGTTAATATTGCATCGCATATTGCAAATATAGAAAACAGTTCTCAGTTTAGCCATAAAAATATCAAAATAAATTATTTAAATTTCATTGTGTTATATAAATCCGAACACTTGGTACGGGCCATGCTTCCTAAATATTAAATAAGCTTAATTAAGGCGAGTGTTATGAAAATAGTATGCATAGGCGGCGGACACGGTTTATCCCATATGTTAAGTGCAATTAGACCTCACTGCGCCGAACTGACAGCTATCGTTGCAACCACAGACAACGGCGGAAGCACAGGTAAATTACGTCAAAGCCAAGATGTAGTTGCCCTTGGTGATATTAGACGTTGTTGTTTGCAATTAGCTGATAGTGACTCATTAATCCATCAAGTTTTTCACCACCGTTTTGATGGTGGTGAACTCAATGGCCACAGCCTAGGTAATTTAGCCTTATTAAGCTTAACCCAACAAACTAACTCAGCAACTCAAGCGGTTGCATGGTTCAATGCTATGTTGGGTAATTCAGAAACGATTCTACCCATGTCAGACGAACCGACTGATTTACTAGCGGTTATGTCATCAGGCATCAAAGTATTTGGTGAATGCGATATTGATTCACAAGAAGAGCTCCCAGACTATTTAACGCTCTCACAAGATGTGAATGCTGCTCCTGGTGTGGTTAAAGCTATTGAAAACGCCGATATGCTAATAATTGGCCCTGGAAGTTTAATTACCAGTGTAATGCCTGCCATGTTAGTTGAAGACATAGCTAAAGCGGTGCAACAAACATCAGCATGCCGATTGTTTATCGAAAATATTGCCAAAGAAGCCAGCGTAATTAAATCGCTCGATATGCAACCGGTTGATTGGCTCGAAGGCATGCTTGGTTACCGGTTTTGTGACATGAGTATCTCTTTAGATGCGCTTAGTGAAATTGTGTCTCACTTTGACGATGTTGTTAAATCGCCAAACCAGCAGCACGACATTGAGCAGCTAAGTAATGTATTTGGCGAAATATTAAAAATGCCGTTAAGCCTAGAAGCTGAGGAACTAGTCAGTAGCAATCAAACTTTGCGCGTGAGTTAGCGTTTGTGCAAATTGGTCTTGCAGTAAGGCTATTAAGCTTTGTAGTTCATCGTCAAATTGTGATGCCTTCGCTTTTTGCTCAATTTGTTCTGCAAGGCCGCCTACGGCTAATGCCCCGTAACTACGGCTACTGCTTTTTAAACTGTGGGCATTTATTTCGATTTCAGACTGTTTCGTTGCGTCAGCAAGATCAGCAACGATTTGGCGGGACTCAGTGATATATACCTGCAAAAGTTGTTTTGCTAGGTCGTCACCAACATCCTGTTGTAATTGCGTATAGGTCGCAGTATCTATCATGGTCTCACCTTGGAGTGAATATGAAATATAGTGTTATTTTATTCGTAGATTCAAGCTTAATTGGTGGCATCGAAAGCCATTTGATTGCCATGAGTAAGCTGTTAGAACGATATAATATTATGAGCTCGGTACTATTTTATCAAGATCATAATAACCGTGAATTATATAAGCGCTTAGAAAATGCAAATATCACTTTCGGTTTTGCTGGCGGAAATTTAAAAAGCTTGAACGAAATACTAAAAATGTTTCCTCGCTCAGCGTTACTCCACACCCATGGGTACAAGGCAAGTATCATGGGCAAGTTAGTGTGTCGTTGGCAAAACCGCCCTTGTATTTCAACCTATCATGCCGGTGAAGCAGGCACGGGGAAGGTTTATTTTTACAATAAGCTCGACAAACTGCTAAGTTACTTTTCACTTAACTTTGCTGTTTCTAGCAAACTCACCGAAGAGCTTTACAATGCTGAATTACTTGAAAATTTTATTCCAGTAAATGAGCATACTAAAGTTTTAGGTATAAAAAATAATGATCAATTAAACGTTGGATTTGTTGGTCGTTTATCCCATGAAAAAGGCCCTGACATTTTTATTGAAACAGCCAAACGATTCAACACACCTAACTTAAAATTTCATATGTTTGGTGATGGCCCTATGGTCAATGAGCTTGATATGTCAGCGGTGAGTTATCATGGCCAGTGTGACCAACGAAAAATATGGCAACAACTTGATGTATTGGTGATCTGCTCTCGGGCTGAAGGTCTACCTATGGTGGCATTAGAAGCTATGGCACACGGGGTACTCGTTATTGCATCGCCTGTTGGTCAGTTACCACAGATAATAAAGCACCTATCAAATGGGTTAATGATGACTGAAAGTACAAGCGACGCTTTGCATAAACAGCTGAACAACGTACTTATGTTGAGTGTTGATCAAAGAAGTTACATACAAGGCAATGCACAAAAACTTGTTCAACAACGTTTTTCTGGAGAGCAGCAATTTAAGCAGCTAGATAGAGTCTATAGCTCTAGCTTACTTGCATCTCTTCCCAGCTTTTAATTTTACGATAAATGGTTGATGGACTCACATCCAAAAGAGCTGCAGCTTTAGGAATATTGTTATCACAAGCATCAATGGCTTGCTCAATATAACGTTTTTCTACTAACCAAAGCGGTTCAATATCAGCTTGAGAAAATGCTGTTACTACTTCGCTCATTACAGGAGCAGATTCTGTTGTCGGTGTTACAAGGCTCTTTGTTGCCATGCTTTCTGAATTAACAGTGGAAATAGCAGCTGTGGCTGTATGTGTTTGGCCTTGTGCATTTGGTAAGGCTGGGATCATACTCGCTTCTATATAGTCTTCATCATGCAAAACGAGAATGTTACGAATAGTATTTTCTAATTGGCGAACGTTACCAGGCCAGGCATAGCTTAAAAACAAGTTTTTAACCCCTTCTGACATGCCTTTGTATGCACGGCCTTCTTCTTTACTTATTTTTTTAAATAATGCATCGGCAATTTCGATCACATCTTTGCCACGCTGATTCAGCGGCGGTAATGCAATAGGGATAACATGTAAGCGATAATATAAGTCTTCACGAAAACGACCTTCTTGCACTTCAAGTAATGGGTCTCGGTTGGTGGCACACACAAAGCGGACATCAACTTTAACTTCTTTTTCGCTACCTACTTGCTGATAACAACCGGTTTGAATAAAGCGCAGTAGCTTACTTTGTAAATTTATGTCCATTTCACATAGTTCATCTAAAAACAAAGTACCGCCATCGGCTTGTCCTGCGGCCCCTTCCCGGTTGGCTATCGCACCGGTAAATGCTCCCTTTAAGTGACCGAATATTTCACTCTCAATTAAATCCTTAGGGATAGCTGCACAGTTAAGCGCTACAAAAGGTTTATTAGCACGAGGTGAGGCTAAATGCACCGCACGGGCACATAGTTCTTTACCGGTTCCGCTTTCACCTGTGATAAAAACAGTAGCTTTACTCGCTGAAGCAGATTTTATGATTTGATAAACAGATTGCATTTCTGATGAGCTACCAATCAAATCATAATATTTACCGTTCTCGTAGGTTGTTTGATAGCTTTTGACTGTTTGTTTTAAATCTTTAAGTTTTAATGCGTTGTTTACTGTAATGCGAAAACGATCGGCTTCGATTGGTTTTTCTAGAAAGTCACTGGCACCGAGTTTAATGGCTTTGATTGCCATTTCTTTAGTGGCATGCCCTGTTAAAACAATCACTTGTGGAGCTGAGTCTGGGTCTAAAGAGGATAAAATATCTAGCCCGTTCATATCTGGCAGCATAACATCTAAAATCACTAAATCAGGCTCAAACTCCTGCAGAGCAACTACGGCTTGTTCACCATTGTAGGCAATGCGTGTTTCGACCCCGGTTGGGATCAAATATGATTGGTACATCAGCGCTAGCGATTCTGTATCTTCAACAATGAGTATTTTGGGTGGCATTACTGACTTCCTTTATTATCGTTTTATGCTGAGATAAAGTGATTATTTAACAGTTCCTTATTAGTAGCTTAGTGCGTATTTGACCGGTTTGTAAACTCAAACTTTAGTGTTTATTGATCACAATTAACGAGGCATCGTCTATTTCAGCAGTTAACTCAACCTGGCTTGCCTGCCAAAGTGCATAAGCAAACTCTTCACTTTGCACATTTTCGTCAGTTAATTTAGTAATAATTTGGTCTACATCGCTTAATTGCTGATTATCAAGCCAACCATCGGTGAATAATAAAATGTGTTCAACATCATTTAAGTCATAACTATAATGTTGATAAACATGATCATCACTAAGGCCTAGTAAGGGATCAGTGCCGCTTAGCTGGATCAATTTGCCATTTTTGGTTATCACACAGGGGGCTGGGTGGCCTGCGTTAAACCAGTGAAGTGTGTTATTTTCAATAAAACTTATTAGTAAAGTGACTAGACTATTTTTACATAACCGCTGTTCATACAGGGCTTGGTTTAAGGTTGTTAAAACGTTTTGTATTGGGATTTCTGTCGCTAAACAGCCACTTAAAAAGCCCTTTATGGCAAAACTTTCTTTTAGTGCTGTTATACCGTGCCCCATCATATCGCCAATGATCACGGGCGCTTGCTGCTGGTGGGGGTACATACAAAAATCTCCTCCATTTTGGCTGATAATTGAGCCAAAATTATAGGCATTAAACTCCCCTATTTTTTGCCTTGTTTGCATACGCTCTTCGTTAATTAAATACTTTAATGCAGAAAAACGATGCACAATGCGCTCGATACTTTGTAATAACCGAGTTTTGCTAACGGGTTTTACTAAATAATCATCAACACCTAACAGGTTTATACGTTTTATAAGTTCTTCACTGTCATCACCTGTCAGCATAACCACAGATAAATTAGTTTTTAGGTTAGATTGATTAAGCTTTTTAAGTAAAGGCTCACTTGTGCCATTTTTAAGTTTATGATCAAGCAATAAAATTGTTGCCCCAGAGGTGAGAATTTCTTGCCAACCCGATTCACTGTCTTCACAGCAAATAACCTGAAAATGCTCAGATAAATAAGCATTCAGTAAAGCAAGTTGTGCTTTATCATCGTCTATATATATAAGCGTGGGTCGTTTATCGATATTGGTTAAACAAAAAGAGAATGTATTCTGTTGGCCAACAGTTTTATAACAAGCGTTTGGAAAGTAATGCTTGATGAGCGCAACCCCCATACCCCCTTCAACTAATTCACCACTGTCTAATTGCCACCCTGATGCTTGTTGATTAAATAAATCATAGCTTGGCATGCTGTCTTTAAATTCTATTAGCAGCTGTTTATCGGGCAGTTTATGCATAGCAAACTGCACATGCATTGACGTTTCTTGGCTATGTCGTAGTAGATTTGTCAGGTATTCTGTTGCTACTAACCCTGCTGCATCTATATCTTGATTTTTAACACTTATCGCCGTCAAAACATGTTTTAAAATGTGGCAAATCTCACTGACCGTAGGCCAATCTAAGTTAAAAGATTTTTGATATAAGCAGTCCATTTAAACTCTCAATATGGTAAAAACAACCAGCGTTGTTTAATAACTTTGTTTAACAAGTACTCTGTGAGTTTAGGCCATTTTGGTTGAAACGCTTTGAGCGTTTTCACGATGCGGCTACCCAATGGAGCAAACTGATGCTGAGCAACAACAATTTTTACATTATTAACTCCTGCGTGTTCTAGATTAGCCACACCGTGACATAAAGCTTCTTCGTCGTTATAACCAAGAGATACCGTTAAAAATGTGAGATCAGTACACAAACTCAGAGCATGCAGTGGTACATTGCCACGATTGCATTTAAGAGCAGGGCTCATATCTAAAAAAATATAGTCGTACTCTTGCTTTATGCGCTCAATAGCATCATTTAGTACACTTTTATTTTTGACCGATTCGAGCTCTTTAAGGTGCTGCATGGTGAGCAAATCTACTTGCTCAGTATTGATAATATTCAACTGACATGAAATATCACTGAAGCACCAAGACTCCGGTGTTTCTGGCTTTTCGAACTTAAATGGATTTAACGGATTTAAGTCGATAATCAGCACTTTGGCGGCTTGCAAACTTAAGCGTTTTGCGACACTGGCACAAAGTGATGTAGAGCCCTCGTTGCCGGTTAAAGATATAAAGCAAATACAACGCGCTTTGCTGTTATCTATTTCATTACACACGGCTTCAAGTTCCTGATATTGTGCTGGTATTAGTTTCATAAGCCCACCACTAAAGCAACAACAGTAATAAAGTCTAAGAAGTTTGATTTAAACTGGCTCATTAAATCCTGACCTTTGTCTGGCACATATAAGGTATCGCCAGCACGTAACACAGGGATATACGCTGAGTTAGGGTTTTTAACAAACTCTTCTAAATCAAATACACGAGACTGTTCTTTACAGCATGAGTGATTAACCACCACGATTTTGTCTATAAGTGCAGAGCTTGATGGACCGCCCGCCTCAGCAAGCACGTCAAGTACAGTCATGGTGTCATCAAAGCTGTAACGACCAGGTTTTTCTACCGCCCCCATGATACGTACTACTTGTTCTTTTGGCGTGCGTAACCAGTCTTTATCTTTTTCTGGAATATAGATAGTATCGCCCGGTAAAACATGCGGAAATAATGTTTCGTCACCGGTTTCAAAATACAGTGCAAGGTTTAATTTGCTGACTCTTGCAGCATTGCCGTTACGATGAGTAATACGAATATTACGTAAGTCAGCGTTATCTGTAGGGCCATCAGCTGCGGCTAAAATGTCGATAAAGTGCATATTGGTATTAAATGCATAGCGACCTGGTGAACCCACCTGCCCCATAATGTAAATAGACTTGCTTGATTCTTGACGGATCCATTGAGATTTATTGTCTGCAGGATCCACTGGTAACTCTTCAACAATAATGGTATCGCCAGCCATTAAACTTGGTAGTGCATACTTACCCGAATCATTTATGGTGTATTGCTCTAAATCGAAACGTTTAGTCACCTCACCGTTTCTAACAATTTTAATATCATTAATATTGGCACCTTTAGTTGGACCGCCAGCATGGGCAAGTAAATCAGTAAAATCCATTTCAGGGCTCCACTCATAACGACCGGGAGATAAAATGGCACCAATAATTTTGATTGCACGTTTTGGTGGTACTTTTAACCAGCTTTTTTCGTTTTGATCTGTTTTCTCTGGGACAAAAATGACATCTCCTGGGTTTAGGCTTGGCACTTTTACTGTTACTAAACCTTCGCTGTAACCTTGTAGGTCAAATAAGATGCTTTCGCCTGCTGGAGTTAAGATTTTAATCTGGCGAGTTTCTGCAAAACGGGTTGGGCCACCTGCATTAGCCAGAATATCCAAAAAGCTGGTGCTTTCGCCTGCCTCATAAGCGCCCGGCTTTTGTACTTCGCCCATGATATAAACTGTTCTTGAAGTGGTATTTACATCATCAACCATGATTGGCACATAAATAGTAGAACCCGCTTTTAGCTCTGGCATAGTGTCGTTATTAGGTTTATCTAAATACGCTTTTAAATCGAACACGACTGGGGTTTTATCTACGATAACGCGAATTTTGGTTACATCTGCATAGCGGGTTACACCCTCAGCACGCATTAGCGCATCGAGTACACTCATGTTTTCTTTAAATGAAAAGCTACCAGGATTGTGCACCTCGCCAAGTAAGGTAATTGCACTGTTATCACTTGCATCACCTGACGCACTTAAGGTTTGTGCATCAAAGTCAATTTGTACGTTACCTAACAGCGGAGACACTGGAGCAAAGACTGTGTCAGCACTTTGTAATGCAGGTAATAAATCAATGTTGCCTGAATCTAAGTAGGCTTTATAGTTAAACTCAATCATCTCGGTGCCACGGCGAATTTGTAAACGGTCTAATTGAGCGCCTGGTTTTAAGCCGCCAGCACGGGCGATGACCATTTGAATGTTGCCATCTTTAGGAATACTTACTTGTGATGGGTCGTTCACATAGCCCATAACATTGATAAAAATATCTCGTGAATGAATTTCGACATAAAAGTCATCCATCGCCACATACATTTCACTTAATGCTATGCGTAGTTGGTTTTGCACATCATCTAGCTGTAAGCCTGCTACTTTAAAACGACCTAGCTCTGGTAAGGTAATAGCCCCTTCTTTATCAACTTCAAACGGTTCGCTAAATTCAGCTTCGCCTGGTAGGTATAAGTAAAGTTTATTACCGACTTCAATCTCTTCTGCGAAAGTAGGTAACGCGAATATAAGTAAGCAAAGTAAGATTAACTGTTTCATGTTATTTCTCCTTAGGACCATTTAAGATTTTAGTCCAGCGGGATAATGCATGTTTTTGTTTAGTGGCTTTATCGTCACTCATGTCAATAATAATTGCCTCTACTCGTCTATCTGAATGACGTTTAGAACGTGAGTCAGGTTCGTCGCTGTACGGTGTTAAACTACCTTGCGTTAAGGTTGTTATTGTCGCAGGGTTTACACCATAAATACCTAGCCAGTGTTTTACAGTTTCGGCACGTTTTAGTGCTAACTCATAGTTGTTTTGTTGCTGACCACTAATGTCAGCATGACCAACAAGCAGTAAGTTAACTTCATCAACTTGTTTAATTAAGTCAGCCGCTTGTGCTAAACGTGTGATGTATTTAGGAGTAACCTGAAAATCATTAAGCGAGAACTGGTTATCACTATTTAAAAGCTCAGTGATCTGGTCTTTAAGTGATGCTGTCATGTTTTTTTCAGTATCAGTAACGCCTGCACATTGGCTCATCGCATTAACAGTTTCAAAGTGCTTAGCAAGCTGATTTAAACCGTGATAGTGAATAAGTAAATCATGCTCAGCATCAGACCACATTTGCGCTGCTATTAGGCGTCTTATACGGTTTTCGTATATTTGTGCTTTTAGCAGTTGTGCTGGCATACATTGCTGTATCCCTTGTGCTTTTAATAAATCTAACTTTAAAACATGATGTTGAAATTCGCTTAGCACCACGGTTTCTTGTGTGTCATAGATCATCTCGTGTTGTTCATCAGTAAGCGGATAATTTTGATATTTTTCTGCCCAGCCTCCTTGCCCCTCATCAGGCCAAGAAGCACATCCACCAAGCGTTAGCAAAATGATTGTAAATAGTATGTGCTTCATAAATCACCTCACGCGATATCAGCTTGTTCGATAAATGGAATCGTCTTATCAACTCTTAATAGACTCATTAGTTTGTGTGGTTGCCCAGACACATTAAGCAGTGATAATTTTTGCCCTTTTTTCTCAATCCGTTTATATAAGAACACCATGGCACCAATGCCAGATGAATCAATAAATGTAGTAGAGCTAAAATCGAGTACCACACTTTGCTGTTTGCCATGTGCAACTTCTTCAAACTGATCTTTAAAGCCATCGACGGCTAGACCAGAAAAGTCACTAGGTAGTGAAATTAGTTTGGTATCGTTAGAAAATGATGTGTTGTTAGCCATGATCTTCACCTTAGTTAAATTGGTTAGTCATAGTAACTAGTACAACTAAAATGCCAGTTTATAAGGTGTTGAAATTTAAAGGCTAAATGATGGGGGGATGCATAATGCAATTAACTTTTTGCTGTTAATTTGCATTATGCAACGTGATTTGCTTAATTTATTTGATAAAAAAGACGTGGATTGGTATCACTGCCCTTTGCCTGTAAAGACAACTTGTAATGTTTTAACCACAATTGAAAACTCAAGCTTCGCCCAAGCACGCGGTGATGACATACTCAGTGAATAGGCGTAATCCCAGCCAATTTTACTGCGTGCATCGTCTATGGTTTCGTCATAACCGTTCATCACTTGAGCAAGACCAGAAATACCTGGTTTAACCCCGTAAGTACGCTGGCAAAAATAAGGGATGTCTTTTTCTAATTTACCATAAAAAACAGGACGCTCTGGTCTTGGGCCAATTAATGACATCTCGCCTTTGAGCACATTAATTAATTGCGGAAGTTCGTCAATTCGTGTTTTACGCATAAAGCGCCCTACTGCCGTTATTCTTGGATCATCTTTACTGGCCCACACAGCACCAGAACGCGACTCAGCATCAACAACCATAGAGCGAAACTTATAAACATAAAATAACTCAACGAAGTCATCTGAGCTTTCACCCACTCTAAGTTGCTTAAAGATGATAGGACCTTTAGATGTAAGCTTTATAGCCAGCGCTGCAATTAAACAAACAGGCCAAACTAGACTTAACGCAAATAAGGCACCTGCAATATCTAGGCTTCGTTTGATGACTCTAATAACAGACTTGGTTTGTGCTTTACTCGCAGATTTTACACGTTGCCAAGGGGTGTCGAAGTAACCTTGTTCATAACGAATGATCCCCCAAAGTGCTAAAAAGTAGCTATTTAAGATGTAATTAACTTTATCGACGATAGGAATGCGTTTTTTAAACGCGAATAGTGTTTTAACAGCTTGTACTGCGTGAAGTGACAAAATGCCTGTAGCAATCAATTGTGACCATACAGATTGCGTGACGATAGCCTCTATAAATACACAAGCATAAATACAGGCTAAAATAATTGGCATAACCCCACGTAATACTTTGTGCGAGAAAAAGTTCATACAAGTCCACCCTAAACGCGGGTTAAGTAATAAAAAAAGCGCTTTTATTTGTTGCCAATTACCGGCACCTAATCTTACTCGGCGTTTATAATCCTCACTTTGCTCATCGCATTCTCGCTCGTAAATGACTACTTCTTCATCAACAACGGCTTTACCACCTTTGCTTAAAGCTTTCATTGATAGCACGAAGTCGTCGTTAATGGTGTTTTTCTCTAATTCATTTGCATACTCAGCTCGCATGGCAAACATTGCCCCTGGTACGCCAATCACAGCGCCAAGGTTTGACTCTGATTTTTTCACTTGGTTTTGGTACTGCCAGTAGGCTTTTTGCGCATCTGGTGCATTTTCATCTAAGGTGTAAACACCTGTCGAAATTGCCACTTGCGGATCACTAAATTGCTTAGCTACTTTGTTTAATGCATCAATGCTCAATAAAGCACTAACATCAGTGAACATTAAAATATCATTGTGATATTTCGCCATCCCCATCAAGGTATTTAACCCTTGTACTTTACCTTGGTTTTCATCACGATGGTGAAAATAACACTGCACGCCTTGCTTATGTAATACCTGCTGTGCTTTAAGAGCTTGTTGATAGCTTTTATCGGTGCAACCATCAAAATAAACATGAATAGAATAATGATGAGTGTCATATACTAGTGATGCTAGGTTATAAAGCTTTTCAGCAATATGCTGTTGTTCATTGTAAGCACACATCAAAACAGCAATATTCGGTGTGTAGTTGTCATCAAAAACGGTTTGCTTGCTTGTTTTTTGCTTTTTGCCTGCAACACACTTTAGTAATAATGGGTAGCCAATATGATGATATGCAGCAATACACATCAAAATGATGAATAATGTAGTAAAAATAGTCATGGTTGGCTCCTACACTGCTAATGCAGAATATAAATTGTCGTATTTACTACTCATGGTTCTTGCATCAGCGACTGCAATAGCATGATGACGAATGCAAAGACCATGTGGCAGTTTACATGCTCTCAAAATAGCCGGTGCAAGCTTGTTAAACTCGTTCAAAGACACAAGCTCACCTTCGTTATCGGTGACAACCTCATGAATTCCACCTACATCAGACGCTACAACTGGAATACCACATGCCATGGCTTCAATAATCGATAATGGCAAACCTTCACGCTGTGAATACAAACACATCACGTCGATACTCGAATAAAAGGCTCGCATATCGTGAACATTGCCTAAAAAGTGCACACGTTCGTTAAGCCCTAAATTACGTACCAAATTCATTAAAATGACTTTTTGATCGCCATCTCCAGCAAACACCATATGGTAATCTTCAGGTAAGTAATGCAATGCATGAATAAGATCTTTGTGTCCTTTACCTTCAATTAACCTTGCAGCACAGCCAACTAGCTTAACTTTGTGGGGTAAATTGAGCTGATTTCTGGCGGTTGATTGATTAATTGCGACAAAATTATCGCAATCTATACCATTTAAAATGGTGCGCTCAGGAATGATTGCTGTTTTAGCTCTAAATTCATCGGCAACAATACGTGCATCTGCGACCCAATAAATATTTGTTAACGAGTTAAGTAACTTAGTGAAAGTACATTGTTTAACGTTATTTAAATACCAGGCATCATGAATTGTTGATATATGACGAACCGTATCACCGGTCAACGCACAAGCAAGGCCTGCATAAATAACAGGACCAACATGATGACTGTGAATAATATCGATATCATGATCTTTTATTAATGCCTTTATCTTTGCTATAACAGAAATACTCACGCCTGGTTTTTTGTTTAAACAAATCACGCGATGGCTAAATTGTTCAAGCTCTGGCCATTGCTCAAACGCAGATTGTCTATCTCCCTCAAGAGAAACAATAATACTTGAGCTACTAAATTGGCTGTTTTTGAGTAAAGTAATTGCCATTTTTTCTAGGCCACCTACTTGCAGGTGTTGAACTAAGTGCATGACATTCATGATTTATCTCCTTCAATATTACCGAAGTTAGTTTCGGCATTGACGATAGGAAGTACTGTTACCACCTCTGCGCTGGTAAGTTTTTCGATGGTTTTAATATCTTTTAAGTGACTGTCACAAAGTGCAGCAACAAATACGCTTGCACTACCTGTGAAAATTCCAAGCACAATGCCAACGATAACGGTCATCAGCATTGATGTATTGATAGGTTGTGTTGGGCTATAAGCTCGCTCAATTGTTTTAACTTTGTCAGGTCCTTCGTATTTAACTAATTTGCCCGTAACTTTGGCCATTTCGTAACGGCTCAGCATGTCTTTATAAAGTGATTGTTTAACATCGTAATCACGCTCTAGTTTACGTAATTGTTTTTCTACATCACTGGTTACTAACAGACGTTCACTGACAAGCTGCACTTGCTCTTCGAGCATTGCAAATTCTTGCTCTTGCTGAAGTAAATTATTACGGGCCTCTTCAAGCGCAAGAAGTTGTGATACTAAAACACTGCTCTCTTTACCATCACCAGACGGAAGCGTATTAACCATTTGCCATAACTGATCAAGATTCGTTGTGTCTAGCTCTTCACTAGATGCTAACAGCGCCTGTTGGCGACTTTTTAAGTTTGCCAGTGTGCGTTTTTTCTCGATAATCTTGCTATGTTTATCGGTATAGCGTGTTCTCAAAAGACTTAATTCAGATTCAGTACGAATTATCTTTTCTTCTAAATTGCCTAAAATTGGATTGGCCTGCCCTACTTTACTCACTAAGGCATTCAGTTTTGCTTTAGCGCCTGAAAGAGCAATCAGCTTTTGTTGTTTTTCGCTTAGTAAGCTGTCGAAGGTTTGGCGATTGCTATGTAATACATCGGGTAAGGTATTACTGTTTTTGGTTTTAAAATCAGCCAGGGCTTCTTCAGATAACTCAAGTTCTTCGCGTAAACTATCGAGCTGTTTAAAGAAAAACTGCTCAGAAGTATCAAGTGACGCCTTTGTTGGTGCTAATAAACGTTCAATAAATTTTTCTACCACCTTTTCAAGTACTGGCTTCATTTGTGATTGGTCATGCCAAATAAAGTTAATGCGGACCAGCTCATCGCCAATTAACGAAAGTGATAACGCTTTAGATAGTTTTTGATGGATTTCTTCAACTTGTTTTGGCGTAGCATCTTCAGCTATTAATTGGGTTTCTTTTGCTACTGCAATAAGTACCTTACGACTGATAACTAAGGTACGCAGCGCTGCCATACGATCAGAAAGCTGAAACGAGAAAGACAGATCATCTAAGTAAGGATTAAGTAGTGCAGACTCTTCAATTAAGATGGTGGCGTGATTGGTATATTGTTTTTGCGCAGATAAGCCAAGCGCAATGACGACGATTGGCACAATGCAAAACGGAATAATAAAGAGCTTAATACGCGTGTAAAGCGCATAAAGCCCTAAATAAATTAACCGTTTGATCTGCTCTTTAACTAACATACTTTACCTTTTGCTTTGCATTTTGCGAAATTGCTCGGTTTTAATTTGCAAATTGATAAAAACAACCGAAATTTCTATAGATAGTTAGTTAATTGCAGTTAGTGAGCCAAAATGAAAAAAGCCGCATCTTGTATCGATACAAGATGCGGCTTTGGGTAGAAAGGTTTATTTAGCAAAACCTAAGTTGTTTACAGACTAGCTTGGCTTTTGCTTGCCAGCTATGATCACTTGCCTGCCGAGATTGGTTTGCTCGCCAATTCAAGTTGTTTGATTTACTTAGGCTTACAGCATAGTCGACACGCTCAATAAAGCCCTGGTGGTTGTCTGCTATTAATATGGTCTCTTGGTACGGATTAACCGCAGCAAAGCGTGTCGTGACAATCGGTGTGCCTGTGGCTATGTATTCTTTTAATTTAAGTGGATCACAGGCCCTGATCTGTTCATTATCAACAAACGGTAAAATTGACACCTGCCAATGCTGTGAAAATGAAGCTAAGCGATCATGCTCTACAGCTTGTATATGGGTTACATTGTCTAACTTTAGTAGCTCAGAGAAGTTTTCTACTATGTGGCCTATCAATACTAATTGATACATAGGTCTCTCTTTGGCTAGTTTTAATAATAAGGCTTTATCAAGCCACGCATTTAAGGAGCCATAGAAACCAATAATTGGTTTGCTTATTTGCTCAAGTTCAACGGCTTTTGTGGTTTGCGTGGTAAAAAGCTCTAAATCGACACCATGAGAAAGCATTTTAACTTTAGATTTCGGCATTTTGTTGGCAAGAAACTCACTCACAACATAGATGGTGTCAGCTTTTTCGATAAGGTCACTTTCAAAAGGCGCGACCATTTTATGATCAACCCCCGCAAGTGCAGAGAAGTCATCACCACAATAATAAATGACTTTATCCTGCGCTCGCGGTGAGATTAGACTAATTGCAGTAGGCACACTAAGCCAATAAACTATTGGCTCATCATCTATGAAACCTTTTCGATTAAAAATCCATTTATTAAATAGCCTTACTATTACGCTATCGTGCCAAGGTAAAACCGCTAATGTGTGAGCTGTTAAATTAATGTTCTGGCCAGTTTTGGTTGTCGTCGTTTTCGGTCTTGAGGGCTTTGATAAAAAAAGGCTTTTTAATTTATTAAAAACTCGTTTCACATCAATCAAGCGAAATGTTGGTTTTCGCATACCAATCGAGTTAATCCAAATAACCTGATGTTGTTTTGCTAGTTGTTTAAATAGGTGCTGTGTACTACTTGGGTGACTTTGCCAGTCTTCGCCGAATACAATAAACTTCATAGCGAATCCTCCAGCTGTTTAACAGTTTTAGCTGGATTGCCAGCAACAATAGTATTTGCTGGCACATCTTTAGTAACTACAGCGCTTGCAGCAACTATAGCACCCTCGCCTATTGTTACACCTGCAAGCACAGTTGCGCCGGTGCCTATCCAAGCGCCTTGTTTGATAATGATATCGCCAACTTGGCATTCATCATCAGGCTCACCAAGAGCACGTCTTTCAGAGTTTAGAGGGTGACCAGGAAAACCAGCTAAAAATACCCGACCTGCAAGGCGAACATCATCTTCTAAAACGATTTTTCGACCAACAGAAAACGCATTCTGCCAACCAATATCTACATTACTGCCAATTATAAGTTTGGGTGTGTTATTACCATGACTACGCCCACAAAAAGTACTGATGCCACTAATTCGTGTGTTGTCATTACAGCTAATTTCAAGTTTTCCTAAAATTTGCGGCATACCAGAATATAGGTATAAATTTGCTTTTGAGCCCTTGATTTGGCTTTTAAATAGTGGTGTGTAATAAAAAATGCGCCCTAGCTCACTCACTACTGTTTTAACCAATAAATGTAATTTATATATAAATGAATGAATACCTGGGATAACCCACATTTGCGGATTGCGAATCGATTTCGCAAATTGAAAAAGTGATTTTGCAAATGGGCTGTCACTTGATTTAAGCCATTGTTTAATATTTTCACTCATGTGAGCTCTCCCTTTGTCTATCAATTACAAGCTTTTCTAATGCAATAGTTAAAGCAAGAATGATATAAATAGGCCATGTAAATGCCTGAGTTAAAAAGGTGCCTGACACCATAAAGCCAATTAGGCCGCCCTTTAGAGCTTTCGCATTTACATCTATTTGTTTGTCATTAATCTGTTTATTCATTAAGAACACACGGTTCAAGGTGCGATAAATACAGGCAATCACTAATACAAAAATGCATATTCCTACGATGCCTGTTTCACCTAATACCTGAAACCACGTACTGTGTACTGCATGATTCTTGCCATCCCAATGTGGGCTGTAGAAATAGTAATTAACGACAAAGTTATTAACCCCAACCCCAGTTAATGGATTATGTATTGCCATATTGATTGCAGCTTGCCATGCGTAAATACGGCCCATAGCAGATTCATCAACACCGCCCTCATGAGAACCGCCACTTTGTCTGTCTGCAATACCTGCAAAAGCAACCATGGCTAACATGCCCACAGCTCCAATACAGCCTACAACTACCGGATTTTTAACTTTTTGATAAATAAAGAAACTAAGTACAGCAGCAATGCCAAGTAAACCACCTCGGCTTTGCGTGGCAATAACACCGCTAATTGCAATAACTAAGCAAATAAATGCAATGATGCGTCTAAATTTATGGGCACTTGAATCAAATACTTCAGCAGCTAAAAAAGACACGGGAAACATCATTACAAGTGATAAATCGTTAGGATCACCAAGCTGCGAGCGAAGTTCTCGCGAAATAGTGACGCGAGTACCTTCTACTAGGCCAATACCGTTCATTTTATTACTCAGGGCAACTGAGGCAATGGCGGCACCTGAGATCATGATGCCAATTCTAACCAAATTAAAATGCTTTAATGTGCTCATCCACCACGAGATTGCAAATACCATAATGAGTACTTTTGTTAGTACACCTGACCAGTACTCCATCGCTAAACCGCGGTTTGAGGCACTAAAAACACAGATAGTGAGCCAAATAAACCAAGCAAAAAAAATCAGATGATTAGTATGCCAATGCGGCTTTAATTTTTGTGAGATAAAAAGGTGCCAAGCTATTCCCAATAATGATGCAAGCGCAAGTAGCTTGGGAATTTTAAAAGGCATTAAAAAAGGAAAAGCTTCGTGTAATCTAAAATAGCTAAATAAAATAAACAAAATTATAAAAGCCACACTTACCTTTACTGCAGTGAAAGCGGCAAAAGGTAATAGCAGCAATGCAAAAACTGCTATCGGGCCCAAAATGGCATAGGTAACAACCACAAGTAAGGTTACTAAAATGCCATTAATGAATAACTGATTTTGTTTATAGTAATTGAGCATAGTGATGCTCCTTCATTAAGCTTGTAATTACATGCTTAATCAAAGATTTATATTGAAATACTAGGCCAACTAAATAAATTAAACACACCACCCATTTAGCATAACTAAGCTCGTTAAACTGTAATGTGATAAACGTTATAGAGGCCAATGCTAACCAGCTTGGAATTAATGCAGCAAAATTTAGATTTAGAGGTTCTAAATATTGACTAACTGAGTAAAGGCAAACTAATTTAAAGCTTTGCATAATAATTAACGACAAAATTGCGCCTTCAACTCCAAAGTTGGGCACTAAAAAATACAGTAGACTTAGGCCTAAAAGCGCTGTGATAAAGTTAATTAAGGATACAAACACACCATTCTTGTGCATGTAGCAACCTATATTAAAAATATCGCTGTGATGGCGTATGGCAACAACAATAATTAATAAAATCAGCCAGCTATCTTTGCCATGGTATTCAGCAGGAAGTACAGAGTTTAGAGCGATGGGTGCCAGTAAACTCATTAAAACACACATAGCTAAGCCTGCATTTAACGAGATGATTGCATAATTTTGGTATTGTATTTTATCTTGCTTAATTAAGCTGAAGCGCTTAGCAAACCACCAAAGTCGGATTGGCTCAAAGGTAAATGAAGTTATAATGGCGAATTGTGCTGCGACGTAATAACTTGCTAAAACACTCTCGTTGAACCGTGCAACAATGAACCAGTTCTCGGCACCATTCCCTACATAAACAAACAATCCTGACGCGATAATTGATGTTAAAAATAACGTCTGTGATTTTTCTATTCTCCAGCTAAAACGTGAATAGCTCACTTTAAGTACGTGTCGCATATCACTCAAAGTGACTAACATAATCATAAAGGTACACACCACACCAGAAATCATTACACCAGTTACACTAAGGCCAAGTACTAACAAAGTGACCGTTAAGCAAGTTTGCATGACCGTATGCGCAATACTAAAAAAGCAATATTTTTGCGCGTAGCCAAATAAACGGTAGTAGGTGTACGGGATAGCAAGTACCGAGGCAAAAGTTAAATTTAAAATAAGTAACCTAAAATCAATCACCTTTATTTGCGCAGGTAAGGTTGCAATAATTTGCTCGCTAAATATAAAGCTACAGCCTAAAAAAAGCGCACTAAAACAGATTGTTAATACCAGAGAGTCTCTAAATAACGCCATTTTTTCACGAAAAGATGGATACTGTTGTTTTAGCAGTAGCTCAGGTAAACCAAGCGAAACCACTAAAGAACATAGCGCCGACATGGTCACCAAAAAGTTCAGCTCACCAAATTCGCTTTTTTCTAAAAAGCGTGTAGTTATTGGTAAAAGCAAAAAGCCAAAACCTTTAACAGCAAATATTGCTAAAGCAAAGTAAACGATTTGTTTTAAGTTACTCATAAAACCTCCCTATAAAGATTCAACCCATTTGGAAAGTTGCTGAGCTTGCTTAACTGCGTTGTAACGCTCGTTAACATGTTGCTTAGCATTTTGACCAAGTAGGTAACGCTTATGTGGAGATAATTGGTGAAATTTATAAAGCATTTTGCTAAGCCCGGAGATACTACCTGGCATACATTTCATACCAACACTTGGGGTTACAATTTCGTTTGCTCCCATTAACGTGGTAGTGAGAACAGGAAGGCCACAAGCCATGGCTTCTTTTAAAACTAACGGGCCTGTATCACGGTCGCCATTCTCTGCGACGCAAAAAGGCGCAATAAGGGCTGAGTAGAAAATCAGGTTTGAACTAACCCAGTCATGAGGTTTTTCACCTAGAAAGCGTATATATTTACGAATACCTAACTCTTCAGCCATGTACATTAAATCGTTCAGCATTGGACCGTCCCCTACTATATCGAGGGTAATACCAAACTCTTTTGGAATATGCTTAATTGCGGGTAAAAGAAATTGAAGACCTTTCTTTTCGACAAGGCGGCCAATGAAAATCAACCGAACAGATTCATTTAGTGAAGATGGTTCAAATTTAAATTGGCTGGTATCGATACCGCAATGCAGCAATTTAACATTGCTCTTTGAAAAGCGCTTAAATTGCATAGCCATTTCTTCACAAACAGCAATCGAAAAATCACAAAGTGCTAGTTTTGGTTTTAAATCTGCGTTGTTAACGTAAACATCATGACCGTGGCCAATAGAAGACACGGTAATGCCTGATAGTTTTGCTGCAACGATGCCGTATGCAAGTGGGCCATGCATAAAATGACAATGTAAATGGTCTATCTTTGCTGCTTTTATATAGCGTGCAATTTGATAACCATACGCAAGTAATGATTGTGTTGAAATTGATTTAAATTGAGCTGCAGTATGCGTTGCCCTTGCTAACTTATAAATGTTAAACATAGAAGGTAAGATCAATTTAAACGCAGGTTTAGTGATTTTTTTAACTTCAATGACACTGGTTAAGTTAATCAACACACTGGTTTTTTCAAATGTAAGAACTGTCACCTTATGCCCTGCATTTAAAAGAGCTTTAATTTCCGTAACAACAAATGTTTCAGATGCAATCGGAAAGCTTGGGACCAAAATAGCAATGTGCTTCATAAAAACGCTCCTATAAAAACTGTTATAAGAGCTATGGCAAGTTCCATACCCAGCAAAAAAACCGAAATATTCCCGAATTGAGATAAAAAATTACCGAAGATTTGCAAAATGCAACGCACAAAGAGAAAAGGCTGAGTAATTTAACAGAAAATACAGATTTAAAGCTGGCTTTTAAATTGCGTATCCTTCAATACGTAAATTAATGCTTTTGGAGCATATTATGAACAGCCAAGTCAGTATTATCATTCCCAACTACAACTGTTTGCAGTATCTAGATACGTGTATTAACAGCATTTACCAGCAAAAAAATGTAAATTTTGAAATCATTATTGTTGATGATGGCTCTACAGATGGCAGCAAAGAATACCTTGAGCAACTAGCTGCTGACAAAAGTGAAGTACGCATCTTTAGCCAACAAAGAAAAGGGGTTGTCGCTGCTCGTAACCTGGCAATTACGCAAGCAAAGTCAGAGTACTTAGCTTTTTTAGATGCCGATGATTATTGGTCAGCAGATAAACTTGCAGCTCAGTTATCATTTCATAAAAAACACCCAGATTGCGTGTTAAGTTTTACTGACTACATGCATTTTAATGAAAAGAACGAAGATATAATTGGCTGTTTTGATTACTGGCCTGAGTTTAAATGCAACGAAGAAAACACAGACTTCCAATTTCTTGATAATCCAATAAGCCAAATGATCACCACCAACATTGTTGGCACTTCGTCGGTCATGGTTAAGCGCTCTGCCATTGTTGAGGTGGGTGGTTTTGATAATAAGTTAAGTAGCGCTACCGATTTAGATTGCTGGTTAAAAATAGCTAAAAAAGGTTATGTAGGTTATTCAACCCTGTGTGCAATGCACTATCTAATGCGTGCTAACTCTATAACATCAAATAGAGAAAATAGATTAGCAGCGATGGTCGAAATTATTAATCGTAACCAATCTGTTGTATCAAACAATGAACGAAAAAAAATTAAAGCACGATTAAGTGAATGCTATGGCGAGTTCTACCGTGAACTTGGTCAGTATTCAAAAGCACTTATGTATTCAAACAGAGCCTTTTGGCTATTCCCTCATAAACGAAACTTTAAACATATGCTGTATGACTTGAAGCACTTATTTGGAGCGCATTCATGAAAAAAAACATTGTAATCATCGATGATGATGAAGCAATTTTAAGGTCGCTAAAACGGTTATTAGGTACTAACAACCATGTAATTTGTTTCAACGACCCTCTATCGGCAATTGAGTATGCGAAAAAGAACCCAATTAGTTTAGTCATTTGTGATTTGCTTATGCCTGCAATCAGTGGTTTTGCTGTTTTAGAGGATATTAAATTGCTACAGCCGAACTGCTCTCGCCTTTTGATTACTGGCTATGCAGAGCTAGAAGCTTCTAAAAGTGCACTTAACAATAATATAGCTAATATGATTACCGCAAAACCTTGGGATAACTTTGAACTAACTATGCTGGTTGATATATTAATTGAAAATAGTCACCTTAAATTTAATCAATGCGTAGAAAATGTGAGTTCATAGTGCAGCAGTTTGTGGTCGCTGCCGTTTACTGAGTTAACACCAACATTAGATAAAGAAATGTTTTCACTCACTAAGCAGTGATCTATTGGTAAACCCAAAACTTTTAAATCACTTAGCTGATTATTGAAAGACCAACTTGTATAAAAATCTGCGCGATTAAAGCAACTGCTTTTAGTCTTTATAAAGTACCGTGACCAAGGTACTGTATTAAAATCACCGGCAACTAACCAACTCCCTTTCAAGTTTTTAATTTCATTACTAACTTCACTTAATACACTATTTCTCTGACTCCATAAAGTATGAGTTCTAGGTGATGGAGGATGAAAAAAAACACTATTTAACATAATGTTATTGTACAAGAAACTAAGTTTTACATAGCCAAGTTTAGGATTATCAAAGCGTTTAATTTGCCTTTGCACAATAGGTAGCTTGGAGATAACAAGAATGCCAAATGGTGCCCCTTCAACTTCAGCATAACCAAACAAATGATATTGCGTGTTGAGTTCATCAAGCACATGGCGCTGCGTATCATTAAACTCAAACAGTACCAAGATATCATTTTGCGTACCTAAAAATTGACTGTCGATGATCTGTGCTAAGTTAGGATTGCTATATTGCAAATTTACTTGTGCGATTTTGATATCGGAATTTTTAACAGCTTCAGATGATGAGTAAGGTTTAAAGTGAAATAGAAACTAAGCCAATACTTAAAAAAACTAAACAAAAAGAAAGCTTTTTATTCCATAACAATAAAAGTATTGCAGGTAATAAGCTACATATAATCAGCACGCCACGCAAAGCGCCTGCTAAATCAAACAGGTAACCTTCGAGTTGATTAAAAGCCAACAATATAATTAATATATAAATAACCAGTAATATTAAACGCATCGCACTCCCCCCTTTGATTACTTATAGCTGCATATTTTGTTCCTTGCTGATAGATTCATATAACATAAATAGTATGATGTGTTCTTTTGTTGTAAAAAATTAAGCACCCGAAGGTACTTAATTCACTTTAAACTTACAGTAAGTCTTACTCGAAACCGTTAATCATTTTATCGCAAACTACCGGAGTTGGTCTGTGGTTATCATCAACAGCAACAAACGTAAAGCTACCTGAAATAGCTAAGTGCTTGTCATCTTTGTGCATTCTTTCTAAAAAGATTTCAACGTCTACTTTAAGGCTGGTATTACCTACATGTACAACTTTAGAGATAAGCTCTGCGAATGTACCAGCCGGAATGGCTTCTTTAAAATCTACACGGTCAGACGAAATCGTTACAAGTGGCTTACGACAAAAACGTGTAGCAGCAATAAACGCTACTTCATCCATCCACGCCAACGCGTCACCGCCAAATAAAGTATTGTGGTGGTTGGTACGGCCAGGAAAAACAGTTTTTGTTACTGATGTTGTTGAGTCAGCAATACGCTTTGCAATAATAGCGTCACGATCGATTTGTTGTGTCATAGTCTCTACTTTTTATTAGCTAATGTATCTTGCATCATTAGCGCAGGATCAAGGCGTTCATTCTTCCAATTAAAACGCCAGTCTAAATGAGGGCCAGTTACGCGACCAGTCGCGCCGATCTCAGCAATTTTATCGCCACGCTTAATTTCATCCCCTACTTTTACATCTAATTTGCTTAAATGGATGTAAGTAGAGGTAACGCCATGGCCATGGTCAAGAATTAAAGTACCACCAGAGTAATATAAGTCAGCATCAGCAAAAACCACTGTGCCGCTGACTGGGGCATACACTGGACTACCCGTTTTATTGGCAATGTCTAATCCAAAGTGTGGTCGACGTGGTTCACCATTAAAGTAGCGCTGGCTACCATAAACACCAGAAATTCGCCCAACTGCAGGCTTATAAACGGGATCTAAAAAATAACGTAAATCAGAATTAACTTGTCTAGCTTTACGAACAGCAACAGCTTCACGGCTAATACGTTCAGACACTTCTTTAGGGGGCGAAACATATTTTTTTGCAACACCGGTGATTTTATCAATTTTGTAATCACGCTTAGTGATCACAATTGCTTGTTCGTGGCTTACACCAGCACTATCAACCCAAGAAAGGCTATGATTTGTCTTAGCATCACGACCAAAGCCGAAAACAAACTCACCATTTGTTGAAAGCTTAAGAGACTCACCATTGAAGCTAACACTTTTAGCGCCTTCAATTTGACCTGTTACTAAACCGCCTTGAGTTAAATGTCCTTTTAATTCAACAGCACTTGCAGTTAAAGAAAACAATCCTGCAAATGCTGCTATTAGTAATCCTTTACGCATAACTTATAGACCCCTTGCCAACCCCTTCATAAGCTGTAATTTTTACTTCTGATTCAGGGTATTGGTTTTTAACTTGTGAACTTAAGTAGTCTGCAATGCACTCAACCGTAGTATCGCAAGGTAAAATGTCGCAGCGTGACTTATCAATCGCCATTTCAAAATAGCCTTGCTGTGATGTATAAGCAAAACATACATCGTTATCTTGTGCTGTTACATGCTTAAGGTCTGATTTATTAATTTCATCTTCAGCTGTTGCTAAATAAATGTCTTCCCATTTATCTGCCCACTCTTTTTGTAAGCGAGGCATAGCCATACCATCAAGGCTAATACCAATTTGTGAGCGATGACCATGAATAATACGCTGACAATTACCATCGTGCTTTTTAAGACCGTGACTATAGTGATAGTAAAAGCTTTGGCTGTGCTCTGGGTATAAATTAATTTCAATCTTTTCAATGTTGCTAGGTAACTCAGGCATAATAGTTTTAATTAAAAACTCAGTTACCGATTTTTCATCTACAATATCAGCATCAATTAAACAAAATGCTTGATTTGGAGCACTCATAGCTAAGTGGTAATTATCACCAAAGTGACAATCTAACACGCTGTGATCAGCATGCTTTATAATTGAACCGTTTAGACTGTTAGGCACAGCAAGTTTATGGTCGATACAGTTATCAATAATGCCCTTAATCTGTTTTTTGACTAAACCAAAATCAAGGACCATCGACTCATCATTTAATTGACCGTGCAGAGTTAAATCCACAATCCAGCTCTCGCCAACTGCGCCGCGTTTATTACACAAGTAAGAAAAATCAATCACTGTTAGTGAGTTTACAAAAAGGATCATAAATTTCCTTTAGACTGGTTAAAGAATCACAGCAATTATAATGATTTTTACTTCACAATGCGCGGTTTTATCTCCCTTTATCAGCGACACTTTAATTAAATGGTCATAAAACAAGCGAAAAATAGCAAAAAATTAACTGCTCCGAGTTGTTTAGCGTACAAGTGTACGCTAAAGTACGGGGCAATTTCTAAGCGATGAATAAGAGTTATGGAACCTAAAAACAGCTATACAAAAGAAGAATTGGTCCTTTGTGGTCAAGGTGAAATGTTCGGTGAAGGCAACTGTCGTTTACCAAGTGACAACATGCTAATGATGGACCGCATTATCTCTATCACTGCTGACGGTGGTGAGCACGGTAAAGGTCAGATCGTTGCAGAACTAGATATCAACCCTGATCTTTGGTTCTTCGACTGTCACTTTAAAGGTGACCCGGTAATGCCAGGTTGTCTAGGCCTAGATGCAATGTGGCAATTAGTTGGTTTCTTCCTTGGTTGGTCTGGTGGTCCAGGTCTTGGTCGTGCACTTGGTGTAGGTGAAGTTAAATTCACAGGTCAAATCTTACCAACAGCTAAAAAAGTAACTTACCGTTTAGACATGAAGCGTGTTATTAAACGTAAATTATTCATGGGTATGGCTGATGGTACTGTTGAAGTCGATGGCCGCGTTATTTATGAAGCAAAAGATCTAAAAGTAGGTCTTTTCCAAGATACATCTGCGTTTTAATCTTTAATTTAAGATACAAAATAGCAGGTACAAAAAAGCCCCTTGATGGGGCTTTTTTGCGTGAATAAGGTGCCTATATTAAGTTTTGAACATATTACGGTTTTCAATGGCCTCTCGCCAGCCACCCAACCATTCAGATTTAGGGTCGATTTGTTGATAAGGGCATTGTTCTTTTGAACGGCCTGCCAAGCCTGCTTTATAACCTTGAGAATGAGCTCTTTCTAAACGATCTCTTTTCTGTCTCTTCATAGGTAATATCCTCACCTTTTATATTTATAGATATGTAGCGAAATTGACATCTACATTTAATGAATAGTTAATAAAACTGTTAAATTCAAATGGCAAAAAACAATTAAATAGTTTGACAATAACTAACATGCTGATGCTCAAATGAATTAACATTTAAAATGACTAAGTGGTCGTACCTCTTCATCTAAAACGACCTATAAATACACTTAAATTCAGCTAAACACGATACAGCTCTTTTTAGCCTCCTAAATTATGACCAACACTTTTTTAGCAAAGTTCCCATTTAAATTGTAATCATGACAAATTTATGATGATTACAATTTAGTCAAATTAATTCTTGCATATTAAAAACCGATCGGTCTAATATAGTCGTCATGGAAAAACATAGCAAAGTGCCAAGCCGTCGCGGCAGGCCACCCAAAATAGCGCGTTCAAATGCAGATACTCGTGCCCTATTAATTAATACGGGCTTAGCTGTATTGACCGAAAAAGGCTTTAGCGCAACAGGCATTGATTTAATTTTAAAATCGGCTCAAGTGCCAAAAGGGTCTTTTTATCATTATTTCAAAAGTAAAAATGATTTTGGCTTAGCACTCATCGATGCTTATGACAATTATTTTCAAGCAAAGTTAAAACGCCATTTAACAAACGAAGCTACAACACCTCTTGAGAGAATTGTGCTGTTTGCAAATGATGCTAAACAAGGGATGGCAAAATTTGAATTTACACGTGGGTGCTTAATTGGCAATTTAAACCAAGAACTCAGTTACCTTGATGATTTCATGATTGAACGCATCAAAAAGGCTTACAATAGCTGGCAAGCATTAATTGAACAGTGCTTACTTGACGCTAAAAAGCTAAAACAAATACCCCAAGCATCAGATTGTAAGATGCTTGCTGAATTTTTTTGGATTGGCTGGGAGGGTGCAGTAATGCGCTCTAAACTTGATAAATCAAGTGAACCGCTTACCCTTTATACAGCACAATTTTTACGCTTAATTTTATAAAGCCGTTTTAAACGGTTTTATTTTAACCATTAAAAGACGATCGGTCTAAAAGGAGTCAACATGACAACATCAGTAAAATCGGTAGTTATAAACAAAGATGATCAAGGCTATCATGCCGAGTACACAGACTTTCCCGTAGAAAATATCCACCAGCACGATGTAAATATTGATGTTGACTACAGTACCTTAAATTACAAAGACGCTTTAGCTATCACTGGTAAAGGCCCAGTAGTAAGAACATTTCCAATGATCCCAGGCATCGACCTTGCTGGCACTGTTAGCGAATCTAACAGTGATGAATTTAAAGTAGGGGATAAAGTATTATTAAATGGCTTTGGGGTTGGTGAAAAATACCTAGGCGGTCTTAGCGAAAAAGCATCAATGAGTAGTGATTGGCTGATCCCCCTACCCGCTAACTTAACACCAAAGCAAGCAATGCAAATAGGAACAGCTGGTTATACAGCTATGCTAAGTATTATTGCTTTAGAAAAACAAGGTATCACGCCGCAAAGTGGCGAAGTCCTTGTAACTGGTGGTAATGGTGGCGTGGGTAGTTTTGCTATCTATTTATTAAACAAGCTTGGCTTTGATGTTGTTGCTACAACAGGCCGCATGAATGAAGCACAGCACCTTGAAAAATTAGGTGCAAAACGTGTTTTATCGCGTGATGAATTTTCGTCACCGGGCAAACCACTAGCTAAAGAACAATTCGCTGGTGCAATTGATTCAGTAGGTAGCCACACACTTGCAAATGTGTGTGCATCAATAAAATATGGTGGTGTTGTAACAGCGTGTGGTTTAGCACAAGGCATGGACTTCCCAGCAACAGTCGCGCCGTTTATCCTTCGCGGTATAAGCCTTATGGGTATAGATAGTGTAATGCGTCCTAAAGAAGACCGCATTGAAGCATGGCAGCGTTTAAGCGAGCTTGTTGAAACACAATACCTAGATACCATATCGCAAGAAATTCCTCTTTCACAAGCGATAGCAAATGCAGAAGCGTTACTAAAAGGTGAAATTCGCGGCCGCGTTGTGGTTAATTGCAAAGAATAAGCTCGAAAACAAACATTCTTAGCAAGTTAGCTATAAAACTAGGGTAAAGGCAATTATACTTACCCTAGTTTTGTAATACCGGACAGTCTAATGAGTAATAAAGAAATTTTCAGCAACAACCCACTGCAAGGTGTTGGTATCGAGCAAGTCGTAACAGAGCTTGTCGAACAATATGGCTGGGAATTACTCCACGCCTATATGCGTCTAAACTGCTTTAAAAATAATCCTGATGTTAAATCTGCGGTTAAGTTTTTACGTAAAACCCAATGGGCACAAGAAAAAGTAGAAAACTTTTATTTGTATCGTCTTAAAAACTTACCACGCCCTGATGATGTAAACTATGAATTGCCACCTCGCGATCGTGTGATCCCTGCTGATCAAAAACCAGGTGATCCTTGTGAGTTAAGTTTTACCGACGCCAAACGCATTCATGCTAAAAAAGAAGCCAAGCAGCAAGCACGAGCACGTAAGCAGCGTTCAAATGCGAGTAACCCTTGGGGTAATTGATCGACAAAAGCTGTAAGTTTTATGCTATAAGTTGAAATGAGCCGCCTGTTGGGCGGTTTTTTTATATGAGTGAGTTAGTAAGTTAAGAATTGAAGTGCTACCTAAACACGTCAATAATATTTGTTATTAATTTAAGGGTAACCTGATTATGTTAGACTGATTGCATCATCAGTAATTTGAGTTAAAAAGGATGTGTATGTCTAACTACAACGAGTCACCTGAACAAATCGCAAACGCAACGCAAGATTACGTAATGCAACAAACAATGTTGCGAATTAAAGATCCAAAGCCATCTTTAGATTTCTACCAAAACGTTTTAGGCATGAAGTTATTGGGTAAATATGACTTCCCTAAAATGGAGTTTACACTGTACTTTTTAGGTTATGAGCAAGACATGCCAACAGGCAGCGATAAAGAAAAAGCACAGTGGGTATTTCGCCGCCCTGCTCTTATCGAGCTTACACATAATTGGGGCACAGAAAACGACGACAGTTTTGCTGGTTACCACAGTGGTAATGATGAACCAAAAGGCTTTGGTCATATCGGTATTAGCGTGCCAGACGTGTACGCAGCATGCGAGCGCTTTGCAAAATACGATGTTGAGTTTGTTAAAAAACCTGACGATGGCTCAATGAAAGGCTTAGCCTTTATTAAAGACCCAGATGGCTATTGGATAGAGATACTCTCAGCTGAAGGGATCACTGAGATAATTGAAGAGCATAAGTAAAAGTCAATCACTCATAAACCTGCTATTTAGCAGGTTTTATATTTCATAACTTAGAATTCTTACAATCTAATTTCTAAAAATTAGAAAAACCACTACTTTCATCATCACTTGATACTGTAACTGAAAGCTCTTGATCTATGCTTTCAAAAACTAAAAAGTTTATTGGCTTACAACAAACCTGACAATCTTCGATGTACTGCTGATCCAAGTCTGCTGGATCTAGCAAGATTTCTATTTGCTCACCACAATAAGGACAAGTAATCCTTTTCTCTGTTAATTGATTCATCAGTTATGTTCCTTATTATTGAGATTACTGTTAGTAATTTTTATTTAAATAAATTCAAACATGTAATTATTAGGTTGTATCAAAAAGCTCATGGCACTTAGGAAGATATCCCCAAACCCTTATAGTTGTTTTGCCTTTTTCGTAAGATAAACCTATCTTATCTAAAAGCTCAGTTAACCTCTGAGAATGATCATGCTCTTTTATAGATTGATTCCCTCTGACGTCTACCACTTCTTCTATAAAGCACAAATCTAGCCACCGAACACCTATAAAAGGAAATGGTAAATGAAAGTACTACTCACAATCCCATTCTGATATGTGCCCAGTTACCCATTTTGAACGAAAAGGTGGTTGCCAATTTTGTCTTTCTCACTAGCCGATGTATAAGCCAAAGGCAGAAGGCTCAGATGTCTAACACTCTTTTTGGATCTCGCGGATAAAACTCATCAGGCTGTTTAGTGCACAAATCAAATTCACGGGTATTTTTGTAAGGTAGCTTCATAAAGCCTGCCACACCGACATCAGTGATATTGACAGCATATTGCATAAGCTTGCTTAATAAGCGTTTAAATTCAGGCTCTTTACTGGCATCAAGCAAACGATAGTAATGATGTATTTTCATCCTATCAGGTAAGGCTTCAAAAATGATGCAGCCAGTATGGTGTATTTGGTTTAGCTCAAATACGCACTTAATGACCTTTTTCGGGAGCTGTAACTGCTCATCTGGGTCTTTACCATCTTCAAAGTAAGAATGCGGTCTGGTTACGTCTGAGGCTTGTAAATCCATTACTTCATAATCAAGCTCAGGTAAATGCTCAAACTTAAATGCACCGGTGCCATCCCGTTCCAGCTGAATGGTTTTACGTGCATCAAACAGGCAACATTTAAAGAGACCTTTTTGTTCAATTCCCTGCGCCAACATCACAGTGTTGTTTATGGCATCGGTAAACGCAGTGCCAAGTGTTTCATCATGCAGAATAAGTGAAGACTCAACAAACAGGGAGTTTTCTTTCCAATGAAAGCTCAAGCCCCCTACTACCGGGTATTTAGCTAAACGGCTTATTGATGCCAGAAAAGCTTTTTCGGTGTCGCCGGTATCAAATAAAAACTCTTTGTAGTATCTATCGAGCTGAGCGTCATTTACATCAAGTAATTGTTGATTATGGTCGGCTTGCCTTAAAAATTGCTTACGTGAGCTGTAAACCACCGTATCTGGGTGCTCATCAAACTCACTAAACCAATAAGGAATATAAGGGCGAATGACTTTACAAGGTAGCTCAGGTAGGTAAGCTTTAGCCATTGTAGGCATATTACGCATAAAATAATCACCCGCCCCATCGCGAGTGGCCTTATTTTTTGAAAGCATACCATCAATGACTCGGGCAAGCTCCATAGGTAAATTTAAGCTTGTAGCCGGAATAACCGCTGCACCAAATCGGCAAGATTGAGCAGAGGCTAATGCATAAAGAGTTGATGCAACACCTTGTTCATCAAATCGTGGCGATGATTGTCCACCTGACATTTGCTCGTCACCAATAAAATACACATCACCCATACGTGCATTCGTGGTGCTTATATCAGCAGACATAAGATCCATAAAATTGCTGGCAACCGGATTCCCTTCAGCGTCTATTTGTGCATAAACAGAGCTGCCCCAGTCTACCAACGACAATTTATTGGTTTGTTCATCATAAACAATATTAGAGGGTTTAATATCGCCATGCACAATTGGCTGTGGACTTAGACCATTTTTGTGTTCACGCAAATCTACCAGCACATTGCGTAGCCTAAGAGCCAGCGCCATGACTTTTGCTGCACTAAAACGCCCCTGTTTGATGGATATTTTCTCTAAGTCTTCACCTAGAGCGCGCTCCATCATTAAAATACCTTGCTTTTTAATGCGTTCAAAAGCATAAAATTTGGGCACCAGCGGGTTATTAACTTGCGAGAGCATGTAGGCTTCGTCTTCTAGGCGATCACGTACACTTTGTGCAAGGGTTATACGTGAAAACTTAAATACCCAAGGTAAGCCTTCATCATCAACACCCGCAAAAACAAATCCAAACGCTCCAGAACCAATTAATTCAACGTCACTGTAACCAAGCAAGGTAAGTTGTTTAATACATATGTTAAGCCATTGACGGTGCTTTTTAGCATCATGGTGAGACAGCAAATAAACAGACTGTTCTTCATTGATATAAAAATTGCGGATTTGTTTGGGATTCACTGCATCTCTCAAAGTTAAGCGGCATTTAACCGCTTAATTATTGAATGCTAGACAGTTAATTACAAGGCTTTTGCTCTTCGATGATCCAGCCATGATTTTTAAAGACTAATTCTGAAAAAATTAAGATGGCGCCAGCAAGTAAAATAAGCTCGTTGAGTGATATAACTTCTGCCATGAATATCCATCCCAAAACAAAAAATGCTAAGAGATCGAGATACCTGAAATACCAAGCGACTTTTCGTGTTTTACCGTATGTGAGTCTGTAGCGTTGTACTAATTCACCTTCACACTCTAATGATATAACAGCTGAGAACTTGAAGAAGGGTTTAACGCTTATACACAACTGACAGGATTTACCATCAATATTAAACTCATGAACAGATTTTGTTTTAAAGTTACGTGATTCTGCTATTAATTCACCGTCTACTTTCAGAACTTCTTTACCTGAGTAAGCAGAACCCCAGTATTCAATTAAATGTTCACCCAGTTTGAAGTTAGCTTTAATTCCCTTGCTCATTGATACTGTAATGCCATCACTATTCATAAAATCTCCTTATCATTATGAATTTAAAATACTTTAAATATAAAAAAACGGCAAGCTAGGCTTACCGTTTTGGTACTTTCAATTGGTAAAGGGTTACCAATTAAAATTAAAGGCGAATACCGCCATCAATTTCAACAACACGACCCGTAAAGAAATCATTCTCTACAATGTATTGTGCTGTTTGAGCTATTTCTTCAGCTTCACCAAAACGACCGACAGGCGTTACCGCCATCATGCGTTGTTTTGCTTCTGGTTTCATTGCATCTGTCATTGCTGTGCGAATAACACCTGGTGCAATTGCACCAACACGGATACCAAAACGACCTAACTCTTTCGCCCAACCTGTTGTCATCGCAACAACACCGGCTTTAGATGCAGCATAGTTTGTTTGGCCTATGTTGCCAGCGCGTGCAACGCTAGACATATTAACGATAACGCCACCTTTGCCTGACTCAATCATGTGGCTCGCAGCTTCACGTCCTGCTAAAAATACACCGGTAAGATTCACATCAATCACTGATTGAAACTGAGCCAACGACATTTTATCAACCACTTTGCCTTCTTTCGCTTTAATAAACATACCATCGCGTAAGATACCTGCATTGTTAATTAACACACCGATATGGCCAAAGTCTTTGTTAATAGTATTAAACGTTGCTACAACAGCGTCTTCATCGGTCACATTGGCAGCATAAGCCATCACTTTTGTGCCATGTTTAGAAAGTGCAGATACTGCAGTATCAAGTACGTCTTGTTGCATATCTATAAGTGCAATGTTAGCACCAAGTGATGCAAATTTTTCGGCCATCGCAAAGCCTAAACCTTGCGCACCACCTGTAATTACGATGTTGTTGTTTTTAATTTCCACAACAAACTCCTACTTCGAGAATAATTTAAAAATAGCGCTAAAATCATCACTACCTGCACCTTGATGCTGAAGCATAGTGTATAAATTCTTCGCCATTGACCCCATTGGGGTAGATGAATTACTTTGTTGAGCCGCTTCCATAGCAAGACCTAAGTCTTTTGCCATCAAATCAACCATAAAGCCAGGTTTATAATCATTACTTGCTGGTGCTGTTTCCATTACACCAGGGCATGGATTGTAAAGCTCAAGCGTCCAGTTACGGCCAGAGCTTGCAGTCATGATGTCACTTAACACTTTTGGATCAAGCCCGTTGTTAATGCCCATTTGTAGTGCTTCGCTAGTACCAGCCATTAAAATGCTTAGCAGCATGTTGTTACATATTTTTGCCACTTGGCCAGCGCCAATATCACCAGCATGGAAGATGTTTTTACCCATATCAACTAAAGCAAGCTTAGCTTTTTCAAAGTGGCTTTGCTCACCACCAACGATAAAGGTTAAAGTGCCTGCTGTTGCACCAGCAACACCACCTGATACCGGCGCATCAACAAAATCAATGCCTTTTTGAGCAAGTTCGCTGCCCACCTGACGCGCTGACTCTGCGTCAATGGTTGAGCAGTCAATGACTAAGGTTTTGCTATCAAGTAAGTTGATAAGACCCGTTTCACCTAAGTAAAGCGACTTAACATGCTTGCTTGCCGGAAGCATACTGATAAATATATCTGCACCAATGGCACACTCAGCCGCATCATTTGCAGCAACTGCACCTTTATCGGCAAGTTCACTTACTGCTGTTTTATTTAAGTCAAACACACGAACTGTGTGACCCGCATTAACAAGGTTTGCCGCCATCGGGCCACCCATGTTGCCTAAACCAATAAATCCTATTGTTAATTTAGCCATTTGTTTACCCCTTGGACTTAAGATGAAGTTAACGAATTGAGTGGATGAGTTTGCTCATCCCAGCGTGGTGTAAAGAAGCTATCTACAACTACTTCGTCGATATCGCTAAGCGATTTAAACTGCCAGTTAGGTGCACCGTCTTTGTCGATTAATAGCGCACGGACCCCTTCTTGGAACTCGCCTACTTCGCCACAGCGTACCGACATGCCTAGTTCCATTTTGAAGCACTGTGCTAATGTCATCTCTTTTGAGTTTGCTAATTGACGTTCAACCAGCGCACAACTAAGCGGACAACCATGCGCTAATGACTTTTGCGCACGTGTGAGCCATTTGTCTTCGGTATCTAAACCTTGGATGTAGTCGATTTTGCCCTGCAATGAGTCAAATTCAGCCAACTTTTGAATAACCTCAAGATTATCCTTTACGTTTCCTTTAGGTACGCGGCCTGAAATATTATCAATCGAGATTAAAATTTTAGTCAGCTTTTCGTGATTTAATGAAGCTGTTTTGCCCCACTTTTCATCAGTGATAGCCGTTAACATAGCATCATATTTATCGGCAGTTGCATAGTGATCAGCAAGATTAACAAACAATGCATCTTCAGCATTGATAGACGCTGCAGTTAATCCTAAAAATAGACCAACTTGCTCAGGCATTTTATGTAAGAAATAACTGCCACCAACATCAGGGTATAAACCAATGGTAAGCTCAGGCATTGCAATACGAGAGGTTTCTGTTACCACGCGGTGACTTGCCCCTGCCATTAAACCTAAGCCGCCACCCATAACAATGCCATTACCCCAAAGTAAAATTGGTTTTTCATAGCAATGAATCAGATAGTCTAATTTATACTCAAGGGTAAAAAAATCTTCGATGTAATTAGCTGGCTCACCCGTGCTCATTGCTTTATGCAGGCTTACTACATCGCCACCGGCACAAAATGCTTTTTCGCCAGCACCTTTTAAAATAACCATGGCAACAGTGTCATCTTCAGCCCATTTTCTAAGCTGAGGCTCAAGCAGTTGGATCATGTCGTAATTTAAGGCGTTTAACGATTTTGGCGCATTGAGTGTAGCAATTGCAATGAGGCCACTTGCGGCCTCAGCAGTTTCAAACACCACAGGCGCATCTTGATGATTTAGTAGTGTTACATTAGTCATTAGCCATTTACCCAATTAGCTTTACGCTTTTCTAAGAACGCATTCACACCTTCTTTTTGGTCTTGCGTATCAAATAATTGTACAAATAACTCACGCTCTAGTGGTAAAGCATGAGCCATTGGCTGCGTGCGACCTTTTTGAATAAGCTCTTTACATGCAGTAACAGCAACCGGACTTTGCTCGCCAACTTGGTTAGCAAGTTTCATTGCCGCAGCTAAACTTTCGCCAGCGCCAACCACTTCTTCAACAAGGCCTATCTCGCGTGCTTTGTCTGCTTTTAGGCGCTCGCCACATAAGATCATGCGTTTTGCCCAGCCTTCACCTACAAGCCATGCAAGATTTTGCGTACCACCAGCACATGGCAGTAAGCCAACTTTTGCTTCTGGTAATGCCATTTGTGCTTGCTCTTCGGCAATACGAATATCACAAGCAAGTGCAACTTCAAGGCCGCCGCCCATGGCATAACCATTAATTGCCGCGATTGATACGCCACGGAAATTGGTTAGTGCTTCAAATGCATCACCAAACACTTTTGACATAGTTGCAGCTACACCTTTGTCACCACTGGCAAACACGTTTAAATCGGCACCAGCGCTAAAGAACTTTTCACCTTGACCTGTGATCACTAATGCATACACATTTTTGTTGGCATTTAGCTCAGTCACAGTCTCTTTAAGTGCTGTTAATGTATCTTGTGTCCAGGTATTCGCTGGCGGGTTGTTCATGGTTAAAACCGCTACGTTACCTTCAATATTTAAATCAATCGATGGATTAGACATAGTATGCTCCTTATAGAATGTCGCCAGCTGACTCGGCTAAGATACGACGTGCGATAATCACACGCATGATTTCGTTTGTGCCTTCAAGTATTTGATGCACACGTACGTCTCTAAAATGACGCTCTAATGGGTATTCTTTGATGTAACCGTAACCACCGTGAATTTGCAGTGCATCATCACAGACTTTAAAACCAACATCTGTTGCAAAACGTTTTGCCATTGCACAATAAGTGGTTTTTTCGCTATCACCGGTATCTAGTTTAAATGCCGCTAAGCGAACCATTTGACGAGCCGCAACAAGTTCTGTGTTCATATCGGCAATTTTGAACTGCAATGCTTGGAAAGCAGCTAATGGCTTACCAAATTGCTCACGTTCTTTTAGGTATTCGCGAGCAGTATTAAGAGCTGCTTGTGCTGTACCTAATGAACAGGTAGCAATATTAATACGACCCCCGTCTAAGCCTTGCATTGCAAACTTAAAGCCTTCGCCTTCTTGGCCTAATAAGTTAGCCGCAGGAACTCTTACACCTTCAAAACTAATTAAGCGTGTTGGCTGGGCATTCCAGCCCATTTTTTCTTCAGCTTTACCGTATTCAATACCCGCTGCGTCAGCAGGAACAACAAAAGCCGAAATACCTGCTGCGCCTTCGCCACCAGTGCGAGCCATAACAACGAGTAAGTCAGTTTCACCAGCACCCGAGATAAACATCTTAGAGCCTGAGATCACATACTCATCGCCCTCTTTTACTGCTTTGGTTTTTAGCGATGCCGCATCAGAGCCAGAGCCAGGCTCAGTTAAACAGTAAGAAGCAAGTAACTCACCCATCACTAATTGTTCACAGTACTGGGCTTTAACTTCATCAGTACCAAAGCTTGCAATCATCCACGTTGCCATATTATGAATGGTCAACATAGCGGTCGTTGCTGTACAACCCATGGCAAGCTGTTCAAAAATAATGCTTGAATCTAGGCGAGATAAACCTAAGCCACCCGCTTCTTCTGGGGTATATAAACCACAAAAGCCAAGCTCACCGGCTGCTTTTATCGTGTCTTTAGGGAAAATGTGTTCTTGGTCCCACTTAGCTGCGTATGGAGCAAGTTCAGACTCTGCAAACTGACGGGCTGTTTCAGCAAACGCTTGCTGATCTTCGGTTAAATTAAAGTCCATAGTAGACCTCTATTTTGTTGTCTTATTCTTGTGTGAATAACGATTGTTGTCGTTTAAATGTGTGTTCTTTGAGCGAGCGTGTGCTCGCTCAGCAGTAAATTAATTACGGCTTATTTAAGGTTGATACTCATGTTAGGACCTGAGGCGATATCATCCTCGAACCAACGTGAAGTAATTGTTTTCGTTTCTGTGTAAAAACGAATACCTTGCTTACCATAGGTGTGTTGATCACCGTAGAATGAGCCTTTCCAACCTGTGAAAGAGAAAAACGGTAGTGGCACAGGAATTGGCACATTGATACCAACTTGACCTACTTCGATTTCATGTTGGAATTTACGTGCAGCAGCGCCGCTTGATGTGAATAACGAAGTACCGTTACCGTACGGCGAGTTATTGATAAGCTCAATCGCCTCCTCAAGAGTATCTACAAACATACAAGCCAATACAGGACCAAAGATCTCTTCTTTGTATAAATCCATCTCGGTTGTTACATCAGTAAATAGCGTTGGACCAACCCAGTTACCTTGCTCGTAACCTTCAACAGTAAAGTCAGAGCCATCAATTAAGCACGTTGCACCTTGTGCTTTACCACTTGCGATAAGTGATAAAATACGATCTTTAGCTGCTTTTGATGTTTGTGGGCCGTAAGCCGCGTTAGCATCATCCCATACACCAGGGCGTACGTTTTCAAAGCCTGCTTTAATTTCATCAACCCAGTCTTTTGCTTGACCAACAAACACAGCAACCGAAATACCCATACAACGCTGACCTGCAGCACCTACTGACGCGCCAACTAAGTTATTAACAACATGCGCTTTACTCGCATCAGGCATAATAACCATATGGTTTTTTGCACCTACACAGGCTTGTACACGCTTAAGATTTGCAGTGCCTTTTGAATAGATGTATTCACCAACACCACACGAACCAACAAATGAAATAGCGCGCACTGCTGGATCTTCTAATAAACGGTCAACTTGAGGTTTTGTTCCATGCACAACTTGTAACACCCCTTTTGGTGCACCCGCTTCAACAAATAGTTCAGCTAAACGCATTGGTGTTAATGGATCTTGCTCTGATGGTTTCAGAATAAAGGTGTTACCACACACAATAGCCAGTGGGAACATCCATAATGGGATCATCGCAGGGAAGTTAAATGGCGTAATACCCGCACATACACCTAGTGGCTGCATGTAAGAGTAAGTATCGATTTTACGGGCTACGTTTTCCATTGTTTCGCCCATCATTAATGATGGTGCATTGGCTGCTTGCTCAACAACTTCAATACCACGCCAAACATCACCTTTGGCATCTTCAAATGTTTTACCCAGCTCATGACAAATAATCGTCGCAAGCTCATCATGGTTTTCTTTTAACAGTGCAGCGTATTTCATCATAATGCGCGCACGCTCAGAGATAGGTACTTCTTTCCAAGTTTTAAAAGTTTCTTTTGCAGATTCAATGGCTGCATTCATTTCTGCATCCGTTGCACACGGAACTTGAGCTAACACTTCTTGGTTTGCAGGATTGATAACATCAATCAGCTGCGTTGAACTTGATTGGGTAAATTCGCCGTTGATAAATAAAGGTACTTGGTGCATGAGGCACTCCTCCCCAGTGGGTATAAAGAGGCCGCAACATGATAGTTTTTAAAATACGTTGCGGCTGTGAGAGATTAAGTTCGAAAACGTAATTAAATTGCTTCGACTGCCATAGCAACAGCTTCACCACCACCGATACACAGTGAGGCAACACCTTTGCTAAGACCACGATTCTTTAATGCATGAATTAACGTTACTAAGATACGCGCGCCACTGGCACCAATTGGGTGGCCGAGTGCACAGGCACCGCCATTGACATTTACTTTGCTTTCATCAAGTTTTAACTCGTTAATTGCAAGCATAGTCACCATCGCAAAGGCTTCATTGATTTCCCATAAATCAACATCATTAACAGACCAACCTGCTTTTTCTAAAAGCGATTGCATAGCGCCAACCGGTGCTAGCGTAAATTCGCTAGGTGCTTGTGAATGTGTGCTGTGAGCAACGATACGACAAAGTGGTGTTAAACCTTGTGCTTTAGCATCTGATTCACGCATTAACACAAGCGCTGCTGCACCATCAGAAATTGATGAAGAGTTTGCAGCTGTGATAGTGCCGTCTTTTTTGAATGCAGGACGTAAACCAGGGATTTTATCAGGACGTGCATTACCTGGTTGCTCATCAATCGCAACAGTCACATCACCTTTACGCGTAGAAATAGTATGCGCTGCAATCTCGTTCGCAAATGCGCCGGTTTCAATCGCGCTGTTTGCTTTAGTCAGTGAGCTAAGTGCAAAATTATCCATTTGTTCACGACCAATTGAATACTGATCGGCAGTGTCTTGAGCAAAACAACCCATTGCTTTGTTATCGTAAGCATCTTCAAGGCCATCACACATCATGTGATCTTTTACTTCACCATGACCCATACGCATACCTGAACGTGCATTCGGTAACATATAAGGCGCGTTGCTCATGCTCTCCATGCCACCAGCAACCGCTGAGTTGATAGAGCCTGATTTAATTAAGTCATGGGCAAACATCGCAGCCTTTAAGCCAGAGCCACACACTTTATTAATTGTTGTTGCACCAGTACCTTGATTAAGGCCCGCTTTTAACATCGCTTGGCGCGCAGGTGCTTGACCAAGACCAGCTGGTAATACACAACCCATAATTACTTCATCAATCTTATCGGCTGATAAACCGGCTTGCTCTAAGCTACTTTTAATAGCTGTAGCACCTAAATCAGTTGCGTGTGCACCACTTAGTGCGCCCATAAAACCACCCATAGGGGTACGTTTTGCGGCAACAATAACAACGGCTTCAGTAGTCATAATTGGCTCCATGTAAGTGGTTATCATCATGTGTTCAAATCATGTGTAACCAAACAGTTAATTTGTTATAGTTTAAATTCGATTTAATTCAGCATACATAATATTTACGTTTACGCCAACGTAAATCTAAAATCAACTTTTTTGCGGTCGCTAAAACTGTAAACTTATCTGTATTTTGTTGTATTAAAAATCGAACATCTGCTTACAAGGCTAGATAAATTAGGCTTTTCAACAAATCCAACCAGTTATCTTTATAAGTCTAAAGTATAACCCCCAAATCACCCTTTACCTTTACGTAAACTTCACTTATATTGGTGTTATTCGAATGAGGTAAATAAATCATGAAACAAGACAATCAAACAAACTTCGAAAGCGCAGCAGTTGAACCTGCTAGCAATGAGCAAACGTTTAGTATCAGCGAACTAGCAAAAGAATTTGATATTACAACCCGCTCTATCCGCTTTTATGAAGACCAAGGGCTGATCTCACCTGATCGCAATGGGCAAACCCGTATTTATTCAAAACGCGACAAAGTAAGACTAAAACTTATTCTACGCGGTAAACGCTTAGGTTTTACCTTGGCCGAAACGGGCCGTTTGTTTGAACTGTACGACGCAGATAAATCAAGCGCTAAGCAGCTAGTGACTATGCTTGACCTTATCGCAGAGAAAAAAGCGGACCTAAGCCAACAAATGGACGACATTAAAGTCGTACTGATGGAATTGGTTACAGCAGAACGTCGCTGTCGTGAAACCCTTAATAATTTAGACGAATAACCTGACAACAATCTCGTCAACAGACTCTCACAGGAACACACATTATGAGCACTATTTCACTATACAAAGAAATGAACTTCGGACTTGGCGAAACAGCAGACATGATCCGCGATCACGTTAATAGCTTTGCTAGCCAAGAAATTGCCCCGCTTGCGGAACAAACAGATTTAGACAATGCCTTCCCTAATCAACTTTGGCCACAGCTTGGCGAAATGGGTTTATTGGGTATGACAGTGCCGGAAGAATTTGGCGGTGCAGGCCTTGGTTACCTTGAACATGTCATTGCAATGGAAGAAATTAGCCGTGCAAGTGCATCGATTGGTTTAAGTTATGGTGCTCATTCAAACTTATGTGTTAACCAAATTAACCGTAATGGTACTCAAGCACAAAAAGAAAAATACCTGCCTAAGCTAATCAGTGGTGAGCACATTGGTGCCCTTGCGATGAGTGAGCCAAATGCGGGTTTCTGACGTAGTTTCAATGAAATTAAAAGCTGAGAAAAAAGGCGATGTATTTGTGCTTAACGGTAACAAGATGTGGATCACTAATGGTCCAGATGCCGATACCTTTGTTATCTATGCAAAAACAGACTTAAATGCCGGCCCTAAAGGGATTACAGCTTTCATCGTAGAGCGTAACACGCCTGGATTCTCAACAGCACAAAAGCTAGACAAGCTTGGGATGCGCGGCTCTAACACCTGTGAATTAGTGTTCGAAAACTGTGAAGTACCAGCAGAAAACATTCTAGGTAACTTAAACGAAGGCGTAAAAGTACTTATGAGTGGTCTTGATTATGAGCGTGTTGTACTAGCAGCTGGCCCGCTTGGCATTATGCAAGCATGTATGGACATTGTTGTTCCTTATATTCATGAGCGTAAGCAATTTGATAGCCCAATTGGTCAATTCCAGCTTATTCAAGGCAAAATCGCTGACATGTACACGCAAATGAATGCAGCTCGTTCATATGTTTACACGGTAGCGCGTGCCTGTGACCGCGGTGAAACAACACGTAAAGATGCTGCTGGTGCGATTTTATATGCGGCAGAGCTTGCGACTAAAATGGCGCTTGATGCTATCCAAATCTTAGGTGGTAATGGTTATATCAACGAATATGCGACAGGTCGTTTATTACGTGATGCAAAACTATATGAAATTGGCGCAGGTACATCTGAAATCCGCCGCATGCTAATTGGCCGCGAATTATTCACTGAAAGCCGATAGGACCTTGTTATGACGATTTTAAAATCGAGTGTAAATCCACACGATCCGCAATTTTTGCAAAATCACAACAACATGGCCGCTCTCGTAGGTGATTTACGTGAAAAAGTCGCTGATATCCGTTTAGGCGGTGGCCCTGCCCTGATTGAGCGACACCAAGGTCGTGGTAAGTTGTTTGTTCGTGACCGAATTGAAACGCTACTTGATGAAGGCTCGCCATTTTTAGAGATTTCTCAATTTGCTGCCTTTGGTGTGTACGAACAAGCTATTCCATGTGCGGGTGTTGTTGCCGGTATTGGTCGTGTGAAAGGCGTTGAATGTATGATCATCGCCAATGATGCAACGGTAAAAGGCGGTACATACTTTCCACTAACGGTGAAAAAACATCTACGTGCACAAGATATCGCAGAACGTTGTCATTTACCGTGTATTTATTTAGTTGATTCAGGCGGTGCAAACCTGCCTGAACAAGATGATGTATTTCCAGATAAATTACACTTTGGCCGTATTTTCTACAATCAGGCACGTATGTCTGGTAAAGGCATTCCACAAATAGCGGTCGTAATGGGTTTATGTACCGCAGGTGGAGCATATGTACCGGCTATGGCTGATGAAAGTATTATCGTAAAAGAACAAGGTACAATTTTCTTAGCAGGTCCGCCACTGGTTAAAGCGGCTACAGGTGAAGAAGTGAGTGCTGAAGAGCTGGGTGGTGCTGATGTTCACTGTAAAACATCAGGTGTTGCCGACCACTATGCTGAAAACGATACTCATGCACTTTCTATCGCGCGCCAATGTATCGAACGAATTAACTATCAGCGCCCTACTGCACCCTTACTTGATGATGTTAAACCACCGCGTTACGACATTAACGAAATTTACGGCATTGTTGGTACCGACCTTAAAAAACCATTTGATGTCCGCGAAGTGATTGCCCGTGTTGTTGATGATTCATCATTTGATGAATTTAAACGCTATTTTGGCGAAACCTTAGTAACCGGCTTTGCAAAAATATTTGGTCACCCTGTGGGTATTGTTGCCAACAACGGCATTTTATTCAGTGAATCAGCGCAAAAAGGCGCGCACTTTATACAGTTATGTGCACAACGCAAAATCCCTTTGGTGTTTTTACAAAACATTACTGGCTTTATGGTTGGTAAAAAATACGAAGCCGAAGGCATCGCCAAACATGGTGCAAAAATGGTAACCGCTGTTTCATGTGCTGATGTGCCAAAATTCACCGTGTTAATTGGTGGCTCGTATGGTGCAGGTAACTACGGTATGTGTGGCCGCGCGTTTGAACCAACCATGATGTGGATGTGGCCAAATGCCCGTATCTCTGTGATGGGTGGTGAACAAGCTGCTGGTGTTCTTGCACAAGTTAAACAAGACGGTTTAGCCCGTAAAGGCGAAAGCATGACTGATGAGCAAGTCAGCGAGTTTAAAAAGCCAATTATCGAGCAATACGAAAAACAAGGTCATCCATATTACGCCAGTGCCCGCCTTTGGGATGATGGCATTATCGATCCTGCTGATACTCGCAATGTATTAGGGCTTGCCTTAAGCGCAGCTAAAAATGCACCAGAGCGCGATTCACAGTTCGGCGTATTTAGAATGTAATGGAGGCCTTATGTCAGTAACACTCGAAATAACAAAATCAAATGTGGCTGTGCTGGTACTAAGTCGCCCTGAAAAACACAATGCATTTAACGAAGAAGTCATCAGTGAGCTGATCCGTTTAATTGAACATGCAAATAGCTGTGATGTGCGCGCACTGGTTCTTAAAACCGAAGGTAAGCATTTCTCTGCTGGCGCTGATTTAAACTGGATGAAATCTATGGCTGGCAATGACTTTGCTGAAAACTTAGCGGATTCAATGCAGCTCGCTAAGCTTATGAAAGTACTTGCTACAAGCCCTCACCCAACGGTTTGTGCAGTGCAAGGTGCAGCCTTTGGCGGTGCATTAGGCTTAATTGCCTGTTGTGATATAGCTATATGTCAAGACGATGCACAATTTTGCCTAAGTGAAGTAAAGCTAGGTCTCGTTCCTGCAGTTATCAGCCCTTATGTTATTAAAGCCATTGGTGAGCGCGCTGCACGTCGTTATTTTTTAACGGCAGAGATATTTGACGCTCACACGGCTAAGCAACTTGGTTTAATTCACCAGGTCACTGGCGATTTACAAACAGCCCTCGACAAACACTTACAAAGTCTGGTTAACAATGGCCCTGTCGCTGTCAAAGCAGCGAAGCAGCTTATTAATGATGTCGCAGGTAAAGAAATTGATGATGCACTTATTGAATTAACCGCTGAGCGCATTGCACGCATTCGTGTATCTGAAGAAGGCCAAGAAGGTCTCACTGCTTTTTTTGAAAAACGTGCCCCTAACTGGCAGAAATAGGAACCATTATGACAACAAAATCATTGAAAAAAATTCTCGTTGCCAACCGTGGTGAAATTGCCTGCCGTGTTATGCGTACAGCTAAACAAATGGGCTTAACGACGGTCGCTGTGTACTCAGATGCGGATAAACATGCTCAGCATGTAAAGCTAGCTGATGAGGCGTATCACATTGGCCCTGCACCAAGTAAAGATTCATACCTAGTAGCAGACAAAATCATCGACGTTGCTAAACATGCAGATGTTGATTGTATTCACCCTGGTTATGGTTTTTTATCTGAGAACTGTGACTTTGCACTAGCATGCGAAAAAAATGATATCGCTTTTATTGGCCCGCCAGCATCAAGCATTGAAGCCATGGGCTCAAAAACCCGTGCTAAAGAAATTATGCACCAAGCAAATGTGCCTTTAGTGCCTGGTTATTATGGTGACAATCAAGATACTGATTTCTTACAAGGAGAAGCTGAAAAAATTGGTTATCCAGTACTAATCAAAGCAGCCTTTGGTGGCGGTGGTAAAGGCATGCGAGTTGTTGAACACGCAAAAGACTTTATCAGTGCACTTGAAGGCGCAAAACGTGAAGCTAAAGCCGGGTTTGGTAACGACTTAGTACTTCTAGAGCGCTATGTCACTAAACCTCGCCATGTTGAAGTACAAGTTTTTGCCGATAGTCATGGTAACTGTGTGTACTTAGGCGATCGTGACTGTTCTTTACAACGACGTCACCAAAAAGTAATTGAAGAGGCCCCAGCACCTGGTTTATCTGATGCACTTCGCAAAGAAATGGGTGAAGCAGCGGTACGTTGTGCCCAAGCGATTAACTATCGCGGTGCAGGTACGGTTGAGTTTTTATTATGCGGTGATGAATTCTTCTTCATGGAAATGAACACCCGTTTACAGGTAGAGCACCCAGTAACAGAAATGGTAACTGGTGTTGATTTGGTGAATTGGCAAATCAACATTGCGGCAGGTCAAGCATTACCTCTTAACCAAGCTGATATTCAGCTACAAGGCCACAGTTTTGAAGCGCGTATTTATGCGGAAGATCCTAGCAATGACTTTATTCCGTGTTCTGGTCACATTGACGCCCTATTTACACCGAACGAATCTGAATTTGTACGAATAGATACAGGCATTGCAGCAGGTGATGAAATTAGCCCGTTCTACGACCCTATGATCGCTAAATTAATTGTTCATGACGATAACCGCGAGGCAGCACTGGGGCGTTTATCGAGAGCACTTGAGCAATTTCACCTAGCAGGTTTTAGTTGTAACGTTAATTTCTTACATAACCTTACTAACCACCCTACTTTTCAAGCAGGTGCACCCGATACGCACTTTATTGAAGACCAAGGTGAGCGCCTTGTTGCTAAAAACGAGCAACAGTCAGTTATTGCAACCGTGGTGGCAGCCTATGCGTATGCACATCAACTAAAAGGTGAAAGCAGCAGCCCATGGCAACAATTAACAGGCTTTATGCTAAACAGTGACGCTAAAACCACGATTCCGTTTGTTGATCTAGACGTTCATGCGGTTAAAACCTCAGATGGTTTTAGAATCAGCCTTGACGGGGTTGACTATACAACTTCGGGCAACGTTGAAAATGGCCTTGCAAACCTAGTCGTTAATGGCGAAAAAGTTGTTGCTCATATTAATCAAACAGACTCTCACATCACAGTGATGTACAAAGCACAACAAAAGGTGCTTGAGCTGATTGATAAACACTATATTAGTGAGCACGAAAGTGATGCACTACCACTTGCCGCGCCACTCAACGGTACTGTTGTTAAGCATTTAGTTGAGGTAGGTAGTACTGTTTCTAAAGGTGATGCGGTCGTCATTATTGAAGCTATGAAAATGGAATACACCCTTAATGCCCCGCATGATGGCGTATTAACGAGCTATTGCTTTGCTGAAGGTGAACTGGTGAGTCACGGTGATATGCTAGCGATTGTTGAAGAGCCGGAGGCGTAATGGCACAGTTTCCTGATTTTGTTCGCATTGTAGAAGTTGGCGCCAGAGACGGTTTACAAAATGAAGCAGCCGTTAGTACTCAAGATAAAGTAGCACTGATCAACGCCCTAGCTGAAGCTGGTCTTAAAGATATTGAAGCAGGCGCATTTGTGTCACCTAAATGGGTGCCACAAATGGCTGATTCTAGCGATGTAATAAGCGCTTTAAATTTACCAGACGTTAATTTAAGTGCCCTCACCCCGAATTTACGTGGTGCAGAAGCAGCTAAACAAGTCGACATACAAGAATTTGCTATCTTTACAGCTGCAAGCGAAGCGTTTTGTCAAAAGAACATCAACTGCTCTATTGATGAAAGTATTGATCGCTTTAAAGATGTCATGGATTTTGCCAAAGCGAATAACATTCGTGTTAGAGGCTACGTTAGCTGCGTTATGGGTTGCCCATATCAAGGTGATGTCGACTACAATGATGTATTAAAAGTATCAGAGCGATTACTCGAGCTTGGTTGTTACGAAATTAGCCTAGGTGACACCATTGGTGTGGGTACGGCGAAAAAAGTTGATGAGTTATTAGATTTACTCTTGCAACAT